>JAIXUN010000001.1 GCA_027483535.1 bacterium
CCATCACGCCCATTCCAACAAAGCCGATTTTCGCCATTGATACTTCCCCGTTCTGGACCAAGATTGGCTTTCCTTGCCCCTCTCGGCGAGCTTTTTGCTCGGGGGAGACGGGGCGGGGGCCGGCGCAATTTTGGTCTACTGGAGAGTACCGCCCCGGTGTGTTTGCGTGCCGGTTGGTTTAGTTGCAACTCTAAGCAGATGCCTCGGTCGACATCGTCCAGTCTTCGAAAGAGACTACTGCCGTTCACAAAACAATCAGGAATCCTTGAAGTGCATGTTCCGGGTCCACGAACAGTTGAACACCTGCAAGATTGATCGTCTTCAGAGTAAGCAAGTTGGCACTGGGATCGATGCAGTGAATGCGATAAACGTCGCCCACTTTGGCGATCGTCACGCTGAGAGCCGCCTCGTCATCTACGATGACATCTCCGAGGCTGAATGGGGCTAGCCCTTCGTCTTTAGGGACTTCAATAGCTCTCAATCTTTTCGAACTCAGCCAGCCAAATATTTTCACCTTGGGATACGGTACGACCACTTCGATACCGATGAGCCGTTGCGCGGTATCGACATCTAGCACAACTGTCGCCGAAGCATTTTCAAAAGAAATACATTTCAGTGGTTCATATTGTTCACGGGTGGCTAATCGTGCATAACAACACAACACCCCTGAAGCCTCTTCAATCGAGACAACGGGGACTCCTTGAAGATGTTCCATACTCAACCTGTGTTTCATAAACTGCACTTTGTCTTTCCTCGCACGCACGATCAAAGAATCATCCAATAACCTGCATAGCCCACTCCGTAGAGGAGCAATAAGTTGACTACGAAGAAAATGCATCCGGTCCAAGCCTTTTGCGATCGGGAGAGTTGCTTGGGGGTGACGCCGAGGTTGTTGATGAGGAACACAACCAAAACGACGCCGAATATCCCTGGAACATAGAGAACCATCGCGGGCAGAAGGGTCGAGGCTACGCCAATTTGTGTAAGGATGGGCAAAAAGATGTTTACCGGCCGCATGCGTGATCGTTCCCAAAAGAACATCGCGAACACTACCGAGACTGAGCTCACCACAATCACCGACAGCCAGTCTGGAATCCCCGCCAGATGGGGAAAAGATAGCGGAAAGTAGCCCATCACCATCTATAGACTCCTATTCTTCTGCATTCATGAGACGAGCTCGATCAACACGATGCTCCTCTTCCGTTAACACTAAACAACTGACCAATCCCCATCGAGCCAAAAGCCGACAAATTCGCTGATGACGGCATTGTTCAGTTCCAAGTAAAGCTTGCACTTATTGACTTTATTTCGATAGACAAGTTTTCTGATGCTCGCGAGCGCATTTGTATTAATCTGACTCCTTGGGTCTTCGATAAACTGCTGCAAATTGTAGGAGTCTCGATCCTCGCGGTAGAGATTGGTTTGCCAGGACTCCGCCACTTCGCCATGCGCTCTCGTTGATCCACATATCCAGACAGTGCAATCGTGTTCGAAGGCTATCGTGACATCTCGCTGTTCCCTTACAATCCTCAGAGTTGTCTCATACGGGTTCTCGAATACTTGGCTGAATTCAGCCAAGTGGGCCCATTGTTGAACGTACTCTTTCAAGTACAGCACCAGAGGGCTTGGTATGGCTGTATCATTCATCTCTGCGCCTATCTTTAGTTTAAGTATAAGACATTCCTAGCTTTATTGAATATGGCGGTGGTCTAAACAGTCCTAGCCGCTTGCTCATCGGCGAACCAATACTGCGACGAGCCACTCTCATGTTTTCAGACCTCTTCGACGATATCGACAAGCAGATTCTCGATCCCGAATTCGGCAATCGCCGCACCGATGTCGCGGCAAGCGATGAGCGCATTGTACGGATCTGCTTCTTCACGACGGTTGGAGTAATCCGGCCCGATGTGGAAGTCGACTTTCCGGCCTCGCTGGGTAAGCGGTGGGTCCCAATCTAGGCCTAGAATGAGCACCTTGTTCTCATGACACCAGAGCACTCGCTGCAGAGCGGCGATGGGATCGAGTAGGTTGAGGCGCGGTAGACGAAGCATCGGTGTCATGAACTCCTGGGCATAAGAAAGATTGAGATACGGACTCAAAGAGGAAGCCGACCTAAAACTAGCAACGCCAAAACCTCTTTCAAGTCCATTCCGTACCTAAACGGCAGTGCTAAGTTCAGCTCCGCTCGCCAGTTGGATGAATTCCAATTCGTTAGCGTGATGATTACAGCTCCGTCATCTGGCATAGATAGTTGGACACCATTTACCTTAGGGACCTGATGGTCAAAAGAACTGGCATAACCAGTCTCACCTAAATCGTTAATATCCAAGTCGATCAAAGCACCATTTTTCACTAAAGCGCTCAGGAGGGCGTCCTTTGAGTTTCGGCTGGTATAAAGGACCTTCCTTAATTCCAGATATCGCTCCTGCACTAAAGGATGAACCGACTTTAGATAATAGCTACTGTGGATAACCTTGATATGTTGGTCCTCATAAGCGGCGTATGCACCACGAATCGTGAGCACACTAACTACCAACAGTGCCAGTTTTATCTGTTTGGTCTTTACACCTTTTGATCTTTTCACGAATCTAGCTTCCTTCTTTTTTGTTCAGAATCTGGCACGGGGACTCTTCGCGTCGATGGGATCGAGCAGGTTGAGGCGAGGTGAACGAAGCATCGGTGTCAAATACCCTTGATGTAAAAAACCGATAGACGTACGAAGGTTTAAGGGTACCCAATCGTTTGACTCTCTAGTTCCGAGGCAACCACGCGGTCCTTTTCGTCAATGTTCAACCAAACCACCCATCTAGCCCCAACGCCGAGAAGGCTCAGCACGGGCTTGCCGATGATGATTACTTGCTCGGAGTCGTTTGAGACATCTGCAACCGCCAGCCCTTGCCCCTTAATCCGCTCCAGAATCTGTTTACTGGTTGTTTGCCCTGATCCACTCTCTTTGAGGATTAAAGCGAGCTGTTGGTTTTGTGCTTCGAATTCGCGCTGGGTGAAAAACAAAGAGATAACAAGGACCATCACGCCAGCTAACAAAACGCCCAAAACGTAAAGGAAAGATTTGAAAAGTTTCATTGCTTGCTTCGTGGCAGGACTCCGGCACTTAGCCATTCAGCCAGGCGTACAAGACTCACCGATCTCGAATCGCATCGAGCCGGACGGTGGCGCCGTTGGCATGAGCCGGGAAGCCCTCTAACGTTGCCAACGCCTCGATAGCCGGGCCGAGTTCCCGCATGTCCTCTGGCGATGCCTGGACCACGCTTTGCAGCTTCAAAAACTCCGCGACCGAAACCGGAGCCTGCCACCGAGCCGCTCCGGCGGTGGGCAGCGTATGAGACGGACCCAGAACGTAATCGCCCGCGCTTTCCGGGGTCCACTCGCCGACCAGGATGCACCCGGCATTCGCGATACGCTCCAGCGCCTTTTCGGGATCTTTCACGGCAAGGCTAAGGTGCTCGGGAGCGATTCGGTTGCAGACCTCGCAGCCAGTTTCAAAGTCGGGTACCACAATGGCGCAACCGACCGTTTCAAGAGCCTCTCGCATAGAAGCCTCTCGGGGCGCACCGGTGAGCTGAAGCTCCAGTTCGGCGAGCACCGCCTGAAGCGCTTCGGTACCCACGGCGACCAAGAATCCGACGTTGTCTGGCGCGTGCTCGATTTGGGTGAGCAGGTCGGCGGCGGCGAATCGGGCGTTCTGGGTGCCGTCGAAGAAGACGCAAACCTCGCTGGATCCGGCGTAGCCGTCTAACCCCACCGCCCCCCAAAGCTGCCGCTTCGCCTCGTTTACAAACTTGTTACCCGGACCCACGATCTTATCGACCCGTTGCACCGATTCCGTACCCAGTGCAAGGGCGGCAATGGCGGCGGCTCCGCCGACCTTGAACGCCTGGTCCACGCCCACCTCTCTCAACGCCACCAAAACCGCCGGGGGGAGAGTGCCGTCTTTCCGCGCGGGGGTGGTGACCGCGATTCGGGGCACCATCGCCACGGTGGCGGGGATGGCGTTCATGAGCACCGAGCTTGGATACGCCGCGTTTCCGCCAGGAACGTACACGCCGCCAGCGTTGATGCTGCGCATGCGCTGACCCACGCCGAGGTCGCCGCTTCTTGGCATGCGATCGAACTTATTGGACGGCCGTTTGGAGATCGCCCAATGGACCTCGATCGGCTTGCGGGGCTCACGCAGTTCCAGCACGTCCGCCATTCCGTGTGTGCTGGGCGAGTTGCCGAACTCGTCGAACCAGCCGTCGAGAATCACCTCTAGCTGATGCAGGTGAAAGGTGCGAACACGGTGAAGCGCAAAGCGCAGCGCCTCGAACTCCTTTCTTTCCAGGGCGGCTTCTTCGAGTTCTTGAGCGGTGACCTGGATGCTGCTCAACCCGGGAGCATCGAACTTGCGAGCGCTCTCCAGCAGGGCCTCGTCTCCTCGAGTGCGAACGTCTTCAATGATCTCGGCAACGATCCGCTCCAGTTGGGGGTCGCGGCGGATCGTTCCTCGATCGTCGATGAAAGACAGGTCGTCTTTCCCGGCTTCGACTACTCGCAAGTTCAACATTCGCTACGTACTACGAGGCGGTTGCCTTTAGGAAAGCATCGTTCGGGCACGGGCGACTCGGTTTTTGATTCGCTCCGGACCCAAAACCGCCATCAGTTCGAACAAGCCCGGACCCACGGTTTTGCCCGTGAGCGCCACCCGCGTGGGGTGAACAATCGGACCCAGTTTGTCTAACCCGCTGGAGGCAAAGTAGTCTTTGATCGCGTTCTCGTACTCTTCCGCCGGGGTATCTGCCCCAAAGGTGCCGTTTTCGCAGCAGGCGGTGAGGAAGTCGAACAGGGCGGGCACGTGGGCCTGACCCGTGAACCACTTGGCGGTGGCCTTGGGGTCGTAATTCAGCGAATCATCGGCGACGATGAAGAACTCGCAGGCATCGCCGAAGTCCACCAAACTGCCGACGCGCTCTCGCTCTTCTTTAATCGCTTTCAGCACGTAATCGCGATCCTCGTGGGCTCGTTTCACCAAGAACTGAACTTTGCCAAGCACCTCTTTGCCGTCGATCGGCTTTTGGTTCGGCATGGGTTCGTCTACAAAGTTCTCCCAGTACTGAACGGTGTGCGCTTCGGCAAGGAGCCCTTCAATCTCCGCCAGAATCTCTTCTGGCGACATGAGGCGAATGCGGTGACCGTTCAGCCAGCGCAGCTTCTCCATATCGAACTGACCGGGTGAGGGTTGCAGTCGCTCGATGCTGAACGCTTGGATGAGCTCTTGCTCGTCTTCGTAAACTTCCCTATCGTCTCCGGGCGCCCAGCCGATGAGCGCGATAAAGTTTTTGAGCGCGCCCTTCATGTAGCCCTGCGCCATGTAGTCCAGCACTCGGGTGGCGCCGTGTCGCTTAGAGAGCTTCTTGCCGTCTTTGCCCACAATCACCGGGCAGTGAACAAAGATGGGCGGTTGCCATCCGAACATCTCAAAGAGGGTCCAGTGGTACGGCGAGGTGCTGATCCACTCTTCTCCGCGCAGCACGTGAGTGATGCCCATGAGGTGATCGTCCACCATGGCGGCAAAGTGGTACGTCGGCATGCCGTCTGCCTTGATGAGAACGGGGTCTGGCAGAGTGTTGGAATCGAATTCGATGCGGCCGCGAATGAGGTCTTGCACCACGATCTTCTTATCGCGGGGCATTTTTTGTCGAATCACGTACGGCTTCCCTTCCGCAATGGCGGCTTCCACTTTTTCGGGCGAGGCGTCTCGCCAGTCGCCACCAAAGTAGCCCAAGGGCTGCTTGTTGATCTGCTGGAATTCGCGCATCTCTTCCAGCTCTTGGCTGGTCTCGAACGCCTTGTAAGCATGACCCTTCGCCTCTAGCTCGGCGATCCACTTGGCGTAGATGCCCTCGGCGGCGCGCTCGGATTGTCGGTATGGGGCGTGCGGACCGCCGACGTGGGGTCCTTCGTCGAACTGGATGCCCACCCATCGCAGGGTGTCGACGAACTCTTGCTCGCTCTCGGGGTTGTATCGGGTGCGGTCGGTGTCTTCAATCCGCAAGATCAGTTGTCCGCCCTTGTTGCGGGCGAATAGGTAGTCGAACAGGACCGTTCGAAGAGCCCCTACGTGAAGCAGACCTGTAGGGCTAGGAGCGAAGCGTACGCGAACCGACATCGGTGTCCTTTAGGGTACCCGTGAGTCTGGTTGGGGGTGGGTTGTCGTACGTTGATCAAACTTCCAGCATCTAGGAGAACTGCGCGACACTCGAACGCAATCTTTCATAAAAACCTTTCAGTCTGCCAAAAAGCTTCCGGACCATTCCACGATTTGCAAATTACATTCAATTCACGATCCTTGAATAGATGAGCACAGTACTCCCCTATACAGTAACATAGGGCGGATTGAGGATCACAGTACATGGCACTACCTGGTGGAGAATCTGAAAAGCTTGGGAACCATTATGAAAACACCTGGATCTCGCTGTGCCTCGCCAAGGTACTCCAAGGGACGTTGACATCAGTTCATATCGAGCCACTTGGAGATACGTACAGTGTAGCGGAGTTGCGACTAACCACAAATGAAGGGGGGATCGAATATCATCAGGTAAAGCGCCAGCACTCAAAAGGCCCTTGGAATCTCTCGCGCCTTCTCGAGAAGGGCGTTATTCAAGGCTTCGCAGCGATCTTTACAAGGGAATCTCACGCAAAGTTCAAATTCATAAGCCAGGGGGAGTCCGAAGAACTTAGAAATCTGACAGAGGAATCTCGCAGCGTTCCCACTTATAAAGATTTTAGATCATTCCATCTGCAGGCAAAACGCAGAAGAGAACAGTTTGAAAACCTTGCTGACAAGACACAATTTTCACCCGACCAAACTTTTGAACTTCTAAGGTCAATTTATGTCGAAGGAGCACCTGACACCGTTCTACGTGAAATGCTCGGTGATAAATGTCGAATCCTAACGGACAACAACCCCGTTGAAGGTTCACTCGAATTAAAGCTGCGAGAGCTTTCACAAACGAACATGCATCACGATTGGGATCTCATCTCCTTGCACGATTACCTACAAAAAGCAGGAATAGAACTCTCTACAACGAACTTCCCAAAGTCTACGATAGCAGCCGTTTCTGATCAAACGTTACGATACTTGGACTCCATCCATCATTTTCTAATTGGAGGCGAGTCCATACAGCGCGATGATGCTTTCCTCGTCCTACAGAAACTGCAAGCAGATACAACCAGGCCGATCATCGTAATAACTGGTGGCGCAGGCACGGGAAAAACCAACGTATGTGGACAAATACTCGAAGCTGCCAAAGAGCTAGATTGGCTAACACTTGGTATCAGGTTGGACCGCCTCAGTTCTCCTCCAAATACGCCGAAACAGCTAGGTGAAGCCTTTGGACTTCCCGATTCTCCCTTAAGAGTCCTAGACGGTTTGGCAGCCAATCGTAAGAAGCTGCTCGTGATTGACCAACTGGATAACGTAAGTACTACCTCAGGACGATTAACTCAAGCCTTTGAAAGTGTCCGAGAGATGCTAGCAGAGGTTAAAGGAAGGGAGAACTGTTTCATCGTTCTGGCATGTCGAGAATATGATTTAACGACAGACGACCGGCTTCGGAAACTGATAGACAACGAAAGAGGTTTAGCAACTCAATATAAGCTTGGAAAACTCACTGAACAACAGGTTGTCGCAGCTCTTGAACGGATTAGGAGGCATCCGACCCATCTCTCAACCTCCCAATTAAAAATCTTGCAAACCCCACTTTTCTTAAAGATATATGAGAATCTCAACGAAACAACCAAGTTTCAAACTGAGCACGACTTGTTTGGTGCATTCTGGTCTTCAAAGAGAAGAGAATTCTCTGTCAAATATCCAACAGCTAACATCAACGCCTCAATTACTTATCTTCTCAACCGTCTTCGAGCACAGAAGACTCTTTCAATAAGCGAACACTCCTTCCGGGTTCTCTTCCCAATTGAAGCAGACTATCTTCTTTCTGAGAGAATACTAAGTCATGATGAAGGACTGATCGGATTCTTTCATGAATCGTTCTTTGACTATTTGTTCGCCATGCACTTTGTCACTTCGGACGAAGATGTAATCGAATATCTTCAACAACAAGACCAGATGTTGCACTGTCGAGGTGTAGTTCGCCAAGTTTTGACGTTCTTGAGAGCCGAAGACTTCACAACCTATAGAAAAACACTTCAAACGTTACTTACTTCACAAAATGTCCGCTTTCATCTTAAAAGAAGCATCTTTGATTGGCTACGAACCCTGCAAGATCCCGAAGTCGAGGAACTCAACCTTCTAATCGAATGCCGACAGAGCACAGATCACTCTTTGGGATTGTGGAGTGAGATAACGATGCGATCATCTGCGTGGTTTGATTTAATCTACAAGACAGGTTGGTTAAAAACCTGGCTCGATCAAACTAACACGAAAGACAGTGATTTAGCAGTGAATCTGGTGTGGACAGTGGCTCGCGAACGCGCGAACCTTGTAGTCGAGATACTGCATTCCTGGTTAGACCTTGCGGGTTCATTTCCAGCTCATGCTACCAAAATAATCCATTTCATGGAATTTGATGACGCCGAAGGTCTCCCGGAGCTCTACTTAAAAATGATCGACCGGGGACTCATTAGCGTTGATGAAATGCCCTTCGGCACGCAAACGAGGATGATGACATTTGAGTTAGCGAACCGCTCGCCTACAGTAGCAATGCAAGTGCTAGAGGGCTGGTTCAGTCGAGTGCTGGAAGATGCGCGAGTCAGAGGTGTATCGAACCCGTTCAGGAGTTATCGCGAAGATCATGCTTTGCATCGTTTTCATAGCTGCAGCGATGTCCTAAAGATCGCGGCGTCATGTGCAACCAGCTTTGTTGACTTTTTTCTTCCCGTGGTAATTTCGCTCGCACGCGAGAATCTTCAAGAACGACGCAGGAACGAGTTAGTGACTGACTCGATTTGGTGTTTCAAATCGTTTGGCTCAAGCTTGGATTTATCAGATGACATTCTTGAGGGGCTTATCATCGCCTTGAAAGCCCTTGGCGCAAAGTCACCACAACAATGCGATCCACATATCAGATTCCTCCAAGGAAACTTAGACCTTGATGTAGCCTGTTGGCTTCTCGTGAGAATGTTGCAAAGCAATGGGCAGGCTTTCAGGGATTTAGCACTAGATTTACTTGTTTCCCTGCCTGCTGCGAGGTCACAATCGTGGTCGGATTGCCATAACTGGGAATCAAAAAATCTGATTGCAGTAATCACTCCGTTCCTGAGCAGAGATCAACTGAACAGTTTATTTGACGCACTCTTGGATCACTTCGAATCATGGGAGTATTTGCAAAAAGATGATCTTCGGGGTCGGATGAGACATTTGCAGGGCTCTTCACTGGGATTTTCCCAGTATCAACTCCTCGCGACGATTGACAGATCACTTTATCCTCCGCACTTAGTGAAACGATGGCAAGAGCTGGAGCGTAAATTTGGAAAGCCAGAAACGATCGGGCCAAAAGGGGTTTCAGAAGTGCAGTTCTTAAACTCACCGATACAGGCCCCAGTTGGTGTTCTCACGGATGATCATTGGCTTAGAGCGATCGAACGATGTTCACAGCCAGGGCGCGCTGAAAGATGGTGGGAACGTGGAGGAGAGCGAGAGCTTGCGCGCCGAATGGCTAAAGAGCTCATCGACGAACCCAGTAGATTAATTTCTTTACTGTCTAAACTTCCTGATGATTCAAGTAATACGTATGCTGCTGAAGCACTCTATCAGTTAGGTTCGGTCAAAGATTTTCCTGAGGAAGTATTTTGGGCACTCGTGCGAAATGCGATGCGATATACCGATCAGGAGACGGTTCGCGCGATTTGTCGCTGCTTTGATTCGGTGCACTTTTATGGTGTTCCAAGTGATGTTTTGCGTTTCCTGATTAATATAGAACGAAACTCAGCTGTTGACCGGATAACAGCGCCTTGTTCTAAAGTGAAGGAGTTTGAGCATTTGGGTCTCAATTCTGATCGGGGTGCTATCGCACATGCAGTGGAGCAGATATTGTGGAAAGTTCCGGATGCTTTCGAAAGTCTCAGGCGGACTATCGAGGCACTTGTGATTGATCCTTCAGATATCATACGCAATCAAGTGGTCTCCGTTCTTATGCCTTTGCTTGGTATTGATCGAGAGGAGTCCATTCGTCTCTTTTTGAAGTTAATGACTATTGATTCTCCAGCGCTATTGGGTTCGCGCCGCGTGCACCTTTTCATGAGCTATGCAATTCGAACACACTTTGTTAACTTGAAAGAGATCGTACAGCGGATGTTGGAGTCCTCTGATGACTCGGCTAGAAATGCTGGTGGTCAGTTTCTTACCTTTGCTTACCTCTCTGGCATGGAGTGTCAAACCATGTTTAATTCTGTGCTAGCGTCTGATTCTTTCGTGAGGGCAGGTGTTGCTAAAGTGGCCGCTGACCTTCTAGCAGACGAACAACTCAGAACAGAGTCCTCGGAGATTCTTCAGAGAGCGTTTAATGATGAAGAAGTTTCTGTTCGGAGTGCAGCTGCGGGTTGCTTCCGTAAAATGGATCCTGGAACATTCGAAAAGACCACCGATCTAACGCTTAAGTTCATTGAGAGCGAAGGATTTAAAGACGAGGCTTTCGGATTTTTTGAGCTGCTTAAGACAACGTCTGCAAGGCTTCCAGACGTTGTTCTTCTTGCATTTGAAAAGTCTAGTCAGTTAATTGCAAATTCAGACCCTGTTGAAAACCTTCGCACGGGAAGGTTTATGGAACGGAACAGTGAGACCATTGTTAGACTTTACGAACAGACGCGTGATGAAACGGTTAGAAAGCGTTGTTTGGACATTATTGACGGTCTCTGCCGATCTACCACGATAACGAACCTGGACGATCTGTTGGCATCTCAGTTTCTGAGCTAGTAACAGTGCCTCGTTCTTTTCTACAGATCGTGAGCATCTCGGCTTTCGATAAGGATGTACTTATAAAGTCATTTTTTGTCTGTTATCTTCCTGGCAGCACCACATCCTTCCGACGCCGCTCGGGCGTGACCTTCAGACTCTCGACCTTTCCGCCCCGATACACACACTCGACCACGGTTTTGCCGGGGGCGTGGAGCTTGAACGAGACGTCCCAATCTTTTGGCCATGCGGGAAGAAGCAGGATGCGCCCGCCGAGTTCCATCGGCTCACACTGAAGCAGCATCAGTTGAGTTTGGTTAAGAATGTTTCCGCCGTGGTTTTGGTCGGGGAGCCAGTCGAAGTTAGGACCCCACGTGGCGGGCCATCGGTATGCGGGGTGGCTGTTGCGCACTTTGCCAGCCAGAATTCGACCCGCTTCTTCGCTCATGCCCAGCGTGGCGGCGACGTTGCCATCGTAACCCCATCCGTTATCCAGCCGATTCTTGCGGTTCTTGTACGCCACCTTTGCTTCGCTGATCAGTTGCGGCTTGAGCAACGAAACCGCTCCGAACGGCCACACCGGATAAAGTTCTCCGTTTTCTACATTGAAGGTTTTGGGCGAGTACTTCTCTGCCGGGGAGAGCTGCTTTTCGCCGTCTCTCACCTCCAGCGGAATCGGCGGGAGGGCTTTGGTGAGGCGAGCGACAATCGCTTTGAGGTCGGCATCTAGGTAAGCGTCCAGCGCGGTGAGTCGCTCGAGGATTCGGTGCAGTCCCGCCACCACGGGCGAATCGTTCACCACACCTTCCCAGTAGGTTTCCACCACCTGAGTAGGGTCTACCAGCAGCTTGCCGTTGGCGTCTCGCTTAAATCGGGTGTCGAAATAGAGCAGCATCTCTTTCGCCATCGGCAGGGTTCGGCTCTTTAGGAAGGAGAGATCCTGCGCGTAATCCCACCGATCCAGCATGAGGTTCACCAGTTCCGGACCCTGATTCCAGGCGTCGTCCCACCAAGGACACTGAACTTGGTTCGGCTTAAGCCCGGTGCGATCCCAGCCGTAATCGCCGCCTGCGTAGGTGCCGAAGGGGGTCATGGTCTCTGGGAAGTAAGCACCCTTCACACCGTGATAGCTGGCGGCGCGCGCCTTTGCTAGCGGGAGGGCCTTTTCGTACAGCCTAAAGAACGCCTCGGTCATCTCGATATCCCCGGAGGCGAGCATGGGGTGATACATGTGCCGCACGTTTTGGAACCAGTGGGCGTCTCCCCACCGACGGAAATCGGGGTTGGAGTCGATGCCCATGGCGGTGGGTTCCACGCAGTAGTAGCCTCCGTTGAACTTCACCGGGTACTCGCCGCGACTCTGGCAGGCTTGCACGTATCGTTGCAGAACGTACCCGCGAGTGATCGCCGACCCCTTGGGCGATTCAAAACCGGCGACCTTCTCGCCGTTTTTGTAGATGGTAGCGGTTCCGTTTTCAACGTCGAACACCGCCACCACATGCGCCCTCTCGCCGGCTTTTAAGACGTTCGGGGCCGAGATTTCTAGGTTCCCAACAATGAATCTCAGCGCGTTGCCGGGGTGCGTATCGAAGAGGAATCCGTTGTTTTGCCCGGCGGTGAGTTTGTCGAAAATGCGCCCCGGCTCCAATCGACCCTGGTCGTTTGCCTCGGGGGTGATCACGGCGCTGAGAGTGAACGACTTGGCGGTGAAAAGGCAGTTTGCGGATTGCTCGGGAAGGTTGGCGAGAGCGTTGATGTCGTTGGGTTTGACGGCTCGATCTAGGGCGAGCCAGTTCTGGATCGTTCCTCTGAACCGGTTTCCGCCGCCGCTATCCACCCCTTTGCGAAGCGGAAAGTCGTTTGCGGGCGCCGCAATTCCGGTCGCCTTCTCCCGCACAAAGACGTGAGATCGATTCCAGTACTTCTCCCACCATTGAGCGGTTCGAGAAAAGGCGGCTCGCACAGGCGATTGGTGGAGTTCGTTTTCCACCAAGGCTTCCCACTTATCGGGCTGTTTAGTAGTGGCAGTTGCTACCGAGATGGAGAACGTCTTCATCGGCTTTGGCGTGATAAGCCGGTTGGTGCCCACTCGATCGAACCCAGGGGCGGAGACAAGAGCACCGAAGGTTCGGTCTAAGAGCGGATCGAAGGTGCCTGAAAGGTTCTGGAGCGACTGCAGCTTGAGAAGGGTCGGTACCACCGAAGTTGGATTTCGGTGGTACCAGCCGAGTTGATCTTTTGCGGCGGGTTCAAAGAACTTATCCGCCGATTCCACTAGTGGGAAGGGCGCATCCTTCATGCTCCACGCGGAGACGTTTTCCCAAGGTTCCAGGACTCTGGGTTTGGTGCGCCAGTTTTCGGCGGTGACCACAATCGGGGTTCCGAGCTTAGAAGTTCCGGTGAGGTGGAAGACGTCGCGATCTGCATGGACGATCAGTTCCAGCGAGTGGTCTTTGCCTTTGAACTCGATCTTCCCATGCTTCAGGTTCAGCCTTTGTCGAAATTCTTGTTTGGCCCAGATTCCATCGCCGATATGGACCCTCAGTCGACCGATTTTAAGGATTCGCGAGATTTCAGAGAGGGTGTCGGTTCTGCCGAAGAGGATCATGAGATCGCCCGAGGCGTCCTCCACCCAGGCGTTCAGAACCAGTTCACCGTTGCCAATAGGCATCGAGCCGGCGGCGTCTTTGGATGGGGAATCCCAGACAACGTCGTAATCGGAGAGCGTGCCTAGCCCCATCCCCTGATTTGACCAGGCTATTGAAGACACCCCTGCGATGAGGGCAAAGAGGGCAAGCGGGCGACTCCGGTGTCGGCTCATGTCCCAATATTGTAAGTGTTTCGAACTACCGTTTGGTGTAAACCAGGGTGGTTACCGATCGCGGTGGCGCGGAATAAGACGCCCCGTTCGACACTTTGAACGACCTCACGTTTTCAGCCGGATCGTCGGATGTTCGGAAACCCTCGACCGAGTAGTTGCCGTCGAGAGCAAGATTGGTAAGTTTCGAATCCCCGTCGGTATTCACGAGAACTACTACCACCTTGTTGCCATCGGGCGACTTGTAGGCGCTCACCATCGGAGACTGAATGGGATCTTTGCTTGGCGCAGTGACCTCGATTCGACGATATCCAGGTCGCACGTATCGCGAAAACTGGGCGAGCGCCCACAGAGTTTTGGAAGCATGGATGTTGCCCTTGGACGCCTTTAGGTCGTCTACGTACACCAACCCGTCTTTGTAGTCACCGTCGCTCACCCCCAGCCACCATTGCCATGCCGAGGCTTCTACGATGGTGAGATCGAGGTGGATGAGCCTGGCCGTGTTGAGTGCGAGGGTCATCCCTAGGTCTCTTCCCCAGCCGCCTTCGTCTCGCGGACCCTGCATTTGGCAGTACTCGGTTTGCCAAATGGGCATCTCGGGAATAGCTTTCAGGGCTTCCTTCAGTCGAACCCGGTTGTTCACCATCCGGTCGAACTTATCCGCCCAGTAGGAGTGGTATCCGTAGGTGAGTCCCACCGACTTCACCCAATCTTTTTTGTCGGCAAAGTAAGGCGCATAAGCTCCGTACGGCTCCTTGTACTTCTTCGACATTCCGTCGTTTTTCTCGTAACCCACTTGCGGCGAGTTCGCCTCTGGTCCCAATAGCTTAACGGATAGCTTTCTCTTCTGGATATCGCTATGAATGGCGGTAAAAATGTTGACGATATCGTCGTTGGAAGCACGGTTCCCTTCCTGCGATCCCGTTTGAGGTCGACCGTTCCATTCGAAGTCGGGTTCGTTGACCGGGCTTAAGTGGGTGACCGGGTGTCCATGTTGCTTTAGGTGCGAAACAATATCTAGGAGGTAAGCAGAATACTCGGCTTCGGCTCCCTCTTTAAGGTTGGTCGACCCCAGACCGTCGGTCCCGTTGGTGAATCCGTTTCGTGTGAGCCGCCGAGGGGGTGTTACCGAATACGCAACAATGGAAGGAACGCCGTATCGCTTGGCGGCATTCAGCATCCACATCTGGCCCGGACAACGGTTCCAGTCGTACTTTCCGGGAGCAACTTCAAAGGTCTCTACGGTGCGCAGAGGGTTGTTGATCGACTCGTTGTTGAGTCCACCACCAATGTTGAATCGCCAAGAGGAGAGTCCCGCTCCCTTCTTAGGATCAAAAAGAAGCTGCGCTACTTTCTCTCTTTCTTCGGCGGGCCAGTGGATCAGAGGCTCGACGGTCCAAGAGTCGGAAGCGCCAAAGTTTTCAATCAATTGCCTAGGGCGGTCGACGAGGATTTTGAAAGATTGAGACGACTCCTGCATGATTGCAGATCCAAGGGCACCGGTGATGAGTAGAGATAGAATCATTGAAAAAGGAAAAGGGCTTTCAGATACCTGAAAGCCCTTGGGCAGTTTGCCTACTTTTGCCCGCGAGTGCGTTCCATTTCCATGGACTTCTCGCGTTCTTGGGCGATTTGGTCAGGACTCATTTTGCTATAGTCCGGCAGATTGGTAACGGTGGGTTCTGGCGTTGCCGAACCCTTCCAAACCATCACTAATACGATGACCGCGAGGATGATCGCGCCGACAGCACCGGCAATTTTCAGTCCTTGTTTCTCCATTCGTTTAACTGTCCTTAGTAGCTAGCCTGCCAAGCTCTACCCCAGTATCGGGATACCTCGTTATCCAAGTCGTCCGCGGTGCCTCGGTTTCCGTCCGGACCCCAGTTGCGCGGTCGGCATTGGCTCCAGATTTGACCCTCAGACGTGTTGTCTTGGATGTAGCGTTGGCGAGGGACCTTCTTCGCGTGGCCATCTCCAAATGCGGTGATCACGCCGTCTGCGTGGTACTTGAATGCAGCCTTCGCGATCGAGTTGAATCGTTGCGACCACCACCAGTCGGTGCGAGTGTCGGAGAGGAATGAACAAGATGCTTCATCTGCCCAGAACCAGTGTTGCGAGTTCTGCCCCGCTCCGTTTTGGACCTCACCAAAGGTGAACGCGATTCGAGAAGCGAGGTGCTCCATGGAAGTCATGGATCGGTTCTGATTCCAGTTGTAGAGATCGTTTGCGAAGCACTCGCGGTTGATCGTCATTTGGGTTTGCCAACCCCACCAACCGGTGCCCGTCGTGTTCCAAGGCTGTGCCGGGAACGGAGTGGGCTTCAGGCTTTGACCCGGATCGTAGTACATATCCACCGACTTCACGTACGGGTGAATCAAGATGGACCAGGCTGTCCAAGGATTCTGGGTGGTCTCGTGAGGAACGATGATGTCGTCATTGTCTGTCGAGTACATGACGATGGCGGTGGCAACGTTCTTCACGTTAGACAGCGCGGCCGTGTCTTTCGCGGCTCGCTTTGCCTGAGCAAAAACGGGGAAAAGAATAGCTGCAAGAATTGCGATGATCGCAATAACGACGAGAAGTTCAATAAGCGTAAAGGCTTTGCGGTTTGTTACGGGATGAAACATCGTTGTGCTCCCAAATGAGTGAATGAATCAGGGTTTCGGCGCTGCACCAATGGGAGCAGGGCCAAGGGTCGTTCCAGATACGAGTTTCGCCTCGATCACCTTTTGGGTTCGAGGTCGACCGGCGTTCTGGACAAGGTCGTCGAGGGTTGCCACGGTTGTCGCGGCAAGTTGAGATAAGTCGATACGGACGGATGCGGCTTGGTGAGCGGTTGAGCTTGGCCAATGAATGCCGTCAAATCCGACAACGGAGAGCTGACCGGGGACGTCGATTCTCAGCTTCTGAGCCGCTTCCAGCAACTGGTAAGCCAGGTAGTCGCGCCAGCAGAAGATGGCGGTGGCTCCGGTTCGTTTCAAGATGTCCGGCAACTGATTTTCGATGAATCGCGCATTGGGATCCACCACTTCGGAAGGGAGTAGGTCGATGCCGAATTCCGCCAGTGAGTCGCTCAAACAATTCACACGCGCTTCCGCATCGTGAACCTGCGACCCTTCTTCAACAAAGGAAAGGATTCGCCTGTGGCCGTTTGCGTAAAGAGCCTCGGCGACGGCTCGCATGCCCCCAGCGGTGTCTTCGCGAACCGACCCAAGGATGCCCTGGGGATCCGTGGAGTTGATGAGCACTACGGGCATTCGGCTGGTTCGCAGATAAGGCAGAAGCGGGTCGTCTTCAAACGGGGCAAAGACGATCACCCCATCCGCTCGACCACCGTTCAGGAAGCGATAGGTCTCTTGGGCGGACTTGTGGAACGCGCAGTGGACGAGCATATCAAAGCCCCGATCCCGCGCGGCGATCTCCAAAGAGGCCATCAAACGATCCATGTAGAGGTCGCCAATGGTGCGACTCCGGAAGGCGTTGAAGAACGAAAGAACGTTCGTTCGGCCGCTCTGCATGCCTTTCACCAAGAGATTCGGCGTGTAGTCCAGCTCAGCGGCGGCGGCGATAACTCGGTCTCGAGTCAGTTCGGAAATGCGGAGGGTGGTGCCCTTGCCGTTCAACACAAATGACGCCGTGGAGAGGGATACTCCCGCTCTGTTCGCCACCTCTGCCAGCGTGATCCGTTTGGTTCCGTTCTTGGTAATCACTTGAGACCTGCTCAAATACTATAGCGGCATTTTCAGATGCGCAAGGGATTTCCTAAAATATTTGAGCAAATCCTGTACAGCCTTGCTGGGTTCCCTTTAAGGGTGTTCTTAGGCTCGCGCTTTTTTGACGGTTCGATAGACGTACGCCAGCACTTCCGCAACGCCTTGGAACAGGTCACGAGGTACGTAATCGCCGATCTCGCACTGCGCGTAGAGGGCACGAGCGAGGGGTCGGTTCTCGATAATCGGAACCTTCGCTTCGTTCGCCAGTTTTCGAATGTGGAGCGCCATTTGGTCCACACCTTTGGCCACAACAACCGGGGCCACGTTCTTACTGGAATCGTAAGTGATGGCGACGGCGTAGTGAGTCGGGTTGGTGATGATGACATCGGCCGTCTTCACGGCTTGCGCGGTTCGCTTTTTGCTCATCTCGCGTCTTCGGCGATCCTGCGCCATCTTGAGCTCGGGTGAGGTCTCGGCGTCTTTCATCTCCTGCTTCACCTCCTCCTTGGTCATTTTCAGCTGCGAATCCACCTGCTTGCGCTGGAAGAAGTAGTCGATGGCGGCGATGACCAGCCAGGCGACACCGATTCTGAGCAGGATCGTCTTGGCGATCTCCCCAATCAGGGCAAGTGAACCGAGAGGAGTAAGGCTCCAAAGCATCCCCAACTCCACCCATCTAGCCGAGATGACCGAGTAGGCGATGTAGGCAAAAATCGAGCTCTTGAAGAGTGCCTTCGCGGCGTTGAAAATCGAAACTCGGCTGAAAATCTGCTTCAGGCCGCTCGCCGGGTTCATTTTCGAGAACTTCGGCTGGATGGCTTCGGTCGCGAAGAGAAAGCCCGTCTGACCAACGGTTGCTACGATCGAGGTGACCATGACCGCGCCCATCAGCATGGCGAGGGGCATGAGCATCGGCGAGATCGCCGCTTGGATGTTTCGACCGATCGAACCTAAGGATGCGTCGGTCGGCAGAGACGACATCGAGCCGCGAACGGTATCCAGCAAGCCATTTCCGGCGGAAGAGAAAACGGATGGCAACGTGGCGACGATGACCAGAAAAACGGCCGCACCGGTGAGGTCTACCGATTTCGCAACCTGACCCTTTTTGCGCGCTTCTTTTTTGCGCCTCTCTGTTGGCTGCTCGGTTCTTTCCTGTCCAGATTCGCCTGCCATAGACCTTCAGCGTCGGGTTATCGAATCCCGAAAACCCCTCCGATCATAAAGGCGGCGCGCTCGGTGCCGGAGTGCACAGCGGCTACCAGCGCAGGAAGTGTCAGCCCAACGGCTGCAAGACCCAGACCTAACTTGGCGGGCATACCCACTTGAATCGGCTGAAGCTGCGGAACTGCCTTGTTAATGACACCAAGAGCAGCGTCGACGATCATCGACACGCCCATCACCGGAGCAGCGATCTGCATCGCGACCATCATGCCTTGGGCAAGGAGGGCAAGCACCCCCGCATAGATCGCATCCATCGATCCGGCGCCAAAGGTTCCGGTCGCCTCGTAGCTCTTCACCAACGCCTGAACCACGTAGTGATGACCATCCATCGAGAGGAAGACGATCAGCGAGAGCATGTACTTGAACTGACCGATGATGGTGACCTGCACGCCGGTCACCGGGTTCAAGGTTTGGCTGATGCTGAGGCCAATCTGCATGTCTAAGAAGGTGCCCGCTACCTGAACCATCTGAAGGGTGAATCCAAGCAGGGTGCCGATGAGCACTCCGGCCATGGCCTCCATAAAGGCGGCGGTGAGAAGTCCACCCATATCGGCCGGGACGGCTCCAATGGTGGGCTTCACCACCAAAGAAATGGCTCCCGCGATCGCCAATCCGGAGAAGATGCGCACCTGCACGGGCATGTTCTGCGCGCCAAAGAAGGGCGAAGACATCAGCGCGGCTCCACAGCGAATGAACACCATGAAGAAGGCGTGCAGGGCGGCGAGGTCGTTCGGAATCATATCGGTCCCAACCTTATTGAAGGCCCAGATTTCCGGCTCGCGTAAAGCAGAACTGGCAGAACTGGACAAGCGTCAGAAGCATCCAGTTGCCCAGCAGAACGATCACGGCGGCGAGCGCAATCACCTTCGGAACAAAGGTCAGCGTCGCTTCTTGAATTTGAGTGATCGCCTGCAAAACGCTGATGATGAGGCCAATGAACAGCGCCGTGGCAAGGATCGGGAGGCTCACCAAGAGTCCAACCTGAATCGCCTGACGGGCAGTATCGAGTGCAAGTGCCTGTTCCATCGTCTTCCTCCGTCAGGTGCTACCTGTAGCCCGCCAAGATGGCGGTCACCAGAGTTCCCCAGCCATCGGCTAACACAAAGACCAACAATTTCGCGGGCATCGAAACAATGGATGGTGGAAGCATCATCATGCCCATGGACATGAGTCCGCTTGCGACCACAAGGTCGATGACAAGGAACGGGATGAATATGTAGAACCCGACGATGAAGGCCGTTTTCAGCTCGCTGATGATGAAGGCCGGGATCAGCGAAGTGAGGTTGACCTCTTTCGGCGACGCGGGCTTTTCGTTGCGCAGATCCAAGAACAGCTTCAGGTCCTTCTCGTAGGTGTTCTTCAGCATGAAGTCTCGAATGGGACCGCTTGCTCGCTCTAGAGCCTCGTTTTGATTGATCTTCTTGGCAAAAAAGGGCTGAAGGGCGGTGTCGTTGACCTTGGTGTAGGTCGGACCCATCACGTACATCGTGAGGAACAACGAGAGTCCGATCACCACTTGGTTCGGCGGAATGGTGGGCGTGCCCAGTGCGCTTCGCACAAAGCTAAAGATGATCACGATCCGCGTGAACGAGGTCGTGAGGATGAGAATGGCGGGGGCGATGCTGAGAACGGTTAGCAGAGCAAGAATCTGCAAACTTGTCGCAACATCTCCCTGAGACTGAGCATTCTCTACGCCGAAACTGATTTTGGGAAGCTGCGTTTGCGCAAAAGCACACGCTCCAAGAGCAAAGAGTGTCGCGGTGGAAAGGAGCCGTTTCATGGTTAACCCATCAACCTCGCAAGTCGCTCTAGAGCCTCTCGAGGATCACTTTCCTTCTCTTCTGCAACCGCGACCGGTGCATCAACCGCGATCACTGCCCGGGTCGGGATTGCCTCAGCGGCGGGGGTCACCTTGCTCGTATCGGCGTTGTCGAGATACTCTATGAACGCGGGACCAGGGTTCGGCTTGTTCACGGGACCAAGATCGGCAAGTGTTGAAATGCTTTGAGGGGTCGCGCCGAGCAACAGCTTGCGATCGCTCACCGTGACGACGTATAGGTTGCCGCCGGGAAAGGTCGCCGACTCTTCAATTCGGATGCCGCCGTTGAGGGTGGTGGTCAGTTTGCCGCCCATCTTGGAAACGATCTTGGGCAAGACCACTTTCATCAGGCCAACCACGATCGCAACCGCAATGATCATCTGGATGATCGAGAAGATGCTTGGTCCTCCGGTGCTCATGGCAGCGGTGGTTCCGGCTCCTCCGGCAGACTTTGTCCCGAAAGCCCCCTTAACGGTTTCTTCGGCAGCGCTTGCCAGAGTTGCTCCGGCAAGAAAAGCCAGGGCAAGAAAACTTCGCATGTTAAGCAGCTCCGTCAAGTCGGAATCTTTCGTTCGGGTTGAGGATTTCCGTGATTCGCACGCCGAAGTTGTCTTCAATGACAACCACTTCGCCGCGAGCCACCAGTCGACCGTTGACCATGACGTCGACAGGCTCGCCTGCCGCTTTGTCCACTTCGACGATCGAACCGGTGCCAAGGTCGAGTACCTCTCGAACCATCATCTTCACGCGGCCGAGTTCCACGCTGATTTCCAGCGGAACGTCGAGCAACACCTCGAGACTGCCTGCATCCACCTCTGGCAGGTGCGGAGCGTTACTAGCGGGAGCGCCTCCCGGTTGGGGAGGATTGAAACCACCCGTTGCCTGACCGGTCGGGGGTGCGCTTGCAAAAATAGGTGCTCCGGCGTCGTTGCCCATTTCCATGTCGGTCGAAAGGCGCAGAAGTGCGTTCGCAGTTTCTCCATCGACCAACCAGGTGATGGATCCGCTCAGGCCCTCGCCCTCGACAGTCGCCTGGGTTCGCACGATATCAAGAGAGCGCGCGAAGTTCGGGGGGAGCTGGAAGCTCTGGTAACGAATGCTCAGTCCGGTGGCAACGATGGTTTCAATCATCACGTTGCCCAGGGCGATGCAGAGTCCTTGAACAATCGACTCGGCAATCGGGCGAACGTCGGAGATGACGTTCTCATCGATTTCCTCAAGTTCAACGCCTGTCGCCAGCTTGGCAAGCTGCAGAACCGTATCGTTTGAAATCAACACCGACTGGAAGCTATCGGGGTGGCTCGCCATCGCAAACTGAATGATCAGTTGTTGCGCGCTGAACTCGGTTTGGATGTCGTTGACTCGTGCCGAAACCGTCAGGGGGTTGCCAAACGTAACGGCCTGACCGATGTTTTCCGAGGTCGTGACGCTAACCGTATCCCAGATGGAAGTCTGGAAATTTGATAGACCGTCAATGATTTCTTCCGTGATTTGAGCCATAGGATCTGCCTGCGTTACTTCTTAAAGGGTTGAGAAATGGAAAACACGAGTCGCTTGCCGTGCAGCAAGGGGCGACCGTGAAACTTAGGAACGTTGCCGACGAGGAAGGTGAGGTCGTGTTCGGTTCGCTGATCGAGCCGAATAATGTCTCCCTTCTTGATGTTGATGAAATCGCCAAACTCCATTCGAGCTTTGCCGAGGCGGATGGTGCAGTCCACTCCGGAGTTTCCGATCTGGGTCGCCAGGAGCTTTCTTGTCGCCGGGCTGTGCTTTCGACCCGAAGAAGCGAACCACTTTTGAGCGCTCAGCTTGGTTGTGATCGGCTTGAGGACCAAGTAAGGGATACAGAGCGACATCGCGGTGCGCTGTTCGCCCAACTTGACTTCAAACAAAAGGGTGAGAACGATGTCGTTCGGCGGCGCGATGGTGACGAATTGCGCCGAGGTCTCCATGGTGTCGATCGTTGGGTTCACAACAACAACCGATTCCCACGCTTGCTTCAGAGCGCCGAACATCCGTTCGATCAACTGCTTCACCAGCGGACGCTCAATATCGGTGAGGACACCTCGGTTGAGCGGCTTACCTGGACCACCGAGCATTCGGTCGACCATCGCAAAAACTTGGCTGAACTCAATCTCAAGAACCGCCTGCCCGGTCAGGGGAGGCAGAGACATGACCGCAAAGACCGATTGGTTGATCGATCGCAGGTACTCGTCGTACGGGACCTGCTCCAGAGAGATCATCTCGATCGAGACGGGAGTTCGGAGGGCTGCCGAGAGCGCTGAGCCTGCTTGTCGTGCAAAGGTCTCGTGCAGCATCTGCAAGGTTCGAAGTTGATCCTTGCTGAGTTTGTCGGGGCGTCGAAAGTCGTAAATTTCGAAGGCGACCGACGTTTTCTTGCCCGGCCCAGGCTTGTTCACTGGGGCGGAACTTGCCATGGACCTTGCTTGGGCAACGGAAGGAGTTGCGACGGGCATTGCGGGCGCTCCTGCGTTCCCTCCCCCAAGGGAGTTCAGCAGCGCTTCGATTTCTGCCTGTGAAAGAATGTCTGACAAGTCGCTTGCTCCACCTGGCCCTATTGCTTGGGCCTTCCTTAAATTGAATCGGTGGAAAGCGAAGTTTCTTGAGGGGGGATCCGAAAAAACCTAAAGTGATTTCCTAAGTTTTTTCGAACCCACCCAATCGGGAGCGTTATTGGGTGGCAAAGGCTACGAACAGAACTTTTAGGACCGGGCCGTGAAGGGAGTCCCAATCTGGGGGCATCTCTTCTTCGCTTCCGTGATCCGAGTGTTCGTCCTTTTTCTTATCCTTTAGCTTGACGGATGTGGTCGGACCGGACTTCTTCTCGTCGTGAGAATCACCGCCACCTTCGTCGCCATGAGCGGGCATGATCGCGTTGATGGCAGCGGCAATGCGTCGCTTCAGTTTTTTCATGCCCTCGGCTGTGTCGCAATCCTTAGGATCGGTTCCCTTGAGAGTCATATTGATGGCGTCGCTGACTTCAGCAGTGTGCGCCTCGATATCTGCCGGCGGGAATCCTTCTTTCACCTTAAGCGCAACTTTGCATCGAACGTAAGATCGACCGTCTGCCATATTGACGAGATACTCTTCCGCCAAGATCACTTCGGCTTTTGCCATCTTGATCTCAGACTCCTTCTTATCGTCCTTTCCGCCTTTCGACTTCATCATGAAAAAGCCGCCGCCTGCCAACACTGCGACAAGCGCAATGATGACGGGCATTTTGCCGCCTTTTTTCTTCTTTGGTGCTGCATCCGGTGCATCAGACATTGTCGCTACCCTCTCCTCTGGAATCTGTGACTTTCTCCAATTTAGGAAAAAGACACGGATTCGGTATGACAATCTTCGGGAGATAGGTTTGGCAACCTGTAGAATTGCGCGCTATTTCCCGGTGAATCTACGGGCCAAATCTTGCAGATTCTAAGCGGAAGGGTAGGCACACAGCGGCGACTTCCGCTAGAATGCCGAGCGAGATGCGTCGGAACTCCCTTGCCCTTGTTGCTTCCATCACCGCCATTTCCTGCTCTTCATTCTCGGCGGCTCAAACCTCCGGATGGACAGGAAACGTGAACTTCAACGCGTTTTACGTTTTTAACCAGAACGATCAAGTTCAATGGTTTCTTGATGGTCGCGCGGAGCAAAAGCTGCTCGCAGGAAGCTTGTTCGAATACAACCTTCTTTACGCCCTTGCCAGACAGCGCAACAACAGCACGGGCGATTGGCAACCCACCGAAGATCGCTGGCGCTTGAACTCTCGCTACGACGCTCCCACCGACGGCTTCCGATTCGGCACCGTGTCTGTCCTTGTCGAAAGAAACCGAATGATCGACCTCTCCTATCGATCCATCACGTCGGCAGGTTTGGGATACTTCGCACTTCGATCGCAAGGCGTGCGAGACTCGGGGCGAGTCGCCAATCCGGGCGATTTTCAGCTCCGAGCCAACGTTGGTCTTTCCTTCTTGGACGAGGAGTACGACGTCGCCAACACCCGCAAGAGCGAGTGGGGTACGCAGATCAACACCTATTACCAGTCGCTGCTAAAGAACGGCTGGGAGATCAACCACGTTCTTTCTTTCACCCCGGCTCTGAACAACTTCAGCGACTACGTCTTGTTCTCGAACCTCAATCTCTTGGTTCCGCTTAACATCCGGACACGGTTGGCGTTCAACTTCATTTACGACCGAACGAGCGTGGTGCCTGCGGGGCGTCGCAGTGACAACTACCGCTACGGCATCAACCTGAACTACCGTTTCTAAGACATCGAGACGGACCGTCCCATAGTTACGGGACAGAGGAAAACCGACACTCTTAAACGGGGCGCGATCCACAGAATGAATCTGTGGGTCGCGTTCTTTGTCTAGGTTTCGCCTTTTTTGCCTCTCTGGCTTTTAGCAGCGGAGAGCCGGCACCAGGTCCAGGAACGACTCAAGGAGCGGAGGCTTCGGGCTGGACGGGATTAGTTAACTTCAACGCGATGTATATGGTCAACTTCAAAGACCAGTTGACCCTGTTTGCGGACGCTCGCGCCGAACAACGACTCCTGGCCGGGTCCGTGTTGGACTACGGAGTCCTTTACGCCGTCACTCGACAAGCCAAGTTCCCGGCGCACAAATGGGAACCCACCGAAGATCGATGGCGACTCTCGTTTCGTTATGACGGCCCAACCCGAGAGGGCCTTTATCTGACTCTCGGTGGAATCGGCGAGCGCAACCGAATGTCGGGGCTGGGTTCGAGATTGGTGCCGAGCGCGTCGGCAGGACAACTGTTGGCGGTTTCGCCTTCGGTTCAAAAGACGGGGCGACTCAGTCACCCCGGCGAGCAACGATGGCGAGGCTCTCTCGGGCTCGCCTACTTGGCCGAGGAGTATCTCAACCAGGCGGGCTCCAACCACAAACTGGGTTATCAGGTCGGGACGATCTACGAGTACATCCTGCCCAATCACATGGAGATCAACTATCTGCTCACCTATAACATTGCTTTTCACAATGTTAGCGACACGTTGATCTTCTCCAACTTCAACCTGCTCATCCCCGTTACTCCCCGAGCAAGGATCGCCTTGAACCTCATCTACGATCACGACTCCGTAAAGCCACCCACGGGCAGAACCGACAACTTCCGATACGGACTGAATTTGAATTATCGGTTCTGACCGAGCCCCGTTCTCGACGCGATCGCCCGATTCCGGGGCGCGAAAAGGCTACAATCTATCTTTGATGGATCGAACCGTACTTGTCCTTGGCTCTGGCCCTATTCGAATCGGACAAGGCATAGAGTTCGACTACAGTTGTGTTCACTGCGTTTGGTCCCTGCGAGAACAGGGTTATCGCGCGATCATCGTGAACAACAACCCCGAAACGGTCTCCACCGACTTCGATACGGGCGACGGTCTCTACTTTGAACCCGTGACTCTGGAGGACGTTCTCGACGTGATTGCCCACGAGAACCCGATCGGAGTGGTGTGTCAGTTTGGCGGTCAAACGGCCATTAACCTAGCGGAAGGGCTCAGCAAGGCGGGTGTACAGGTCCTTGGCACGGGTCCAGAGGCGATCTCGATGGCGGAAGATCGCGGACAGTTTGATGAACTCCTCGAGAGTCTCGCGATTCCTCGTCCCCGAGGAAAGGCGGTTCGCAGCCTAGAAGAGGCGGTTACGGTAGCGGCCGAAGTTGGCTATCCGGTGCTTGTTCGACCTAGTTTTGTCCTTGGCGGCCGGGCGATGGAGATCGTCTTCAGCGAGAATCACCTGCGCTCTTTCTACAGCGAGGCGGAGGACGCAAACCCCGGACAGCCGGTTCTTGTTGACAAGTATCTGCTGGGTAAAGAAGCCGAGGTCGATGTGATCTCGGACGGAGAGGACACTCTGGTTCCGGGCATCATGGAGCACGTCGAGCGCGCGGGCGTTCACTCGGGCGACTCTATGGCGGTCTACCCGCCCGTTAGCCTCACCCAAGACGAGCAAACCCAAATGGTGGTTTACGCCTGCCAGATTGCAAAGGCGCTGGGCGTGAAGGGACTCATGAACATTCAGTTCGTCATTCAAGACGGAATCGCTTATGTTCTTGAGGTCAATCCCCGCGCCAGCCGGACCGTTCCCTACCTTTCGAAGGTCACGGGAATCCCCATGGTCGACTTGGCGACTCGGTGCATGATGGGTCAGAAGCTGACCGATCTTGGATACACCAGCGGACTTTGGGTTCTTGGTGAAGGGGTCGGAAACAATTATTCCGGTCCGCGACCCTCTAACCACGCGCCTTACTACAAGGGGCGTGTCTTCCCCCGAACAAGCCTTCCGGTGGATTACCGATCCAAGCCCTCGGAGGACTCACTCCTGCCCGTTTTCAAGCCTCCCATGTACGCGGTGAAGGCGCCCGTTTTCTCGTTCCAAAAACTTCGAAAGGTCGAGCCGAGCCTTGGTCCGGAAATGAAGAGCACGGGCGAAATCTTGGGGATCGACTACTCCTATGAGGCTGCTTTGTACAAGGCGCTGATCGCAAGCCATATCCAGTTCAAAGGCGAAGGTGCGGTTGTTCTCTCGGTGAAAGACGAGGACAAACAAGCCGCCATCGCCCTTGGTCGAACGTTGGTCGCGAGCGGAAAGTCGGTTGTAGCGACTCCAGGCACCGCGAAGATTCTGCGAGAGAACGGAATCGAGTGCGAGGAAGTCAACAAGATTCAGCAAGGCTCGCCGAACCTGCTGGACAAGATCATGGAAGGCGGCGTGAGCCTAATGATCAACACCCCATCGCTTAATGAAACAAGTGAAAGCGAAGCGGCGCGGATTCGCCGGTCTTGTATCGAAACGGGTGTGGCCTGTGTGACCAGCATCGATACCGCTGGGGCGCTAGTGCGAGCCTTGGAATACTTCGCCAATCCAGAAGAGTCTTCTTGTAGACGGTTGGACGAATACTTCCAACCCGCCTAAGGGCATTGGTTCAAACACAAAAAAGCCCGGAACGAAACGCTCCGGGCTTTTTTGGTTTCAGTGGAGGTTAAGCCTTTTTCTTAGGGGTGGGGATGCTGGGCATCTTGGCGTACTTGGCCGGATCCTTCTTGAATGCCGGTGCGCAACCGCCACAGCAGAAGAAGTATCGTCGACCCTTGTAGTCGGCGAACATTCCGTCTTTGGTAGCCTTGACGATGTTGACCTTGTGGTCGGCCATGATCGGGCAGGCGATTTCCTTCGGAGTCTTGTTTTGGGCAACTGCCGATCCGCAAATGGCGAGTGCTGCTGCAATAATTGCAATCTTCTTCATAGCTTTCCTTAAACTTACCGAAGTTTCGCAAGAAACCCGATTTGCTTAATCCCATTATACGAAATGTACGGTTGTACATGTTCAGTTCCCAAGATTGCCCCGCGAAATGAGAATCCTCCACACGAACGACCTCCACGGAAAGCTCACCGAAGCTCGGTTCCCGGCTCTTCTTGTTGCCCGGGAGACGGCTGACCTCTACTTTGATTCCGGCGATGCCATCAAAGCGGGCAATCTTGCCATTCCCCTAGGAGTCGATCCGGTTTGGGAGCGATTCCGCGAGGCGCGAATCACGGCGAGCACGATGGGGAATCGTGAATCGCACCCACTGAAATCGGCATTTGAGGCAAAGCTCAAAGGTTGTTCTCACCCCATGCTGGTCGCGAACATGTTTGACAAGTCGGGGAAAGAGGCCCTCCCCCCGTTCCTTGTGACCCAGGTCAACGGTCGGCGAGTCGGTGTGTTTGGAGTGATGGTTGCAATGGTGACCTCAAAAATGAAGACCCAAGTTGCCAGCGCGTATCTATGGACAAACCCCATCGATCGGGCGATCGAAATCGCTAAGCAACTTCGACCCGAGGTCGACGATCTTTTCGCCTTGACCCATATCGGGTTCAACCAAGACCAAAAGCTCGCGGAAGCCTGTCCTGAGATCGATGTGATTTTTGGGGGGCACAGTCACACCGTTTTAGAGGAGCCCGTCAAGGTGAATCGGACCTGGATCGCACAGGGTGGAAGTCACGGCAGATACCTGGGGCTGTATGACTGGAACGGCGAAACTCTTGCGGGTGGACTCAAACCTTGGCCGGAATCGACGCTTTGATTCGACGGAATCTCCCACTCGGCGCAAGATTCTAGTAAGGTATCCACGTGCGACGACGTGCTTTGCCTCTCACCACCGCAGCCGTATGCGGTCTCGCTCTTGCCGGGGCTAGTCTGGCATGGAAAGGTCAACAATCCGGATTTACAGACACTCCCTTGCTGCCCGGATCGAAGTGGCGCGTTCATGATGCCAACCGACCCATTCCCGAAGTAGTCACTCCCGGAGCCCTGCCGACTAACGATCCAGTCTCCGCGCCAAGCGATGCGATCGTGCTTTTCGACGGCAAAGATCTCTCGAAGTGGAAGTCGGGTGAGGGCCCTGCCAAGTGGACGGTGAAGGATGGCTACTTTGAAGTGGCACCGGGAACCGGTCAGTTGTTCACCAAAGACAGTTTTGGCGATTGCCAAGTTCACTTTGAGTTTGCAAGCCCGCTGCCCGTGCAATCTGCCGATCAAGGTCGAGGCAACAGCGGCCTGTTCTTTGGCGGCGATCGGTACGAGGTGCAGGTTCTAGATACTTACAAGAACCGAACCTATGCCGACGGACACGCGGGTGCCATCTATGGTCAGTCGCCTCCTATGGTCAACGCTTCTCGAGCCCCTGGCGAATGGCAACAGTACGATGTTGTCTACCGCGCCCCGCGATTCGATGCCGCGGGCAAAGTGGTTAAGGAAGGATCGTTCACCGTGTTTCACAACGGAGTTCTCGTTCAAGACCACCACGTGATCATCGGATCCACTCTTTACCGATCGGTGCCAAAGTTCTTCCCGCATCCGCCAGAGATGCCACTTAGCCTTCAGGACCACGGGAACAAGGTTCGATTCCGAAACATCTGGGTTCGACCGCTTCCGCCAAAGGTAGCGGAGTAGGTTGCTGACCCAGGGGTACAAAGCCCCAATCGTTCGAGAAACGTGATCGGTCTGCGGGAGAGACTGCAACGAACTCCCCCGCAGACCGATACAATGCGCATAGGGTTTTCGATTGAACCTGCTACTGGAATTATCTGATGAGTGACGCGATTTGGTATTACGTGGGGTCGTTCGGTCAGCTTGGCCCTCTCACGAAAGAACAGATTGAGGAGCTCATCGAGAGCCGCGTGATCGAGCGCGAAACCTACGTTTGGAAGGCCGGATTCCCGGATTGGATGCCTGCCAGTAGCGTGATCGAACTGGATCCGGCGTTTAAGTTGGTGGAGCCGTTCCTTGCTCCGCCTCCGCCCCCAACCCAAGGCGTGGGACCTTCGACCCAAACCTATTCGCCCCCCAACCCAACTTTTCGACAACCCGATCCGGTGTTTCCGTCGGGTCCGTCATCGACCACTGGTCCGACCTCCGCGCCGTTTGGCCAGAACTACGTGCCGATGATGCCTGGAACCGTTCAGCGCGACTTAGCTTTCGGCGGGGTTAAGAGTCCCTATAATCGAACGCTGGGAGGCGTCCTTCAGTTCATTTTCCCGGGCGTGGGTCGCATTTACATGGGTTACGCCGCTCTTGGCGTCTTACAAATGCTGTTTAGCATCGTGACCTGCGGGACGCTCTACCTTTGGTCCGTCATCGACGGGATTCTCATTCTGAGCGGCAAAGTTCACTACGATGGCTACGGTCGGCGATTGGACGAGTAACGCCAACTGTCTATCAATGCCTACAGATCGGTAACGTCGGCAGGGCAAAAACGTCAATAATTTAGAAGAGCATGAAGTCGTTGTCTCGTTTAGTCTTTCTGGTTTTAGCCATTTTCGTGGCCGCAATTTCCTCGGCAGCCGACACTTTCATGGTGCTCGACATCCAAGGTCGCGGAGAAGTTCGGATCAAGTTGGAGACGGCGAAAGCTCCAAAAACAACCGGCCATATCATCAAGCTGGTTGAGGCGGGGTTCTACAACGGACTTCGGTTCCACCGCGCGGAGCGCATTCCGCGCCCGTTCTTGGTCCAGGTAGGCGACCCGAATTCTAAAGATGGTGACCTGAGTTCTCGTGGGATGGGTCAGGGCGGCACCGGCGCGACCATTCCGTTTGAAGAGACCGGACTGAGCCATGTTGAAGGTGCGGTTGGCTTGGCGCGAGACCCAAGCGACAAAAACTCGGGCGATAGTCAGTTCTACTTCATGCTGAGCGACAACAAGTTTCTGGACGGAAAGTACACCGTTTTCGGGCAGATTGTTGGCAACGGTCTCACCGTTCTGAAGTCGATTGATAAGGGCGATAGGATCACGACCGCCCGGATTGAGCGCAAGTAGCCAAATAAGGGGCACGATGCTCCTTAATTCGGTTAAAATTTGCGCGTGCGATTAGCGAAGGCCCTCTCACTCCGACTTCTGTTCGGCCTTCTTAGTCTCATCTTCATTTCCATCATCACGTTCTTCGCTTCGAGCCTTGCTCCGGGCGATCCCGCTCGACTGATTGCAGGCGAAAAAGCGAACGAAGAAACGTATCAACGGATTCGTCAGAACCTGGGATTGGACAAGCCCTGGCCCGAACGCTACGTGCTTTACGTAGGCAAAGCGGTTCAAGGAGACTTCGGGAAAAGCTATTACGGCACACGCGAGGAGGTGAAGACCATCCTTGCAGATAGGTTGCCCGTGACTTACAAAATTGCCACCTCGGCGATGCTGCTGGCGATCATCATAGGCGTGTCCTTGGGCACGGTCGCGGCGATCAAAGAAACCCGCGTGGTGGACCGAGGGATATTGACGCTCTCGACTTTAGGCGTCACGATTCCAAATTTCGTGCTCGCCCCGATCTTGGTTTACTTCTTCGCGCTGAAGATGGACCTGCTCCCGGTGACGTGGGAAGCCAAGCTGCGCGCCCCCGAGCTCTTCTATCTCATTCTGCCCGTCTTAACCTTGAGCCTCCGCCCAACGGCTTTGCTCACCCGTTTGACAAGGGCGAGCATGGTGGAGACTCTGAAGCAAGAGTTCATCCGGACGGCTGTCGCCAAGGGCGTTCCTCCAGGGCGAATGTATCTTCGGCACGGGCTTCGAAATGCGATCCTGCCCGTGATCACCGCCGTTGGAACCTCTTACGGATTCCTCCTCACAGGCTCGTTTGTTGTGGAAACCGCTTTTCTATTGCCGGGCATCGGTAGCAAGACAATCGATGCGATTCGAACCAACGATATTCCGGTCATCCAGGCGTGCGTGCTGGTGACGGGTACGACCTTCGTTTTGATCAACCTTCTTGTGGACATGATCCTTCCGATCCTTGATCCGCGCATTCGGGAGTCGCAGGTATGAAGAAGAAGCGAAAAGACATTTTCCTTTGGATCGGTATTGGGTACCTGGTCGCCCTGGTGGTATTTGCCATCGTCGGTCCGAGCATTTTCAAGGGCACCTTCGATGTCGTAGGCGCTCCGCACCAAGGCGCAGGTGCACCGGACGCCTTGATCGGTACGGACAACATCGGTCGTAGCTTCTTGCCGCGTTTGGCTTACGGAGCGCGAATCTCGCTCGGTGTTGGACTCGCCGTTCAGTTCTTGAGTCTGCTCGTTGGGATCACCGTGGGTGTTCTCGGAGAGTTCGCTCCGAAGTGGATTTCGGTTCCGCTGATGCGACTCACCGACGGCATGTTCGCTTTCCCCGATATTCTCCTCGCGATTCTCCTTATCGGTGTGACCCGGCAGAGTTGGGTCGCGGATGGTGGTTCTTCGGGCGGGGGTGGGTTGCTCGCAGTGCTCCCGGACGGACTCCTGCCGGTCATCGTCGCGCTCTCCATTACGGCCTGGCCCACGATTGCCCGACTGACTAAAACTCAAATTGCTTCGTTGAAAGATCGCGAGTTCGTTGTGGCGGCAAGAGCCAGCGGCGCAAGCGTGCCGTACATCGTTATCAAGCACCTCCTGCCGCAGATGACGGGCGTTCTTCTCGCGGTCTCCATGATCGACCTCGCGGGAACGATCCTGGCTGAATCCACGCTCTCGTTCCTTGGTATTGGCGTTCAGCCACCGAGCCCAAGTTGGGGATCGATGATCAACGACGCTCGGAGCAACATGAACTCGTATCCCATCGAGTTGCTCTGGCCGTGCTTGATCCTTTCGCTCACGATCTTCGCTTTGAACTTTGTGGGAGACGGTCTTCGCAATCTCGCCGATCCGAAGAGCAAGTAGTTTCTCTCGGTCTCCGGTTTCACGGGCTTTCGTTGAGTTTTCGCGAAATTCTTGTTAGGATGGGGACCGAGCCGACCCCGGGGCGTTAGGCATAGGGCATGAGCGGAACAATCCACGAGGCGGAAGGATGGCGTCGAATGACGCTACGGGATCGCCCGCGTCCGCTTTGGCTCTCGGACAAGGGTCCGGATTTAGACGTCGTTCTTAGCTCACGAGTGCGACTAGCCCGAAATCTTCGAGGTTTCAAATTTTCTGAAAAGTGCTCTTCGATGGAAATCAACCAGATCGCGGAAAAATTGATTTCGGCGGGTCAAGCCACGGGCGATTACGAGAGCTTTCGAAGTTTGACCACCGCCGAGAGGGACTATTTGGTGGGAGCGCGACTGCTCTCTCCGGACTTCCCTTGGACCCTTCCCGGTCGAGCCCTGCTCATTGATGATCGCCAGTCCATTGGGCTGATGATTCACGAAGAGGATCACCTGCGGGCGCAGGCGATCACGCCCGGATGGTCTATTCGCGAGGCCGACAAAGCCGTTTACGGCGTGACGGATGCCATCTCCAAACATTGCCCGTTCGCTTGGTCGCCAAAGTTTGGGTTCCTCACCGCATCGGTCGCCAACTGCGGAGAGGGATCGCGCCACTCGGCGATGCTCCACCTGATCGGGCTTGCGACGACGGGCCAGATGAACGATGTGATCCGTGCTCTGCTCGCCACGAGGCTGACGATTCGCGGCCTGTTTGGCGAATCTAGTCGAGCCCTGGGTGCCTTTGCCCAAGTGAGCCTGGTCAACGGCACCTTGGAGGCTTTTGAGGGGGCGGTGCAGTATTTGGTCGACCAGGAGCGCGCCGCTCGCCGAGCCGTGACCGATCAAGCAATCGCGGTTCGAGTCGATCAGGCCCTCACTTTCTTGGGGTCTTCCCGCGTCATTTCGGTTTCAGATGCTCTGCGAGCAATGGGCTGGATTCGATGGGGCACTGAAAGAGTGGGCGCTTCCCTTTCCATCAAGGGTCGAGATGTGGATGCGGCTCTCGCGGGATTGGACATGCGCGTGAGTCTGGACGGAGATGATGCAGCGGTACGCCGGGCCGACTATCTACGGAAGCGATTCCTTGCCCGCTGACGGTGGCAGACATGCGTTTGCGCTAGAAACGCATCACTGATACGATTACGCCATGACCACCGACGACTACATTGCCGCCATTGAAGACCCGGTGCGCCGGGAGATGGTGACCCAACTTCGCGAGGTCATTCGGGCCAACATCGACCCACGGTTTGAAGAGGGCATCCAGTACAGGTGCATCGGTTGGTACGTCCCGCATGCCATTTATCCCGCCGGGTACCACTGCGATCCCAAAGAACCCGTGCCGTTTATGGGCATTGCAAACTCAAAGGGCCACGTTTCACTGCACGCATTCTGCCTGTATGTGGATGATGCCGTCACGAGTTGGTTTGAGACCGAGCACAAGGCGCGAACCGGCAAACTGGACATGGGCAAGAGCTGCGTGCGCTACAAGAAGCCCGAGCAAATGTCGCTTGAACTCATCGGCGAGTTAATGAAAAAGATCTCGCTCGACGAGTTTCTCGCTCACTACACCGCCTCCATTCCTCCATCGAAGAAGAAATAGGGTTACCAGGACTCGGCGATTTCTCTTTGGAGGGCGCGACGCTCGTCGTCGGGCAAGAAGGCAGCGCGGGCGGCGTTCATCGTCAGCGTGTAAAGGATATCGGCATCGAAGCCGAACGCTTCGCAAGCCTTGAACATCTCCTCGCTCAGGTCGGCGCCGAAAATCGCGGGGTCGTCTGAGTTGATCGAGACGTTCAACCCTTCGTTAAGCAGTTCGGGGAGAGGATGCTCGCCGTACTCGCCAACAACCTTTAGGCAAACGTTGCTGGTCGGGTTGACCTCAATCGGTACGCCTGCGTCCCGGAGTCGCTGCACCAGGAAGGGCTTTTCCAGACAACGAATACCGTGCCCGATTCGATCGGCGAAGGCGTCTTTCAGCACTTCTTCAATCGACTCGGCACCCTTCGTTTCGCCCGCATGAGCCGTGACCGGCAGACCCGCTTTCTTCGCAGCTTCGAAGGTGGCGCGGTGCCTAGAAACCGGGCTCTCGCCTTCAATTCCGCTCAGGCCAAATCCGACTACGCCCGCCTCTTTCGCGCCGAGGGCGAACTCAAGAGACCACTCGCCTTCTTCTACGGAGGTCTCGCGGACGACGTCGATGATCCATCGAAGGTCCACTTCAAAGTCCTTCAGGGCACGCTCTCTTCCTCTTTTCAGGGCATCGCGCTGTTCATCGGCTGGGATGCCACTTTGCCTGAAGAGGGTGTTCGCAGTGTAGGTCGCCTCGGTGTAGAGGATGTTGTTGTCCGCTCTGGATTCACCGAACTCGTAGACCAAAAGCTCGAGGTCTTCGGCATTGCGGATCGCGGAGGAAGCCTGGGTGTAAACCTCCACAAAGTGCGGAAAGTCTCGGAACTGGTACCACTCCTTCAGCCCTTGAAGGTCGCTCGCCGGGAGGGCAATGCCATTGCGCTCCGCAAGTTTGAGAAGAGTTTCGGGGCGGGTCGATCCCTCTAAGTGCACATGGAGTTCAACCTTCGGCAAATCTCGAATCTCTTCTCGAGTCATAGCCGAGAGTGTACTTTCCCGCCGATCTCTTAAACCGGAAGGCGACCGATTCGCGTTCCGTTAGGCTCTGCGTCTAGGATCCAGTATCGAGAGGTGAGGCCAGCATCGGCGAAAGCGGCGTTCATCTCCCGCCCAATCCGGTCAAAACCATCGCGAGCAAAAGCGATCACACCGGGTCCGGCTCCGCTGAGACAAACCGATACCGCTCCGGCATCTAAAGCCCTTTCCTTTGCCTGCTGAGCGCCAGGAATCGAGTTCAGTCGATAAGGTTCGTGAATCCGGTCGGTCATGGCTCGACGAAGAAGTTCGTCGTCACCCGCTCGAAGCGCTTCGGCAACCAACATCGCTCGACCAATGTTGTAAATAGCATCGGCTTTGCTGTATTCAGCGGGCAGGGCGGCTCGAGCTTGAGAGGTGAGATAGTTGTAAGCCGGAACGCAAACCACGGTCTTCACCGGAATGGTGGGGACACGCTGCGTGATCACCCCGGTGGCATTGGGAACCACAATCACGAATCCGCCTAACAGGGCCGGGGCAACGTTGTCGCCGTGACCCTCGATGGCGACGGCGCTCTCCAAGACAGCCGATCGGTCGAGATCGGCTGGATCTTCCCCTCGGCGAGCCTTAGCCACGGCATGAGCGAAAAGCACGCCCGCAAGAGTGGCCGTTGAGCTAGAACCCATGCCGCTGGCGCAGGGAATGGTGTTGTGGGTGACGATATGAATGCCTTTTGGCTTTTCCTCACCCAGCCGAGCCAGTTCCTCCAGAAAGACACTAACGGTAAGGTTTTTTTCGCCCGTTGGGAGGATTCCTGCCCCTTCGCCGATGGTCGTGACCCGAATCCCTTCCGAGTCATCGGTGAGGTAGAGCTCAAAGGTGTTCCAGAGATCCAGGGCGAGACCCATGCAGTCGAACCCAGGACCCAGGTTCGCTGACGTTGCCGGGATTCGGACGCGAATCATCGCTCGATCTCCTTGAGGACCGACGCCATGTCTGCCGCAGCTTTATGAATTTGGGCGCCGGAGGATAAGACCGAGTCTGGGTCTTTCATTCCGTGTCCGGTGAGCACGCAGACGAATGTTTTCCCTTTCGGGTCGATCTTGCCTTCTTTCACAGCTTGTCTCAAGCCTGCGATCCCAGCCGCAGACGAGGGTTCGCAAAAGACGCCTTCGGCTTTGGCAACTTTGCCGTACGCCTGGAAAATCTCCTCATCGGTGACGGCGCACAGGTGTCCGTTCGATTCGGCAATGGCCCGCAGCGCCTGATCGCCCCGAGCGGGGTTCCCAATGCGAATCGCGGTGGCTTTAGTTTCAGGCTTGGCGACCGGGTGGCCGAGCACCAGGGGGGCCGCACCTGCCGCCTGTGCTCCGAGCAACCGTGGGAGCCCTCTTTCTGGAGCCCGAACTCGTCCGCAGGCTTGACAGTCGAGCCCGCCGCACTTCCCGGCTTGGCACTCTTGAAAACCCATCCAGTAGGCCGAGATGTTGCCTGCGTTTCCGACGGGAAGACAGAGCCAGTCGGGAAAATCACCGAGTTGATCGCAAACTTCCCAGGCAGCGGTCTTTTGACCTTGGAGTCGAGCCGGGTTCACGCTGTTCACCACGGCGAGTCCACTGACCCCTTCCAGTTCGCGAACGATTCGCAGTCCATCGTCGAACGATCCGTCGATGGCGATCACTTTGGCGCCATAAGCAAGTGCGCCTGCGAGCTTTCCGAGGGCGACGTTTCCGTTGGGGATGAGTACCGCACAGGTGATGCCCGCCCTTGCCGCGTAAGCAGCAGCCGAGGCAGCGGTGTTGCCCGTACTCGCACAGATAACCGCCTTCGCGCCCTCATGCACCGCCTGAGTCATTGCCGTGGTCATGCCCCGATCTTTGAACGACCCGGTTGGATTGAGCCCTTCGTACTTCACAAAAAGTCGGCCACCGGGCACGATTCGGTCTGCCAATCGCGGCGTCTCGATCAACGGAGTATTGCCCTCGTGGAGAGTGATCGGCGACTCTTTCCCCTCAATATCGAGGCGGAAGCCGTACCGATGGATCAGCCCGCGATAAGGCTCGCTTGGAGTGCAAGATTGAGGGTTCATCATGGCAATGAATGCCGTAAGAACCACATTGTTCCGGGCGACCCTTCTATTATCGGCGTTTGCCTGCTATTCGTGACGCGGAAAGTTGAACGGAAGTCCTAAATGCCCGGCGACGGCACTCCCGACCTGCCACAACCCTTCCTGATCCCCGATTGCCGTTGCTGAAGTCGATCCCTTTTGAATACTGACAAACGGGACGTACTCCCGCGAATGGTCGGTGGACTTGGAGGTCGGGTCGTTCCCGTGATCGGCGGTGAGAATCAAGAGATCTTCCCCGTTCAGAGATTCAAGCACGGTTTTCAGGATGCCATCGAAAGACTCTAAGCACTTGGCAAACCCTTGGGGATCGTTGCGATGCCCGAACAGCATATCGAAGTCTTCAAAGTTGCAGAAAATGAACTGAGCATCGCTTGCCAGGGCTTCTTCCAGCATGATCGCGTGCTCTGGATTGCTCTGAGTGCGGCGCACGGGACGGAAGTTGCGACCATCGAACAGTTCGGGGATCACGCCGATTCCGAACACGTTTTTTGCTTCGTCGACAAAGTTGGCGGGAGCGGGGAGCGGAAAGTCTTTTCGACGCTCCGTTCGTTGAAAGCCTTGATCGGGATTGCCAACAAACGGCCTTGCAATGACTCGCTGGACGTTGTTCGGCTCCGTACAGAGTTCACGAGCGATCCTGCACATTTCGTAGAGCCGCTCGATGGGCACGACCTCTTCGTGGCAAGCAACTTGAAAGACCGAATCGGCACTTGTATAGAGAATAGGGTTCCCGGTTGAGAGGTGTTCCGCCCCAAGTTCAGTGAGGATGGCGGTGCCACTCGCGGGCTTGTTTCCGAGCACTTTTGCCCCAATCCGCCGTTCGAATTCTTGGACGAGTTCGGCCGGGAATCCGTCGGGATAGGTTGGAAACGGCACGCTCGTGTGAACGCCCATCATCTCCCAGTGGCCCGTCACCGAGTCTTTGCCCATCGACATTTCTCGAAGCCTGCCGAAGGTGGAAGAAAAGCCCTCTAGACCAAGGTCGGCATCGGCGATGCCACAAGCCGCGAAGAAGCCGAGCTTCGAGAGGGTGGGTGCGTTGATGCCACCCACCGCCTTCCAAACGTTATGAATCGTGGAAGGTTGGTCGAAATCGTTGAACAATTCCGCATCCGGGGCGGGCCCGGCTCCGCACCCGTCAAGGACCAGGACGATGGCTCGCTTAGGCATTGTTTTCCTCCTTCACCACGGTTGCCCAAGTGTCGTAAAAGGTGTCTCTCAGTTTTGCCGCGATCGCTCTCAAAAGCTCGACTTCGGGAAGGGTCTTGCCCCGACCCGAAACGTTGATATGTCCCATTTTTCGTCCCTTTCTTGACGATTTCTTGCCGTACCAGTGAATGTGAGCGGCGGGTGAAACGCCCGTAACAGATTCAGAAGCCGACCGAAGAGCCTTGTCGAGTAGCGCAGCATCGTCGGTTGCTCCCTCGGGTGGACCTACCAAGTTGACCATGCAGACCGGGACTCCCTTCGGATCGGTATCGATGTGGCGCCCGGTAGCTACGCGCACATGCTGCTCAAATTGCGACGTTCCGCTCCAATCCAGCGTGTAGTGCCCGGTGTTGTGCGGTCTCGGCGCGATCTCGTTGACGAGAATCTCGCCATCTTCGGTTTCAAAGAGTTCCACGCCAAAAAGCCCGTGACCTCCGACCGCTTCCACCGCCTTGAGAGCCACTTGATTGGCCCGCTGATCGACCGAGTCGTCGGCAGGATAAACGAGGTCACAAATGTGATCGGTTTGTTCCGTCACCATGGTTGGGAAGAGCCCGATCTTGCCGTCCCGCGTGCGCGTGACCATTACCGCCAGTTCGCGTTTGAAAGGGACCATTTCCTCCGCCAACCAGCCCTGCCGGGGCAATGCCAAAGCCTCTTGACCCTCCCATCGGGACTTGGCGGCTCGATACTCTTCAATCGTTCGAGCGTAAAGGGTCCCCTTTCCGTCGTAGCCACCGAATCTGGCCTTGAGAACGCACGGGAATCCGAGAAGACCGGCGTCGCTTGCTTCCACCGCTTTCGGACTCGGAACACCATTCGCCGCGTAGGCTTGTCGTTGAAGGAGTTTGTCTTGAATGACCTGCAACGATTCGGTCGAGGGGGTGACTCGGGCGGGGTCGAAATCGGCCAACCGGCACGCCTCGCGCAGAGTTTCGGCGGGGATGAACTCGTTCTCGAAAGTGATGTAGTCGCAGCGCCGCATGACCTCCGCAATCGCATGAGCGTCGGTGATTGCGCCTTGGACAGCAGGTCCAACTTGGGCGGCGGGAGACTGGGCGTCTGTATCCAGTGTGAGCGTTGAAATGCCGAGCCTTTGGGCGGCCATCACGGACATACGCGCAAGTTGTCCGCCGCCAAGAATGCCGAGTTCGTATCGAGTTTCGCCCACCAGTGTTCTCCGCAGGTTCGCGACCGAGATTGCAAACCCCTTAAAGTATGGCTTGCGAGCTATCGGATGAATCGGACTCCATGCGGACTAATCGAGATCAACGATTTGGTCGTCTTCAATCTCTAATAGCCGGCTCCTTTCTAGATCAGCGCGCCGGATCACCCCAATTAGTTCGGTGCCGGAGATGTCCCGAATTGCCTGAGTAACCTTCTCGTGGACATACAAATAGATTTGATCGAACGAGGTGACATTCGGTTCTGTAATGTTCAGGCTGACCTGCGTCAGTCCTCGATTTGGCAATTCGAATCCCAGCGCCCGCACCCCTTTAAAGTCTGAGTCCTCAGAAAACTCACGTTTATGCCTTATTGACCGAGAAATCTGCCTGCAAAGAGTGGGATCGTCGGTATCCAGGTTGATGTTTGCCGCAATCAGAAAATCGCGAACACCAAAAATGGAAAGACCATTCTTCAGGTTCGATTCCCGCCCAACAAAAACCTCTCCGAAGTCTGGCGGAGGGAGGGCGGATTTTGGAGAGCGCAAAACTGGAAGAGCATGGGGGCGCCCTTGCTCGGCAGCGTACTCGTACAGCCGGGTAGGAATGCGAAAGTGAGCCGAGAATTCCGCGGCAAGCCCCCTAGACAGCGCGACTAGGCGCTGAATCTCAGCAAGCTTTTCTTGCTCCTCCGCTTCTGTGGGGACGAGGGAAACGAACGGACAAACGTCGAGAATCCCAACCCGGGGGTGCACTCCTTCGTGCAGGTTTAGGTCAACACCAGGGAAAAGTCGATCTGCGATCGCGAAAATCGTCGCTTCCATTTGTCCCGCAACCCCCGAGAACGCAGTGACTGCCCGAGCATGGTCGGGATCGTACTTCCAGTAGTGGATGCGGACCCCGAGACCCGTCGCGGCGAGCCGTGCTTCGTTCAGCAACTCCTCGGCGGTTTTGCCCGAAATGGAACCTGTAGCAGGGATCGACCAATTCGGTACGGCAAGAAAGCGCACAGAAAGTCTCCCGGTACTTCTTAGACAGCCATGACGTTGTAGCCGCTATCCACGAAGATGATCTGAGCGCTCACGCCCTTGGAGAAGTCGGAGAGCAGATACATGGTCGCGCCGGCAGCCTCGTCTTGACCGTAGGGTCGCTTAAGAGGGGCGGTTTCTTGAACGCGATTGATGAAGCTGGTGATGCCCTGCACTCCCCGACCGGAGATCGTGTTGACAGGTCCGGGCGATACGGTGTTGACTCGAATGCCCCTCTCGCCAACTTCGTAAGCGACGTACCGCACCGCTGCCTCAAGAGCAGCCTTCGCCATGCCCATGACCTTGTAGCTGTGCATCACGCGAGTGCTTCCGATGTAAGAAAGGGTGACAATGCTTCCGTCGTCATTCATCAACGGCTCAAGTTCGCGAACAAGTCGAACAAACGAGTACGCGCTGGCCTGCATGGCCACCTGAAAATCTTCCACTTTCGTGTCTAGGAATCGACCGTTGAGCGCCTCTTTGGGTGCGTAGCCGACGCTGTGAACCAAGAAGTCGATTTTTCCAAACTGATCGGCCACCTGCTGTTTCAGAAGTGCGAACTGTTCCTCATACATGAAGTCGATGGTGAGGGGGATAAACCCTTCTCGCCCTTCAATCAGTTCTAACACTCCGCCCATTAGGCGATCGTTTTGGCCGCCGATACCGACCGTTGCTCCCTCTTTGTTGGCCAAATCGGCGATTGCCCAGCCGATTGAATTTTTATTGGTAACGTTAAGGACCAGGCCTTTCTTGCCTTCGAGCAACATGAGGCGATTATAGCCAGAAATTCAACCGGGGTGTGAGTCTTAGGTTCAGAAAGCACAAAGGTCCCTTGGACATTTTGCCCAAGAGACCTATTGATCGGTTAGTTGTCCCGCTTATCGCGAGCAGCCGCAGCCGCTTCCGCAACCGCCGCCGGATGCTCCCTCAGAACCTTCGGTTTTGAAGGAAGAACCGCAACCGCAGGAAGAAGTGGCGTTCGGATTTTCAATCTTGAAGCCTCCGCCCAGCACGTCGTCGATGTAGTCGACAACGCTGCCGCTCATGAATCCAAGGCTGGTGGCATCAACAACCAACTTAACGCCATCTTGCTCGAAGACCTGATCGTCGGATTCCGGCTCGTTGTCGTCCAGGGCCATGCCATACGAAAGACCAGAACATCCGCCACCGGCAACCCAAACTCGGAGTGCAGAAGCGGCTTTGTTTTGGCTGACCATGAGGTCTTTCAGTTCGCAGGCGGCTCTTTCGGTTAGTGTGATCATGATAGTTCTTGAATATTCTACGCCGTCGATTTCGAAATCAACCGCGACGTGCATCGTTTTGGATAAACGTAGATAACTTTATCAGGGCGACCGGAAATGGTCGCCCTGAATATGGTTTCCCGTTCGCTCGCTTTAGAAGCGAATCGCGCTGTTGAGGCTGAGCGGGGTGTTTCCGGCGAAGTGCACGTTTACACCGAACAGACTGAATCCCCAGCCGAAAGCGGTTCGAGAGTTGTATCCTGCTCGAATAGCGAAGGAAGAGCCTAGCCCAAGCTCGGCGCCCACTCGCGCTTCTTTGCGACTTGCCGCATTGCCGATGTCTACGAGGTCACCCGCAAGCAGAAGTCCTTTGCCGACTTGGGCTCCGATACCAACGCTGATGACTCGCGGGAATGGGTTCAGAGCGTCAAATCCTGCTCCACCCGGGCGCTGCACATCAAAGTTTAGGTCGGGTTGAATGAAGTTCTCGACTACGAGACCGAAGTACAAGTTGTCCAAGTTCTTCGGGGAATAGAGCAGACCAAGATCAACGGCCACCCCTTGCTCCTCAACCGTATCCTGCCCGGCCGGGATTCCGGAACCGTTTTGGACCGTTCCGTTTTGGATGCCGTTGGCATCAACAAACTTGTGTGCGTAGTTCGAAGTGATGAATCGCGCGTTGGCACCGATCGCCAGTCTGCCTGCGGGGACTCGAACCGCGTTGCCATAGCCCACGTCGATGGAGCGATAGGCGTAGCCGTAAGCGTCTAACCGCTCGTTGCCGGTGAGGGTGGAGTTGTTGCCATCCCAGTTCCGAAGCGCTGCGTTCGGTGTGGAATTGAGTCCCACTTCGCCTCGTGCAGCAACCGCAAATCCCAGTCCCGAAACGCCAAGGTTGGCTCCGAAAGCGGCCTTGATATCGTTTTGGCCAAAGCTTCGTGCGAGTGTAAGGACTCCGTCTTGGCTCACGCCCTCGCTGAAGTTGCCGATGACGTCAGAGAGATCGCCAAAGCCAATTCCATCAATTCGGTAGCCGATCTGGGGGAACTGGAGCGCCGGGTTCTTGCTTCCGAAAGCGAGAAAGGCCGGGTTCAGAATGTAGTTGTTTCGAACGTCGATAGGCAGGGCCAAGCCTGCTCCACCCATGCCCTGAGCTCGGGCGCCACCGATGGTAAAGTCCGCGGCAGCGTAAGCCGAGAAGAGCACTCCAACCGATAGCCCTAACAAACGATTTAGTCGATTCGCAATCATGATTCGCCTGAAAAACCCCAGTATTCTTGCGGGTGTAGTGTAATTGTAGGTTGATCTACGAAGCACCGCAGTGGTTTTTTCAGCGAACCTGCATCAAAGTCTCTCGCTGCGATTCTCTGCACCTCGAATTTAATCGCGCAGATTTCTCGAAAATGTGTCGATTCCACTTGGAAGGCGCGAACCTCCTCTGGACTTGGTTAAAATGAGCTTCTGGAGGATTTGCTGAAAGTTGCCCTACGTAGTTGCTGAACCGTGTATTGGAGTGATGGATAAATCGTGCATGACCGTATGCCCGGTAGATTGCATTTATGAGGTTGATGACCAGGTTGTGATCAACCCGGACGAGTGTATTGATTGTGGGCTTTGCGAAGCCGAATGCCCGGTGAGCGCGATTTTTGTCGATACCGACGTGCCCGCCAACTGGAAATCGTTCATCGAGAAGAACGCGACCCTCGGCCGTACGGCAAGCGGCGGTTAGTTTCACATAGGGCTTCCCGCTTTAACGGGAAGCCTTAAGCGACGTGGTCCATACCGATCATCCGGTGCCAACGAGCGCTTTCAATTCGACCGATTTCGCTCACCTGCACGCCAATTCGGTAACGGGTGATGTCCTTAGGATCAGGTCGGCAGTAGCGGATTTCTCCCGACCCGCGAATCTGCCCGAAGGAACTGTCGATGTTGAAATCGCACTTTGCGCCTCTTTCAACTTGGTTGTAGGAATATCCTCCGATTCCAGACTTCGAGACATCTCCAACCACGAACTCAACTTCCATCCCGTCGATATAGAGGACTCCAACAACGCCCTCCACGCAATACCGAACTTCTTCGGTCGGTGGGCTGAAGTGCATGGGACCAGCAATATGGAAAACGTGCTCCTCTCCGTGGACACCGAATAAGGTCGCTGTGAATCCGGCCGCGCAGTCGGGCCCGTTCACGGTGAAATGGAAGGACGTGCCGGGTTCCAACTTGGTGTCTTCCACCAATCTCAAGAGCACTTCTCGCTCGTGGAAGCTGGTTACCCAGCCAGAAAAGAATTTCATGTCCCCAAGGCGCTGCATTCTGCAGCGGACGTTGTGGAACATATCGGGGCGGAATTGGGAGATCATGGGGGGATTCCTCGCTTATGTTTAATTCGGCAGATTAGAAGATCATTCGTAATGCCTTTTGTGATGCCGCTAGGCAACGGAGCGGATGTATTGATTCCAAAGGGCCGTTGCCACACGTCCCATCGGGCCAATTTCGCATCCAATTCGAAACATCGAAGGGTCGGGTTCGTACCGTCGGCACGTCTTCACCTCAAGATCCAGTTGCACCAAGCCGGTGTTCACCGAAGCTTCGAAGGCGGTTTTTGACCCTCGCTCCATTTCGAAGGGAGCGATGAACGCCACTCCAGACTTCGATACGTCGACGATGTTAACGATCGTGGAGCCGCCGCCATCTTTCACGCATCCGGTGAGGGTTTCGGTAAGGATTCGGCAAGAAGCATCCGATTGTCGGGTCGTTATCTCGCTCGAGACAACCAGTTCGAACTCGTTTTCCTGAATGGCGTTCGAGAACCCGATGAAACTGGCGATGTACCCGTCGCCTTCCACCTCGCAGTGGAAGAACTGCCCCTGCTTGAGCACCCGGTGGCCCACAAGCTTGCCGTGAAGCACGTTGATATGGGCGTCTTGAATCCAAGCCGAGAACAGCGCGGCATCGTTCAGGTCCTGCATCCTCATTCGCTTGTGAGAAAGGATGAACAGATCGGTAATCAACTCCGCCATTGCTCTTCACTAGATTCTTGCCAGGATCAGGCCAATTGGGGCACAGCACAAATACTGGGAGTCTTTGCAAGCGGCTTGCGAAGTGGTGCGCGGCAGACTCTTGGTTGAAGCTGAAAGCTTCCCGGGGAGCCTCCCTCGGAAGTTGGCGCTCCGAGTTTGTGGAGGACTCCCCTCCCCACTATATTTATCGGGCAGCCAAGCTCGGCTCTTTAGGGCTAGATAAACAAAAGGCAGATTGGAGTTGAAAAATGATAAACACTCAGCGTTCCATCAGGAGAACACGTTTCCATCTTGCTTGGCTGATTCGATCCATGCCCACGATCTGGATCCCAATTCGATGGGTGTCCTCATCAAAACGGACCCTTCGACAGTTCATCACTTTGCCTAAAATGTCCACCGATCCAAAAGAGGTATCGAGGGATATCTGAACCGTACTTCCCTTTTCGAGCGGGCAGAAGAAGTTGAACCCCAAGCCGAATTCAGACCCGTCGCAGATGTCAATCGCGTGTTGACCGGAGTCGTTGATCACCTTTCCAACGACATCACGAAGAAGCATTCTCCCCGTCGACCGACTCTCGCGAACGGTGACCCCAGAGGTCAGGGTGATCCGCGCTAGAGGATGCTGCAAGTCGGCCACAAGACCGATGAAACTCTGAATCTCTGAACCGATTTCACCTTCGACATACAGGAACTCCCCCGGCTTGAGCATTCGCTTCGTAGTCAGCTCAATGTGGAGTTCTCGTTCAAAGGAATCTTCGCAAACTCCGTGAAAGAAGGCCGCGTTCGATAGGCTCTGCATCGAAACTCGGCGACCGCGAAAGGCAATCACGGAATCTAATGTTGCGAGGATGGATTGGGTAGGCATAAGTTGGCGAGCCCCGTCCGGACGGATGAGGGCTGCCTAAAGAGATATCGGCACGGTCTGGAGAATCCCCTAGTCCCAGATAAACATTACGTTCTTTCAAGTTCAAAATTGATAAACACAGAGATCTGCCCCGGGCGGGAGCCTCAGCCTGTTGCGTCTACTGGGCTAACTTTCAAAAAATTCGATCATTTCAAAAGTTGCGAGAGGTTAAATGGAGATATGAATCCAGCAACCGACCCTAGGACTCATCTTGAGAAGGCGCAAGATTTGTTTGTTCTCGAGTGGGGTCGGATGAGCAGTTCCTGGGGCATCAACCGAACCATGGCCCAGATTCACGCGCTTCTCTTTGTCACGGGTCGCCCGCTTGAAGTGAATGAGATCATGGATCGCCTCCAGATAAGCCGGGGGAACGCCAGCATGAACCTGCGCGAACTCATGGACTGGGGAATCGTCCGTCGCTTCCGCCAACCGGGTGATCGAAAAGACACCTACGTGAGCGAAACGGACCCGTATCAAATGTTCCTCCGGGTTGTCCGAGAAAGGAAGCGCCGTGAAATTGACCCCACATCCGATGCGATTCGGGAAGTGATCGGGAAACTGCCAGAGAGCGACCCGAATCCGGACACCCAAAACCTCCGGCGACGACTCATTGCCTTGCTAGAAATCTTCGATCTCATCGACGCGGCGTACGGACAAGTTTTTGGAGCCGAAGTGTCGCTTGAGGAGTTGAAAGAACTGGTCAACTCAACCACGACCATCCAGTTGTAAAGGCGATAAAGTCCAGTTACCGGCTTTGCCCCGTAAGGGTAACGGACTTCGTCTGAGACCCTTCCGGTCGGAGTAGACAGGTGGTAGCTTCAAGGAGTCTTCATGCCGCGACGGTCTTCCTCCCCTGCACCTTCCATGCCAAACCGTATTGCGGTTTTGCCTTTAAGGGACCAAGTTTTATTCCCTCATGCCACGGGGATCATTCATGTCGCTCGGAAGGTCTCTCGCCACGCCATTGAGTCGGCGATAGATGCGGATCGACTTGTCTTGGCGGTCGCTCAACGAGACATGGGCACAGAGGCTCCGGAACTTGCCGATCTGCACCCTGTAGGAACGATCTGCGAGATCCTGCATGAGAACACCCTGCCAGATGGGACGATGCGCGTTGCTCTGCGCGGCATCTCTCGGGCAGGTTTTGACTCGGCCGCCATCGAAAACGAAACGATTCTGGCAAGGCCCACCGCTTTTCAAACAACAACGGAGAGCGACAAAGGAATTTCAGCGGCCGCACGATCGGTGAGGGACCTCTTTGCGAGCGTCGCCCGCAAGCACTCAATGATCCCGCCGGAATCGATTGCAACGATCATGCATTTGACCGCTCCGGATGCGCTTGCCGATCAGATTGCCTATTTGCTCCCGGTTCCTCCGAGCGACAAACAGGTTCTTCTCGAAACGCCTTCCGCCAAAGCAAGACTCGAAAGCATTCTGGCGCACCTGGCTCGAGAGGCGGAAATCCTTCGACTGGAGCAAGAACTTCGTTCGAAAGTCGAACAAGACATCAGCCAGTCCCAACGGGACTATCTCTTGCGAGAGCAGCTGCGGCATATCCAAAGAGAGCTCGATAGCCGCGACAGCAGGCGGTCGATTCTTGAGATTTATCGGGAACAGATCGAGGGGCTCGTCATCGAGGAGTCGACTCGGCGGACTCTTCGCTCTAGCCTGGAACAACTCGAATACTCGTCTCCGGGGAATCCTGAACACGTCGTCGCTCGGACTTACTTGGACATCGCTCTCTCGGTGCCTTGGGGACAGTATCTCGATCAGATACTGGATCCGGACCGGGTCATGGAGGAATTGAACAATGCTCATTTTGGGCTTCACCGGGTGAAGCAGCGAATCGCCGAGCACATTCAGATTCAAAGGCGCCTCGCGAGCAAAACGGGCAACCTCCGAAAGGGCTTCGCTCTCCTTTTTGTCGGACCGCCCGGAGTTGGAAAAACAAGCGTGGCTCGTTCTTTGGCTGCCGCAACAGGAAGACCTCTCTCGGTCGCCGCCCTGGGTGGCGTTCGCGATGAGGCCGAGATCAGGGGTCACAGGCGCACTTACGTTGGCGCTACCGCGGGGAGGATCGTCAATGCCCTGCGCGAATCCGGCGCGATGAATCCGGTGATCGTCTTAGACGAAATCGACAAGATGTCGGTTGGCAACACGGGCGATCCCTCCGCTGCGCTGTTGGAACTCCTCGATCCCGTCCAACAAAAGCACTTTGTCGACCACTACTTAGACTTACCGATCGACCTTTCGGCGGTGCAATTCATCGCGACGGCAAACTCCATAGACCGCCTCTCCCCCGCTTTGTTGGACCGCTTTGAAGTGATTCCGTTTGACGGTTACACCGAAGGCGAGAAGGTCGATATCGCAAAGGGTTACCTCTGGCCGAGCTTGCTGAAAGAAACCGGCTTTGAGCCCACCGACTTGCCGCTAGATTCCGACCTGCTGCGAGAGATCATCCGCCATTACGTTCGAGAGTCTGGAGTTCGCGCCCTTGCAAGGGAGTTGGCCACACTAGCGCGTCGTGCAGCGATGGTGGACGAGCAGGAGTACCCGCTGAGCATCGATCGGACTCGACTTGAACAATGGCTAGGAAAGCCGATTTACCTCCCTAACAACACTGTCAGTTCCCCCGGGCTTGCCACAGGCTTGGTGGTGGCTCCTTACGGCGGAGATACGGTGCGGATTGAGGTGGCCATCACCAGCGTTGCGGGAGATCGCCCGACACTCACTCTCACGGGCTCGATGGGTGCGATCATGCAAGAATCTGCGTTTGCGGCGCTTACATGGACCCGCATGCAACTCGATCGCGAAGCGGTGGATTGGAAGAAGGATGTGCACGTTCACATCTCTAACGCGGGGACGCCTAAAGACGGTCCAAGCGCAGGAATCGCCATTGCGGCGGCCCTACTCTCTGCCTTCCGAGGCATCGCGCTTCCGGATGACGTTGCCCTCACGGGTGAGATTGGGCTTACGGGTCGGATTGACCCTGTCGGTGGGATTCGCGAAAAGTGCCTTGCAGCCCTTCGTGCTGGGATATCGACCGTGATTTGCCCGGCCGGGAATCGCCGAGAGGTCGACGAGCTTGAGTCCGAAATCACGAACGGTGTGCGAATTGTGCTCGTCGAGTCGATGACCGAGGTTCTTGAAGAATTAGAAAGGCCGTCCGCTTCTCATGCGCAGACGGTCAGCATTCTCTGAAGAGCCTCAAGGGCGTAGTGCCGAGTTTTTTCGGCAACCACAATCCGGTTCAGCACGGTTCCATTAACCAGATTCTCCAGAATCCACAACAAGAAGGTCGGGTGAATCCGGTACATGGTTGAGCAGGGACAGATTTGCGGATCGAGGCAGAAGATGGTCTTATCTGGGTTCTCTTTTGCGAGACGGCTTACCAGATTGATCTCGGTTCCAATTGCCCAAACCGAACCGGCGGGCGAGTTGGTTACCTGGTTGAGAATGTATTCGGTAGACCCGTTTTCGTCTGCGGCGTTGACCACGGCAAGTTCACATTCAGGGTGAACGAGCACTCGGACGCCGGGATGAGTCTGGCGAGCCTGCTCGATTTGCTCCACTGAAAAACGACTGTGTACTGAGCAGTGCCCTTTCCAAAGGATGAACTTCGCCGATCGAATTGCTTCCGGAGTGTTCCCCCCAAGAGGCTTGAAAGGATCCCAAACGATCATCTCTGTGTCTGGGTTGTAGCCCAGGCGAACACCCGTGTTTCTACCAAGGTGCTGGTCTGGGAAGAAGAGCACCTTTTCCCCCTGCTCAAGGGCCCATTTCACGGCCGTGGGAGCGTTGGTGGACGTGCAAACCGTTCCCTCGTGCTCACCCACAAAGCCTTTCAGATTCGCCGCGCTGTTGATGTAGGTCACCGGAGTGACGGGAGTCTTCCCTTCCGGCGGGAGTCCTAGAGTTTCGTGAATCTGCTTCCAAGCCGATCGGACTTGGAACAGGTTCGCCATATCTGCCATCGAGCAGCCGGCGGCGAGATTGGGCAGGATGACCGCTTGGTGATCTCCGGTGAGGATATCGGCGCTCTCTGCCATGAAGTGAACGCCGCAAAACACGATGTACTCCGCGTCTGGGAATCGGGCCGCGTCTTTCGCGAGCTTGTAGCTATCGCCCCGGAAATCGGCGTGTTCGATGATTTCGTCGCGCTGATAGTGGTGGCCAAGAATCACCAGTCGACCCCCTAACGCCTTCTTCGCCGCTTGAATCCTCGTCCGGACTTCCTCGGCTTCTAAGTTTTGGTATTCGGGTGGAAGGGGCGCTTGATACATGGCTTGCTTTGTTCTACGTCTGGCTAGAAAGCGTTGGCTTACTTTGCGGCGGTGATGGTTCCTTCTAAGATTGTGCCACGCACAACCGCTTTCACGCGGATGGGGCCGGGAGCGGTTGCCGTTACCTTTCCGCCTTGATCGATCCAACCTTTGCCCTCGACCGTCCAGATGATCTCTGCATTGGCAACGTCCTTGCCCGCAACGTCCTGTACGGTTAAATCAGCGGACTTTCCCACGGTGATCGATTTCGGCAAGTTCCACTTGAGCTTGAGGTCCTCGTCGATGATCTTGGGGCCGGAGATGACGATTGCGTTCGCTACCGCTCGGGAGGTCCCATCGCTGGGCTTGTTGACCGTAACGCCCAGAACCACCATTTCCGAAGAACCGCCACCATCAAGATTGATGGCATCTCGGCAACCCAGCCGAGACATGAGTTCCGCCATTTCGGCCAGGGTCGCACCCACGGAGTGGGCTTGCCGACCGTCTAAAACAACGAACAGAATGTCGCCGTCTTGGGTTCTACCCACGGCCGAACGAGGGTGTCTTTTACCGTAAAAATCGAAGTTAAAGCCCTGATCGTCGGCGTCGACCGCCATCTTGCCATCTTTCACCAGAGTGGGTCCGCCACCGATCGCCTGATCGACCTTTTCCCAATCGAATCCGGTTGTCTGCAACTTAAAGGTCAACTTCTCGCCGTTCTTGATCGCACCGAACGCCTTGACCTTTTCGCCACGCGCAACGAGCGTCAACTGCCCCGCCTGTACCGGGACGCTCGTTGCATCGGAGGTTCGATACTGGACGGTCGCGCTGAACTGAGTGCTCGGTGTGAGCGCAGAGACATCCGGCTTGAGAACGAGCGTTGTGCTGGGTGTTTTGGTCAGCGAGAGCCCCGCATCGGCGGAATTGAGCGTGATGCGGTTGTCGGGGCATTCCTCGTTGAGCCCATCGATGGTGAGGGTCTCTCCGGCTTCGGTTTGAATGGTCCCGGCGAACTTCGAGAGTCCGAACCAGGCTCCTGACGGTCCCCAGGCGAAGACGCTCCGTTTTGGATTTGGCAAGCTGATCAGGCGACCATCGCGCACCATCAGCCCGAGGGGATCGCCCGTAAATGGAAAGAAATCGGCATTGATCGCGGCAACAGCGTTGGTTTGCTCGGCGATTTGTGGGACGGTCAACCGACCCTTCGCGAGGTTTGCTTTGTAAACCACGCCATCCGCGAGGGTTGACTGAACCCGCACCGCCACCGACTGGGGATTCCACCGCAGGATATGAGTCGCCCGGTTGGGCTCGCTCTCAATCTCCATTCTATAGACCACGCCGGGGGAGATGGTCTTTTCCCAACTGATCGTTGGAGACGGAGCAAATCCGGAAAGAAGGAGTAGCACTGCTGAGCCCGCGGCGAACGAGCTCACTTTGATTCGAGGCACTAAGATTGACATGGCGACTCCAGATAAGTGAGTTTGGCCGATTCCGCATCAAGATGTGCACGAACCCCGAGCGGTAAGGTGAGCATGTTTCGAGCGTGACCGAAGGGGAAATCGATGATCAGCGGGATCCCGAGCGGAGCGAGACGTTCAATGACAATTTCTCGCCAGGGTCGTGACCCGATTCCTGGATCCGCCTTTTCGGGAAGATCGGTGCGAGTCATCTCTCCAACCACGATCCCTTTGGCCGAAGGGAGAGCTCCTGAATTAATAATATGCGTGAGCATGGCATCCACCCGGTGAGGTGGATCATCGACCCCTTCGATAACCACGATCTTATCCTTCATGTCGAGCTGATCGGGAGTACCGATGAGATCGGCGAGCAGAATCAGGCAGCCGCCGACAACGGTGCCCTCGGCCTCTCCAGGGACGACGCAGGTCGCAGTAGGGGCATCTAAATGCATCGTGTCTTGCCCATAGAGAGAAGATCGGAACGACTCGTAAACCCACTCTTCGCGAGGGGTGTTCAGCGTGAGCCCCATCGGTGAGTGAATGCTGGGCATGCCTCGATTGCTCAACATGGCGTGGAGCACGGTGATGTCCGAAAAGCCGAAGAGCAACTTCCCTGCTTGTGCCATGAGATCCGCGTCTAGGTACGGAAGAAGTCGAGAGCAACCGTAACCGCCCCGCGAGCAGAGAATCGCGTGCGAATCATCGGTGAATGCGGTCATCAAGTCCGAGGCACGGTCTTGGTCGGAGCCCGCGAGGTAGTCGGTTCGAGTAAACGTGTGCGGATAGGTACGAACCTGCAAATCCTCTTTCTCGAGGAGGGCGATCATGAACTCGCAAACCTTGGGGTCCAGCGGAGAGGCGGGAGAAACAAGTGCGATCGTGTCGCCGGGCTGCAGCGGTCGTGGCTTTCGAATTCCGGGCATCAAAACTCCATCCGTGGGTCGAATTGGGAAAGTATTCCCCAACAAACAAAAAGCGCCGACGTTTTTCAACGTCGGCGCCTTTCCGAGTTCAGGTGCTCTTCTTAGCGGTTGAGTCGGACTCCGAAAAGCGAGCCAAAGGTTTGAAGAATGAACGCGGTGTTGATCAGAGCGTTCACCTGCGAAAGGTCGGGCGAGTTGGAGGTGGGAATGAAGACCACATCGCCCGGCTGAAGCTTAACGTTCTGGCTGAAATCGTTCTTCGTCATGAACGCGACGAAGTCGCAGTTGATGACCTGAACGGTATTTCGTCGAATGTCTCGGCGAAGGATTCGCGTCTTGGAGAAGCGAGTTCGGTAAGGAATTTCGCCGCCTGCCAATCCGATGGCATCGCTAAGAACCATCGACTCTCGGTAAGGAACCGATCCAGGTCGTTGGATGGCGCCCAAAACCGTTACGAGGTTGTTCTCAAGCTCGGGGACCTCGATGGTGTCGCCATCTTCGAGAACATAGTTCTGAGAAAGGTCGCCTAGCTCGGTGAGGGAGTAAAGGTCGAGCGGAATCTCTTCGTTCCAAGACTTTCTCTTGAGGCGGCATCGGCGAGAATCGGCTCGCTCCTTGATGATGCCTCCCGCTTGTGCGATTACGGAAAGAACCGTATCGCCGGGTCGAATCTGGAAGGCGCTTGGCTTCTGCACGAAACCGTTGATGAACACGAGGCTAGCGCGGTACCGGACGATCGTGACCGAAACGATCGGATCGCGGAGTTTGAGGCGCTTGACGTAAACGTCGTAGAGGTCTTTCTCAAGCTCGGGGATCGTTCGACCCTCTGCCTTAAGAATTCCACCAAACGGAACCGTGACGTTGCCGTCCTCGCCGACTTCAAATTCACCAGAAACTTGTTGCTGGTTAAAAACTTGAATTCGAATAAGGTCCTGCTGTCGAAGTCGATAGACCTTATCCCCTGATTCGGTTCGCGCTTGAGCAAAAACGCCACAGGCGAGCACGAGTATGGTTAAGATCACCGATACAAACTTTCTCATTTCCCTTCCAAACGCACGAGACCTATGCGCAACCTCCAAGATTCTAGCACGACTCGCGGGTTCCCACTCACTTACGGCGTCCTTCGATCACAATCGTGAACTCACCTTTCGGTAAAACCTGGTGATCATCAGGAATTGTCGGCAGGTTTTCTCTAAAAACTTGCTGATGCACTTTAGAAATCTCTCTACAAATTGCGTACCGTCGCGGACCAAGTACCTCATGGGCCGTCGCTAAGAGATCACGAAACCGGTGCGGCGATTCAAAGAGCACCAGCGTCATGCTGGAATCTGAGAAAGGCTGGAGAACCTTCTTGATGTCGCCGGACTTCCGACCGAGGAAGCCCAAAAAGGCGAATCGTTGAGCAAAGAAACCGCTGAGCATGAGCGCGGTGATGGGAGCGCTGGGTCCAGGAATGGCGTCGACAAGCAGACCTCGCTCGTGGCATTCGTCGGCGACCAGCGCACCGGGATCGCTGATTCCAGGCGCGCCACCATCGGTGACCATCGCGGCGCTCTTCCCTCCATCGATCTCATCGACAATTTTCTTGATGCCGAACTCGGTGGTGTGATCGTTCGCCACGCGCATCGGCTTTTTCACTTCCAAAAGGAACGCCAACTTGGAGGAAACCCTGGTGTCTTCGACAATCCAAACGTCGGCGGCCATGAGGGTTTGCTTGGCTCTGGGAGAAAGGTCTCCGAGATTCCCGATGGGGGTCGCCACAAGGTAGAGACCGGGAGATAGAGAAAGGCTCGGTGACGTTGTCACCGAGCCTTCTTCTTCGCTTTTTACGGCCGAGAGACTCTCAGCCTCAGGAAGCGCTACCCCTTCTTGGCTTTCTACTCCTTCTTTACGGCGGGCTTCTTCTTTTGAGCTGCCTCGTAGTCCTTTTGCTGCTTCTCCGCGGCTTCTCGAGCTTTCTTCTCTTCCGCTTCGGCTTTTGCCCGCTCGGCCTCGATCTTTTTGTTCTCTTCTCGCCATCGATTTTGTTCCTTGTCGACCGCCGCTGCGACTTCGTCTGTGATCAGCTTATCTTTTTTGAAGTCACCAATTTTCGTGGCGATCGCTTGGAACAACGCTTGACCGGACGGATCGTGCTTGGTGTTGAGGCGAGCCGCAGCCAAGAGTTGCTCTCCGGCCTCAGTGCCTTTCTTCATCTCGCGATAGATGTCGGCGAGATCCAGGTGAAGCTCTGGCGAGTCCTTCACTTCGGTCATGAGCTTGGTCGACAGTTCGAGCTCAGGCAGAATGGTTGCCCGAGAGATCTCTGGGTTGTTCGCCTTTTGCTTCGTACCGGCGTAGTAGACCATCGCGCCAACGCCTTGATCGACGTTGTTCTTGGACTTCGCAACCTCGAGAGCGCGCTTCAGCACGTCGTCTCGCTTGGTTTGCACAACTTTCGGATCGCTCGAATCGGTTGCGAGCATGGTGAAATCGTAGAGGGCTTCAAATCCCTTGAGGTTGAAGCGAGGCTTGTTCGATTTCTTGAAAGCTTCGACCTTCTCGCGGATGATCGAGGTGAGGCGTCCTCGCTCGATTTCAGCCTTGATCTGCTCTTTCTGCTTGTCGAAGTCCTTGGGCGGCTTCGGAGTGCTGGAGATCAGCTTAACAATGCTGTAACCCTCGAACGTCTTGACGGGCTCGCTCACATCGCCAACTTTGAGCTTGGCGACGGCCTTGTTCTCTGCACTGAAGTCGATCTGTGCTCCCGATACCAATACGGTTCGGTCGCTCTTCTTCTTGTTCGCTTCAGCAGGCTCGTCTGAGTACTTGTTGATCGCATCGTCGAACGAGAGACCGCCTCGAACTTCTGCGACCACCTTCTTGGCGCGCTCTTCTGCCTTACCCGGCTCCTTGGAGTCAAGGAAAACGATCCGCTTCGCGGTGAACTCTGTGACGTAGGTGGTCACGTCTTGATCGGTGACCGAAATCGACCGGCGAAGTTTGATTTGAAGCAGGGTTGGGGCTAACTTCGCAAGAAGAGAAGCTCGCTTCTCGGTGTCCTTCAACTGATCGGCAAGCGTCTTGCGCGCCTGGGTGATTTGCTCGTCGAGGTCTTGACCCTGAGAGACTTCCTTGAACGCCTTCTTGAAATCGTCCTCGGTTGCGCCATCCTTCAACTTGCCCATCGTGACGAGTTGCTCGCGAATTCGCTTCTTCTCGTTGACGATTTCCGTGTCAAAGGACTTCAAAACCGACTCATCGTCCAACGCAACGCCCTCTTGTCGGGCGATCTCGGTGATGGCGGCCTGATCCAGAAGCTGGCTGAGCGCCTGGCCATCCATCATGATCTGGAATTCAGAAGGAAGCTCGGCGCCGCCGAACTGTTGTCCGATTTCCTTGGACTTTTCAGCGAGGTCGGCAACGGTTAGCTTCTGTCCGCCGAACTCGGCGATCACGGCTATTTCCTTACCATCCTTTCCGATAACGGTGCTAGCCACTTGCTGGCGCGAACACGAAGTGAAAACGACGCCGCCAAGTACCACCGCGCCGACAACAATGGCGATGACCTTTCCGCAGCCGGAGTTGATAATGTTCTCTCTGAACTTTGAAATCGACAAGGGAAAACCTCTCGTTAGCTTTGGGCACTTGAGCTTCTTTGCCCAAGAACGCCTCATCCTCTAACCTGATAAAGTATGGCATGAGTTCCTTCCTCGTCAATTTGCGAGGAACTTGCCCCATCTCCCGTTGACACGTAGACAAACTTGTTGTATATTGTGTCTACCTATTTGGAGCGCCCCAGCAAACCTAATCGGTAGACAAACCTTGCGATCCTCTTAACGGGGGGTCGGAGTCGGAAGATCCAGCATGGCAAAAGGACTTACACAACGCCAACTCGAAATCCTCGGTTTTATCCAGGAGTACGTAGATGCCGAAGGGTATCCGCCTTCCATTCGAGAGATTGGAACGAGGTTTGAAATTGGTTCCCTGCGTGGAGTAACCGTTCACTTGGACGCGCTTGAGAGAAAAGGCTACATCTCGCGATCGAACACTCCGCGATCCATCAAGGTTGTTCACCCCGAGTACACGCAGAACAATCGCGTGATCATGCTTCCGCTGCTGGGTGAAATCGCGGCGGGTATTCCTATTGCCGCTCAAGAGTCTGTGCAAGACATGGTTCCTGTTCCTTCCGAGATGGTGAGAGGGGTCGAGGGCGCCTTCTTGCTTCGTGTGCGGGGCGATTCGATGACGGGCGACGGGATTCTTCCGCGTGACTTGGTCGTTATTCGTCCGCAGCAAACCGCCGTTCAGAACGAACTGGTCGCGGTCATGATCGAGGACGAGGCCACCGTGAAGCGCATCAACTACGCCCCAGACGGAATCAAGTTGATGTCCAGCAATCCGGCGTACATGCCGATCGAGATTCACCCCGAAGAGCGGTCTTTCGTGATCGGTAAGGTAATCGGCCTCATTCGAGACTACTCCGGTCGAGCGTTCTAGTTCAGTGCGAGGGTTCTAGTCTCCGTTGGGTTGCAGAAACTCAAAGGGACTTTATCCGTCTCAGTGCTGTGACTCCATGTAGTTTCATCGCCATCGCGTCTCTGGGATTAGCGGCTCCTTCTGCGGTCGCAAAACAGGCTGATACGCAAATTTCTATTGCGCAACCCAAGGTGGTTGCCATTTCTATGTTTAAGAACGGCTACGCGTTTGTGACGCGTGAGATCCCTTTGACCAATGGCGAGGCCAACGTGGTCGAGGTACCGCAAGCATCGCTAGGAACCCTTTGGTTTTGGTCCGATAAAGGCGCGCTCGATTCGGTGACGAGTGTCGACGAACTCAACGAGAAGAAAGTGATTCTTCCGGTAGGTTCTTTTGCGCAAGCCCTCGAACAAAACGTGGGATGCACGGTGTCGGTGGATACGTTCAACGGCGTACTCGAAGGAAAAATCCTCGGCGCCATGGGCGAAGTTTTGATCTTGGAACGCAACGGCGGCACAACGGCCATCGCGAAGACCTCGATCCGCTCCGTTACTTCCAGCGATTCAAAGTTCAAGTGGACCAGTGAATCGGTCCAAGCCCAACCTCGGCGCTACTACCGGATCAAGATGAAGGGCAAGCCCGCATCGGTCCAAATGATGTCCCTTGAGCGCGGGGTCACCTGGTCTCCGGGATACGCGATCGATATCTCAGACCCCAAGAAACTACAAGTCATTGCCAAGGCAACCTTGCTGAACGATCTCACCGACCTTGAGAACGTTGAGTCGCGCTTGATCACGGGCTTTCCAAACCTTGAGTTCAAAGATATTCTCGAACCGCTCACCTCAAGAATGCCGCTTGACCAGTGGGTCAACACCATGAGTCCAGCGGGTCCAGGCGGTTTGGGAGGAGGAGCAAGGAATCGCAGGAGCGAGGCGATGACGCAAAACGCCTACATGCCTGGATCGGCAGCGAGAGACGCCGATTGGTCCGGAGTTCCTCAAGCGGGTGGTTCGGGACAAGCGATCGGCGACCTTTTCTTCTATGACCTCAAGGGCCTCTCTCTCAAAAAGGGATCGCGCGTGTACCAAACACTCTTCCGATCAGAAAGTGAGTACGAGCACATCTACTGCTGGGATATCGAAGATCTGATCGCGAACAACGTCGAGTATCGACAAATTCCGCCCGGACAAGAAAAGCTTCCGGAAGAGGTTTGGCATGCGCTTAAGTTCAAGAACTCCGCCAACCAGCCTCTAACAACCGCTCCGGTTTCCATCCTGTCGAACGGAGAACTGATCGGCCAATCTCAGACCTCGTACGTACCGACAGGCGCAGATGCCGAGGTGCGGATCAACAAGTCACTCGATATTCGGTGCGAGTGGTTTGAGGAGGAGCTGAGTCGAGAGCGCGGAGCGATCAAGCGATACGACAACTGGCCTCTTTACGACCTCGTTCGCATCAAGGGCACCCTCGAAATTCACAACATGAAGGCAGACAAGGTGAAGATGGCGGTGAAGAAAGAGTTCACGGGCGAGATTCAATCCAAATCTGCGGAAGCAACGGTGAAGAAAACGGTCAAGTCTCTTCGAGAGGTCAACCCAGGCGGCACGATCAACTGGATCCTGAATGTGGATTCAGGCAAGAAGCAGACGCTCAACTACGAATACACCGTCTACGTTCGGTCGCAAACGTAAGGGAACGGGCAACAAAACGAAAGTGGGTCTACGGAGGATTCTCCGTAGACCCACTTTATTTCGAGACGAGCTTTAGCTGCCTTTCTTGCCGCCCGTCATGACACCGGATTTGCCATCGCCCGACTTCTTATCGTCGTCGTCATGGGTTTGGTCGTAGGTGTCGGAAAGGTCGGGAGCCACTTTGCCCTGCTTAGACTTGGCAAGGTGGGCCTTGATGTACTTCTCACTCACAAAGTTCAAAACCTTGCCATTGATGCAATAGCGAAGCTTGGTGGGGGTGTTGTGAGGAAAAACGTGCCCAAGGTGACCGTCGCAGCGCGAACAGAGAACTTCGGTTCGAACCATGCCGTAGCTTCGGTCCACTCGGAACCAAACGTTCTTGGCATCGAACGGAGCGGTGAAACTGGGCCAGCCCGTTCCCGAGTTGAACTTTGAAGCAGCGGAGAAGAGCGGAAGGTCGCAACCCGCGCAGAAGTAGACTCCGGGTCCCTTTTGTGCAAGGTTCACTCCGCAGAAAGCGGGCTCTGTGCCGTGATTGCGAAGAATGTCGTACTGGTCTGGCTTCAGACGCTTCTTCCACTCTTCGTCTTTCATCACCACCTTGTCTTCCCGCTTAGGGCTCGTTTCAGCAATGCCAGGGATTCGCACAACCTGCGCGCTCGCTTGGCTCACTACGAATAACAATCCGGTCACCGCAATTGCGAGTCCGGCTCCCATCACCAGTGTTGTTCGATCCATATAACTAACGATATGCTTCCTATCGCAAAAAGGTTCCTAGCGCCGAGATTGTGAGAATAGGTTGGGTTGCTACTTGGGCTTTCCAAAAAACATCGGCAACCCATGAACCTTCAGATCATCCCAAGGGAAAGCTTTGGGGTCGTTCTTTCGACCGTAAGGGGTGGCGATGTATTCATGGCTCACCAGTTGCTTGATTGGAAACCGCCGCTTCATGATGGTGATGATCGCGTTCAGCGCATCTAGCTGAGCCTGCGGGTACGGGTCTTTGCCGTCGTTCAGGTTCACCAACTCGATGCCGATTGAGAAGTGGTTCAGATTCGTGCGCCCTTGGGGATCGACGGATACCCCCGCATGCCATGCCCGCTCGAAGGTGCTGACGTTCTGTACGATCGAACCGTCTTTGCCGATCGAGTAGTGCGCGCTCACTTGCGATTCGGGTCTCTGGAAAGCCACGGTCGTGCGTTCGAGCGTGGGAATGACGGTCGAGTGAATGACGATGGTGTCAACTTCCACTCCTGCCGGCCTATCGTTCGAGTTTGGCGACTTGATGTAGAACACCTTCATGTAGCCAGGATCGACCCAAGGAGCCGGCATCGGTTGCCACCCGTCCGCCGATCCAGCAGCGGTTGTGATCATCGCGACACCAGAAAGAAGTGTTGGTAACACGGGCATACGCTCATTCTAATCAACCCAAAAGAAGGCGATTCTTCAGGTTGCTTCCATAATGGGAACGTGCGTCAAAGAAAGCCGGGAAAAGTATTCGATAAGATGGACGACGGGTCCACGGATCAGCCCGGATCCCGTTTGATGATGAAACAGGCTTCTGACCTGTTTCCGGACGAGAACGAGCGCAAAGAATTTGTCGATGCGATTCTGGCGGGGGAATCGAAAGAGCAGGCGATCATTGTTCTGCACGACAAACCAGAAATCGGGGCCTTCCCGAAGTTGCCCCCATTCGATTGGCAACCCGACTACGTGCTTCGCATCCAAGATCACTTTCGAGCCGCGAAGCACGCCCTTTACGCGAAAGGCGCGTTCTACAGCCTCGATTTCTCTTCAGTTTTTAGCGCCTCGGCAATGCTGGCGATAGAGGGCCCGGTGGTGGACATTCTTGACATGTGCGCTTCACCCGGCGGAAAGGCGATCTTCGCGTGGCGCACCTTCCAGCCGGATGTGCTTCTGTGTAATGAAGTCATTCGGAAGCGGACCGGAGCACTCATTGGCAATCTGGCTCGATGCGGTTGCGAACGCAGTTACGTGTGGAGCGCCGATCCATCGGTATACGCACGCGAATACGGCGAAGCGTTTGACTTGGTACTCGCCGACGCTCCGTGTTCGGGGCAGTCTCTGATTGCCAAAGGCGAGGACGCGGTGGGTTGCTGGTCGCCCAACATGGTCGATATGAACGTGGGGCGACAGAGGCGAATTGTCGGGAACGGCGTGAAATGCCTCAAGCCGGGCGGATACCTGCTGTACGCGACTTGCACCTATTCCATCAAGGAAAACGAACGGGTGATCGCTTGGGCGCTCAAGGAGCATCCCGAACTCGAAGCGGTTGTCGTCCCGCATCTGGAGGCGAATCGAAGCATCTACGCCGAGTTCCCCAGCTACCGACTTTTTCCCCACCAAGGAATGGGAGCAGGCGCGTTTGTTGCGTTGCTCCGCAAGAAGGGCGAACGACCCGAGCACCGGATCATTAAGCCGGAACAGATAATGTCCCATTGGCGCTACGGCGATATCACGCCCGCGGAACGGAAACAGGCTTATCTAGACGCTAAGGCGGCGCAAGAAGCGGAGCGCCTTGCCGAGGAATCGGGCGAATCGACAACTCCGAAACCTGCCGTCAAGGCACCCGCAAAGCCAAAGACTCGACGGTCGGTGGGATCGAAGGGACCTGCAGGTCCTCTTCGAGGAAAGGGCACCGGGGGAGGGTTCACGCCAGGTGGCAAACCTTCTTACAAGAAAGCCAGCAAGGCGGGCGGTCGTCGCGGAGCGCGTCGGGCGAAGTAGCCGCAAATTCACTGACGGCGCAGTTATGCGAATAGCTGTAATCTGAGCCTATGGCAAAAACTTGGCGCGAGAAGTATGACGAGCGCACCACATCGGACCTAAAACGAACGGATCGCCCAATCCCGGGTGTGCCACCCAACGGCACGATTCTCATATCCAACCCAACCGAGATTAGCGAGGAGCTTCGAAAGATAGAACCAGGAAAGACTGTTTCGATCCAGGAATTTCGCCAGCGGTTGGCAGAGAGGAACGAAGCGGATATTGCTTGCCCGCTGAGCACAGGGATTTTTATGCGAATCGCCGCCGAGGTAGCTCTTGAGGATATTGCCTCCGGCAAAGAAGAGGTTGCTCCGTTCTGGCGTGTCGTCGAGCCTAAGTCAACTCTCGCTAAAAAGCTTAGCTGCGGACCGGATTGGATTTCTCAACGACGTCTGGCTGAAGGGTGAAAACGCCCGGCTGTTGAAGCTCTCTATTGGTGAGCGTGTCGATTTCTAAGGCGGTCTTGGCTCTTCGTTAAGCGTTCGAAGACAATCGCAAAATCGGTCAACTTTGGATCGCATGTGAGTTCGTAAAATCTGGTCGATGGCGAAAACCTGGCGACAAAAGTTCGATGCTCGTATGGACACCGAGGTGGTGACGCTTGAAAAGCCGATGCCCGGCGTGCCCGCCGGCAGCAGATTGCTAATCAGCACCCCGACAAAGATCGCAGCGGCGGTTGCGGCGATTCCAAAAGGGTCCAAACAGAGCATTATTGATCTGAGAGAGCAGTTGGCCAAAGAGGCGGGAGCAGACGCGACCTGCGCGATGACGACCGGGATTTTTTTGAGAATCGCGGCCGAAGTTGCCCTGGAAGATCTCGCGTCGGGCAAGGAAGAGGTCACTCCCTTCTGGCGAGTGGTAGAACCGAAGTCGCCGCTCGCGAAGAAGCTGAGTTGCGGTCCTGAGTGGATCGCTCAACAGCGCGCGGCCGAGGGCATCCACTAACTCGGGTCGGATAGGGTCCTAGGACTCGGTGAACTTGTTCGCCAAGGGAACGTTTGACCCGCCATGAACACAATTTCGATCCTTGCCGCATTGGTTTCCTTCCCTATCGCACCTAGTGCGGAGGATGGGTTCTACCACCCCAAAGATGCGGAGCTGCCGATCGCATCCAAGAGCAAGATCGAGATTCCGCGTGATGGTCAGCGGGCTCTATCTGTGAAGGTCACCTATCCGACAGCCAAAGGCAACTATCCGGTGATCGTTTTCTCGCACGGTATGTACGGGAGCGAGGACGGTAACACGCCTTTGATTGAGACCTGGGCGAAGGCTGGATACGTGATATTCCAGCCCACTCACGCCGATTCCCTCCGATACGCCAGCGCCGAGGTGCGCAAAGCCGCTCTGCAAGGCAGCCTGAACAACATGCAGAACTGGCGAGAGCGTCCGGGCGAGATCACGCTGATCCTTGACAAGCTCGACTGGTTCGAAAACGAGGTCGCGGATTTGAAGGGCAAGCTCAACAAGAAGATCATCGGAATGGCCGGACACTCGTTCGGTGCCTGGACAACGCAAATGGTCGCGGGGATGACGCTTGGTCGCGGCGGGATGAGCGTGAACCTGGGCGACAAGCGTCCCAAGGCTTTTATCGCATTTTCGCCGAGCGGACTTGGGGGCGGGATTTCGGAATCCTCCTTCCAAACCATGCGCAGTCCGTTCCTGTGCATCACCGGAGACAATGACAAAGGCAACTTTCAGAACGACCCTAAAATCCATCGCCGCGAGGCTTTTGACCTCGCACCAAAGGGCGATCGAACTCTGGTGTGGATCAAAGACGTGTATCACAACTTCGGCGGCATCAACGGTCGGGAACTTCCTCGAATGGCGGCGAATCGGCTTTCCGGACCTTCGAATCCCACTCACGTGAAGATCGCGGTGAATTCTTCGCTTGCCTACTGGGATGCTCAGCTGAAGGGGCTTCCTGAGGCGAAGGCGTTTTGGAAAAAGCCGCTCGCGGGGGTCGATGGGGTGAAGGTCGAGACCAAGTAGGACGCTTTTGGATAGGGAATCAAACGGAGAGGAACTCAAAGCCCTCCAGCGCTTGCACGATTCCCCAATCACTCGTCTCCAGTGCGAGATATGAATCGAGCGTGATTCGAAGATCGGCGACGGAATCGGATCCCGGACTCCATCTCAAGAGCACCTCCTCGTCACACCCCAGGTAAAGGGAGGCGAGTCGCAGCAGTTCATCCCAGGAAACGGAAGCAAAGGACTTTGGATGGATGAGGTGACTTCGATCGAGAGGGATCGTGATTCGGTTTGAATCCAGCGGATCAATGGAATCGGCATCCCAAAGATAGGGCTTGATTACTTCTGGATGCTTCGAAAGCACGGCTCTAAGAAACATGCAGGGGTCGGTGTCCTCCCGCACATACAACTCAAATTGATAAGGCGAATCCTCGTTGGGTCGGTGGCGGTAGAGCTTGCGGAGCCCCTCCGTCAATGCTAAATTCAGGTGGTCGATCGCCGAGAAGACGAATGGATCGTCGGTGTCGATGATTAGTTCTTCTTGGCATCGAATCCGGCATTCCGAGATGCCGTATTCAGGATTTGCTCGTCGACGCAGCGCGGTGCCCTCAAAGGAGGTTCGTAACGCCAATCGCTTGAACAGTAACTCACCCGACATGGCGACAATCGGGCCGCCCGTCCACTCTGCATGGAGTGGACCGTTCACCAAGCTGTATGCGTTTGAATCGACCTCGTCACGCAAGTAGTGATCGATCCGACAGTTCTGTCCGTCAAACAAGTTGAGTTCGGGTTGTTTTCCCAGCGTTCCAGATTCACCTGAAAACGAGCATCCTCCATCTTGCTCGACTTCCCAAACTCCTAAGAACAGTCGCCCCCGGTCGACCCGGAAGAGCGCTTTAAAGAAAGCGAAAAGGTCCGCTGTTGGTATAGACCGTTCCATGAGTACCTTCGGGCAACTTCATGGTACGCGAATTCTGCCCTGGGTGAGCGACCTATAATGAGCCGTCATGAGTCTTCCTCTCCTCGCCCTTGGACTGATGTCTTTGACCCTGCAGGGTCCGGCAACCGAGAAGTTTGCCAAGGCGGCCGTTGCGAGCGACCATGTCCTTGCTTCGGAAGCAGGAGTGGAGGTGCTGAAGGCGGGAGGAAACGCCGTGGATGCTGCCGTCGCTACGGGTTTTGCCCTCGCTGTGACTTTCCCCGCCGCGGGCAATCTCGGTGGGGGAGGATTCCTAGTTTTCCGATCCGCTACCGGCGAGTCGATGACAGTGGACTATCGGGAAACGGCTCCCGCATTGGCCACCCGTAACATGTTTCTGGACGGAGTCGGAAAACTAACTGATCGTTCCGTACTGGGCCACTTGGCGAGTGGCATTCCTGGGACTCCGGCGGGTCTTTGGGCGGCCCACAAGCGTTGGGGCAAGATTAGATGGAAGCAGTGTCTGGCTCCCGCGATTCGGTTGGCTCGCAAGGGTTTCCAGTTGAATCATGAACTAGCGACGGAGTTTGCCGGGCTCGCCGAAGAGGGTCGGAAGAAAGGCTTTTTAGAGACGTACCGCGTCTTCGGGCGGTCGGGAAATCCGTATCGAGCGGGTGACTTGTTCAAACAACCCGAGCTTGCCGAAACTCTGCAACGAATCGCCGACTTCGGTCCCGACGGATTCTACAAAGGCAGAACCGCCGAACTGCTTGTTGCCGAAATAAAGCGCGGGAGTGGACTGATCTCCGCCGAGGATCTTGCCAACTACAAACCCGTTTTTCGTGAGCCTTTGACTGGAAAGTTTTTGGACTATGAAGTGGTGACGATGCCTCCACCCAGTTCGGGAGGGATCATCCTGCTCCAGATGCTCGGAATGATCGAGCCCGAAAAACTGAGGTCGGAGGGGTTTGGGAGCTCCGGTGCGATCCACTCCATGGTTGAAGTGATGAAACGGTGCTTTGCTGATCGAGCGGTCTGGATGGCCGATCCAGACTTCTTTCCGGTTCCAGTCGAAAAACTGCTGGATCCAGCCTATCTGAGACAGCGACGCGCGAATATCAGCGATCGAGCAACTCCGAGTGCGGATATCCAGACCGGTCTTCCAACCTCAGCCGAACACGAAGAAACGACTCACTTTTCCATCGTCGACAGCGAAGGCAATGCCGTCAGCAATACCTACACCCTCAACGGAGGATATGGCAGTAAGGTCACGGTGACAGGAGCGGGCTTCTTGCTCAACAACGAGATGGATGACTTCTCTGCCAAGCCCGGGACGCCGAACATGTTTGGGTTGGTCCAAGGCGAGCAAAATGCCATTCAACCCGGGAAGAGACCCCTCTCGTCCATGACTCCTACCCTGCTCGTCAAGGAGGGCAAAATCGCCTTAGTTGTGGGATCGCCAGGTGGTCCGACGATCATCAACACCGTCTTTGAAACCATCGTCAATCGCACATTGTTCGGTCTGTCAGCCCAGTCGTCGGTGAGTGCACCGAGATTTCATCACCAGTGGCTTCCGGATGAGATTTCCATTGAGGCGCTTGGATTAAGCAAAGATGTGGCCACTGCCCTGCAGTCACGCGGGCATAAACTGCGCACTCGAACGGCTCAAGGCTCGTGCCATTTAATCGTCGTGGAGCCGCAAACCGGATTGCGGGCGGTGGGTTGCGACCGGAGACAATCGACTGCGGGTCTCGCCGGATACTAAACGGACTTCATCCACTGTTCAAGAATGCGTGTATCCACCGCGACGTCTTGACCGAGCAGGTTGACGTCTCGTTTGCCATTTTCGGTTCGACAAACCACGCAGTCGTAATCGAGTTTGGCGTGTCTTGCCGACTGCCAGTAACAGGGCATCACGTACGCCTCTGGGAAGATCTCGAACATCTTCGAGCCTTCTTTCATGAAGGATGAGCAGGCCATGTTTGCGCCGTGGACACCAAACGTGGCGCTACTTTGCATGAGCGTCTTCACCTGATCCACGAAGGAAAGTTGCTCCGGGTAGATGATCTCGAAGTCGTACTTCCTCGCAAGGGCGGCCACTTCTTCTTCGTTGTGCACCTTGCGCACCTTGGCGTTGGCTCGGCTGAGATAGACCCGGCGTCCTCCGGTAGGACTTCCGAGAAGGTCAAAGAAGCAGGCACGGATGTCCTCGATGACCCAAGGCTCTACAGAGTGCAGGAAGGTCCGCCCCGTGGCGATCAGACGTTCTGCTTGAAGATGGGGATGATCTTCGCAACTGATTCGCTTGTCAACCGGAATCTGAAGGAGTTCCAGAGCATCTCTGAAGAAAGCGGGTCCTTTGGTGCGCGTGTAGTAGGCGTCAATTTCATCCCTTGAATAACCTTTCCAAATGGTCAGGAGTCTTGGAAGGGTCGTGTAAAGAAAGTGGCTGATGTTTGCGTCGCCATAGCCCAGACCAACCGCCACCGATCCGGAAACCTTCTTCACGTCCGGCATTCGAACCTGCTGAAACACTCCCCAGTGCCAAGTGTTGATCGCGGTGGGGTCGAACGATTCGTGGGCTAAGAGACAATCGTCTTCGGTGATCAGCGCTACCGAGGGAGCAAACACTCGCCCGTTTGGCAACTCGAACGAGTACTCCGGCGCAGAGTAGTGCTCCGAGTGCATCCGGAAGGTCCGAATGTCGTGCTCTTCTTTCCGATTCGGGGGAGCGATGAAAGCAAGGGGCGGGTGCGCGTAGTGCTTGATCTTGAATGATCCCGCAAAGCCACCGTATCGAATTTTGTCGAAAAGGTCGGCGTTGATGAAGTGCGGAACCAGGTGCTTGTCGGACGATCCGCGCTTGTGAACGATCGCCTGGAGTTTGTACAAAAACCTATAGAGACCACCCGAGTTCTTCACCCAGATGCGGTGGAGCATGGTGAGCAACCGATTCGAAGCCACCAACGGCTTGATCACTTGTCGAATACGGTTTTTCATTTTCTCAAGCTACCTTATGGGTGATTTTCTTTCGTTGCGCATGCCGGCAGTCGTCTTGCGCGCTTGGCTACTCGATAGGCCCACTTAGGCGTCTCGGCAGGACGGCGTGAGCGCTTTCCAAACTATCGCAAATTCCATTCCGGTGAAGGAGGAGCTCATTCAAACCTAGGATTGTTGCGAGCGGGTTGATTTCCCAAACATGAAAAGAAAGGCATGTGAGCCGCATTTTCCGCTTCGTTACATCGTTAAGTCTGTCGTGTGGTGCCCTCACGATGAGTGCGGGACAAGAAACCTTACAAGTTCTTCCCTCTTCAGGTTCGCTCTACACCTTAGAAAGCAGGTCTGCTGGGGCGACGGTCGATCAAACGTTCAGCGTTGGATCTCACGCAGGCGTTCAAGTCTCTTTGCAGCGAAATCAGAGTCGAGCGAGATTTGTATTGCCCACGCCTTTAGATGCAACAACCTTCGACGGAATGATGGTGGAGGTTGAAAATGTTGGTGCCCACCCGGCAGTCTTGGACTTAACAATCCGTAACGTAGGAAATGGCGAACCCGCCGTTGGAACTTGGGACACGATCCCGCCCGGACGAAAACGGAATCTGCTCGCTTGGTTTAGTTCTCCCGGAGCAAACGTTCCGTATCGCCTCGGATTCGCGATGCCTTCTATCAACGTCCCGTTCCAGGTTTCTTACATTGCCAACGGTCGGCCGAATATGTCCGCCCTCCAGCTCTTGCAAATCTGGAACGGAGGCACGCGGCCGATGTCGGTCCGCGTTAACTCGATCCAGTTTGTGAAGCGCCGAACAAGCTACACCGGGATCATCGATAAGTACGGTCAAGCCTCTTTCCTAGATTTTCCGGGCAAAGCTACGAATGACAACGACCTGCTGGCGGACGCTATCGAGGAGCAACAGAATCTCGATGCAAAGTCGCCTATCGATCCGCTCGGTGGCGTTCCCGGAATGCGCTCCACCCGAGCAACGGGTCGATGGCGCATCGAGCGTGCACCGTCCGGTCGAATGTTTGTGGTGAGCCCAACGGGCAAGCGCATGTGGATCATGGGCGTGAACACCGTTATCGAGAACTACGCTTCCCGCTATCAAAATCGTGATGAGGCGTTCCAAGAGGTCATTCCCAGAACCACTCAGAACGAAGAAGTTTTCTGGCTACGGCGAAATCACCTCACCGACGGCCTGGGCTGGTGCTACGACTTCGGTCGAAGCAACATGTTCAAGAAATACGGCGAAAACTGGAAAGAGGACAACCGGCAGAGAATTGTTCAGCGGCTGAAGCGCTGGGGATTCAACACCGTAACAGGTGTTGTCGATGGAGCAACGCCAATCAACAACTATCCGGTGATGCTTTCGTGCAAGCTTTCCAACTTCACGCAGCGAATCGCGACGCCTTACGTGATGCACTACCAAGTCATCGACGTATTCCATTCGGACTTTGAGCCGTACGCCGAAACGACCATTAAGGATCTCCTTAACCAATACAAGACGGTTCCAGTTATCGGAATTCACGTCGACAACGAGTTGAGCTGGGGACTAAGGGGCAATCAAACCCTCCAATACTCCCTTCCGATCGGCGTCCTCAATTCGTCTTCGACGGTCAAGGCAAAGGAGGTTTTCGTCAACTGGCTCAAAACGAAATACTCCAACAATATCGCGTCGTTGAACTCACGATGGGGAACCTCTTACGAGTCGTTCGCTGCGATGTCCGCGCCGTTGAACTTGCCGACGTCGAACCTCAACGCGAACATTCGCGCCGACCTTTCGCTCCTTCTGTCATTCTATGTCGATCGGTACTACGGAACCGTTCGCCGCATCCTCAATCGAATCGGATATCGAGGCTTGTTCTTGGGCACCCGAGATGCCCCGGGAGCCACCCCGCGTGAAGTTTGGCGAGCCGCCAGTCGCCACGCAGATGCTCTCACGATCAACCTCTATACCGAGAATGACGACCTTTGGCGAGAAGTCGCGGGAATTCCTAAGCCTGTTCTCATCGGAGAGTACAACTACACTAGCAGCAATGCGGGACACTTCACCTGGGTTCGAGACTTGAGTTGCTACGATCAGCAAGAGCGAGCCGAAAGAAACTATCAGTATCTGGTCAGAGCGGCCACCACGCCCAACATCATTGGCGCCTGCTGGTGGAGCTATAGCGAGTACGCGCCGATCGGTAGGTGGTGGGATGACGAACGGATGCAGACGGGTCTCGTCGACATCAAAGACTCACCCTATGAAGATCTTGTCTCAAGCTTCCGGACGTTCATGTTGAATCTAAAAGACATCCGGCGACCATAAGCCTGCCCCAGGCATAAAATAGGAATCCCCGAGCGTTGCAGACGCCCGGGGATTTCCGACCGTTAGAGGTCCCAACGGGTAGTATCTTCTCCGGACCAATGGCGTGCCTACCCCGAATCACCGGAACGTTTCTTGACGAGATAACGCACGACATTCCGAGTCAAAACTGGACGGAAAAGCAGTGGCGAAGGGAGTTTGAACTCTACTCCAAGATCGGGCTCGATACGCTCATCATCATCCGAGCAGGCTATCGCAACAAGTGCATCTATCCCTCCAAAGTGATCGAAGGATTGCTGCCGATTTACGACGATATTGGCGAGATGTTCTACTCTTTGGCCGATGAGTTCGGTCTGAATCTCTACTTCGGCACCTACGATTCCGGCTTCTACTGGTGGCGGCGATCTTGGTGGAAAGAGGTTGAGATCAACAAGGCGTTCCTAGATGAGGCCTACGGTCGATACGGGCACCACAAGAGTTTTAAGGGTTGGTATCTCACCCACGAGACCGGAAAGAACGACGCTCACATCATCGACTTGTTTAACCACATCGGCGGATACTGCAAGGAGCTGTCGAACCTTCCCGTTCTCATTTCGCCTTACCCTCAGGGAGCCAAGCAGATGGGCGAGAACGCGCTCACCTTAGAGGAGTCTTTTGACCATTGGGAACGCGTGTTTGAGGCCACCAAGGGGTCCTTCGACATCTGCGCCTTCCAAGACGGGCAGGTCCACTATGAAGAGCTGCCGAAGTTCATTTCGGGAATCGAAGAGTTAGGCAAGAAGTATGGCGTGACCATTTGGTCGAACCTGGAAACGTTCGATCGAGACATGCCGATCAAGTTCCCCCCGGCCGACTGGCGCTATCTTCGATTCAAGCTGGAATCGGCAATGCCACTCGCCGAGAAGATCATCACATTCGAATTCCCCCACTTTGTTTCGCCGTTCAGTTGCTACGCGTCGGCGCACAACCTGTTCGATCGCTATCTGGATTACTCCCTCGCCGAGTGGGACCCAGCTCAGGTTCAGCACGTTCGTGAATGGGTCCGTGAAGAGCGGCTGAAAGCTCTGTAGCGTTAGTTGCCTGGGCTTTCGCTATCGTCGAGAGCCGCCAGCATAGCGTGCCAGGAGAGTGAGGCGCATTTCAGTCGAGATGGGAGTCGATGAATGCCAGCAAGGGGTTCGATCACGGCTTCGGAAGCCACTTCCCTCTCGCCTCGAAAAACTGCGATCGCGGAACCCACGGCATGTCTTGCCTGGTCAACCGATTTCCCTTCAACAGTTTCGATGAGCATCGCTGCCGACGCAAGCGAAACCGCGCAACCGTTGCAATCTACTTTTGCCTCGGTGACAATCCCTCCTTCAACCCGAACCGTCACGAGGGCCTGATCTCCGCAAGACGCAACCCGACCCTGCCCTCGTCCGGTCGGATGTTCGACTTGACCCCGTCCGCGAGTCGATCGGGCGTAGTCAAGAATCAAGTCTTGGTAAAGATCGAAGGAGGTCATTTCAGAGCCTGAACTTTCTGAGGGCCTCCGAGACTCCCTGCACCAGCGCGCTGACCTCAGAAAGTGTGTTGTAGGGGGCAAACGAGGCACGTGTGGTTCCGACCTGACCCAGTGCGGCCATCATCGGGTGGCAACAGTGTGCTCCTGCCCTGACCGCGACGCCTTTTTGGTCGAGCCAACCCGCGATGTCGTGCGGATGAACCCCCGCAACGACAAAGGAAACGATCGGCGCCTTGAGGCCGCACCCTAGAACCTTTACTCCCAAAAGCGACTCCAATCCGGTAGTGGCTTCCTCGGCAAGCCGATGTTCGTGCGCGTGTAAATCGGCTCGCCGATACTCGCGAAGAAAGTCGATAGCAGCTGCCCAGGCGACCGCACCCGCCGCATTTGGGGTCCCCGCTTCAAATCGAGCGGGCACCTCTGCAAACTCGGTGGATTCAAACGTCACCGAAGAAATCATGTTTCCGCCATAACGGAATGGGCTGATTTGCTCCAGCCGGTCCCGCCTCGCGATCAACGCGCCTATTCCCATCGGACCGTACATCTTGTGGGCTCCCGTGGCGTAAAAGTCCGCGCCGAGACTGGAAAGGTCCAACTCAACGTGAGCCGGGGCTTGTGCTCCATCGATAACGGAGACGGCTCCGTTCTTGGAGATCACCCGACACAGATTTTGGATGTCCTGTATCGTCCCCAACACGTTACAAACGTGTTTGAGACACACGATCTTGAGGGGTGAGATGGAACTAGACAATTCCTTTTCTAAGGCGGTTGGATCAACCAGACCCCAGGGATCAGTCGGAAGTTTTCGAAGCGTCGCTCGGCTTTTTCGAGCGACCTGTTGCCAGGTCACTAGGTTAGCGTGGTGCTCGAACGGTGATATCCAAATCTCGGATCGGTGATCGAGAACGGTTTGCGCGAAGCCGTTGGCGACAATGTTCAGACTGTCCGTCGTTCCGCTTGTGAAGATTAATTCGGAATCGCTGGGCATCCCGAAGAACTGCGCAATCGTCGTGCGGGCAGCTTCAAACCGCTCCGAAGCTTCGTCGGCCAACCGGTAAAGCCCACGATGGACGTTTGCATTTGTATAGGTGTAAAAGTCCCGGGTGGCCTCTATCACCGCATCTGGACGATGAGTCGTGGCAGCATTGTCCAGATAGATGGCGGGAGCGTATGGCGCCTCGTTTCGGTGACAAGAGCGCAGTGCGGGAAATCTTCTTCGAAAACCGGCGACTCGAAATTCAGACATGGCGAACTCACCTTGAATATGCGGGAAAAAGTTCTCCTCGCCCGTGGTTAGTTCAATGGACAAGAACCTACGCGCAGGTTCAAGGCGCTCGGAAGTGGTTGCTATAGTGAAAGAGTTGGAACAGAGTCAAAACTCTGAAATCCAACAAAGATTTCGCTACGTTGGCGGAATGGGCAGAAGCCTCTCCGCGAGCGTTAGTGAACGCTCTAAGGCCCCCGCAGCCAAATTGGGATCCCGCGGGGGTCGCTTTTTTTCTACTTTTACTCGGTTAGAACTTGGCGTCTAGCTCAATGGTGGTCGTGGCACCCTTACCAAACCGACTGAACTTCACTCGTTTGGACTCACCGGGTTTGACCTTTTGGACCTCAGCAGTGAGTTCGGCGATGGTGCTCACTTCTTTGTCACCGATTTTTTGAACCAGGTCGCCAGGCTTCATTCCGAGCTTTGCCGCTACCGAATCTGGTTGGACGCTCGTCACCACGACTCCGCGAATGTCTTTCGGGATCTCGTAAGCCTTTCGAATGTCGTCCGTCGATTCAGCGATGCCTACACCGAGTCGAGCGGGGCGCTCGCCCAGAGGTGGAACGTCTCGTTCAAGTCGAGAGTCGGAATTTTCGCGGGGCTTTTCGCCAAACCGCTTCATTTCATCGCGGAATTTCTCGAATTCGGGCACGCCCTCGAACCGCTTCAGGAACTCTTCTCGTTCCTTGTTGGGCGCTTGCTTGGGAGCTTCTTTTGGCGCTTCAATGACGGGTGGGGCCACCAGCTTCGCGGACACCGTCTTTCGCGCCGATCCCCGCAAGACTTCGACAGAAACCGTCGCACCGGGTCGATGCTTCAACATGCTGTTGCGCAGGTCGATTTGGTTTCTAATTTGGTCCTGCTCGATGCGGATAACGACATCGCCCTTTTCAATTCCGGCCTTATCCGCAGCCGAGCCGGGCTGGACTTCTTCGACAAGTGCGCCACCGGAAATGCCCTTCTCCTTGAGTTGATACTCCTTGAGATTGGTGGGGACCACACCCAACAGTGATCGGGTGAGCTTGCCGTCTTTGATGAGCAGTTCGGCGATAAGGCCGACCTGGTCGCTTGGAATTGCAAAGCCGACGCCGTTGCTTCCGCCCGTAGTGGAGAAGATAGCGGTGTTCATGCCGATCACCTGACCGTCAATGTTCACCAGCGGACCGCCGCTGTTGCCGCGATTGATCGCCGCATCGGTTTGGATCATGTCCGGGTAGTAGCGAGCCCCTTGCGGAAGGTCCATATCCGGAACGGTGTTCGCTCGTCCGAGGGCACTCACGTGACCAATGGTCACCGAGTTTTCCAGACCGAACGGAGTTCCGAATGCGATCGCGAACTGACCGGGTCGAACCTTTTTGCTCTCGGCTAACTTCAGCGATGGGAGGTTGCTGGCGCTGATCTTAACCACGGCGATGTCGGATTCAGGGGCGCGGATGACTTTGCCCTCGAACTCTCGACCGTCTTTCAGGACGACCGTCACTTTGTCGTAGCCACCGGCAACGTGGTCGTTGGTGATGATGTAACCGTCCGCTCGATAGATGAACCCGGCACCGTCTCCGGCAACCGCACCCATGCGGCGACCTAACTCGTCCCGCTGAGAATTCGAGCTTGCTCGAATGTGAACAACCGCCGGGGCGACAAAGTCGGTCAGATTGGCGAACGCTTCATCCAAAGACCGGATGGTCGCGAGATTCTCGGTGGTGGTTCCAGAGGCTTTTTGGAAGACCGCCTTGTCTTGGACTCCGGCAACGGCGGCCGGAGGTTGAACCCCTCCGTTCAGGAAGACCATCGAAACCGCACCGGTCGCAAAACCGAGGGTCAAGATTACGTAGGTGGCAACTGGTTTTCTCATAGCTCTGATTTCTGCCAAGCGCTTTACTTCTTTACGCTAAAAACGTCGAGTTCGCCGAGATGTTTTCCAAGAATCTTCAATTCCTTGCTTAAGGTCTCGCGAGCCCATAGATTCGGAACGGTTGAAAACAGACTTCGAGTTCCCAAATTTCGTTGGTCGGGACCTAAGGGTCGGGCGTTGACGAAAGCCCGATCCCTGTTTCCTACTGACCGGGTTGAGTCCGGGAAACAATAATGTCGTTCCAGCCACTGGGGCCGGCTTCTCGGGCAAAGGCAACAAACGCATCCAGAAGCTTCTTGCGAACGCTCGCTCCAAGTTCGGAAACGAGCATGACTCGGATGCCTCGCTTGGTTCCGGCGGTCCGGTTGTCCATCGAGGCCACCTTGTCATCCTCCTCGGATTGGCGCCATTGGTAAACGGTGGCTCGTACCAGACCATCGGTGATTCGAACGGCTACGGAGGCCAACTCTTCGGTTTCGTTAACTTGGATGCTCTGAACCTTGAAGCCCATCGGCAAGTTCTTTGGGACGATCGGGATGAACCCGACCAGCTTTTCGGCTTGCTTTGGATCTTTCAGATCAGCAGGGCGGTCGTATCGCAACTCGGTAACACCACCAATCTTTCGCATGCGGAAGATTTCCGAACTCATGGTGGGTGGGTACTGGATGTCCTTCGTCGTGAACTGCAGTTCCACCTTGTTTCCCCGGACGACCTCGTGGCGAAGGGGGTAGGAAGTCTTTTCATCTAGATAGATGCGTCGTTCATCGAGCCAGTTTTCACGCGGCTTGGCAATGATGATCGTCGTCTCTCGCCCGGCGATTTCTGGTCCGGATTCAAGAGTGAGCAGGTAGTTTTTCGCCGTGAGATTGACCCGGAAGTCGATTTCGCCATCCGCCTTTTGGGGAGATTCCTGGTTGATCACCATGTTCTCGGCGGGGAGGTACATCATGGACCGCTCGCCGTCGTCAATCGACATCACGCCTTGACTCCGCAGTGGCCTTAGAATCTGGTGTCTGGTGCTTCCAGCGCGAGAACGCTCCACTTTGACAAGCTGCATCTCGCCGACGTTAGAAGGATCTCGCTGTTCGATCAGCGCGATGATGTTGACGCCGAACGACCTTTGGAAGCTCTTTGCCAACAACTCCTTTGCCCGATTATCACCGCCCGTGGGCTGCACGAGCAAAGTGGATAAGCAAAGGGTTGTCGCGAAAAGACTAACGCCTTCCATAAGCCGTAGCCGTTACAATGGGCGCGCCCGAAATAGCGTCGCCATCGGAGACAAAGACGATATCGCTCCGAAGTCGTCGTTCTACTCCTTCAACAAACTGCCGTTCCTTGTCGCGCTCGATCTTCTGATTCATGGAGACGAATCCAAGAAGGGCAAGAGCACAGACGAGACCACCCGCGAAGACAAGGCGAGGCGAAGGACGAGCCGATTTGCGATCCTCGGCGTCCAGCGCAGAGAGGAGTCGAGCCTCAAGGCCGTCCGGGAGCGGAGGTGTCTCTAGGGAATCCTGGACCAAGCTACGAACGGTTCGTAGAGCTTCAAGCTCGAAACGGCATGATTCACATTCGGCAAGGTGGCTTCGGACAGCGAACATTTCGCGCCCGGTAAGTTCTGAATCTACAAATGCCGACAGCTTGGTTTCTACGTTACGACAGGTCATCTTCGTACCTCCCGTAAAGTTCAGGCGCGTGAACCTTTAAATAGTTCCGCAACATCTTTCTACCGCGGTGAATTCGGGACCGTACGGTACCGACCGAAGTGTTCATCACAACGGCGACTTCGTCGTAGGCCATGCCCTCAAGATCGGCTAAGACCACCGCCTGTCGGAACTCTGGGTTGAGGCGCGAAAGTCCCTTTTCAACCACGTCTTCAAGGGCGCCATCGAGCATTTCTCGATCAGGAGTGGACGTCTCGTCGGCGATTTCCCAATCGGACTTTCCATCTTCGCCATGACCATCGAGCGAAACCGATTTGATGCGGTTCTTTCGACGAACAATGTCGATGTGGGCGTTCGACATGATGCGGAAAAGCCATGCCGTGAACGGCAGGTTTTCATCATATCGGTGGAAAAACTTGTAGGCTCGAACGTACGCCTCTTGCATCAAGTCTTCGGCGTCGTGAGCGTTGCCACAGAGTCGAAAAGCGTAGCCGTATGCTTGGCGCTGACTTTGGCGCAACAAGCTTTCAAAGGCCGCTCGGTCCTTTTCTGCGGTTCTGGATTTTGTGAGACTAAAAAGCATCGCAACCTGCTTGGAGTTCTTGCCTACCTTACGAGTTCACAAGCTGAAATCGTTCCCACAAGTTCCTGTTTCCAGTATGTCGGGAATGTTGGGCTCGCGCAACTGTAAGGACGTTCGACCTAAGCGGGCCTGGTTCCTTGGCGATTACCAAGAAACCAGACCCTCACCGGGTTAGCCGACGCTGCCTTCTAGGCTGACACCCAGAAGCTTTTGCGCTTCGACCGCGAACTCCATTGGGAGCTCTCGGAATACGTCCTTGCAGAAGCCGGAGACGATCATGTTCACCGCGTCCTCGGTGGGAATTCCACGCTGATTGCAGTAGAAGATTTGATCCTCGCCGATCTTGCTGGTAGACGCTTCGTGCTCCACCGTTGCGGTCGGGTTCTTGACCTCGATGTACGGGAAGGTGTGCGCACCGCAGCGATCGCCCATGAGCATGGAGTCGCACTGCGAGTAGTTCCGAGCGCCTTCTGCACCGGGATTGATCTTGACGAGCCCTCGGTAAGTGTTCTGTCCGTTGCCTGCAGAAATGCCCTTGGAGACAATCGTGGACTTCGTGCGCTTACCGATGTGGATCATCTTCGTGCCCGTATCGGCTTGTTGCTTTCCGGCGGTGAGCGCCACGCTGTAGAACTCGCCGATCGAGTCGTCGCCTTGGAGAATGACCGACGGATACTTCCAGGTGATCGCCGAGCCGGTTTCGACCTGCGTCCAAGTGATCTTGGATCGCTTCCCCATACATCGACCCCGCTTGGTGACGAAGTTGAAGATGCCGCCCTTGCCCGTTTTGGGATCGCCCGGATACCAGTTTTGAACGGTGGAGTACTTGATCACCGCATCGTCGCCGGCAGCAACGAGTTCCACAACCGCCGCGTGCAATTGATTCTCATCTCGCTTGGGAGCGGTGCAACCTTCCAGATAGCTTACGTATCCGCCTTCCTCAACGATGATCAGAGTTCGCTCGAACTGACCCGTGTTTTGGGCGTTGATTCGGAAGTAGGTGGAGAGCTCCATAGGACATCGCACACCCTTGGGGATGTAAACGAACGATCCATCGGAGAACACCGCCGAGTTCAGCGTTGCGTAGTAGTTGTCGCTGTACGGGATCACCGATCCTAGGTGCTTTTGGATGAGTTCGGGGAACTCGTGCACGGCTTCGGAGATGGACGAAAAGATGATGCCCAGTTCGCGCAGCTTCTCTTTGAAGGTCGTGACAACCGAAACGCTATCGAAAACGGCGTCGACGGCTACACCGGAGAGCGGAATGTTTCGTGCGTCGGCGGCAGATGGGGCGGCGCCTTTGACGTTGAGAAGAACCTTCTGCTCATCGATCGGGATTCCAAGCTTCTCAAAGGTTCGAAGAAGCTCAGGGTCAGCTTCATCCAGGCTGTTGAGCTGTGGAAGCGACTTCGGAGCCGAGTAGTAAGCGATCGACTGAAGGTCGGTTGCCTCGTAAGCAACGTTTGGCCACTTGGGCGGCTTCATCTTTTGAAGATGGGCGTACGCCTTGAGTCGCCAATCCAAAAGCCATTGCGGCTCGTTCTTCTTGGCGCTCAATCGCCGAATGACATCTTCGTTGAGACCGGGCTCAAACTGGTCGGCTTCGAGATCGGTCGCCCAACCGTGTTCGTAGTCCCGGTTGGCAAATTGCTCTAACAGGGCTGTGGATTCGTCCAGAACCTTTTCGCTCATATTCTTTTCCGTGAAAGACCCTCCCGGCAGCACCGGCTACGTCTCTCACCCTCTTCTACGATCCGTGACGGACTGTATCATCCCATTGTGGATGAATCTTGACAAAAATGGAAAGGTTCCCGGAAGGGCGGTCGAGGGTTACTTCAGGAATCGGTTGAGGGTGGTTCTCAGCTCTTTGACCCGATCTTCCTGAGACTCGAATTCGGTGTGTTCACACCCGTAGACGCAATCCTCGATGTGGGAGGTGAGCATGAGAAGCCCGAACTGATCAAGCGCAGATCGAAGAGCGGACACTTGGGTGAGGATATCCACGCAATATCTCTCGTCGTCAATCATCTTTTGGATGCCTGCGACCTGTCCTTGAATCCTTGCCAGACGCTTCTTAGCGTCGTCGTAAACTTCCGCCTTCATTTGTATTGCTGCCATGCTACCGTCTCTGCGTTTATACGTCCAGAGCAGGGCTTCCAAAGCAATTTTCCAAACCTGTTAGAAATACGGAAACTTATACCCCTCTGGGGTAGTAGCATATAGGGAAGGGGGGTAGCCTATCTGAGTATGCGCAAGTTCCGTGCCGGTTTCACGCTGATTGAACTGCTGGTGGTCATCGCGATCATTGCAATTCTGGCTGCGATCCTGTTCCCCGTCTTCGCCCAAGCCAAGGAAGCGGCGAAGAAAACTCAGTGCGGAAGCAACATGCGTCAGCTCTCGATCGGCCTGCAGCTTTACGCGGGCGATTACGATGGCGGGGTCCCGCAATCTCGCCACGACCCATTCCTTCCTGAGGAAGATTCTTGGGTCTTCACCCTCAAGCCTTACATCGGGAAGGTCGACGATATTCGCGTCTGTCCGGCTGACCCCAAGGCTCGCGAGCGGATTCGGGCGAACGCGACCTCCTACGTGATCAACGGCTACTTGACCGACGCCGTGGCTGTTTCTGCCGGAGGGTATCGGAACTTCGATTCGCTTCCCCGGCCATCGGAAACTTTGACCCTCTTTGTGGTCGCCGATTCCGCCCCGGTGAACGCCTACTACGACCACGTTCACAGCTACTTCTGGTTCCGCACCACCAACACGCAAACCATTTGGAATCGCATCTTGGCGGAGATTCAGCCGGATCGATTCAATGGCTCGATGGGCAATCGCACCCAGGGCAATTCCAACTACGCCTATGCGGACACCCATGTGAAATCCATGCCCGCAGGAAAGATTCGCGGCTGGGCGAACCAACGTTTTGACTTCGCGCTACCTCCCCAGTAGGGCAGGTCTGATTTTCGACATTGAGGCAAAAACTATGAACATTCGATTAAACACCACACTCCCGCGATTGGCTCTTGGGTCGGTCTTGGCTCTGGGGCTTGGCTCCGTCGCTTCTGCCCAGACTGTGATCTCAAGCGGACACGTTGACCTTTTTGAGGTCGAATATGAGAACTCTGAGCTTCACCTTGGTCTCCACGCCGAGGACTACGCCCCGGGTCACTTTGAACCCGGCGATGCCGTTGTGGAGCTTGATCCGGAAGCTTTGACCACTCGACCTGCAGGCGCCCAATTCGACTTCATCGGCGTTCCGGCCGGAGAACCGATTTTCCGAGTTTGGGAAGATCCGTTCTCGAATCCAATCAATACGCCTTGGTTCGGTATCGCCGCCGAGGATATTCCAGCAAACACTTTTAAGAGCTACACGGAAACGGACGCGCGAGTCAGTGGGTTCGGAAATCGACCCTGGGTGACGATCTCCCTGGTTTCCTTCTCCGGTCCGGGCGACTTCTCCATTTGGCGAGACAACGGCACGGTTTGGATGGCGACCTCCAACGGAGTCGATGCTTCGGACAAGTTCATTTTCCCCTCCGGCAGCCACGTCCACCAAAACTGGGCGTTCACTCAATCGGGTGTGTACCAACTGGGTGTGAAGGCCTCTGCTTTTCTTCCGAACGGCGACCTTCTTTCGTCTGAAGTTGCGACCTACACGGTCAACGTCGTGCCCGAGCCTGCTTCGATGGTGGCGCTTGGACTCGGCGCAGTCGCTCTGATTCGCCGACGACGCAAGTAATCGCAAAACTACTTTTTGGAGAGGAGAGTTCAACCGGGTGGCCTAGCCGCCCGGTTTCTTTACTTTTGGCACTCGGTTCGGACGAGGGTTCAAAGTGAGTAGTTTGTCTCGGAGTGCCGAATCTTCGAGGGAGCCCTCGATCCGAAGCAGTTGTTTTCGATCGGGCGAGGCAACGATCATCGTTGGGTACGCCTCGATCTTGAACTTCTTCACCAGCGAGACCATCTTTGCGTTCTCAGCATCAATTTTGAGATGGATCAGTTTGTTCCACTCGGCGTATCGGACCATTCGCGGGAAAACGCTCCGATCCATTGTTTTGCACGGTCCGCACCAAGTCGTGTAGAAGTCGATGAACACCCGCTTCCCTTCCTTCTTTGCTTTGGCAAAGGCGACCGAGGGGTCTTTTTCCCAAACCGTTTTGTCTACCGGAGCCTTTCCACGCTGACCGTGACCAAAAGCGAGTCCAGCGAGGGCAACCGTGACCAGCGAAAGAGCGACTCTTCGAGGGAATGGATGGTTCATTTTCATCGTCTTAAGGGAAGGACGTACGGGCTAGACCTCCCGGTACACTTCCATTTCCGATTATGAGCTCGCGCACTTTAAAACTTTACGATTCGCTCAGCCGCACGGTTAAGCCGCTAGTGACCCTTGAGCCGGGAGTTTTGAAGTTTTACACCTGTGGACCCACGGTCTATTCCTATGCGCACATCGGTAATTTTCGGTCGTTCTTGACCGCTGATCTCATTGTGCGCACCGCCAAAGCAATTGGGCTGGATGTCATTTGGGTGACGAACATCACCGACGTCGGCCACCTCACCGAAGACGATGTGGCGGACGCACAGGGCGAAGACAAGATGGCCAAGGCCCTTCGCAGTAAAGAAGGCGAGCACTTCAACAACGTCTGGGAGCTTGCGGAATTTTACGAGGATGCGTACAAGGAAGATTGGCAAAAGCTCAACTTATCCGAGCCGAGTATCCGACCTAAAGCGACCCAGCACGTGCGCGAGCAAATCCTTGCCGCGCAGACTCTGATCGACAAGGGCTTTGCCTACGAAACGCCCACCGGGGTCTATTTCAAGGTCGAAGCCTTCCCCGACTACGGCAAGCTGAGCGGAAACACTCAGGAGAAGCTGAGACGAGGCGTGCGCGAGGTCGTTCAAGACGATAACAAGCAGGACCAATCGGACTTCGCGGTTTGGAAGAAAGACGACAAGCACCTGATGCAGTGGTTCTCGCCGTACGGTTGGGGATTCCCCGGCTGGCACATCGAGTGCTCGGTGATGGCGCGCGCTTATCTGGGCGATACGATCGATCTTCACTCGGGTGGCGAGGACAACATGTTCCCGCACCACGAATGCGAGATCGCACAGAGTGAAGCGCTTACGGGCAAGACGTTCTGCAACCACTGGGTCCACACGCGATTTCTACAAGTTAACGGCGAGAAGATGGCCAAATCCGCAGGCAACTTCTACACCGTTCGCATGCTTTTGGAGAGGGGCCTCTCTCCGCTCGCAATTCGGTATGCGTTGATCGCGGGTCAGTACGGCAAGCCGTACAACTTCACCGACCAAACACTTAGCGACGCTGAGCTGAACGTGGAGCGCTACAAGCGCGCGACCATCGCCGCTAAGGAGGCTCTCGAGCGAGAGGCGACCGGGGAGGATTCGGCATTTGCCTCCGAACTCAATCTGCTTTATCAAGAGGCGCTCGACGCCATGTGTGAGGACCTGAACACTCCGGTCGCTCTCGCAAAGGGCTTGGCAGGCGCTCGGGCGATTACTCGACAGGGCGATTCAATGTCTAAGATCGACGGTGAGAACGCTCTTACTTTCTTGGAGAAGCTAAACGGCCTGCTCGGTATTGTTCACAGCGATTACGAAGATGAGAGCGAGGCGAAGGTTGAAGAGCCGACCGTCTCTGCTGATGAAGCGGCTGAAATTGAAGGTCTGATCGAGAAGCGCAAAGAGGCGAAGAAGTCGAAGGACTTCGCCACCGCCGACTCGATCCGGAAGGATCTGAGCGAGCGAGGAATAACGCTGGTCGACAATCCGGACGGAACGGTCAGTTGGTCTCGCGCTTAAACGCTCAAGGAAACGCTAAATCGATTCATCACCGAGATTTCTTCCCCAGTAGGCGAGTGGAATCCGGAAAAAACGTCGGCTAAGCCTGCCGAATGCCTTTCGTCGCGGACATACTTTCGGATGTCATGGCTGTTTCCAAACGGGTATTCGGCACGCTTAGTGAGTCTTCTCCTTCTCAGATCAAGGAGGTCAACGCATTCACGCTTAGCGGTGAGATTGCTCCTGGGAAACCGATCGAAGTCGAGATTCTGACCCTTGGTGGAGCGATCTCGCGAATCTCCGTACCGGACCGCGACGGCAAGATCGAGAACGTGACCCTTGGCTTTGACAACCTCCATTCTTACGAAACGGAGTCGCCGTTCTTTGGCTGCATCGTCGGTCGATTTGGCAACCGAATCGCCAACGGTCGGTTCGAGATCGAAGGTCAAGTGTTTCAACTTCCGACCAACGAGCATCCTGCGGGTGGCAACCCTGGAACGCTTCACGGGGGCCCCGTCGGGTTCGACAAGCACGTTTGGAACGCAGTGGTCGAAGACGAGACATTGGTTCTCTATCACACCTCGCCAGATGGCGATCAGGGCTTCCCGGGCGAGCTCGCGGTCGTTGTTCGCTACCGACTAGAGGGCGGGGCTTTGGTGATCGAGTACGAGGCCGAAACGAACGCGACCACTCACGTGAACTTGACCAACCACGCCTACTTCAACCTGAATGGCGAGGGATCGGGCGACATTCTTGGGCATACGCTCACGTTGAACGCGGGTCACTACACTCCCGTTAACAACAGCCTTATTCCAACGGGCGAAATCCGATCCGTGACTGGTACCCCGTTTGACTTCACGACGGAGCATGTGATCGGCGAGCGGATCGAAGCTGGCGACTATCAGTTGAAGATCGCGGGTGGATACGACCACAACTTTGTGCTTGATCGGGCTTCCGAGGGCATGATGCTCGCCGCCCGAGTGGATTCCCAATCGGGCCGGAGTCTGGAGGTGTGGACCACTGAGCCGGGAATCCAGTTCTACTCTGGCAACTTCTTGGATGGAACTCGCGTGGGTCCGAGTGGAACGGCGTACCAGAAGAGGGCGGGTTTCTGTTTGGAGACCCAAAAGTTCCCCGACGCACCGAATCAGCCAGACTTTCCTTCCACGCTCTTGAACTCGGGTGGCGAGAGGCTGAAGAGCCGAACCGAGTACCGCTTTTTAGTTTAAGAGAGATCGGCGTTTTGCAATGTGATTGATAAAATGCCGTACCATTAAGAGACGGTTTGAGTAACCACCTACCCGACTCCTCGAAGAAGCTGGACGACCTTCCGAAGCTTTCCAGCCTCTTCGCTGCCGGTCCCGACGTCGATGAAGATGGGCGGGAACCCCGAGAGACGACCCACTACCGGTCGATCTTTTTGTCGGACGTCCACCTGGGCGCCGTCGGAAGCAAACCCGCCGCCGTTCAGGACTTTCTCTACTCGGTGGATTGCGACCATCTCTTTCTGGTTGGCGACATCATCGACGGCTGGGTAACTCGCGAGCGGAAGTGGAAGCAAGAGCACACCAACGTCATTCGCACCATCCTCGGCAAAGCCAAGCACGGAACGGAGATTCGTTACACGCCGGGCAATCACGACGCGTTCATGCGCCGCATGAACGGCTTTGAATTCGGGTTCATCGAGTTTGCTCATTCCTTCAGTCATCGCACTTCGGACGGAAGGGATTTGCTGATCGTTCATGGCGACCTCTTTGATCGCAGCTGCACCAAATACACGAAGATCGCATGGATGGGCGCCTGGCTCTACGAGTACGCGCAAGCCGTCAATAATCGCGTGAACAAGAAGCGAAAGCGCAAGGTTGACTTTGCGTCGAAGCTCAAGCGGTTCACAAAGAGTCTCTTCGCCCCGCGAGACCATTTCGACGAGATGCTCATTGAGCATGCTCGTGAGGAAGGGTACGACGGGATCGTTTGTGGTCATGTCCACCGACCAGAAATTCGCGTTCTTGAAGATGGTTTTGTCTATGTGAACTGCGGCGACTGGGTGGAGCACAAGACCGCCGTTGTAGAATATGAAGACGGCACGTTGGAGTTGATCGACTGGGACAAAAAGAACCCGACGGTCGAACCTTTGGAAGGTCGATCAAGACGGAAACGCGCTAAGGAAAGGGCGCGTGAAATTCGGCGAAGAAACGCCGCAACGGGCGCACCGCGCTAACGTATCAACGATCAGCCCCGCGAGCACGTCTTATCTTGAAACCTGTGAATTCTGACCACACTCTGCCCAGACAGAATCTGCAAACCACATTGCTCCGTCTCATCGGTGCGAGTGCGGTGCACGAGGCCATGAGGCGTTTTTGGGGCGACCGCCCGTTCGTTTTTCATTCTCCGAGCGGCTTTACCGCTCAGGAACTCGACGATGTCACGCGCGGCGCGCGCTATTACGGCTACAGCAACCTGATTCGCCTGTTGATGAATCTAGGTCCGTTTTGGCTTCTCACCATGAACGGATTCTGGTTCGAGGCGGCTCCGATGATTTTGCTGCTGGCCGTTCACTTGGTCTTCGTTCTCAACGAGTTCTACAAATTGTCGATCTTGCCGATGGTTCCTGCCGACCCCGACGGTCTGCCCGTCGAACGGGAGAAGGCAGTCTTCACTCCCCCAAGCGGTGTTCACAAGCTCTTGTGGTTTGAAAATGTGGAGTTCTATCGGGCCCTTGGGTTCGAACGGTTCCGCAAATTTGTTGTGGACTACGTGGACAAGCTCCGAGAAGAAAAGACCCAGTTCATGGAGTCGAACTACGAGGGTCGAGTCCGTTTTGAGCAAGACACTCGAACCGCGGAGAAAATTCACCTCGTCGCGGGGCTTCTGAACGTGCCGGGCTTTGTTCGAATGCTGATGATGGGGGCGTACCCCTTGAGCTTCATGATCGGCGTCTTGCTCTGGCTGGACTTCACCCTAGTGCTTCTTCAGCGATACCACCGAACCCGCGTGATACGAGTTCTTGACCGTAGAGGACACGCCGCCTAGGCTGCTCCGGTACGATGAAGAGCGTCTTTTAACGTTTCCTTTACAGGCCATGCGTAAGCGATTCCTTGTTCTTTCCGCCTCCACCGGCAACGGGCACCATAGCGCCGGAAACGCGCTGGTATCTGAGTTGCTGAGCCGAGGTCATGAAGCCGAAATGGTGGACTGCATGGACCACGTTCCGGTCGCTTTTCGACACTGGTTCAAAGGCGGCTACGAGATGCTCGTTCGGCGCAATCCGCGCATGTGGGGTCACCTGTACAAAACCTCCGACAAGCCCTATCTGAACTACTGGGTGCAGACCTGGTTGGATCGAACCTGGACCTACCCTATCGACGAGGTCATTCGACTTTACAAACCAGACTGCGTGGTTTGCACGCACAGTGTTGCTCAGCCGAGGCTCCCATCCATTCGCAAAGAGCTTGGCTGCAAGGTGGCGGTTGTTGTTACCGACCTGAGACCGCACCGAATGTGGCTGCGAGGCAAGCCGGATTACTTCTTCGTTCCGACCCCGTTCACGGAGAAGATTCTCTATGAGCGCCTGCCGTACACGAAGGGTCACACCGATGTGGTCGGTATTCCGATCCACCCGGCATTTACCGGGACCGTCGAGTACGATCGCTCGCCGAACACGCTGCTGCTTTCCTCGGGAGGAATCGGCGCGGGGCCCTTTGAAGACGTCATCGAGAGGCTTTCGCACCATGATGTCAATATCCAGGTCGTCGCGGGTCGGAGCAAGGCGGCGAAGGATCGGTTGACCACCCTGTTCGGGTCCAGCCCGAACGTGGAGATCTTTGGTCACGTTGCGCCAGACAAGATGGCCGACATGATGCGACGAACGACGCTTTTGATCGGGAAGAGCGGTGGGCTCACCACCTTTGAGGCACTGGCAACAGGAACGCCGTTCCTGATCTACAAGCCGTTCTTGATTCCAGGTCAGGAAGAAGACAATGCTCGCTGGTTAGACGATATCGGGGCGGGCAAGCTTGTGCTTGATCCGGAAGCTCTTGAGCACACCGTCGACGATTTGCTCGCAAACCCGGCAAGCCGGTCAAGAATGACCGCGGCCGGGATTGAGAATGCTTACCCGGACGCCGCTCAGATGATTTCCGATCGGTTGGAAGAGCTATGCCGCAGTAGCCGGACGAGCAAGGCTACAATGGCGTGACGCCAGTTTGTGCGAATACTTGTCGAAGAATTCGCCCATGATCCGGACGAAGGTTCCTTGGACGAGGATGACATCGACGATCCAAAGGATCACGCCCGCCGGGAGCATGTTCACCAGATTCGGTACCATTTTGTAGCCGAAGGCGATGATGGCGGCATTGATTGGGGCAACGATCACCAAGAACATCAAACCGAATTTGATCCCTTTGAAGTGCACGGGCAGAAGGTCTCTCTGCATCTCCAGCAGGCATTCCAATCGATTCTTGTGCTCTGCCAGATAGAGCCTTCGGTTATCCAACCACCAAAGAACTTGGTAGGCAAGAGTGGTGATGAGGATCGTGTAGAGAACGGTTCCTCCGGCTCCCCACCAAGGATTCTGCGTCCAAACCTGGGTCCAGTGTCCCAAGACCAGGGCGAGCACGCTAAACGGGCCGGACAAGAAGAATGATGAGTAAAGCTTGGCGCGGAACATTTCCGCGACCTGCTCGAGGGTTTCGGTGGGCCACCACGTTTTGCGCTCCATGAAGGCTCGCTTCATGAGAACGAAGTCTTCTTTGACTTTGCTCACGTGATATCGCGGGCTTAGGTAGCGCAGAACATTCGACATGACCTGAAGATCGTTACGGTCTGTTTGCTGTGGCGGCTTCGCCTCAGACCATAAACAGGCACATTCGGCGGAATTCCGCGAATGCTCCCCTCATTGATTGTAGGCGATTCAGCAACCGGGTGGGTAGCCAAACTGCGCCTTCGTTACGGGCTTACTTGGAACCGGCTTTAAATTTCTTCTTTTTCTCAGCCACCATGGGCGCCCTCGATTCGGCCTGGACCACTGCCAGCGTGCTTTTGGGTGCGCTTCCCCGTTTCTCGAAAATCTGTTGAAGGTAGACCCCCGTGTGCGACTCTTCGCATTTCGAAACGGTGACCGGGTCGCCTTGGGCGACAACCGTGCCTCCACGAGTTCCACCCTCAGGACCCATGTCGATCAGCCAGTCGGCCGTTTTGACAACATCCAAGTTGTGCTCGATGACGAGTACGGTGTTGCCTTGAGCGACTAGGCGTTGAAGGACGCCAAGGAGTCGGCGAACGTCTTCGAAGTGGAGACCCGTGGTCGGCTCGTCGAGGATATAGATGGTTCGACCCGTGGATCGCTTGGAGAGCTCGGAGGCGAGCTTCACTCGTTGAGCCTCACCGCCGGACAGGGTGGTGGCGGGTTGTCCCATGCGAATGTAGCCGAGACCGACCTCTAACAAGGTCTCCAGCTTCCGGTGAATCTTGGGGATCGGCTTGAAGAACTCGCACGCCTCTTCGATGGTCATGGCAAGCACGTCGGCAATGCTCTTGCCCTTGTACTTCACCTCTAGGGTCTCGCGGTTGTATCGCTTGCCTTTACAGACTTCACAAGGAACGTACACGTCGGGCAGGAAGTGCATCTCGATCTTGAGCACACCGTCGCCACGACAGGCTTCGCAGCGCCCCCCCTTGACGTTGAAGCTGAATCGACCCTGCTTGTACCCTCGAAGCTTGGCGTCGGGGGTTAGGGTGAACAGATCCCGAATCATGTCAAACGTGCCCGTGTAGGTCGCCGGGTTGGAGCGTGGGGTTCGACCGATCGGCGATTGGTCGATGTCGATCACCTTGTCGAAATGCTCAAGACCAGAGATGTCGTTGTGAGGTTCCCAGACCGATCGCGTGCCGTACACCTCAAACATGAGGCGCGGGAAGAGCGTGTCTTGAATGAGCGTTGACTTACCCGAACCACTGACACCCGTCACGCAGACGAAGCAGCCTAGCGGAATTTCGACATCGACGTTCTTGAGGTTGTGGCCTCTTGCCCCGGTGATCTTGATCCAGCGATCGCCCGGCTTGCGGTATTCATTCGGAATCTCGATTCGACGCCGTCCAGAGAGATACTGGGCGGTCAGCGAATCCGCTTTCAAGAACGTCTCCAGGTCGCCAGCGGCGACCACTAGGCCACCGTGCTCGCCCGCCCCAGGACCGAGTTCCAGCAGGTAATCCGCCTCCAGCATGGTCTCCTCGTCATGTTCGACAACGAGAACGGTGTTTCCAAGGTCTCTCAGGCGGTTGAGCGTTTGGATGAGTTTGCGATTGTCGCGCTGGTGCAGACCGATCGAGGGCTCGTCGAGGACGTATAGACAGCCCATGAGGCCGGAGCCGATTTGGGTCGCGAGTCGGATGCGCTGAGCTTCTCCGCCGCTCAGGGTTCGCGCGTTTCGGTCCATCGTCAGGTAGCCAAGGCCGACGTCGAGAAGGAATCGTAGACGCTCGATGATCTCCTTGACGGCTCGTTCTGCGATGACGAGTTGTCGTTTCGAAAGCTTCTCCGAGAGGCCCTCAAAGAAGCGAGCCGAATCCTCAACCGACATCGAGGTGACCTGAGCCATGTCGTGATCGGCAACTCGGATCAGGAGCGACTCCGGCTTGAGTCGCTTTCCTTGGCAAGACGGGCATGGCTTGGTCGCCATGTACTGCTCCAGGTCTTGCTTCACCCATTCCGACTCGGTTTCGTCGTATCGCTTCTTGAGCGAGGCCAGCACGCCGCGCCATTCGGTCGTGAAGGTGCGAGTGCTCTTGCCGTACTTCATCTGAACGACAATTGGCTCGTCCAGTCCGTTCCAGACCGCCTCCATGCCCGATTCCGGGATCTCCTTGATCGGAAGAGAAGCGTCAAAGCCCAATGCGCGACCGACGGCGTCGAGCATTTCTGGCCACCAATCTTTGACCTCACCCGACTTGTAAACGAAAGGCAGAATGCCTCCGTCTCGGAGCGATTTGTTTCTATCTGGAGCGACGAGATCGGGGTCGAACTCGGTCTTCGTGCCAAGACCCGTACAATCGGGGCAGGCACCGAACGGGGAGTTGAACGAGAACATTCTCGGTTCCAGATCGGGCAGCGAGAATCCGCAAACTGAACAGGCGTACGCCTCACTGAAGAGGAGATCTTGCCAATCATCGGTTTGGCTCTCGCCCGAATGGCGTTCGAGCATGTTCTCGATGATCGGGGGAAGCTCGGCACCCTCGGTTGGTTGAACCGAAAGAGTGACCAGTCCGCTTCCCATTTTGAGGGCTGCTTCAATGGAGTCGGTGAGGCGGCGCTCGATGCCTTCTTTCACCACCAAGCGGTCCACAACCACTTCGATGGTGTGCTGCTTGTAGCGATCCATCTGAATGTCGTCGGTGACTTCGTACATCTCACCGTCGACCCGCACGCGGACGTAGCCCGCCTTTGCGATGTCTTGAAGTTCTTTCTTGTACTCGCCTTTTCGTCCACGCACCACGGGGGCGAGAATCTGCATCTTCGTGCCCTCGGGCAACATTCGAGCGACGTCGACAATCTGGTCGGTCGACTGCCGTTCAATCGGTCCATGACCGTTGATGCAGTGCGGCGTTCCCACACGGGCAAAGAGAATTCGAAGGTAGTCGTAGGTCTCAGTCACCGTTCCGACCGTGGAGCGAGGGTTTTTCGAAGCGCTTTTTTGGTCAATGGAGACGGCGGGAGAGAGACCGTCAATGTGGTCGACGTCCGGCTTATCCATTTGCCCCAAGAACTGTCGGGCGTAGGCAGAAAGGGACTCCACGTACCGGCGCTGACCCTCGGCGTAGATCGTATCGAAGGCAAGGCTGGACTTTCCAGAACCGGAGAGGCCCGTGATCACCACCAGCTTGTCTCGAGGAATCTCGACCGTCACGTTTTTGAGATTGTTCTCTCTGGCACCAACAACGACGATCTTGTCTTGAGACATGGCAATACCTAAATAGTAGACGAAAGGATACACGTTTTGGGCAAACGTGTGCGGAACTCCCCGTGTTTCTACGCGAAAAGCGGGGAGATTTTCTTGATCGTTTTGCCTGTTTCTATTTGAGGAAAATCACCGACTGGGTTGGTACGTCGACCGTGAGCGTTCCATCGACGCCGATGGTTTTCTTCGTGATCGACGGCGTTCCTGATCCGGCAAAGGTAAGGACTTGGACATTTGATTGTGGCGTCCAACCCGTCAGGGTCGCAGTTCCTGCTCCGATAGGGTTGATGAGCATGGCGCGCCGCTTCCCTTGCAAGTCCACGGTGCCTATCGCCTGAAGTTCCTCCGCGGATAAGTTGGGATTTGAAACGCGTGTTCCTGGACCAAAAAGCTCCGCCATCTCTTTCATCACCGTGAACACCGGGAATGGCCGCGTGCCGTCTTGCGAGACCAACGGGTAGTTGTCTTGGTAGGTCCAGTAGTCCATCAGTGTGGCGTTGGTTAGCCGAATGGTTCGCTCGTACGCCATCGCCGTGCGAAGAGCATTGCTCCAGGATTCCCAAGGATTCTTGGCTTGCCAAAGTTGGGCATCGTGCCCCGCTTCCAGGCACCAGACCTCTTTGTTGTATTTCTTGCCCAAGTCGGCAATGGCGGTGTAAGCAGAGGTCCCGGCAGAAAGGCCGTCCCAAGAGTGGAAGGCGATGGGTCCCAAATGGGGCTTAAGGGTGGGATCGTTGAGGATGGGGGTGGCAAAGTTGACCAGATTCACGCCGTTCGCGGTGTCGCCCACCACGAACTTGGTCTTCAACCCCGCCGAGGCAAACTTCTTAGCGGTCTGCCTGAGGAAGGCGATCATCTGCTCGGGCGAGAACTTGAAGTTGACTCCGTAATCTGGTTCGTTAAAGCTGAAGTATTCAGCCTCGACCCCAAAATCTCGCTTGGCTTTCACCAGAAAGGCGGTGATTCCATCGATGCAGTCGGCGTACTTCTCGGGCGGAAGCACTCGGCCGGATTGTTCGGCATTGCCGCCTTGGAGCCAAACGGGTCCTTCCCAGACGGAAGCGACGATCGGAATTTTTCGTTTGCGGAACTCGGCCATGGCCTCCATACACGCCTTGGCTTGAGCCCCTTCGTTGAATTTGCCCTTCTCCGGCATCCAGTGGTTGAGCGGTATTCCCACCCTAGCATGGACGGGCTTCAGTTCTTCGAGCGCCCTCTTTCCTACCGGGTCAAGAGCCTCCGTCTTGCCATATCGAGGCTGGCAGAAGTTGCCGCCAAGCCCCATCATGGTCTGCTTGGTCTGAGCAAAGTTAAACGCGACCGTCGCTTGTCCAAGCTTGTTCTCGGCGACCAACTTTGCCTGAAGATCATCGACCTTCACCGACTTTCCATAGTTCTGGACGGAGAGCCCCGCAATCTCGATGGTTTGGACCCCGAATGCGACCCTTACGCTGGTCATCACCTGACCCGGAGCGTAGTCCTCGGCAGATTCGCAAGCCACCGCCACTTCTTTCCAATCTGTCTCCTTTGCGGCAGAGAAAACAGGCTGCGTGATCGACTTTGTCCAAGGCGAGGTGGACCTTTCAAACAAGATCTCCGCCTGCGCACGATTGCCCGAAGCGGCTTTGCCTCGTACGGCAAGGCGAATGAGAAGCACGTCGCCCTTTTTCACCGCCGCCTTGTTCATCACCGTTAGCTGAGCGGCGTTGGTCTCTGGAGTCGCCCGTTTGACGTTGATCTCGAGAGACGCCCCGTACTTCGGGTGCGCCCTTGCGATCATCGCAACCGAGACGATGTCGTCTTGACGCTGCTCGAAGCCCGTTGCGAGAAAGTCGTTAGGGCCAAAAACAGCAACGGCTTCGTTAGTCGCTTGCGAAGAAGCGGGCATTGCTTCTACTTTTGGGGCACAAGCAAAGCTCCCCGCAATCCCAAAGACAACCGCAATGGCAAGAATCGGAACGGTACGCACGGGCTTCATTCTTCTTTTCCTCTGTCTGGTGAGCGTGTTTGATGGGCACAGGGCCTATTGGGCGAAGACGATGCAGGTCGGCTTGGGCATCTTGGCCAGTTGCGACCGAAGGGTCAAGCCGCCCGTGGTCGAGTCGAAGGAAACCACCCGGACCTCATCGGCATCCATGCTCCCGACGAGCACCCATTTGCCCGAAGGGTCGATGACGAAATGTCGGGGGTGAGTCAGCGGCTTGTGGACTCGCGAGGTGAAGCCAAGTTGCCCCGTGGACCCCTCCAACGCGAAGCTGCTGACCGTGTTCTCATCGAGTCGGTTGGAAGCGAGGAGCCACTTTCCAGAGGGGTGCACCGCGATTTCTGCCGCCCCTTTTCGAGGTGCGCTCGACTCCATGAGAGAGACTTTTTCGAAGCGGGCCATGGCACCCGTTGATGGATCGAACGAGAATCGAGTGACGGTGGCGTCCATCTCGTTCACCACGTAAACACGCTTGCCAGACTTATCGAAAGCGATGTGACGAGGACCCACTCCGGCTTCACATTCGGCGGCGAAAACGGGTTTGGGTGAGCTTCCAACTGAGTAAACGAACACCCGATCCGCGCCGAGGTCGGCACTCAGCAGGTACTTGCCGGTGGGATCAAAATCCACGCTGTGGGCATGAGGACCCTCCTGTCGACCCTTGTTGGGCCCCGTGCCTTTGTGCTGAAACTCGCCGAGTTTCGCCCCTAGTTTGCTTGGGCTTGCCATTTCAAAGAGCAAGACCACTCCCGTTGAGTAGTTGGCGGTGGCAAGGTACCGACCGTCTTTTGAAATCGCCAAGTGACAATCGCCGGTTGGGCCAATAGCGGTTTTTTCGAGGAGGTCGAGGGTGCCGTTTTCAGCTCCTGTTTTGTAGATTGCGACTACGCTCTTTCGCCCGCTCGAAGTGTTTTCCTCGCCGATGGCATACAGGTAAGGCTGCGTCGGGTGCTTCACCAAAAAGCTGGGAGAGTCAATCTTTGCCGCCATTGTGAGCGCAGAGATCTCGCCCGTCGATTGGTCAAAGGTTCCGGTGTAGATCCCACCAAGATCACCCCCGGCAAAGGTTCCGCAGTAGATTCTTTGGGGCGTCGCCGGAGCCTCGGACCCCACCGTGGCGAGAGAAAGCAAACCAAAGAGACTGAGAACAGCGGGGGCGACGATGCCGAGCGAGACCATGACCTAACTTTAACGCTTGAATCGTGTCAACGGCGCAATAGTCGTGAAATATTGACGCCGATAAAGCTCTGACTCAGGCAGAAGGCTGAGCGATCCCTGGCAAGGAAACTTGGAAAGCGGTTCCCTTTCCAATTTCACTCTCAACGCTCAACTCGCCGCCGTGCGAACGGACGATTTCGTGCGAGATTGACAGACCTAGCCCGGTGCCACCCGTTTCGGTACTCCGAGACTTATCAACTCGATAGAATCGCTCAAACAAGTGTGGGACGTGCTCCGCTGCAATCCCCGGGCCGTGATCCCGAACGATCACCACCACATTGCCACCCTCCACTTGCCCAGAAATCTGGATAGGACCCGACGCCGGGGTCGATCCGTACTTCAGAGCGTTTTCGATGAGGTTTTGGAAGAGCCGCAAAAGATCGTCTTGAGAGCCCATCACAGCTAAGTTGGGGTCAAGGTTGGTTTCGATGGGTATCGCTAACCCACCCGTGGACTTCTGCGCCGCGTCCACCGCTTTCAGGAGAGTCTCGTTGACGTCCACCTTGAACTGCGGGACCGTGGCGGGGGTTCGAGAGTCTAGTCTGGCCAGGAGGAGCAGGTTCTTAACCAGTCGAGTCATGCGGTCTGACGACTCGTCGATCGATTCAATGGACTCCCGCGCGTCGTCGGTCAATCCTTGTTCCGTCTTCAGAAGTCCGGCATGGGCTTTGATCACCGCAATCGGGGTTTTGAGCTCGTGCGAGGCATCGGCGGTGAACCGCTTCTGGCGTTCCAATAGGGCCTCCAGCGCTTGCTTCGCTTCCCTCTCTTGCACCACGGTCAGCTCGATTCGGTCGATCATCTGGTTGACCGTTCTTGAAAGTTGAGCAAATTCATCGTTCCCAACAACGGGGAGACGTCGGTCGAGTTGGTCACCTTGAATGGCTTCGGCCTCCTCGTTCAGAACCCGAAGCGGCCGTTCGATCAGCCCAACAATGAGGCGCGCACCGACCAACGAGAGCCCGAGCGCTAGGGGAAGGATCACGGTGAGTAGGACCATCCGGAGACGGTTCATCGATCCCAAGAAATCGCTGAGGGGATAGACCGCTTGGATGGTCCCGATTCGTTTTTCATCGTTAAAGACTGGAAAGGTGAGCGCCCGAACAGGCTCCTTTTCGATCTCGATGTCGGAGTAGACCAATCGGTTAGGAAGCGACTGCTGGAGCGCCTTGGGGTCGTAAGGACCTCGACGGAATTCTGCGGGGACTCCATTGTCAGGTTCGCCGGCGGGGATGAATCGAGGCGCGTACATGGTGTTGGGGCCTCTCATAAACATTCCCATCCCTCCGCCTCTCGGCCCACCAAAGCCGGGACCCTCACCCATTGGTCCGCCACCATCGGGACCTCTTCGGTTGGGTCCGCCGTTGGAGTCGTCTGGGTCCTGGCCTTGGGGTCGATTCCCGTCGCCCCCTTGCATACCCATCATTGGAGCAAAGTTGCCTTGTCGGGGGTCGCCTTGTCGGGGATCGCCTTGACGGGGATCTCCTAAACGGGGGTCGCCTGGCCGACCACCGGGGCGCTGCCTGGCAACCCGCCCAAAATCTTCCGCTCGTCGGAACAGTTCCCCATCGATCGATCGGAAAATTGCCTGTCGAGTGGCAATATCGACGATGACAGCGAGCCCGACCATCGCCGAGAGAACGGTGAGCAGAGTAATCGCGTAAAGCCGCGATTTTAGAGGAAGGTCTGCCCAACGAGTCATGGTCCCGCCACTTCCTCGGGCGATTTGAGCATGTAGCCAAAACCTACCACCGTATGGATCAGCTTTGAACCAAAGGGAGCGTCGACTTTCTTGCGAAGAGTTCCGACAAAGACATCCACGGTATTGGAATAAGACTCTTCGTCGCCCCACACTCGGTTTTGAATCACCTCGCGGGTAAGAACTTTGCCATGGTTCACGGCTAGGGCCTCGAGCAGTTGAAACTCCCGCTTGGTGAGGTGAATCTCTTGCCCGCTGCGAAAGACGGTTTGGTTTTTGCGGTCCAGTTCCAGGTCGGCGACAAGGATGATGTTTCCCTTGAACGCCTTGTCTCTTCTTAGAAGTGCGTTTACCCTCGCGACTAGTTCGATCCCTTCAAACGGCTTGGGAAGGTAGTCGTCTGCTCCAAGATCGAGCCCTCGCACGCGATCTTCCGTTTCTTCAAGGGCGGTGAGCATGAGAATTGGGAGGTTGCGACGGGACCTTCGAAGCGCTTCCAAAATCTCCCAGCCGTTCTTTCCCGGAAGCATCACGTCCAGCACAAGCAGATCGTAATCGTTGCGCTTTGCCTCGTCCAACCCTTCTAGTCCGTCGCCGCGCCATTCCACTTGGTGGCCTGCCTGCTCCAGAAGTCGAACAACCGCGCGAGCTAATGCTTTCTCATCTTCTATCAGCAGGATCTTCATAGTGCGGTCGCTTCTCTTGAGTCTGTTATGGACTTGGCGGGATGAAGTTTGGATGAAGATTTTTGAGAACAGAGTTTCTTCATTTGGTCTTCATGCCGAGATCGTTAACTCAGGATAACCGCAACGGAGAAACCGGAAGAGAAATCTCAGAAGGCGCAACCCGCGGATGAACAGGTGAACAAGATGACGCACAACTACAATCGCAATCACGTTTCGATGAAGCAACTGAGCCTGGCACTCGCGCTTTCGCTAACCACTGCCCTCAGCTTTGCCCAGGGTCCTGGCCCTCGCCAGGGCGGTCCCGGCTTTGGTGGACCGCAAGGAGGTCCCGGAATGGGAGGTCCCGGAATGGGACATCAGGGCATGGGCGGACAGCACATGGGACCGCACATGGGAATGGGCCTTCCCCCGATCATGATGCTCGTTCAGATGCCAGACGTTCAGGCGGAGATCGATATGTCCAATGCTCAACGCCAAAAACTTGGTGAGATCATGGAAGCGAATCGACCCCAAGGCGGTCCTGGCGGTGGTCCGGGATTCGGCGGAAACGGTGGACGCCAAGGCCAAGGTCGACAAGGTCAAGGTGGCCAGGGTCGGCAGGGCGGGCAGGGGCGTCAAGGCCAGGGTGGTCCGGGAATGGGTGGTCCAGGCAACTTTGATCCCGAAGCAATGCGCCAGCATCGAGAAGAGATGGACCGAACCGTCCTTGAGGTTTTCAACCAGAATCAAGCTCAACGGTTACGACAACTCCAAATTCAAATGGCAGGCGCAAGTTCGCTCTTTGAACCAAAGATTCAACGCGAGCTTGGAATAACCCAAGCGCAAGTTGCGAAGCTGGACGAGCTCCGAGAGCAGTTCCGACCGGAAGGTCCGGGACGTGGTGGCCAAGGTCAACCTGGACAAGGTGGACAAGGACAAGGTGGACAGCGTCAAGGTGGACAGGGTCAGGGCGGTCAACGATTCGGTGACAACGGATCTGGCCAGGGTCGCCAGGGTGGACCTGGTGGACCTGGCATGGGCGGACCGGGAATGAATCCCGAGCAGCGCAAGAAGAACGATGCCCAACTGTTGGCGGTCCTCACCGACGTTCAACGCACGAAGTTCAAGGCAATGCAAGGCAAAGCTTTTGAATTCCGTGGTCCCGGCGGGCGTCAGGGCGGTCGACAAGGCGGCGGACAAGACTAACAACTTCTCTCCATTCCTCTCCCACCCCGTTCCCGGGAAGCCGCCTGCACGCGGCCCCGGGGCGGGGCTTCTTCTTTTTGTGGGTCAGAGTTGCTACTCTTAGCGAATGGCATTTCCTTTGAACTCGAGCCTGGCCGGCAGGTGGACGGGTGAATCGACGCTTCATCTTTCATGGCTTGAAAACGAAGCCGATCGGTTACAGTCTGCGCCTTCTAACTTGGAGATTTCGGTTGATCCCAGCGGCACTTTTGGGGTGATTCGTTACGAGTGGACCTATCAACCGGTGGCGGAAATGAACTCGCCGGAAGACATGGAAAAGGGTCCGGTTCTCCACTATGGATGTGTATTAGTTTCTGGTGCAGAGTTGGATGAATCGGGCTCGGCGGCGGTTTCGCTAGGATGGTCGGATTCTTGGCACCAGCCTTCGGCGGTGATGTCGCTGATTGGATCAGGGGACGGGTCATCACTCTCAGCTTCGGGAACCTACGAGGTGCCCGGCTATCCCGAATGGGGATGGACGGTCCGGCTGGGAGTCGACGGCGATCTCCTTCGATTCGAGATGGACAATCGAGAGCCAGGCGAAGATGGGAGCTGGACGGACCACCCTGCTGTCCGAGCAGAATATCGGCGGATATAGGAAAGTTTTCAGTCGAGACCTAAACAAACGGGTCAGACCGCCGTCAAGCGGACCGACCCGTTTGTTGATTCTATAGAGGCGTTACTTGCCCGCGACTACATTCTCAAAGAACTTCAACAAGTTGCCGTCCTTCTTTTGAGCCTTCATCACTTCGATGCCTTTCTGAGCCATTTCCTTCGCCTTAGCTGTGTCCTTTAGCGTGAAGTGAACTTGATAGGCATAGTAGAAAACGAACGCGTCGTCCATCTTTGCCTCGGAGAGAACAAGGTCAACGATTCTGAGCGCGATTTCCTTTGAAGAGTCCTTCTCGACGAAGGATGTGGCCAGTTGCATAGCGGTGTACCAAGCTCCCGGGTTTTCCGCAGATCCTTTGCCCTTGAGATCGGCCAGATACTTGTCTGGATTCTCTTGGGCTTCCCACATCCCGCGGGTAGGAGCGGACATTTCCTTGAACTTCGGATACTTCTTGTCCCATGCGTCTAGCTTTTGCTTGGCGGCGTCTTTGTTGCCCGCCTCGTAATCGGCACTGATCGCCTCCAGTTCTTTCATGGCGACCCCCATCAACTTGCCCTCGGCGTAGTCGTCCAGCACCTTTTTCTTGGCGGCGGCGACATTGTGCTTGCCCGTCAGAACATCCTTGAGGGGCTTATCCATTTCCATGGGGTGACCCACCCACTGAACAACCTCATCCTTAACGATGAAGGCGCTGGGGATTCCGTTTTGCTTGGCGGCGGCCATCCAGGTTTGAGCCATTCCCTTCTGGTTTCCACCGAAGGCAACGTTGTAGTCCATCTTGGAGCCCATGTCCTTCACGAACTTCTCAACTTCTTGGTTCTTGTTATCTTCCCAAATGCTCACGCCGACGAAGGTGACCTTCTTGTTCTCCTTGGCAAGCTTGGTGACGTGCGGAATGGACTCGATGCAAGGACCGCACCAGGTTGCCCAGAACTCGACGACGTAAACGCCCTTCTTTGCGATGGTGACAGGCTTGCCCTTGACCCACTTCAAAACTTCGATTTTGGGAGCCTTTCCACCGGGCAGAAGTGTAGGACCATCGTTTTTGGCTTGCGCGCCGGCGATGGCAGAAAACGAAAGAAGAACCCCTAGGGTTACTAACGGGAGCCGATGTGAAGGCATGTTTCACTTTACATCAGCCCCTGCAAAAACGAGTAGGGGTTCGATTTGAAGATAGGTCGAAGGTTACTGACCCTGGCCCAAACTGAACCCGAGTTTGCCGTCGAAGGTGCAGAGGTGCTCCGTCTTGACGAATTCGATTCCGATCGCGTCGAGTCGGCTCAGCAAAGAGACGATCCTCTTGCGGGTAATCGGCGCCTCCCCTTGGAATCGGCAGCGCCAGTGGTCGGTGCAGAAGGTCTCCGACATTCCGTTTGGCCACACCTTTACGCCCCGATTTGTGATGATCTGAAGCGGAAACTCTGGATCTTGGATCGCTTTGAGGGCTTCCGCAAGTTCATCGACGGATCGTCGTGACTGGACAAAGACATCGACGCCAATGGTTTCTTTGACCTGGTCGAATCGCAACGGTTCGACCATTTCTGGGGCGACCTTCTGCTTTTCGGTTTCTGAAGCGGGATAGCGCGCGGGCTTGAGCGAAACCGGCTCTTGACCAAGCCGAGCGATGATCTCGTCCGTGAACTGCTTCGTGCCGACTGCGGTGCCCTTCTCGCTTGCGTTCGCGATATCGATGGTGCGCACACCGTCCTCGAGCGTTCGAAGCCAAGCATTATGGACCTTTTCTGCGATGTCGCCTTGACCAATGTGAACAAGCATCATCACCGCCGACATGAGCAATCCACTGGGATTGGCGATATCCTTCCCGGCGATCATGGGAGCGCTGCCGTGGATGGCTTCGAACATGGCGCAGTGGGTTCCAATGTTTGCACTCCCGGCCATTCCAACCGACCCGGCGACTTCAGCGGCAACGTCGCTCATGATGTCGCCATACAGGTTCGGGGTGACAATCACGTCCCACTGGGTGGGCTGAGTCGCAATGCGGGCGATGCCGATATCGATGATCCAGTGATCCTTTTCAATCTCGGGATACTCCGTGCCGATTTCCTCAAAGATGCGGTGGAAAAGACCGTCGGTCAACTTCATGATGTTGTCCTTGGTCATGCAGGTCACCTTCTTCCGGCCGTTGGCGCGGGCGTATTCGAAGGCGTAGCGGACGATCTTGCGAGTGCCGGGCTCGCTCACCAGTTTGAGGCACTGGTACACGTCTTGGGTCTGCCGGTGCTCGATTCCCGCGTAGAGGTCCTCTTCGTTCTCTCGAACGATCACAAGGTTCATGCCCTGCGGTCCCACGGGGAGAATCGGGTGCAGCGTCACACAGGGTCGCACGTTGGCGTAGAGTCCGAGCGACTTCCGGATGGTGACGTTCAAACTCTTAAAGCCACCGCCTTGCGGGGTGGTAATCGGCGCCTTCAGGAACACTTTGGTGGTTCGGAGGGAGTCCCATGAAGACTCTTCGATGCCGGAGGTGTGCCCACGCTTGTAAACCGCCTCGCCGATCTCGATGGCGTTGGGCTGAATGCGAGCCCCGGCGGCAGACAAGATCCGGAGGGTGGACTCCATGATCTCAGGGCCGATTCCGTCTCCGTACGCGACCGTGATCGGAATCGCTTTCTCAGTGGCAAAGGTGAGTTCTGATAGCTGTCCAGCGAGCATGTATGAATTATGATGCGCGAATTTTTGTTCGTGTATACTTCGATCTTCTTTGAGATCTCAGATGAGCGAATTGAGGGAACCGGTTAAACGAGAGACGACTTGGACATTTTTGACGAATCACACCCACGTGCTCATTTGCTTGGTGCGGGACCCGTACGCCACCATGCGAGAAGTTTCTGATCAGGTTGGAATCACCGAACGGGCCACGCAGAAGATCGTAAAAGACCTCTCCGAAGCGGGGGTTCTCTCGATTCACAAGGATGGTCGCCGCAATCGTTACGATTTCGACTTTGATAAGTTTCTCCGCCACCCGTTGGAATCGGGTTCCACCCTTCGAGAACTGCTGACCGTCATGGTTGGTACCGTTCCAGTAAGATTCTCTTGAACCAATTCGTTCCCCTTTAGGGTTCGACTTAGGTTCGGGAGTCACTCTTGCCAAGACCGCCTACGCTTTCCACGCCCCGCTTGGTGCTTCGCCCTTTGGAACCTCACGATGCACCGACCATCCAGCGAGAGTTTCCGCACTGGGAGATCGTTCAGTACCTAGGATCGGCAATCCCCTGGCCGTACCCAGAAGACGGAGCCCAGACCTTTGTCGATGGAGTTGTAGCCAATGAGGAGGAATCGACCGACTTCTACTGGGCAATCACACTTACGGAGTCGCCCGAGAACCTCATCGGGGTGATTAGCCTGCACCCAAAGAACGAAGCTTCGAATCGGGGATTTTGGCTTTGTCCGAAGTACTGGCGTCAGGGTCTGATGATCGAAGCGACCGGAGCGGTGACCGACTTCTGGTTCGAGACCTTTGGCGACCTACCCATGGTGGTCGACAATGCGACCGCAAACGCCGCCTCAAGACGGGTGAAAGAAAGGATAGGAGCTGAGTTTTTGGAGGCTCATGAATTCAAATTCGTGAGCGGGCTCCAGCCTGCGGAAAAGTGGCGAATCACCAAAGCGATATGGGAAACATACAAAAAAGGTCGAGAGAACTAAGCTCTCGACCTTTTCTAGGGTGATTCGGTTTGCTTAAGCAGACTTGCGTCGTCGAGCGAAAGCGGCTAGACCGAGGCCAAGCGCGGCAAGGGTCGCGGGCTCAGGAACCAGAGCCGCCTCGGCTGCGAAGTTGTCGTAATAAGTTGAATTAGGAAAGTTACCGGTACCCGCTTGAAAGAGGAAAGACTGAGCCACTACCGAAGAGTTTCCACCGTTGTTCCAACCCACGCCAGCGTAGCTGGGAAAAACTCCGTTGTGCGGGTCACTGAACACGGTTGCGAGCAACGTTCCTGTACCGTTTGGACCGGAATAAGCGTAGATCACGGCTTGGTCTTGGTCGTTATTGAAATCGCCGAATTCGAATTCGAAGGCAGAGACGGGGCTGCTGAAATTCGCCATGAAGATTCCGTTCCCATTGGAACCGGAATTGTTTGGATTTAGACTGCGTGATCGCCAAGACAGCGGAAACTGGAATGCTGTTCCTCGGAAAGGATTCGTGTCGATGATGTCAAACGTGGTGCTGGGCCGCGTCAGGGTCATCGTCAGCCCATTGTCGGTTAGGACAAGTGAACTCAGGGCACCACCTGAAGTAGCGGCAAGACCTTCGAACGTGTACATCGAAAACGCCTGTGCTCCACCAACAATGCCGAACGCGGCAATAGCAATTCCAAAACCTTTCATAGTTTCCCCAGATAAATACTAGCCCAGATTCAGACAAGAGAGGAAACGACCAGAGTCGTTCCCGTATTAATACTAGTCAAGAAAAGGTTAGGAAGGACCCGTCAGATCGGGATGGCGTACGTTTCAACGGGCCCAGAAGCGGGTTTCACGAACACCCCATAGGTCTTCCCGGAGGCGGCATTGAGGTTAATACTTGTTCCAGTGATAGTGGTGCTGCCAGGAGCAGTGAGGAAGAGCTTGTAGGTGCCTTTGTCCAAGATCACCTCACCCATGCCACCCGCAACCACGTTAGACCATTTTTGAACGGCTCCCGCGACAGTTGTGGCGGTCGAAAGAACCAAGTGAGCATCCACCGCTTCCGTACCGGAATTCACGAAGAAAACGGCCGCTTCATTGGAGGTTGGAAGCCGGAAAGGATCGATGAGGAAGACACCTGGATTGGTGAGAACCCAGAACGGCGTTTTGTCGGTCCCCAAGGTTCGGGTGACGTTCACGATATCCGTCGTCGTTCCGGAAACGCGCACATTGATGTTCTTCGACCCACTTGGCACAAAGAACTTGGTGAAGTTCCCTTTTGCGGTGGTCGCCGCAAGAGTGCCGTCCACGCGCGTTTCAAGCCCGGGGGTGTCGTAGCCAATGTTTACAATGCCGAAGTAGGCCGTATTTGGAGTCGTCGAATTGCCACCCGAACCGCCACCGCAAGCGATGAGACAGAGAAGGACGAGCAAGCCAAGATAGCGGACCATACGCGATTATAGCGACCCAAGGAACGGTTTAGGAATCGGAGCGCCTGAACGGAATACGGGAAATCCTGATGAACCCTGGACCTACTTTTTCAAGACGAATCGTAAGAGTTCTTTCTCCCCGCGCGACAGCACGAGTTCCCCTTCTTCCACGTAGCCCCGATTCACCTTTTCCAAGAGGCGAATGAACTTGGACTCTAGCTGCATCGCGGCTTCCTCACCCGCCATCATGGTCATTCCGCCTGGGTCGATTTGCATGAGCGGACCCTCGGACTGATAGTTACCGAAATAGCGGTTCACTCCTCCAAAGCCGTTGATCTTTAGCTCTCGGGAATCGAAGCGGATGGTGGGTGGCTCTTCGATGCCTTCAAGCTTTTTGCCCTCTACCGCAAAGAGAGTCCAGTTCTTTTCCGATAAGCTCCACGCGGCCATTGAAGCCACTTTCACCAGAGGCAATACAGGCCGAATCTTCGAGTTTGGACTAATCATGAAAGCCTTGGCCGTCTCGAACATTCTCTTCCCATTGAGCACTACTTCGGCCCGGAGACCGTACCGGACTCCCTTTTTATAGGCTGCGCGGGGGATGGGCAGTTGGAAAGGGAGAGGCGACTGCTTTCCTGTAAGCGTTTGGGAGACCTCGGCCACATTGGTTTGACCTTCCTTCGCAAAGGCATCGAGGCTGACCGTCAGCACGGCTCCAGCCGGGATCGCGATTCTCTCGCGGTGAACGGCCTCACCCGCAATCAACTCGAACCCGCTCTGGGTCTGCGCGATGAGAATGCCTGTGACTGCAAGTGCGGAAATCATACAGTGCTTAGACGTCTCAAGCCTCGGAAAGGCTAACCAAAAAATCCTGGCCGGTGAGCTAAAAGGGCACCGGCCGTTGGTTCAACGTGTCAAGGCTTGGCTTTACTTGAAGATCACCTTTGCCGAGGGATCAACCTTGTAGAGCGTTTCCCGTCCCGGCATCCAACGTTCTTTGGCGAAGTATTCCGCTGTGACAAGGATGGTTCCGTCCGACTTCAGTTCGCTGATTCCACGCACCTTGCTGATTCCGTTGGCATCGCCTTTGACCTCTTCTATGGAGGTGAATTTTCCTGCCGAGAGTTCGAGAGTGCCTTCGGTGCGGAATCCGGCCGTCGTCAGATAGAAGTACCCGACCGCCTTCTTTTCGGCATCCCAGTAGATGAGCGTCTCGCCGCCGTACTCGCCCTCGTTCAGGCTGTGCATGGTTCGGATGGCCTTTCCGTTCATCGCACGTTCCATACGCATCACGTCCACTAAGGGCTTCTCTGGGGTTGAGTTCTTGAAAACTCCTCGATACGTCTTGTTCAAGAACGGTCGCAAAGGCTCAAGATGCGGGTCGAGCGATTCCTCCGCAGACGGTCCACTCCCCAGGGGAAGCGCGATGGCGATAATGGCAAGAGCACAATTCATATTTGAACTCTATCACTCCTTTTGGCGGAGCCGTTTCAAAAAAATCCCCCGTCGGACCTTGCCGACGAGGGATCTCAGGACCTGCTTTCCCGAACGGGTTAGGCGGCTTTCTTGTACGACGGCGTCGTCGTCGCTAGATTCGACCCATCGTCCTTCAGGCGGAACTGTGCGGCGAGCTCTTGCATCTTGACCGCAAGTTCGCTGAGTTCTGCCGACTGAGCGGTGAGCTCTTCGGTCGCTGCCATCTGCTGTTGAGCGGAGGTGCTGACGCTCTCCACCTGATTCGCGACCTCGTTGGTCGTTGCCGACATTTCTTGGGCAGCAGCGGCGTTCTCCTCGGCGGCGGCAGCGGCTTGCTCAACAGAGCTCTTCACTCCGTGCGACAAGGTGTCTACACGACCCATTCGATTCTCGACTCGCTTTACCGGCTCAGAGAGAGCCTGAACTTGCTCGAGAATGCTCGCGAGCGACTCCTTCGCCGAAGACGAAAGCTTTACGCCGCTATCGACGGCATCGTTGGCCTCCGACATGGCAGAACTCGACTCGCCGACCAGACCTCGCATCTCCTCGATGAGAGAAGCGATATCGCGGGTAGCTGCGGCGCACCTTTCGGCGAGCTTTCGGACCTCATCAGCAACAACCGCGAAGCCGCGTCCATGCTCTCCGGCTCGAGCCGCCTCGATGGCGGCGTTCAAGGCAAGAAGATTGGTTTGACCCGCAATTTCGTCGATGAGATTGACGATCGCTCCGATCTGACCCGACTTCTCGTTCAGGTTCTCAAGACGATTCGCAACCGTGGCGGTGCGGTTCTTGATCTGATCCATTCCGTCGAGCGTTTGTTGAACAGCCTGACCACCTTGGTTGGCAGTCTTTGCAGCAAGCGTGGTTGCCTGACTGACTTCGGTGAGAGCCGTCGTCGCCGACTCAATGGATTCCGCCATTTCGCTCACCTCGTTCATGACCCGATTCAGCAGCATTGCCTGATGCTCGGAAGCCTTAGCGACTTCGGAAGAAGCATTAGACGTTTCGCCAGAAGCGTGCTGAATGTTGATGGCGCTGTCTGCCACCGACTCGGAGGCGTTCGCAATTTGTCCGGCGGCACCGGACAACATCTTCGAAAGGTCGGTGACTTTGCCACTCACCTCTTGAAGCGTCTTGATGGTTCCGGCAACGCTCGATACAACGGTTCTCATGGCATGACCCATGACATCCTCTTCGGCTTGCGCTCGTTCGTCGTAACGAAGTCGCAGATCACCTGCGGCGATCCTACTTGCCCAGCCCGTGTACTCGCGCATTTTCGAAACAAGGAACCGCATGCCTGTGGCAAGCCCACCGATTTCGTCGTTACGGCTGTAGCTGATTTCGACGTCGAGATCGCCATGCTGCAATCGGTCGAGCGCGCCTGCCATTTGCTCGATCGGCTTGGTGATCGAATTTGCGATCATGACCGCTCCGAAAAGGAGGATGGCCACGGTTATGAAAGCGAGGAGTGTGAGTTGAGAACGCGCGGCATTAGAGGTGGCAAAGAAGTCACTCGCTGCATCAGAAACTAGAACGCTCCACTTGAGCCCCGGATATCCCAGAGCACCCTTGGAGTGGGTGTAACCAACGGCAACTTCGTTTCCGGAAGCATCTTTGTACACCGAGGTCCCGGATTTTCCGGCGATGGCAGCCTTTGCACCCGGATCTCCCTTTTCAACAAGGTTAGCGGCAGCAAATTTTGTTTCGTTGCTCTCGATAGGTTTTTGGGTACCCGCATCCACCATGTAACGGTCCAGAATCAAACCCTTCGAGTCGATCAGCGTGAGTACGGGCGACTTCATGCCCGCCTGGGTCATTTCTCCGTGACCCTCGGCGAGGATGTTCTCCACAACCGCCATTCGCGCGTAGTTTCGCCAAACGCCGATGACCTTGCCTTTCGCGTCCTTCACAGGGGCACTGAACGCCATGAGAGCACCCGGGTCGTTCTTGAAAATCTGATCCAGGTCCGCGAACTCCGCGGGTTCGTCTACCCAAGTTCCGGTGAGCTTCTCGGTTTCGACAAACTTGCCTGCAAGGCAGTTTTTGAACCATTCCGAGTTCGCAAAACTCTTCTTGTAGAGAGACTTGGTGTTGACCGCATTTCCTTCGAAGTCGATGCCGTTAACGGCAACAACACGCCCTTTCAGATCGACCATCATCATGAGGCGATAGACGGGGCTGTAATTCACCATGTATTTGTTCATGGCGGCGGCGATGGCGTTGTCAGCGGTCGGCTTGTACCAACTGGCCGAGTCTTTGACAACATCGTTCAGTCCAAAGGCCTGAACGTCACCGTATCGTTCAAAAAGGTTTCGCTCTATCCGACTCACAACGGTTTGAGACTGAGACTGAAGGCTCTCTTCTCTCTGCATCGTGAGTTGACCAATATTTCCAAGCGCAACAAAGGTGGCAATGATGAGGGGTACCAAGCCAAAGGCTAGGAACATCAGCACCAAGCGGTGCTTCAACGAACGAACTTTAAACATGTTTTTTCGCGGTCCTGCTCTCATTTTTGGCAGGTCGGAGCCGTTAGGTTAGGTTTTTGACAATAAGACAAAAAACTGAACAATGAGCTCTTGGGCGAAATCTGATATTCTTTAGATGAGTAGGGTTTTTTGCTAGGATGGCAAAGTCGTCTCTCCTCGAAAACACACGGATGTGAAAAAATGGCCATTAAAGGATTGGCGTTAAGGGCACCGACTCGCGGGACGATTTTGTCTACTCAAGACGATCCTCGAAACATGACGAACCCGGATCCTTCGCAAACGCCGAAGGTTCAGCGGAATGAAGCTATCGACGTCTTGAAGGGGATCGGTATCACATTCGTCCTGCTCAATCACTGCTTCGCGCGAGGATCGCGAAAGTTTTTGGGAATGTCTGTCGAAGACGATCCGATCTTATACGCCATCAACCGAGCCATCCACTTTGCGGTTCCGGTTTTCCTTTTCATCTCGTGCGCACTTTTGGCAAGGAGTCTGGCGAAGCGATTTGATATTGGCAAGTACGCCAAGTCTCGCGCGCGGAAGACCCTTGTTCCGTACCTGGTCGCAAGCCTGCTCTACTTCCTCTGGGCGAACGGAAACCCGTTCACAACCGCCTGGGATTGGCAGCGTTTAGGCGTGAACCTTCTGACAGGCAAGTCATCGTTCCACTTGTACTTCACGGTTGTTTTGCTTCAGGCAGGTGTAGCAATACCGTTCTTGATTTCGCTGAGCAACGGCAAGAAGTGGTCGATTCCGGTGGCGTTTGGCGCGGGAATTGCCGCGCAACTTGCGGTTTACGCAGCACAAAGGGCGTTCTTTGGGTGGCAAAATCCAGGCTCGGTCCTGCTGTGGTACATCCTACCGCTCGTCCTAGGAATCGCCGTCGGCATGGATACCGAAAGCACGGTTAAGCTCCGAAAGTATCTGCCGCATTTGGGCGTTGCGACACTTGCAGGGCTTTTGGTTTATGTATGGGTTTCGGTTGGGAAGTTCTTTGAGCACCCCGGAACGAGCGACCAGATCAACGGCTCGTACGCCATCTTCACCGCCACCTTGAGTCTCTTCCTTTGGACGATTGCTCAGGAATGGCCCAAGGGTATTGCTCGGCAATACTTCAACGCGATTGGGAAGGTGTCTTTGCCCGTTTTCCTGGTTCACCCGTTTGTAATGAGCCTTGCGGGCGGACCGAGGTTGACGAACATCTTCTTAGCAATTCCCGGTGGATGGATCTTTTACTTCCTCACCATCGTGAGCGTGAGCTACGGGTTTGCCGTCGCCTTTTCCAAACTTGGCGTTGGTCGGTGGGTATTGGGTCAGGGTCCGCTCTTTAACAGAATGAAGCCGGCTGCCGTCAAGGCGGGGTAACGTCCGACTCGTGATCACTGGGATAATCGGCGTGCTGTCTTCCGTTGTTGGAACTGTCGTTGGGATGAACCGGGCAGGTGGTGACTTCGAAGCGAATCAGTCGCTGATTGTCATGACCTATAACCTGCGTTACGGCACGGCCCCAGACGGTGAGAACAGTTGGCAGTATCGACGAGAGTCTGTGATCGAGCTCATTCGATCGGTTTCGCCCGACGTGATCGGGGTTCAAGAAGCCCTCGCCGGACAAATCGATGAGCTTGTCGCGGCTCTCCCGGAGTACGCGGCGTTTGGCGCGGGAAGGGACGACGGATTGCGCGGCGGCGAACACAGTTCGGTTCTCTACCGCAAGGATCGGTTAGGACTGATCGAGGGCGGGACGAAGTGGATCAGCGCCACCCCAGATAAGCCGGGTTCCAAGGGTCCGGGAGCGAACCTACCGCGCGTATTCACCTGGGGTGAGTTCGTCACCAATCAGGGATACCGATTCCTCGCTGTTAATGCCCACCTCGATCACCAATCGGATGCGGCCAGATTGCTCGGCACGACAAACATGCTCGAGTTCGTCAAGGCGCGTGGCACCAAAGCGGCGCTTGTGATGGGCGATTTCAACTGCACTAAGGGAAGCGCTCCCATAGACGTGCTGGACAAGAGCGGAATTCTGACCCCTGCCCGACCCGCAAAGGGTCCATACGTGACCTTCAACGGATTCAACCCGACGGTTACGGAGGGCGAGATGATCGATCACATCTTCTTCACCTCGGGCTGGACGATCAATGAAGTGAGTATCGACCGCCGTCTAACCAAGGCGGGCCGAGCCCCCAGCGATCACTACCCCGTAATTGCTAAGGTTTCGCTGGTGCCCTGAGGGAGGCGCTGCTCCTCCTGAGCGAGCACTTCAAAGAACTCTTCGAGCGTTTGGGTGAGCTTGAGCGCCTCGAAGTGCGGAAAGTCGCCGTGATTGTTCGCAAACTTGATCCACTGCTTCAGGCGAAATAGACCGCCCACCCCGCCTTGCCCAAGGGGACCTTGAGTCTCTAGCCTGCGTTGCGATCGAAAACCGCTCTTCTCCTTCTTGCGAGCCATTTGAGCGTGAAGGTCGAGTAAGAACTCTTTGAAGAGGGTTTCCCAAAGAAAATCAGGTTGAGCTTCGTGAGTCAGTCCGAGTTCAGTGGCGATTTGCCAGGACAAGATGGGATTCGCAAGAGCGCTGCGGCCGATCATGAACTTATCGCACCCGGTCTCTTCGCGGCATCGGCGGAACTCATCGATTGTCCAAATGTCGCCGTTTGCGATGACGGGAATGGCTAGTTGTTCGCGCACTTTTCCGACCTGTGCCCAGAAGACTGGCGGCTTGTAAGACTGCACTCGGGTTCGAGCGTGGATGGTGATCCAAGAGGCACCCCCTTCTTGCACCATCGCCGCGTTCTCGAACACGGGGTCGATGGAGTCCCAGCCGAGTCGGATCTTTGCCGAGACCGGAATCTCTGCGGGAACGGCCTCTCGAACGGCTTGCACGATCTCCCGGATACGACACGGGTAGCGGAGCAAAGATGCCCCTCCGTCGTTGCGATTCACCGTGGGTGCCGGACACCCGAAGTTGATGTCGATAGCGGTTGCGCCGACCTTCACCGCGGTTTGAGCCGATTTTGCCATTCGCACCGGGTCGCCACCAAGGATCTGCACTTGCACGGGCAGACCCGTTTCGGTTTGAGCTCCGGTCAGGAGTTCGGGAACCTCTCTTCGAAAAACTTTGCCCGGAATGGGCGTTTCGCTCACGCGGAGGAACTCCGTGACGGCATAGGAGAATGCGCCCCATCGACCCTGGAAAGCCCTCATGGCGGCGTCGGTGACGCCGTCCATGGGAGCCAAAACCAAAGCGGGACCATCTTTGGGGAGCACCTCTTTATTGTGAAGGGTTTCTCTGGCCTATCGAACGAGCCCGCGCTCTTTCAGGTTCAAGATAGAAACGGTTGCGGTTTCCAATCCGGTGAGATGGCGTAGACGATCCTGCTCGACCACACCCCATTCGATGCCAAGTTCAAGAGCCTTTCGCATCGCTTGCTCGATGGGCACCGCACCCGTTCCAACTGCCGTCCACTTTGGTTCTCTCGTTGGCGCCTCGATGACGTCCTTGATGTGAATGCAAGGGACTCGCCCCGCAAAACGTTCGAGGATCGTGACGGGATCAGCCCCGCCGATGGCGATCCAAGCGATATCAAGCTCAAAGAAGACCGAGTCTGGATCGGTCTGGTCGGCGAGAATATCCATTGCCGCCGCACCCCGGAAAGTGTTTCTAAACTCTTGATCGTGGTTGTGATAGCAGAGCTTCACCCCGTCTTGGATGAGAACCTGCCCCGCTTTATTAAGCACTTGCGAAACATCGTCGAGTTCTTGCCGGGTCTTGCAAGGAGCCCACCACATGCTCACTTTAGGGGACCGAATCGATGCCGCTTTGTGCCGAATGCCATCCAGATCTTCGACCAAATCTTGGAGCGAAGCACTTACCGTCAAGGGCTGAAGACCAAGGCCGTGAAATCGCTTGAGGTTCTCGGAAACATCGCCTTCAAGAAGGAACTCACATCCTTCGATTCCCCGATAACCAAGGGCAGCGACTTTTTCGAGTGTCCCCCATAGGTCGACCTTATACTCGTCGCCGACGATGCCGATGAGTCCGATGTTCATTGAATCCATACGGTTAGGTTAGCCAATCCCGGCGAGGGCCTAACTGTATTTACTTACAATGCGAATCTCAGAGATTGATCTCGAAGATTCGCCGACCCGTCTGGGGCTTGAGTCCAAGTTTGCGATAGAAGTTTTCCGCCCGGGTGTTGTGATCGAGCACGGCAAGTTCAAGATGCTTGCACCCCAACTGCTTCGCTTGTTGGATCACTTCTTGGAGGACTTGCGATCCCAAGCCCTGTCCCCGTGCCTCTTCTACTAGGTAGAAGTCGGTGACGACACCGAGCTTTCCTCCGAACTCGTGGTCGAAACCGAAGGTGAGGACGATGTATCCCATGGGCATTCCATCCCGCTCGACTTGCCAAAAGCGTCCTAGTTCTGGACTGACCAGTAACGCAGAAATGGCTTTCCGAACTTTCTCATCAAACACAAGTTCGTCGAGTTCGTAGTATCGGCTCACCCATCGCTCAGCGGCAATGGCATCAGCGATTACCAATTCTCGGAGTCGAAAACTATCCATGTTCAGAGACTATATCTGAGGTCCTTTTTACTGACTGAATATGACACTAGCAAATATCTATCGAAAAGAATAGGATGCTGGCGAGGGGAAGAAATGCCATTTTTTAGAAAATTGCTCTTGGGCGTTCTGGGATTAGTCGCTTGTTTGGGACCGTCGGGTTGTGGGTGCGGACCAAGTGGGCTCCCTTCCTCTACTCCAACGCGATTCCTTTACGGAATTGATCCATTCGGTTCTATCAGGATTTGGGGAATCAACCCAACGACCAAGAAAGCGACCGTTTCCAACACTCTCTCGGTGAACGGACCTTCTTCGACGAAGCCGATTGATCTCGCCTACCATGCTCCTTCGAAACGGCTGATTGTCTTGTACGAATCGGTTCGAACAAGCCCGCCTAACGTTACGGATCCCTCCTCTCCCGGTGTTGTGAGCTACGAAGTGACTCTTGGTGGGAACCTCATCAATCCAATCGTTGGCCAAATCTTAGGTCTGCCGACCACGGCGCGGCCAGAGCCACAATCGATTGCGATAGTGGGTGATAAGGTTTACGTCGGCTTCGACGACGGTGCAGGAAGTTCCCCGGTTGGTATTGCCGAGATGGAGATCCAGCCATCAGGCGCCGTTGTTCAGTTGGGCACCGGGACAACATCCCTAACCGGGCTAGACCCCACATCCGTTTACGATATGGACGGATTCAACGGCCAGTTGATTTCGGCTCGGAGACCGAGTCAGATCGACGTGCGGAATCCGGACTCTTCCGGCAGACTTGCGAATGGGTTCACGACCTCATTCATCGACGCTTTCACCCTGTCGGTGGATGATCCGAGAGCTCGCCTATTCGTTGGCGGCTTCAATGGTCGTTTGGGTTCTTACTCGATTTCTTCGACCGCTCTCACGACCATCAGTTCGGTTAATCCGGCTTTGTACACCTCTAGCATGGTGTTCTTGAAGATCCATCCTTCCGGCACCACGCTCTTTGTTGGCGGAGATTTTGTTCGGACGATTTCTTCTTTTGAAGTTGCGCCCGACGGGTCGATCGGCTCCGTTCGAAACACGGTTGACATTCCCTCGCTCACGGGAGCCGTTTTTGGTGTGGACTGCTCAGAAGATGGATCACTTCTCTTTGTTCTTAGCCAGGATAATTCACAGGTCTACCTTTACGATGCTTTGGCCGATGGATCGATAGGCGCTCTCACCGATACGGTTGCATCCGGCGGAGTGAATAAGATTCTTTACGTCAATCCGTAGCCATTAGAAGCTGTTTCAAAGGCATTGGCACGATTCTTGCGGGCAAGGGTCTTTGATGAAAACTCTGGTTTCATTCAATACCCTCTCGCGAGTTGCCGTAGTCGGCGGCGTGCTTGCGGCAGGTTCTCAGGCAATGGCTATCGATCTCCAGTTTTTGGGATCGGGTCAAGGCCGAACTCTCGCCATCTCGACCAACTCAGGCGGTAGCTTCAAGAACGTGTTCGGCGGTGAACTTCAAATGAAGGAAGTCGCATCGAATCTCTCGTTCCTGGGCTTCTGCTCCGACCCGGTCACGACCATGTCTAGCAGCGCATATGGCACCAGCTTTGGCGGTTCCGATCTCTTGGGTTCCAAGGGACTTCGGGCCGGCTACTTGGTGAACAAGTATGCGCCTTCGATCTTCTCCCTTCCGGCTGGCAACGCCCGAAAGGATCAAGCTTTCGCCCTTCAGGTGGCAGTTTGGGAGATCTTGCTCGACAACTCGCCCAACGACATCACCAACGGAACCTTCCGGGCAAAGGACGAGAGCGGCAACGCTCTTAGCTCTGGCCTGACTTCGCTGATCAACGGCTACCTTTCCGACAACGGTAGCGGTGTTGCGAAGTATTACCAATCGAATCTCGGTTCGAACGGTAAGCCTCTCAGCCAGGGCGTTCTCGCTCCGGTTCCAGAGCCTGCAACCATGCTTGCTCTCGGCGCAGGTCTCGCTGCGTTCGCTCGCAAGCGACGCAACAAGAAGTAACTCTCCGGAGTGACTAGCCTTACGGATTGAGGCAAAAAAGGAGCCCTCCTGCATTTGCAGGGGGGCTTTTTTTGGGTGTTTTGGCCCGCTGGAGGCCTTCTGGCACGAAACCCGCTTCTTAGGGTTTTCATGCTTTCACTTGACCGAAACATCACTACTCGCCTAGCCATCTCCCTTGGAGCGGTTGTGCTTGGCGCACAAGCAATGGCTATCGATCTCCAGTTCCTGGGCACGGGCGAAGGACGCAACATCAGCATCTCGACAAACTCCGGTTCCAACTTCTCGACCGTCTTCGGTGGAGAACTCAAGATGAAAGAAGTCAGCCCGACGCTGAACTTCACCGCATTCTGCGCCGATCCGAAAACGGGAATGGTCTCTGGCCCGTTCGGCACCAGCGAGCTGGATTCGAACGTTCTCGGTTCCCGGGGTCTCCGAGCGGGTTACTTGATCAACAAGTACGCCCCGAGCATTTTCAACCTTCCCGTTGGCAACGAGCGCAAAGATAAAGCGGTCGCGCTTCAGGTTGCACTTTGGGAAGTCCTCGTAGACGGTTCTTCCAGCCCAAACATCACGGGTGGAACGTTCCGAGCCCGCAACACCGATGGCTCCGCACTCAGCGGCTCGGTTTCGTCGCTCGTCCACACTTATCTTAGCGACAACGGCAGCGACATCGCTCGATACTACAAGTCCGACGTGGACAGCAAGGGTAAGCCGATCAGCCAAGCCGTCATCACTCCTGTGCCAGAGCCGGGAACGATGCTCGCCCTGGGTGCAGGAATCGCCGCTTTTGCTCGAAAGCGACGCAACAAGAAGTAAAGAGCAATCCTGTTGACTCAAAACAAAGAAGCCCCGATCCAACTTGGATCGGGGCTTCTTTAAGCTGTTAGTTACCTAACTTACGGGTTGAAGATCGGAGTCCAGCCCTTCACGCGAACGTTGTTTCCACCGTTCGTCGAAGGCGGCCAGCTAAGGAGCGGGTTGCCGTTGCTGCTCACGCTGCATTCGCCTTGCGGTCCCCAGGTGGTCTTGCGCCACTTGGCGTGACCGTCCAGGTAGGCAATCGTGGTTCCACCCGCGTGACCACCCCGAGTTGCATCGGCGTTATCAGCGTCGGGGAAGTTCGTGCAGTTCAGGGTTCGGCTGTACAGTTCGTCCAGTTCGTCGCCCTCGATCTCACTGTCGGTTGCCTCCAGTAGGAAGAAGGACTCTGCCGGAGCTTCCCAAGCGGTCATGCTTCCTGCACCGGTTCCCTGCCAGTCACCAATGTGCTCGTTGAAGCCGTATGTGGTGAAGTACCGGATGCTGTCGCAAGTTGCACCGGAACCGTTTGCGCATTGGAGACCCCAAGATTGTGCGGGTTGCGGCCAAACGCACTGAGCGCGCGCACCGCTTAGCTCTTGCGGATTGGACTCAGGAGCGTTCGGGTTCCAGTAGAAACCGCCTCGCGACTTCTGAATGGTTTGCGGCTGTTGCTTGCAGTAAGGTTGCAGCAAGAACGGCCAGTAGTAGTTGCCCCAGCGATCGATTTGGCCCGATCCCGTGTTTCCGGACGGACAGTTGTTGATCAACGGGTCGACCATCAGTTGGTCGTCGTTGTCGGCTGCGTAGAGCATCGCGGCGGTACCGAGCTGCTTCAGGTTGCTCAGATTCTCCGTTTGCTTTGCGGCCGCCTTAGCCTGGGCGAAAACCGGGAAAAGAATCGCTGCGAGGATCGCGATAATTGCGATCACGACGAGCAATTCAATAAGAGTAAATGCTTTTTTCATCAATGCACCAGGGGCGACCGAGTCACCCTCCCCGCGCATAATGGTGAAAGCCAATTGTTAAGAGATCGTAAAAGAACCGTTAAAGAAATGTTAAGAAAGCCTCCCCGTGAATCTGGGGAGGCTTTCGGTGGCTTCTGTCTTTGGTCGTTCTGATCAGTTCCCGGGCTTGCCGGTAGAGAGACCCATGTTCGCTCCCTTCTCGACAGCCGGAATTCCCTTCTCCATCCATAGCGGCATCGGAATGCCCTTGAGATAGTGATCGAAGAACTGGCTGAGACGGATGCTGAAGTCCTTGCGGTTGCGCCGCTCGACCAGGTTGTGGGCTTCCCCGTTGTAGTTGAGCATCCAGCAGGCCTTCTCCAGACGCCGCATGGCGGTAAAGAACTCGATGCCTTGCTGCCAGGGCACCGCGCCATCCTTATCGTTCGCCATGATGAGCAGCGGAGTCTTGATCTTGTCCGCGTGGATGAGCGGAGAGTTCTCTAGATAGCGAAGCGGATACTCCCAAATGGAGCCTCCGATTCGCGACTGACCGCCTTCGTACTGACCCTCTCGGACCACACCCGACTCGCCTCGGATTCCGCCGTAGGCGCTGAGCATGTTAGAGACCGGAGCACCTGCGCAGCCCGCTGCGAACATGTCCGTCTCGGTGACCAAGTAGCCCACTTGGTATCCACCCCAGCTCTGACCCTGAATGCCTACGCGCTTCTCATCGACAAAGCCCTTGCGGAGCACTTCGTGAGTGGCAGGCAGAATGCAGTTGACCGCAGACTCGCCTGGATAGCCCGTTTTGTACTTGATGTCGGTGACCAGCACGATGTAGCCGTTGCTCACGAAGAGCGGGATGTTGATGGTCGAAGCGCTTGGCGCGGGCGATCGGTGAAGGTGCAGACCCTCCGAGTCTCGCTCGTAGAAGTAAACGATCATCGGATACTTCTTGGACGCGTCGAAGTTGTTGGGCTTGTAGAGAAGACCTCGGAGCGGATCACCGTCGTTCGACAGGTAGTCCACGTGCTCCACGGTTGGCCAAACGTAGTCTTTGATCTGCGGATTGGCGTCGGTGATCTTGGCTCGGTTTTCGAACTTGATGTTGTCTGCCACCCAAAGGTCGGGGAATTCCTCAACGCTTTGCCGAGCGTAAACGATGGTATCGGCTTCCTTGGCTTTGGTGACCGTGTTCGACGCTTGTCCTCGGAGACCCGCGACCGATCCGAACGACTTCGACTCGAACAGAATCGGTTTCGGCTTGGAGCCGATCTCGTCCAGAGAAGCGAAACCGCTATCCAGGGTTCGAGTATCCACCGCGCTTAGGAAGAGCGGTTTGGAGAGGTCGACATAGTCAGCATCGCGGTCTAGAGGCACGATGCGGTAGCGCATCTTGAGGGTTCGACCCCAGCCGTTGGTGAGGTTCTTCGGAGCGGTCTTGCCCGCGATGTCGACATGCCAGATGTCGAACGCGTCGTAAACGAGCACTCCGCCATCTTTCGTGAAGCCACCAAAGCCGATGAGTCCGGCCGGAGAGGGAACGTCGTTGAGCTCATCCCAGATCGGGGGCAGATCCTTGTTAAGAACCTTTTTGTCCAGCGATTTGAGATCGTACGAAACGAGTTGCTTGCTCTCTTCCTCGTAACCAATGGCGAACTTGCCATCGGGAGTTTGCGAGAGACCCGCTTCGGTCTTCTTCACCAGCGGACGCTGCTCGCCGGATCGGAGATCCTTGACGTAGTAGTCTGCGAAAGATTGACCCCAACTGGAGCCTTTTCGATACTTCTGGTTGTCTGAAACGAGACCGTAGGGGTGATCGAACTTGTTGGATACCGAAGCGTTTTGGAACTCCGGCGACTCTAGTTGGACCTTCTTGTTCGATCCCAGATCGACGAGGATTTCGTAGGATCGATTCTTCTCAATAGCAACCTGGTTGAGCTGTTGCGACTGCAGAATGCCGTCTTGCCAGTGCCACACGTCCAGCGCGACCGCCTCATCCGGGTTGACCTCGGGAGGGGTTTGCGGCTTCGGAGCGACCGCGAATCGCAGTCGCTTTCCAGACTCACTGAAGCTAAGCGCTCCCGAAGAGATCACGAAGTCTTTAGGCAGGTCCGCATCACCGACCTTGGCGATTTGCTTGAGTCGGTTGGGCCCCACTTCGAATCGGTAAAGGGACAGGTTGGGAGTCTTTGCCGCGTAGTCGTCCTTATCGGTAAGGAACGCCAGTTGCTTTCCGTCATCGCTGAGCGTCATGCGCGGATAGCGACCTAGTTGCTTGACGACGTCTACGTTTTGACCCGTGGCGAGGGTGTGCACAAAAATGCCGTCTCCCTTGCCATCCTTGTCGCTGATTGCCACCGCAAGAACTTCTCCGGTCTTGTTGAAGCTTGCCGAGGTGACGTTCTCGAGCTTGGTTTCCTTGGCGTCGGAGAGTCGGCGCAAGACGTAGAGGTCACCCGCTCGGTGATCGCTTTTCTTCTTGACTTCGTCCTTCTTTGGCTCTTCTTTCTTCTCTTGACCCTCACCCGCAGGCTTGATCTCGGTTGCCTTTACTTCAGCTGGTTTCTCTGAAGCGGGCTTTTCGGTCGCAGGAGTTGGGGCAGCAGGCCGGGCCGCGGGGGCGGGTTCGGGGCGATAAAGCAAGAAGCCTTTGTCTTCTTCGGCGAGTTGCCAAGAGGTCACCTTTGGAACCACCGTCTCTTTGCCCGATTCTAGATCGACAATGAGCAGGGCGTTCTTGGGTTGGTCTTCCGGCTTGGCCTTATCCTTACGCGCTTTCTTATAGTCTTCCCACTTCGGAAGAACCGTTGCGACAAGGAACTTGGAGTCTCCGGAGAACGAGACGCGCGGAGTGGTTGGTGAACCCGCCGGAAGGGTTAGGCTTTGCCCAACCGGGAAGGCGTACTTCTTTTTGGTCTTTGTGTTTTGAACTTCCAACACCATGTCTCCCTCTTGAGGAGCGATGGCGTAGGCAACCCACTGACCGTTGTTAGAAAGAGTGGTGCCTCGAATCGACTTCCAACCGTCGTACACCGAGTGGTCGAGAACTTTCTTGCCGCCGGGCGTTTGCACACCCATCACAAGAACGAGAGCCATTAAGGCAGATGATTTCATGGCGATAAACCGCATTTTCCCCGATTTCCCGCTTTAAGAGTTCAGGGAAAATGCGATTCACCGTTGGGAGTTAGCCTCTTCCCTTTCCGAGATAGAGTTCCACCGGGTTTTCGAACTCGAGTTTGAGCACCGTGGCGTTTGGATTTGCCTTCACTTGTGCCACATCTATCCATAGGATTCCGGGCGTTTCGCCCAGTCCTCCGATCATGGTATACGAGAGTTCCTCGCCATTAAGGACGCTGACTCGGGTGGGTTTGGCGCGGAGTCCTTTGACCGCGACCTGATCGACAGGCATATCGAAGACGAACAGATAGAGATTCTTTTTGTCTTTGGAGAAGGTGGATGCTCCGTAGAAGAGCCCAGGGGGCAGACCCGCGACCGTACCGTAGATGGCCTCTGCGTTTGGCTTGATCCAATCGCCGAGTTTTTCTAATCGGTCGATTTGCTCTGGCTGAAGGGACCCGTCTTCGTAAGGACCGACATCGAGCAGCATGTTTCCGCCCATTCCGATGGTCTCGGCGAACATTCGCACGATTTGCCGGACGGACTTGTGGTTGTTATCCTGCGTCTGATAACCCCAGCTATCGTTGATGGTGACGCAGAACTCCCAGGGACCTTCTGGCGGGACGATAGGGATTCCTTGTTCGGGCGTGGCGTAGTCGCCGTGATCCAGTAGTCGGGAGTTGAAGATCGCGTTCGGCTGCCAGTCGGTGAGCTGATCGCGCAGTCCTTTCATGTCGAACTGCTCCGGGTCTCGCTCCCATTCGCCATCGAACCAGTAGATATCGACGTCTCCGAACTGAGTCGAAAGCTCTTCGAGCTGCGCTCGGTGGAATTGGATGAATCGCTTCCACGCCTCGGGATTCTCCGTGCCCGGTTCTGGGTAGGCGAACCGGTTCTTGTAACGATCGGTACCGGGTTGCTCGACGCTGTGCCGACTGGGATAGACGGTTGCGTAATCCGGATGAGACCAATCGAGGTGGGAGTAGTAGAAGCCCACTTTAAGGTCATGCTTCCGAAGGGCGTTGACGTAGGGGGTGATGAGGTCTCTGCCCGCAGGGGTTTTCTTCACCACGCTCAGATCATTCGCCTGGGTGTCCCACAGAGCGACACCGTCATGGTGCTTCGTAGTGAGCACGGCGTACTTGGCGCCGGATCGGGCGAAGAGGTCGGCCCATTCCTCGGGGTTGTACTTACACGCGGTGAAGCCGTCGAGCTGCTTCATGTAGTCGTCGTAACTGATCTGGCCGTTGAAGAACGACCACGATTCGGAAATTCCGTTGACGGCGTAGATTCCGTAGTGAATGAAGATGCCAAGTTTGGCGTCGGGAAACCAGGGTTGCATCATTGCGTTGTGACTCTCCGATCTTGAAGCTTAGGCGATACGGAACTGCTCAACACGTCCCGATTGCGCGAAATCTGCAACCGAAGAACGATTTTGCTAACATGGAACCATGAACCGAGCGATACCCATTGTTGGTTGGGCGGTGATTCTTCTTTGGTTCATCTCGCTGGGTTTGGGGACCCTGTTGCATAAGGTGTCCTTACTCTGGATTGCGACCGTGCTCCTTTTATCTGTGGGCGGCGTTGCTTTGATGGCGATAGACAAGCGCCGAGCGCAAGAAAATCGACCCCGCATCTCCGAACGCACCCTGCTCACCTTGGGCGCGCTGGGGGGATTCCCCGGTATCTGGTTCGGCATCGATGTCATTCGCCACAAAAGCAGCAAGCCGAGCTTTCTGTGGAAGTTTTTTGGACTCACGGCATTGCATCTCCACCTCTTCTGGGCAGTCGTATGGTTGACCGGTAAGCGCTAACTCGATAGTTCTTGAACATTCTTTGTAAGGATTCAGGTTTGCCATGAGAACAACTCTTTGAATGAAGTTCAGGGAACGATCTAAGGTTGCAGACAAAGAGCGGTTTGAGACGCTTGTTGCTCGGCATTCGGGGATCGTTCAAAAGGTCGCGTTTGCTTACGCGTGGTCGGCTGATGACAGGGCCGATCTAGCGCAGGAAATTCGAATTCGGCTCTGGCAAGCGTTCCCTTCATACGATTCGCAACGGTCATTTTCGACTTGGATGTACCGGGTGGCGCTGAACACTGCCCTCACCTACGTGCACCGCAAGCCCCAGGCGACTCTGGCGATCGACGAACAATCGGAAGTTGGAATCGCTGGCAACGAGCAAACCGAAAGTCGATTCTTGATCGAATCGATCTTGAGAAGTCTGGACGCGCTTAATCGTGCGCTTTTGATTCTGCACCTGGAGGGCCTTTCCTATGCCGAGATCGGCGAGACCTTAGGGCTGAGCGAATCGAACGTAGGTGCAAAGCTCTCGCGCTTGAGGGAGCGACTTCGAACCGATTTCCAATAACCGTACCGGTGATAACTACTATGACTCTGGATCAGATGCAACAACAATGGCAACAGCTAGAAACGCGTGTGGAGGCATTGGAAACAAAGCCCGCGAGGAAACTCAAAAAGGTGAGTCTCTACTCCTCTCCCGCTTTCGACATTCTGTTCGGAATCCTAATCAATGCGTTCGCTGGAGAGTATCTCTTCCGAAATGTTGAGCTGATGAGAACCGCCCCGATGTCGTTGCTCCCGATGGCGCTTCTTCTTGCGACGGGTATCGGATTGATTGCCACCGCCGCACGTCAGTTCCACCTACTCAGCGGCTTTGGCTTGGCAAATAGTCCGTTGCAAAATTGGGAAGCTCTTACTGCAGTGAGAACGCTGCGAGTGAAGACTTTTGCCTGCCTGATGGCAGTTTGGGTCCCCTTCTGGTTTCTTGTTCCGGTCGCCTTGCTGCAATCACTTGGAGCACATTCGATTTTGGAGAAGTTGAACCCGGGGTGGATGATCGCCAACGTGTTTGTAGGCGCGGCGATGTATGCGCTATCGGCATGGGCGGCAAAGAAGTGGCTTCCGTCCTCGTCGATCACGACCTTGCTCACGGGTGCAGCCTTGAATCAAGCGATTGAAGATGCAAAAGCAGTGAAGCGCTTTGCTACTGATCTCAGCTAATAAGTCATTGGATAACGGTCCTGATCACCCAGTGTGATCAGGACCGTTTTGTAGTGATGTCCTACTCACCAGACTCGAGTCCGAGGATGCCCAAGTTGTGGTCGAGCGCCTTAGGCTTGCCGTATTCCAGAATCTTTGCCCGCGTGTCTTGGATATCCAGGTTGCGCATGGAGAGCTGACCAATTCGGTCTTCCGGCGTGAACTCCGACTTGCCGCTCTCCATCGAAAGCTTTTCGGGGTGATAGGCAAGGTTTGGACCTTCGGTGTTGAGGATCGAGTAGTCGTCACCGCGTCTCAGTTCAAGGGTGACGGTACCGGTGACCAGTTGCGCGACCCATCTTTGGACGGAGTCCCTGAGCATCAAAGATTGCGGATCGAACCAGCGACCCTCGTACATGAGTCGACCCAGTTTGCGACCGTAGGCGCGATAGTTATCGATGGTGCCCTCGTTGTGGATCGCGTTGACGAGTCGCTCATAGGCGGCAAACAGAAGCGCCATGCCGGGTGCTTCGTAGATCCCCCGACTCTTGGCTTCGATGATCCGGTTCTCGATTTGATCGCTGCAGCCAAGGCCGTGTCGACCGCCGATTTCGTTCGCCTTCAGAACAAGTTCCACGTCGTTGGCGAAGCTCTCACCATTGATTCGAACGGGCCAGCCTTCTTGGAATTCAATCGTTACCTGCTCCGATTTGATCTCAATCGCCGGGTCCCAGTAGCGAACACACATAATAGGCTCGACGATATCGATTCCCTTATTGAGGAACTCGAGGTCTTTGGCTTCGTGAGTTGCTCCCCAGATATTCGCGTCGGTGGAGTAAGCCTTCTCTTTGCTGTCTCGGTACGGAAGGTCTCTTGCAGAGAGCCACTCGCTCATCTCCTTTCGACCGCCCAGTTCGTCGACAAACGCTCGATCTAGCCAAGGCTTGTAGATTCGAAGATCAGGGTTGGCAAGGAGTCCGTAACGATAGAACCGCTCGATATCGTTGCCCTTGTAGGTGCTGCCATCGCCCCAAATAGAAACGCCATCTTCTGCCATCGCTCGCACCAAGAGGGTGCCCGTCACCGCTCGGCCGATGGGGGTGGTGTTGAAATAGGTTTTGCCCGCGCTACTAATATGGAAGGCTCCGCACTGTAGGGCGCTGAGACCTTCGTGAACCATCTCTTTGCGACAGTCGACGAGTCGCGCCTTTTCGGCTCCGTAATCCAGGGCTCGTTGCGGAACGCCGTCCACGTCGGCTTCATCATATTGACCGAGTAAGCCTGTGTAGCAGTATGGAAACGCCCCTTTCTCACGCATCCAAGCGACGGCGACAGAGGTGTCTAAACCACCCGAGAATGCAATGCCGACTTTTTCGCCGACAGGAAGACTGGAAAGGATGCGCGACATGAGACGCCCCTATTATGAAGCTATGTCAACGAGATGCGCCTGCTACGCGCTCGAAGATGACGTACTCTCCGAGAACCACCTCCGCAACCTTGTATCCTGCCCTCTGCCAGGACTGGGCGTGAACGTGAGATCCCACAGCTTCGTTTGCCCACCAGGCGCGGTGGACGAACGCCGACTTTGGTAGACCGCCAACTAGTTCCCCGACTTCATCGAAGTTCATCCGGACTACATTGGACGACGAATTGTTCAGATGGATTTGGATTGGATCGTACTTAGCCATTCGTTTCTCCCGATGCTTCAATCATCATTCTAGTCAAGGTTGAACACTTCGCGGAGTTCTTTCGAGACGGGCCGGTTATCGGATTCGGTGGGCATCAGGTCGCTCATGTGCGCCCACCACTTTTGGCACTCGGGAGTCTGCGCGATCGCGTCCCACTCTTCCCTGCTTGTTACCTCGGCGTAACCGAAGAGATCTCCCGTGGTGGGGTCTAGGAAGATGGAGTAGTTTTGAACGCCGTGGCGCTTGAGCACCTGCTCCAACTCTGGCCAAATAGGATTGTGGCGAGCCTCGTACTCTTGCTCAGCGCCCTGGCGGACGCTCATTCGGAAGCCGATTCGCAGCACGTTACTCTCCGGAAGCGGCCGATGCCGGAGCCGGAGCCGTGACAGAAACCTGAGAACCAACGAGGTCGATTACGCGCACCACTTCGTTAACCGTCTTCCGGAACGCGCCCGACTGTTCGATGGCAAGCGCCTCGCATCGATTCCGAGCGTCTTCGCTGGCTACCGGATCGTTGGCAAACTTCACAAAGAAGTCGGCGAGCAACCCGGATTCGCCCACTCGATAGCCCACCCCGTGAGATTCGCAAAGAAGTTGGAGCGCTCGGAAGTGACCCCGTCGCCGACCGTACGCCACCGGAACACCCCACGCCACGGGTTCGGTGACGTTGTGACCCATGCCGTCCCAAGCTCCACCCACGTAAGCGGCCTTGCAGTGCCGGTAAGCCACGGCAAGTTCGCCCATGGTGTCTAAGATCAAAATGTCTTCTTCGCCCGGCGTCACCGGCGGACCGTAAGGACCGGATCGAACGCGGACCTTTAGTCCCATCGACTTCGCAAGTTGGGCAAGCTCGTCGCGCCGTTCCACCCGCCTTGGGGCGATCATGAGGCGCATGGGGCGTCGTTCTCGAGCCTTCATAAAGGCTTCCAGAACCCATTTGTCTTCGGCAAGGCTATCGGTGCTGCCACTCACCATGAGCGCCTTTTCAGCGTCTGGCTTGAGCCAATCTTCCAGGTCTTTCTCTCGAACCGCGCCGAGTTCGGCCTTGCGGAGTTCGAGTTTGATATCACCCGTTACAACGAGGTTGGTGTTGGTAGAGATGAACTCTTTGGCCCAATCGGCTTCTTGCTGAGTGCGGACCATGACGGTTCGCACATGCTTGAGGAGCCACCGATCAAGCGGGGTTCGTTTGATGCGGCTGTTCAGTAGAACCACGTGCGTGCCGCCGAGAGCGGCTCCGACCACCAGCACCGGAAATCGGTAGCGCTCGGTGAGGATCATCACGTCGGGCTTCACTTCGGCCAGATAGCGCATGACCGGATAGAAGAAGTCGAACGGCCAGTAGCTAAGCTCCCAATCGGGGTGGGTTTGACGAACGTCGGAGATGGTTTTGGCGTCTCTCAGGGTCCAAGCCAGTTGCACGCGGGGCCTTAGCTCGGTGAGCGCGCCCGCAATTTGTCGCATGATGACGAGTTCACCGTCGCTGGCGCCGACAAGCGCCACTCGGGGACCGTCTAGCTTGGGTTCTGGACTGTGCTGAACGATTCCGCTGAGCCACCGTTCGGGGTTGATCTCGTCGATCTTGCGGTACTTCAGGTATCGGCGCACCTTGTGAGCGATGAAGTAAGGCGAGAGTGCCAGGCCCAGAAGAGACCATCCAAGGAGCCCGGGGGACAGGCATAGCCGTAGAGCTTTGTGACTCGTGCGCATTCGACCGCTCGGAGCCTTCCTACGCCCCAATGTCCACAAGTTTACTGCTCTGCCGGCAAGTTTTGGGGTTTTCGGGGAATGGGAATGGGTCGTTTGGCGATAAACAAAGGGCCCGCGAGCGACGGTAAGTGACGAGTCAGACTGAACGAGACTAGGTACAATATCAATCTTCCGGGCGGTTAGCTCAGTGGTAGAGCATCCCGACTTCATCGGGAGTGTCGCCAGATTTCTAGAAAGCCATTCAAGGAATCGGTAAACTTAACTAAGCGGGCGGTTAGCTCAGTGGTAGAGCATCCCGATTCTATCGGGAGGGTCGCCAGATTCCTAGAAAGCTGTTCAAGGAATCGGTACACTTAACAAAGCGGGCGGTTAGCTCAGTGGTAGAGCATCCCGACTTCATCGGGAGGGTCGCCAGATTCCTAGAAAGCTATTCAAGGAATCGGTACACTTAACAAAGCGGGCGGTTAGCTCAGTGGTAGAGCACTTCGTTCACACCGAAGGGGTCGTAGGTTCAAGTCCTATACCGCCCACCATTTTTGAAGGTCCCATGTGGACTCTTTACATCCTCCAAAGCGAATCGTCCGGTCGGTTTTACGTCGGCCATACAAACGACATGGTGAGGCGGCTCGAAGAGCATCAATCCGGCCAAACAACCTCAACGCGAAATCGAGGACCCTGGAAAGTCGTCCACCGCGAGGTGTTCGAATCTAAACAACTCGCTGCGAATAGAGAGCGCCAGATCAAAAGTTGGAAGTCGCGGGTGGCGATTCTAGCTCTCATCGAGGAGTCCGAAACCGACGATCGGTAGAGCTTCCCGATTCCATCGGGAGGGTCGTCCCGACCAGTCGGGATACGGCCCACCACCTCCAGATCCTGATGTGGATCCTCTACATCCTCCATAGTGATTCCTCCGGCCTATTAGGCGAACCCAATCTGCGAATCGATCAGGCTGAAATTCCACCGACTCAACATATACGCTCCGTCTTGCAGAGACCAGCCAATACAGAGGTGAATCGCTCGGGTCTGACGACGGGACGAGGAAACCCGACCAACACCCGACCTTAGATAAATCAACTCCAAAACATCGCCTCAGCAAAATTGCCGGTAGCAAGATTGCTTGATCGGATGTATGGTGCCGTTAGCTGCAAAAGATTTGCTCTGTTGCTTCTATTGCTTTTCTGGGAGGAAAAACATGAAATCGATTAGAATTTTGGCAATTGCCACCGCACTCGGCGCCCTCGCCACCGCGCAAGCCGCTCAACAAACCTACACCTTTTCCGGAACCATCACCGGTTCCCTCGGAGGAACAAACTTCTCGGCCAAAGAGTTCAGCATCGTCGGAATCGGCGATAGCTCGACCATCGAAAGTCGGAGCTTTGGTTGGATCAACACGCTCTCTTCCAACACTTTGACCGTTACCGGATTCGCCCCGGTTTCCATTGCCAACCTTGGCGTGTTCATGAACAACGATGTCGACGTAGTCGGTGCCTGGAGAACAGGAACGGAAAACCTCGACGTTTACAATGTCACGATCGGTGAAGATCACGACCTCACCGGTCCCTTTGGGCCAAAGTCTGGAGCCGCGTTTGCGAACCCGGGATCACCCTTTGCCACCAGCGGTGGCGAGTTCGTCATTGATAGGTTCGATTCTCCTGGTACATACAGCGTAAATGCGGTTGTTCCTGAACCGGCAACGTTTACGGCTTTGGGAATCGGTGCCCTTATGCTTCGACGACGACGGACTAGCGCTTAGTCCGGCTTTAGTCGTAAAGGAGGGCGAGCAGCAGAAGCTGCTTGCCCTCTTTGTTTCTTCACCGTTGGGGTAGGAAGTCCACCCTACTGGAGGACTTGCTTAGCAGGACACTCACCGCCCCTGCATCGACCGCAAACTCGCCCTGGACCTCATACTTTCTTAAACCCTTCGCGGGCGACTCCACCCGCAACCGAGCGACCTTCGTAGCAGCGTCCGCCGGACTCAGCACCACCCGCACTTGCCTGGACGAAGGGTTGAACTCCACCGCCTCGAAGGTTCCGGCATCCAGAGTCAAATACAGACCAACCGGGGCTAGATAAACCCGCTTTTGGAAGGAATCTTGGGGCTCGACGCGCACCCAACCCGACTTCTGAGACACCCTACCGCCGAACGCCTGCCAGCCGAAGTCGGGCGAGTTCACCAGATAGGTGCCCGTGTTCATCGAGTGGCCAAAGAAGTTCGGACCGTAGTCGCCGGAATACGCATCCCACTTCAAGGTCGATGGGAACGAGTGGAAGGCCGCCGATCCGAACCCTTCTTGATCGATGTTCGAGATCGCGCCCATCGTTCCGCCATAGCCGACCCTCAACAGGTAGAGATCGTCGGGATTCTCGCGGAACTCGTTCAGTACGGGTATAGCGTTTAGTCCCGATCCATAGTGGTGGAGTTGCCGCTCGATTCGGCTGAGCTTTCCGCCGTACAAGAAGTCCCAATATCGCCGAGCGTTGCCGTTGTAGCCCCAGTGCGGAACGGTTGGCATGTAAGCCAGAATCGAGTTCAAAGAGACCAGCGCCTTATCGTTATAGCCGAAGTATTTGCACCAGGCGTAAACCTCTTCTTGACCCGTGGAGTCCCACGCCATCTCGCTGCCGAACGGATACTTCTCTTCCTTCCACCTATCGGCTCGCTCTTTCATTCTTTGTTCGATGAGGGCGAACTTCTCTTGCCAACCTTCTCGTTTCAGGTCTTCCAGAAGCGACTTAAAGATGGTGCCTTCCATCAGCCCCAATCGCCAATAGCCCACTCGATCCCAGCCCCGCTCGCTACGGCTCGTCATGAACCGAGTTGTTTCGTAAGCTTGGTCGAGATAGTAAGTCCACGGATTTCTCGTGAGCCCAGGATGGTTGCGCGCGATTCGGTACAGCGACCACCAGGCCGCAACCACGTGCGGGTAGTTGTATCCGCGACCGATATCGGCCGCATGCGACTTATTCCAGCTGGTCCAAGTGGTCCAGTTCCGCTGGGGATCATAGACGTAGCCGGGCATCTGAGCGGGTTCGTAGAAGAAAACGCTCTTCCGAACTCCGAACTTGTCCGGTCCTTCAGAGACCTGGATTTTCCCCCAAAGCACTTTTTCGGCGAACTCTTCTAACTTAGAAACCTCGTCCGAGGTCGGTTGTCCGAACGCCTTCATGGAGTGGGCCAGCCAGTTCCCCGATCCTCCCTCATCCCCGAGCCCCGCGATCCAAACTCGACTGTCTTGCAGCACCTGTTTGTCGGCTTCACGGTCGTAACTAATGGCGGCAGGGGCTCTGCCGAACGGGTCTTTGGCGTCGTTGAACCACGATTTACCCGTAAGGAACTTGCCTAGATCGGCAACAGCGGTTGCGGCGGGCTTGATGATGTAGTAGCTCACCGTTTGAAGGGTGCCGTCGGTGTAGGTGATGCTCAGGCGGGCTCGGCCCCAAGACTTCCCTTGCACGGTGTAGCCCTTCCATCCGTTGCGAGCTTCGCGGTTCGGTTGCCAGGAAAGGGCTTCGGGGGGATCGGCTTGAATGGACTTCACCGACTTCCCGTACTTCAAGAACAGCTTGGCTTCCTGATCCATGGGCAGGACATAGCCGGGAATCCCGGCAGCCACCGGTCGACCTGCTTTGGCAAGGGTCGATTCCACCTCTCGAAGCGCGGGCGAAGGGAGGAAGGTTAGCCCGTAGGTTCGCGTTTGCTTAGGTTGAAGGGTTGATGCGGTGGGTACGTTCCACTGCTTCACGCCCTTCCACTCTTGGTCCGCAAAGGCGGAGGTGTGAACCATCCATTCCATCGTCCCTTCAAAAGTTTGGTTGGACCGCATGGGCTCGTTCAGCAGCCGATACGCTTCCAGCGGGGTTTTTCCGTGAGGGACCACCACCATCGTCGGTCCGGTTCCGGTGAGCTGAGTGACCTGAAGGTAGCCCGCCTCTTGACCAATGTACGGATCGACAAAAGAGCAACGCGCGTGGGCTTCCTCTAACGATCGATCCGAGATGATGTTGTTGAAGGGGACGGGAATACCAAGAGCACCAACTTCTAGGGGATTTTCAGAGAGGTTGGTGATCTCGAAAATCAGCGAGAGGTTCCCTTCTTGTTGAACCCATCTCCGGACTACTTTCACGGGGATGCTCGCGGGCAGCGTTGGAGTAAGGTCGGCAACCGCAAGATCAGAACCCGACGGGGTAAGTGCCGTTACCGGCTTGCGATTCAGAGCTGTTGATCCGCTCACCCATTCAGTTTTGCCCGACTCTCGGACGCGCAGGGTGAGGTCGCCAAGGTGAAAGAAACCGTTCGCTCGCCGAATAGAGAGGCGATCGGACGGGAGGAAATCGAAGCCGCCGTAGAAATTGGGGCGAAGGGCAATTGCGGTTTGAGAGTCCTTGTCTAGTTCAAGAGCATAATCGGGAGTTCGAAATTCTAGGCGACCGGTTTGCTGCCCGGCAAAGGCACTGTTCGCAGAGAGGCTAGCGGCGATGGTCAACGTAAGAAGATTTCGAACTGCTGTCATGTCTGGATAGCCCGATGAAGGGAGCGGAATTGGGGTCTGCGACCTTCCCTGTGCGAGGAGTCTAGTTGCTAAAGGAGCCCCCTGTCTATACAGTCGAGGACACTGTTGGGGGCGTTGCCGCTAATACATCGCTTTATCGCCGTAGAGCGTTTGAATGTAGTTGATCTGCCCAAGATGGTAGGTCATGTTCCAGTAGTGCAAACCAGCAATGCCCTGCAACGTCATTTGCTCTCCCCAGGGCATTGTGTGAACTTCGGATAGCCTTTCTGGCGGTAGGTTGCGAATCGCTTCAACCAGTTGTGCAGTGTTCTCCTGTAGAGCGGTTAAGCACTCCTCGACCGTCTTCCACTGACTCTGTAACGTTGCGGCCTCTGCATAAGAGTTCGCCTTCCGCTTGTAGTTGGGGTCGAGATAGGCTAAGTACAAGTCCGGCGCAATGGCGCATTCTTGAAGCTGACTGAGTGTGGTTCGTCCTTGATCGAGAGGCGACCATTCGATCTTCTCTTCGGGCATTCGTTTCACCGTATTCGCCAATGCTTCGGCTGCCCAAAGGGTTGAATTGATCAGGTTTGAGTTGATCAGGGAGTCCACGCTCAAAGGGTAGCACTGTGAATAGCCTTTCACGAGACTCCTCTTTTTTCACAGAAACGTGAAAAAAGGGGCACTTTACGATCATGCTGCAAGTATCTGAGGCGATGCTGCTCTCCTCCCTGGCACTTGGTCTCCTTCTCAACCAACCAATCCTATTGGTGCTTAACAAAGGCGACAACACGGTTTGGATCACCGACATGGGTTCGGCGAAGGTTCGGGCCAAGCTGCCGACGGGTCCGAACCCCAATGAAGTTGCGATTTCTCCCGACGGGACCATCGGTGCCATCAGCGATATGGGGACCGGCCGGGAGCCTGGGAAATCCATCACGCTGGTTGATCTGAAGAAGGATGTCGTCTTTCGAACCATAAAGATCGACTCCCAAGCGCTGCCCCACGGGATTCACTGGCTGAACAACAGGAAACTTGTCTTCACCTCCCACGCAACGGACAGCGTCGTAGAGCTCGATGTGGAGAAAGGGGAGATCACCCGGACCATTCCCACCGAGCAAAAAGGAACGCACTTGGTTGTGTTCTCCCCCGACCAAACCATGGCATACACCGTGAACGCCGTATCCGAGACGGTGAGCGTGATCGACTTTGTTGCGGGCAAGGTTCTCAAACAGATCACCTGTGGAACTCGAGCCGAGGGAATCTCGATCTCTGCAGATGGGAAATGGGTTGCGTGTGGAAATGTCGCTGCCAACACCGTGTCCATCATCGACACGAAATCCCAAGCCGTTTCGCATACGATTGATGGAGTGGGCGGTCCCATCCGAACTCTCTTCTCAGGAGATGGCAAACACCTTGCGGTCAGCAGCGTGGGTTCTGGCAAGCTGGAGGTTTACGAGACTTCCTCTTGGAAGAAAACAAAATCGGTTGATCTGAAGCAAAAGCCCGTCGCTAGCCCTCAATACGGAGACCAGTGGCCCGTACCCATGAATCTCTTCCGGATGAAGAACGGCAACCTCCTGGTGGTTCTTGTGACCTCGCACGTCGTTGCGGAAGTGGATACGAAGCGCTGGGAAGTCATTCGCACGTTCGAAACGGGTCCCCTTCCCGATGGCATGGCGGTCGCAGGTGGAATCTAGGCATCGTCTGTGAACCGGAATTGTTCGTTCCGAACCGCTTGACGTCTTCCGGGTGATCCTCAAAAATAGGGCGTGGTGCTTGCAACCTTCTCGACGCTCGTTCTGCTGGGCTCTTCTCAATCGCAAGCCACGCTCACAAACCTCTCACCCGGAGACTCAGTCGTTTCGATTCGGGCGGTGGAGAAGTTCCCTCCACTCGCTTCGGACTGGAGCCTTCTGCCGTGGAAAGACCGGTCTGATCAGTTTCTGGACTTAGTATTGAGGCCCGCCGCGCAAGGCGAATATCTGCCCCTTTTCTGGTGGGACGACACGCAGATTTGGGAAAAGAAAACCACATTCGGCTTGCCGAGCTTTATCGGCATGAAGGGGCAGTGGCAGGTCTTTCGCAACGCCCATGAAGCCATTGTTACGTCCGGGACGGTTCTGAGCGGGGCGTTGATCGGTCGAGACATGACGCAGGCTCGTCTCCCGGGAAACTCTTCGGCCGTGAACCTGGTGGGCATGCAATCTGCCTACTTCTCTCCGACGGAGAAGGTTTTTCTGGACGGGATCGGGAGCAAGTCTGGGCAAAGTTTTTGGTACGACCTCTTTCCGAACATCCTGGTTGGGGCGTTAGTCGCCAAGTATCCGGATCAGGTCGATCTGTCGTCTAAGTGGGAAAACGCCTGCCGTCAATGGCTTCGGGCGACAAACTCGATGGCGGGCGGAGCCGGATTCAATCACCAGGGATTCGAGATTGCAACCAATCGGCCATTCTTCAAGACGCATCGAGAGACAGACGCTCCGGCGGGTTTGGCCTATTTGCTCTTGGGCGGATACGGCAAAACGAAGGACCCGAAGTTGCTAGAGGGCGCAAAGTCGTGCCTGGATGCCCTTCAGAAGATCCCGGTGGATGAGAATCCGAACTACGAGATTCTCACCGCGTTCGGGGTGTACGCCGCGGCCCGGATCAACGCCGAACACCAAGGCAAGTACGACGTTTCCAAACTTGCGAACTGGTGTTTCGATCCGAGCTACGTTCGAGGGCGATCACCGAACATGCCAAAGACTGACCTCGGCGATCGGTACGGGGTGATCGGCGGGGTTTGGGGCAAGCGACCCGTGGCGGGCTTAGTGGGCGCCTCTCACTACACTATCAGCGAAAAAACGGGACCCTCGGGCTATGGTTTCGGTTTCGACACCTTCGCCTATGCCTGGCCTCTGGTGGCGGCGGTTCGGTACGAACCAAGACTGGCTAATAGTGTCGGGAAGTGGATGTCTCATGCGGTCGATTCGGTGCGGCTGACCTATCCGGACCAGATATCTAAAGACAAGCAGACCTGCTTCGATTGGGCAAGCAAGAACACCTTCGCCATTCCCTACGAGGGGCTCATGGAGCGGGACTATCGCACCGGGGAGCCGGGTCCCTTTGCGGCGGGCGATCCTCTGCGGGCGGGCTGGGGTCCGCTGGATTTATCCATTTACTCAGGATCCCTCGTCGGTGTTTTTGGGGCACTCATCAAACCGAGCCCGAATCCAAAATTGCTCCGCCTTTCGCTGAACGCCACCGATTTTCATGCTTTGCCCAGCTATCCAACGGAGCTCTTTTACAATGCGAATGCGATTCCCGTTAAGGTGCCGTTAGCGATTGGTCCAGATATTCGGCTCTACAATCTCACCGGCCGCCAATGGGTCGCCTCCCCGGGAGTCACGCTCGCTCCCGGGGAGGCGATTGTGATCGTAGAGACGCCTGCCAAGTACCCACCTGTTCGCACTGGGGGCAAGTTGACGGTGAACAACATCGTTGTCGACCACGGAATCGTTCCTCTTGCGGCGGAGGCCCGATCTTCGTTCACAGAATTTGCAAGACGAGGAACCAAAGCATCAATCAGCAAGTAGTGATGCTTGTGAAATACTTATTCTCAAAATTGGGATTGATAGCCCTTTCTGGGGTGATTATTGCCGGTTGCGGCGGCTTTGGTTCAAATTCAGTTTCCGACACTCGCTTTTCAAAGATTGAAGAAGTTCTCAGCCGAGTGACCGCTGCCAGCGAGCGTCAGTCTCTTCGAACTCAGAACTCTCGCAGCGCGACTCGGTCCCGCGCAAACTTTGGCATTGACTCTGAGGATTTCATCAAAACCGCGCGTCGGGGAATGCTCCTTCCGCCAGCCCTCAGTTCTCGTGATGGAGATGGTGGCGGAGACGGTTCCACGGGTGGGGGAGACGGCGGTTCCACGCCTCCCGAACCATCCTTGCGGGATAAGTACAAGGTCGGCGATCGTATTTTTGAAGAGATCTACCAACTCCACGCAATTGTTGATGAGTGGGAGATCGGCGAAAATGGCGCTTTTTTGGGTGAGTATGTCAAACGACAAGCCTTCCGCTTCTTCGAGGACGACACCTACTCCAAGTTGCTCTTTACTTCGCGCGGCTCCACCGACCAAAACGCTGATGGAAGTTGGACATTCACGCAGACACAGGAAGTAACGAACCCGCTTCCTTGGATGGATTTCATTCGGACCTCGTTCTCAAACACCACGAATTTTGAGACACAGACGGGTCGGCTATCGAGCGAAGTTGAGGCAAAAGATTACATCTTCTCTTCCTCTGGAACCTACGGAGCAGGTCTCTCCAGATGGGAGGGCGCATACACCTGGAAAGCAACCGGCGAGCGAGTCACCTGGCTTACGACCTACGACTCCGAAGCCGGCACAGCTCGGTCCCAATACAATGATTCGACAGGATACGCCCTTGATTGGACGACCAACTCGGACGGGTCAGGTTCGTTTACGATCACCAATCCAAACGATCCCCTCACTCCGGCAACCGCTACGTTTAATGCGGAAGGAAAGGGTGTGATCCGATTCGCCGACGGAACTGAGAAGGAATTCGACCTGTACGCCGACTCCATTTTCGGCTAGTCTCTCCCATCCCTAACGTTGCTCGCTTCAAGCTTGAAGAACTTGAAGCGAGCAACTTCGAGCATTTCTCCCGATCACCGTGGGAGGTTTCCGTTTCAACCGACTTCACATAGAATGAGCCTGTGAAGTTAACCGTTCGGATCATAGATTGCCCTACTCATTCCCCGGGCGAAGGGGCTATAGAAGTTTTTTGGCAGTCGCGCATTCGGCCTGACGAGTTCACTTCCTCTCCCGATGCGACTTGGACGATTGAAGTTCCGGAAAAGGATGGGAAGTGGACGGGCAACTTCGTGGGTCGAAACTCGGACGGTCGACGGTTCTTGTACTTTTCTTGGCAGAACGAACGAGGGATGCGATTTCGCCGAATCAAGCTCTATCAGGAGCAAGTGACGGGAGACTCGGTGATCATTCGCGGGACGATGCCGGATGGGTCCCCCGCTTGCTCGACCGCGCGAGTCGTTAGCTGATCGCCCCTGTCTGAACCCGACTATTTGGCAAGAAAAAACTCCCCCGAGACCGTGTGGGTCGGGGGAGTTGATCATCCGCGAAGCGGAGAAGGTTTTTTCTTACTTGCTTCGCTTTCGGCGAACAACGGCGAGAGCGCCAAGACCAAGCGCGATCAGCGTGCCGGGCTCCGGCGTTTGCTGAAGGTTATAGTTGTCGAAGTAGGCATAAGCCGTTGCTCCGTTACCAAGACCCAGGTTAAAGATTCGCGAGGTCATATCGAAGTCAAAAACCGTCATTCCGGTTCCCGTTCCGGTGTAGCTCAGATCAAACCCACCCGAGAGAACGGGCACTCCGTTTACCTCATAGGAAACGACCGCTTCGGTCTGGGAAGCATATTCAACCTTTACTCCGAATCGGTTCCACGTTCCCCGCGTGACGTTGGGAACATCGGTCAAGAAGAAAGCGAGGGCACCCTGGGCGTTAGGAGCCAAACCGATGACTCGACCGTCACCGAGAATGCCGACCGATCCGAGAAGACTCGTTCCCCATGCCTCGAGCCCAAAGAATGCATCATTGTTGGCAATGGTCGGAAGGAAGATATCGACGGAAGAAGACAGCGTCCGCTGCGGTGCCGAGTAAACGTAACCCGTTGCACCGTTCACGTCCGCCCATGCGAAAGACGAACCCGTTGCCAAGGTTCTTTGAAGTTTGATGGACTGAGTACCGCCGTTCGCTTGCTCATTGCTGAACGTGTACGTTCCAGACGTTTCGATACCGCCGTAGTTGCCAGTGGAGATGCCACCCTGGACAGCTGAACCAACCAAGAACGAGCCCAATGCACCCGATTCGAAGTTGTCGTTTGCAATGACGGTTACCTGCGCCTGCGCCGCCACCGCGCCCAGAAGGACGAGAGAGATTAAGCCAATTTTCATTTTAACTACCGGGTGCCGAAATCCACATCGATCACGGACACACCCTATGTTAACGCGCAATTTTACGGATACAAGGAAGAAAGAACGTAACCGGCAAAAAAACTGGGGCTCCAAGCAGTTTTTACAGCATTTTCGGGCAGTTGAAGCGCCTCGATGCCTCATACAACCGTAAATCAACCCCGGCTGGGTGGATCGGCGGTCGTCGCTATATTTCGTCTTGGTACCAGTCTTTCGCGGGATTGAAATTGGTGTCGCCGCAACCTGGAACTTGCTCGTAGCCAACTTCAATGGCGACCACTTTCCCACCTTTGATAATGTAGTCGTTGTAAAGATAGGCAAAATCTGCTCCCTCATGGTCCACTTTCACGGCATAACGCCAAATGAGGGAAGCCTTCATTCTGTGAACGTAATCCGGCGAACTAAGTTTCTCTTTCAACTCTTTAGATTTGATGCCAAGAGCGATTCCGTGCTTCGTCACTTTGTGCAGGCGACGTGTTTCGCGCTGACTGCAAAACTTTTCGCTTTCGCAGGTGCTACGGGGTCCAAGGCGGACCAAAACGTGGGAATAATCGCAATCCACAACTTTTAAGGCAACGACATCTTCCCTTGGATCCAACCAAATGACTTGGGCAACTTCTCGCCTCCGAACCGACAATCCAGCGACCGCATCGGTGACCCTCGGCGAAACTCGCTTAATCGGAGGCTCGAGCCTTACTGGACTGAACGTAACTGCGGCGAGAATGGCGAGACCGATCATTTCCTAGACACCCTTCAAAAAGTCCGCGACATCGACCTTGAGCTTGTCAAGACACTTCTCGTCGATGTACATCATGTGACCCGCTTCATAGTACGCCTTTGTGATGTTACTTTTGAGGGAAAAATCCAAGCCTAGGTGAGCAACAGTGTGCTCCGTCGCAAAATACGGCGTGGCGAGGTCGTAATAGCCCGATGCGATGAACACCCGCATGTGAGGGTTCTTCGAAAGAGCCGCTCGTAGGGCTTCGCTGGTGTCTGGGTGACCCGCGCCCGCGTCTCCATAAGACCAATTCTTCCAAAGCTCACCCGGATTGAAAACGTAATACGGCATATCCGTTTCCCAACCCAAATCTCGGGAGAGGAAGTCGTTGATGGTCGACGTGTAGGGGGGCAGAATGATCGTCATCGACGGATCATGCTCGGGGTTCTCAGTCGATGCATTTTCGTCGATTCCCTTGAACCGGCTGTCCAATCGCCCAACCGTCCGGCGATCCTTCCTGAGCAGTTCTTTGCAGAAGCGGTGAATGTTGACTCGAAGGTCGGTGGATTCCACATATTCGGGGCTGAGGCCAGTGAGCGAGGCCAGTTTCGTCGCAATTTCGGAACGCTCAGAGTCGGTGAGACGATCTCCCTTCGCAAGCGCAAGAACGTATTCCCCGTTCGCAAAAGTCTCGGAGTCTTTCAAGGCCTGTTCGAGAGTCTGCGTTCCCAGTTTCTTGTGATACCAAGCGGTTGCGGTGTAGGTTGGGAGAAAGAGTGGGTAGGGCAAATCGTTGCCTTTGTTGAATCGAGCGGTTTGGAAGTTGAGAATGCTGGAAACCAGGACGATGCCGTTGAAGGCAATCCCTTGATCGATCAGGTGTCCAGCGAGTCCCGCCGCTCGGGTGGTGCCGTAACTCTCGCCCACCATGTACAAAGGCGACGCCCATCTCTTGTTGCGCGTGAGATAGAGGCGGATGAACTCGCCGATGGAAGCGATGTCGCCTTCTAGACTCCAAAACTTCTTCCCACCATCTTGCTTGGCGGGTCGGGAGTACCCGGTGCCGACGGGGTCGATGAAAACGAGGTCGCAATGCTCCAGCCAGGTGGCGGGGTTGTCGACTAATTCAAAAGGAGGCGCGGGCATGTCTCCGTCCGGCTCCATCTTTACGCGCTTGGGTCCCACGGTTCCCAAGTGCAGCCAGACCGAAGACGACCCGGGTCCACCGTTGAAGCTGAACATCAGCGGCCGCTTGGAGCGATCTTCCACGCCGTCTAGCGAGTAGGCCATGTAGAAGACGCCCGCCTCCACCTCGCCAAACTCGTTCTTGATCGGGAGCATGCCAACCGTGGCGGTGTATTTCAGGTCCCCAACCTGATGGTGCGTGACTACCGGAACCTTCTCAACATCTAGTGGATAGGCTTTTTCTGACTGGGTCGGCGACGGTTGATCACTCATTCCCCGAGTATCTCACACCGCGCATCAGCGGGTGAAGCAAGGGGAAAAACCACTCGGTCTGGACGTTTCGGCACCTTCTTCGAAACAGGACTTCAATGAGAACAATGCAGGAACAAACTCTACGCGGGCGTTGTTTTTAGCCGAATGAACGTTAGCCAATGGCCGTTAACTGATTAAAGCAGTCATTTTTCGTACCAGGACTAGCCGTCATTTCTGGATATTTGAATGTTTCACGTCGACCTAGATTCGCCCGCGGCGAGACCAATACGGACGCTGTTTTGGGTCCTTACCGCTGCAGCAGCTTTGATGCTCGCACCGATTCGGAATCCAGGATTCCTTGACTATATGAACCACCTCGCGCGGTTCTTTGTGATGACGCGAGACTTCCACACTCCGTTCTATCACGCACATTACGTCGATAATTTCCATATCTTCCCGAACCTGGGCGTTGACCTTCTTGTGGTTGGATTAGGTCAGATCCTGCCGACCGAAATCGCCTTGAAGCTGGTTGTGATGAGCTCGGTTGTCCTGGTCTGTGCAGGCTTCTACCGCCTTTCTCTGCAAGCCCACGACAACAAAGTGTCACCCGTCGTGCTTCTCTTTCCGGTGCTGGCTTATAGGTTCCCTCTCTTCTTGGGCTTTCTCAACTTCTTCCTTGGGATGGCGCTACTTCCATGGGCGCTGATGGCGTTACGCTCTAAACCGGTCAGCCACAAGTGGTATCTAGCGATCTTTGCCTGGGCGATTTCGCTTTACTTCACGCACTTCTTTGCTCTTCTGGTTTTCCTGTTCCTTGCTTTGCTCGATAGCTTCTTGGATCCGGAAAAGGTCTACCAAAACGGACAGCGGGCCGCCCTAGCGGTGACCCTGTTGCTAGCATTTGTGCTCTATAAGCTGAGTCCTACCAGTCAGGAGCAGTCGGGAATCGTGTGGTCAAGCCCGGCCGACAAAGTGAAGTTCTTCTTTGCGATCTCAGCGTTTGGTCCCTATTGGATCCTCCCAACGATTCTGTTCTTCGGCCTTCTGATTTTCATCCTGATTAGAGGGAAAGTTTCCTACGCATCGAAGGATCTCCGCTGGGTCCTCGCGATGACGGGCCTTTTCCTAGTTTGTCCGTTTGGTTTAGCCATCGCGGCTAGCTACGATGCTCGACTCCCGGTGCTCCTGTTCGCACTCGTGATCTCTTTAGGCACCGTCAGAGCGTCTTCAGACACCCTTCGCAAGGGAGTCACCTTCGTTGCGGCAGCCCTGGCTGTTACTCACCTCGGGATCACCTTTGCCACAATGCGCATCACGGATCGTGAAACGGCGAGAGTTGCGAGCATCTTGAAGCCGATTCCATCAGGAGCATCGGTGGTGACGGTGCCGCTCAATCCTTCCTCGGCCCGGAATCGTTGGACCTGGTGGCCCAACCTCAACATGATCCAGTTCGCGGCGGTTCCAGAGCGTCCCATGCTTGTCCATGGAATGTTCAGTTTCAAATCACAGCAGCCGGTGCTGATCAAGGATTCGGTAATGAACGCTCTCTCCATTCCAATCCTCGACCCCAGCGGAGACGTGGCAGTCCAACAAAAAGGTTACGACTCCTGGCGAGCCAAATTGCCAACCCTCATCGAGGGAACATCGCTGAAAGAGGTTTACGTCCTGGTCATCGACTTCGAAAGATCCGGTGCCAGGATCAAAACCGACGACGAGGTTCTGTATGCCGACAACACGTTCCAGTTGATTCGGTGCCTCCTTCCAACCGCGAGGGAGTGAATGAAAGGCTCTGGTAACCTCTGATTCTTGCAACGGCGGAATATTCTTTTCAGCACCACACGGGGGTGGAACAGCGGCGACGAGTTCATTCTGTTCGGCGTTCGGCGAGTTTTGGACGATCTCGGGATCGAATACAACCCGGTGATCTTCAACCGGCACCCGAGCATCACGCCAAAGAAATACACCGCCAAGCGTCCCTTCTTCCCCGCCAAAGCGGCTCCCCACCTCGATAACTCGCATTCGCTAGAAGGGTTTTCTGGGATCGATTACGTGGTGTTCGCGGGTTCACCGGAATGGGTTGGCGGACCCAGAAACGAGGCCCTTCAGAAGTTCATTCTTGAGAACAATCTTCGCTGTGCCTTTATCGGCATGGGACTCGCGGGTCCAAGAACCATCGGCGAAAAGCTGGACCGCATCCTCAAGGAACGGACCGAGGTTTTCTTTGCCAGAGACGCGGCGTGTTACGACCTTGTGAAGCAGTACCCGAACACTCACTTTCAGGTCTGCCCATCCATTTTCAGCGTCCCAAACCCCACTCTCCGAACCGTGACCGGACCGAAGAAGGTCGGGTTCGTCATTCAAACCGATAAGACGCCTCATCAGAAGATTTCTTCCGAGTTAGAGACTTACTGTTACGCCCAGTTTGAGATGCTCCGCAAGAAGTTTCCGACCACGCTGATCGCGCACTACATCGATGAGTTTAAGGCGGCGCGGAGTCGAGGCTACGATGTGGCCTATTCGAGCTATTCCGAGGACTACCCGGACATTTTCCGACGCTTCGACGTGGTGGTATCTACACGGGTTCACGGCTGTGGCATGTGCACATCCATGGCGATTCCAAACGCGATGATCCCGCACGACAAGCGGTCCGATACGGTCACGAAGTTTCGCAGCTACATCGCTCAGCCCGGCGAGAATTTGGCGGATTGGGTGGAGAACTTGGACGTTGAGAAGACCTCCGCCGCGATGCTGGACTATCGCCAAGAGATGCACGAGGTTTACATGGGACTTCTCAAAGGCAAGCTATCCGTGCAAAGTTAAGGGCAATGGGACGCCTTTCCGGACGACGCTTCTTGGTGATCCGGTACCGCAAGATGGGAGACACTCTCATGGCAACGCCCATCATTCGGTCGCTGGTGGAAGAGGGCGCCGAGGTGTTCACCATCGGCGAAAAACCGTGGGAAAGAATCTTTTCCACGCTTCCTGGGGTGCAAGGCAATCTCAACGTCTCGAGCGGCAATCCAGGCTACTGGGAGTGCATTAAGATTGGCTGGGCCGCTCGAAAGTGGAAGTGCGATGCCGCCTTGGTCCTTCGGTTCAGCAACCGAGCGGCGCTCATTGCAAAGGTGGCCGGATGCAGTTCTCGGGTGGGAGCGGTTCGGAAAAACAAACCCGTTCTCTGGCGATTGACGAAGAACGTGTTCGGAGCCACGCAGTCGCTTCCGCATCAGGTGGACAAGTACTACGCGGTTGCCGATGCCGCAGCCGGCTTTGAACTGACTAGGCGGCCAACGCTCTTCCAATCGAGCGCAGAAGCGGTTGAACTACCCGAGAAGTTTCTGACCGTTCACCTTGGAAACGGAGGCTCGAATCTTTCCTGGAGCCCGGAACGATTTGCCAATCTTGTCTCGCGACTAAAGGAAACGGGCTGGGCGGTTGCGGTGACAGGTGATCAGAAGGAGCGCAGTTCTCATTCGGAGGCCATTTCTTGCGCCGACCACGATTTGGTCGGTGCGACCGATCTCGATAAACTCGCATCAGTATTTGCGAAATCTTCCGTGGTGATTGCTCTCGATGGTGGCGGTTGCCGACTCGCTACGGCGGTGGGCACACCGATTGTCAATTTATCGATCGGCTTCAACTGGAGCACCTCCACCGTTATGCCTTGGATGGCTCCGGGCGAGGTTGTTGAGCCGAGCCAACGGTGCGCCCAGTGCTCACCTGGCAAGTGCACCCTCACCGGTACGACGTGCGGGGACAGCCTTCCCGTCGATCAGGTTTTGGCAGCGGTCCAACGCCTTACTGCTTAATTCGCGGTCACTTCTAGATAGCTGGCGCCTTGCACAATCCGAAAAACGGGGAGGCTGGGCAGCATGGTCTGAACCGCGTCCTTCAGCGATTCCATGGCGCAATCTTCGCTGACGCCGTGGTTCACCACGATCAGCGGGTCGCCCGAATCGTTGCAGTACTCGCCGACAATCCAGGCCCGAGCGATATCGTCGACCGTAATCGCCAAATCAGCGCCGAGATCGTACAGCGCCATCGCCTCGCTGCAGCAACCCGTTCCGATTCCAACTTTGGTTATGCGGCGGTTGGGGTCGCCATAGAACTCCAGAGTGGACTGACCAACTGGTGCAGTGCGCTTCGCCATCGACTGCGTGAACTCTAAAGCGCTGGTCTCCGGAATCTCGTAAACGTGCAAATATCGCTGTGAAGCCACGAGTTTCTCAAGTCCCAAGAACGGTCCCCATAGGAAGGGCGTGCCAACTTCTGGGATCGCATCCCAAACGTCGTGACACCGCAGGATGGTGAGTCCAAGCTCTTCGATGAGGCGAGCTTTTTCTTCTTTCGCGCGCTCCATTCGCGGGTGTCCCGGCTGGTTTCTCAGCTCAAAGTGATCGAAGAAGGTGGGCTCGTGCGCGACAACAATGTTCGCGCCTTTTGCGGCCGCTTCTCGGAGGGTGGATGAATAGGGCATCCAGCAGACGGCTACACCTTTCGCTTCGCGATCGGGATCACCCGCAATCACCCGGTCGACCGTTTTGGCGGGGTCGCAGTGCGGCCATAGGGCGTGCAGGGCTTCGGATATTTGGTGTGCGGTCATCCTAACTGTCCGATTATCGTCGCTAACATTCTATCGAGTAGGCATGTCGAGGCGGAATTTTTCTGCTTCGAGACCGAGACAATCAAGCCGTTCGAAATCTATGAACTCCGAAAAGGCAAATCCAAACTTCTTGGAGTTTGGAACAGGGACATTCCGGACCCTCTCCAAACGCTTTAAGATTGGAACGATGGTCGATTTGTTGAAGACCCAGTACCTCGCCGCCTACGCAATGATTCGCAGTTGCATCGAGCTTTGTCCAGACGAAGAGTGGACGAAAGGCGAGCACCCCCGAGCCTTCTGGCGAGTGGCATACCACGCGCTCTACTACACCGACCTCTATCTCAGCCCATCGCTTGAAAGTTTTGAAAAGCCTGCTGGATTTCAATGGCATCACGTTGTGACTTGGGACGACGACGAGCGTGGCGTTCCACCCGTTGAGCACCCTATGACTCGCGCCGACGTTCTTGCCTACTTATCGACTTTGGAGCAAAAGTTGGAGCAGCAGTTGGCGGTCTTGAACCTTGAGGGCGCCTCCGGGATTCCGTGGTATCCAGTTTCAAAAGGCGAATTGGCTCTGATCACGTTGCGACATTTGTCGGTCCACACGGGTCAGCTTCAAGAACGGCTCTATCCGCACGGGCTAGAACCGATCTGGGCGGGTAGTCGAACGAGCTAGGGCCAAAGTTTCGTTGGAGTGACAATCCTCACAGTGGGGTCTCTCCGGTTCGGAGAAGAATATCGGCATGCACTTCCATCGAGCAGGCCTTGCCGCCGTTCTGACCTTAGCGTCGTTGATCTCCTCCGCGCAACAGAATCCCTTTGCGCCGATGGAGGCAGCGAGGGATCGAAAAGACTACGTCTCGATGGAGCGCATCTGCCGGGCGAACGTGATGAACGGCTCCCGTGCCGAGTACATGGTTCGGTCTTGGAGTTGGGCGCTTTCTCGCCTCGACCGTTCTGAGGAAGCCATTCAGGTGGCTAGGCAAAATGTGGCTTGGAATCCTTGTGGCTGGAGTTGGGCAAATCTCGCCGAGGTGTTCTGCAACGCAGGCGAGTTTGCAAAATCTCGTTCCGCCCTTCTGGAGGTGCCCAAATATCGGAGAGCGGGCGAGGATACGCGCGGTGTCGAGAATCACTTGCAAAACCGACTCCAGCGAAAGACTTACGAGATCACGTGGAACTTCCCCGTTCTCGATTCGACTCGCGACCGCGTCCGCAGGATCGTCATTCCGCAGCAAGAGGGTCGAGTTCAGTCGGACGTGACGCTTAGTATCCGGGGAATTGATAACCCGGTCCGCAAGGTTTCGGGCGATGGAATCGCCTACCTAGAGGTGACCCAAAAACGGGGAGAGCGCCTTCAGATGTCTGGAACCGTCACTATGTCGCCGTTTAGCTGGCGGCCCTTGTTGAAGAATTTCGACCCATCGGCACCTCTTTCTGCAGAAGCAATGCTGTGCTTGGGCAGGTCTGTTGAAGGACAGTTTGTCGGAGTCGATCCTGCCTCTCCCGAGATTCAAGCCCACGCCAAGCTTCTAAAAGGCGCTAACGACTTGGAGACCATTCAGAGAACGATTCAGTGGATTGAGAAAGAGATTCCGTGGACCGATATTCCCGGTCGGCTCAACTCTACGGATTGCTTCAAGCTCCGCAAAGGGAGTTGCACGCCCCGCAGTCTGGTAGCGATAGCCCTGCTGAGAGCGAACGGAATTGCGGCGAGGGCATGGCGCGGGTACTCCGGCGTAGACGGCATGCGTCGTAATCCCAGTCCTCACACCATTCCTCAATTTTTCGTGCGAGGGGTCGGTTGGGTCGACACCGATTTTGGTCTACGGCCTTGGGAGGCTCCAACCGCCTATTTGCGGATGTATCACCGAGCGGGGTCGGACTATGGATTTCTCGGCGATGGGATCGACCCTGCGAAGGAAGTCACCGTCCGGCTCTTGAGCGCAAAGTGAACCTTCGTTTATCTCAGATGACAACTTTCTCTCATTAGGATCAAGGGTTCGCAACTGTCTCAAGGTTCAGCGCGTTATTTTGAAGCAGTGAATATCCTCTGTCCGAAGTGTCACGAGCTGATGGTGATTGTTGATCGTCAGGGCATCCACATCGACTATTGCGCGCAGTGCCACGGCGTGTACCTAGATCGAGGTGAGTTGGAAAAGCTGATCGAAATGTCGAATCACCCTCGTTACAACCAGGGTCATCCAGCCCAGGGGCAGCCCTATGGTCAGCAGGGTTACGGGCAGTCCGCACCCGGATACGTTCCGCCTGCCCCGGGTTACGCTCCGCCTGTGCCGCCGCAACGACAGCCACAGCGCGGATACGACTCGGATTACGACTACAACTATCGGTCGAGAAAGAAGAAGAGCGGATTCCTCTCTGAAATCTTCGATTTCGATTGAGGCAAAGGGTCCTCTGACTTACCTACGAAGCGGTCTGCTTGATCAGGTGGATCGCTTCCTCGATGCTCAGCCCAGTTAAGTCTACGACCGGCACACCGATCAGTTGCCATTCTTCAGGCAGTGAACGAGCCATCTCGTTAATGAACCCTTCGAGCAACTCCGGCTCGAAGGACTTGTTTGCTCGAAGCCGATTCCGGCGAAGGTTCTCTTCTAACTCCAATGTGAGGCACACAAAGACGGTCCAAGGGCACTCCTCCTTTGCGAACTTTGCCCAGTGAACGTGTGAGCAGTGATCGATGAAGACGTCAAACCCAGCCTCCGAATAAAGTCGCGCCTGTAGACCGATCGAGCGGTGAGCCAGCTCGAACTGTTGGCTCATTTCGTCTGTCCAAGGGTGTCCCGGATTGGCACGCCCTCCGATGACAAGTTCGCGAATACGGTCGCCTTCAAGGTGAACGCCTTTTTCTGATTGACTTGCCATCATGCGGCAAAGGGTTGTTTTGCCGATACCTGGTGGCCCGGTTAGGTAAAGCACCTGCCCTGTTCTTTTGTTCGGGTCCTTCTCCATCAATCTCTCATTCTTGCTCATGTCGGGGGCTATTCCTAGGGAGGGCAGGGGCTAAACTTGGGCGGCGATGGCAGCAAATAGTGGGGCAGCAAGCAATGGGGCAACTCGCCTTGGATGGATCGGAACGGCTCATATTCATACTCCTGGCTTCTCAAACGAAGTCTTGAAACGGGGCCTTGAGTGCGGCGGCATTTGGGATCATGACGAGGCACGCGCTCTGAAGAACGTCGAGAAACTAGGCGGTGAGGTTCGTTCTCTGGAGTCAATGATCGGAGACGATTCAATCGACGGTTTCATCGTTTGCAGCGAGACGGTTCGGCACCTTGAACTGGTCACCGAACTAGTGAAAGCGAAGAAGCCCATCTTCATCGAAAAGCCGATGGGATTCAGCGTCGAACAATCTTTGGCGCTGCTCGAGCTTCTCGAACAGAACCAGATTGTCTTCCAAACGGGATATTTCAGCCGAGGTCAGGCCAATTACAGACTTCTGAAGCAGAAGGTGGAAGAGGGCTTCTTCGGAACGGTCACTCGAGTTCGAGCGAGCAACTGTCACAGCGGAGCGCTTGGAGGATGGTTCGACACCGATTGGCGATGGATGGCAGACCGATCGCAGTCGGGTGTGGGTGCTTACGGAGATCTTGGAACTCACGTCTTGGACCTCCTGCTGTGGATTTTTGGAGGCATCACCTCGGTTACGGGATCGCTCTCCATGGGAACGGCTCGATATGAAGGTTGCGACGAACTCGGTGAGGCGTTGCTCAAATTCTCGTCCGGCGCGATCGGCACTTTGGCCGCCTCTTGGGATGATGTTGCCGACCCGATTCGGATTCAGGTGATGGGCACGAAGGGCCATGCGATGGTCGGCTCCGAATTCCAACTGGCAGGACCGGATGGGAAGTTTGAAAAGGTCGATGCGGGCGAAGGTGTCCCCGCCGGCTTTGGTGCTTTCCTCGACTATCTCGAAGGAAAGTCGGTTGAGCTCGTCACGCCGAGAGAGGCTGCGAATCGCGACATCGTGATGGACGCCATCTACCGGGGTGCCGAATCGCAAACTTGGCAAAGCATCGACTCGCGCTGGCACTAAGCCCTCATCTTTCCTCCCGCTCACGAGAGCGGGAGGAACAGTGCTTTCTTTGTTCGCTAGAGTAACGCTGGCGAGAGATCAACAGACCAAAGGTTGCATTACAGTCTCTTTAATCGACTTGTTGGGAGACAACGCCCTCATCCGAGGGCCTTTGGTGTCTTTTGATTCACTACAAGCGATAGAATCTTAGTTGTTGGGACAGTTTCTCCAAGCGACAGGCGCCATTTGTCTGTCTTTCACCCTTGCGTTTATTGTGATGCTCGCCCTCGGACGCGCGAGATTCAAGTTTGTGCGCAGTCGATTAGAACTGCTGGGCGGTAGCTTAGTCCCTGCCTTTATTGAGCTTGTCCCTGCCGAGCAAGTGTCGTGGAAGTCCAAATCGAAGCATAAGGATTACACCGAACAGCTTAAAAAGCTGGGATTTCGCTCGGTTGGACTCTTTGAAATTTCTCCGTTGCAACTGGCTTACACGGACGGCTACTACCGAGATGCCGATCACCTTTTTGCAGGCATCAGCCAGCACCCTCTGGGCGGAATGTGGCTGGACTTCTTTTGCATTTTAGAGAACGGAAAGGGTGTTGTCTCCACGAATAGCAAGGAGCAAAACCTCAAGTCGAGATCGCCCATGCGCCTTATCTATCGCAACGAGGGGGCCTCGGTTGACACGCTACTATCCGAGGCGGAACGCCTTCTGCGAGAGAGTGGATCGGAACCGAATCGGTCGCTTAACTTCAAACAGACTCTGCAAGAGTCCTACCACCTTGAGGCGAAGTGGCAATACACGGAAGGGGTTTTCAAAGACCTGCAAGTGGATGATCCGCGCATCATCGGGTTTGGGCTCACCGCAGACGAACAGACGCTTGAATGGCTGAAGTCGGTCCGCGGGGGTCACGTTCCCGTGGAGCCCAGTGCTTCGGTGGACGAACTCGTTCGAGAATTCCTCGGCGAACCCGATTTGACCCCCGATCAGATTTCCGAGCGGTACTTGCTCGTGCACGATAATCTGGACCTTAAAGAGTTTCGAAAGGATCTGGAGAAGCGATTGGAACTCCCAGAAGGGTCGGTTCAAAACTGGGAGCCGGAACGCACCTTAACCGGGGCGAGAAACTTCCTCTTTTTTGCGTCGAAGAGCCTGCACTTAAGCGACCATCTCACGAAGGTCGGTGAGGTGCCTGGGGCGCTTCTGATCGAGATTTACACCGTTAACCTGGCTTCCCAAACAACGGGCGATGAATCTTTGACCGCCGATAAGGACTCCAATGACTAATCTTGCCCTGGTCTGTTTCGCTCTCGTAGGCTCCGGTGCTGGCCAATCCAAGTATCTCCAAGCAGGACCGATTCAGGTCGGTGAGATTGCTGGACCCGCTCAGGTGCGAGCCGGGGAATCCACGGAATACCTCCTCAGTGTTCAGGGGTCTTACGACAACCCTTTTGATCCGAAGCAGATCGATGTGGAGGCGGTCATCGAGAGCGATGGCCAAACGGTCCTTCGCCGCCCTGCGTTCTTTGCCGAAGACTTTGAGCGTCGGCTTGTCGATGGCAAAGAGGTCGTGCAGAGTATCGGCAAGCGGGGCTGGCGGGTTCGAGTGAACTTTCCGGCAGCGAAAAGCTACCGGATGACCATCGTCGCGAAGGATCGATCTGGAACCGCCACCTCCAAACCGTTCAACGTATCGGTATCGAACCCCTCACCCACGAATCCAGGCTTCATTCGCGTTGCTCCCGATCAGAAGTTCTTTCAGTACGAGAACGGAAAACCGTACTTCCCTGTCGGTTCCAACGTGTGTTGGGGCGGCGATGCGGGCGTGTTCAATTTCGAATCATGGCTCCCGAAATACGCCCAACAAGGTTGCAACTACTTCCGAGTTTGGCTGAGCCCGACCTGGACAACCTTTGGGATGGAATCGAAGGGATCCAAGACGGATGGCAAGGGTCCAGGATTTCTCTCCCTGGAGGCGGCTTTTAAGCTGGATCGAGTGATGGAGCTTGCCCAGACGCACCAACTACGCGTCAAGCTCTGCTTTGAAAGCTACAACGTGTTGCGAGACAAAGACGCTTATCCGGCTTGGGAAGATAGCGTCTACAATCGCGATAACGGGGGTCCGCTTGTGGCCCCTCACCAGTTTTGGCGGGATCCAGACGCGCAGCGGATGTACCGCAACAAGATGCGCTATTTGGTGGCTCGCTATGGGGCAGATCCGAACGTGTTCGCCTGGGAGTTCTGGAACGAGGCGGACCTCACGAGAGACTTCCCAGCGGAGGAAGCCCGGGAGTGGCATCGGGAGATGGGGGGTTATCTCCGCTCGATCGACGCCTACAAGCACTTGATCACCACGAGTTTTAGCAACGCGATGGGCGTTCGGGCGATCGACACGATTCCCGAGATCGACTTCATTCAGACCCACCACTACGGCGGTCCCGATGTGATCTCGCAAGTGGCCATTCAGCAATCTCGAAAAGGGGGCTGGAACAAGCCGCATTACGTTGGGGAAATCGGAGCCGATTTCACCGGACCGCGTGCCTCGGACGACCCGGAAGGGCTACAGATTCACGATCCGCTCTGGATCAGCACGTGTATGGGTTCGAGCGGAGCAGCGATGCCTTGGTGGTGGGATAGCCACATTGAGCCGTTCAACCTCTATCCGCTGTTTGGAGCGTTGGCGAGATTTGTGAAGGACATCGACTTCCCGAACGAGGGCTTTCGACAAACCACTCCAAAATTCGCTTGGCAGTCGCCCGCACAGTCGGTGGCGCTTCGCGACCTAACTGTTCCGTCCGCGGCGGGCGTGTGGGAAGACTCGCCTTTGCATAAACCGAAGACGGTAGTGATCAACAAGGATGGCAAACCCGTATCCGGCGCGCCGATCGCCTCGTTCTTCCACGGAAGGCGGAACCACCCCAGTTGGTCCAATCCGGTGACGATCCAGGTCGATCTTCCCAGGAAGACGCGTTTCGACGTTGTTGTCGGCGATGTGTCTGGCTACGGTGGGGCTCGGCTGGAGATTCAGCTCGATAACCAAGTGGTGATGACGAGGGACTTTAGCGATCCTGACGACAACTCGAAGACAGATTCATTGACCTCATATCGGGGGGCATACGGTTTCGATGTCTCCGCGGGCAAGCATACGATCGTGGTTCGAAACACGGGGAACGACTGGTTTGAAGCGAGCCTGCGATTCAAGAATCTTCAACAGACCCTCACACCGCCTCTTATCGGCTGGGGCACGGTGGGTGATTCAGTAGTGTTGGCATGGGCTCGACTGGCCGACCGAACTTGGAAGAGAGTGTGTGAGAACAAGGAAACCATTCCGGCCTGCCCACCTTCCATTCTCACCATGAGCGGACTAGCGGCAGGCACATATGAGACCGAGATTTGGGATACCTGGAAAGGAGCCGCGATTCAGAGTCAAACCATTCGCGTAGGACTTGATGGAGTGCTTCGCGTAAGGCTTCCCGAAATGGATCGGGACTTCGCGGTGAAAGCCGTTCTTAAGCAGTAACAGAACCATGGACCAGGTGCAGTTCGATTTTGTCGTCATTGGGAGCGGGCTCGCGGGTCTTACCTTTGCTCTGGAGGTTTCTCAGTTAGGTCGAGTCGCCGTGCTCACAAAGGCAGAGGTGACCGATTCGAACACTCAATGGGCGCAGGGTGGCATCGCGGCGGCGGTGAGCCAAGACGATTCTTGGAAACTCCACGAAGAGGACACGCTTGTCGCGGGGAGCGGCACCAACGACTCGGATGCGGTGCGCTTTCTTGTACAGGAAGCATCGGCCGCAATCGACTGGTTGGTGAACCTAGGAACCCGTTTTGACAGTCATGATGCCCAGCTTGCTCTTGGAAGAGAGGGCGGACATAGTCGAAACCGAATCGTTCACCACGCCGACAAAACAGGCTGGGAGGTTGAGCGAGCGATCGTTCAGGCGGTTCGAAACAACCCCAATATCGAGGTATTTGACCACACCTTCGTTGTGAATCTGCTCACCCACGAAGGACGCTGCGTAGGGGCTCATGCCGTTATCGAGGGCGAAGAGAGGGCGTTTTTGGCACGAGCGGTCATGCTTGCCACAGGGGGCTGCGGGCGCATGTTCCAGCACACCACCAACCCTCGAGTTGCAACCGCGGATGGGATTGGCCTTGGACACCGAATCGGTGCCGAAATCACGGAGATGGAATTCATGCAATTCCACCCCACAACACTTTTCCACCCTCAGCTCCGAAGTTTTCTGATCACTGAGGCGGTGAGGGGCGCGGGCGGCACGTTACGGAACCACCTTGGGAGACGGTTCATGTACGACTATGATCTTCGGCTGGAGTTGGCGCCAAGAGACATTGTTGCAAGAGCCATGGATAGCGAGATGAAGAAGCACGAGACCTGGTGCCTCTATCTGGATACCACCCATCTTTCGCCAGAGCTTTTGAAAGCGGAATTCCCCACCATCTATGATCGACTCCAGACCATTGATATCGAGATGGAGAAAGACTGGATTCCGGTGGTTCCGGCGCAGCACTACTCCTGTGGTGGCGTCGTGACCGATCTGGACGCTCGAACTTCTATTCCCGGCTTGTACGCCTCGGGCGAGGTTGCTCGAACGGGAGTTCATGGTGCGAACCGGTTGGCGAGCAATAGCCTCTTGGAGGCGATCGTTTTCTCGAAGTCAGCATCGAAGGCGGTTGAATCGGAATCGGGTCCTCTCCCCACGAAGTTTGAGCCAAGCCGGTATCGAAGCATTCCGGAATCGGAGGCCATTCGCCTGCGCCGGATCCTGCAAAAGCAGATGACTCAAGGGGCGGGCATTGTTCGAACGGACAAAGGGCTACGTGAGACGATCTCGATCATCGATAAGTTGGAGGAAGACTACAATTCCATCCATCGAGCTCCCTTTGGTCGATACAGCTTGGAGACGTTGAACCTGATTCAGGCCGCAAGATACGTGGCGACGGGCGCCTTGGAGCGTCGCGAGAATATCGGGTTGCACTACAACCTAGACATCATCGATCCCAGTTCTGTGTCCACGAAGTGAGCTTCGGCAACTCCGGGGCCCAATCGGGAAAGCCGATTGGAGCGGTGCATTCACCTGCGGCGATGGGCTCGTAGCGCGCGTCAAGCCCTCCTGGTTTTGGCGTCACGAAGAACGTGCGTAGGTTCTCTCCCTTTTCCGCACTGAGCGAGAAAGCAGAGGCGAGGCGGAGGATTCCGACCAATTTTTCGCGAACGAAGAACCGGAGTTGTGGTTTCTGGGGCACCTTGTCCGTCTCCTCTCCGGCACGAATCCAAACCGGGACATCGCCAAGAGAGCGAATGGGGCTGAAGATTGCCGACGCGAGGGGATCGGAAAGGCCCAAGGGGTTGCGGAGCGAGTAGATTGGGCTTCGCCAGTCTTGCAACGGAAGGAAAAGATCCTGGGCGGCGACAGACTCACCTCGACGTTGCCGATACGTCCGAAGGCCTTCTTCTGCCGATAGTCCAACCTGAGCCCAGACTCCTACAAGACGATCGCTATCATGTGCTGAAAGGGCACCCGCCACGGCCATTGCCGCAAGGGCTCTTCGGTTCTCCCCTTCCGGCACCCCTCGAAAGCGAGAGGTCTGCCAATCGAGCCGATAGTTCAGCGCGGTGAGTTGTTTCTCACTCTCTTTTGCGCCGCCGAGTGCGGCTGCATTCACGAGGGAGAGCAGCGCGTGAGCGGCCGATGCGTATAAGCCCTCCCCGTTCTGCTTGTACATAGCGATGTGTCTCGACCAAGGTTCCCGTTCCATGGGCGACGACTCGTAGAACGACGTTTCTAGCTCTCTCGACCAATCTGCGAGGACTTGTCGCCGGGATGCGATGAGGTTCCAAAGGGCGAGACGCTCGACGCCTAGGGGGTCTCTCCAGGTGGGTTTGGCAAGTTCTGGACCCACGCCTTCCGCTTGAACCACGGCTCGGCCTGCTGGAATCCTTCGCGCCGGAAAAGTGATGGAGAGTCGCCCCCCTTGGCCCACAAGGATTGGACCCTCGCCCGTCTCGATATCGGTGACCGTGTAGGCCGATGTGACGTTCGCGTAGTATCCGGCGAGTTTTGCCAGATGTAGGGAGATCGGCGGGCAGAAGAGTTTTCTGTTGAAGGTGTAATCCACCTTGATGGTTTGACCATCGGCCCGGACACGTGTGTTCTTTCTCGCCAGGATCGGCCCCGACCATAGCTCGCTCCATTTTTTTGTCTGTTGAACCAGTCGACCCAAGGCAGCCGCATCTCCGGTTGGGAAGGGTTTCACCCCGGAGGGCAGCCCAATTCTCAACCAACCACGGTAGGCACGATCGGATCGGATGCGGAAATTGCCCGGTTTGCCCGTGACTTGCATGCCGCATCGCCCATCGATGAAACCAAAAACCAGCGGCGCTTGACGGTCGCGAAAGCTAATCGTGATCCAATCGGACGCGGGGGTTGGAACTCCGGAATCTACACTTCCTTCGCTCCAAGAGAGATAAGGGGACGCGGTTGACCGTACGCCAAAGTCGATGACGCCTTCATAGTAGAGAAGGATCCCCGAATCCCACGAATCACAGCGAATCTTGGACGGCTTCCCGTTTCCGCCATCCACCGCGATGACCATCGCCTCTCTTGAAACGGCTTGCGGGGTCCAGGATGCGAGTGTCTTCGGAAACCGGAGGAGATCGCTCCCCCCTCCGACGCATCGAACGCCCTCTGGGGTGACCCGCACACCCGCCACTTCTGGGGACGTGGTGTATCCGTATCTTCCAAAGCCCTCGAATTCGGAAAGTCCCACTTGAGCGGGCACCAGCGATGCCAAGCCAAAGAGAAGACTAAAACTAGAAAGGCGCGTTAACAAGGTTGAATCCGATTCGACGCGTTAGATAGGAGTAACCCAGGGAGACTTCTCGGGGGCCGATTTTGCGCCCAATGAGAATAGTGTAGTCCACGAAGGTCGATCGATCGACGCGGTCGAAGGTGTAACTGTAACCGATTCGCCAGTCGGAATCAAAGTAATAAAACGAGTCGATGAAGAACGACTGCCTGTCGAGGTCGAGGCTCTGGTTCCAAAACGCGCCCACACCCAGGTTTCCGTTTCTTACTGCGAACTCGGTAGAGAGTCGGTAAAGCCCGGTGCCGATCTCCGTAAAGCCATCTCGAACGTAGTCTAGGCTGATTCGGTTAGTGATGTTGTACGGCAGTTGGTTGTACATGGAGATCTGCCCCAGAAGTGTGATTGGGACAGGCACGTTGGTTCCTTGCACCTGAGCGATGGTGAAGCCTGCTTGGACGGTGGAATCTTTGGTGAGTTGCAGGGGGTCTGTGGAGCCGCGCAACTGGGCGCCGTACGCTGACTGATTGATCTGCGTGATTACGGGCACGAGATCGCCGTTCCCATCGATTTGAAGGCTCTCGATGGTTCGATCTCCGACATCGGCCCGCACGCCCGGAAAGAGACGCAGTGGCAGTTTGCCAACTTTGATCGGATCCTTTTCAGCAACAAGGTTTGCGGCGGCACCGTCGGAGCGGAGCCCCTGGATGCTTCTTTGGACGTTCGAGTTTAGGGTCCATTGGAAACCTTTGTTCTGGTTGCTAACAGAGGTGTTGAAGAACAAAGACTGTCCTGCGGGGGAAAGCAATTGGAAGGAAGCCTGCGTCCGATCTGAGAGTCGTGAAAACTGGCGGAGTCCCACCTGATAGTCGTCTCGACCCATGCCCGTGTAAGTAAAAGCCCCTTGCCCTCTGTCGCCGTTGCTCCAGTTGAGTTCGTAGTCAAAGAAGACGCCGCGGTTGGCGTTGAAACCTCGTCCCAAGTTTTGTCCGGTGCGGAACCGGACCAAGCTTTCTTGGTTCGGGGAGAGCGTGAGATATTGGGGGTAGTTGACGCTGAACTGGTTATCGAAGACGTTAACGATGTCGTCTGCAAACAACTGCCCTGGAGGAGCGTTCAGGTCAATTTGGTAGAGCGGGATCGGAAGGATCCCTTTCATGTTCAGGCGAATGACGGCCTTGGTGAAGATGATTTTTCTTCCCGGAACGACCAACGCACTCCGGGCGTTGATGCTCTGCGGTTTGTTGATGTCTTTGAATTCGAACGCACCTTCTGGAACGGCTGTCACGGGACTAGAAATCCCTACCCGGCTAATCTCTCCAAGCGCGAAGACATCCTTTTTTTGCATTGGAACCGGACGGTCTTGATCGTCTAGGTCAAAAAAGAGGTAGCCCCAAAGAGGCATAAACCAACGAAACTGCGGTCGATAACCCTTGTAGCGAGTCGTTCCAAATCCAGTTCGTTTCTTGAGGTCTAGGTAGATATCTTGGAAGTAGCCCGACCACGCTGAGGTCTTTACCTGTGCAAACTGGGCCTTGACGATCCCAGACTTCACGTCGTATTCGAGCTTCTTTGCCTCGATCGTTAGGTCTTTGTAAGCAAGCCGCACCTTTCCCTTCGCGCTAGCTGCAGAGATGAGATATTCGAGTTGAGAGTATTCGAGATTATCGTCTGTAAATACCTCTACCTTTTCTTGCCCTTGGAGCAGTTCCGACTTGTCCTTCACATAGTCGATTTCAAGGACGCTAGGAAAGGTTCCACCACCAACCTCGCTTGCGGTGACCTTATCAATGCCGGGGGTGTTGCCGGCGATAAGAATCGCCTGAGCGATGCCTGAGCGTGTGGTAACCACTGACTCCCGGAAGAAGCCGAGTTTGCTACGGAAGAGAATTCGGGTGCCATCGGGAGCGAACTGTCCCGTCGATACTTCCCGCACTTCAGCGGTAATGGTGATCGCCGAGCGGCCGTCGGCAACGACCGCCGCAGGAAAAGCACTTAACCGAATCGATCTCTGGACAGCCTGCGCACTTGCGAGGCAGGTAGCCAGGATCATTAGGATCAGGCAAGCGAGACGAGATAGACCTCTCTTCACCGTCGCTCCATAGAATAGCGCTCCATAGAATAGTCGAAACAACTTCACAAAGAACGACGCCTCCCACTTTAGAAGTGGGAGGCGTCCATTAGTTTCGCTTACTTTAGCGAGTTACGGTTACAGGAACGTAGCGTCGAACTCGCTCGCCACCATCGCTTTCCGCGAGGATTTCCACCTGGTAGTTTCCAGGAGCAACCGCTCGGTTGGCGTTGTCTCGAAGGTTCCAGGTCACCGAGTTTTGTCCGGCCTTATCGGCTCGGCCTCGGGTCACGGCGAACACTTCTCGACCGTTGGCAGAGAGGACTCGCACGCTAGTCGTTGCATCCGATCCGAGGGTGTAGCTCACAACCACCGGAGCGTTTCGGTTGTCGCCTCGTCCGTCTCGTCGGACGACGACGCTACCGATGACTGCTCGGCTGGCATATCCCGGCTCGAGTTGAATCTTGAACTCTCGGGTGCTTCGAGCGTCGGCTTGGAAGGTGTAACCGGAGTTCTTTCGAAGGTCTCGGCTATCTCCCGTCGTGACGTCTACGAGTCGTGCTCGAACGTTCTTCGGAATCGTCGAGAGGTTCGGCCAGGTGACAGTCACGGGACCTGCGTCTCGTGCTTCTACGGTCATGACGAACTCTTGTCGACCCGTCTTCTCGCTGAGCACCTGAGCCATTCGGCTGGGCTGACCTGCAACATCCTTTCGGATTGCGAGGCTAACCGCACCATCGACCGGAGCGATCGGAGGCTCGTTGACGACCAGCTTCTGAGCATTCTCAGGGCTGCTTGCCACACCGACGAAGTTTTGATCGTCAGCGGTCTTGTCGGTTCGAGCGACGAGCTGGAGTCTCCACTGCTTCTCGGACTGGGTCCAAGCTTGCTTCGCCTCTTCTCGAACATAGAGTTCGTAGACGGGCGGGAATCGGAGAATCAGGTCCTCGTTCGTGTTGACAAAGATCCAATAGCCTCGCTGAGCCTCAATTCGGTCGGTTGCTCGGTCGATGAATCGGTAGGTTTGCGTGATGTTGTCCCAGAATGCAAGGCTGCTACCGATGTAACCACGTTGCACCAGTTCCGAGTAGGTGAGAGCGCCGGTGGAGTCAGCATTGCTGGCACCGATGATCTGACCGAGTTGAATGGCTACCGGATACGGGTTACCGATCAGGTTCCAACCGCTTCGGAGACGAATCAGAGGTGCACCACCCGAACCATCCGGTTGCGGCTGGCCGTCCGTCGGAGCAGAAGGTCCGCCTTGGAGGGTCAAGAATCCCCGCTCTTGTCGGCTGATGATGAACGAACCTCGTCCTCGCTCCGGACCCGTTTGCGGGATGTAACCCTTTTGCTCGGGGTCGTAAGCGAAGGCTTGGAAGTCGCTGTCAACTTCGAGACCAAGAATTTCTTCCCAGACCGGTGCCGAGTAGGACCACGGCGAAGCGACCAAGTTTGCACCAGATCGAAGCACCAATCGCGGTTGGCTGACGGCTCGGATCACTCCGTTGAGAGTCTTTACGGGACCTGGATTCGGCTCAACTCGAACTTGGTAGGTGAGTTCTCCCGTAACCGTGTCATCGGCAGTGACCGTGAAGTCAACAAATCCAATGGTTCGAGGGTTGATTCTCGGGATGACTCGGCTTGGTCCGCCTTGAACGGTGAGACCGCTCGGCAGACTAAGAGTGACTCGTACATCTTCCAGTTGAATCTCTCGGTCAACCGTTGCGAAACCTCGGTTATTGTCGACGTAGACGCGGATGTTGAACGGATTCTGGCTGAATTCGCTCGGGTTAGCCGGGTTCAGGTTGATGACCTTCGGCGTATCGACAACCATGCTGTACGGTCGACCGTACTTGGCATCGCCCCAGGTGGTTCGATAGTAAGCGATGATTCGTCGCGAAGCGCCCGGGTTAACAGGCTGCGGATACCACTTCTGAATGAAGCCAGAGTCATCCGTCATGAGCGTGTCGGACTTTGGCTCGAAGAAGATGATGTCCGGGTGTCGATCGTTGGCTCCACCGTAGGCTCCGTTCAGGAAGAACGAGTTACCTGCAACGAACTCATCGGCCGGGGTTTGCGATTCCAGCGGGAAGTCAGGATCGGTGGTCGCATCCGTTGGGCTGTTCTCAACTCGAAGTCCGTAGCCAAGTTGCTGCGAGAGCGAGAAGTTGGCGAAGGATGGGAACAGCGATTGATCGACGGTTCGTCGGAACCGTTGCTCAACTCGAAGCGGCTTCAAACCAGGGACGGTGACGTACGTATCACCACCGAGAGGTCCACCTGTTGACAGAGCGGGCTGTTGCTCGGTGAGCAGCGCTACCCAAGCTCCGTACCATAGACCAACAAACTGAGTTGCAGCGGCGTTGTTCTGGAAGTTCCAGTCAAGGCGAGCGGCATCGGCAACCACGTCAAGGCGAAGAGTGATCAAGACGTTCTCGATCGTCGTTCGCGCGAATATGTAGGTATCCGAAGCACCCGTGAAAAGCGTGTCGAAGCCGTTTCCACCGAATCGATCACCTGCTGCATTAGCGGCAGCTAGAGTGTCACCGACAAGGACAGAAGCATACGACCAGTTACCACCCGCACTGAACGGCGCGCCAAACGTGAGCGCCATGTCGTTGTCGGTATCGGTCTGCGAGCTTCCAATGGGACCATAGGAAAACCCAATTCCACCCGCTGCTTCTGCGGTTGTAGCCGCGCCAAAGCAGAATCCGGTGTCGCTTCCGTAGGTCGTAGTACCACTTACGCCGAAGGTGATTCGGAATAGATCGTTCTGAATGATCGACGCACCGTAGTCGTCCGAGAAAACTGCTGTATTTGGATCCGCAGGGCGACAGACGATCCAGCCACCTTGGGCAGAAGCGAGGGCCGTCGCACCGAGCAAGGTTGCGATGGGTACCAGGCGATTCAATGAAGACTTCATCATTAGGTTTCCAGTTGATGGATGGTTCCCTCCCCCAGAATGTTCCAAGGGAGGGAGAATTGCCGATTAGTTAGCAGGAGGCGGCGGAGGCGTTGTTGGCCTCGTTAGTCGGACGTAGTTGCTGAACACATATCGTTCTCGTGTCAGCGCGTCCGCCTTCGGACCTGGTCGGTCGGCGATGTTCTTAGCTCCGATTCGGTAGTACACCACGTTCGCATTCTTGATGAATGCCGGGATTTCAGCCCCCGTGAAGTCAATCGAGTCAGATGCGAGAGTTCCCGAGTCGTTGCGTCGGAAGAGCACTCGTTGATAAACGGTGTTCCGTGCAAAGGTCGGCGTCGTTGCTACCTGCAGAACGTATTCGGCAGTGAACGGGAAGGCTCCGGAGACGATCGAGGTGAACGAGAACGTTTGAATGTTCTGGAGCACACCTTGTACCGGCGAGATCAACTGAGGACCTGCGGTCGGAGTTGCCTGACCGGAGGCGGTTCGAGCGCTTTGGAAGAGACAGAGTGTCTCACCGACTTGTCCCGTCGTTCCCGACGTCGTTCCAGTCGTACCTGCGGTCGTTCCCGTGGTCGTCGTCGTGCCTGCCGTAGTCGTGCCTGCGGTTCCAGCGGTTACACCGGTGGTACCCGTCGTGGTCGTCGTACCGGTCGTTCCTGCGGTGGTTCCAGTGGTTACACCGGTAGTTCCTCCGACGCCTCCGTTGGCTCCACCAACTCCTCCACCTGCGAGACCGCCACCTGCGGCTCCACCGGAGTTACCTCCATCGGGAAGGTCGATTCGGTTGAGACCGTAGATCAACTCTACTTCGAAGACGTAGGGCCGACCCTCTTGAAGGGCAAGCGCCGTACCGGTTCCGTTAGGAGCAGCGTTCGGGAACGTACATGTCGTTCCGCCGATCGTTTGGAATCGGTAGTAGCTCGTCCCGGTCGGGATGAGCGTGTCCAATACGTTGGTTTGGTTTCCGGCAACTACTCGGACAGGAATCTGCGAGTCGTCGTTTCGATAAACCTGCCACTGGATGCGCTGGGTGTTGCCCTTTGCAAATCCGTTCGGCTTCCAAGAAACGTTGATCGAAGGTCCGTTGGTCGGGTCGCTCACGGGCTCAGCAATCACTTGACCGACAACTTCTTGCGTGTTGCTGCCAGGGCCAGATGTCACCATCAAGACCAGTGCAACAATAAGAATTGCGGTAAGCACGCCAGAGCCATCGTTTCGACCGCGCACTCGCTTGGCCACCGCTTCACCCGATTGAGTAAAGCCAGGTCCAATTTCCGGCACAGCGAATACGGCTCGAACCTTGTCTCCAGGTTGGAGACCAAGATCACTTCGGCCAATTCGAACGGTGGAGTTCGTAGGTTGAGCTTCAACAACTTCCGCAGAAGCAACTTGTCGCTGTCCACGGGTGATGATCACCTGCGTACCGCGCTTGAAGCCTGCTCGAGTTCCAGCGTTGATAAGAGCGCTCTGCTCAAACGTGTTCAGAACCGTTGCCTCAGGAAGGTTTCGGCTTTGAATGTCTTGAACAGCCTTTTCGCCGGCTTGCGTAAGAGCATCGTTGATGAGAGCCTCATCAGAAACGTCTCCCGCTCGAACCGTCGACACTCCGTAAGTGGCCGATCCGTTGATTGGCAGGCCAGAAGCGATGTCGTAGCAAACTACTCGCATTGAAGCGCGAGCGAGCTTGCCGCCGTTGACTTTTTGAACCACGTAGTCGACGATCTCACCACTGATAATCGTCTTTGAAGCTCGGGAGTTTCGATTGAAAATCTCTTGACCCACGCGAAGCAAGCTAGTTACCGTCGGGATCGGTTGGGAGAGACCAAGGGTCTCAACTCCCCGAACCACGGTATCTCGCGGCTTCACGTCGTACTTCGGATTTTTAGCAAGGGTGCTGGAGATTGCTTCAGCAGCAACTTCTCCAAACTTCGTCCCTTTCTCTTTGCGGTTGTCGAAATCAACAACTGCCCACTCCGGCAACTCTACCGACTGCGACGCTCCTGCCTTTGCCGTTGTTGCCGAGAAGGCAACAGCCAGCGAAAATGTTGGCAAAATGAGCGAGGCAGCCACCACGTGGCTCACCACTCGACCTGCGAGCGAATTGATGAACCGTCTCATCGTGACGCGTCCTCCATGTTTTCCTCAGTATTGCGGGCGATTTGCCCAAAGAGCGATGCCGGCCCGTTTTTAGGCGTGCACCCAAGTTGATTCCTAAAGATGGTGTCCAGCAAGCTTAGTTCCTCTACAAAGCGCCCGCATTGAACCCAGCGACATCTCACATGGAGACGCCTCCCGGTTACGGGTCGGTGGAGTATAGCATGATCCCTAATCGCAAACAACAGGGTTTCGACGCACTCTTTGAACCTCTTTTTCTACGATTTTCCAAGTAGTCGCCTCAGGGGCGTCGGTTCGGAAGATAACGTCGCTCGAGATGGCCTTAATTCGGGTTGGCAACTGCCACCGAAGGTACTTGGAAACGTCCTCTCCGGGGTATCGTAGCGCGAGCCTTCGAAGCTGTTCTTCTGGCCCGCAAGTCACCACCCAGACTTCGTCAAAGTCCATCTGAAGGCACGCTTCGTAAAGAAGCGGGATCTCTACGACCTCCGCATCGCCCGTTAGGATGCGCTCCATCACCGGGGCGTGCATGAGAGCATTGATCTTTCTCCGCAGATCGGGATCTACGGTCAGGGCCATCCTCAGGTGGTCTCGATTAACGGGCGAGGATTGACCAAGGAGTGCGGCGATCTGATCATTCACGAAGGGATCGTCGAAAAGGTCTCTCGCAATCGCATCTGCAGACGCGACGGTGAGCCCCAGTTCTGCAATCCAGTTGAGGATAGTGGTCTTTCCCTCGCCTATGCCTCCGGTGAGTGCGATGCGCATATCTCTTATCTTATAGATGCTTGTGATGAGCGCAACATCCGGACACAAAAAAAGCGGGGCGATCTTTCGAACGCCCCGCTCCTTGCCTTCTTTTCCTTAGGACTCAGTCTCAGGAGTTGCTTCGGGCTCAGCGTCTCGCAGAAGACCTTTGAGCATTCCCAAGCGCTCGCCGATGGTGGCACCGCCGGTAGCGACGCCTCGTCGGCTGGTGTCCTCGAAGTTGTCGTCGCGACCACGTCGACCGCCTCGGCCAGGAGCACCTGCTCGCGGCTTTCGGAACTCGTCGTGGAAGTCGCCAGACGAAGGTCGAATCTCTCCGCCGCCGCCAAGGGCTCGCATGGAAAGAATCATTCGTCGCTCATCCGGTCGAAGGTCGAGCACCTGCACGTCGACTTCTTGACCCTCTTCAACGACTTCTTGAGGTCGCTTCAGACGGCGGTAGCTCATCTCGCTCAGCGGAAGGAACGCTTCTGCGTTCTCAGGAAGCTTAACGAATGCGCCGCTTTGAACCAATCGACCGATCGTAACCTTAAGGTTTTGACCCGTTCGGTAGTTCTGCTTGATGAGGTTCCACGGATCAGGAAGAACTTGTCGGTGACCCAACGAGATCTTGCCTACACCCGGATCGAGTCGGAGAACCATGACTTGAATGTCTTGGCCTTCCTTAAACATTTCCTTCGGGTGAGAAATGCGTGCCCAGCTCATTTCAGAGATGTGCAGCAGACCGTCAACTCCGCCGAGGTCAACAAACGCACCGTAGTCGGTGAGTCGTCGAACCGCACCCGTAAGGATGTCTCCGACGTTGACGTTCTTGAAAATCTCGTCCTTGACGTTGGCTCGCTTCTCTTCCTCAGCAAGTCGGTTGGAAAGAACAACTTTCTTTCGCTCTCGGTCGATTTCAATGACCTTGAGTTCCAGAGGCTGACCCACAAACTTGTCGAGGTTGCGGAGCTTGCCGCTGCCAACGTGAGTGGCAGGAACGAATCCTCGAACTCCCACGTCGACCACCAGACCACCCTTGACTCGGTCGATGACCTGCGCAGTGATGGCGCTTTGATCTTCGAACGAACCAACGATTCGATCCCACTGCTCTTCAAACTCAGCGCGCTTTCGGGAAACGATCGCGTTTCCGTCGCCGCCTTCGCTCTTGATGACAACAACGTTGATCTTGTCGCCGATGTTGTAGAGGCCTTCTGCCGTCGAAAGGTTTTGCTCGCTCAATTCGTTGAGCGGGATGATGCCTTCGGACTTACCGCCAAGGTCAACAAAGAGTCGATCCTTTTCGATTTGGATAACGGTCGCAAGGACGCGATCACCTTTTTGGTGTCGCTTGTAAGATCCGTCTCCACCGTTCGCATCTTCGATCGTGCCCGCATCAAAAGCGGTCATGTACTGATCAAAGAGGTCGGTATCGTCTGCGCTGACCACACCTTCTGCGGCTTTCGGCGCTTCGTCAACTGCTGGAGCAGCGGCTTCGATTTCTACAGCCGGTGCTTCGGCAACTGCCGTTGCTTCTACCTGGGTCGTGGCCTGTTCGGGTTCAGGCGTGGTCGTCACGGCAGCTTCAGGGGCTGCTTGGGTGGAGTCGGGCGCCACTTCCGGCGTCTCGACCACCGGAGTTTGACCGCTTTCGTCGGTCGTGGGCGTAGTCATTTCGTCGATCGTCATTGGAAATCTCGAAAAGGTTTCGGTGAATGGGAATGTACCTTAAATCTTGACTCCACCACCGAAACCTGCTTCCGAATCTACGTGGTTACGTTAAGGAACGGTAAAGCGATCTGAACTTATCGTAGGAGTTCTGCGATAAGGATTCGTTCGGTTGCACAACCTTTCTTGTTCGAATCGTCTTCTCTGCCGCTTCTTTCACCGAGGCAAACACTCCTGTGCCGACTCCGGCCAGAATCGCGGAGCCCATTGCGGGTCCCTCATCCGATTCCAAGAGAACACAGGGAGCTTCGAAGGCGTTGGCGATAATTTGAACCCAAAAGTCGGACCCGGCTCCTCCGCCCGTCACCCGCACCTCGGTTGACGAAGCACCTAGCCCCTTTAAGAGCCTGAATCCGTCCAAGAGGCCGAAAGTGATGCCCTCTAAAACCGCACGGTCAAAGTGAGCCTGGGTATTTCCCAGATGGAGTCCGGTGAAAGAACCTGTGGCGGAAGGGTTGTTGTGAGGACACCGCTCGCCCGCCAAATATGGCAAGAACACCAGCCCTTCGCTGCCCGTGGGAACGCTCGCCGCCGATTCGGTGATCTGGTTGTAGTTTCGACCGCCCCCGAGGGTGTCGCGATACCAGCGAAGTGCACCTCCGCAAGAGAGCATCACGCCCATCGCGTGCCAGGCTCGGTTCGCATGACAGAAGACGTGCGCCGCACCGCTCGGGTCGTGGGAAGGTTGATCGAGCGAGGTGAAGACCACTCCACTCGTGCCGAGGCTCACGCTGGTGACTCCTGGAACAACCGCGCCTGTACCGACAGCGGCCGCAGCTTGATCGCCGCCGCCACCCACCACCGGGATACCGTCGGCAAGGTTTGCGACTCCGCGCGTGTGCCCCGTGATCTCATCCGATTCAACGACTTTCGGGAAGAGATCGATGTTGAAGTTCAGGCCCGTGATGAGATCTTTCGACCATTGCCGAGCGCTCACGTCGAGCAGACCGACACCAGAGGCGTCGGAAACCTCGGTGGCAAACACTCCGGTGAGCTTGTAGCGAATGTAGTCTTTGGGCAAAAGAACCTGGGCGACCTTCGCGAAGTTGGACGGCTCGTGATTGCGAAGCCACAACAGCTTTGGCGCTTGAAAGCCCGTGAGCATGGGGTTCTTGGCGATCTTGAAAAGTGTGTCTCGACCAAGAGTCCGCTCGATCTCCTCGCACTCGGCGACTGTCCGCTGGTCGTTCCACAGTAGCGCAGGGCGCACCACGTTTCCGGTTGCGTCTAGAAAGACGCTGCCGTGCATCTGCCCGGTAACGCCAATGGCATCCACGTTTGGCTCATTCAGTTCGGCAAGGCAGTGCTGAACCCCTGCCCACCACGCTTCAGGATCCTGCTCGGTCCACATCGGCTTTGGGGTGAGAAGCGGATACTCTGCCGATGCCTGCTTCAAGACTCTTCCGGTCTCGTCGATCACGATGCACTTGCATCCGGAAGTGCCGATATCAATGCCGAGCAACTTTGCCATGTTGTCCTAAGGATATCCAAGGTACATGGTTGTATCAAACACAGATTCGCGAGAATCGGTGAGCGGTCATCCTCCTAATCGGGCGTTGCCAATGGGTTCTCGGCTGGGCTCGTACCATTCTTAGATAGACTGGCTGGCAAATATGTCGATGGACGAATCCCAATCCAACCCTTCTCCTAGCGCTCGCCCGAGGCGCGCCGTCCTCGATGTCGGTTCGAATAGCGTTCTGCTCACCATTTGCGAGTGGAATGAAGTCGAAGGGCGGTGGATTCAAATCTTCGAAGACACTGCCGTCACCGCGTTAGGTGAAGGGACGAAGTCGACAGGTCTTCTGGGCGAGCGCGGAATGACCGCTTCCCTAGAGGCCATGAAGCGGTTTTTCGAAAAGGCACAGGCTCTTGGAGCGTCCACCGTTGCCGCAGCGACCATGGCGGCAAGGATCGCAACCAACGCGGAGGATTTCAAGACACGAGCCCTCGCTCAGGGCACACCCGTCGGCATTCTTACCGGAGACGAAGAAGCCGAACTTGGGTTCGAAAGCGTCGCCAACGACCCTCGATTTTCCGCAGATAACCGCATCTCTATCATCGATCCGGGCGGTCACTCTACAGAGGTCACCACCGCTCTCCGGCAGCCGGATGGCTCTTGGCAGACTCTTTTTAAGAAGAGTCACGCCATTGGGACGCTTGGATTGAAGTCGACTTCCCTCCCTGAGGAACAGATCAACGGTTTGTCGCTTCTCCGCGCTTCCTCCGAGATCGATGGGGTCATCGGCTGGCGGACTCGGCCCAACGAGGCCGGAACTTGTGTGGTGCTTGGTGCCACCGGAACGAACCTTGTATCTATCCGAGAAAAGCTCACCTCTTGGCAACCCGAAGTGGTTCACGGAGCGTGGCTGGATTACGAAGAGGTGAGCAAGGCGGTCGGATGGATGTCGCCAATGACCGACACCGAACGAGCTGCGATTGCTGGAATGGAACCCGGACGGGAAAAGACCATCCACCTCGGAGCGTTGATCTTGGAAAGATTCCTCTTCGCACTCGGGGCGGAAGGATGCGTGGTCAGCGTTCGGGGTTGGCGACACGCGGTTTTGGAATCTGATCGCTGGTTCCAACTCGTTGAAAGCAGGAGTTAAAGTTGCCATGGAACAGAGAGCGACTTGGCGCGGAAAGAAGATCGCTTCGTTCGGCTTTACCGCTCTTGTGATTGGGGCCGTTCTCGTGGTCGGGCGGAATGTCCAGCGCGGCGGGGCTTCCTCCTCGGCCGACCAGATTACGGTGACCGTTGTCGGCGAGATCACCAAACCAGGTCCGGTACGACTCCCAAAGGGCTCGACCGTTGAGTACCTGCTCTTACAAGTGCGCCCGAAGTCGACCGCCTTGCTTGAGGGGCTGGATCTCAATCGTCAGCTGAGTGACGGCGATAGAATCGCGGTCCCTCGAAGGATAAAAGCGACGTCTAAATCCACGAAGTCAAAGATTGAAGTGCTCGACTCACTCTGGGCAAAGGAACTAGCAACCGCAAGCCCGGACCTGATTGCCAAAATGCTTGGGATTGAGAAAGGTCTCGCCGTTCAAATCAGTCAGCAAGTGAAGGAGAGCAAGCAAGGTCGCGGCACGATCCGATGGGCGACCGATATCCTAACCCATCCCAACGTTTTGCAGGAGCGGTGGCACTATCCCAAGTGGGTAAACGCGGCTCGACTTTACGCAGAGAAGCTCCTGCCGGACGCAGAGGGTCCGGCAAAAGAGACTTCGGCGGACAACTGACCTTTATCGACCGCCGAGTCCGCTGAGCGTGAGTCCTTCGATGAAGTACTTCTGGGCGAAGAAGAACAGCGCGAGAACGGGCAGGATGGTGAGCGTTGCGAACGCCATCAGCAGCCCCGGCTCGCCGTACCGATCCCCTTGGAAGAGTTGCAAGGCGTAGCTCAACGGCATGTTCTCTGGCGAGTTCACGTAAATGAGCGGACCCATGAAGTTGTTCCAAGAACCCATGAACGTCCAAATGGCGATTACGGCCAGGGCGGGTTTGATCTGGGGGATCATGATCGACCAGAACGTCCGCACGTAATTGCATCCGTCGATCTTCGCTGCGTCCTCTAATTCCATGGGGATCTGTTTGAAGAACTGCTGCAGCAAAAAGATGTTGAACGCACTGCCAAAGAATGCGGGCACCCACAACGGGTACAGCGAGTCGATCCAGCCCAGAGTCCGGAAGATCAGAAATTGGGGCAGAAGGGTGACGGCACCTGGCAACATCATGGTCGCAAGAAGGACCCGGAAAAGGTTGTCTCGTCCCGGGAACTGCATTCTTGAAAACGCATAAGCAACGATTGCCGACGATGACAGAGTGCCGATGACGTTCAAGATCACGAGAATGAGCGTGTTCTTGAGATACACCAATCCGCCGTTCGTTTCGGGCGGCAGAAAGTCGAGCGCTTCTGAGTAGTTCTGAACTCGCAGACCCACGTGGCGAACCGGTTCCACCTCGGCGGGCATAAAGGTGTGCTGTTCGCCTTTCAGGCTCTGGGGCTCCATGATTTGGAGCGTCTTTCGACCGTCGTCTAAGTTTTCAACGACGAACCCTTTCACAGGGGTGCCCTTTAGGTTGGATGAGAAAATCTGAGCATCGGTCGGAACTTCTTTCAGGTCCGATATCTTCGCTTCGAAGGTTATTCCTCGGATAGCGAGGGGCTTTTGAATGTCGAGCAACGCCGTATCTCCCTTCTTAGAGATGATGCCAGCGACCACCTTTTTGCCTTCGTAGATCGCCTCGAACTTCGGATTCTTCGGGTCCTTGAACGGGATGGTGTCTTGGACCTTCGGGATCCAAACAATCCCCTCCTTCGAACTCATGTCTCGGTCTTCTTTGAACGAGGTGATCACCAGGAAGGCGAACGGCAGACCGAACACGACACAGCCGACCATGAGCGTGATCTGGCTGACGAGCATCTTTGCAAGTCCGCGTCCCGCGGCGAATCGTGCGGCATAAACCATCGCCGCCGTTGTTGCGATAAGAGCAAGGATGATTCCAGCAACGACGGGTGCGTGAAGCAGAATGCCGCCTTTAAGTATCTCGATCTTATTGGATTTATCGCTGAAGTAAAGAACCGCAAAGACGAACGCCGCAATCAAGAAGGCACCCAACGAGACGCTTTTGGATCTTTGTTCCTCTGCGTTGATCGCGGTGAGGGTCTGAATGAGACGCGCGATGGCCATTGCCAAACAGGCGAAGCCTAGCCACGCCGTCCAAGGCATCACGAACCAAACAAGCGGAAATCTGAAGGCTCCCGCTTCTGATCGGGTACCTACGCCTCCAACTACGAGAAGAGCAGCCCCAGCGAGAGATGAGACGAGAACCGTTCGGCCGTTTGAGCGAAGGTCGCGCGATTCGGTTGAAAACACGATCCGAAACAGAGCCACGATCGCCTGGAAGGCAAAAACCGAACCCGCCCAAACGGCGAGCGTGCCAAGAGCAAAAAACAGACCGGAGTTCATTTGTCGGACTCGTAATAGACCCAGCGGGAGCGAAGCTGGAATTGGACGGCGGTGATTACCAGAATGATCGTGAAGATTAACCAGGCAAGAGCGGAGGCGTAACCCATCTTGAAGTAGGCAAAACCGTTGTTGAACAAGTGATAGACAGGCGTGAGCATGGAGTCGTCTGGCCCGATCGGTCCGTCACCGTTCGGCTTCATCACATAGATTCGATCGAACTCTTGCATGGACCCGATGAAGCCCATGACAGTGTTAAAGAAGATGATCGGACTGAGCTGAGGGAAGGTTATCGACCAGAACTGTCGTCCGGGCGTGGCTCCGTCGATCCCGGCAGCTTCGTAAAGCGTGGTCGAGACACCCTTTAACCCAGCGAGCCACAGGATCATGCCGCTACCCGCACCCCACACTCCCATGACAATGAGCGCGGGCTTTGCCCAGTCGGCCGAGGTCAACCATCCCGGAACCTCTAGCCCCATCCAAGCCGAGATGGATTTGACCCAGTAAGAATTGATCAGACCCTTGCCGGGGTCGGGCGTGAGAACCCACGACCATAGGACCGCACTGGCAATGCCCGGCACAATGGCAGGCATGTAAAAAACAGTCCGGTAGAACCTCATTCCCCGCGCCGCCATGTTGAGTAGCATCGCCACCGCCAGACCCGTCGAGAGTCCGAGGGGAACGCCGACTCCTGCCAGATAGGCTGCATTAGAGAGGGCCTTGAGCAAGCGTGTTTTGTCGGACCCGAACATCTCGGCGTAGTTCTTGAACCCAACAAATCGAGCCTCGTTCAGAACGTCGTACTGGGTGAAGCTAAAGAAGAGCGAGGCGACCATCGGCCCGATGGTAAAGATGAGGAATCCGAGAATCCAGGGGGAAATGAAGAGGTAGGCCCACTTTGCCTCGCCTCGTTCGAGCCGTCCTAGCTTCGCCCGATAGAAGGAGACGATCATGAGGATCACGACCCCAACTAGGGCTAAGACACCTAGAACAGCCGGGAGCCGGAGATCGATAACCGGGTAGCGCTCTTTCTCGAAGTACGCGTCGAGTTCCCGCTGCACATTGGACTGCGCTTCCTTGAGAGCCCCCATCGGCGAGTTCTTGCCATAGCAGGCGGCCTCCATTGCCCGAACGTGCTCTTGCCACATCACCTGCCCGACAAACGTCACGGGCCGGATTCGACCGTAGTTCGCCATTTCGACGTGCATGTCGATCGCGTCGGCAAAGTTCTTGGCGGCAGGTCGAAATTCCTTGGCTTGAAGCTCGTTGAACTCTTTGCTCGCCATTTGGCGGGCCATGAACGCTCGACCCTTGAGCTTTTCCCATTCGTTTTGAGCCCGGGACTCCACCATGCGTCCTTCCGTGCTCGTCGCAAATTTGATGAATCGCCATGCGGCCTCCGGATACCTTGCGCCACGGGGAATGGCCAAAGAGGATCCGCCCACCCACGTCACGAAGGTGTCTTTTTCGTTCGTGAATCGCCCTCGTTTGTAAAACCGGTCGTCAGGAACAGGGGGAGGCGCCACGCCGAAATCGAGCGCGGGCGCGTATCGAGACATCGTATTGAGGATCCAGTCTCCATCGATCTTCATGGCGACTTGACCGACGATGAAGGCATCGTTCTCGCCTCCTCGGAAGCCGGACTCAAATGACTTGGCTTTCTCGTAACCGCCAACGATCTTGTAGCCATCGACCATGAACTGAAGGGCTTCAGCCGCTTCCGGCGTTGCCATCGTGCACTTTCGACCATCCTCCGAAAGGAACGAGGCGTTGTTCATGAACCCGTACATGTAGAGCCAGGAGTTGCCGAAGTTGGGCATGAACCCCGCCTTTACGAGTCGGCCTGACTTGTCGAACTCGGTGAGGACCTTGCTGTAAGCGAGAATTTCCGACCAGGTTCTTGGCGGTCGGTTCGGGTCAAGTCCTGCCTTCTCTAGTTCGGCGGCTTTTTCCTTAAACCGGGCTCTGTTCCAATAGAGGATCCGGTTGTCGGCTCCGGTCGGGACGGCGTACAGGTTGCCGTCGTACATCGCCTCCTCCCAGCAAGAATCGTAATACTGTTCTTTCTTGGGTGCCTCTGGATCGTTCTTATCTCGCTCGACGAGATCGTTCAGCGACCGGAATGCTCCGCGGCTTGCCCAGTCCGAGATGGTGAATCGGTCTTGGTTAATGACGTCCGGGGCGACATTACCCACGATGCTCGTCATGAGCTTTTGGGGGTCCATCTTGCCCGCGCCCATGCTCAGAACGCGAACACTGAGATCGGGATTCCGTCGTTCGAACTCTCGGATGACCGCATCCTGACCCTTCGAGTCTGATCCGAGCGAGACTCCCCAGAACACGATTTCGGTTCGAGTGTTCTTCTTTGCGGGCTGCGCCGGTTGCGCACCTGCCAGTCCAGCGCCGAATAATCCGACCGTAAGGACCGATGCCGCGACGGCGATAGATTTCGAATTGATAAAAAAGCGGCTCATCCTCGAACCCTGAAACGATAACTCATTTTATACCGTGAATTCGTATTCTCGAAAGTGTCGAACCGAGTTTTCTCACGGAATCACGCGTTTTGTGCTGGGGCAGACGTACAAACTTACGGGCGGGACAAATGGGAGATATTGCGGAACCGATCGTAGGCGAAGGGGCGGGTGGCGAACCGCCCAAGAAGCAGAAAGGGTTGCAGCCCATTGTTGCAATCTTCTTGACGGTTCTCCTTGACTTGCTTGGGTTCGCGATGTTCATTCCGGACCTTCAGTTACGTGGGCAGGATCTTGCCCGCGATTTCCTCAAGGTCACTTCGAACACCGAACAAGTTGGAGTGCTTGTTGGATTTGCCCTGGCTTCATTCTCAATCGCTCAGCTCCTTACCGGCCCTTGGCTGGGGCGGCTCAGCGACCAAAAGGGCCGACGGACGGTGTTGCTCATCTCAAGCGCTCTGGGCGTGGTCTCCTATGTTCTCTACGCGCATGCGACTTCCCTGCCGATCATGTATCTCTCGCGGATTCTTGCGGGCATAGCGGCTTCTAACCTCGGTGTTGCCTTTGCCTACGTGGCGGACATTTCGACCCCTCAAGATCGGGCGAAGAGTCTTGGGCTGCTCGGGGCGGCGTTCGGTCTCGGATTCATCTTTGGACCTCCGTTGGGAGCAAAGATTTTGGAGTGGGGTAACGACTCTCCGTTGCTCTTGGGTTACACCAGCGCTATTCTCTTGGCGATCAACTTCTTCTTCATCCTGAAGTTCGTGCCTGAAAGCTTGAAACGGGAGAACGTTGCCGCACCTCGAAAATTCCTTGCCGATCTCCAGGTTGCTTTCAGAACTCCAGGCCTCTCTCTGCTGTTGGTGATGTTCTTCTTCATCAACCTCGGGTTCACGAACCTCGAAACCACCTATTTTCGACTTCTTGAGGTCGACAACTGGATCTTTGCCTACGGTGATCGAGCCAAGCAGGTGGGGGCGCAAGTTCTTTTCGTGGTCGGCATCATTGGTGCGATCATGCAAGGCGGCGTGATTCGGGTGGTCACACCCAAGTTCGGCGAGCTGAAATTGCTCAAGTTCGGATACTTGCTCTTTGTTCCCGCCCTGGCCTTGGTGCCTTTCTCGAAGATCTGGTTCCCGGGGATTTTGGTGATCGTGATGCTTGGCGTGGCGAACGGCCTCACCGGACCAAGTTTGAGCTCGCTCATTTCTCGGTCCGCGCCTCCGACGATGCAAGGCGGTGTTTTCGGTATCACCCAGTCGCTAGGAGCGTTTGCCCGTGCGACCAGCCCGCTCATCAGCAGCCCTCTGTTCACTTATAAGCCGTGGGCGCCCTACGTTCTTGGAGCCGGGCTTGCCGTCATACCGCTGATTGGGGCTTGGTTCTTTGTGAAACCTGTCAGTTCCCAACCTGCAAATAGTGTTGATTAGGGTTCGGACAAACAAAGTTCGCCTTTCGAAACGGTTGCGGATGGTCTAGAATTGGCTGACCGTTTCGACAGATCGGAGATCATTGGTGTCCACTCAAAACGAACCGACTTCCGCCCCTTCGGTGGAAAGCAGCATTCCATCCGCGGAGAGCGGATCGGGTGCGGTGTCAAAAGGACGCGGCGAATCGCGACGAGACTGGCTTGGCTCGATCGGCGGGTTGCTCATCTTTGTAGCGGGAATCTCTCTGCTGACCCTCGTGTTTAAGCTCGCCTTCGAGATGTTCCAAACACCACCGCGACTCGCGCTCAAGATTGAAAGCGGCAAGCCGTTTGATATCTCCGGTGTGGGCGATGCGCTTTTTGGCGTGATCATCAAGATCGCACTCCTCTTCGTGATGTCGATCGTAGGTTCCGTGATCTGTAATCGAGGCATTCATCTTTACGCCTCGATCATCAGGAAACCCAAGAAGTCTTCTTAGCACTTCACCCTTAGCCGGCAAGATTGCCGGTTAAATGCCCTTTATCTGAAAATACCGGGTCCGATGAGCTCCGTTCATTGCTAGGGACAGGCAGGTTTGCTAGTATGTAACTAGGTCGAAAGACCAGTGTTTTTTTGAGGGAATTCCATGCGCAAGAACTCTAGTCTCTTCGCAATCGCGTCTATCGCCATTGCTCTCCCGTCGCTCGCTTCGGCTCAAACCGCCTCCATGTGGCTCAACCAGGCAGGTGATGCCCCCACCACCGTGACGACTCTGCTCACGGCGACTCCGAACAGCGTCATCAACCTTTCCGGTTACCTCCAATCCAGTTCCGCTTCGGCAATTTTGGTGACTGCATTGGTCGGCTACACCACCGCGTCTTCGATGGGCACCGGAGCTACTCCGGACGCATCGTTCCTGTCCTTCGGTTCCGCGGCTTGGGTTGCTCCGTTCACGTCGGGCGCACTTCCGACCGTTCAAGCAGGCGGCACGGGTTCGGGCACTCGACCCTACGGCGCATCGCTCTCGTCTGGTCTCACCACCGGAACGTTCGGTCTGGCAACGGGCGTGCCCGTGAAGGCGTTCGACATCTCGTTGAACCTCGGTAATGCTCCGGTAGGATCGTTTGCAGAAATCGTTCTCTGGGACGGACAAAGCGTCGACTTCTCTTCGAGCGTCACGTACGATAACTTCAACAGCTCGTTCCCCGGATCGCAGCGAATCAGCGTTGCCGTTGTTCCGGAACCGACCACCATGCTCGGTTTTGCGGCGGTTAGCCTTCTCGCCCTGCGACGACGACGCTCAGCTTAAGTAAAGCTCCTGTTCCAAACCCCTCGGACAAGTCCTTTTCGAGGGGTTTTTTCTTCCAACATGAACTCAAATTTACTTCGTTCGGTCGTTCTGACCGGCTTAATCTTCTTTAGCTCCGCGTCCTTTGCTCAGACGGCTTCTAGCCCTGAAATGACGAAGGAGAACTTCGAATTCAAGACTGGAGTCAAGGTCTCCATGGCGGAATTGATGCTTCGGCAACGTTTGGACAAATCGCCGCGTCCGAAAATCAAGTTTCACAACGATGAAACGGAGTATCGGAAGAACCTTCCCCAAAATCCTGATTCCCCCGCGATCGCCTCTTCGGCCGGCAAGCAAGTAGGGCTTGATCTTGGAATCTTCGCCGCGAAGCCTGCCGGACGAATCGAGCCCCTTTTTGCGACGGTTGGCACCAACTTCGAGGGTGGAAACTCGACTCAAGGTCCGACGGTCACCCCTCCCGACACGATGGGCGAGGTTGGCCCGGCAAACGTTGTAGTGCCGCTCAACAACCAAGTTCGGATCTACAACCGTTCCGGCGTCTTGATCAGCGCCGTTAACACGGATGTTTTCTTCTCCCCGGTGGTGACTCCCGGATCTGGAACCAGCGACCCTCGCGTCCGATTCGATCGGCTCACAAATCGCTGGTACGTGTGCGCGATCGATGTCGCAGGCCCGCGAAACCGACTCCTGCTTGCGGTTTCGAACAGCGATACCCTTACCAGCACGTCAACCTGGACCTTTTCTTTCGCCCTGGCAGCGACCAACCGGTTTGCTGACTACCCCACCTTGGCCGTCGATCAAAACGGTGTGTACATCGGCGTCAACTCGTTCAGCAACACCACCGGCGGTTTTTTGGGATCAGACCTTTGGTGCTTCCGAAAAGCGGATGCTATCGCCGGAACCCTGGCGGGAACTACCTTTTTAAACCTCACCGACTCATTTACCCCCTTCATCGCGGATAACGACGACCCAGCAGCCACCGACGGCTACTACCTCGCGGTCTCAAATGCAAGTTTCGGTCTGTTAAAGTTCGGCCGCGTGGCACGTTCTGGAGCCGGATTCGCTTTCACACAGGCGATCAGCAACCTAACCATCGCCACATCCAGCTTCCCGGTCGATCAAGCCATTCCGGGAGGATCGCACGACACCATCGACGATCGAATGTTCTCGGCGAAAGTTTTCTATGACCGAGTGACCAATACCCGAACGCTCTGGACGACCCAAAACATGGCCGTCGACAGTGCCGGCGTAGCCACGAATACGGGCGCCCGCACCAACGCATCTCGCTGGTATCAAATCACGAACCTCAATACAACCCCTACCGTTGCTCAATTCGGAACGGTGTTCAACACGTCCTTCGGATTCAGCATTCCGACAGTTGCGATGAACCTGCAGGGTCATGCCCTGATGGGCTTCACCCGAAGTAATGCAACGACTTCGCCGGGAGTTGCGACGTCTCACCGACTGGCCACCGATGCAAGCGGCACGATGACAGCTCCGACACTTCGTCAGGCCGGAACCGGCAACTTCGCGTTGTTCGGAACGCCATCGCGATGGGGTGACTACAGCAATACGGTCGTCGATCCTCGCAACGGCATGTCGATCTGGACATTCCAAGAGTACGTTCGAGCGAACAACTCGTGGGCGGTTCGAGCCATTGAACTAAGGGCTCCGGCTCCGACGCTTGCATCCGTTGCCCCGGCAACGATCACACAAGGTCAAAGCACTTCGTTCACCCTCACCGGAACGGGACTCTTCGATCCGGGCGCAGGGTATCCAGATCGTCTGGCAGTCTCGGTTTCCGGAACGGGCGTCACGGTGTCTAACCTGACCTGGGTTAGCCCGACGTCGGTAACGATGACCCTAAGCGCAACGAGCGGTGCCGCTACAGGCTCGCGAACCATCACTCTAACGAATCCAGACGGTCAGACGGCGACGACGACCTTGACCGTGAATGCTCTAGCATTGGTTGCAGGAACGATCACGTTTGAGGACTTTCCGCCCGCAACAAAGCCGCAGGTAACGGTTCAGATTCGAAACAACACGACGGGAGCGCTCATTGAGAGCACAAACGTGGTGCCGAGTTCGGCTGGAACTTTCAGCTTCCCAACGAGCGTTCCCGCTGGGACCTACCGAGTCTGGGTGAAGCCATCCCACCGGTTCCTTGGCAAAATCCTGAATAACGTCGTGTTCACCGGCTCCGGTGTTTCAGGGCTATCGTTCACGCTTAAGAACGGCGACGTCAACGGAGACAACTTCGTTTCCGCTTCTGACCAGTTGGCTCTTCGAGCGGCATGGGGTGCAAACTCCTCCTCTTCGAACTGGAATCCCAACGCCGACCTGAACGGCGACGGTAACGTCGGCAACAGCGACTTCCTTATCATGAGGAAGAACTTCGGCGCCGCGGGCGATAACTAATCCCCCGAGCCATCAGCCATTCAGAAAGGTCCAGACGGTCAGTCTGGACCTTTTTTTGCATCCGAGTCAGACGGGCGCAAGAAGCTCCCGACAATTTATCCAACCAGGGCGGAAAGCCCATCTTCGAAAAGCGGAAACGCCCTTGCCCGTTGCAAGCGTCTATACTCTTCGAGGGAACTCTGTAGCGCGATCGTGACCAACTTCTTACCGTTTCTCCTACTCCTGCTGTGGAATGGGTCTGCACTGTCTGCAGATCGGGGATCGGTAACGACAACAGATCGGCTCGTTCGAATTGTCCACGCGGAACAGCGAGCGTTTCTTGCCGTTTTCCACGATCGTGAGGAGCCAAGAAGAACCGCTCCCCTAGCCGAAGTTTCGAGCACCGAAGACGAGTTCACCGTTCCCGGCCGACACCTTCCAGCGCCGATCTCCATCGCGCTTCCCCTTCCGGTGATTGGGCACGAATTCGGTCGCGACGGCCCTGCGCATTAAAGTGCCGCGCATTCGCCTTTCCGAGAGTCAGTCGCTTTTGCGGCACCCTTTTCTTTGGCTAACTCTCGTCTGCCCACCACACCACTACAAACATGCAATTTCTTAGAAAGCTATTCGACACCAGCAAGCGCGACGTTGAGAACGTCCAGCCGATTCTTAAGCAGATCAACGCCCTTGAGCCCACAATTTCCGAGCTCGACGATACTGCCCTAAAGGCGAAAGCGGCGGATCTTCGAGAGCGAGCCCTGAAGGGCGAATCGCTCGATTCGTTGCTCGTTGAGACCTTCGCGGTAGTCCGAGAAGTTTCGAAGCGGACGCTTGGCATGCGACAGTTCGATGTCCAGCTCATTGGTGGCGCGGTTCTTCACCAGGGCCGAATCGCGGAGATGAAAACGGGTGAAGGTAAGACCCTCGTTGCGGTTGCGCCGATGGTTCTGAACGCTCTTCCGAGTCGGGGAGCCCACCTCGTCACCGTTAACGACTACCTTGCTCGTCGGGACGCCGTTTGGATGGGTCCGATCTACCACTTCTTTGGTCTCTCGGTTGGCATCATCCAGGGTCAGAGCCAAGAGTCGGACGAGTTGGGCGGTTCCTACATTTACGAGCCGGGTTGCAACGAGCTCGACGATCCTCGCTATTTGAATCTCCGTCCCTGTCACCGTCGCGAGGCTTACGCGTGCGACATCACCTACGGCACGAACCACGAGTTCGGGTTCGACTACCTTCGAGACAACATGGCGTTCTCCGAGGAGGACCTGGTGATGAACGAACTCAATTTTGCGATCGTTGACGAAGTTGACTCGATTCTCATCGACGAAGCTCGAACGCCGCACATCATCTCTGGTCCGTCGATGGAGGATGTCAGCGTTTACAAGGTGGTCGATGCGATCGTTCGACAACTTCAGCCAGAAGTTCACTACACGGCCGATAAGAAGAACCACTCCGCAAACCTTACGGAAGAGGGCATGGACGAGGTCGAGCGATTGCTCGGGATCGACAACATCGCCAGCGATCCGCGGCTCTTCCACCACGTGAACGCTTCGGTAAAGGCCTTCGCCCTGTTCGACAAGGACATCGACTACGTTGTTCGTGGCGGAGAGGTCGTGATTGTTGACGAGAACACGGGCCGAATGATGTTCGGACGCCGATACTCGGACGGTCTTCACCAGGCCCTCGAAGCGAAGGAAGGCGTGACGGTCCAGCGCGAAAGCCAAACCGTTGCCACCATCACGTTCCAAAACCTGTTCCGACTCTATAACAAGCTGGCGGGTATGACGGGTACGGCCAAGACGGAAGAAGACGAGTTCCGAAAGATCTATGGCTTGGACGTTGTCACGGTTCCTACTCACCGTCCAACCAAGCGGACTGACCAGCCCGACATCATCTACAAGACTCTGGAAGCGAAGTTCCGAGGAATCGGCTGGGAGATTCTTCGCCTTTACTCCAAGCAACAGCCTGTTCTGGTGGGTACGCGATCCATCGAAATGTCGGAGCGCGTGTCGGCTCGATTGACGGCTGAGATGCTTCAGAAGCTCGTCATCGCCAAGCGGCTGTACGAAATGTGCGAACTCAAGAAGTCGCTCAAGGGAGACGACCGAACGGACGCGATGCGACTCTACAACTCTGATCTCGATCAGGTAACCATCGCTCAGTTCCAAACTCTTCTCGGTCGCATTGGACTCCCCACCGACGTGATGAATTCGGAGTGGGCGACCTGGTGCAAAGACTCCTGGGGAATGGGTCCCGAGGCGGATGAGTATCTGAACGAAGCCCTGGGGCACGGTATTCCGCACAACATCTTGAACGCGAAGTTCCACGAGAAGGAAGCGTTAATCATCGCCGAAGCGGGTCGAAAGGGTGCCGTCACCATCGCCACGAACATGGCGGGTCGGGGTGTCGACATTCTGCTCGGCGGTCGCGTTGAAGACGAACTCGTGAAGATGGCTCGGAAAGACGTCGAAGTGGCTCAAGACGGAGAGGACGAGTACGGCGACACGTTCCGCACTTTCCGGCGGGGTGGCAACGAGCGCGCCACGCCTCCGCTTCCGCTCAGCGACCAGGAGCGGCGCGTCGCCGCAGAAGAGGTTCGCGCCCTGGGCGGTCTCTTCATCCTCGGAACCGAAAGACACGAGAGCCGGCGAATTGACAACCAGTTGCGAGGTCGTGCAGGTCGACAAGGAGACCCCGGCGAGAGCCGATTCTACGTCTCTCTGGAAGACATGCTCTGGAAGATCTTTAACCCCAACATGTTGGAGAACCCGATCCTGAAGGGTTGGCCTCCGATGGAAGAGGTCACTGCAAAGTTCCTCTCCGGCATGATCCTGAAGACGCAAGAGCGAATCGAGAACCACTTCTTCGAGTCTCGTAAGCACGTTCTGGAGTACGACGACGTACTGAACTCGCAGCGCGAACACATTTACGCGGTTCGCCGTGAGGTTCTGCTTGGCAAAGACGTTCGACCAGACCTACGTGAGTACATCCAAGACGTGGTTGTAGACGCGGTTGAAGGTGCCTGGATGATTGAAGAAGACGGAACTCGGGTGTACGACCACTCCGTTCTGTTCGAAGATCTGAACGAACTCTTCCCGCTGGTGGACTATGTCACCGTCTCCGAGTTGGAGGAGTACCAACCCGGCACGCAGCTCATCGAATTCCTTCAGCGCACGATGCTGAAGGCATACGACAATAAGATCGAAGAAGCGGGCGATGCCATGCCCGATCTGGAGCGATTTGTCATGCTCCGCGCCGTGAACGATAAGTGGATGGAGCACCTCCAAACCGTCGAGTACATCCGAGAGGGCATCAGCCTTCGAGGATACGGTCAGGTGGACCCGCTGGTCGCTTACAAGCGCGAAACGTTCGATGCGTTCCAGCACACTCTGAAAGCGATCCGAGATCAGGCGTCGAAGATGCTGTTCATGGTTCGTGTGGAGAAGCAGCAGTCCGCGATGGACGAAATGCCGCTCACGATCGATCTTGGCGACATCACTGGCGAAACGAGCGCTCCCGCGGTTGCCGCACCAACGGCAGAACCGGGCGCTCTTCCCTTCCCAGAGTCGGTAGATCCGAAGCGTGTCGGTCGAAACGACACTTGCCCTTGCGGTAGCGGCCTTAAGTTCAAGGCTTGCCACTACCCGGTCCTTCGTCAGAAGGGTGTCATCTAAGAAACGGCCACCCAAGCAACAAAAGAGCCTCGGTAGACCTTACGGTCCGCCGAGGCTCTTTCTCTTTTCCAAAGGTTTTTTAGACCACTTCGGCGTGAAGGGCGTCTAGGATTCCAATTCTGCGAAAGACCAGCGCTCGCTCGACTGGGTGCTGAGTGGAAAGCAGTTGCTCAGTGGCGAGGTATTCCACCGTGTCGTCGATGATGCGTTGTCGACGACGGGGGTCGGTGCAACTACGGACGGTGCCAATGATCGCCGCCTGGACCTCCGGGAGGCATCTTTCCCACTTCCCGTACGCCAAAGGATGGAACGCAATTGCATCCATAAGGTCTTGGGGCATCACTTCGTGGTTCGGGTCACGATCAGCGGCCCACGTTCCGTGGTACGTCGCCTTCTCCATTGCTTTCATTCCGTGTTCGTTCATTAACCCGTTCCTCAATGCTTCTACGAAAATTTCGCGCTCTTCGACCGACCAGAGGTGAATATCGGCCATTGGACCTAGAACGGCTTGTCCACGCCCGATTCGCTTGATTCGGTAACCGAATGCAATCGCAGACATCTGTAGCCACCGTAGATCTAATTCCAGGCATTCATACTTTAAGGTGAGGGTTCTCCCACAGGGAGCCACTCTCCGAAGAGTTTCAACGACCATTTTGCGATTCAGCTCGTCCATAGATTTAATATCTCACTTGTGATATTTATTTATACCGAGTCGTAGTCTCAATTGGTTGCACCGATTTTCTATGGGTCGCATTAAAGGGTCGCTATCAAAGGATCACGCTGATAAAAGAGAGGCGTTGCTGTACAAACTCCACGAGCATGTGGAGCAGGGCAACGCCATTGGTCTTGGTCTGCGAAGCATGGCGGAAGTGATGGGCGTCTCCGTTCCCACGGTACGCCACTACTTCGGCTCTCGCCGAGGCGCGGTGCAAGCTCTTCTCCACACGTACAAAGTTGAGGGGGAACCCCACTTGGAGATCATGCGTCAGCCGACGGGTCCTTTTGCGGACTCGATTCGCGACGCCATCACGTTCCTACTTAAGGGCTTTCAGGAGTCTCCGCTCCCCCAGATCCACGCGTTCGGTCTCGCCGAGGGGTTCAGCGATCGGGAACTTGCGGATAGCTACGTGAAAGACCTTTTAGAATCGGCCCTTGAAGCCATTGCGACGCGCTTGAAGCTACACATCGACCGAGGCGAGATGATTCCAATCGATCCGCGCGTGGCAGCGATCTATCTGATCTCGCCAATCCTTATCACCTTCCTCCACCAGTGCGGTCTGAACGGAAAGAGCACGTATCCAACCGACTTAAAGGCGCTTGCCGAGGGTCATGCCGAAGCATTCATTCGCGCTTACCAGGTTCCCAAGAGCTGATCGGTTGAACGGTTAAGGCCGGTGCACGTGCATGGTGCAACCACCGGTGGCGTCAGTTTCAAAGACTTCCTCGACCACTCCCTCTCTCGATCGACTGGACGCTCGCACCCTAGATGCGCGCGTATCGAACACTCCACAGTACGCAGTTAAGAGCGTGTTATAGTCGGCGGTTGAAATATCCTTATCGGCTGATGAGGACCCGAACGGGAACATGAGATCGGCATTGCTCTCCGAGTGACCCGACAGATAGAGGACATGTCCCATCTCGTGGGCGGAGGTAGCAGCGAACCCTTTGAAGAACTGATCGTTGGTCATGGTTGTCCAAACGTTCAGTTGAATCTCCGCCGAGACCGTCTCTCGTGTGGAGACAACGATTCGCTTGGTGGTCACACCTAAAACGGTGGTCGTCGCTGGGACCGTCCGGAATCGAACGATGACATCCGCCTCGGAGAGAACGGTGGTTCGACTCACGAGAGTTTGGCCAGAGATGGTGTTCCAGCGTTCAAACGCGGCCCAGGCAACATCAATGCCCGATCCGCCGCGAATGGTGACGTCGCTTTCGAAATACACCTTAAGGGGCACCTTCTCCCAGAAGGTGAGAAGGTTGTCCGAACCGTCGGCGTCTTGGTCAAGCGCGTAGTTGGGAATGTACACGTCGGTGCCGCATGATCGAACGGCTCCACCGCCCCCACCCGAACCACCGCATGAGGTGAGAGACAAAAGGGCAAGAACCCCCGTGAGAAGATTTCTTGCCCGTAAGCGCATATCCTTCTATCTTCCCTGTTTTTCACCCGGAAGATAGCGAGAGATGACAGTTTCTGACTTATCTCTTAAGAGACGCCATGGCTTCCATGGCTAAATCCAGGGTCACGTTCTGGCCCGTGAAGCGAATGTAGTGACCGGGCGTGCGATCAGCCAGTTGGTACCAAGATGTGGAGAGGCCGAACTTGCTGGTGCTGCCAAAGAATTCGGCGATGATTGGGCCCGCGAGAGGATGCTCGGCAACCCGAACCGCATTCGGTGCTACCTCACCCCGTGCCGATGCCCAAAGAGAATCGGCTACGTCCCAGGTTTTGTAGGAAATCGTAACCGTAGCACCGGATTCGTGCTTGAGGATGCCGTTCGCTCCAGACTTGGCGAAGGTCCAGCCTTTGGGGGCTACGACCTGGAACGGAAAGTCCGCAGGTCCTGCGTATGCAGATGTTAAGATGGCGGTCGTAAAGACCGTGGCGAGGATTCGTGGGGAAAAGAGAGTCTTCATTATCAGGGTCTTGGATTGGTTCACGAATAGTGCGTGTTCCGTCCATTAGCTTCATGATAGGTCCAAAGGCTCTCTTTCCCGCGGCATACCGCGAACCTAATGCTAGTGATTAACTACAAAGGTAGCTATTCGGGCACCGAACCGCTTTGCCGTCTCGATATCGCCCTCAGAAGGCGTTTGTTCCGGCGGAAGGTTGTCGCTTTGGGTCATGAGGCCAGACCACGCTCCAAATCGGTTGACGCTCTCCGGGGTGAGCCCTTCGTGAGGGACGCCTTGAGAGATCCAGACCATGCTGTGCTGGCTCGCAAGGGTGAACAAGTAGGTCAACGTGCTGGACTTGTCTCCGCTAAGGGTGAGCGAGTTGGTGAATCCGGCGGCGTACTTGTCTTTCCAACCTTGACCGAACCAAACCTTGGAACTGGCATCGGCGAAGACCTTAAACGGTGCGGAAGGTCCGCCCATGTAGGTTGGCGTGCCGAAGATGATCGCATCTGCGGCTTGGAGAAGGTCCCAACCGTTTGCGAATTCCTCGATCGGCTCTTCGACCTTATCGACGGCTAAGGAGACAACACGGGTTCCCTCAACGGATGCTGCACCTTCGGCGACGATTCCGGCCACCTTGGCGGTGTGACCATAGCCACTGTGGAAAGCAATTGCGATTAGCTTCATACGAGTGAGTTCTACGCGAAGCTTGGAGGTGGGTGATGTATCGGGGGATACAACGGTGCGATTCTTAAAATTTCGCTTTCCTCGAGTGTTCATGGACCAGATGGTCGAGCTCTAGGGTATTATCTGGGTCCTGTTCGCGGGGAGATGCCCGAGTGGCCAATGGGAACAGACTGTAAATCTGTCAGCGAAAGCTTTCGCAGGTTCGAATCCTGCTCTCCCCACCAAAAGTTCAAAGGACTCAGAGCGCAAGCGCTGAGTCCTTTTTGATTTCTAAAGCAGAAGTTCTTGCCGGCCCGTGGCAAAGTCGAGCAGCGCAGTCTAGCAAGTGAGAAAAACAAACCTGGGCCCATCTGGGCGGCTACCGAATAGACATTCCCTTTTCCCCATCTTTGGATCTGTTAATTAAAGTACTTGACAGGCCTATCCTAGTTAGTTACCCTCAATCAGCAATCTCATTGCATAAGCGTGCATCAGCCGGTTAGAAGCTGAAGACATTGCACCGAGGTTGCGCCGACCTGCCCCTTTCCGTCGTGACCTAGAGGAGATGAAAGTTAAGCGAGATCGTCAAACCGCAGTCTTCTTGGTTGGAGCGATTGTAGCCTCCCACTGGTTGGGGCTTCTCCCGATCGCGCATACAGGCGCTTGGCAGAACCACTTTTTCCCAGTAAACCTGTCAGGGGTCCGCTCCGTTTTCTTTATGATTCTGCCCCTGGCAATCATGGGTCTCCTTTTCTGGTTCGGGAAGCGCTTGACTTGGCTTTGGCTTGTACAAGTTTTGTATTCACTTGCTGCATTCGCATTTACCAAACCACAGATGGAAACTATCGCCAAAGAACTCAAGATTTCGGTGTTCCAAGTCATGTTCGTTGCATGGCAGCCTTATGCCTACACTTTTGTATCGACCGTAGTGTTGATGTTGGTGTTGTCAAAATACGAAAAACTGCGAGGCATGGTCTTCCGTGAAATCCCTTCCTAGGTCGAAAACTCGTTCTGCTTTTACACTTGTAGAAATACTCATTGTTATTTCCATCCTGGTTGTATTGGCAGGGCTGTTGTTTCCCGTTTTCGCCAGAGCCCGGAGACAATCTCAGATTGCCTCCGGTTGGAATCGGATGCGGCAGACAACCGTCGCCCTTCAACTCTATGCACAAGACAACAACGATGAGAGACCCGATGTTTCCGTAGCCAGGAGGGTCGTTCCATTGCCCGTACAGTGTCATCCGCTTGATGACTGGCAACCCAATTGTTTAGTGCGGAACGAGCCGCTACTCCTTGGTAGCTGGGGTTATACGAAATCCGACCCAGAACCTAGATTTGTAGAGCCCTCGAAGGAAACTTGGATCGTGAACGTATTCGCCGTCGATGAGCCAATGATGCCAGTGTTTCGGTACAGGACTTCACCAGATGACCCCTGTGTACTGAACGAGACTTGTTTCGTTCAAGAGCGGATAGAGTGTATGGGCTCAGATTCGGCCCTGAGAGTTGTGAAGCGTAAGCAGCGAAAGAAGTTCCAGGCAGGACCTTACATGGTTTTTGATTGGAACACCGCCTTCGATCTGTGCCGAGGGGCGACAGAATTGCAACCGTCGAACTAGACGGGGCCATACACTAAGAGCAAAAAAATGGAGCTGGGCACCTGATCAGACGTTCTGTCGAATCAAGCAGCCTGCTGCAGAACTTTTCCTTGACACGACCCGCAGTGCTCCACCTTCGCACGATCCAGTGAAGCCCCTATACTCGTACCAGGGGCGGTCCAAGGTTTGCCAAGTCGAAGAGAGTTTCTTGCCGGGTCCATTGCTTTTCTCGCCGCCCGAGAGGACTTCCGCGCAGCGATCGAGGCGCTTCCGGCATCGGGCGGACTAGCAAACGATGAGAGCTACTGGCAGGAGATCAGGGACCTCTTTTACATCGATCCGGAGTTGACCGTTTTCAACCACGTGGGCCTCTCACCGACCCCAAAGGCGGTTATTGAACGCGAGTATCGCGAACGGATAAGGGCAGCCTCCGACCCTAGTTATCACATGTGGCGCAAGCAGGATGGCGAATTGCTGGCGGTGCGTGAACAGTTAGGCAAGCTGATTGGTTGCAAAGAAGACGAGATGGCCCTGGTCGCCAACGCCACCGTGGGTCTGCAAACCACCATTCTTGGATTGCCGCTGGATCGGGGGGACGAGATTGTCCTTGCGGAAAACGAATACCCCCGAGCGATGACTGCCGTCGAACAGCGGGTGGCTCGAGATGGGGCGGTGGCGAAGAAGGTCTCTATGCCACCAACCGAGTTTGAATCGGGAGCAGTTGTCCGACGATTTGAAACGGCGATGACGGACAAAACCCGCCTGGTGGTGATGAGCCGGAAGAGCTACCTCAACGGACAAATCTTGCCGGTCAGAGAGGTCGCTCAGCTTTGCGCGGAACGGAAGATTCCTTTGGTGTGCGACGCCGCCCAGAGCATCGGCATCCTTCCCGACACCGTGGAATCGCTTGGAAACCCGATCTACCTGGCTTGCGGACATAAGTGGCTGATGGGACCGCCGGGCACGGGTTTGCTAGTGGTGAAGAAGCCTTGGCTGGAAAAAATCTGGCCGCTCCATTCTGCGGACATCGGATTGAAATCATCGCCTCGGAAGTTCGAGCAACAAGGCACTCGATCCATTCCCGCCCTCCTTAGTCTTCTTTCGGCGTTAGAGCTTCACAATCGGATCGGGTTAGAAGCGAAAGCGGCCCGCATTCAATACCTTCGAGAAACGATCGCGGGACAGATTCTTGAGATCAAGGGAGCCTCACTTGTTGGGTCGCTCAACCCGGCAACCCATCACGGGATGGTGACTTTCAAGTTTGAAGGTAAGCCTTCGCGGGAGATAGTTGACAAGCTCATGTCGGCGCACAAGATTCACGTTGTTGCCGCAAATCGGGGGCAGTTCGATGGCGTTCGTATCTCTCCAAACGTTTTCACGAGCCCAGTTGAGATCAAGCGACTGGTGGAAGCCCTCGCCGCGATTGTCCGCAGTTAATCAAGGCAACGAACCGCGATTGCGCTTTATCATTGCCGTGTAAGGGGTAAATCCGGCCCGTTCATAAAAGGGGACCAGGTCTGGATCACAGATGAGATCGCACGCATATAGACCTCTAAACTCAGCGTCGAAAGCCTCGACCAGTTGGGTGCCCACCCCTCTTCCCCGGTAGCTTGGGACCACTTCTAGTAATGTGATGAACGCGTAAAGAGCGCCGTCGGTCAGCCAAGCGAGAAAGCCAACAACAAGCCCCTCTGCCTCGGCGATGAAGACCTTCCCCGAGCCGTTGAGAACCCCTTCAAATCGTTCTTGTGACGGCTTTACGGGCCAACCTTCAAAGAACTGTTCAACAGGAATCGTCGGATCACTTGGGCTCCACGGACGGATGACGACCATGTTCCTAGGATATCGACGACCATTGAATTGGCACAACCCAGGCACCGGTTTACACTTCAACCTTAGCGGGGGGATCTTCCTCGAGTTGCGGCGTAGGCTCTCGAACATTGCGGGATGACCATCCCCCTTGGACCGGAGTTTTTTCGTCAGACTATTGCCGAGCGGTGGATTCGCAATGGGACCAGTAGACAACCAACGGAGACGGGATGATCAGGCGCCTACCGTTCATCTCAGCCGATTGGGGATGGCCCCGCACCTGCGAGTGATCGCCCTATCCGGAGCGGGTTTTGGACTCCTTGTCTGGCCTATGGGGGTCTGGCTTGCGGGGTGCCAACCTACGTCGGCGCGCCAGCCTAGTCTGGCCACCATTGCCAAACCAGTGGCGGCTCCACCAGGAATGGTCCTGATCAAGGGTGGTGAATTCGTGCTGGGCAACAACAACGGCTTCCCGGACGAGCGTCCTGAACGACGGGTTAAGATGTCACCGTTCTGGATGGACGACTCCGAAGTTACCAATGCTGAATTCGAGAAGTTTGTCGAGGCGACCGGCTACGTCACCACGGCCGAAAAGCCGCTCGATTCTAAAGATTTCCCGGGGGTCGACCCCCAAGACCTTCAGCCCGGCGCGGCGGTTTTCACCGAGGGCAAAGGTTGGGCTTATGTCCCGGGCGCAAATTGGAAACATCCGGAAGGGCCAACTTCCAGCATCAAAGGGCGTGAGAATCATCCCGTCGTGCAGGTGAGTTGGGACGATGCGGTCGCCTATGCGAAATGGGCGGGTAAGCGCCTTCCAACCGAGGCAGAGTGGGAGTACGCAGCCAAGGGCGGCATGCCGCAGCCTAAGTTTGTTTGGGGCGATCAACCTTCCTCCGAAGCAAAACCGCAGGCCAACATTTGGCAGGGAGAATTCCCGAAGAAGAACCTCGGTTCGGACAAGTTTCGAAGAACCGCGCCTGTTCGATCCTTTGCACCTAACCGATTTGGTCTGTACGATATGGCGGGCAACGTTTGGGAATGGTGCTCGGACTTCTATCGCCCTGATGCCTACAAATCGGCGAGCCAAGTGAACCCGCAGGGTCCGAAGGATTCTCTTGATCCTGATGAGCCGGGGTCTGTGAAGCGGGTGACAAGGGGCGGCTCGTTCCTCTGTGCCGAGAACTACTGTCGGGGGTATCGACCCACGGCGAGGATGAAGACGACGCCGGATACGGGTCTTTGCCACACCGGATTTCGGTGCGTCAAAGACCTGCCCTAGTCACGCTGCTTAAGCCGCAACGACCGATCGGTTGTACTTGGCGCCCGCGTGGTGCGGATCGATTCGGAGAACTTCGTCGTAGCAGCGAAGTGCCGCATCGGTGTAGTTCAACTGGGCGAGCGCATTCCCAAAGACAAACCATCCAGCGGCTTGTTCCGGTGCGATCTTGAGACCGTTCTGATACCAGTTGGCGGCGTCTTCGTACCGACCGAGTCGATACAGCACATCGCCTCCATTGAAGTAGGCGTTCGCGTCTTCTTCATCGACCTGAATCGCTCGGGCGAAGCAGTCGAGGGCTTCCTCTTCCTTCCCGGCTCGCTCAAGGGCTCGACCGTAGTTCGTCAACAGACGAGCATCGGCGGCGCGGTGCTCAAACAGCTCTTCGTACGCTCGAAGCAGAGCGGTGTCGTCGTTGGAAGCTTCGAGAGCCTCGCACCAGTAGCTCCACGCATCGTCCGATTGCGGGTCTAGCAACCAAGCAGATCGGAAGATGTCGGCGGCACCTTTGAAGTTGTACTTCTTGGTTTCAAGCTGACCCAGGTGCAGACGCGCCTCGACGCCAAAGTAGGGGTCATCCGAAACCGCGTTGAAGTCGGCAGAAGCCTCTGCGTCTCGACCGAGGTGTCGGTAGAGAACGCCACGAGCGAGCTGCAAAGAGGTGTGATTCGGAGCGTTTTGAACCGCGTAGTCCATCGACTCCAGTGCCTCTTCGATTCGACCCAGTTGGGCAAGAATCTGTCCCTGAAGGGCATGTCGCTTGAAGGCTTGGATAGACCGGTCACCCGCAAGGTGAATTGGCCATTCCATGGAAAGGCTGCGCTGAATGGCTTCTAGCGCACGCGACCAGTTACCAAGTTTGGCAAGGGCATTTGCCAGTTCAAACTCGATGAGGATGCTCTCAGTGCCTCGTTCGCGAGCAAGCTCGGCGACCTCGGCTGCGGCGAGTGAGTTGCCGAGTTCGTTGAGAGAGGTCATCCAGACCTGGTAGGCAAGAGGAGCAAATTCGTCGCTGGGCGACATCATTGCAACCGTTTTCTCGGCGGCGGCGGCGGCTTCCTTAAAGTTCTTTGCGACGATGTGCGTGTTCGCAAGGTTGAACCACTGGAACGGATCGTTGGGATTCTCGTTCAGGCGGCTCTCAAGAATCGAAAGGGTGCGTTCGATCTTGCCCTTCGATTCCATGACCTCGTGCTTGTAGCCGTAGTGCCACAGTTTCGCCTCGGGCAAGTGCATCCAGGGCAGACCGAGGGTCTTGAGCGAAGGTGCGATTTGTTCGTGGATCGGCTCCGTAAATTGGACGCCGTCACGACGTTGGAAAAGGCGAAGGAGTCGGTGAACAAACTGCTCTTCCGGCTTATCGTCCGCAACAAAGTTGACGATCTCTAAGTTGTATCCGCCAAAGTGAGGGCGAACGATGGCCTGCCGGATCATCTCGACGCTGTTCGCATCAAGAGCTTCGTCGGCGTCAATCCACAACGCCCAGTCTCCGGTTGCTTCCTTGAGCGACACGTTTCGAGCGGCGGAAAAGTCGTTGCACCAAGCAAAATGGGCGATCTTTGCCCCGAACGATTCGGCGATGGCGACAGTGTCGTCCGTACTTCCCGTATCGACCACGACGATCTCGTCGACGATTCCCTTCACGCTTTCGAGACACTGGCCGAGAAACTGCGATTCGTTCTTGACGATAAGGCAGGCGCTGAGTTTGACACCCGCGGTTTCCTTGTCCGACAGGGGGAACTGGGCGGCATACGTCTCTAGAACGTCATCGGTCTTGCCCAACTTGGCGTACATCGCCTGGACGGCTGCAAAGTGCTTGGAGAGGATTCCGTAAAGCACTCCTTCGCGCGAGGCACCCGAAATTTCTTTAAATCGATCCGCAGCGGTTCGCTCTTCCCAGTTAAAGCAACCAAGGATCAACTCTTCGCAGAGCAGATCCTTGTCGGTGGGCTTTTTGGCGAGCGCGGCTTGAATCAGTTCTCGAGCCGCATCGTATTTGAACTCAGACTCGAATTGGATGGCTCGTTTGACCGTGCTGTTCATTAGGCTGCCTCCGATCGGGATTTGGCGAGATAGCGCCGGGCTCCGGCAATGCTGAACATCTCGTCTCGAACCAATCGTTTGATGGTGAAGATGGTTTGGATGTCTTCGGGTCGATAGCGACGCTGACCACCCTCGGTCCGAACCGGACCCAGGTATTCGTCGAACTCGCGCTCCCAATAGCGGAGCGTGTGAATTTCGACGCCCGTTATGCGGCTGGCCACACTGATGCTCACCGCACTTTCACTCTTCTTCTTATCGCTACCCATACCGGCAATTCCAGTTCAAAGGTGTCCCGATCACCGCAAGGTGAGCGTTACCACTGGAGTTATCGGAGCGGTCCCGGCATTTTTGCAGGGGGGAGATTTTGGATGAGTGTGGAACCTAAGCGGATTCGGCTTTCGTAACTCGCTGAGATACAATGCCCGTCATGCTCGCGAGCTTTAGTTGCTCTCTTTTGTTATTCGGATCGTTAGGGACTCCTTCCGTCCCCGTTCGAACGCTGTCGCCGCTCGTGAGTGCCCCGCTCCGGGGCTTGGCACCTGCACAAGACTTTGAAGAACTGGACTTGTGGGGACCGTTCGATAAGTCCATCCCTCACCCGGAGAAAGTTCTCGGTTACAGCATCGGATCGCGCATCACGACTTACCGCGATCAAGAGCGCGTGTTTAACGAACTTGAACAAGCCGCTAAAACCAAGATCAAACGAATCGACTACGGAAACAGCACGCTGGGTCTCCCTCTTCGCGTGTTCGCGATCTCGTCGCCAAAGAACATTGCCAATCTAGAAGCGATCCGCAAGGCGAACGAGGATGTTGCTCTGGGGAAGAAGGCCGATACGGGCTCTTTGCCCACGATCGTTTGGATCAACGAGTGCATTCACGGCAACGAACCCGCTTCCTTTGAGAGTGCGATGATGTTCGCGTACAACCTAGTTGCCGGATCCAAGGCGGCGAAGTCTTTAGACGACGTGGTGGTGATTCTCAATCCCGCTTACAACCCCGACGGTCACGAGCGCTTCGCGGTCTACTACAACTCGGTGGCTCGCGGTTCGGCCCAGTCTTACTCGTACGAGTTTGCCGAGCCCGGCGCGGTTGCGGGCCGATTCAACCACTACCGGTTCGACATGAACCGGGACCGAGTCTCGCTGACACAAGCCGAAACCCGTCAGGAGGTCAAGCTATTCCAAACTTGGCGACCCCACATCTACGCCGACCAGCACGGTCAGGTGGAGAACTACTTCTTCCCGCCGAACCCGATGGCGATCAACGCCAACGTCGATCGAGACAGGTTGAACAAATGGACCGACATTCTTGGTCGAGACGCCGCGAAGGAGTTCGACAAACTCGGTTGGAGCTACTTTGTTCGCACCGACTTCGACTTGTACTACCCGGGCTACCTCGACTCGTTCACCAGCCTTTGCGGCGCGATCGGCATGACCCACGAAACCGACGGTGGCAAGTGGCTGCACAAACTTCGTTCGGACGGATCGGACGTGTCTCTTCGAGAGGGTGCTTCTAAGCACCTGGTCACGGCACTCGCGCTAGTGACCTCTGGCGCGGAGAATCGTCGAGAACTCGTCGCCTCTTGGGCGACCTACAAGAAGCAGAATCGCACGGGCGAGATCGCGGGCAAGTTTCAACGAGTGGCGCTGAGCGGATCTTATAAGGAACTGCAGCGATTCCAAAATCACCTCGCTCTCGCCGGCATCGAATCTAAGTGGACCTCCGAAAAGGTCAAGGCTTCGATGACCGGGTTCTGGTCGGGCAAGGCGGAAGAGGTCGAACTTCCTGCGGGGACGCTCGTTGTGGACATGAACCAGGAGAACGGCGCCCTGGCGAAGTCTCTACTGGAACCAGGCTCTGACTTTGAGCCCGAGTTTGTGAAGAACCAGCTAGGAAAGAAATCGACGGCCCCGGAAGGTGAGAACTATCCCGGTCCGGACAGCACCGAGTTTTACGACCTCACCGCTTGGTCGCTACCCTACACCTATGGGCTGAAAGCTTGGCACAGCGACTCTCGTCCGGATTGGAAGTTCGGTGAGCCCGTTCAGAATCTCAAGGCGAGCGTTCTTGGCAAGGCACCCATTTACATCCTGAGATACACGGATGAGGACGATATGTTGGCGATCCACGATCTGCTGGCGAAAGACGTCCGGGTGAGCGTCACGACGAAGGATTTTGAAGCTGGAAAGGGCTCTTACTCGCGAGGCACGTTTATCATCTTCGCCTCTCGAAACGAGGAAGATCTTCTGAAAAAGCTCGAAGCGGTTCAGGCTTCGCGGAAGGTGAAGTTCGAGACTCTGGGCACGAGCTACCCGGATGGTGGGGGTCGATTCGGACCTGGCAACTACAACACGGTCGCTTTGCAAAAGCCAAAGATCGGTGTTGTGTTTGGCTCTGCTCCAAACCTTTCTGCCGCAGGTTACGCCTGGTATGCCTTTGAAAAGCGATTCAACATCCCGTTCGTGGCGATCAACTCGGCGCAGATCTCCAGGGCTCTTGCCGACTTCAACATTCTTGTGGTCCCTTCCGGATCGGGCATTGCGGGTAACTCCAAGGTGAAAGAGTGGGTCAGCAACGGCGGGACCCTCGTCGCAGTGGGTGACAGTTCGGTGATCGGCTCTGGCGCGCTGTTCAACCTAGATGAGGGCAAGGACGAGACTCGATCCCTTCCGGGTTCGCTGTTCCGAGCCGTCCTTGAACCAAGGTCGCTGCTTACAGCGGGATACGCGAACGGTGCCGAGATCGCGGTTCCGGTGGAAGGCACTTCCTTCTACCAACCGAAGAAGTCGGGCGGCACGGTGGTTAAGATCGTCGCTGAGGCGGAGCGAACCTACCTTTCCGGTTGGAGTTGGGGCGAAGAGAGTCTGAAAGCGGTTAAGAACTCTGTCTTCATGCACGACGAGCCCGTTGGGCAAGGGCACGTTGTCTGGTTTGCTTACGATCCCATGGACCGGGGCTTGTGGCCGGGGCTCGGAAAGTTGTTCTTGAACTCGCTCTTCTTGAGCAGCGCGCGATAAGGGCGGAACAAGGGGAAGGAGCAATCTTTCCCCTTCTCTCTTCCCCCTTTTCTCTTGTAGGGCGTCTTAATCTTCCATAATCTGGAGCTAAGATGGCCACCGACGGTTGTTACGGCGTCAACACGCAACTCGCTCACTTTGGCGAGTCTTGTCCTGCAGATGGAACGCCGGTTGTCCCCCCGATTTACCAAAACTCCCTCTTCACCTTCCCAACCATGGAAGGGCTGTTGGAGAACATGTGGAACAACCCGGGCGGGCCACCCCACCACTACTCCCGAGTGAGCAACCCCTCGCTCGAACTCCTTGAAAAGAAGTTGGCGAATCTAGAAGGGGGCGATGCCTGCAAAGTCTTTGCCTCGGGCATGACCGCGATCACCATCGCGATCATGAACCAAGTGAAGGGCGGCGATCACGTGATTGTCGTCGACGGTTGCTACGGACCGGTGAAGGCACTGCTCACGGGCTATCTGCCGAAGTACGGCGTCGAAGCGACCTTTGTCGACGGTCGAGACGTGGATGCGATCTTCGCAGCGGTGAAGCCGAACACGAAACTGATCTACCTAGAATCCCCAACCAGCTTAACCTTCCGTCTTCAAGACATTCCGGAGGTCGCCAAGCGAGCCAAAGAGCGAGGTATTCGAACGATGATCGATGCCACTTACAACACGCCGCTGATGATGAAGCCGCTGGAGATGGGAATCGACATCGTTTGCCACAGTTGCACGAAGTACTTCAGTGGTCACAGCGACCTCACCGCCGGTGCCGTAATTGCCTCACAGGAGATCATCGACAATCTCGTTCGCAATGAGGTTCTAATGATGGGAGCCCTTCTTGGCCCATTTCAGGCTTGGCTCCTCACGCGGGGTACTCGCACCCTCGCCGTCCGACTCCCTCAGCACGAGAAGACCGCAAACCATGTTGCGGGTTGGCTGGAGCAACAACCGGAAGTGAAGGTTGTCCACCACATCGGCCTGGAGTCTTACGCCCAGCGCGACGTCTTCTTGAAGACTATGAAGGGCGCGACGGGCCTCTTCTCGTTCGAGGCGAAGGATGACGACCGAGCGAAGGTGATGGACTTCTGCAATCGCTTGCAGTTGTTTGGACGAGGAATCTCTTGGGGCGGTTTCGAGAGCTTGGTGGTCGCTAGCCATGTGCAACCTTGCGACTACGACGCGCCTCGCTGGTTCATCCGACTGTTCTGCGGTCTTGAGGATCCGGAGGATCTGATCGCCGACATTGCCAACGCCCTGCCCGCTCTTCGGTAAGGCTAACGAACCATTTCTCTAGGACTCGCCCGGTCAAAGGCGGGTCCTAGGTCTTTTTGGGGACAGGAGATGGGTCTTGTGAACTCTTTGCGTTAAGTTCCGTCGCTCCATGCATGATGGCGTTGAGTGAACGAGACAAGGTTGCCCATTTGCTCCGACGATTTGGGCTCGGTGCAAGCGAAGCCGAGATCGAGTACTACGGGCAAGGCGGCTATCGAGCGGCCGTGGATCGGCTTATCGACTACGAAAAGCTCGCGGACAACGCGGCGATTCAAAAGTCGGATATCACGAACCGACGCGGGTACGGCAACATCCGGGTGATCCTCGGAATGGTCTATTACCGATATCTGGTAACCCAGCGCCCGTTGGAAGCAAAGCTAACCCTTTTCTGGCACGACCATTTTGCTACGAGCGCCCAGAAGGTTTCCAACACGGAGGCCATGATGGCCCACTTTGAAACTCTTCGTGAGAATTGTTCGGGTTCCTTCAAAGATCTTCTGACGGCCGTATCGAAGGATCCCGCGATGCTTTACTGGCTGGATAACAACGAGAACGTCAAGGGCAAACCGAATGAGAACTTTGCCCGCGAGGTGATGGAGCTATTCACCCTCGGTATCGGTCACTACACCGAAGAAGACGTCCAAGAGGCGGCTCGGGCGTTTACGGGCTGGGGGTACGGGACCTTAAGAGGCGGAAGAGTTCCAGAGGGACGCTTAGTGATTGGTCGCTTCCAGTTCAACCCGCAGTTGCACGACAACGGAAAGAAAACCGTTCTTGGAAAGGCGGGACGCCTGAACGGCGATGACGTGATCGACCACCTGTGTTCCATGCCAAGAACGGCTGAATACATCACTCTGAAGATGTGGGAGTGGTTCGCGTACGAGACGCCCGAGAAATCGGTGATCGATCGGATCGCGAAGAAGTTCATGGAGTCTGGGCTCCAGATCAAAACCCTCGTTCGAGAGATCGCCTTGTCCCCTGAGTTCTTTTCCGACAAATGCGTCCGGAAGCAGCTAAAGAACCCGATTGACTTCGCGATTTCATCCGCTCGGGCACTGGGCGCAGGTCAGATCAGCGAAGCGGTTTTCCGAAGAGGGCTTGAGTCTCCTCGATACAACGAGCAAACAGGTTTGAACTTGACCGCGGCGGCGGGTTTTGCCCAAGGGTATGCGGCCCATAACAGCACAAAAGAGATGGGGATGGAGCTTCTCTATCCGCCCGATGTTGCAGGTTGGGTCAGTGGCAAGGGCTGGATCACAAGTGCGACGATGGTCGCCCGCATGAAATGGGCCGAAGCCTTGTGGGTCGACATCGCCGCATTCCGAGAGCAGCGAGACGGAGGTGGAGGAGGTGGACGTCGAACCCCGAAGGTCAACATCGACGCGGGTCGAATCATGCCCGATGTCCGAACTGCCGCAGAACTTGTCGACCGTCTTCTCTCGCTTTTCGACGCACCGGAGAATGCCAAGCTCCGGAACAGCCTCATAGAGGCGGCAGAGAAGGCGATGGATGGTCAACCATTGAGCCGCACGAACATCAACGATGTCGCCCGCAAGGTTTCGACCCTGATCTTCGGCTCTCCGACCTTTCAAGTCTGCTAACAAGTCGGCGGTATTGATTTGCGTGAAGTTGTCGTAGTCTAGATACACATCATGCAGGTCGCCGCCGCCCTATTGCTCACTCTCATTAACGGGATTCCCCAAGATAAGGGTGCTCCGCTCACCGTCGAAAAACCGCCGTACGTCCAGTTGGATCGTTACGACCCGGATGGTATCGGTGTGAGTTATATGGGCCGAGAAATTGCCCAGGTCATGGGTCATTTTGGTGCCCCTTGGTTAGACCGACCGGAGCGATACGCGGAAGAAGCACCGCAAATCTTGATCGGCGCGCTGGATTTGAAGCCCGGAATGATCGCGGTCGACTTGGGGGCGGGGTCGGGGTACCTCTCGTTCCCGATGGCGAAAAAAGTAGCTCCTAATGGAAAGGTACTTGCCACCGATATCCAGCCGGAAATGCTCGCCATTATCGAGGGCAAGAAGAAGCGGATGAACGCCAAAAACGTGGAAACCGTGCTCGGCACCACCACGGACACGGGTCTTAAGAACGACTCCGCCGACCTCATCCTTCTCGTGGACGTTTACCACGAGTTCGACAAGCCTTACGAGATGATGACCAGCATGTGGAAGTCTCTGAAGGTGGGCGGCAGGCTGGTGCTGGTCGAATATCGTAAAGAAGACCGTCGGGTGCCGATCAAAGAAGTTCACAAGATGAGTGAAGCCCAAGTGCGGAAAGAGGTCGAGATCTTCCCGTTTAAGTGGGTTACGACCAAGAAGAACCTTCCTCGGCAACACATTATCGTGTTCGAGAAGGTTCCTCCTAAAAAGTCTTAGCGCTTTCCGCCAGATCGAGACCCGTTCGGTTTGTCTTTGCTTTTGAGTGCCGGGGGGATTCTGCCCTTCTCGATGCGTTCAATTGCCGCGTCGATCTGCTCGTTTCGGGGCTTGGTCACGTTAAGCTTTCGATACATTCCCAGCGCGTCTGAATCCAGCATGAACTCCTCGTAGAGGTCTGCTAAGACGAGCAGTTCGCCGGGATCATCAAGATCGAGCAGGCCCGACTTCGATTCGAGTTGATTGAGATCCTTGACCTCATCTTCTGTAAGGATTCTAAAGAACGCGCTGCCCGTTTTGATCGTCGCCGCCTCGGCATTGAGGGCTTCGATCGCGATCTCGTAATTCAAACCTCTCTTGATCTTGAGAGCGTCGGTTGGCAAGGTTGTCTTGTCTCCATCGGAGTAGAAGACCGAAACTATTCGTTCGTCAGCCTCCTTGATCGAGATTCGATAAGAGGCGGCCCCTTCAACCGACCGCCAGCGTAGTTCCTCTGGAATCGACCTGAATCCACCGATCAACGAAATCTCGAGCTTGTCCCCTCTCGCTAGAGTAGCGGCAGGTCGAGAGACGGTTGCACCGGTTCCATGCTGTGCGATCCGGACCGGAATCTTTGGCAGATCGGTCGGCTTGCCACCTTTCAGCAAGGTGATGCGATTGCCGACAATCTTCACTTTCGAATTCGGTGCAAGCTGAGCTCGAATCCCAGTTTTCAGGAAGGTGATGCGGGGCTTTGCCGTTGGCCCAACGGTTACGGTTGAACCTTCTTCGAGTTCGACCATCAGGCGCACCGGACGTTCTCCACGCGCCGGAGTTGAGACGGTGACCTCTCCGTCCGTAAGCACGTAAAGCTTAGCTACCACGGCCGATGGTGCCGAAGCGCTTGCCTGCCCCAGGGAAGTCCAAAGAACTGCCCCTAAGAATAATGTCGTTGTCATCTCCCCCCTCTCTCCTTTTATTATTCCGCGTGTTAGCGTCGAATCCGAGCTACCCAAACTTCTGATCTAGTTCGATCTTGGAAGATAGTAAATCTCCTCTTCGTCCGACTTCCCTCTGATAGGACGCATAACGGGACCTTTGAACTGCGCTTTCCTTTCCGGATCTAGGTCCACCGACCCACCTACCACGATCTCGGCCTCTAACTCCTTGCTCAAAAACTGTAATCGCGAGGCAATATTCACGGTCGAGCCGATCATGGTGAACTCGTATCGCGATAGTCCACCAAGGTTGCCCGCAAGAACGGGGCCAGACTGAATGCCGATCCCCACTTCAATTCTGCCCACTAGAGGATCGTTGTTTTGAGCATTCCACTCCCTCAACTTTTCACCCATCTCCAGGGCTGACTCAACCGCCGCCCGTGAAGGGTTTTCGAGCGGAAAAGGACTGCCAAATACGGCCATGAAGCCATCGCCAAGGAATCGGCAAATGAATCCCCCTCGCGAATCGATACTCGGTACTAGAAGTTCAAAAAGCTCATTCAGGACGCTAAACAGACGGTCGGTAGGAATCCGCTCCGACAACGCCACGAAGTTTCGGATATCAAGAAAGAGAACGGTTGCGTTCGGAACCGCCGCCGACGGGAGGTTGTCTCCGGCAGCCAGAACGTAGTCGCGGACAGTGGGCGAAACCAACGCGCCAAAGAGCTTCTCCATTCGGCTCTTCTCCTGGCCCTCAATGAGCGCTCGCAAAGGATAAGCGACAATCGGTACCGCCAGAGCGCAACCCCAAACTGCGGCGAGCGGAAGGACCGTATCTGCCTTGATGAAGGCCAGCGCAGCCACGCCGCTGTAAAGAGCGACCGCAACGGGAATGCCGATCAGGCTTGTTGAAAAGCGCCATCGCCAGGCGATCCACGCGAAAACACCTGCGACGCCCCAGACGATGCCAAGCATCCGAAGGGGGTCTTCTACAAGCGATGGCCCGATGACCCTCAGGGGTCGACCATCTATGACGGTCGCGAGGGATTCAGCCTGGATCCAAACGCCGGGTTGGTTCGCCTTAAGAGGCGTCGGGTGGATATCGCCGCTCGACTCGTCGGTAAAGCCGACGAACACGTAAGCGTCCTTCACCTTCTCGCGATCAAAGGTGTTATTGAAAACGTCGAGGGCCCTCACGGAGGGCACCCCTTTCCCTAAATAGTTGACCCAGAACGGGTTCGGGATATTCGCGATCGGTCCGGTGGCGGAGTGGAGGAGAGAGCCTTCCTTGAATCGGTTGGTACGCACCGTGACCTGAGTTTTTCCGACTACCGACTCTTCCAACAGTGAAAGTTCAGGGGCGCCGATTCGGATCCCTTCGATGTTCTCGGCGAACTCTTGCATGAGTCCCGCGACCACTATTCGATCGACATTCTCTTGAATGACCGCCATGAACTCGCCCATGGGCTGAGGCAAAGAGTTTCTAAATGCGATCTCCTCCGCTTCAGACATCTTGCCCTTGATCGCACGGGACGCGAACGCGCGAATGTCCTCGTCGGAGTTCGCCATGAACGCAATGTCAAAAATGATTCGCTCGGGATTGGCGGCAATGAGGTTCTTTGTTACCTGCGCGTACTGCTCACCCCAGAATGTTCGCGATCGGGGCCAAGCCTCCAGTTCAGGTCGATCGAGGGTGACAACAACGACCTTTGCGTTCGACTGCCGAGGTCCCCTCCATTGAAATCGATAGGTGTGGGTGCCGAGTTCGAACTCGCGAAAGAACGTCCCGCAGAACAGCCCCGCAAGCAGAAGGGTGACAAACGCACCAACAAGACCCTCTAACCAGGGCCTCCGACCTGAAAATCGATACCTCCCCACTTTTCCCCACATTCATTATAGAAACGTGTCGTTCCGAGAGAAGCATCATCTGTCGGCACTTTCGCCTCAGGAGTCCTTGCAGATTGGGCAAAGACCCTTATACTGACGATATGTCCAAGTGGCTCGTGTCACTAAGTTTCGTCGTCGCCGGCTCCACCGCACTCGCGGCAGATGTTGTTTCGGTTCTCCCTCTCACGGATCGGATCCTTATGATTCATCTGAACGAAGGAAAGGTCGTCCATCACACCATCGGGCAGAAGCGAGGCGACGAAAAGGTGGTGATCGACCCCTTAGATGTTGCGAAGGCGACCCGAGCATCCACTTTTTCGCTCCGTTGGCAGGGCAACGCTTTGGGTGCCGAGCCAAAGTGGGTCGGACGCAAATCTAAAGGCACGGACTTCGCGTGGTTCATCGATAAGTTCGAAAACGGCTTTGCCGTAAATGATCGCCCCGACCATACCAAAGAACATTGGCTTTATCTGTCACTCCCAACGCCCATGAAGGCGGGGACAAAGTACGAGCTCACCACCGGGGATTTGGCAAAGAATGGCAAGACTTGGTCGTTCACTTACGATCCGGCAAGTCTTCGCTCAGAGGCGGTTCACGTGAACCTGATCGGCTATTCCACTCTCTCGCCCGCGCGAGTTGCCTACGTCTTTCACTGGATGGGCGACCGTGGCGGGCTAGACCTGAAGGCATATGAAGGCGCTAAATGCTCGGTAATTGAGGATCAGACTGGAAAAGTTGTGCACACGGGTGCTCTCAAGTTTCGAAAGCCAAGCACCCAAGCTGAGACCGCTAACGCTTCGGACAGTCCCCCGAACGGCAATTTTCTTGGAGCGGATGTTTTCGAGTTTGACTTCTCGTCATTCAACAAACCGGGAAAGTACCGAGTCGCCGTTGACGGAATTGGCTGTTCGTTCCCCTTTGAAATTGCCGACGACATCTATCGGAAGCCGTTTCAGATCACGGCACGCGGTCTGTATCACAATCGCAGCGGGATTGCGCTCACGAAGCCGTATACGGACTTCGAGCGTCCAGCGCCACACAACCCAAAACTGACGCCGGGTTTCGCGGGCAAGTTGAAGTACACAACTGTTCGCATGCAAGAGTGGGGTTCGGAGGGCGGAGACGCCAAGAAGCTCGAAGCCGGATTCAAGGGCAATCTGGATGTATCCGGTTGGTATCAAGATGCCGGAGACTGGGATAGTTACCACACGCATCTAAGGGTCGCCACCGAACTGCTATTTGCCTTCGAACTCTCTCCGAAGAACTTCCGCGACAACGAACTCAATATTCCAGAGAGTGGAAACGGGATTCCGGACATCGTCGATGAGGCGGCTTGGCTTCCGCGATTCTGCTACCGACTTCGACAAGAGTTGCTCAAGAAAAAGTTTGGGACGGGTGGCATCGGGCTGCGAATCGCAGGCGATGCATTTGGTTCAGACGGGGAGGGCAAACCGAGTTGGAAAGACACGGATCGCATCTATGCCGCCTCCGGAGAAGATCCGCTCTCGACTTATCGATATGCCGCTACCGCCGCCCACCTAGCACTCGCCTTCAAAAGGATCGGCAAGAAGGATCCTGAAGGAATCGACTGGCAGAGAGAAGCCCTCGAGTCGTACGCCTGGGCGAAAGCGAATACCAAACCCGGCGACGTCAAGGAACTGAAGCCACACCGAGCCTATGCTTCCGCCAATCTCTTTCGACTCACAGGATCGAAAATGTACGAGAAGGCGCTGGGGGAAGACACCACCGAATTCGCCGAAAACGGATTTGCGTGGTTCGACGATAGCTACGCCGTGGGTGCGTACTGCCTGGGTGCGGAAGGTGTCGATCGAGACCCCGCTTTGCTCAAACGACTCAAGGGCTGTCTGCTCAACACGGCGAGGGATCAGGCGATTCGGGTTCCGGGCGAGCGTGCTTTGCGATGGGGCGGAATGTGGTGGTTCCCGATGCTTGTGGGCCAACAAACCACTCCGTGGATGATGGAAACCGCAATGGCCTACGGAGTCATCAGGACGGAACAACCTGAACTTGCCAAGCAGTTTCTCGCCGCCATGTACGCCACGTGCGACCACATGCTGGGAAACAACAGCCTCAATATGACGTGGGTAACGGGCCTCGGGCCGCGTTATCCGACCCACGTTTTTCACATGGACGCCTGGTACAACGGCAAACCTGAAGCGCACCCGGGGATCATTCCTTACGGCATTTGGCGCAAGGAAAAAGACCTCGGCAACGGTCCTTGGGATCAAGCCTGGCCTCATAAGACCGTTTACCCGGCGATCGATAAGTGGCCGGGCAATGAACGTTGGTTTAGCAACCGTTGCGCACCCATGACCGGAGAATTCACAGTCCACCAGAACTCCGGACCCGCTGCGGCGATGTTCGGAATCCTCTGTGCTCCACGGGGTTAACGGTCAACCCTCCGCAGAAATGCGGGTTTGAGAACGAAGAATGCAGCAATGTTCCTTTTTGGAACGGGTCCTGCATTCTTCAATTTCCATGACCGCAACGAACATCCTCGCAAATCGATTCGCTCTCGCCCTGGGCGCCATGGCAGTTCTTTCCGCTGCTGCATCCGCTCAACTCACGGTGAAGCAAACGAAGTCTTTCGAATTCAACGCCGCCACGTTCGGACAACTCAACACCACGGACCTCAAGTTCAACTCCTTCGACAGCAAGCTCGGCACCTTGACCGGCGTTGAAGTAACCCTGAACTACAACCTCACCGCAAACGGCAACTACGATCGCTCGTCCTCTAACCCTCAACCCACCGAGATTCGAGCTTACGGATCGGTAAACGCTTCGCTCGCCGGGAGCAACTTCATGGTCTCCCGATCGATGAACGAGAACGCAGGTTGGGCGATGTACCAGCCAGATAGCGTTTCCTTCCAAGCACCTGGCCGACAACAACCGAATTCTGGCAATCTCGACCTCAACCGATTTTCTCAGCCCGGCGGCGTGACCTTCAAGGTCACCGAGCAAGGTTCGGGCCTGTACTTCGATGAGTCGATCCAAGCAACCGACGCTTTCTGGCTCAACGAATCCACCCGAACGGTTGGCACGGTCGAAGTGACCTACACCTACAATGCCGTTCCGGAGCCCGGCACGATGATCGCGATGGGAACGGGCATCTTCGGTCTTCTTCGATCGAAGAGCGTTCTCAAGAAGCGCTCGAAGTAATCGCCGGTTAGCCTCGCGCTAAAAACAATTTGGGTTTCTTTCTTTTATTGGACTGCACTGGGTCTTGGAGGGTCGCTCTTTAGAGCGAACCCTCCTTTTACATTTAGGGATCACAGTTACACCCTGCAAGTTAAGAAGCAGGCGATTACGCGGGGTCGGTCGGGCTTATCGTAGGTTCAAAGCCCTCTCGGCGGTACACTCTATCCGCCCATGGTCTCCAAAATTCGGAATGTCGGCATCATCGCGCACGTCGACCACGGAAAGACAACCCTCGTCGACGCGATCTTTAAGCAAGCCGGCCTTTTCCGGGACAATCAAAACATGGCCGAACGGGTCATGGACTCAAACGACCTAGAACGAGAGAAAGGCATTACCATCCTTTCCAAGGTCGCATCGATTCGGTATCTCGATTACAAAATCAACATTGTCGACACTCCGGGTCACGCCGACTTCGGCGGTGAAGTCGAGCGAGTTCTTAGCATGGTCGACGGCGTTTTGCTTATCGTCGACGCTCAAGAAGGCCCGATGCCGCAAACGCGCTTTGTTCTTAAGAAGGCTTTCCAGAACGGACTGAAACCCGTGGTTTGCATCAATAAGATCGACCGCGAGAACGCCCGACCCGCATACGCTTACGACAAGACGATCGACCTGTTCATCGACCTTGGCGCGAGCGAGGACGATCTCTTCTTCCCTTACCTCTACACCAGTGGTGCGAGCGGATTCGCTCGAACCAAGGTGGATGGCACCGAGACCGACATGCGGTCGCTGCTCGCGGCGATCGTTGAGCACATCCCGGCTCCGAAAGTGGAAGACGAAGGCTCGTTCCTTCTTCAAGTCAATAACCTCGACTACAGCGACTATCTGGGCCGAATGTTCGGTGGTAAGGTCCTGCGCGGCACGATTAAGGTCGGCGACCGGGTGGAGATGCTCCGAGAGGGTGTCGAAAAGAAGATGGGCTTCAATGTCACCAAGCTTTGGACTTACGAAGGCATTCAGCTTAAGGAGACCGAATCGGTTTCTGCAGGTGAGATTGTGATGCTCGCGGGACTGGATAACGTCCTCATCTCGGACACCATCGCCCACGTCGACACCTCACCCGCACTTCCTGCGATTCAAGTTGAGCCATCCACGCTCTCCATGAACTTCTATGCGAACAACTCGCCTTTAGCTGGAAAGGATGGCGGAAAGTTCCTCACCATCCACAAGATTCGCGAGCGAGTCGAGCGGGAAGAAGCGGTTTCGGTATCGGTCAAGATCGACCCGAACGGTCCTCCCGATGCGGTCAAGGTCAAGGCTCGTGGCGAACTCCAGCTTGCGATTCTGATCGAAACTATGCGACGAGAAGGGTACGAGATGCAGATTTCTCGACCGCAGGTCATCTACCAACGCGACGACAACAACAAGCCGCTTGAGCCGGTCGAAATTGCCACCTTGGAAGTTCCTGAGGATGCGGTTGGAGCGGTGATGGAAGAGATGAGCCGACGCCGTGGGGACCTGTTGGACATGAAGACCAACGATAACGGAACGAACACTCTTGAGTATTCGATCCCGACCCGTGGCCTCATCGGTTTCCGATCCACCTTCTTAACGCTCACCCGAGGGCTTGGTCTGATCGGTTCCCTGTTCGACTCTTACCAGCCGCACAAGGGAGAGGTCGAGACTCGAACCCAGGGATCGCTTATTGCTAAGGATTCGGGCAAGCTCACACGATACGCTTACGAAGACATTCAAGAGCGAGGAACGCTGTTTTATCCGGTTGGTTCGGACGTTTACGGTGGGATGATCGTTGGCGCGTGCGCTCGCGATGAAGACATGGTTGTGAACTCAACCAAAGAAAAGCACGCCACCAACATCCGGTCCGCAAACGCGGATGCCACAAGCGTGCTGGACTCACACCGAGAACTCTCCCTCGAGCAATCGCTCTCTTGGTTGCGAGACGACGAACTTTTGGAAGTCACGCCGAAAACGCTGCGTTTCCGAAAGAAGATTCTGGATCACTCCGAGCGACGGGTTGCCGAGCGACGAGCCGATATCATCATCTAGTTCTGGCAGAAAGGGTACGCAAACACACGGGTTTGGATGGAAACATCCAGACCCGTTCTTCTTTCCAACCCGTTATTATTATGGGGTTGTGTTTGATTTAAGGCATCGGCGCCTCCTCGCTGGATTAATGATCGGGTTACTGTCGAGTGTCGGGTTCGCCCAGACCATCGAAGTGAGCGGTCCCGCGACTCTCGTTGCGGGTCAAGAAGGTGTTTTTCAGGTCACGGTGAACACCACACGTCAGCAATCAGCGACAGAAATTGGGACCCGCGTTCAGACGCCAACCGCTTTGGGGACGTCGTCAGCCAGTCTTGCCCTTGGGAGACCACTGACCCAAACCCCGGAGCTGCGCACCTTCCGCGTCGAGCAGATTCGACCGGGGACGGCGGTTCGAATGACGTTTCGAATCACGCCTTCGAGCTCATTTTCTGGCTCGCTGAACCTACAGTTCTTCACCCGAAACATTGAATCGTCGACTCCGAACGCGACCTTGAATCGCACGATTTCGGTGACTCCAGATCCGAATCTGCCCACGCCCACGATGTCGGCACCGTTGAACGGAGCGGATATCTCGCCTTCTCCGATCTTGCGAGTGATCGCGAGCCCGGCCACTTCGCGAACGGTGAAGTATCAGGTCGAAGCCACCAAGGCGGGCGATGGATCGGTGCGCACGTTCGAATCTGATTTCGTGACCACCGGAACGAACACCGACATTTTTGTCCCCTACTTGAGCGGACTCACCGCGGGTAATTGGACTCTCCGAGCTCGCTGCCTGGACGATCAGGGACGCGCGGGCGGTTGGTCTGCCTCTCGGACTGTCTCGGTCTACGGTGGGATCGATATGGCGGGTCGAGGATCGCTCTCGGGATTCCAGCAGTTCAAATCCGGAGGCTGGGACACTTTCTTTGCCGCCGCTTGGGGAGGCAACGGTCGGTGGCCAGATTGTCGCCAGAACCTTCTTTGGGCAACGCAAGCGGGCATGCGAGTCGCCGCCTATGCGTTCATCAACTTTGACAACTCCTCGACGGTGGCGGGTGCTCCGGCAAACCAAACCGGATCCTGGCAGATCGATCAAGCCCTTGCCGCGACGGGCTACACGGGCAACAAGGCCACTTTGGGTTTTGATCTGAAGTACATGATGATCGACGTTGAGAATCGGTACTGGGGCACGGTGAGCCAAGACGACCGGGTGCAGCGAATCGCTGAGGGGATGCAACGTGCCCGCAATCTCGGCTTCTGGACCATGATCTACACCCGCAACGAGCGAACCAACCAGTGGTGGAACGACGCGACGGGATCGAGCACCGATTTTTCGGACCTTGGGCTATGGGGATCGCTCCCAGAGCTAGAGACGGTTCCGTACCGCGACGATCTAGAGCTGGATCGTGGGTCGGTTTGGGTGCGCTTTGGTGGCTGGGCGGATCGGGTTGGAAAGCAGTGGCTGCTCGATCGAACCATCGCGGGGATGCGAGTCGACCTCAACACGTGGCTGGCATCGGCATGGAACATCAACTCGCCAAATCCTGGTTCGATAAACATTCCTCAGCCGACTTTGGTGGTGCAACGTGGCACTTCAAACCGGATTGAAGTTCAATTCACCGTTCGCAACACCGGAACGGTCGAGGCGTACGCGGTACGAGTGATGTCTGCCACGTTGAACAACGTGGCGTCTACGAATCGAAAGTTGAGTCTGATGACGGTCCCGGCAGGTGGTCAGAGACTTGGGATCCTCAACTTCCCTTCCACGGCGGCGGGAGCAAATTCCACCGCGAATCTGACCTATACGGTGTGGACAGGAATGGGTCCCCAAACTTACACGGTTCCGGTATTCGTTCCGTAAACGGCTCTTGTGTGGCGGTTAGCGCTGAGTGAAGCTATCCGCCACAAGCCATCCGCAGATGGCACCGATGTAAACAAGGTTTCCGCCCCAGAGAAACACTTGCACTGCTTCGAAGCCTCGGGGGGCCAGTGCGGCGGCGATGGTCAAGCACAACGTGGTGACGCCGACCCCGTAAAGAAGCCGCGTCGCCGAAAGGTTGAAGGTTCCTCGGATCAAGCCAAGGATCGCGTAGAGCGCGGCCGCGAACCAAAAGTTCACCACCGCAACCGTTCCGAGAGCGACCATCGGGCCGAATTTTCCGACCGAGTTGGTCGTCGAAGAAATGAATCGATCCAGCAGATTCCCCGCCGAGAGGCACGATCCCGTCACCACGCCCGTCAGGAAGAGCATGACGATAAGGCCAAGGGTCCACGTACTGAGCATGTTGAACGATGGGAAGAGCGGTCGCTCAGGCGCGACGAAGACATAGATCATCGAGAGGACGATGAAGAGCGCGGCGACGATCAACGCCACCCCCTGATTGGCCTGAGGCAGACCCGCCATTTGCCCGAAAGAATCTGTTCGACCCGCTCGAATCAGCTCCTCGTAACGGCGCATGTAAAGCGAGTTTCGAGGGTCCATTTGGGCAGCATAGGAGTACATCTTCACCGCCTCGCTGAGCTTGCCCCGTTGTCTGGCGAGATCGCCAAGGACCGCATAAGGGAGCGCTTGCTTGGGGTCGCGCGCGATGATTTCACGCGCGAGCGTCTCGGCTTCTACCCATTGACCTCGCGAAAAGATGAGGCTCAGCTTGGTGATCTCCGCCGCGACGGTCGTGGGTCCCTGGAAAGTGTCCTTTTGCGTCCCGGATCGGCCCGTTGCCGTTCCCGCGCTTCCGCTCGCCGCGTTGGCGGCGTTCCTTTGTTGAGCGGCTCGCTGCTGGGCTTCTGCGTTTCGTCGACGCTGTTCTTGGACTTCCCGCTCTTGGGCTCGACGGGCATCCATGTCGAGGATTGCGTCGTAGTTTCGGCGACGATCAGGATCGCCTATGCTCTCGTACGCTTCGGTGACCCGCAGAAATTGCTCGGCCGCCTGCTTGGAAGGGTTCCGGTCCGGGTGAAGCTCCATCACGAGCTTTCGATACGCGGATCGAATCTCGCTTGAACTGGCGGAGCGCTCGACACCTAATGTTTGGTAGTGAGTCCTCGCCATGAATCCATCCCCGTGAGGATCGGTAGACCCTCGCAAAATTATCGGTAGGTGCCTAGCGACACCTTACCGTATCTCCCTTTAATGCAACGGGAAGGGTGCGACCTAAGTTCCGTTCACCTGGTCTACATAGCCCGACGCCATGCCGCTGTAGAACGACACGACGATGAAGCCGATATAGATCGCCACGCAAAGGAAGATGAAAACGCCAAAGACGTGACCCATTTGGACCGCTCGAACTTTGCTGTCTTCCTCGTAGTAGTCGGCAACTTTGTGAAGCATGCCGTCGAGGTTGCCTGTGGTTTCGCCCGTCCGCATCATGTCGATGACGATCGGGTTGAATGCGCCCGTGGTAACCAGCGTCTCGGTGATTCCGGCCCCAGATTCGATTCGAGTCGAAGCGGGCAAGATTAGAGCGCGCAGATATTCGTTGCCGCAGGAGTCGGCGGCAAGTTTGATCGACTTCGTCATCGGAACGCCGCTCCTATAAAGCGCCCCAAACGATCGCCCAAACTTAGCCATGGCGAGCATTCGCATTGTCTTGCCGACATACGGGATGTAGCTAATCACCGCATCCCATAGATAGCGGATCCTGAAATTGGCAAGACCGACTCGCAAGAAGAGAAAGATGAAGACGATCAGCGGAGCCAGCCAAAACCAAGTGGAAGCGTTGGTCAGAGGCGAGCTCAAACCTTTTGCACCCGGCTTGATCGCGGCAAGGATCGCGTTGGTGGCAAGGATGATGATGATCGAAAGCCCGAGCTGCAGCTTGGGATAGAACGTGACCCTTCGATACAGATTGCGCAGCGAGATTTCCTGATCGATGTATTCGGAAGTCTGCTTCAGAGCGGAGTCTAGAAAACCGCCTTCTTCGCCGACTCGAACGATGCTCATCATGATCGGGCTGAAGACTTCGGGATATCTCTGCATCCCAACCGAGATCGGCCTGCCTGCCTGAACGTGATCGCGAAGTTCGGTGACCACCTTCTTGAATCGAGGGTCTCGCTGTTGTTTGGCAAGGGTGTCCAGCGCTTGAACGTAGGGGACCCCCGCGTTGAGCATCGTGGAAAGTTGGCTGAAGAAGAAGCTGAGCACCGAGAGCGCAACTTTGCCCACCAGCGGACCTGCCACGGAGGTTGCCATGTAGCTCCGCTGTTCGGTTGGCGGACCCGTCACCGTCGAACCCGGGACCACTTGTTCTCCGTAGACGTTTGCCTGATACGCGGGAATGGAAACGTGCTGCTCGGAAACGCCCTCTGGTGATGGCGACATTGTCGCAGCATGCGGGGCTGCCGGGCCTGATCCACCCGCAGTCGACAAAGGATCGCCGAGCGATCGGGCTTGCTGGATGGAAGAAACGGCCAGCCCTCTCTGGCTAAGCTCCTGAATAGCGGCATCCAAACCGGCCGCAAAGACGATTCCGCTGGTGGCGCTGCCGTCGGTTCTCTGAGCTTGGTATTCGAAAGTGGGCATGGTCTTGTGTGAGTGGGCGATCAGTTCGCGTTGGCGAAGTAGTTGAAGAGTCCGAGATACCAATCCCGAGCGAGGATTCCGGCAACGATGGCACCAAGAAAAAGAGTAACCGCCCAAGCCGTTCTCTTTAACCCGATTCCGGCAAGATTCGTTTTCCGCTCCAGATTATCGTCGGCCATTCGAGAGATTTGCTGGAGCGCACCCGGAACATCTCCGGTGATCTCGCTCACTTCTAGCATGTCTCGGTAAGTTGGCTTGAGCACCCTCATCAGCCCCGCCGAGAGTGGAACACCTTCTCGGATTGAACCAACGAGTTGGCGATATTGTTCTCGAACAACATCGTTGGGGATCGAATCAATCGCCAGGGGAACGGCTAGGTTCGGAGAAATTCCCGCTTGAGAAAGATATTGAAGCGACTTTGAGAATCGGGAAAACGCCTCTTCCTTGGCTCGACCCGCGAGCATGGGAGCGGCAGATTCAACTCGCTGGCGCAGAGGTCTCAGGACGCCCAGCTTCCAGATGGCAAGCGCTCCATAGAGCACCGCCACGCCGATACTCGCCGCGATCACGGAGGGTGCGAGGTTCGGTGCAACCGTTCTGGCAACCGTCCCCGTGGGCGAAAGAGTTCCCCCTGCCTTGTCCTGAAGTTCGATGGCTTTCATCGCCCCCTTTTGCATTGCGAGGGTCATCGGGGCGAGTACGGCCAGACCGATCATCGCGATCGCTCCCCAGTTGCCAGATTTGAACAGCTTCTGCACTTCAAAGGCGCTGTTGGCGAGTTCGTCGAGAACTTCCGGCAATCGACCCGCCGTCTCCCCAACGGCGACGTATCCCGCAAGATGAGGTTCGAAGACGTCTGGTCTGGCCCTCATGGCGTCACCTAAGGAAGTCCCCGCAGAAACCGCCCCGGCTAGCTCGGCAAAGGCCGACTTGTGGGCGCTTTTGTGCCCAGACTGGGAGAATCGGTCCAATACGACAGGGAGCGCGACACCCGACTTCACGGCCGAGGAAAGCTGGCCGAAGAGGAAGAAGACCTCCTTTTTGGAGAGGAGGCTCGCGTAAGGTTTGGGGCCAACCCTCGGGGCCGGAGTCGCTACGGGCGATCCGCTAGACGGTGTTTGGTAGCCCTCGCTGGAATGTTGGGCAAATGGTTGATTGACCATGGGCGCGGGGGCAACCGTTTGCGCAGGGTTGACAGCTTGAGCGGGCGCCACGGGGTGGACTTTCTCCGGGTGGACGATCTCCGGGAAGGGTCTCGATGCCACCTGAGCGTGCCGAAATCCCTTCTTTTTCAGGAAAAACGACACTTCGACTTCATTAGCCGCGTTGATTTTGCCGCGCACTTGGGCGCCGCTTAAATCGGTTGCGGTGTAGTGAAACTCGGGCATCTGCTACCTCTAGACGAAATGCATGACGCAAACGTTTGCGAAAGCCCTCCGGAGAGAATTTTTGCGCTGTATGATGTACCGATGCATGCAACATTGAGCCCAGGCGCGATTCACGTCTCCGTCGCCAGCCTGGAAGACTTCATTGCCAAAGCCAAGGTGGGCGGGTTTACCGGACTTGAGTTGAACCCATCCCTCCTTGAAGGTCGATCTGCAACCGAAGTTGCCGAAACCCTCGCCGGTGAAGAACTGGTGGCGGCCGGATTTGGAATGCCCGTGCAGTTCCGCGAAGACGAGGCTCGCTGGAAGGAAGACCTAGAAAAGCTCCCCGCCATCGCAAAAACCATGTCCGAGTTCGGAATGAGCCGAACCTTTACGTGGATCATGCCCGGGAGCAATGACAAGAACTTCGACCAGAACTACGAGTTTCATGTCACGCGACTCAAACCCGTTGCCGCAATTCTTGCCGACCATGGCATTCGATTCGGTCTGGAGTTCGTTGGACCAAAAACGTCGCGCGATTCGTTCCGACATCCGTTCGTTTACACCACTCACGCCATGCTCCGAATGGCAAAAGAGGTCGGTGCAAACTGCGGCCTACTTCTCGATAGCTGGCACTGGTACACGTCCGAAGGGACGGAGGCAGATATCCTTGCTCTTAACGAGCAGGACGTGGTTTACGTCCACACCAACGACGCACCGGCAGGCATCGCCGTGGACGACCAACTGGATCACAAGCGCGAACTTCCTAAGGCGACAGGAGTGATCGATCTCGACACGTTCTTTGGATCGCTCCGAAAGATCGGTTACCAGGGACCGGTGGTTGTTGAGCCGTTCTTGGCATCGCTCAAAGAACTTCCGTCGGACGAAGATCGTTTGCGCAAGGTTGGCGAGTCTCTGAAGCAAACGCTGGGAGCCTAGTCTCAAAAAAGAAAAAGGAGGAGCGACCCTTCGAAAGTCGCTCCCCAATTGTTGCGTCTACTCTGTTAGAGTTTTCGGCGGCTCTTAGAGGCCGCCCTCTTCGAACTTGAATGGCGCGCCGCCCATTTCTTTGAGCTTAGAGACTTGCGCAGAAGTCAGGATCTTGCCGATTTCGGTGTTCATGATCTCTTCGTTCTTTTGCATGGTTCCTTGAACGTCCTCTCGGCTCAGTTCGCCGTCGCGAACCTTTTGCATAACCGCTCGGTTGGCCTCTTGCTGCTTTTGTTGCAGTTCTCGAAGCTTGGCGACCTGATCTTCAGAGAGGCCGAGATCCTTTTGGATGCTCTCGTTCATCGCGGCTCGATTGCCGGATCGCTGAACAAACAGCTCTTTGAGTCGCTTTTGCTGCCCTGGCTCAAGAATAGCCATTACCTTTGCTTCACGCTCGCGAGCGGCTTGGCGCATCGCTTCCGGATCTAGGTTGCCGCCTTGACCGCCACCCTGACCTTGGCGGCCGCCGCCCTGTCCTTGACCTTGTCGACCGCCACCTTGGCCGCCGCCACCGGGACCGCCTTGACCTCGAACTCGAACTCCTGCTTCCGCAAGCTTGGCGGATTGATCGTCAGTAATCTTGAGTTCCGATCGCACATCGTTGCGCGAAAGGAGACCCATCATTCCTTGCTGCTGACCAAATCCTTGCCGACCTCCACCTTGACGTCCGCCGCCTCCTTGACCTTGGGCAAGAGAAAGAGCGGTGATGGCTAGTAAACCGACCGAAACGAAAACTCCACGCTTCATAGTCGCAACAACGCAGACGAAGAATCGATGTTCAGTAGATTTTGATTTCGCGAAAAAAGTCTTTCGGAAGACCTAGGACTCGGTCAGAACCCGTTCGGCAATAACGAACGCCGCGAAGTCGTCATAGGGTTCGGGTGGAACCTGCAAACTGGACGGCAAGAACCGTCGCCACCCCTTTCTAGGGTGATGCTCCCAGTACCTTTCCCTTGCTTGGATGGTGGTCTCCCGCTCATCGATGACAAGGAGCCCCATGCCGGGAAGGTGGCTTCGAATCGCCTCTACAAGCGGCTTTGAACCGGTAGAGCTTCCAACGATGATGAGGTGGAACTCCCCGTGAACGTACGCCTCGTGAATTTTGGGGAGAACGGCGTCAACCGGAATAATGTCGCGCCAAACAAGATCAAGCACACCTTCATCGGTGCGCTTAACGAGGGCTATCCCGCACTTATGGGTGCCTGGATCAATGGCGAGGACGGTCTTTTCCACAGGCGACGTGTTATGGTACTTCGTTCAGAGAACGAGCACACCTAGTAACTCACGCGAAGTTCCAACTTGAGGGGATCCCCCGCTCGGGTCTCTTGGACCACAACGGCTTCAATCTTGACGGGGCGATTCAGCTCTCGAATCAGCCGAACTTTTTCTAGAATTTCTTCTGGACCAAGAACACCAAAGGTCTCCTCGGTGCCAATTCGCTGAGGAATCAGCCTCGCTCGTCGACAGCGATCTTGAACGCGCGTAACGAGGAATTCGGTGATCTGGGTGTAAACCGCAAAGTCCGACCTTCGGCCGTCGATTCGGCTATCCGCAACAACGGACTCCGCCTCGAAGACCACCGGGTTCGGATACAAGGTCACCAGCAAAGGAATGTCTTCCCCTTGGAAACTGTTTCGAGTCGCATTGGCAACGAGCACCACGTTCTGACTCAAACCCGCAACAAGAGGATAAACCGATTCAAAAGTCGCTTCTGTAGCCGGACCATTCCCGGCTCGAAAAAGGGCGATGATCGGGTTGCTCCTTGCCGGGGAGTCGGTTCGACCCCGTCGTTCGGAGTTGATTCGAGCGACTCGAATCAGGGTCGTTAGCAGGTTCTGCGAATCGGTGACACCCGCTTTTGCGGGAATGGATATTCGAGCAACTTCCTCAAGCCTCAAGAACAGAACCGGATTCAAGCGTGAGTTGTCGACGGCGGTGCGGAGGGTGCCAAGCGTCGTTTCCAGTTCCACGCGATCTTTGCGGAGTCGATCCAGTTCGGTTTGGGTTCTCTGCAAATTGCCCAGAGCTTCGTCGTAATCGCGCTTCGCGTTGTCTCGCTCTGCGACCAGTCGCTCCGTGTCTTTGTTGAGCTCGTCAATCTTCGTCTTCTGCTCGGTGATCTGGCGCGTAAGGTCGGACGCCTCGTTCATCAACCGAAGGTTTTCACTTTGGATCGTGTTCCGGTCTTCTAGGGCGAGTTCCTGTTCTTTTCGAACCCGTTGAAGTTGCACTTCAAGCGTTTTTCGTTGCTTCTGCAGCACCGCCAATTTGTTGCGTTCGGCGTCGAGTTGGGTTCTCTGAGCGTCGAGCTTTCGTGTCGCTTCGGTCACCTGGCTTTTTGCCGCTTGGTAATTCTTTTCTAATCCGCTCAGGCGATCTTGAACGGATGTCAGCCGGCCTTCCAGTTGCGAGAGTTGGGCTCGCTGCGCCTTCACGCGCCCGAGTTGCTTCTCAATTTCTTTCTGCTGCTTTTCTAGTTCTATAGAACCGAGGGTGATTTTGTTTGTAAGCGACGCCTTTTCACGCGCCAGTTGAACGCTCTCATCCTTGATCCGATCTCGCTCGGCGACGACCTCTTTGAGTTCGACAATGGCGGTTCGACCACGACCGAGCCACTCGCGCACGTCGCTGGAAAGGGCGGCGACCAAACCGATGGTGATGAGCGGAATGAGCATTCCGGCGATGGTGACGCTGACCATTGCCACGTGCTTGGGCCGCATTCGATAGAGGCTGATCCGCTTCTTACCAATTTTGAACCCAAGAACGTCGGCAACATAGGCGGAGACGCCACCCAGGATAACCATGAGCCCGATAAACCCGACAGGAAGGAGGTCTTGCATGGATTAGCCGATATTCCTCCGCCACATGATCACGATCGCGGCGATGGTTCCTAAAACGATGGGCGTGAAGCTAGCGAGCCAACTTGGAATGATTCCGCCCATGGCCCAAGTATTCATGAAATTTGCGAGGGTCATGTAGGCAAAAGTGATTCCAATAGCAATCGCAAAACCTGCGGCGTTCCCGGTGCGGTGATTTCGAATGCCCAACGCCGCGCCTAAAAGACCGAATACGAACGCCGCGAACGGCAAAGCGAACTTGTTCCAGAACCAATACTCTCGGTTTCGATACTGCTCGGGCGTGAGGGTCTTGTCGATCTTTGCCAGTTGCAGTTGTCGCCAGAGTTCTCTTGTGGAGAAGTAGTCGGGATCGTTGACCTGTTGGGTGCCGATCTCTTCTGGCTTCATGGCCACCTTCGGAACGGACGAGGGCCAGACTTCATCCTCGATTTCCACCCGGCTTCGACCGTCTGCGCTTACCAACTTTGCTCCACCGACAATCCGCCAATCCGGAGGCGAGCCCGCTTCTGGTGGCTTGTACTGAAGCTCCTTGGCTTCGAGGTAGAAGTTGTCTTTGCCGACGTCGTCCCTCGCCACGATGGTGACGTTCCTCAGGGTGCTGGTGCGAAGGTTGAAGTCTTGCGCAACGATGAAGCCAACAACCTTCCCCTCATCGACGATCGACTGGGATGCGGGTTGGTTCGCTTTGGCGTTGAGAGAACGAGCAACGATCTTGGCGAGGGCCTGGCTTCGCTTCGCCGCGTACGGCACAAAGGTCTCGTTGAACAGAAAGGCGAGCGAGGCGATCACCACCGCAAAGAGCCCCACCGGACGGATGATGCGGTAGATGCTCGCCCCGGCCGCGCGGAGCGCCACAATCTCGGAATCAGAACTCAGTCGACCGAAGGCGAGAAGCGCTCCCAAAAGGGTCGCCATTGCGAAAGTCTTCACTAAGATCGCGGGCAAGAGCAGCATGGTGATCTCGCCGATCATGCTTGCGGGGACACCTTGCACCACGTAGTCGGTGATTCGGTTCAGGTACGTAGCCGCCATGAGCAGCGTGGAAAACATCGCCACCCCGCTTAACCAAGGACTCCAAAGCTCCTTGAGAATCAGCCGATCAATTCGCTTCATGGATTGGAGGAGGGTGGTTCCCCGCTTTCTTCCCCGCTTGCATCGCCGTCCGCCTCTTTATCTTCTCGCTCGGATTTGGTTGGGGGCGCGAAGTCATCTGTAAAGCCAAGTGCTCCGGCATCAAATTGCTGGCCGAGGTAGTGCTTACGCACAAGCTCATCGCCCGCAACTTGGGCGGCAGTGCCCGAGGCAACGATTTGACCGTCGATCAGGATGTAGTTCCGATTGGTGATGCGCAGGGTGGCACCGACGTTGTGATCCGTGATGAGGATTCCGATTCCGCGGTCTCGCAATCGGAAGAGGATTTCCTGAATCTCTTCAATGGTGACCGGGTCGATTCCCGTAAACGGCTCGTCGAGCAAGATGAAGTTCGGTCGAGTCGCCATCGCGCGGGCGATCTCTACTCGCCGCCGCTCGCCACCGGAGAGCACTCCGGCTTGACTCTTCAGGATGTGCGAAATGTGGAGTTCTTCGACCAGCTCTTCAATGCGCTCGTTTCGCTCTTTGCCCTTTACTCCGACCAGTTCAAGAACAAGTTTCAAGTTGTCCTCCACGCTGAGCTTGCGGAACACCGACGTTTCTTGAGGCAAATACCCGATGCCGGAACGAGCCCGCTTGTACATAGGCCATCGAGAGACATCGGTGGAATCGAGGAAAATCTTGCCGTCGTTGGGTCGCACGAGTCCAACGGTCATATAGAACGTGGTTGTCTTGCCCGCGCCGTTGGGACCGAGAAGCCCGACGATCTCTCCCGTGGAGACCTCAAACGAAACGCCCCGGACCACATTACGGCCCCGATAGCTCTTTTTGAGTTGCTCACCCCGAATCTTCATTGCGATTCGAGACCTCCCGGCTTTTTCGTCTTCGGGCGAATCTTGGTCGTCACCGAGTTGTCGCCTTCGGAGAAGAGCTTGATGCTGACGATTTCATTCTTTGCATTGAGCAAGAGCGTGGCTCGAGATGCTCCCGTGATCTCCGGACCGTCCTCGCCGTCCGTACTGGAGGAAAGATCGAGGTCGTCTAGCAGTTCGATTTGGTTGACGGCGTTACCAATCGGCTTTGGCAAGGCGCTGTAGAGAAGGCGACGAGCTTTCGCCCGGAAGGTCTCGCGCTTTTCCTTCTTGGCTCCCTTTTCTTCAACCAGGGTCAGGCGCTTGAGTTCGATGGTGACCCCGCCCGTTAAGTCGGCCGAAGTCAGCGCCGACTCCCCCTTTTTGGGTTGACGCAATACCGAAACCACCCCGCGGTTGCCCGTTAGCACGAAGGGGCTCCGCGGAACGCGCTCGCCTTCATCTCTCGTCACCGTCACTTTGCTCGGGAATTCGAGCTTGGCAAAGCTCGGGTTCTTATCGATTTTGTAAATGGCGGTTTCTGATACGAGGATTGTGGTGGCGACCTGGCTGGCGTTGCCAGGATCGGTAGCAAGCGGTTCTTTCTGAACTAAGCGAACGCCTCCCTTGAGGTTGAGGTTATCGAAATTGGTTCGAGGTTTGGCTGGGTTAGCTGGGTCGGGTTCGGAGATGAGATCCCCTTCGATGGACTGGCAACTTAGCTCGGCGTTTTGTGACTTAGAGACCACGAGAACGTCGCCCTTGGCGGCGAACGCCTTATCGATCTCGACCGATCCGCTGTTTGCTTGAACGCGCCAATTCCAGGCATCTCCCTTCCTGTCCGCAAAAGTGAACCGACGTTTGGACGATTGGGCCTGCCCTACGCTGATTGCGCCGACCGTGAGACCAAAAACCAGGCACATCGCCACCGATCCAAAGGCTTGCAGCCGTGTTTTGGAACGAGCTTGAGACGAAAGGACAGATCGGTTCATGGATGACTCTGCTTATCAGTTTGAACGGTTGGACGTTTCGCCGTGCCTTCACGCTTCGACTTCGCTCCGTTTGCTAGGAAACGTTCCATAGAATCGGGAGTTCCCAAGACCCGAAGATCCGACGTTGAGATCAACGCATCGAGAGGTCCTAGATAGCCTCGGGTTCCCTCAACCGTTACGTTGCCTTTGGCTTCGAGGACTTCTTGGTCCGGTCGATATTGGACTTCTTCGGCAAACAAGTCGCTCTTGTAAGCGATCGAGTGAAACTGGACCTTCCCCTTCAAAGTGAGCTTGTTCGACTTCTCGTCTGCAATCCCGGTCTCGGCTTTGTAAGTGCCAATTTTCTTGCCATTCTGGAACACCTCTCCGGAGACAGTTGCCATTTGACCGAAAAAGGCTCCCTTCTGACCGAACGAGAGGTTCGCCCGTTCCCAGCGAACATTCCAGAGCACCGACCCTTTCGTTGGGTCGAATCGCTCGCCCTTGCCTCGGCCCGTCGATGCGGATTCAATCAACTTAGGTTTTTCGGGTTTTCCGTCGACTTTCTGCTCCTTGACGTTCTCTTTAGAAGTCGATTTTGCTTTCTTGGCATTGCAGCCTGAGAGGGAGAAAAGGACAGCTAGGAGTGCCGCGCAGAGTGCAAAACGCCCAATTTTTGGAGTGGCAAAACCGAGAACGGTGATCAAGCTGGGGAAAGCGGAATGGCCGATTCCGACAACCTCCCCGTCCGTTTGGAGAATTTTCCTTTGTGCATCCCTGCCAATTGCCCGCATGCAGCGGCGATGTCGTGCCCCCGCTCTACCCGCTGCGTGACGTTTACTCCGGCATTTTCGAGAATGCCTCGGAAAGTTCGCACACGGTCAGAAGTAGGACGCTTGAACCCGTTGCCGGTATCGACCCAGTTGAAGGGGATCAGATTCACCACGCAGGGCATGTTCCGAATGAGCGGGATGAGAGCTCTTGCCTGTTCGGGCGTGTCGTTGACCTCGTCGATCAGGAGGTATTCGAAAGTCACCTTCCGACCCGTCTTTTTGGCGTACCGTCGCATCTCGTCGACTACCTCTTCCACGGGCCACTTGTGATTGACGGGCATCAGTCGGTCGCGAACTTCATTAAACGGGCTATGCAGCGAGAGCGCCAGGTGGATCGGTAATTCCAATTCGCCGAGTTTGCGGATCTGTGGAACCAGTCCCACGGTGCTGATGGTGAGGTGCCTGTAGCTGAGTCCAACTTCGTCATGGAGCAGAGTGAGCGTTTTCACGACCGAATCGAAGTTCAGTAGGGGCTCGCCCATTCCCATGAAAACAACATGCGAGATGCGCCGATCGGTGAGGCTTTGCAAAAGCAGATATTGGCCAACAATCTCCCCGGGGGTTAGGTTGCGGTCGAAACCGCCTAGTCCGGTCGCGCAGAAAGTGCATCCCATGGGGCAGCCGACTTGGCTGGAGATGCAGCAACTCACCCGGTCTTCGTAGGGGAGGAGAACACACTCGTAAACCTGTTGGTCTCCGTTGTGAACGAGAAGTTTATCTACCCCGTCGGTGGATTTTCGGTGGTCGGCAACGTGCAGCGGCGATAGCCTGCAAGTGCGGTCGAGCTCGTCTCGCAGGGCTTGCGGGAGGTCGCCCATGTTGGCGATGGATTGCTCGGCGCGGCGGTAAAGGTGCCAAGCCAGTTGCTTCGATCGGAGTTTGGGATTGAGCCCTGCAGGGACAACCGACTGAAGCTCTTCCCGGGTCAGACCGACAAGCGAGGGGCGAGCGTTGGATTCGAACGGCATTGGCTGGTTAACGGAATCGTTCGTCTCCATGAATCTTCAGTTTACTCGCGACTGGAATATCCCGGTTAATTACTAGAACCGCGTAGATACGCAAGGGTTCCGGTAGTCAGCCGTTGGTATAGTTCTTGCAGGATCTCTTTGAAGAGGGTCCAACGAGACTATCACTCGATGCTGCGTGGATTCTCAATCTAACTTTTTTGCTTGCTTGGATTCCCATCCTCGTCTCGAGATGCCGAACGATACTCAACCCGAAGTTTCACCTCAATCAACTGAATCGAAGAAGCCGCGGGAACACTATCCGCTGCTTACTTCTATTCGGTTCTTTGCTGCGTTTGGCATCGTCATCCATCACTTCGGTGGAAGCATTGCGAATCTAGCCGGGGCACGTGGAGCACCACTCGTAGGAGCGTTCGGTGCAGGCGTAAAGTTCTTCTTTGTCTTAAGCGGATTTATTCTCACGTACTCCTATTACGAGAAGTATCATAAAACCGACTGGCACCGATCTTCCAGCCAACTTAAGGCTTATTATCGCAGTCGCTTTTTCCGGGTCTATCCTATTTACTTATTCGCTCTTACGGTTTCCATTCCACAAATTATTAGGAATGCACCCACGTACGGAGCCAAGCTCTCCGCATTCGACTGGAGCGTTTTTGGGATATCGAAGATAACTCTTACTCAGGCATGGCTGCCTGTCCTCGGAAACAATCCGCCGATGCTGAACGCGGCGTGGTCGCTCTCTTGCGAGGCTTTCTTCTATCTTCTCTTCCCGTTCTTCTTCGCCGCGCTGGATCGCAGCAAGCTAGTGACGCTTTGGATCGTTCTCGTTGGCGCGTCGCTATTTCCCTTTACGGTCGACCCACTCTATGCGGCAAATCCGGAAGGCATCGGCGGGCTTTTCAACGACTGGTTCCCTCCTTTCCGGACGGGTGAGTTTGTCTTGGGAATGACGGCCGCCTTTTTGGCGAAAAGGCTCGGCGGCTTCCATCCGAATTGGAATCGATGGCTGGCATGGCTTGCGGTTCCGGCGATGTGGGTCGCCTTTGGCTACGAACTCATCCCGGTTCGGCGGTTGGATGACGCGCTGGATTTGCTCATCGTTGCGACGGTTCTAGTTTCTTGGCTGAAGCCTGGACCCGTGCTGACCAAAGCTTTCGGAACCCCGTTCTGGACAACGCTCGGAGCGGCAAGCTACGCGCTTTACCTTCTGCACGGTCCGGTTTTCGGCTACCTCACCAAGGGCAAAACGCCTCTTACTGAAACCCTGATCCGAACAAATCTCGGCGCGTTTATCGTCTACTCGCTCCTCGCGATCGGCGTCTCCATCCTCGCCTACCGATTTGTCGAAGAACCAATGAACCAGAGATTCCGCGCGGCAAAGCCAAAGGCGAGCTAGATCTTCACTGGATGTTGGTAGCCGGACTAGGCAGCGGTTGCGGCTGGCTTTCGTTTTAGAAACTTCTTGCCAAGGGCAATACCCGGCTGTTCGATGAATCGGTAGAACAAGGCCGACAGCCCGAGAGCAATTCCGATTTGAAGTGCGAAGCACACAATGGGAACCTGCTTCAGCCCCGGCACCAAGACTGGAAGCAGCATGGCTTGAGCGTGCAGCAAATAAAGACTGTACGAAATTTGACCGAGCCACACCAAAACCTTGGGCATCGGGCGTGACTTCCAGAGAATTCCCACCACGAACAACGCTCCGGCAATCAGCGCACTTGTGACCTCATTGATCAAGGTTGCGGGAAAATCTACTTCCACCACGGGCGATCGCAGTCCGCGGTTGATTATGAGGGTCGTCGAGATCAAACCTACGAGTGCGGTTCCCCAGCGCACGCCCGTTTTCTTGGTCATCTGACCGTGCATCACACGGAAGATGACAAGTCCGATGACGGCAAACCAGAGCAACATTGGACCAACGTAAGGACCACTCAAGCCCGCTTTCAAAGGTCGATAGATGGCGGGCAAGAAGCCGACGACGAACGAAAGGCCGGCAACGAACCACATATTGTTGAGCCGCTTGAATGCAAAAAGGGCGGCGCAACCAATGTAGATCATCCACTCGAAACCGAGCGTCCACGCAACCGGGTTGATGTCATGGGCATCAAACTTCACTCCCGGAATCTTGTCTTGGAAGAAGAATTGGAGAAGAGAAAAGTTGACCAACCAGGTACGCCAATCGTCTGGCAGCGGCTTATCACCAAGCATTCCACTGGTGTCGTAGGCGTTGCGCAGGACGAAGAAGCCGATCAGGAAGATCAGCATCGACGCGAGGTAGGCAGGATAAAGGCGGAAGATCCGTGAGACCCAGAAAGCCTTGAGATCGCCACGGCGCTCGATACTCATTGGAATAACGAATCCGCTGACGATGAAGAACGCGACCACGCCCGCTCGTCCTAGGTTGACGTAAGGGCTTACCGCGAGGGCGGTCGAACGGAACAACTGCTCCGAATAGTGCTGAATGAGAACGATAAAGGCAGCAACACCGCGAATGGCGTCTAAGAACTCAAGACGAACCCCTTCCGATTTTTTGCTTGTGACCTGACTTCCCTTTTCATCACTCATTCAAACCCCCAAAAGCTCGACGAGCAATCCCGGAGCCAATCTCATTGTCGGATGTTGGGCGTACCTTTTCAACCTTTATCGCCGGTTGGGAGTTACTCAACGCCGTTCTCCGCCTTGACGTGCGCCAGGGCTTCCCAGAAGTCGTCGAATCGACGCATGTCGGTAGGGAGATTTTCTAGGATCGTCTCGCCGTACCGCTTGGTGCGAACTCGTGGATCGAGCACGGCAACCACTCCCCAATCTCGGGTGGATCGAATCAACCGTCCTGCGCCCTGCCGCATCATCATTTTTGCGTTCGGGAGGGTGTGCACTTGGAACGGGTCCAGTTCTTGCTTCGCTAGATACGCAAGGCGGCCAAGTTGAGCGGGTTCGGTTGGGACCTCGAACGGAATTCTCACCAGCACCGTGCAGATGAGGGTTTCGCCGGGAGCGTCGAAACCGGTCCAGAACGATCGAAGGGCAAAAAGCGAAGTTCTTGGATCCTTTCGGAATCGCTCGCCAAGATCACCCGCGCCCGATCTTGGTTGAACGAGGATCGGATAATCCGGCCCCATGTCGAGCATCCCTCGAACCGCTTCCATCTCTTTGCGAGAGTGGAAGAGCACCAGCGTTCGACCTTCGCAAGCTTCCAAAATGACCCGTAACTCTTGCGCGATTGCGTAGTGATACGTCGGTTCCTCTTTGTTCTGCCGTGCCAAGGTGGGGTCGGGAATCCGCCCGGCCTTGGGCAAGTAAAGAGCCGCCTGAATTCGGAAATCGTAGGGCGAGGGAAGGATCTCTTCAAACATGGGATCGACACCCGTTGTTCGCTTGTAGTGATCAAAAGCTCCGTCAACTGCGAGCGTTGCCGAAAGCGATGCCGTGGGGACCCTATTCCAAAGAATCTCCTTCAGAGGCTCGGCGACATCGACCACGTCCGAACGGACTCGGGGTTCGTAAACCGCACCCTGACCTTCTCGGTACATGCCTTGAAACTGCCCAACGTGACTGATCGATGCGCCTTGCGGTTCCAAAAGATGCCCCGAATAGGAACCGTACTCTCGGAGGAAGGAGAGGGTCATTTGCGCCGACTCGTACGCCATTCGGTGACTCTCCGGCTTCTCGTCTCGCAGGCGGGCGAGAATGTCGTCGTACCGCTTGGTCACCGCTTGACAAGCGTCTCGAACGGATACGGCGAGCGACTCAATCGCGATCCGCTCATCTTGAACGAGCAAAGCTTTAAGGGCCGGATGGTCCAAGATTTCGCCCGGACTCGCGGCTACCAGCTTGGAGTCGCGAACTTGCCGACCAAGGCTTGCAAGCTGAGATTGACAACCGTCAACCAGAGTTCGAAATCTCTCGCCCGTGGACTGGAGTTCTGCTTGAAGACCGGTTCGATTCAGGTAATTCGAAAGCGTCTTCTCGAGCCGAATCGACATCGCAGAGAGCATCGCCAGCTTGGAGGAGGTGATCTCAAACTCAAGCGCATTCACGGCCGCGCCAGGAAGGTCGTGCGCCTCGTCAATGATCGCGAAATCGACCTTGCCGAGCAACCCCTCGCCCTCTTCGTCGACATTGGCAACGATGGCGTCTTGGAGCAAGAACGCATGGTTCGTGATGATGACCTGCGCATCTTCGGCTCGCTTGCGAGCCTGATAGTAGTAGCAGTCATCGTACATCGGGCAGGCCCGGGCGGGGCAAACCGATGGCGTAGCAATTTTGGGCCAAACGCGAGCCTCTACGTCTTTCCTCGAGAAGGCGAATCGTCGAAACTCGCTTTCGATGCCGAGGTTGGCGTACTCCTGGAAAGCTTCTCGGTGCGAGGGCAACTCGTCTTCTAGGTTGACGAGGCAGGCGTAGCGTTGTCGCCCGATCATGAAAGCGATCTTCGGGGAATCGTCAAAGAGTGAAAGGGCGAACGGAAGGTCCTTGCGCCAGTACTGTTCGGCAAGAACGTTGGTGTACGTAGCCACGACCGTTCGCTTGCCCGATTCGAGCGCGTTGGCGATAGCGGGAAGCAGAGCCGCGAAGGACTTTCCCAGACCGGTGGGTGCCTCAAACACCCCAGTCGCCCCCGATTCGATCATGTCCGAGATCAGCAATGCAAGCTGAATCTGGTGGGGACGGCTTTCGAAGCCGTTTTGGCGGTTCAGCCGATCGAATGCTTCTTGAATCCGATCGGCTGCGCTCACCTTGGGGTTTTACCCGCCGAATTCGAACGAGTCGCCGGGGTGGAGTTCGTGGACACCGATTCCGGTCCCCTCGAGCCCTTGTTCAAGCGTCTCCACCGACTGCGTGAGAATCGGGAAAGTCTTGAAGTGAATAGGCACGACCGTTTTCGGGTGGATGAGTTTGGCGGCATCTGCGGCCTCTTCAGACCCCATGGTGAACCAGTCTCCTACGGGAAGAAAGGCGACATCTGGCTTGTACCGATCTCCAATCAGTTTCATGTCGCTGAACAGTGCGGTGTCTCCCGCGTGGTAGGCGGTGCCAGAGGCAGTTCGCACCACGACTCCCGCCGCTTCGCCCGCGTAGAGCGTTCCTCGGGTTGGAGAATCGTACGAGTTGGAGTGCATGGCGTGCGTGAGCGTGATCTTGAACGGGCCGACCTCGACGGTGCCGCCCTTGTTCATCTGAATCACCTTATCTTCCGGGACTCCCTCTTGAACCATGATTGCCCCGAGTTCCCAGGTCGCCACTAAGGTCGCGCCCGTAAGTTTTTGTACTCGCACCGCGTCCGAGGCGTGGTCGCCGTGACCGTGGGTCAAGACGATGACGTCAATTTTGGTCGGGTTGGTCCATGCCTCGGGGCAAGAAGGGTTTCCTTGCAGCCAGGGGTCGATGGCGAGAACGGATTCTCCCTCTTGGAGAACGATGGCGGAATGTCCGAGGAAGGTCGCTTTCATGGTTTCAACTGTGATTCTACGGGGAGTGAGAGATAGGAGCGTGCCTGGTCTTCACGGATTTTTTCACGCTTCATTTCATCTTCATGCGGCTACGTTAAAACAATCCTCGAATCCTTAACTTTCGAGGGAAGCCATGAAGACACGACTATCCATCTCTGCGTTCAGCATCGTCGCTCTGTCGGCCGCACTGCCGTCTCTTTCGGACGCGCAGTTTGATTCTGGCGGACAAGGTGGTCGACCTGGCCAGTTCGGCCAGGGTGGACCGATGGGCGGTCCGATGGGTGGGCCGGGGGGCATGGGTCCCAATCGGGAAGACCTCAAGATTCTTGATCGGTTCGACACGAACAAGGACAAGATGCTCGACAAGACGGAGCGCTCTACTGCTCGGGCTTATCTCAAGCAGAATCGGCCTCAGGGTGGCGGGCGACGACCGGGAGGTCCAGGCGGTCCGGGCGGGTTTGGACCAGGCGGAATAGGACCGGGCGGCATGGGTCCTGGCGGTCCTGGTGGGCCTGGAGGAATGGGAGGACCGGGAGGTATGGGTCCGGGAGGACCGGGAGGTCCGGGCGGCCCTGGAGGGCGGATGGTTGCCGGGACACCCGGACCCAAGGTTTCCAAGTTAGCCGCCAAGGCATATCCCGGGAAAGATCTCTACGATTCCGGCACCTTGAGGACGATCTTCATCGACTTCGAGAACAAAGATTGGGAGTCGGAACTAGAAGACTTCCACAACACGGACGTGGATGTTCCCGCCACCGTCACACTCGATGGCGTTGAGCTGAAGAACGTTGGACTACGGTTCCGGGGCAACTCCTCTTACATGATGGTTCCCGCTGGAAACAAGAGGTCGCTCAACCTTTCCGTCGACATGGTGGATTCCAAGCAACGAGCGCTTGGCTACAAGACTCTCAACCTGCTCAATTCCAACTCGGACCCTTCGTTCATGAGTTCGTCTTTGTACGCGAAACTCGCCGAGCGTTGGCTACCTACGCCTCGGAGCAACTTTATGAAGGTGGTTATCAACGGCGAAAGTTGGGGCATCTACGTGAACGTTGAGCAGTTCAACAACGACTTCGTTGCACGTAACTTTGGAGCCAAGAAATCAGAGACGGAGAAGGTCGACAAGGATGCCAAGGAGCCGAAAGGCGCTCGGTGGAAGGTCCCCGGAAGCCCGATGGCAGACGGTGGTTTGCGATTTCTCGGTGATGACGTTCAGCCGTACAAGCAGCGGTTTGAAATCAAGAGCAAGGATCGACCGGAGGACTGGAAGGCGCTGGTCAACCTTTGCAAGGTGCTGAACACCACTCCGGATGACAAGTTGGTCTCGGCTCTTGCTCCGATTCTAGACATTGAAGGCACCCTCCGATTCCTGGCGATCGACATCGTCTCGATGAACAGCGACGGATACTGGACCCGCGCCAGCGACTTCAGCCTCTACCTTGATCCTTCTGGAAAGTTTCACGTGATTCCTCAAGACATCAATGAGGCGTTTCGAAGCGAGGGCGGTCTCGGTGGCCCCGGCATGGGTCGCCCCGGTGGACCCGGAGGTTTCGGACCAGGTGGTTTCGGGCCCGGCGGGCCTGGTGGGCCAGGTGGTTTCGGGCCGGGCGATGAAACCCCGAGCCAGGGCGGATTCGGTCCGCAGGGTGCTCAAGGCGGTTTTGGACCGGGAGGTCCCGGTGGTCCCGGTGGACCTGGCCAATTTGGACCGGGCCAGTTTGGAGCAGGGCAAGGCATGGGCCAGCGTGGCAATCCGTTCGAACTCGATCCGCTTATCGGGCTCACCGATGCCCGAAAGCCACTTCGAGCCCGACTTCTTGCGATCCCGGCTCTGAAAAAGCGCTATCTGGAAATCGTGCGAGAAATGGCGGCCAAAGATCTCGACTGGGCAAACATCGGACCTTTCATCGAAGCCAATCGTAAGTTGCTCGACGCCGAGATCAAGGCGGACACCCGGAAGAACAGCACCTACGAGGCGTTCGTAGCCGCTCTTTCCAGTCAAGCCCCTGCTACACCCGCTTCGACCCAACCGGGCCAAATGCGGCGGGAGCAATCGCTGAAGAGCTTCTTCCAAATCCGACGCAACTACCTGTTGAACTACAAAGAAGGCGCTAATCCTGCTCGGCAAGGAGGACGACAATGATCGTTCCGGTAAGTCCGTCGCTCACTTCGGGCGGAAAATGGTCCAACGAAGTCAAGTTTGTCGTTCCGCAAGAAGTTGTTCCGCAGATCCTAGAATGGGTTCGGGGGCAGATGTCCCCTGACCCGCACGGTCAGGTTGATCTCGACGGTGCGTATCTCGTGCGGACTCTGTATCTGGACACCGCAAACCAAGATGTTCTGAAGAAGTCGAAAGGCTATCGGGTGAACAAGTATCGGATTCGACGGTATGGCTGCGATTCTGGGTTGCACCTGGAGTGCAAGCGGAAGATCAAGGACCGTGTTTCGAAGGATCGAGTCACGGTTTCGGGACTCGCTCTCTTGCACCTGGTCGAAGAGAGCAAAGGAGGCGACAAATCCTTTGAACCAACGTCGTTCTGGGATGCGGTTTCCTACCGAAAGCTCGCCCCTGCTACGTTGGTGGAGTACAAACGGTACGCCTTCTTTGGGATCGACTCCGGCAACACGGTGCGACTGACCATCGACGTCGACATCGTTACCCAGCGACACGATGAATGGTCCGTCCCGAGCATTGACGACCCAACCGAAGTCTCACAAGATGCGGTGATCGAGATCAAATTCCCGTCGCTTCTGCCCAACATGTTTCGGGAGTTCCTGCTTCGATTCGGCTTAACACCTGTCGGGTTTAGCAAGTACCGCTCGGCCATGCTCACCGGCGCTGCGCCGGATTCCATTGAGGATAAGGAGGGAGGATGCTCGAGTTCCTAAACCAGGCGGCTGCTCAAGGACCCCAGATCGACTGGTCGGTTCTGGTTCTTCGACAGTTCATCGCGTTCATCCTAGGCGTCGTCATCGCCTATGTGTTCAAGGTGACTCGCGGAGATTCGGTGCGGCTGAAGTCTTTGATGACCACGCTCGTCCTGCTGACGTTGTTGATCACGACGGTCTCCGCCGTCATTGGCGACAACGTCGCCCGGGCTTTCAGCCTCGTCGGCGCCCTCTCTATCGTTCGTTTCCGGACGGTGGTGGAGGACACGAGAGACACCGCTTTTGTGATCCTTGCGGTTGCAGTGGGTATGTCGATCGGGTCGGGGAACTTGAACGTTCCGCTGGTGCTCATCCCCTCGGCATTCTTGGCGGCGGTTCTGTTTGGGGGCCACAAAGACACGGCTCGCGAAGATTTCACCCATCGCGTAACGGTGCGAACGGGCCTACTTTTTGATTCGGGATCTGTGGCGCGTGCGGTGGAGACTTATCAAGGGCAGTCCACGCTGGTAGGGGTTTCGACCGCGAAACAAGGCACCCTCACCGAGTGGGAGTTCTCCGTCACGGGCGTCCGAACTTCGACGATTCCTCCGCTACTAGAATCGTTGCGGGTGTTAGAGGGGGTCGGCGACGTGGAGATTCGACGCTCTTAAAGCAAAAGACCCCGGGTTCCTCACAAAAGGAACCGGGGCCAATTAGATCGTTCGAAGGCGTTAATCCATCACGAATCGAACCGTTCGCCGATTTCGACCGTCGAGAATCTCCATCTCGTACGGACCGTTTCCAAGCCGTGTGGACCACTTCCACTTGCCGCGCTCAACTTTCACTCGCGACTTGGTCCATTGCTTTCCGTCTTTCATGAGGACCAGTTCCACGAACTCAGATCTCGACTTCCCTTCAGCGGTAAAACGGGGGCCATCGATCTTTTGGCGATCGCGTGGCTTGTCGATGCTGAGTCCGGGCCCAAAACCGCCGCCCAGGTTTCCACCGGAGCCACCGAAATCACCGTCATCCGATCCACCCGAACCTCCGAATCCGTTGCCCCACCCGGAAGCACCCGCGCCAGTCCAGTTGAACTTGGTATCGCCCCAGCCTCGGTTGGATCGACCCACGACGAACCGAACTTCGTCTCCTTCCGACCATCCACCACGGGTTGCGACCATTCGGTAGGTTCCGTTTTGAAGGCGAAGGTTAGAGACCACCCATCGACCCGCAGGATTTGGTCGAGCGGTCACCGACTCCACGCGTCGGTCGTCTTTGTTGTAGACAAACACCTTTACCGGAGCAGATCCTTTCGCGGTGCCTCGGACCGAAATGCTTCCCGAGCGCATTGTGTCGTACCAGCCAGGAGTGTCGATTTTTACGTCTCGACCGTCCCAGTAGGAAGTGTCCACCCAGTTGTCGGACGAGTCGATTCGGAAGCCGTTTGCGAAGTCCACGTCTGCGTTGCGCACCGAGTACTCATCTCGCGAAACTTGGATGGAAAATCGGAAAGGCAATCCTCGCCAGCCTTCTTTGTCGGTGGCGACTCCCTCTCCGGAGATGCGAACGTCTCGTCCCGACCCGGTCTCTCGAACGGACGTGTAGAAAACATACTCCCACTTCGTTTTCTTCTTGATGAGCTGACGAACCGCGTGCTCACCTTGATCGCTCACTTGCGAGGCGCTGCCCACGGCGGCTAAACCTGCAAGCGCCAGAGTCACTCCGATAAATCGATGGACTATTTTCATTGGTGAGATTCTAGACGGATGAGGAGGGGCTCCGGTGTCGAATCAGAGGGTGACTTTGGCTTCCTTCTTCGCTGCGATTTTGCCCGCGGCCTTATCCACAAGCGGAATGCCTTGCTGAATCAGAGTCTCGAGTTCGTCCCAGGTTTGACCAGGCGTGTAGTCGGCGAAGACGAGGGAGAGCTTGCCGAGGCCAATGTTGAGCACCGTTGCTTTGGGCCCGAAGTCGTCGAATGGGGCGTGGTGAATGGAGAACTCGGCGAGTTTGCGATCCCCCATCGCCACGTATCCACCATCCACCCCAAAGGGTGCGAGCGAGAAGGTGTCGAGTTCGTTCTTTGCCGCCAGCGGGTCGGTGACCGGTGGACGGCGCTTCTCGAAATAAGACTTCAGACCGGCTTGAAGCGTCCCTTTGAACCCGGGGTGAGCAAAGGAGAACTCGGCAATTCCCAAAACGTACTCGGGCGAATCTTTCGCCTCCAAGGTCCAACGAACTCCATGCTCCATGCCATGAATTCGAAACTTGCCATCAGTTAGGGCTTCGTATCGCCAGCCCATGGAAGAGCAATACTGCTCCCTTTTCGAAGGCTTTCCCTTTTGAATAACCAGGTAAACGATCGCCCCCAAAACGGCAAGCGCGGCGATAACTCCGATAGCAACGTACATCCTCTCTCTCTCCCGGCCGAAGGCGCAAAACGGCTCCTTCTTGATAGGTTAGATGCATTAGAGGTTCTAAAGGATCACCGAAGTGAAACTTTCTTTACGAAGTACCGACTTCATTTTGCGTTTTCGGCAAAGAGGCGCCGAATGACTTCTTCAACGGACACTTCCTCGACTGAGACGTCATGGACGGGAAGCTTTTGGAGGAGTCCAGCCATCACCTGTGGCGTCCGGTCTTTCTCCACCTGAATTCGAACCGATGTCCCTTCGAAAGCTTCGATCTCGCCGAATCCCTCCGCGTCGGCCCGTTCGACCTCGCGGCTAAAGGTGAGAACAATCGTCCGAGAGTCGGAAAACTTCCTGGAGAGCGCCTCGAGCGTCCCATCGTAAACCACGGTGCCCTTGTCGATCACTATGGTTCGCTTGCACAACTCCTGGACGTCTTGCATGTAGTGGCTGGTGAGCAAGATCGTGCAGTTGTCCTGAGCATGCGCCTCGCGCAGAAACTCGCGAATTCGCTGTTGGCTGATGACGTCGAGTCCCAACGTTGGCTCATCGAGGAAGACAATCTGAGGTCGGTAAAGCAGAGCCGCGACCAATTCGCACTTCATCCGCTCGCCCAGCGAGAGTCGGCGCACTTGAGTGTGGACCTTGTCTTTCAGGTCGAGGGCTTCGATGAGATACTCGACCCGTTTCTTGAACTCAGCTTCGGGGACCTCGTACAGCTCCCGAAAGACGACAAAGCTGTCCCAAGCAGGCAAGTCCCACCAGAGTTGCTGCTTGTTTCCCATGACCAGTGAGAGTTGGCGCAGGAGTTCGGGCTTCCTTTCGGTTGGCGTGTACCCAAGCACTTTGCACCACCCACCCGTGGGATGCAGGATGCCGCTCAGCATTTTTAGCGTGGTCGTTTTTCCGGCTCCGTTTGGCCCCAAAAATCCAATGACCTCGCCCGGCTCGATCTTTAGGTCAATCCCTTTAACGGCCTGCACCTCTTTCTTATCTGGCTTGAGCAGCGCTTTCACCGCTCCGCCAAACCCAGGTTGCTTCTGGGTGGTGAAGTAGCTCTTTGTGAGACCTTGCGATTCGACGGCGTACACGAATCTCTATCTTAGTCCGTAATCCGCACTGTTTGTGGTTCGCTAAATGGGCTGAATCAGCCAAACTGTCCGCATGCCGTTGGTCGCCACACTCTTGGCAACTCTTGTTCCGATTTCCGTTTCATTCCAGCAGCCCCAATCTCAAGTTCCAGATTGGGAGAATCCAAAGCTGGTCGGCATAAACAAGCTGCCGCCGCGCGCGGATGCATTTCCCTTTCCTAACGAAAGGGCAGCGCTCGATTCTCGACCCGAAGAATCGCCCTATGTTCTTTCGCTCAACGGCAGTTGGAAGTTTTGGTGGTCTGGCTATCCCGATCAACGACCGAAAGACTTCTTCCAACTGGGCTTCAAGGACGAGAAGTGGCGGTCGATCCCGGTTCCGGCATGCTGGGAGATGCAAGGCTACGGCGTTCCCATCTACACGAACGTCCGCTACCCATTCCCAGCCAACCCGCCTTTCATCGACCACAGTTTCAATCCAGTGGGGTCGTATCGAACCACCTTTGAGACTCCCGCAAACTGGGCTGGGCGCCGCACTGTTCTCCGATTCGACGGTGTTTACAGTGGCTTTTACGTTTGGGTGAACGGGCAGAAAGTCGGCTACAGCGAAGACAGCAAGGGTCCCGCCGAGTTCGACGTGACCGCATTTGTGAAGCCCGGCAAAAACCTTTTGGCGGTGGAGGTGTATCGATGGACGGATGGTTCCTATTTGGAAGATCAGGACATGTTCCGCTACAGCGGCATCTTCCGAGACGTGACCCTTTTCTCGACCCCGAACACCTACGTTGAAGACTTTGGGGTTCAAACGTCCCTCGATGACTCGCTCAAGAATGGCGAGATCACCCTCTCGGCAAAGGTCAAGCTCGATCGACTGTCACCCGTAAAGCTCCGCGCCCGGTTGTTCGACGGTTCCAAGATGGTCGGAGCACCGGCAACGATCGAATTCGGATCGGCTACCACGGGCGACCGCAAGGTGAACGAGACTTTTCAACCCAAGATCAAAATGCCTTTCGCGGGAATCAAGCCCTGGACCGCCGAAACGCCCAACCTTTACACCCTTGTTCTAGACCTATTGGATGAGAAGGGCCAGCCAATCCACGTGACCTCCACCAAGGTCGGCTTCCGCGAGATCACCTGGGACAAGGGCGTTTTCAAGGTGAACGGCCAGCCCGTTAAGATCCGAGGCGTGAACCGGCATGAGCATGACCCAGACACGGGTCGAACCATTTCTAAAGAGCGAATGCTCGAGGACGTGCTTCTTATGAAGCGGTTCAACATCAATGCGGTTCGGTGCGCCCACTATCCGAACAACGCCTACTTTTATGAGCTTTGCGATCAGTACGGCTTGTACGTGATCGATGAGGCGAATATTGAGTCGCACGGCATGGGTTACTCCTTCGAGAAGTCGCTCGGAAACAACCCGGATTGGGAGATTGCTCACGTGGATCGTGTTGAGCGATTGGTTCAGATTCACAAGAACCACCCCAGCATCGTGATGTGGAGCCTCGGGAACGAAGCCGGTCCTGGCGTCAACTTTGAGGCGGCCTCTGCGGCAGTGAAAGCACTCGATACAAGCCGACCCGTTCACTACGAACGCTACAACAAGGTGGCGGATGTGGACAGCGTGATGTATCCGGACGTTGCTTACGTGGAGAGCGAGGGCAAGCGCGTTTCCGACAAGCCGTTCTTTGTATGCGAATACGCGCACGCGATGGGCAACGCGGTTGGCAACCTCAAAGAGTATTGGGAAGCCTTCGACAAATATCCGCGCAACATGGGCGGATGTATCTGGGACTGGGTGGATCAAGGGCTCCGTAAAACCACCGACGAAATCGGCCCCGATGGGAAGCCCGTTTGGTTCTATGCGTTCGGAGGTGACTATGACGACAGGCCGAACGACGGTCCCTTCTGTGGCAACGGTTTGGTGATGCCGGATCGGCAAGTGATGCCAAAGACTTGGGAGGTCAAAAAGATCTACCAGCCCGTTGCGACCGCACTGGAACCTGCTCCCGGGATTCAGGGACCGTACGTGGTGAACATCACCAACAAGAACGCCTTTTTGAATCTGAACTCCTACGACATGGAGGTTCAGATTCAAGCGGACGGCAAGGTCGTGAAATCGGTTTCGATGCCTGCACCCGCAGTGCCACCATTAACCACTCAGCGAGTTCCGTTGGAGTTCGTTGCCAACGAGGCGCTTGAGGCCGGAACCGAAGTTTTTGTTCGAGTTGCTTTCAAGCTTCGAGAGGGCACGCTTTGGGCGGGCAAGGGTCACGAGATCGCTTGGGATCAACACCGAGTCGCGGCTTCGAACTCGTTTGTCACTTCCCCAAGTGTCATTCCTCCAGTAAGACTGGTGGAGTCGGCAACGGGTCCGATCGTTCGCGGAGACAAGTTCACCGTTGAATTCGACCGGGATCGAGGAACGCTCAAGTCGTTCAAAGTTGGTTCGATTGAGCTTATTTCCCGAGGAATGGGACCGGAACTCAATCTCTTCCGAGCCTTCACCGACAACGACATCTGGTTCTCGCGACAGTTCGTCGACGCGGGAATGAGCAGCCTTTCTCATCGAAATCTTGAGATGAAAACGGAGGCTCTTGCCAACAACGCCGTTCGGGTGAGCTTTGAAAACGACTGCCGAGGCTTTAAAGGTCACGGCTATCTTCAACGAGTTCACTACACGGTGCTCGGTGACGGGACGGTGGTTATCGACCAGGAGTTGGAGGAGCAGGGCAAGCTCCCGGTGCTTCCCAAAGTCGGTCTTCAACTGCGCGTAAAGGACGAATTCGATCGGTTCAAGTGGCTCGGTCGTGGTCCCATCGAGAGTTATCCCGACCGAAAGATGGCGGCTGACGTCGGTCTTTATGAGGGCACGGTGGATGAGCAATTCCAGCCCTATCTTCGACCCCAAGAGAATGGCAACAAGGAAGAGGTTCGCTGGGCAAGTCTCACCAACCGGAAAGGTATTGGCCTGCTCGTACAGTCTCAAGGACCGCTCAGCATGACCGTGAGCAGGTACACGGCGCAGGACCTCTTCGACTCTCGGCATCAGAACGGCGAGCCTCGAAAGCGAGTCCCCCTGAAAAAGAGAGACGAGGTGATTGTTTCCCTCGATCAACAGCAGATGGGACTCGGAGGCGCGAGTTGTGGTCCTGGCCCGCTGCGCTACTGCCGCGTGGAGAACGAAGCCCCTCGCTGGCGGGTGATTTTGAAGGCGGTTGGAAACGGCCTGTTGCCCAACGGTCGGCACGTTCCTCCGGTGGCGCCGATGCCCGAGATCAAATGGGAAGATACGTTTCAGGGCATTATCGCCACGGTTGACGAATCCTCGTATCCGTGGGCGACGGGTCTGGAAACGGAGTTGGCCACCGCCGGGGGCAACGCCTCGGCCGGGGTTAAAGGTCCAGGCTGGATCGCTTCTCCGCTTTCGACGGCCCGATTCGATCTCATCGAGTTGAAATCTCGCGTGCCGAGCAAGCTGATGAAGATCGTCTCGAGCAGTTCGTTTGAACCGGGAGAAGGCGAGCCTGAGCATGCCATCGACGGTGATCTTGAGACTTTCTGGCACACCGCTTACTCGGCGAGCACTCCCAGGCACCCCCATCAGCTCACCATCGACCTTTCGCAGTCGTGGCCGCTCATCGGGGTCGAACTGACTCCTCGACGAGGGAACGTGAACGGACGGATTCGTAAGTACGCGATCTTCGCCTCTGAAGACGGGAAGACCTTCACCAAGGTGGCGGAAGGTGAACTAGAGCAAGGGGAGGGCGTCCGGAAGGTCTCCTTCACCGAGGTCAAGGCTCGCTTCGTTCGCGTAGAGGCTCTTTCAGAAACGGCAGGTGGTCCGTGGACTTCTCTAGCCGAGTTCCGAGCCGTCGTGACGCCCGGCAAGTAACGACCCTCTCATTGGAATCTGTGAACAGAACGCTCTCTTGGGAATCTCTAAGAGAGCGTTTCTTGCATGAAAAGGGGCAAGCATCGCACAATGAGCAGACCACATGGAAGCAAAGTCGCTTGCTCACGCCCTTACCCTGACCGCCGGAAAGTTCGGGGATCGACCTGCCCTGATGCTTCCGATCAAGGAGGGTTTCCAAACTGTCACCTATGCGGAGTTTCTGAAGAAGGTGCAGGGCTATTCCCAAGCACTTCAATCGCTCGGGGTGGCGAAAGGCGATAAGGTTGTTATCCAGTCTGAGAACTGCGGCGAGTGGATGTACTTCGACTACGCTTGCTCTTCACTCGGTGCGATCGTGGTGGCGATCTACCCCACGCTTCCCGCCGATCAGACGCAGTACATAGTCACCGACTGCGGCGCCAAACTCGCCTTTGCAGGTTCAAAGGACCACCTTGCAAAGATGACGCCGCTGGAATCGGTGAAGGTACTGCCGCTCACGGGCGAAGGATCACTGGATGCGATGGCGTCTGAATCGTCGATCGACGACGCCGATTGGAATGCTCGACTGGAGCAAGTCCATCCAGAGGATATCTACACGTTCATTTACACATCCGGTACCACCGGCCACCCGAAAGGCGCGATTCTCGATCATAGGGCATTCCTCACCGTAACGAAACACGCCGTTCCTTATCTGGACCTCTCCGAACAGGACCTATTCTTCAGCTTCCTTCCCTTCTCGCACGTATTCGAACGGGTGGTGATTCACCTGGTTGTCGGCACGGGAATTGGTTTTGCGATCAATAACAACCTCGCCCGACTTGCGCCAGACATTCCCAAAGTTCGTCCGACGGCAATGACCGCAGTTCCCCGATTTCTGGAGTCCTTCCGGGAGCGGGTGCTTGATAACGTTGCCAAGCAAAAGCCGATCCGGCAGAAGTTGTTCCATCTCGCGCTGGCTCAAGGCGTCGCCAAGGCTCAGGGCAGGCCCGCCCCGCTCTATCCGGTTCTAGACAAATTGGTCGGGGCGAAGATTCGCGAGCGGCTCGGGGGCCGGTTCCGGTTCTTCGTGGCGGGCGGCGCGGCCCTGCCGAAGCATGTTGCCGAGTTCTATCTTGGGCTTGGGATCAACGTTTTGCAAGGTTACGGACTCACCGAAACCTCCGGTGGATCGTGCGTGAACCACCCCACTCGCAATCGTTACGAGACGGTTGGCGAACCGATTGGAGTTGAGATGAAGATCGCCGAGGATGGCGAAATTCTGTTCCGGGGTCCCACGGTGATGAGGGGTTACTACAACCTTCCCGAGGAGACCGCTCAGGCGATTGATGCCGATGGTTGGTTCCACACCGGTGACATCGGCGAGATGGACGGCAAGCAGCTCCGGATCACCGATCGGAAGAAAGACCTGATTGTCCTTGGTAACGGAAAGAACGTGGCTCCGCAACCGCTTGAGAACAAGATCAAAGAATCCAAGTTCATCAACGAGGCGGTTGTTCTCGGTGACGGAATGGATCACTGCATCGCGCTGATCGTTCCTAATGCAGACGCGGTTCGAGCGGAGTTGAGCCTCCCCGAGCACCAGTCTTTGCAGGGCAATGAAGACGCTCGCAAACTCATCAAGCGCGAAATCGATGCGGCGAACAAGACCTTCGCTCACTTTGAGATGATCAAGAAGTTCGCGGTGATCGACGCGGTGTTCAGCATTGAAACGGGCGAACTCACGCCGACGCTGAAGGTCAAGCGGAAAGTGATCAAAGAGCGATACGCTCGCGAGATCGAAGAACTCCGGGGCTGAAACGTCTCGACCCCGGCGCAATCGCAAGCGATGGCCGGGGCGAGTGTTGAGGTTGAACTAGGTGAATAAAGGGTGTTTAGTACTTGCCGACGAACACCTGATCCGCCACCGCTGAGCCACTTTCAACCACCGACAATCGAATGTTGCGGTTAACGGTAGGCAGGGCCGGGTGAGACCTGAATTTGATGGTGTATCCGGCGAGGATGGTGTCTTTGATCGGGAGTTTTTCCAGATCGACATAGCCGTCCCACGGCAACTTCAGATCCAGTCCACCCGTTGCCTTGGCAAGGATCGAGATGTCGCGGTCAGTCGCACGACCCGTGGCCCGGATCGGCTTCCCATCGTTCCCCTTTCGCCCCATCGACCTCGTTCCATCGTAGGTGACGGTATGGACGATGTAGCTGTTCGACATTTCCGAACGGATGGAGTCCATGGAGCGCGTGGTGATCCAGTTGTCTTCGTGAATCGGCGCATCGGTGATGACCAAGATGACTCGTTGGGCACCGGGGCGCCAGGCGAAGTCTGTCATCGCCTTCTTGATCGCATCGAGCGGGTTCTCGGCCCAGTCGTCTCCGCCGTAGGCTGAAAGGGTCGATGCCCAATCTCGGAAAGCGGTTGCATTGGTCAGTTCCACGGAGTCGCGCACATCGTCCCCAAAGGCAACGCCGCCCATCTTAATGTCTTGTCCGGAAGCGGCAAGAGATTGAGAAAAGGCGAGCACACTTTCTCGAACACCGTCGATCGTTCCATTCATGCTGCCCGTGGTGTCAACGATGAAGGCAACATCGGTGAGACCGCTACTGTTGGTTTGGGTGACGGACTCCAATTTTTTGGCGATCTCGTCTTCAAAGACCTTAAAGTTCGAGAGTCCGAGCCCAATGACAGGCGTGCCGTCGGTGCGATTGATCAGAGCGTTCAGCGTGATTTTGATGATGCCGGGTTCGGCGGGATCGGTCGAGATCGTGCCGTTTTGGATGTACCGACCCTCAGCGATCGGAACCGGGACATCGTTCATGTCCACCTTTGTCTTAGACTTTGAACCCGCCGCAATTCGCATGGTGGACTCGCCGGATGCGAGAAGGGCACCCGTTGAATCGTAGGCTCTTGCTTGAAGAATCACGTCTCCGGCGGGCAACCCGCTGAGCGTCGCTTTGGTTGCGGGTCGAGCCAGCGTTGCGGTTTTCGTTGTCGTCCTCGACGCATCCATCGCCATGATCTCGATGCGCGTTGCGTTGTCCGGGATCGATCTGCCCGACGGCCATCCGATAGTGACGTCCATCTCACCCGTAGATCGAACGGCGCTGGAAACGCCCGGATCGATGCCGGCAATGCCACCGCCGCCGCATCCGACCAACACCTGACTAAGAGCCGCGACCATTAGGCCTGAAACGACGAGATTCTTCTTGTTGAAAGTAATGTTCATTCTCCACTCCTCACCGCCCGGTCTTGCGTTTTTCCCCATGCTCAACCGGGTGTTCATCGATGGAACGGCCGATGAGCGAACCCGTTATTGGCACAGCCCTGCAAATGCGTCGGAAGACCTAAGTTGAACCTAGACAGGGTCTAAAACCGTGGTTCGTAAGACCTACGGAAAGGGCTTCAAAAGAGTGGATAGAGTCTGTAGACCGCCCGCAAAAGTGCCGATACATTTCTTGGTTCACTTGAACCTAACGATTCGCCAGACGTGGCGAAGGTATCGGAATGCGCATTCTTCAGAGAGTTCTGTTTATGGTTGTCCTCCTCGTGGTAGGACTCCTTGGCGGTCTCTTCTTGGCGCTCCGGTCTACGGTGAACAACTCCTTCGGAGACCTTGAGCGAGAGCAAGCTCAACAACAAATCCTTCGAGTCTCTGCGACGATGAAACGGATTGCAGAGGATCTGCACCAGTCCTCGGTCGACTGGTCCGAATGGGATGACTCCTATCGGTTCATGCAGACCCGTTCGCCAAGATTCATTGAATCCAATCTTGGAGGTTCTGCACTCAAGAACATGGGGCTGGACGCCATTCTGTTTGTGGATCGATCTGGTCGTCTTTGGCACTCCACGAAGATCAAGCGATACACCCGAATAAAAGCCCCTTCCGCACCATCGCTTGTCCGCACCCTCCGATTTTCAACCTGGCAGAAGGACGCCAAGCGATTCAAGAAGGGATTCAACGGGTTTGTCATCCACCAATCGGTGCCGATGCTGGTCTCGGTTCGACCCATCGTTAACACGAACAAAACCGCCCCGTTCAAGGGCTGGATCGTGTTTGCTTCCTATCTTGGAGAGGACTACCGAAAGCGGATTATCGATACGGCGGCTCTAAAGGAAATCTCCATTCAGCCGATCGCCGCGAAAGAGTGGGGCTCGCTAGAGAGCAAGCTTCGCCGAGACACCGAACCCTTGATGGGGCAAAAAACCAGGATCGATAAGTTCTTCCGGTACCGCGTCGACAACAAAGGCGTCGTTGCCACGGCGGTGTTTCCTGACCTCGCCGAAAAGCCCGCGATGCTCGTTCAGGTGAAGTATGCCCGTGAGCTAAAGGAGCGTGGCGAGGAGATTCTTGGATTCCTCATGCGGTCGGTGGCGCTGGTTGCGATTGCGTTCGCACTTGCCTTCTTCGGCATGATGAAGACGGTTGTCTTGGCTCGACTCTATCGACTCACCGACCAGGTGGAACGCATCTCGCCCGACCGCGAGACGACCATCGAAATGCCGGGCAAAGACGAGTTCGCGATCCTGGGTCGGAAAACCAACGAGCTTCTGTCCAGCCTTTTCCAGAGCCAGGCAGAGCTTTCCGCAAGTCAGGACGAGTTGCAGCAGCACGCTGGCGATCTCGAGAAGCTCGTCGATGAGCGAACCCAAGCGTTGTCATCGATGAACGCGATCCTTGAAGTCGCGGTAGAAGGCATCGGAAAGTTCGATCGTAACTTCACTTTGGTCGAGGCGAACCTTTCGTTCGGCGACGTCCTTCGGTGCGAAATCGACGACCTCCTCGGAAAGTCCCTCTTCGAAATCGTGATGCCGGAGGACGAGGAAAAGATCGCCAACATCTTGGAGCGGCTCCCCACGGAACCAAAGCTGAGCATCGAAACGCAACGTACCTTTGAGGATCACGACACGATCCACCAGGAGCTCTCGTTCGTTCCGATTTACAACACGGCAGAAGAATTCGACGGGTTCTACTGCTTCATGAAGGACATTACGAGCCGGAAGGACCTGGAAGAGCGCATCTTCTATCAGGCTTATCACGACAACCTTACCGGGCTGCCCAACCGACTCCTCTTCAACGAAAAGATTGAAGAGACCATGGCGACGTTCAAGAAGTCGCATCCGGGTCGGCACGTGGCGGTGATGTTCATCGACCTGGACAACTTCAAGTATGTGAACGATTCGCTTGGGCACACCGCCGGAGACGAACTACTCTGCGTAGTTGCCCGGCGACTCACCATGTCGGTGAGACCTGGGGACGTCGTTGCTCGAATGGGTGGCGACGAGTTCACGGTTCTTCTTCCCGGCGTACGCGATGAATCGGAAATGCGGTTGATTGCCGAACGAACGGTTCGAGCGATGCGCTCGCCTGTCCGATTGGAGAATCGCGATCTGTTCGTTACTTTCTCAGTCGGCGTTGCCATTTCCGACGAGCAAACCACGAGCGCGGTTCAGCTCCTTCGCAATGCAGACACGGCCATGTACGAGGCCAAGGCGCGGGGTAAAGCTTCCTACATCCTGTACGAACCGTCCATGAATCTAGCCGCCATGGAGCGGTTGGAGCTGGAGACAGGTCTGCGGATCGCACTCAGCGAGGGTCACCTTCGAGCCTACTATCAGCCTATCGTCGACCTCAAAACGGGTCAGGTATCTGGTGCGGAAGCACTTATTCGCTGGGAAGACCCCGTGAAGGGACTCATCAATCCTTCTCGATTTATCGCGATCGCGGAAGAAACCGGACTTGTCACCGACATCGGCGAATGGATCCTGAGGCAGTCGTGCGAAAACCTTTTGGAGTGGCGCGAAGCCATGGGCAAAGGTTGGAATTTCACGGTCAGCGTCAACGTCTCGACCAAACACATTCAACGAGCGGATTCGGTCGATCGCATTTACCGCATCGTTCGCGAAATCGGAGTCGATCCTAGCTGGGTGAAGATTGAAGTCACCGAGTCGGCGATGATGGACCAAGTGGAGCAGACGATTGCGAAGCTAGAGAAGTTGAAAGAGCTCGGATTCCACCTCGCGCTGGACGACTTTGGAACGGGCTACTCTTCGCTGTCCTACCTTTCGAAGCTTCCGGTAGACACCGTTAAAATCGATCGATCGTTTGTCGACGTTCTGGGCGTAGAGAAGAGCCCCACCGCGATCACAAAGGCGATCATGACCCTGTGCGCAGAGATGTCCAAGGTGGTCACGGCCGAGGGGATCGAAACGCAGGCGCAGCTCGATATGCTGCGCGAACTTGGCTGCCACCTTGGACAAGGGTATTACTTTGCCCGACCGCTTCCGGAAGTCGAATTCCGACAGCGACTTTTTTCGAACAGCTTAGGCGAAGACCTCGCTGCCGCCTAGCGATTCCTGCAACCGAATCTAGACCGTTCGGGTACCTTGAATCGGGTTCGATATCACCCGCGAGGATTCACACTGCTCGACTACATTCTGCATATTGATAAGCATCTCGAAGACGCCACACGGCAGTACGGGACGCAGATCTACTGGATCCTCACGGCCGTCATCTTTGCGGAAACGGGCTTCGTTATCTTTCCGTTCCTCCCGGGTGACTCCCTCCTCTTCGCCATTGGCTATATCGCCTCCGAAGAGACCAAGTACAACATCAGTTTCCTGGTGATGTTCGTCCTGCTCACCTCGGCGGCGATCCTGGGCAACGTGGTGAATTACTTCATTGGGAAGGCGATCGGCGAACGGGCTTTCAACAACCCCAAGTCCAAAATCTTCACCCAGTCCAACCTCAAGAAAACCCACGAGTTCTTCGAGCGGTATGGTGGCAAAGCCATTATCATCACCCGATTCGTACCCGTGATTCGGGCGTTCGCTCCGTTCGTGGCAGGCATGGGCGCCATGACCTTCGGTCGATTCATGCTTTTCAACGTCATTGGCGGAGTCCTCTGGGTCGGAATCTGCATGGGTGCGGGTGCATTCTTTGGATCGATCCCGGCGGTGAAAGAGCGATTCGATCTCGCCATCCTGGGTCTCGTCGCGATCTCGATCGCACCGATTGCTTTTGAGTGGATCGCGCACAAAAAGCGTGCGAAGAAGGCCGCGGCAGAAAAGGCGGCCGCAGAGTCTGCGAATCCGGGTAGCCCCGAGTCTAACTATCCGCGAGAAGAGAAGCCGCAAGGATAACAGCCCAAAGGTTAGAAGCCGCGAAGCGAGAAGCTGGAGCGGGCGACGAGATTCGAACTCGCGACTTTCTGCTTGGGAAGCAGACACTCTACCGCTGAGTTACGCCCGCTAACGACCTTTTTACGTTAGTCCTCGAAGGCTCGCAGTCTCAAGAAGAGGGTTCTCAAAACGGCACAGAGCGAAGCTCGATGTGACTTCAGGAATGAGAAGGTTTTGGAGCGGGTGATGGGAATCGAACCCACGTGGCCAGCTTGGAAGGCTGGAGCTTTACCATTAAGCTACACCCGCGCGCAGTCGTAAGAGAATACCTCATCACCGGATTTGGTTCAATCCGATGCGTGCCTCGACCGACTATTTTCAGCTCGGTCGAGGGCGTGACAGGAGGTTGAACTCCATCAGAACGGAATTCTCGACGTTGTCGGCAAGCCATGCCGTCGCCGCGTCTTTTCGTGCGAAGTAAAAGCCCCGATCGCTGAGTGCCCCCTGCGGGTTTTTGGCATATTGGGCGGCAAACACAGGATCTTCTTCCAGCAGGTTCTTTACCAAGGAGGCTTGATAGCCTTCGAGTTCGAGGAGTGCCTCGGTCGCTTGAGGGTCGCGAGCCAATGCTTGAGCCGCCTCGCCATAACGGTTGAGGCCACGAAGAGCCATTCCACGCAAACCGTGGTAGCCAGGCTCGAAAGGATTAAGGGCGATCAACCGGTCGGTGATTCGTCTCACCTCTTCAAAGTCTTCGAGTTTCCAATACAACTTCGCAGAGATTTCGAGGGCACCAATGTGCTCCGCATCCTCGCTAATCACTCTCTTGAGTGCAGTGCGAGCCACGGCAAGATCACCGCGAACAAGCGCAAATTCGGCCTTTTTCACCAGATCGGCGTGATGCCGCCTGACAGAATCAGCACCTTTGTCAAACTTAAAGCAACGCATATACCCTGAACCAAAAACGCCTTGTTCAAGTCATAACCTCCAACGTCCCCTGTGTCAGCGGTGCCAAGCCAAACACCATCGGTGGCTTCAAATATTCGAACTTTGCGTTTATCTCCTGAGGATAGCAAAGAACCTAACTTGATTCACCTGGTAACTGGGGTCTTCCCGTGCCACAGACTATGCTGCGGCGAAAATCTGGTTATTTTGCGGGCTGAACTGTGCGACTTTGGCACGAAGATTGACCGGGATCGGCGTCGATCCATCCGGCGTCCGAATGGAGATGCTCGGACTGAGAGAGGCCATATCGTTTGCCCAAGACACCGCGTAGGCTCCGTCCTTGGTTTCCATAAACACCATGAGGAGGTGGTTGGGGTGGAGGCAGATGAACGCCCCTTGAGGAAGCTTGGCTCGAATCCGATGGGCGATCTGTCGCATGGCGTGAACCGTTGCGGGCTTACCATATTTGCCTTCGATATCGCCGATTCGCATGGGTTCCAGGGTGACCAGGTACCCAGTTCTTGCGGCAATCGAATCCGAAAACTGTCGTGGAGTAAGAACACCTTCCGACTGATCCGTTGTAGAGGCCTTTCGCGTGAGGAGTCTGCTCAGCTCGGCCGCCGTCACCCGAAGGCACTCGACGTGACCCAGATCGAGCCCACCAACTCGCGCCGAAGCGGCACTTAGGAATCCAAACAGTTCCTCGCCCATCATCAGAGGGAGAACGCAATAGCTTCCGATTCGCGCCTTCAGCGACACATCGGCCGGAAACTGATTATCGACCCGAACGTCGGCGATGGCGATCTCGGGAGTGCCCGATTGCATCCAACCACCCACGCCGACACCGTATTCAAAGCGCATGTTCTCAAGGAGTCGCACCATTCGGCCCTCAGTGGCGAGTGAACTGATATCTCGACCCTGAATGGTGAAGATGCCTACGTGGTCGCATTCCAGCACATCGTGAAGGTCTTTCACTACTCGCGCGGCGATGTCTGCCGTGGACTGCGCCCCATCGCTCATTGCGATCACACCGTAAAGAATTTCCGTCTCCTTCAGTCGACGCTCGATGTTCTCGCGTCGATTCTCTTCGGCAATCGCGTTGGCAATCATCGGAAGAGAGAGATTTGCGCTCTCAAGGGCGGAAAGAAGACCGTCCTCTGCCTCGCAGGTGATGCAGAGCAGGCCCACGACCTTGCCTTCGCTCTGAATCACCAGATTCGAAGAGAGGCGACCATCGGAAAGCTCGTGCGTGATTCGGTCGGCTTGATCTCGGATGAGAGCAATTGCCTGGCGAGTTGAAACTTCTAACGCAGTGGTCTGCTGACTCTCCGTAACGTTGCCGGAGGTCGCACGGACGACCATTGCATCCGCGTATTGGGCCGTGGTGTAAAGAACCAATCCTTGCGCGCCGGAGATCACGGCTAGGCGATCCAGCATCTTCCTAAGAATGCCGTGGCCAACCCCTTTGACTTCGGCAAGTTGCGCGGTGACTCGGTCTTTGTGCGCCTTACGATCGAGATCTCGGTAGGCGTCGCGGAGTTGCCGGTAGCTCTCTCGAAGCTCCAGGTACTGCTCGTTGGCAGCGAGGATTTCAAATTTGTTGGTCAGGGCCTCGTCCGTCTCGGAAATGGCGCCGTTTTCACCCACGATGATTGGCTGGGTAAAGGTTTGGATCGCGGTGGGGCGAAGGAGCATTCCGACCACAAGCACCGTGCCCGCTTGCGCCAAGATGATGTTCGGCGGAAGCGCCCAAGTGTGCTTGGCACTATCAATGACCATGATTGCCGATGCGGCAACAGGCGCCATCAGAAGGCCCTGACTCCGGTATCGGTAAGTTGCGTACAGAAGCGGGGCGAGAGTGAGCGCACCAAAGCCTTCTAACGCGGGAAACTTGGCGATGCCGCCTAGAATCGAGGCGATACAGGTCGCGTCTGCCGAGGCAATGAGCCCAGCAATAGCAGGCGTTCGAAGGTTCTTTTTCTCTAACAAGTACGCGATTACGCCTACAATCGCCATTGTCATCGAAACTTGAACTGCCGTCGTAAAGGTCGGCTGTCCTGCCAGCCCACTCACGAAGATGAGTGCCCCTGCGACGATCAATCTCAACGAAAGCTCTACCATTACTCAAGGTTTTCGGCGAATCCCGGTAATCCTCTAGGGTCTTTTCTTCCGTTCATACTCAATTCTGATCCTTGAGGGGACGAGGAAAGAGCATGACCGCGCGCGAGATATACGATCTGTTGAAACTGAACGAGGGCTCGAAGCGGGTTCTGATCGTTGAGGACGACGCACACTTTGCCCGTGGTCTTCACGAACTCCTGGTGTCGCACGGTCACGAGGTCACCTGGTTCGTTGGACTGGAATCTTTGGAGGATTCGCTCCTCACCGGATGGACCGTGAAAGAAGAGTTCCAAGAGGTGGACTTGTCTGCCATTGAGGTTGTCTTTCAAGACCACTACTTCCCTAGTCGCTCAACGTCCCTTGCCGATGGCACCCTCGCGACGCGGGCCATTCGACAGGCCCACCCAGGCATTCGTGTTTTCGGGATGTCTAGCGTTGGGTCGGCGAATGCTTCCATGAGCCAGGCAGGCGCAGTTGGGTCCATGCGAAAAGCCCTGCTGGGCGTCACTTTGGGCATCTGAAACGACCCTAAAACTCCTACCGGCTGAACCTATTGCTAGGTTAACGACGAAACCCCAGAACACCGGCAATTTCCACCAGGTACGAGCGTTGCCTAAGTGGAATTTCCCCTGCGAGAGGTCTTATGCCGACAGGTCGCAGAGGTGTTTGGGGAGTGTTGCCCGTGATGGCGTTGGTGACGGTAACCGTATCTGGTTACACCGGCGCAAAATTCCGAGCAAATGTCCATCCAACAACCCTCTCGCACCTAGATCTCGTAAGAGCCAAGGCACAATCCGGCAGACCTGCGGACGCAATCGGCTACGCCGAATCGATGCTGATGCGCGATAACCTTCGCGTGGGCATCGACTACGGCGACACTCCAGAAGGACAGCGCTCCAGCGCCCAACAGGCGGTGGAACAAGCCGTTGCGGCGTGGGAACGCGGTCTTGATGGAGAGGTGAAATTCCAGATCGTCCCCATGGACGAGGCGAACATCAAGATTCATTTCGGCAGTGATGTCCGCCTGAAGGGTGAAATCGTCAGCGGTTACATCAACTGGAGCCGATCGATTTTGCGAACTCCGCAAGGAATAAAGCCGCTCTTTAAGGCAGACATCCACCTTCGAACCACCGATCCGAAGGGGAATCGGATGAACCTCGACTGCATGCGCCACACCTGCGGTCATGAATTTGGACACATGTTCGGTCTTGACGACGCGAATATCGTGGGACCGATCATGGGTCCGCTTGACCTTCGAAAACCCGTGAAGAAGCCCTCGGAGGCAGAAGTCGACACGGTGAGATCTATCCGCGCTGAGTTTGAATCGATGATCACCGAAGCTCGCGGCACGCATGCCTGCAGGTTCGCCGAGGACGGGAAGTGCTCGTGCGGGTGCTGCGCACACTGATCCTCCCGTCCTTTTGACGAATCCCTAGCTCGGTCGAGCGATCTCGGTCATATCGTTCCAGTTCGACCCGATTTTTGCATCAACTTCGACCGGGACTCCGAGCGGAAGAGCGGTCTCCATCACGGTTCGGATCGGTTCAATCAGGTCCTCTTCACCCTTCCACAGTTCAAAGACAAGTTCGTCGTGGACGTTGAGCAACATGCGCGACTCGCGACCCTCGAGGAGCTTGACCACTTCGATCATGGCGAGCTTAATCATGTCCGCCGCAGTGCCCTGAATGGGCGCGTTCATCGCCTGGCGTTCGGCGTACTGCCGATCTTGCATGCGGGCCGCGTGGATGTCGGGGAAGTAGCGTCGGCGACCGATGAGCGTGGTCGTGAATCCCTTCGAGCGCGCCTCCGTAACCACCGACTTCGTGAATTCCTTCACGGTTGGGAATCGATCGTTATACAAGTTGATCAGTTCCTTCGCTTCCGATCGGGAGAAGCCGCCGCCAAGCTGGTTGGCGAGGCCGAAATCGGTGACGCCATAAAGCACGGCATAGTTGAGGAGCTTTGCCATTCGCCGCTGATCCTTGGAGGGTTGCTCGGACCCCAGGTGGAACATGATTCGCGCGGTGGCGGTGTGCACGTCTTCGTGGTTTTCAAAGGCCGACTTCAGCGCCGGTTCTTCGCACATGTGCGCCAGAACACGAAGCTCGATTTGCGAGTAGTCCAGCGAGAGGAGTTGATAGCCTGGGGCCGCTTCGAACGCCTTTCGGATTCCCCGCCCAAGTTCGGTGCGGATGGGGATGTTCTGCAGATTGGGATCGTTGCTGCTGAGGCGCCCTGTTGCCGCAACCGTTTGGTTGTAGGTGGTGTGAATGCGCCCATCTTCTCGGATAAGCCGTTCCAGAGCGTCGGTGTAGGTCGACTTCAGCTTGGTGAGTTCTCGCCAGGTCATCACCTCGCCCGCAATCTCGTACTGGGGTGCGATTTGAACCAGAATTTCCGCGCCTGTGGCGTATCCGGTTTTGGTTTTGGTGGCTCCGGGGATGCCGAGTTTGTCGAAGAGTATCTCGCCAAGCTGCTTGGGGGAGCCGATCGTGAACTCCTGACCCGCGAGTTCGTAAATTTTCGCGGTCGACTGCTCGATGGCGATCTGCAGTTCCTTGCTGAACTCCTTGAGCTGAGTGCGATTCGTTGCGATTCCGACCGACTCCATGTCGGCAAGGATCGGCGCAAGCGGCTGTTCGACTTCGGAAAGAACCTTGGTCTGGCCCTCTTTCTCCAAACGATCGCGCATCGCCTTGGCAAGCGGGAGCAAGCAGGCCGCCATTTCTTCTGAGACAGTCGGGGGTGCGTAGTCGGTATAGCCCTGAATGAGATCGCGAATCGCATAGGCGCTTCTTCCCGACTGCAGAACGTATCCTGCGAGCATCGGGTCGAACGCCACCGGACGGTCTACGTCTACGCCAATGGTATCAGCCGCTCTGACCAGGCTCTTGCTATCGTGAACAATGGCGCGCCCTGCGTTTTGTGCAAGAAGCCGCAAGCCGTTTTCGTCGGAAGTGACGAAGACGTCCTTGCCGACTGAGACATATGCTTTTTTGGTTGGTTGCGCAAAAAGGTCACCCGTTCCGGAAGACTCCTGCGATACGTCGTTTGCAAGGAGCAGGCCAAACTCCTTACCGGAGACCGCACTTTGAAGAATCGGCAACGAGCCGACCTCCTTCTTGTTGAACTCGATCTTCTCTGAGACGACCTCGACGGAGGGAGCGGTTGCTTCGAAGCCAGTTCCCGCCACGTATGGACCTAGAACGCGCTCAACGGTCCGGACATGGGCGCGAAACTCGAATCTCTCCAACATCGCTTTCGCCCGCTGCACCTGCTCGGGGGTTAGCACAAACGGGGCAAAATCGTATTCGATCTCCATGTTTCGATCGATGGTGGCAAGCCACTTCGAGAGCTTCATCACCTCTTCTTGGCCCGTGATCTTCTTTTGGTATTTGGCTGGCACCTCATCGAACCGTTCAAGGATTTGTTCAATGGAGCCAAAGAGTGCGATGAGTTCGGCGGCGCCCTTCTCGCCAATGCCTGCAACTCCGGGGATGTTGTCGGAGGTGTCGCCCTTGATCGCTTTGAAGTCGACCACTTGATGCGGATCGACGCCGAGCTTTTCCCGCACGTCGGCGGGTCGGTAAAGCATCGTTTCGGTGATTCCCTGTTTGGGCGTGAGGACCGACACCTTCTCATCGACCAGTTGCAGAGAGTCGAGGTCTCCGGTGACGATGGTGGTTTCGTATCCGGCTTCTTCGGCCCGTTTACTGATGGTGCCGACAATGTCGTCTGCCTCGAACGAGATTTTTTCGAGTTGCGGAATGCCCAGCGCGGCAATGAGGTCTCTGGCTTCCACGAGCTGAACTTTCAGTTCGTCGGCGGTCTCTTTGCGAGTGGCCTTGTACTCGCTGTATTCGGCGTGCCGGAAGGTCTTGCCAGGGGCATCGAGCGCCACCACGATCGCGTGAGGACGAATCTTCTCCAGGATCGTAAAGAGCATGGAGGTGAACCCGAACAGGGCGTTCGTCGGCTTGCCATCGCTGGTGCTGAGGTATCGGGTGGCGAAAAAGGCTCGGTAGAGCAAGCCGTAGCCGTCGATGATCACCAACCGCTTGGTATCGGCCTGCTTGTTTTCGGGGTCGGTTACAGCAGAGGCGTCATCAGACATGGGGGAATTCTATCCCCTTCGCCCATCTTCACGCGATAAATCGCCTGTTACACGATCGGGACTTGCATCACCGCTCGCTCCACCACGGCGACCGCCGCGGCATAACCCCGCTCGTGCGTGATGCTCACGAAGATGCGGAGTCGCTTTCGGTCGAACTTGTGGGAGTGGATGGTGACGTGAGGCTGCCCCAAGGGATCGTTGAGAATCTCAATCTCTTGGGGGAGCAAACTCAGCCCGATGGCTTTGATGACGGCCTCTTTTGCCGCCCATCGACCCGCGACCTTAGAAGGAGTTCGGCAGTAGTTTTCCTCGAGTTCGGTGAGAATGCGAGGCACAAAGCGCTCGCGACGCATTGCCTTCTCGATGCGGGCAATTTCCACGATATCGATTCCAACTCCGACGACCATCTCTAGTTACCTACGTTCGTAAAGGTTAGGCGATTTTAGGGAAACCACGCTCGGCGAAGATGGCCTGCGCGTGGGCCACTTGAACGTCCATCGCTTTCGGTCCCGGACCACCGAAAGACTCGCGTCTGGCTACCGATTGCTCGGGTTGCAACACGCTGATGGCTTCCGCAGGAATCTCTGGATCGATCTCGGCCAGCACGGAGGCGGTGAGTTCCTCCAGAGTGATTCCTCTTTCTTCGCAGCCACGAACCACTTTCCCAACCATTTCATGCGCGACCCGGAAAGGAACACCGCTTGCGGCGAGGTAGTCGGCGAGGTCGGTGGCGGTTGAAAAGTCTCCGCGAACGGAGGTCGCCATGCGTTCCACTTGCCAATCGGCGGTGCGGAGCATCATGTCCACCAGTTGCAGAGAGTCCTTCACCTTGCCCAACGAGTCGAACAGCGGCGGCTTGTCTTCTTGAGTGTCTCGGTTGTAGCCGAGCGGGAGTCCCTTCATCACCGTTGCAAGCGTCACCCAGTTGGCGATCGCGCGACCGGTTCGCCCCCGAATGAGTTCCGCCATGTCGGGATTTCGCTTTTGCGGCATGATCGAGCTACCCGTCGTGGTGGAATCGGCAAGTTTGACGAAGCCGAACTCTCGACCACTCCAAAGCACCAGTTCTTGGCTGATGCGGCTGAGGTCGATCATGATCATGGCGCTCACGTGGAGCGCGTCCAAGATATAGGACCGATCGCTAGTGGCATCAAGCGCGTTCGGGATCGGAGCGGTGAATCCGAGTTCATCGGAAGTGGCTTGGCGGTTGATCGGGAATCCAGTGCCTGCGAGAGCGGCTGCACCCAAAGGCGAGTAGTTGGCAGATTCAAAGAGTCGCTCCGCTCGCCATCCATGACGTTGAAGCGCCCAGAAGTGAGCCATGTAGTGAAAACCGAGGGTGATCGGCTGGGCTCGCTGTTGGTGCGTGTAGCCGGGCATGATGGTGCCCTTGTGGGTTTGACCGATCTCGAGCAGAGTCTTCTGCAAGTCCTTGATGAGGTCCAGTACGAGCAGAAGTTCGTTGTGCAGGTAGAGCCGAGCAGCAGTCGCGACTTGGTCGTTTCGGCTGCGCGCGGTGTGAAGCTTTCCGGCGACATCTCCGCAAAGTTCGCGAAGCTTGATTTCAATAGCGGTGTGAATGTCCTCAACGTCCATGTTGAGAGCTTCTGGACCACCTTCGTGGATCTTTTCTAGTCCATCGATAAGTTGCTGGGCCTCATCTTTGGTGATGATTCCGACCTCGCCAAGCATACGCGCGTGGGCGACGGACCCAATGATGTCCTCTTGCCAGAAGTTAAGGTCTGTCCGAATGGACTGACCGAATCGATCAACGAGTTCATCCGTAGACTCGCCAAAAGCGCCACCCCAAAGTTTCTTCATGCGGTGGTTAGCATATCCTCTCAGGCCTCTGACTCTTGCGGAGGATGCGAGACCAGAGAGGAAATTTGATCGAATCCCGTATCAGCGAGACTGTCTGCGGCGACGAGCAAGGGCGAGAAGACCTGCGCCGAGCATCGCAAACGTCGCGGGTTCAGGAACAACCGATCCGGCGAGCTGGACGGTTCGGAACTGTCCCGTGAAATCGTCGGTGATCGTCAACAAGCCCGTCTTCTGACCCATCGACGAGGTGTTGATTCGGATCATCGAGTTGATCGAACCGCCGCCATCGATGTCGAAAGTGCCCGTCGGAACGGTGAAGTCCCCGGTCACCGAGAAGCGAACTCGGGTTCGTTGAATCCCACCCACGCCCCAGAGGCTCGAATCAACCGAGTTCGAGACAAGCAGGCTTTGGAAGTTTCCGACGACATCGTTCAGCGCAACCTCACCGAAGTTCAGGGCAGATGCACCCGCGGTGAGGTCGGCGGGAACCTTGAGGTCGAGAAAAACGGGCAGGTGACCACCCGTATTGCTTGGGTTCGTGTTTCCGACCGAATCGATGAGCGCCTGGGCGATGGTGGCTCCCACCATCGTGTTGCCGTTCACTTTGAGAGTCGTGTTGAACGAAGTGCCATCGTTGCCCCAAACGCGGTAGGAGTGGTTCGAATCGTTCCAGGTGGTGCCGCTATACGCATCCGTGGTCGAGCCAATGTATTCGAGACCCTTGCCGTCGCGGAGCGATCCGCCGACCAACATGAAGTCAAGACGGTCGTCCATTCCGCCCGCTCCGTACGGGTCCTGAGTGTGCAAGAACCGATAGGTGTTGCTGTTGTTCCAGTTGATGTTGCCACCGTTGGAGGTGTAGGACGAGTTGATCGGGTCGAAGAATCGGCCACCCGTCAAAGCGCCGCCGGGACGAGAAACGGAGGCGTCAAGGAGTTGCTTGTACCCGTCGTCTCCGCTGCCTTGGACGTTGAAGTCGCCACCGATCATGATGTGCGTCCCCGCGGGCCGGTTGGCGGCATCGGTTCGAATATTGGTGGCCTCAACCAGTCGTCGCGCCTCGTCATCGGTGGTGCTACCCGCCTTCCAGTGGGACGAATAGAAAGAAACGTTCGGATTGGTGGTGCTGCCCGCCTGATAGCCCTTGAGGCGAAAATCGTATCGCTGGGTATCTCGCGGATCGCCCGTGATGTTCACGCGGGAAACGTAGTCGATCTTGTTCTTTCGGTAGACCATTCCCGAATCGGTGTCGCCCGTATCTAAAAAGGGTGCGGCCGCCCACTGGTTTTCTTGTCCGGGAGTGGTATTGAGAATGTTTAGGAAGTTGGTGAGTCCGGTCGAACCTCTCAGTTCCTGAAGAACGAGGATGTCCGGGTTGAACGATCGCCCTTCGAACTGGTTGAAAATGGCGGTTCGGAAAGCGTTGGTCCGCCCCGATTCATAGTTCGTCACGTTCCAAGTAGCCGCTCTTAGCTGAGCCTCTGCCGTCAGTCCTGCCGAAACCAGGAACCCGGAGAGCAGAACCCTGGAAAGCAAGTCGCCACGCAAAGCGCGTGCATTCAAGAAAACCATTGGCGGTAAGAATACCGGGCGAGCGCTGGCTTCTTGGCTGGAATAAACCCAGCAAACGTAACAGGTTGAACGCAAAAGCCTCTCTTGGTTAATAAGAGAGGCTTTGTAGGGCAATTGAAGGATTACTTGCGTCGCTTTCGGATGAGTCCGCCGAGACCGACGGCGAACATCGCGAGGGTTGCGGGCTCAGGAACAACCTTAACGTCGTCGATGGCGAAGCCGTGGTCCGAACCAGAGGAATCGACGTCATTCCACCGAAGCAACAAGTCTGAACCGGCAGCCCATTCGCTGTGAATTTGACCGACTCGAACTGATCGGAACGTGTTTCCGTCCAGGGCCACTTCACCACCCGGTCCAAGATTTGAAACGTTGTGAGAAGCCGGCATTACACCGAGATCATTCTCGTATGTTCCCGCGGTGTTCTCATCAACCGGGTTACCTCCACTCACTCGGATCTTCAGGTTATCGCGAGTCCAAATGCCTGTTCCCACATTGGCAAGCCCATCGGAGGCCGTAAGGGCATAGGAGGAAGATTGGAAACTGTAGTCAAAGCTTTGGATGTCAACACTTGTTGAGCCCGAGCGCCACTGCTCGACAAACCACTTGAATTCAATGACGCCAGGTCCCGAAATCGACGAGACGGCTCCGTTGTTACGAAGCCGCAAAATCCGACTTCCCTTCGCCATGGAGCCAGCACCGATGGAACCCAAGGCACGATCGGTACTACCGGTGGCCCCGAAGCTGTAGAACCCACTCGTTCCAACACTGCCGGCGCCCGTGTAGAGGTTGCGTCCGGCGGTCGTTCCTGAAGTGGCCGAGGTGACAAGGTACCACCCCGACATCGATGAGCCAACCGTCGAACCAAGGTCCATGATTTGGCTGCCGGAGGTAAAGGTCGTCGACCCTGTTGTCGGAAGAGTGTCGAAGTTCTGCTCGTATCGGTTCAGCGAACCGTTCCAGAGGTTAGCAACCGATTGCCCGAACGAAAGCGGCGCAACCGCACATAAAAGTAATACCGAAACCTTCTTCATTTCCCACCAAAATGCAAATGCAAAATGCATTCAACGGTGGGAGTATAAATATTGGCTCGTGCCGAACTTTAGGTTCAAAATTCAAAGCAAGTATTGTTGCTGAGGTGAACCGGCAAACTTGCAAGGAGCGTCTTAAAGCTCACTTAACAAAGCCTTAGCCGACACCTAGTAGGAACACTAGGTGCCAGCTAAACTTGGGTTTACAAACCGAGAATTCGCTGCAAGAGCGCTTTCTGGGCGTGCAGACGGTTTTCAGCTTGATCGTTGACCACGCTTCCAACCCCGTCGATCACATCGTCGGTCACTTCCAAACCTCGTCGTGCCGGGAGGCAGTGCATGAACACGGCATCCTTATCCGCCATCGCCATCATTCGTCGATTCACCTGGAACGACTCAAACACTCGCATGCGGTGCTCTTGTTCGTGCTCGTCACCCATTGAGACCCACACATCTGTGTAAACGACCTTTGCGTCGGCGAGTCCTTCCTCGACATCGGCAGTCTGGGTAAGACCGTCCATCGGCTCCAAGCGGAAGTTCTCTGGACCCACAATGCTCACCGGGTACCCGAGCCGGGTCGCCAGCTTAGCGAGCGATCGCGCTACGTTGTTGGCATCACCGACGTAGGCGATCTTCACCTTGTCCGATCCGAACCGCTCGCGAACGGTCATCACGTCGGCAAGCGCCTGACAAGGGTGTTCCCATTCCGTAAGCGCGTTGACAACGGGCACATCGCAGAACTCGGCGAGTTCCTTCAGGTGCTTGTGCCAGTAAAGCCGAGCGACAACCATCGACGACCATCGACTGAGGTTCATCGCCACGTCTTTGACCGCCTCTCGCGAGCCCATGCCTACATCGCTCTTGCCGAGATACACCGGATGTCCGCCTAGCTCTCGAATAGCGACCTCAAAGGAGAAGCGGGTTCTCAACGACTGCTTTTCAAACAGCATGGCCACCGAGCGGTTCTCGACCGGGGTGATTGCGCTCGGGGCGAGTTTTCGCCGTTGTTTGCTGTACGCGGCAAGATCAAGAAGGTCTTCCAGTTGTTGATCGGTGAGGTCGTCGATGGAGAGGACGTCTCGGTATTCAACGCTCGGCCGGGCGGCAACCACTCGATCAACGGGTTTCGCGGCGTCGACCCCTAGAACGGACGCGATGATCGCGATCGCCTCATCGACTTGTTCGACGGTTAGAATGAGCGGCGGAACAAACCGAAGCGTCGTTTCATCGGTGGCGTTGATGATCAGCCGCTTTTCCAAACACTGCCGAACAATGTCGCGCGCTTTCGGCTCGGTCAGGGCGAGCCCAAGCATGAGACCGTAGCCTTTGACCTTTTCAACGATCGGGCCCAGACCTTGAAGGCGCTCCCGGAAGTAGGCCCCAACTTTGTCCACGTGCGCCAGCAAGTCTTGGTGCTCGATGGTCTCGATAACGGCCAATGCCGCCGAGCAGGAGAGGGGATTTCCGCCAAAGGTCGCCCCGTGATCTCCTGGCTCCAGGATTCCGGTTGCTTTACCCGCGACGAGGCAGGCTCCAATAGGCACGCCACCACCCAGGCCCTTGGCAAGGCACAGAACATCGGGGCGAATTCCGTGGTGCTGGAAGGCAAACCACTTTCCGGTTCGACCCATTCCCGACTGGACCTCGTCCAGCATCAGGAGCGCGTTGTGTTCGCGGCATAGGCTCTCCGCCTCTTTCAAAAACTCAGTCGTGAGTTCTTGAACGCCACCTTCGCCCATGATCGGCTCGAAGAGAACGGCAGCCGTCTTGTGAGAGAACGCTTCTCGGAGGGCTTGGATGTCGTTAGCGGGGATGTGAACGAAGCCCGGGATGAGCGGCTCGAACGGTCGTTGGTACTTACGTTGTCCCGTGGCCGAGATCGAACCCAGAGTTCGGCCATGGAACGAACGTTGAAGTGTGATGATTTGATAATCGCCATCCGGTCTTTTTATCGCCCCATGCTTCTTGGCGATTTTGAGCGCCGTTTCATTGGCGGTCGCTCCGCAGATGGCATAAAAGACTTTCTCCATTCCGGAGATCCGGCAGAGCTTTTCTGCCAGTTGGGCTTGGGGAGCGGTGAGCAACAAGTTGGAGACGTGAATGAGCTGTTGCGCTTGCCGCGTGATGGCAGCCACCACGGCCGGGTGGCAGTGCCCGAGGTTGCAAACGGCGATACCGGCTAAGAGGTCGAGGTACTCGTTGCCTCGGTTGTCCCACAGCGAACAGCCTGCGCCTTGAACGAACAAAGCGGGCATTCGGGTGTAAGTTGGTATCACGAAATCGTCGTCTAGCGATTTGATCTGATCATATTTGAGCATGGGTTCGGTGCTTCTTGTAGAAAGGAAAAATCGGGGGTCCAGAAGAGACCGTCAGCGGCTTGATATCTCGGGGGGAGCCGGATTAAGCCGCAAAATCGACGGCTCCCCACACAATACGGCGGGCGGCGCGACGACGGGCCGAGGCTGCAAACCCAGCGGCGGCAAAGAGAGAATTTGAGGCGTTAGCGATCGATCCGCTTCTAGCAGACAGGATCGCCTCCGGGCGCGTTTGGGCAAAATCGGTCCCAAACATTGTTTCCACAGAATATCACGAGCAACGTTTTTTGCGCATCGTTGCGCATTTTCCATTCGTAACTCTATAATGATCGGGATGCAGGAAAGGGAAACCAATCCTGAGCCCATCAAATAAACAGTCTAGGAGGTGTTGAGAAACAATATGAAGAAGCTTTTGACGATCGTTATGGTGCTTGGCGTGATCGGTGGCGTGCTCGCCGGTTGCAGTGGTGGCGGTGATGCCGCTGCTAACACGAATGCTCCCGCAGCAGGCGCTGAGGGTGCAACCGCAGGCGACTCCAAGTAAGTTCACGCTAACGCATTTAGCGAGGCAGAAGGGCCGACCCACACGGGTCCGCCCTTTTGTTTTTTTTAGCCCCTCCGGTTTTTGAAGAAAAGCCGGACACAAAAAAGAGGGGCATTGCCCCTCTTTTTCCGCTGACTCCGAATTAGCCCTTGTAGTCGCCGTGAAGGATGACGCTCTGAGCGGATTCGCCCAGTTCCACTTCTCCGCCAAAGACGGAGTGTCGGATAGTGCCGTTCACTTTGACCTTCGCTCCGGGCAGAACCACCGAGTCCTCAATCGATTCGCACTCGACGGTCGCCCCGGCGCCGATCACCACTTTATCGCCGATAGAGCCCGTTACCGTGGCGGTTTCATCGACCATCGGTCCATTGTTCGAAAGGTAGGCACTGGTTTCTAGGAACGAATCGAGCGTGCCGGTATCGAACCAAGCCCCTTCGTAGAGACCCGCAAGAACCAGGTTTCCTCGGTCGATCAGCATCTGGATCGCGTCAGTGATCTCGAATTCGCCGCGGCCGCTTGGCTGAAGGTCTGGCAAAATCTCCCAGATCTGCGGTCCAAAGAAGTACAGACCCGCCATAGCGAGGTTGCTCTCGGGCTGTTTCGGCTTCTCGACCAGCTTGACAATCCGGTCGCCTTCCACGTTGGCGACGCCGAATCGCTCCGGATCAGGTACGGACTTCACCAAGTTGAGGTTTGCACAGCCAGACTCTTCGAATCGCTTCTTGAGTTCCACAAAGCCGTCGCTGTAAATGGCGTCGCCAAGATACAAAACGAACGAATCACCTGCGACGAAATCCTTCGTGAAGGAGACCGCGTGAGCAAGTCCCTTCGGCTCCGGTTGGCGAACATAGGAAAGGGAGACTCCAAACGCTGAACCATCGCCAAGGGCAGATTTCATCGCGTTCTCGTTCTCTCCCACCACCACGCAAATCTCGTGGACGCCCATCTCTTTCAGCTTTTCGAATGCGTAGGCGAGGGTCATCCGATTGGCCAACGGGAGAAGTGGCTTCGGGATGATATGCGTGACAGGGTACAGCCGGCTTCCCTTTCCGGCAGCGAGAATCACTCCTTTCATCTCGTTCATGTTACCGATCTAGCCGGAATGATGGGAGATCACGTTAAAAGATGCTTAAATGGATGAGAGGTTTCTCAACCACGGATGGAGAGAAAGCGGTTTTTGGGTCGACACATCGCTCTGGGGGGCATATTCTTTGCCGCTTTCTTGGGCGGATGTTCTTCTGCGAAGGAAGTGGTTTTCGATCCTATTCCAACGGCTCTTCCTCCCACTGAGCGGACCGACCGCGAAAAGCGCTCCTTTGAAGCCTACATGGAGGCGGGACAGCGCATTGAGGCGGAGTCCAAGCACATCAACCGGACGACCTTTTTCCCTCGACAGAAACAAGAATCAGAGGCGGTGGTTTTAAAGGTTTGGAATCAGGTGACGCAGGCTGCCACCTCTGAGTGCCGATTCGACTATAAGCCTCAGGGCTTCCAAACAACCGATTACCCACTCAAGGGATGGCGCATGATCGGTCGAGTGCTCGCTTGGCGAATCGAACGAGCCGTCAAAGCGGGAAGCTATGATGCCGCCATTGCCCAGTACCGAATCGGCCTGCGATTCGGGTTGCACCTTTCTGGAGGCGATGCTGAAACGCTCAGCTTAGGCCTTGGAATTTCGGACGACTGTCGGCGAGCCCTGCTTCCCGCGCTTCGAAAGCTTGGGTCGGGACAGCTCAACCGGCTGAATCAGGTTGTTTCCGCCGCGCTGAAGATCAAGCCGCCGCTAGAATCAACCGCCTTGCACGAGGCATACCGCTCCCGAATGGTTCTTTCGAGCGTTCAGCAGGCGTATCGGGAGTCAACCGTGCCATCGCTGATCTCAACCCTTGGAAAGGGCCTAGAAGACGATCTGACGCGAGTGAGCAAGCTGAAAGCCTCCGAGGCGGCGGCGTTCTTCAAGGATCGCTTAAAGGAAATCGACGCATACGAGCAGTCCCTTCGCGCCGACGCCAGGCTCGCGGTTCCAAAACGTGGGACCGACTTCGACTTGGGCTCTAGAAAGTTTCGAACCCTACGCCGGGCCCTGCTGAGCGGCGGTCGGGCGATGCTCGGGATCCACGATGCCAGCATCGCCAGAACGAGATTGCTCGCGGTTTACGCGTCTTTGCTGGCACAGGCGAAGAGCAAAGGGAGCGTGCCGAAGAACCTCAAGAAGTTCCCGCAGCTAGAGATTCAAGATCCTTACAGCGGATACCCCTTCGTTTATCGCAGCGACGGGCGCGAGTTCTTGGTGTACTCAGTTGGCATCGATGGCAAGGACGACCTTGGGGAGACGGACAGTTCTTTCCTTTCTCCAGACCTTTGCCTGGAGATCCCCCCGAAATAAAGCCAAAGAGCGCTTAGTGCGTGAAGGCGGCTCGCTCGGCTTCCTTGGCGAGGGCTTCGGCTTCCAGTTCCGCAATGATGTCTTTTGCGTTGGTGGGGTTCTCCACTCGTTCGTCCACCAAAATTCTTCCGTCTCGGAACCGGATGATTCGCTTACAGTGTCGAGCGATGTCCTCTTCGTGCGTGACGATGATGACGGTCTTCCCTTCCGCATTCAAATCTTGGAAGACAGACATGATCTCTTCCGAGGTGCGAGTGTCCAAGTTTCCGGTCGGCTCGTCGCCCAAGATGATGACGGGGTTGTTCACGATCGCCCGTGCAATCGCGACGCGTTGCTGCTGACCACCCGATAACTCGCTCGGCTTGTGATGGACACGCTGACCGAGACCAACGATCTCCAGCGCCTTAAGTGCCCGCTCGGCGCGGTTTCGAACACCCGCGTACATGAGGGGTAGCTCGACGTTCTTAATGGCGCTTGTTCTGGGAAGCAGGTTGAAGTTTTGGAAAACGAACCCGATGTAGGTGTTCCGGACCTCCGCAAGTTGATTGTCGTTCATCTGAGCGACGTTCTTTCCGTCAAGGAAATACTCGCCACCCGTCGGTCGGTCCAGACAACCAATAAGGTTCATGAAGGTCGACTTACCGGAGCCCGAAGGGCCCATGATGGCTACGAACTCCCCCTTCTCAATGGTGAGGTCCACATCTTTCAAAGCATTCACGACCTGGTCACCCATGACGTATCGCTTGGAGATGCCCTTCACTTCAATTACGGGTTTGCTCATGTTCTAATTCTCTACTCGGTGCGTGTCTGGAAACGTTTCAGATTGGGTCGTTAGGCACAGTTATTCGTACGCCCTTTATTCGTATCGGAGTGCTTCGATCGGCTGCAGGTTGCTTGCCCGAATCGCAGGATACAGTCCGAAGAACAGGCCCACGAATGCGGAGAATCCGAACGCCATCGCGATAGCGGTCGAGTTCACGGCGGGCGGGACCTTCATTTGCTGGGCAACAATGTTCACCATTCCAAGACCAAGCAGAATGCCCAAGACGCCTCCGACAAGGCACATGACCACCGATTCCAGCAAGAACTGGCTGAGGATGGTTTCTCGCTTGGCACCGATGGCCTTTCGCAGACCAATCTCACGAGTGCGCTCCGTTACGGAGACCAGCATGATGTTCATGATGCCGATGCCTCCAACGAGAAGCGAAATCGAGGCGATTCCTGCGAGAAGGATGGAGAGCAGGCGCGTTTGCGTCTCCATTTGCTCGATCCATTCGCCTTGGTTGATCACCCGGAAAAGGGGCTCTCCGCTAGAGTTCTTTCGCTTTTTACCGAGCGCTTCTTCAACCTGTTGTTGCATCCGTGGAAGAAGGTCGGTTTGCGAACCCTGCATGACGATGGAATCGACATTGGTTCGGCCCAGCAGTCGCGTTTTTGCGGTTGAGAGCGGGATGTAGATTTGGTCGTCCGGGTTCCACATTCCCGATCCGCCTTTGTAATTGACAACGCCAACGACGGTGAAGTTTTGGTTGCGGATTCGGATCGTCGTCCCAATCGCGTTATCGCCCTTAAACAGTTCATCGTAGGCGAGGTAGCCGAGCACGCAAACTCGATTAGCGGCAATCTCGTCCTCTTTCGTGTACCACTCGCCCTGGAGCATCTTCGTCGCGTTGCGAATAATCGCAATCTGCGATTCGGCGCCCGTGATTTGGGTGAAGTAGGTGAGGTTGCGGTGCTTAACGTTGGCGCGTGAGCCGACGGTGCCCGTGACCAGGGTGATGAGCGGAACTTCCTTCTTCAGAAGGCGAACGTCTTCGTCCTTCAAAGTGGGAATCTCGTTTGGACCTCCGCCCACGCCACCGCGACGCCAGTTGGGCATCACGATGAGCATGTTTGTGCCCATGACCTGAATGTTTTCGATCGACTTGGCCTTGGTCCCTTCGCCGATACCGATCATCGCAATGACCGATCCTACGCCGATAACCACCCCGAGCATGGTGAGAGCCGATCGGAGCTTATTGGCTCCGATCGCCCTCAATGCACTGATAACCGAATCGAACAGGTTCATCTTAGATTCCTCTTACCGAGATTGCGCTCTGGCTCGCGGCCTTTGACCGGGTTGCTGTCGACCGCCGCCCGCTAGACCGCCGCCTTCTTGCGCTTCAGCCATTTTCTTCTGAATTTCACGCTCTTGCGCGAGGTCGATCTTGGCGATCACGATTTCATCGCCCTCTTTCAATCCTTCGAGAATTTCGGTTCCCTCGTTTCCAACTTCGCCGATCTTCACTTCACGTCGCTCTGGTTTCAGGGGGTCTGCCGACTTCACCTCGACGAACGCCTTACCGTCTTCGTTCTGCACGGCTTGAGAAGAAACAACGAGCACGTCTTTCTTTTGGAGCGTGACGAACTCGCACGTGGCGTTCATGCCAGGAACGATTGCCGGACGCTTCCCATCGACAACCTTTACTCGAACTTTGACTGCGGTCACGTTCTGCTCGGTCACCGCGGACGGGTTCACCCGCTCGACAACTCCGTCAAAGCTTTCTCCCGGGAACGCTTCGGTGGTGATTCGAACCTTTTGGCCGTTTCGAACCGATCCGATATCCGCCTCGTCTACGGCGCACTCGACGAATAGCTGCGTGACATCGCTCAACTGAACGATGCTGGTTCCAACCGCGAAGGTGCTCAAGCCGGGCGGGATGATCGTTCCCTCTTCGATGTACTTCTTCGTCACAACACCGTCTCGAGGGGCGAGAACGGTGGTGGAATCGAGCTGCACTTTCGCGTTGTCAAGAGCAACCCGGTTACGCACCGTGGCCGCCTGCGCCGCCACGATATCTTTCCGGCGAACTTCGACGAGTCGTTGGTTCGCCTTTGCTCTCTCAAGCGCCACCCGGGCCTGCTCAAGAGCGCGCTTGGCTTCGGTCACCGTGACTTGCGCAAGATCGTTTTGAGCCAAGTTGGCTCGTGATTGCTGAACGGCCGCCTGGGTTCGATCTACCGCCAGCTTGGCATCCCGCATTTGCGCGGCGATGTCCTTCTCCAACGTCGTTTGTCGTTGGACCGCATTGTCGTAAGCGTTTTTGGCAACAGCAAGTTGCGCCTCGGCCGCTTGGACAACCGCGATGGAGACGAATCCTTTCTCGAGAAGCTGCCTTTGGCGATCCAGGTTTGCCGCCGCGGTGTCTCGGTTCGCTTTGGCTTGGTCAACTGCACCGGAGGCTTCTCTGCGCTGCTGCGGACCCTGAACTTCTTCGAGTCTTCGCAGAACGGCGACCGCCGCATCGTAGTTGGCCTTTGCCGTTTCGACCGCGCTGTTGGAAACCTCGGGTTGCCGTTTGTTATCGATCTGGGTGCGCTGGAGCCGGATCTGCGCGATCTTCACCGCAAGCTCGGCATCGGCGACATCGTTCTTCGTTGTTTGAGCCTGAATCTTCAGGTTCTCTTCCGCCTGGGAAGCACGTGCCACGGCCGAATTGAGGTCTGCTTGTGCCTGATCGTAAACCGACTGCGTGTCTGCAGGATCGATGACGGCGATGAGTTGGCCCTTCTTCACGACCGACCCTTCGTCGACGGCGAGTTGAACAAGGTTTCCGCCCGCCTTACACTTAACGTCCACAGACGTGAGGGCGACAATGAGCCCAGTCGCACTGATCGAGCGGACGAGTTCCCCTTTTTCGGCCTTTTCGTACCGATACTCGATCTCGGGAGTTGCTTCTCCCGATCCCTTAAAGGCGGCAAAGAATCCGCCGCCCACCAAAACAATTGCGCCAACAAGCCAGGCTATCTTCTTCATATTTCCTGCGGTGCGCCTCCCCAGCGCGAAGGCATCATTCTCCTGGGATCGGTTGACCGGTCGCCAGTTTGAGTCGAAGTTCGGAGATCAACGTGTCGTACAGAGCTTCGATGTAATTCGTCTCGGAGGTTACCAACGAAACTTGCGCAGTCAAAACGTCGATGAGGTTCGAGGCGCCCAGCTTCTGAGATTCCACCGCCGCATCGTAGTTGAGCCTTGCAGCGGAGACAGCAAGCTTGGCCGCTTCCATTCGAGACTTGTTCTGCTCGAAGGTCACAAAAGCCTGCTCAACCTCGGCCTTGGCATCTCGCTCCGCTTGGGCGAGCGATTCCTGTGCGCTCTTCCAAGAAGCACGGCGCTCTCGGAGCTGAGCCTTCACACGACCTCCATCGAAAAGTGGATATCGGGCGTTGAACGCGAGCGTCTGGTTCGCAAGGCTTTCCGGCGTGACCTGGAGACTGTAGTTGAAGCTGAGCGAGTAAACGATGCCCACTTCGGTCTCAGCGATCCGCATGGTCTCTTCTTGCTGACCCACCCGTTGCCGTTGAGCGTTCAGATCGGGTCGCTCTTTGAGAGCTTTCGCCATGACGGTCGCAAGGTCTCCGCGCATGGTCATCGGCTCCGGATTCGTAGGCATGTCCAGGGCTGGGTTCGTCTCTGGATCTGCCCATCCGATAGCTGCCTTTAGGGTGGCGAGGTTGGTCGCAATGCGGTTCTTCGCGGTTATCGCGCTCACTTTCGCGTTCAACTCGTCTGCCTTGGCTTGGAGAATGTCCCGCTTGGCTGCGTCTCCCACCTCAACGCGGGCTTCCGTTTGAGCAAGCACGGTTCTTGCTCGCTCCACCTGCGAATCGGCAACCTTCTGGAGCTCCTGAGCCCGCAGGGTTTCTAAGAAAGATTGGTGAACAGAAAAGAGGGTTTGGCGAATGGTTTGGAGCGCCTGAAACTCTTGGGCTCTCCACTGCTTTCGACTGGCGGTGTAGTTGTACGCTCGTGCGCCTGAGTCGATGATGGTGTAGTTGGCCTGTACCTGCGTCGAGTTTTGGACAAAAGCGAGTCGCTGGTTACCGAACTGGTTGTCCGCAATTTCACGTCGCGTGTCGTTGTAAATGAACGACGGCGTGATCGTCGGGAAGAAGCTCGCGTACGTGACAAGGAGTCTTTCCCGAGCAGACTTCACATCAAGCCGGGCGGCCTGGATGGTGCCATTGTTCTTCCGCGCCATTTGCAGCGCTTCGTCGAGAGTGATCTTGCTTCCAACAGAACCTTGAACGGCCCAACCCGACGAAACAATCACCACCATTCCGGAAGTGAAGGCGATACTACGATTTCCCCACATGTTCATATAGAGCCTACCAACCCAACGGCTTACGCGTTTCCGAATAAGGACGGTTGGCCCACTGGGTCTTGCGACCCAATAAGCCAAACGCTCTCACTGTACGAGAGTTCAACCCCAAATGAGGTTCTCTTGCAATACGATCGTTTCGGCTCGATCTGGGCCAACGCTGACAATGGCAACGGGCACTCCCGTGTATTCCGCCATGAATTTTAGATAGTCCAGCGTCTCTTGAGGAAGGTCCGATTCCGCCCTTGCACTTCGAAGATCGCCTTCCCAACCGTCGAACTCCCGATAGATTGGTTTTACTCGACTGAGCGTGTCTACATCGCCGGGCAAGTATTCAATTCGGGCACCGTCGAGTTCATAGCCGACGCAAACCTGAATTTTTTTGAATCCGGAGAGAATATCGAGCCGCGTGACAACCAATCCGGAGAGTGAGTTCAGCCGACAAGAGTGTTTGAGGGCAACAAGATCGAGCCAGCCAATTCTTCGGCCTCGACCCGTGGTGGTCCCAAACTCTTTTCCGATGGTGCGAATGTGATCGCCGACTTCATCGGTCAGTTCGGTGGGGAATGGTCCCGACCCAACCCGAGTGGTGTAGCTCTTGCACACACCCAGCACGGAGTGAATGTCTCGAGGCCCGACGCCCGTTCCCAAGCAAGCACCGCCCGCCACTGGGTGCGAAGACGTTACGTACGGATACGTGCCGCTATCGAGGTCTAGGAAGGTGCCCTGAGCACCTTCAAACAGAACCTTTTTGCCCGAGTAGACCGCTTCCTGAACGATAGGTTCGATGTCTTTGACAAACGGCTTCAGTCGCGCCGCGTATGCCTGGTATTCAGCCAGAAGCGGTTCGAAGGCGATCGGCTCTTTGCCGAACATCTCTAGGAGTCGGTTCTTGACGTCCAGAACTTCCTTCAAGCGAATCGGGAATCGGGCTTCGTCAACCAACTCGCCCGCTCTGATGCCGATCCGAGCGACCTTGTCTTGATACGCCGGGCCAATGCCGCGCGACGTTGTTCCGATCTTGTTTTGTCCCCGAGCTTCTTCCTCGAGAGCGTCCAGCATTCGGTGGTACGGGAAAACGATGTGGGCCGCGCTGGAGATAAGCAGAGTCCCCAATTCGCTCTTTTGCTCGAGGGTTCGGTCGAGTTCTTCGAGCAATCCCTTGGGACAGACCACCATACCGCTACCGAGGACCGCAATGGTTCCCGGGTGCAAGATTCCGGCGGGGATGAGGTGGAACTTGTATTCCTTTCCTTCGGCAATAACGGTGTGTCCGGCATTGTTGCCACCCGCATATCGAACCACCATTTGGCTCTGCCCGCCGAGCACATCGACAAGCTTGCCCTTGGCTTCATCGCCCCACTGAGCTCCTACAATCACCAACGTCGACATCTTCTAAGACCTTTCACCCGAGAAAAGAACGAAGCAAATGACCCTTGAAAAACAAGAATGCCGACGAATCCGCTGAGGATTCGCCGGCAGTACCAAGGCCTTTTCTCGACTCTATTATACATGAAAGCCCGTGAGTTCGCCGATGCAAGCCTGTAGGAATTATCAGCATGGACGGCGGTTATTCGTGGCATAGAGAAAACGGAGGAGTGTCTATTCCGCATCCATCTAAGGGCAACAGATGGAGAGACGAATCGACATAGCCGCGATCGAAGGAACGATTGGGCAGGGATGACAATGTCAAACAGGGACGATTTCAACGGTGGACAACGACGGCGACTAGGTGATGACGCCAAGGCCTCCGGGAATTCAGCAAAGCTGGTTGAGCGCGCCTTTGCCTTGCGAAAGGTGGAGCCGAGCCAAAGTTTGGAGCTTGCCAAGCAAGCCGAAAACGAAGCTCTGACTTCCGGGAACCTTCACGTTGTTGCCGCCGCTTGGACCGTTCGAGCCGAAGTTTTGCTGTCTTACGATCCCGCCCGAGCCCTTCCAATTGCTCGCAACGCGTACGATCTTAGCAAGCAGGTGGACGACCAACATGGTGCGGGCCGAGCCGTGCTCGCCATGTACAGCGCCTATTCAGCCCTCGGTCAGTTCGCGGCAGGCTTCCCGTATCTTGCGGAAGCGTTCGCACGTGGTCGGGCCGCAGGCGACTTGGAGATGTGCGCCATTGCGATGCTGCGCATGGGCGAAAGCTCTGACGATCGTCGCGACTTTTCCAAGGCGCTCAGTCACTACGACCTAGCAACCGAATGGTCGGAGACGCACGGCTTTCCCGAGATAAGGATTCTTGCCGAAGCGGGCTATGTAAACGCGCTGTTGCATCTGAACCGATACCAAGATGCCCTTCAACGAGCCCAGAAGCTGGCGACGCTCGTAACCGTCGACACGCCCTGGTCCATCCGTCAAGCCGTTTTTACGTCCCTCGCTGCGACGCAGATCGCAAATGGAGATCTGGAATCGAGTCGATCTAACCTAATCGGGGCGATGACGGCCGGGAGTCGGCGCATTGGCGAACGATTATCCGTTCGCCTGCAACTCACGCGGATTCGCTACTACCTCGCGACAGGAGATGCTGCTCGTGCGGTCAAGCTCAGTCGGCGAAAGGTCGACCAGTCCTATGCCGAGGATCGAGTTGCGGATGCCCTGCGATTCAAGCAATACCTGGGGCGATCTCTGGCCGCTACGGGCAACTTCGAAGAGGCTTACAAGGTGCTCGATGCTTGGCGTTCTGAATCGGAACAGTGGTTCGCCGAGCGGTCTCAAGAAGCGGCTCGAACGCTCAACGAGATTCGGGAAATGGAGATTCTGCGCGCTGAGGCAGAACTGGAGCGGCGAAGATCGGTGGAGATCGCCACGGTTAATCAAGAGCTTCGACAGGTCATGGCTCAGAAAGAGAAGCTTCAAAGGCAACTGGTCCAACTGTCTTCTCTGGATGAACTCACCGGAATCTTTAACCGTCGCCAGTTCGTGAATGAGGCGATGCTCGAATTCGAGCGGTTTGTTCACCTCGATACAACCTTCAGCGTTCTCATGATCGACGTCGATCACCTGAAGCGCATCAATGAGACTTACGGTCACCCGGTCGGCGACGAAGTGCTTCGACGCGTGGCAAAGTCCATCAACGAGAAGCTTCGGGGGACAGACATGATGGGCAGACTCGGCGGCGAGGAATTCGGCGTGCTGCTTCCCACCGCGAATGTCGGCACCGCGACTCGGGTCGCGTCTCGAATCCTGGAAGGCGTGGAGAGCACCGACCTCAGCGACATCATTCCGGAAGAAACCATCACCGTTTCGATCGGCGTTTGCGAGGTTCGGAACGATCACCTTTCGTTCTTTGATGTTCTCAGCGAAGCCGATGCGGCCCTTTACGAAGCGAAAGCATGGGGTCGGGCGCAGGTTCAGGTGTATCACCCTGAAATCCCCGCCGCCTAAGTTCGAACAGATTCGATCGTTCGGGCGTCGGTAAACTTAGGAACACATGCTTGAGAAGTTGCTCGAGATCGAACGCAGGTTCGACGGGGTGGATGCCGCCTATAACGATCCTGACATCGTCTCCGACCCAAAGGAGCTTCAGAGGCTCGGCCGCCTTCGCGCCGAGCTTGAGCCTGTTGTGCTTGCGACTCGCGAGTACCGCAAGACCCTCGACGACCTTGCTCAAGCAAAGGAAATGCTCGACGACCCCGAGCTTCGCGAACTGGCGCAAGACGAGATTCCAGGGCTAACCGTTCGGCGAGACGAACTGGAGATCGAGCTCAAGAAAATGCTCGTGCCGAAAGATCCGGCCGACAGCAAACCCGTGATCGTCGAAATCCGACCCGCCGCTGGTGGAGCAGAGGCGGCTCTTTTCGCTTCCGAGCTTCTGCGGATGTACCTTCGATTCTGCGAGCGATCGCGTTGGAAGACGGAGATGATCGACCACGAAGAGAGTGGGATTGGCGGACTCGATCGCGTCATCTTCAAGATCGACACTCATGGGGCGTACTCCATGCTGAAGCATGAGAGCGGCGTTCACCGGGTTCAGCGAGTGCCTGCCACCGAAAGCCAGGGCCGAGTTCACACGTCTACGGTGACCGTTGCCGTTCTCCCCGAAGCGGAAGACGTCGATGTCCAGATCAACGATAAGGATCTGGAAATCTCGACCTTCTGTTCGTCTTCTGCAGGTGGTCAGCACATGCAAAAGAACGAAACCGCGATTCGGATCATTCACAAGCCAACCGGGCTTGTGAGCACCTGCCAAGACGAACGGTCCCAAGCCCAAAACAAGTTGAAAGCGATGACAGTTCTGAAGGCGAAGCTGTTCCAAATGGAGCAAGAGCGCTTGGCTAGTGAGCGATCTGGGCTTCGGAAAGGCCAGATTGGCTCGGGCGACCGTAGCGAAAAGATTCGAACCTACAACTTCCCGCAGTCCAGAATCACCGACCACCGAATCAAGATGGATTCGCACAACTTGACCTCGTTCATGGACGGCGATATTGAAGAGATGCTCAAGGCCCTAGTTGCCGACGAGCAAGCTCGACGACTGGCCGATGAAGAGCAGTCTGTCGCTTAATTTGCCGTAAGGCCAAATCACGACATTCTTCCGACTGGAATAGGTTGTTCAAGGGTGTAATCTCGGCTCGTTATGGGTCACAGGCCGATTTCACTCCAACTCTATTCTTTGCGCGACGATGCTCCAAAGGACTTCCCGGGAATCTTGAAACAGGTTGCCGAGATGGGCTATGAAGCGGTTGAGTTTGCGGGCTATCACGGACATACCGCAACCGAACTTCGATCTGTTTTGGACGAAGTGGGTCTGATCTGTTCGGGTACCCACACGGGCATCAATCTCCTTGAAGAGGAAACGATCGAGGAGACTTTTGCCACCCACGCGGCGCTAGGCACCAAGAACATCATCATCCCTTGGCTCCCTCTTGAGTTGCACAGCACGGCCGACGCAACGCTGAAAACGGCCGAGCGCCTGACCGCACTCACCGAGAAGGTCGAAGCGGCCGGATTCCGCCTTGGATTCCATGCGCACGATGCGGACATGAAGCCGCTCGATGATGGTCGAAGCACTTGGTACATCCTTGCCGAGAACACTCCATCCACTTTCCTTCTCCAGTTCGATACCGCCAATGCCCTTCATGGCGGAAGCGATCCCGTTCAGCCGCTGTTGGACTTCCCTGGCCGAGGTTTGACCGTTCACCTGAAGGAGTATCCGTTTGACGGCACACCGCTGGGTGAGGGACAAGTTCCGCTCGATAAGGTCTTGGCTGCACTCGACACCGCCGGGTCCGAGTTTGTTGTCATTGAGCAGGAGCAGTACGGCTCGCGCACTCCGCTTGAATCGGTGGAAGTTTGCCTTAAGAATCTTAAGGCCGCTCTCGGTCGCTAAGCGCTGAGAGGTGTTTGGATCGGGGAGGATGAACCCTCCCCGATTTTCATTTAGGCCAGCTTGGTGGGAAGAATCCTCACCCTGCGATTAGGATCTTCGCCGATCGCTTCGCTCGCCAGTCTTCGAGACTCGATCATTTGGAGCTGCATTTTTCGAACCGAGGCGCTTTGCGGACCCAGTTCAAAAGGCTTGCCCGACTGCAGGACGGTTTCGATTCCTGCCTGAACCTCCACCAGAGCCTTATCATCGACCGCACTCTGCTGCGGCACCGGGTTCGCCTTGAGGAGTTCGTCCAGGGCAGTCGCGATGTTGGAGAACGTGTTCGACCGAACGACCACCGTTCTCACCTGCTTCCCAGCGAGTTCGCGAATCTTCTTCGGCTTGTTTTGGTAGGTCGACCGGATCGCCATCACCGCATCGGCTTGTTCCATGTCGGTGGTCACGATGGCGGCGGCTCGCTTCTCGCGGATGGCTCGTTCCAGGCGAGTTCGTGCGATTCCGTACGGGTAGATCCGGAGAAATAAGCTCGATTCCTTGAGGGCAACCGCTTCTTCTGGCTTCGGTGCGGTCTTGGGTTCGCGAACAGGGCGATCCTCCCGCTGACCGTTTCGAGCGAGCGCTGGGAATCGCTGGTTGAACGAAGGGTCCGAGATTTCAGCGGTTTGCTCGTTTTGAACCACGTCGAATTGACCTTCTCCGGTTCGAACGCGGATTTCGGGTCTTGGCGGAACCCCTCGCAAGATCATGTCAACGGTCTTTTGAACGTTGTTGTGCACCGCCAGTCGATCGTAATCGAGGAGTTCAATAACGACGTCGAAGGTCGGAGGAGCTTTGCGCTCAAGAACGGTTTTTTGTGTTCCTCGTCGCTGAGCCTCGGCGTCGGAAAGGGTGACCGCTTGGATGCCTCCGATGAGGTCTGCCAACGAGGGGTTGAGCATCAGGTTCTCAAGCGATTGCCCGTGTGCGGTTGCGACGAGTTGCACACCCCGCTCGGCGATGGTTCGGGCCGCTTGCGCCTCCGCTTCGTTACCGATCTCATCGATGACGATCACTTCCGGCATGTGGTTTTCCACCGCCTCGATCATCACGTTGTGTTGCTCGGCGGCGATTCGCACCTGCATTCTTCGGGCGTAACCAATCCCAGGATGAGGAACGTCGCCATCGCCCGCAATTTCGTTCGAGGTGTCAACGATAACAACGCGCTTGCCGACCTCATCGCTGAGGACTCGGGCAACCTCCCGTAGTTTTGTGGTCTTTCCAACGCCGGGCCGACCCAGCATGAGAATCGACTGACCAGACCGGACGATATCGTCGATCATGTCGATCGTGCCTTCCATCGCTCGCCCGACTCGGCAGGTGAGACCCACGATTTTGCTGTGCCGGTTTCGGATGGCCGAAATTCGGTGCAGGGTGCGCTCGATGCCTGCGCGGTTATCGGTACCGAACTCGCCGAGCGACTTGGAGACGTAGTCGATATCCAGCTCCGAAACCATCAGGTCCGGATAGCGCTCCACCCCGTCGAGAAATCTTGCTTCCGCAGGGCGACCATAGTCCAGAACGACTTCTATCAGCTTTTCAGGGCGGTTAGAGGCTTCGATGCGTTGACGAACAATTTGAGGCAGGACAGTGAGAAATTCCTCTAGCCCCTCGGAATAAGTCGACATGGTCGTGTAAGGAGAATTTAAAATGGCTCGGACTTCCGAAGCGGTAGCCCGAGCCTCAATTTTATTTACGTTGCGTATCCCTGAGAAGGGGCAATGTTTGTTATTTTCGTTTGCGATGTTAAGGGTTCAGACTGGGATTTCCCAGGGGAACCGTTAAGCCTCAGGCTGAATTTCGACCAAAGCGACGCTGGCTTCTTGGGTTTTGCCCTTGCTCCAGAACTTGACCTTCACCTTATCTCCCGGCTTACGGGTGAGCAGAGCTTTGTTCATGTCGAACGTAGACTCGATTTTCTCGCCTTCGATCTCCAGAAGGATGTCGTAGCGCTTGGCTCCCGCCGTCTTCAGCGGTCCTCCGACGGTGTCCAACACGATTCCGTGATCGGGTACCGACTCCGTCTCGTGGAACTCGCCCACCTGGCCCCTGAAATAGGGGTCGGCAAGTAGTCCGACCCAACGCGGGTTGTAGCTCACTCCGAGACCGGCGTACTTGGCGTAGCCGAACTTGACGATGTCTTGCACCACTCGATTCACGCGGTCGATGGGGACGGCAAAACCGATCCCGACGCTTGTTCCAGTGTTCGAGGCAATGGCGGTGTTGATGCCGATCAGCTTTCCTTGAGAGTCGCAGAGCGCTCCTCCCGAGTTGCCGGGGTTGATCGCCGCATCCGTTTGGATTCCATCGACCAAACCTTGGATTCCAACGGGAAGGTTTCGCTTGAGAGAGGAGATGACGCCAACCGAAAGCGTGTTGTCAAATCCAAGCGGATTGCCGATCGCCATGACCCATTGACCAACTTCCAGGCCACCGCTTCGACCCAGTTCGATGGGTTGAAGATTGGAAGCTTCGATCTTCAGGACGGCAATGTCGGACCGCTCGTCAGTGCCTAGTACCTTCGCTTCGAACGTGCGCTTATCTTGAAGCCGCACTCGGACCTTGCCCTCTCTTGCCCCGCGCATTCCGCCCTCGCTGACGACGTGGTTGTTCGTGACGATGAGGCCGGTGTTACTGATAATCACACCCGATCCCGTTCCGGCTTCAACGTCTTGCGCCTCACCCGTGAACATGTCGCGCTGACTAGCCAATTTATCGACGCTGACGACCGACGGCATCACCTTCTTGGCGGCGGCTCGAAAGTCAACCGCACCTGCCGGGAGCGGCGCGGGGTCGAACGAGGCGGGGAGTCCTTCAACGGTAGTTCGCTTGGAGATCACCGCGAGGTCGGCCTGTTGTTGAAGGTAGCGATCCAATCGGATACCTCCAAAAACGCCTAATGTGACAACGGCTGCGGTACCCAATCCAACGAGAACTTGTTTCTTCATGTTTGATTCCTATCTGGTATCTGGATGAAACATTCAGGGCGTCACTTCCGGTTCCGGTTACGCGCCCCTTGTATTGTTGGTACGTCGCAATTCGACGCTATGTGCCCATAGATTGAACCCAAAAGAGGGCTACTCCTTCTGCAGACCTCGGCGAAGAACCTCAGGGACCAAAGCCCTAGCCACCGTGATCCTTCCGCTATCCTCTCCGAAATGGGACGGACAAGCGAGACCATTGATCTTTGGCGAAAATCGGCCGAAGCCTGGATCGAAGGTCAGGGAGATGCTGGAGATCAGTCCCGAAAGATCATCCTCGACCCTGCTCTTGTTCGGCTTTGGGAGGACCTGTATGGGTCGACGGGTTTGGCTACACTGCGGATCGTCGACATAGGCTGCGGAGAGGGTCGCTATTCCAGATTCCTTACCTCTCACGGCGCTTCCGTCATCGGAATCGACCCCGTCGAGGCGTTCATTGATCGCGCAAAGGAACTCCATCCGGATGGCAACTATCATGTCGCCCGCGGCGAAAATCTGCCTGTCGATTCTGAGTCTGTTGATCTCGCACTGTGCTACCTCTCTCTGTTGGATATCGAGGACCAGGATGCTGTGATCGCAGAAATAGGTCGCGTGGTTAAGCCCGGTGGTCGCTGCGTGATCGTGGCCATCTCGAACATGTGCAGTAGCACCGAGGGTTGGGTGAAGGACTCGGCGGGGAATCGGCTTTACCGTCCGGTCGACGACTACATGGATCGCAAGTCGATGCGCCTGAGTTGGAAAGGCATTGAGATCATCAACTTCCACCGCCCGCTGAGCGAGACCCTTTCTGCCTTCTTCAAGAGTGGCTTCGTGCTCGATCGGTTTATCGAGCCACTCCCTCCGCAGGATCACCCTTGGTACGCCGAGGAAGTTCGAGCTCCGAACTTTCAGATCTATGCGTTCAAAAAGGAAAACCCCTCCCTGTAATCCAGGAGGGGTTTGAGTTCCAGATGCGAAAGGGTCAGGAACTTACTTCTTCGATCGCTTGCGGCGAGCAGCGATACCCGCTAGACCCGCAAACAGAGCGGCCATCGTTCCGGGCTCCGGAACCGCTTCGAAGTTGAAGGTTTGAGCGTTTTGGCCCGCAAACTTGAACGAAAGGTCGTCAACTGCACCCTCGAACCCGTTCGCCCAGCCGGAGCCGACGCCCATGCTGAAGCCTAGAACCACGCTGTTTGCGCTGATCGTGTTGAGTCCGGCTTGCCAATCCGAAATCTTCACGCCATAACCCTCCTGCGCGGTCGACATCCCTGCTCCAAAGGTCCACATGTTCGCTCCGGCGCCCGAGTTGTAACCGAAGATATCCTCGCTCACCCAGGTGTCGGTCGCCGCGGTTGCCGAACCGTTGTAGGCAATCTCGAAAACGAGTCCGCCGCGATCACCCGTGGTGGCTACATTGCCGTCTGCGTCCACCAGAATTCGGAGGGCAGGTTGGAAGTTTGCCGTGGTCGTGGAGGTGCCTTTTCGGTACCAAGAGTAGCTCAGCGCCTCAAGATCGCCGAGCTTTCCGAGCGAGCCGGCCGCAAAGAAGTTCCCGGCGAAGTTTGTGCCCTGCGCCAAGAACTCGAAGTCGGCCTTGTCCGAACCGTCTTCCGACTTGAAGTAAGCCGAACCGTTTCCATTGCGAGCGATTTCGGTGTTGATACCGACCGTTCCGCCATTGCGAACGTTGTTGTAGAAGAAGCCACTTGTACCAACGGCTTGCCCTTGGTTGGAACTACCCGCGTTCGAGAAGTAGTCACCCGAAGGATTGTTAGGAGTGACGATCTGCGCGCTAGCGACGCCGGTTAAGATAATGGCCGAAAGAGAGATTGCGATTTTTCCTTTCATGAGGTTGCCCCATTGCACACGTCACACCAATGCGTGACGCTTTACAGCCTCATGCTAATCCAATGGGGTGCCAGTCGCAGGACTTACCGGCGAAAACCGGCAATCGTACGTATCATTACTGCAACTGATTTTATAGAATCTCTCAATAGGTACCAAAAAGGGATTACAGGAACCCTTCAGTCGATAGGTAGCGCTCGCCCGTGTCGTAGCAGAACGTGAGCACTTTCGCACCTGCCGGAAGCGTCGGAAGCACCTTCGCAACTGCGGCAAGAGACGCACCCGAGCTGATCCCGATCAACACTCCTTCCTCTTTGGCAGAGCGTTGAGCAAAGGAAATGGCGTCTTCTTCCGAAACCTGCACCACCTCGTCGATGGCATCGGCGTGGAAGTTCGCAGGTACGAATCCCGCTCCGATCCCTTGAATCCGGTGAGGTGAGGGCGAGCCACCCGAAAGGACAGGTGACTTCTCCGGCTCCACGGCGAAGACCTTCAGCGACGGCCAGCTCTTCTTGAGTTCCTCGGCAACTGCCGTGATGTGACCGCCCGTCCCTACGCCCGTGACGATGGCATCGAGTCCATCGGGGAAGTCGGCAAGGATCTCCTTCACCGTTGTTTTGACGTGGGCTTGAATGTTGGCAGGGTTCTGGAACTGCTGCGGCACCCATGCCCCAGGAGTCGACTCGGCGAGTTCGTTCGCCTTTTCGATGGCGCCCTTCATTCCCTTTTCGCGTGGAGTGAGCTCAAAAGTGGCCCCGTAAGCGGCCATGAGTCGTCGACGCTCGATGGACATCGACTCCGGCATCACCAAAATCAGCTTGTATCCCTTCACCGCCGCCACCATCGCCAACCCAATTCCGGTGTTGCCGCTGGTCGGTTCGATGATCACGCTCTGCGGGTTAAGAAGACCATCGCGTTCGGCTTGCTCGATCATTTCTAGAGCGATTCGATCCTTGATCGAGCCACCCGGATTCGCGCGTTCGAGTTTGGAATAGACGTTGGAATCGGCCCCAAACAGGCGATTTATCCGAACGTGAGGGGTGTTACCGATGGTTTGGAGAACGTTTTCAAATTTCAAAGTGGACTTCCTTGTTGGCTGCAGAACTCAGGATGCAGGTCAAATGTTAAATTCCAGGTCAGTTCCTTGAGGCAGAAGACGATCCTGGCGACTTCGTGGCTGGCTGGCCTGACTCAACTGCGAGAACGGGGGAATAGACGCCGTGATCCAAGCATTGCCACCGATCACGCTATCGTGACCGATGACGGTTTCCCCGCCGAGAATGGTTGCATTGGCGTAGATCACCACGTTGTCCTCAATCGTTGGGTGTCGCTTAGTGGTCGCTAACTCGCGATGAACGGTCAACGCCCCAAGAGTGACTCCCTGATATAACTTGACGCCGTTCCCGATGACGGTTGTTGCACCCACCACAATGCCCGTTCCGTGATCGATGCAGAACCGTCGACCAATGGATGCGCCCGGGTGAAGATCGATCCCGGTTTGCGAGTGAGCGATCTCCGTGACGAGGCGGGGGATCAAGGGCAAACCAAGATCGTGCAACTCATGGGCAATGCGGTAAGCGGCTATCGCATAAAACCCTGGGTAAGTAAGGATCACTTCGTCGATCCCACTAGAAGCAGGGTCTCCAAAATGAATGGCTTCGGCGTCTTCCAAAAGCTCGGCCTTGATCTCGGGAATCCTCTCCCAAAAGGTCCCAATGCGCGTTCGAGCCTTGTGGCACTCCGTCACCGAATCTACGATCGAGCCCAACCGGGCAATCCCCTCTTCTAGCCTGTCTTGCACGCTCCGATCCACGCTCGCAAAGTGCGGAAAGAGCAGGGCAAGAACTCCGTGAAGCCAGGTTTGGGTTTCGATTCGCAGCCCTGAAGGAAATGGACACTCCCTAGCGGGTTCCACGGCTTCAAGACGCGCCACGATATCGCCGGTTAAGTCCACCATTGCAAAGACATTACGCCGCGAAAGAAGGGGGCGATCCCCTTCTGCCGAGATCTCCAAACATTCTTAGGTGTTCGCGGCAGAGGACCTTGTAACTCTTAACGCTCTTCGTTTAAAGGCGTCGGAGAATCGGCTAGCACGGTATCCAGTTCGGCCAGAACAAGCGCTAACTGAGCGAATAACTCGCGGTGCTCCCCTTGCGAAATTTCGGCAAGACGCTGGACTCGGCAAGACTTACGCTCATCGAACGCCTCCCGAGCTTCGGCGGAGAGTTCTAACAGTCTCCGACGCCTATCGTCACTCGAAACCTGCCGAACGACAATCCCCTTTTCTTCGAGTCTTCCCAGAACGTGGGTAACCGCGCTCACCGACATTTGCAGCTCTCCCGCAAGTTCAGATACGGTTTTCGATCCTTCGTTCAAAACCCGAACCACTCGCAGTTGCGCAACGGGGAGAGATCCAAGCGGGTCCTTCTCTAGGGTCGGAAAAACCTTGCGCCAAACTCGTGGAAAGAGGGTTTCTAGCTCCGCAATATCGTGAGCAACCTTTGCAGAACGGTTCAAACGGTGGGGACCTCCTGAGGCTTCCCGCTTGCACCGTCGATCTCGGTGCTTGCATTCGGAACCGCCGGATCTGGGCTGCCGCCGAACGCTCCGGGGGTCGGACCGACTCCGACAGGAGCCGCCAAATCCAGTTTGTTTCCTCGCAGTTTCCGAGCAAGGTCATCGAAGTACGTGTAAACGATCGGTACCACGAACAGGGTGAGCGCGGTACTCGAGATCAAACCACCGACAACTACAACCGCTAGTGGCGCCTGGAGTTCCGAGGACGCTCCCAAGCCAATCGCAAGCGGGAGCATTCCGAGGAGGGCGCAGATAGAGGTCATCAAGATGGGGCGAAGTCGGGTGGGACTCGCTTCCAGCACCGCCTCGTCCCGGTTCAAACCTCTACTGCGGAGCTGGTTCGTGTAGTCCACAAGCAAAATGCCGTTCTTCACAACAATGCCAATGAGCATCAACAGTCCCACATAGGCCGTTAAGCCAAACGCTTTGCCGGATACAAACAGCGCGATGATCGCACCGCCCGCACAGAACGGAACCGAGACCAGAACAATCAGCGGATAGACGAACGACTCAAACTGGCTTGCCAGCAGCATGTAGATGAGGGCAAGGGCAAGGAAAACCGTTAGTCCAAGACCACTGAACTCCTGCGCTTTTCGCCGCTGTTGTTCGCCGAATTGGTAGTAAACGCCGTTTTCGAAATCCACCTTCTCGAGCGCCGTTGTGACGTCGTCCAAGACCGCACTCTCCGGGCGATCTACAACCCGGCCGTTTACCGAGACGAAGCGCTGACGGTTCAAGCGCGTGATCTGGTTGGGACCGTTTTGGATGGTCGGAACCGCGACATCTCCGAGGAGTATTTGTCGCGAGATTTGCCCGGTCCCAGCAGCGACAACGGTGCGGACGGGGAGCATTTTCAGCGATTCGATGCTCTCACGCTGATTCAGCGGGAGCTGAACAAAGATCGGATACTGGAAGCCGTTCTCTTGGTAGTAAGTCGTAAGAATTCCGCCCGTTGCGCCTGCGATGGCGCCCGCAACATCGGCGTAACTCACTCCTAGCAGGCTCGCCTTTTCGCGGTCGATTTTCCACTGAACTTCGGGCGAAGATTCCTCAAAGCTCACATCCACCGATTCGAGGCCAGGGATCCCTTTCAGAGCCTCTTGAACTTCTTTTGCCTTGGCGGTGATTTGCGGCAACGACTGGCCAATGATGTCGACGCCGATTCCGTTGTTGTTGCCTCCGATCGTGTTCGCGACGATATCGTAAGGCTGGGAGTTGATGCGCGCGCCGCCGATGGTCCCAAATTGCTTTTGGACTCGCTTGATCACGTCCTCGGTTTTCACCTTTCGCTTGGCCTTCAAACGCACCAACGCGGAGCCTTGGTTGCTTTGGGCATTGCCAGACGCTCCTCGAACGGAGAGATTCGCACCCGCGCAAAGCAACACATTCTCCACGTCAGGATCGGCCCGAAGGATCTCTTCGACCTTAGCCATCTTTTGTTCGGTGGTGGAGAGAGCCGTTCCAATCGGAAACTTGACGTTGACCGTGAAGTCGCCCGTGTCGCTCTTTGGCAGGGTTTCGTTTCCTATGTAACCAATGAGGGGATACACCACCGCAACCGAGGCAAGAGCTCCGAACACCACTAATCCGCGTCGCTTCAGAGCCCATTCCAGCCCCCTTCGATACGAGGCATCCATGTTGTTCAGCCATCGACCGAACGTGTCGAACATCGCCAGGATCGGAGTGGTCTTCTTGCCACGCAAAGCTCGAAGCTCGGGGTGAGCTTCTTCTTCAACCTCTTCCTCTTTGATGAATCGAGAGGCGAGCATAGGGACAACCGTCGTCGCGTCCAGTAGCGAGACCGCAATGGAGAAGATGACGACCAACGCGAACTGCGTGAACGTTTGCCCAGTTTGACCCTTGATCAACAACAGCGGGAAGAAGACAACGATGATCGTGATCGTCGACGCTACAACCGCACTAAGAATCTCTTGAGTGCCGGAAACAGCGGCATCGACCGCTCGCTTCTTGTCGCGCTCAATGTGCCGGAAGATGTTTTCCAAAACAACAATCGCATCGTCCACGATGAGGCCCGTCGCCAACGCCAATCCGCTGAGCGAAATGGTGTTGATGGTGTAACCCATGAAGTACAGCAGCGAGAACGTGCTGATGATCGAAATGGGGATTGACAGGGCGATAACGATGGTCGATCGAACCGATCGAAGGAAGAAAAGGATCGCCAGAACGGCAAGAACGCCTCCGATGATCGCGGTCTCTTTGAGCTCTTCAATCGACTTCTCGATGAATCCGCTTTGATCGTAGGCGACCCCAAACCTCAGGTCTGGGTACCGCTTTTCAATCTCTTTCACCCGCTCCTGAACGGCTTCGACCGTCTGGATCGTATTCGCGTTGGTTTGCTTGCTGACTCCGATGCTGAGACCCGGTTCGCCGTTGAATCGAACGAAAATCCGCTGGTCTTGGGCAGAGTCCTTTATTTCGGCAACCTCTCGCAGAGTGATTGGTCGTCCTTGGAAGGCACCCACTGGGAGGGTTTCGATTTCCTTTACGGAAGCGAAATAGCCAACACTTCGGATGGTGTATTCGGTTTCGCTTTGCTTGGCAATTCCTGCCGGGCGACTCAGGTTTTCTTGTGCAATCCGGTCCTGAATCTGGCTTATCGTTAGACCGTAAGCCGATAGTTTCTGCGTGTCGACCTCAACCAGAACGGCTCGCTCTTGTCCTCCGGAGAGAGTCACCTGCGCCACACCGCCTGCCGATTCGATGAGAGGGGCGATCTCGTTACGAATCAGGGTCGCCAGTTCCACCTCGCTTCTCGAAGTGCTGTTCACACCGTAAACGACTACCGGGAGGGTGCTTGGGTCGAACTTGAAGACAACGGGAGCGCCAAGGTTCGGATCGTCCGGGAAGTTTCGAGCCGCTCGCTGAACGTATTGGAGGACGTCGGTCGCGGCTGCGTCGATGTTCACGCCGTAGTCGAGTTGAACACGGATAAAAGCTTCGCCTAACGAGCTGTTCGAGTTCACGCTGTACAGACCGGGAACGGTCGAGACGGCTTGTTCAATGGGCCGGGTGATCTGCGTCTCGATTTCCTCGGGCGAGGTGTTTGGCCACGCAACGCGGACCGCAACGGTCGGAATGTCGACTCGCGGGAGAAGGTCGGTGGGAATGCGGAGCAAACAGATGAAGCCGAGCAACATCAGCGCGGCGATGCGCATGGTGACCGCTACCGGACGCGTGACCGAGAACTTTGCGAAGTTCACTTTGCGCTCCCTTGTCCCTCAGGCTTCTTGATGCCGGGGGCGCTCACCTTCTGGCCGTCTTTTGGCTTCGTATAAGAAAGCGAAACGACCTTCTCGCCGGGATTTAGGCCCGAGACGATCTCGACGAACCCGTTTTGAGTTTGTCCGGTTGAGACCGGGCGAACCTCGATTCCTCCCTGCTCGTCGGCGACCGATACCGTTGTCTTCTCGCCGGATTTAGTGACCGCATCGGTGGGAACGGCGATCACTCGAACCTTTGCGCCCACCGATAGTCGAACCTTCACGAACATCCCCGGGGATAGCGTTTTCGCCGGATCAATCACCCGGATGCGGGCGAGGTTTTTGCGAGTGACGAGGTCTGCAGATGGGTTGATGGAAACAAGCTTGCCAAGGAGCTTAGTTCCCTTTCCTTGTGCAGCGGACTCCATTTGCACTACCGCTTCATCGCCGATGGTGAGTCGGGCCGCTTCTTCCGCTGAGATGGGCAAGGTAACAAAGAGGTCATCCACTGATTGGAGCGTCAAAATGGTCTGGCCCGGTCCGGCCACGGCTCCGGGACTCAGGAGTCGTTGGGTGACCGCACCGGAGAAAGGAGCGCGAATCTCGGTGTCTTGCAATCGACTCTCGGTTTGCCCAAGCTCGCCTCTTGCCGCGCTGACCCCGGCCTCTAACGCCTGGATGTTCGAGTCGTAGGCGTCGATGTTCGCCCTTGCCGCAATCGCCGCTTGCAGCGATGCTTCGGCGAGTTCCACCCTGGATTGAGCGGCCACTAGATCCGATTCCACTTGGCGCTTGATGATCTCAAGTTGGGACTCGGATGCCCCTAGCTCTGCTTTGCTCGATTCCAGGGCGAGTTGGGCGGTTGTCAACTGCCCGGCCGAAACCTCGCGATTTCGATCCGCGTTTTCCGCCACAAGTTCCTGATCGTCCACTTGCTGTTGAGGGACATAGCCGCTTTCCAAAAGCTTCTTGAGTCGGTCTAGTCGAGTTCGAGCGGTCTTCAGGGCTACGTCGGAAGCCTGGAGGCTCTTTTCGGCGTTGGTAATGTTCGCCTTTGCGGTATCGACTCTTGCCTGAGCTACCCGGACATCGGCTCTCCCGGAAGCAATTCGAGCCTCGGCGGTTTTTTGCACCTGATTGAGGTTGGCTTTGGCAGACGCGACGTTTGCCTTGGCTTGGAGGATCGTCGATTCGATCGAAGTTCGGTTGGAACTTGCGGATACTTTCGCCTCGGCGAGCCTTCCCTGGGCTTGAGCGACGTTTGAAGCTTTCGCCGCGCGATCGCCCGTGAGTTCGCGAGGGTCGATTCGGACCAGAAGATCGCCTGCCTTGACTCGGTCGCCTTCTTGCACCGCCACGCTAATGATTTGTCCGTTGAATCGAGAGGCAATGGGAGTGGTGAGTCCACTTTCAACCGTTGCCGTACCTTCGATGGCGTCCTCAAAAATACGCTCCTGAACGGTGACTAGGTCGACCGGAGCGGCCCGGTTCTTCCTACCCTCGGCTTGCTTTTTCAGTTCCTCGCCGGTTTTCTTGACCTCATTAAGCCTCGAACCAACCGCAAGACCGACCACCAGAAGGGGAATACCGATAAAGAGAATGCGTTTAATCATGAGCGCGGCAGAGACGCCAAAATTAGTTTACGCGCGTCAAGTAATTTGATTCGCGCCTCCCCAGCCGCACTGCAACAGAACTGCGAAATATAACCGGAAAACCCGTTTTTTCGGGATTTGAACATCCGCACCTTCTCGTTCCGTTAAGATAGTTCGATCCTATTCCGAACAAGCAGAAATCGCGGGTTCGGAAGAAAGAGGGACAGTATGGGTGTGAGTTTCCAGAGAATTGGGCTGGCCCTAACGGCGATCGGAGTTCTATCAGGCTCGGCTTGGGCCCAGAACTATATGATCCGCGGGGCAAAAATTGTCATTAAGCCGGGCGAGGTGCTTGAGGGCGCCTCTATTGCGGTATCCAAAGGCAAGATCACGGCGATCGGCAACCTTGAGCCGGCTTCTGATGCAACCGTTTTGGACGGAAAGGGCCTCACGGTCTACCCCGGGTTCATCGATGCTTTTCGAAGTGGCCTGGTCAAGCTTCCCGATGCGCCCCCAGCAGCAACCGCACCCGATTCAGCCATCACCGCTCCGGCGACAATGTGGGCTCAGAACCGAAAAGGGAATCGCGCGGAAGTTCTTGCGCACGCAAACTTAGACACAACCGGGTTCGCTCGGGCACTGTCGTCTGGAGTCGTCATCTCTCACGCTGCCGTCGGTGGATCGGTGTTTCGAGGCTGGACCGCTCTCACGTACTCGGTTGAAAAGTCGATTCTCACCGAGCGGGTCGCAATGGAGATGTCGTTCCGGGGAGGACCCGGACAGGGATATCCAAGCTCCTTGATGGGAACCATTGCCCTTCTTCGGCAAACCCTAATCGATGCCAAGGACTACACCGAGCCCGCCGCGCCCGCTGACCCCAAAGAGAAACCCAAAGGGGATCCCGTTTTAGCCTCGTTGAAGCCTGCCGCCGTGGGCGCCGATCCGGTGGTTTTCTTTGCGAACACCGAACTCGAGATTCGTCGCGCTTTTCGACTTCAGGACGAGTTCCGCTTGAAGCTCATGATTGCGGGTGGAAAGGAAGCTTACAAGGTCGTTGACGAGCTTAAGAAGCGAAACATTCCCGTCCTCGTTGACATCAAATTAGACTCCGAGCCCTCTACCAGCCCCACTCAAGACGGCCCTCCCAAGGAGATTCTCGAAGAGAGAAAAGCTCGAGTGGTTGAGAGAAACCAGAACCTGAAGCAACTCATCGCCGCGGGAGTAAAGGTTGCTTTTGGCTCGCACGGGGCGTCGCCTAGCGAGTGGCTGACCGCCATGCGTGATCAGATTGGGCTTGGTCTGACCCACGAGCAAATGCTCGCCGGGGTGACGACTGCCCCCGCGGAGATTTTTGGTCTCACCGGGTTTGGATTGATCGAGAAGGGTGCACCTGCAAACCTAACGATCCTCGAGTCCGACATCACTTCGAAAGACGCAAAAGTGAAATGGCTCTTTGTCGATGGCAAGTTCGTGGACCCGAACGCCAAACCAGCCGAAAAGCCTGCCGACAAACCCGCTTCTAGCAAGGAGGTATCTCGATGACCAAATTCCTGATCGCCGCAATGGCCTCGCTAACCGTGACCGCTCCCTTTGGCGGGAACCAGTTCGACACCGGAGAATCGAAGGACTCTGCCCGAGCGACCCCATACAACTTCGCGTTTGAACTCGAGGCGGATCGCCTTCCCTTGCTGAAGACCGCCGGAAAGCGAGTGCTCATCAAAGGCGCCAAAGTCTTCACCGTCACCAAGGGCACCCTTCCAACGGCCGATGTCCTGATCGACGAAAAGGGCAAGATCGCTAAGGTGGGTCAAAACCTCACCGCCGGAGCGGATGCGGTTGTCATCGACGGAAAAGGAAAGGTCCTTACGCCGGGTCTGGTCGATGGTCACATCCACCGGGGCTCCGATGCCACCAACGAAGGTTCCGACTCGATCACGGGTGAAGTTCGAATTGAAGACGTCTTGAACCCGAACCTCAGCAACGTTTGGGGTTCGCTTGCAGCCGGAGAAACCACCGGAATGCTGCTCCACGGAAGCGCGAACGCCATTGGCGGTCAAAGCACGGTCATCAAGCTGAAGTACGGCAAGAAGCCCGCCGACATGCCGATTCCCGACGCGCCGCGCATGATCAAGTTTGCGCTTGGTGAGAACGTGACCCGGTCCCAAAGTGGAACGGGCACCCGATTCCCGCGCACTCGCATGGGTGTTCAAGCCCTGTATCGCCGAGCCTTCACCGAGGCAAAGGAATACATGAAGGATTGGGAGGCCTACGAGAAGGGTCAGACGAAGGTCAAGCCCCGTCGAGACCTTCGATTGGAGACCCTTTCCGACATTCTCAGAAGGCGCATTTGGGTTCAGTGCCACAGCTATCGGGCGGATGAAATGCTGATGATGGTCCGACTGAGCCAGGAGTTTGGATTCAAGCTTGGCAACCTCCAACACGGATTGGAGATGTACAAGATCGCTCCTGAAATGGCGAAAGCCGGAGTCTCGGGAAGCATCTTCGCCGACAACTGGAGCTTCAAGCTCGAAGGATACGACGGCATTCCGTACAACGCTTCCATCGCTACCCGAGCCGGAGTCAACGTATCGGTCAACACCGACGGTACCAACGGCGTGCCAAGCATCATTATCGATGCCGCGAAGTCGATGCGCTACGGTGGTCTTTCTGAGGACGAATGCCTTCGAATGCTCACGATCAACCCCGCCAAGTCGCTTGGGATCGCTCACCGAGTGGGCAGCATCGAGGTTGGGAAGGACGCCGACCTCGTTCTTTGGGACGGTCACCCTCTCAGCGTTTACAGCAAGGTGCAGATGACCATGATCGAAGGCGAGGTCTTCTTCCAACGACGAGATAAGTTCAAGGTCGATGGGATGAAATCGCCCCGGTCGGTGAACCTTCCTTTGAACCAGAAGCGCGGACCGCTCGCGGTTCCGGACAACCAAAGGGCGTACCTGGTTCAAGGCGCAAAGATCGTTCGAGTGAGCAAGCCGACCATCACTGGCGACGTTCTGATCCAAGGCGAAAAGATTGTAGCGATTGGTCAGGGTCTCAAGCCGAACGGCGCTTTCGTCATCAACGGGAAGGGGCTAAGCGTCTATCCAGGATTCTTTGACACGGGGAACTCACTCGGCCTTGCCGAAATCAGCCCGGTGAGCGAATCCATCGATACAACCGAGATCGGCGGCGACCAGCCGGATCTCATCGCATCGACGGCGATGCAAATGCAATCGGAGCAATTCCCGGTCACGCGATTCGGTGGTGTGTTGGTTTCTATGGTGAGGCCATCCGGCGCAACCATTCCCGGTCAGGCTTCTTTGGTACACAATCAGGGATGGACGACCGAGGACATGCGCCTTGGGCCGGACTATCTGATGGTCAACTTTGCGGGCGGTTCGGGACCGGCTAACTCGGCGGACAACTGCTGTATCGATCTCGGCGGCGGGTTTGACCCTCGCGATGGATCGGTGGTGTTCGGTGACTTCCAGCGGTTCTTCCACGGTCAGCAGCACAAGTACGAGAACATCGGATCCGGCGAGGGTCACGACCACGATCACGATGGATCGCCCGATCCGAGCGAGCCGATGAGCTTTGCGATGACCTCCCGTGCCGTGGCTCAAAGCAGCAGCGAAATGGACAAGATGGTCGAAAAGACCATGGAGTACAAGAAGCAGCGTGCTCAAGTTCCTCCGGCAGTGAAGATCGACCTTAAACAAGAGGCGCTGATTCCTTACTTTGAGGGCAAGAAGCCGATCGTGCTTCGGGTTCGATCTCGCGCCGCCATTCGAGGAGCGGTCGCATGGGCGAAGAAGAACAAGCTCAAGGTCGTCCTGGCGGGTGCTCCGGACGCATGGAAGGAAGCGGACCTGCTGAAGAAAGAGAAGATTCCGGTGCTGATCAACCCGGCCGGGAAATCGACCCTCTTCGCAAACGCCCCGACCAACCCGTGGGACCCGTACGACACCCCGTTCGCAACTCCCGGTCTTCTCGAGAGGGCGGGCGTGAAGTTCGCCTTCCAAAGCGAAGATAACTCGGGAGCTTTCACGCTGCCGGTTCGAGTTGGACAGTCGTGCGCTTACGGTCTCAGCCAAGACCGAGCGGTTCGAGCGTTAACGCTCGATGCGGCGGAGATCATGGGCGTTGCAGATCGGCTCGGCAGCGTTGATCCGGGCAAACTAGCCACGGTGGTCATCACTGATGGTGATCCGTTTGAACTCACGACCAACATCATCGGCGGCTTCGTGAAGGGTCGACCGCTGAACCTAGAAAACAGGTTCACAAGGCTCCGCGACCAGTGGTCGAAGCGCCTGGCGACCAAGTAAAACCCGCTCCCTCGAGCGTTTAGTTACAGGGTGGATGCCGAAGTTCCTCATCGAGGTGCTTCGTCTCCACCCTTCGAATTGTTCCTTGAGCCGATCGCATCACGATGGACTCGGTGATCGCAAACCCCCGCCGGAATCGTACTCCTCGAAGGAGATTTCCATCGGTGACTCCCGTTGCGGCGAATACGACATGGCCCTCGGCCATCTCCGTCGTGACCATCACCCGATCGACATTGCCGCCCACCATGCGTTCGGCTCGCTCTCGTTGGTCGTCGTTGCTGAAGACGAGGCGGCCTTGCATCTCTCCTCCGTAACAGAGAGTTGCTGCAGCGGTAATGACCCCCTCGGGAGCGCCACCTGTTCCCATGAGGGCATCGACGCCGGATTCGGGATCCAGCGCGGCAATTGCGACGCTTAAGTCACCGTCGGAGATCAGCATCACCCTTGCTCCGGCTTCTCGAATCTGAGCAATCAAGCGGTCGTGACGTTCTCGGTCTAAGACTCCAACGGTCACTTCACCCACATCTTTGCCAAGAGCCTTGGCCATTAGGTTGATGTTGATTCGAGGAGAGAGGGTGATATCCACTACCCCTCGGCACTCTCTGCCAACCACCAGCTTTTCCATGTAGCAGTCCGGGGCGGCCATTAGTCTGCCCTGCCCTTCTACCGCCGCGGCGAGAACAGAAATGGCATTGGCAGTACCGTTCGAGCACAGGTTCGTCCCCTCCAAGGGGTCTACAGCGATACTAACTTTTGGGCCCACTCCGGTCCCAACTTTCTCTCCGATGTAGAGCATCGGAGCTTCGTCGCGCTCGCCTTCACCGATGCAGATCACGCCATCGATCGCCATGTCGTTCAAGAACGACCTCATCGCGGTTGTGGCTGCTTCGTCGGCGGCGTCCTTATCGCCTTTTCCAACCCATCGGCTGCAAGCAAGGGCGGCCGATTCAGTGACACCTAAGTATTCGATTGTGGGAATCGTCATTGTTTGAAACTCCTTCGTTTCGCTTGTCGTGCGCTCGACTTTGAGCTAGCGACATCTGGATGGTACCAAACGCAACCTCCGTGCCAGCCCACAAGCTTGAAGGGTGCGAATACCGTTTCGCCCCGGGGCGAAAGATGAGTGGGCTACTCGCGAACGCGATCCATCTTGATCACTTCTTCTTGGGGTGCCCCGCTGTTCGAAACTCCCTTCAGAACCACGCGGATGGAATCGCCTTCCCGCTTGTAGTGGATCGACTGCGGAAACTTGTTGGTCGGATCGACCCACATCACCTCGTTCGGACCGATCTTGCCAAGCGAGAAGGTGTGAATCTTGTTCGGCACCGTGACCGTGTAGTTGAGGGTCGAACCCGCCTGACTGAGGTCCATGAATTCCTTGAAGATGAGACGGTTGTTTTCGCCCGTAATGCGGCTGATTCCAAGGATGCATCCGCCGCCAGGCAGAGAAAACTCTTCTTCAATGGTGCCTCCGAACGCCTTGCCCTTCCACCGACCCTGAATCCAGCCAAGGTCCTCGATCTTTCCCGGAACGTCGGTCGCAGGTGCAATGGCAACGGGGCGACCATCGACTTTTTGCTCGGTGGGGACCTGAACGGCAAAGAGAAAGGCTAAGCCTAAGGCAGAAGCGGTGGAGGCGGTCATAGCCAAGGATACAGGGCGGTCACGAAGCGCGTTCCCGCAAGTTTTCGGCGATGGACTCTAGCAGGCTTCCGGAGCCAAGCTCTCGTGAATCTCAGCGGTGAGCTCGGCGAGGATGGTTTGCAGTTCGGCGAGTCGTTGGTTTGAGAGCTTGCCTAACACCCTTTCGCTCGCGACGTTGATCGCCTCGACCGCTTCGTCGTGCTTTTGTGTCCCAAGGACGGTTCGCTCGATGCGTATCTTGCGGCGATCGTTCTTGTCGAGGCTGCGCTCTACGTAGCCAAGCCGCTCTAGCTCACGAAGAATGTTGGAGATGGTGGGGAACGGGGCCCCGAGGCTCTTTGCAATGTCGTGCGGGTAAGGCATGATCTCGCACACCGCCAGTACCGCCATCGACTTTGGATTCAAACCGAGCGGTTCCAAGGCGTCTGAGGCTGACCCAAAGATCGCCTGTTGCGTCATCCACATCAATCGGACAAGGTCCCATCCTTGTGGTCGCACACTTCCACTCATTGAACTCACACTTTACCGCCCTCAGCGATTTTGCGATTCGGAACGCGAACATTTATTAATTCATTTCTGTATAATTCCATTATGAAACTATTCTTAACCGGTAGCACGGGTCTCTTGGGATTGAATCTGGTGGTCGAACTCCTGAATCGAGGTCACGAGTTGACTCTGTACGTGAGGGACATCGATAGGGCCCGATCTTTGCTTCAACCGTTGATCGGTTCGGATAAGGTGAACGAGCTCCAGTTCGTAAAGGGAGACCTCGGAAACCTGGTGGAAGGTTCCCCCAATCTTTCAGGCTTCGATGGCGTCATCCACGCCGCCGCGCTGTTTTCGGACTATTACAGCAAAGGATCAGACTGGAATTCCTTCCAGAGAGACAACATCGATGCGACGTTGGGGTTTTTCCGAAGCGCTCAAAAGGCAGGAGTTCGAAGAGGGGTGTTCGTTTCGTCGGTGGGCGTGTTGAAGAACCAGAGTGAAGAGCTTCTCGATCCGAACTCCATTCAGGATCTCTACCGACGTTCAAAGATCATTGGCGAGAAGGCGCTTCTGAGCGACCCGGTTTCTTCGAGCATGCAGATCACAGTGGTACGACCGGGCTGGATTTTTGGTCCCAACGACGTTGCGCCCACCACCACCGGAGCCATGGCGAAAGAGATGCTGGACAAGGGCTCGACGATGATGATGAAGGCGGATAAGGTCGCCATGGTAGACGCTCGCGACGTTGCCGTCCTGATCGCAAATGCGATTGAAATGGACCACGGCACCGAGACGGTGAACGCCGTCGGGCATCATCTTTCGAGTTTCGAAGCCCTTGATCAGATCGCCTCACGTTTCCCAAAGGCGAAGGTGGTGGGCGCCCCGCTCGCGATGGGCTTGTTCCTTGGATCCGTTTTCGAGATTCGAGCCAAGCTCTTTGGAATCAAGAATCCCATGCCCGTGGAAGGGATCAAGTTCATCGCCGGACCTCTCATCGTCGATAACCGGAAGTCGATCGAGAAGTACGGCGTTCAATATCGATCCTTTGACGAGACCGCACAGGACATCGTCGACTACTGGATGTCTCTCAACCGCGAGTAACAGAAGGCGAGAATCGCCGACTTTATCGAGAAAATCCCTCTGCGCGAAAGTGCAGGAGGGATTTTTCACTTTTTCAAAGGTTTCTTGTGCGATTTTGAAGGGGCGCGGACATGAGGTGATGAAAGCGAGCAAAGAATGGACTTCAAAACCGACCTGGAACTGTTGCGAGACTGGAAAGAGCAAGGGAGCGAACCGGCATTTGCCGAAGTGGTTCGCCGCCACCAGTCGTTAGTGCTCGGTGTCTGCCGACGGTGGAGTCCCCAACTTGCAGAAGACTGCGCTCAAAAGACGTTTATCGTCTTGGCCCAGCGTAGCCCGGTTTCCAAAGAGAAATCGGGGTCGGTAGCGGGGTGGTTAGCCACCACCGCCAAGCAGATTTCTTCCGCCGAGAATCGCTCGCGTTCAAGAGAGTTACGCCGCCAATCGCGTTGGTGGCAGGAAACCATGGACACGCAAGAATCGCACCGCGAGCCCGACCCGCTCCTGGTGGCCCGCATCGAAGGAGGACTCGAATCCTTAAGTTCCGAAGATCGAGAAGCGCTGCTTCTTCACTTCGCCGAAGATCGACCTTATTCGGTGCTCGCCGACCACCTGGGGGTTAGCGAAAACACGGCCCGAATGCGCGTTCAGAGAGCCCTCGACAAACTTCAGCGCCGTCTCGGTCTCAGCGCCTCTGCGCTCACCGTCGGTCTGAAGGGGATCCCCGCTTCCTCCTCGGGAGCCGATTTCGTTGACCTCTGGACTTCTGCAGCCCTGAAAGCTCCTTCCCTATCACCGATCGGCGGCACGTTGCTCGGGATCACCCTCATGACAAGCACCCAAAAAATCATCGTCGCCGGTTCGGCCCTTGCCCTTGCTCTGTTCGCCGGTGTTGGCGGGAACGCCCTTGCCAATCAAAGCCGAAAGCCTGACCCAGCGAAGGATAGAGCCGAGGTTGCCAAGGTCTACAAGCCTCTAACCGGAAACTGGAAGGGCAAGCTCACGTACGCCGACTTCAAAACGGGACGGTTGCAGAGTTTTCCGATCAACGTCACGCTGCTTGCCGACGCTACAACCCTCTTTGCGGAAATGAAGTTTTCGGACGCGCAGTACAACAGCAAGGTGAGGCTCACCGTAAAGCCCTCTGATAAGGTTTTCCGGATAGAGGACGACACGGTAACGGACCTGCGCCTGATTTCGTATGGACCGGGGAAGGTACTCGCCGAGGGTGATTCCCTCATCAACAAGAAGAAAGAATTCATCCGGTTCACATTGGAGAATTCCGGATCGACGGCACTCGTCAAGCAGGAGCGTCGAACCCAGTCCGGCTGGAAACTGCTCAACAAATACGAACTGGAGCGAGCACGATGAAACGAGCGTTTACCCTTATCGAACTTTTGGTCGTGATTGCGATCATCGCCATTCTCGCCGCTTTGCTCTTTCCCGTTTTCGCCTCCGCAAAGCGTGCCGCCAAGACCACCAAAACGGTCTCGAATCTGAGTCAGCTTGGTAAGGGCATCGCCCTGTACGCTCTCGACTCGGACGATCGCCCACCGATGGTTACTGAGGGTCGAAACGGGGTTGATCTTTACGATGGATGGGTTCGGAACCGCTCTTTCGAATCCTACGCCGCCGGGGTGTTCGAACCCCAAAACGGGAGCCTCTTCCCTTACGTGAAGTCGAAAGACATTTACCGATCCGAATTGGATCGAGATGCCCAGAAGAGTGGCAACTCCTTTGCCATGAACGGGTGTCTCAGCGAGTGGCCCCCCGCACCGCGACGAGTGATTTTGAAGCCTTTTACCGCCAACCAGAACCCCTCCCAAATGATGCTGCTAGCAGAGGAAACTCTCGGTGACGGAAGCGGCGGGGGTACGAACGATGGATTCTTCCACCCGCTAGTCGACGTTCTGGCCGAGAATCACGCGGGCAAAACCGCGATGGTCTTTGTGGACGGTCACGCGGGGACGGTTTTTGTCGAAGGCAATTATCCGAAATACGTCGACGCCTCAGAGACGCCGTGTTGGCCCTCCGATCCGTTTCTCACCGGAAACTAGACCGGTCAGTGATCTGGGCGCGTTTTGAGACCGGCTTTCAGCGATATCCGGTCTCTTTGCAGTTCTTGTCGACGTCGGCTTTTGTAGTCGAGGCCTATTCTTTGTAGACTAGGAGAGTGATCGCCACCCTCTCTGGACTCGTTACGCTCACCTTGTCGATTCAAGGAGGAGCGGATCTTGAACGACTGAAAAAGGCGGTCGGCGAAGATCCCACTCCGTTTCAAGTTTCCGGAGCGATTCCGGGCGTGGTGATGGCGTTCGGCGAGCGGTCGGATGTCCTGGCGGCGGCGAAAGACGGCAACACCACCCGCCCGATGATTGCGGCAGGCGTGTACGGAAAGGGTCGAGCGGCTTGTTTTGGTCACGGGGCGCTCCTTGACCAAAACCAGGCACACCCTTCGGTGACGAGGCTTTTTCTTTGGCTCGGAGCAGGCGCGTCGTCCGACAAACGGTCGAAGGTTGCCGTGTTCGGGAACGTTCCTGAGGCACTCGCCGCAAAGAGCGGTCTACAGTTTCAGAAATACGCCCCGAATGCCCTGTCCCAGGCGATCTCGGAGTGCGGAACTTTGGTGCTTGGCAACGGGGTGCTGGGGAATGGTGTCCTGGGTGACGGGAAACAATCCATCTCGACAGTTCAACGCTTTGTGGAATCCGGGGGAGGCGTCCTGTACATCGACACCCCCTGGGGTTGGAAGCAGCTCAACCCGAACAAGGAAATCCGAAAAGACCACCCGGGACAAGCTCTTTTGGAGCCGATGGGCATTGGGTTTGCCGATGGAATCCTAGACACCGATAGTGGCGTCGTGAAACCCCTCCCGGCTCAAACCGAGCATCATGCCCTCGCCGCGACCATGGCTTTTCTTTCGAAGAGGGACTACGAAGCCCCAACCGCGAGGATCTTGAGCGGCACGCTGATGAACCTGCTCAGCGACGGTCGAGAGGGATCCCCGGCCGCTGAACGGCTCCGCACCCTCGTTGGCATTGCAGGTGCGAACACATTTCCCACCAAGGAGAGCCCACTCAAAGCAACCGACTTTCGGGCACGACTAGCAGTGACTCTCTTCGACCAGGAATGGCGCGCCAAGAAGGCGTCCGACGTTACGGCTCACCCCGCCGCTGCCGACTTCCCGGGTGCGGTCACCGCTCCTGTCGAAGCCTGGGTGAAGGTGAAGGTTGGCGGCGGGGAGAGACGCTGGTGGTCGACCGGCCGCTACGCTGCTCCTGGCAAGAAAGTCGTGCTCCGGGTTGCGGGGACGAAAGGTCGTGTAGCGCTTCGAATTGGTGGGCATCGCGACGAACTTTGGCACCTAGACCGGTGGCAGCGAATGCCCTCGATCTCGCTTGAAGTCCCGATCAAGGACGGAGTTATCGAGGCAACCAACCCCTTCGGTGGGCTCATCTACGTGGTCGCTAACCAGCCCCTTGCGGAGGTAGAGGTCGAGTTGGAGAATACGGCACCGGCACCCACCTATTTCCTCGGGAAGACCTCGGACGCAGATTGGAAGCGAATTCGGACTTCCGGCGCCCCGTGGGGGGAGGTCGTGGGACAACAGTGCGCGATCTCGGTTCCCAGCGAGGTGCTCCGAACCTTGGACAACCCGAAAGCGCTCGCCGAGTACTGGGATGAAGTTGTCCGAGAGTGCGAGAAGTTCTATGCCGTGCCCGTTGGCACCACCGAGCAACGCTACCAGGTCGATCGACAGATTTCGGCGGGATACATGCACGCGGGCTATCCGATCATGACGGGCGACGACGTGAGCGCACGGTTTGTCGATCTCTCCGTGCTGAGAGGTCGCTCTGGATCGGGACTCTGGGGCTTCTACCACGAGGTCGGCCACAACTATCAGATCAATACTTGGACCATCGACGGGTGGGGAGAGACGACCAACAACCTTTTCTCCCTTTACGCCTGCAAGCACTTCAACGGTGACGACTCCACCGGTCACGGCGCAATGAACGCGGGAGAAGTAGCCAAGCGAACGGCAACGGTGCGCAACGCACCGGGAGCGGAGCCTTACTACAAGAAGGACCCTTGGTTCGGGCTAACGTTCTGGACTCCGATTCGGGATGAGTTCGGTTACGACAAACTCACTTCGTTGTTTGCGACGTACGCAGCTATGCCCGCCTCCCAACGTCCGAGGAGTGACCAAGAACGGCACGACGTGCTCCTGGTTCAGATGTCGAAGACGCTCAACAAGAACCTCAGTCGATACTTCGCGGCGTGGGGACTCAAACCGTCGAAGAGCGCGATTTCGCAGGTGGAATCGCTGCCCGAGTGGCTCCCTACTTGGCTCAAATAGCTAAAATCCGGGGTTTCTGAGTAGTCGTTGCAGTATCTGCACCGACTTAACCGAACCCGTATTCTAGGTTCATTATATTTATAGTAAAGTCTTGATACATAGGCCGTTTGAGGCTCTTTGAAGGTGAACCATGCCAAACCTAACCCCCGCTTCGCTCGCCGTTGAGCTTTCCGCACCTCTCTCTTTGGAGGGTGCGCGATGAGCTTCCTAGCCTCCCTCATTTTGTTATCGTCGGGTTCCGCCGGTGCGGGCTCTCTTGCCCCGAAGGTGGTCCCGATGCAGGCCACGGATACCGAGATCACGGTTCAGACCAAAACGCCCACGGTCAAGGTGAATCCGGACATGTACGGCATCTTCTTCGAAGAGATCAACCAAGCCGGAGAAGGCGGAGTCTACGCGGAATTGATTCGCGCTCGGGGGATGGAGGATGGCGACTCCAAGCGACTCCCAACGGGCTGGAGTGCGGATGTCTCTGGCGAAGGTAGCAGCGTCACCCTCGACTTCACCGACACTCCCGACCCGGCTCGCCCGGCATCTTTGAAGATCGTCCAGGGGGCTTCTGGTAAAGCGAGAGCGATCAACGACGGGTTCTGGGGCGTCCCGATCGAGAAAGGCAAGGATTATCGAATTGTCCTTTGGGCAAAGTCTCAGGGCACTATGCAGCTTGCTCTTGAGTCCGCCTCCGGCCAAGCGATCAAGCCGGTGAAGGTAAAAGGCACGGGCGTCTGGCAGCGGTATGAAATTTCATGGGCGTCCACGGTTACGGATCCTAAGGCAAAATTCGTTCTCTCTCTCACCGAGCCGGGCACCGCAAACGTCGCATTCGCATCGATGATGCCGAAGGACACGTGGAAGGGCCGAAAGAACGGTCTTCGAAAGGACCTTGCCGGACTCATTGAAGGGTTCAAGCCCGGTTTTGTCCGATTCCCCGGCGGATGCTTCATCGAAGGGAACGACTTGCCTCAAGCGTTCGATTGGAAGAAGACAATCGGTCCCGTCGAGACTCGGAAGCCGCACACCCGAAGCTTCTGGGGATATCCGGCGAGCAACGGCCTCGGTTTCCATGAGTACCTGCAGTGGTGTGAAGACCTCGGCGCGAAGGCGTTGTTCGTTGCCAACTGCGGAATGTCGCACACGCAAGTCGCGCCGATGAGCGAGATGAAGCGTTACGTGCAAGACACGTTGGACGCAATCGAGTATGCGAACGGTCCCATCAATTCCAAGTGGGGCGAAATAAGGGCTCAAAACGGACACCCCGAGCCGTTCGATCTGAAGTACATCCAGATAGGCAACGAGAACGGTGGTCCGGCTTACGACGAGCGGTATGCGCTGATCGGCAAAGCGATCAAAGATCGTTATCCCAATGTTGAGATCATCGCCAACGTGTGGGGCGGCGTTCCGAAATCTTACAAGCTCGAGATCATCGACGAGCACTACTACAGCAACCCGCCGTTCTTCTGGCGCAACGCCAACCGCTACGACAAGTACGATCGCAGCGGGCCGAAGATTTACGTCGGCGAGTATGCAGTTACTCGAGGATCGGGCACGGGCAACCTAGCCGCAGCGCTTTCGGAAGCGGCGTTCATGACGGGCATGGAGCGCAACGCAGACGTCGTTCATATGGCGTCTTATGCTCCGCTCTTTGTCAACGTAAACAACCGACAGTGGAATCCGAACGCGATCGTGTTCGACAACCACCGGGTTTATGGGACGCCTTCTTTCTGGGTGCAATCCCTCTTTGCCAACCATCGACCGGATAAGGTTCTGAGCTATTCGGTGGTTTCTCCGAAAGCGGAGGTTCAGCCGCTTTCCGGAACCTTCGGAATTCAAACGTGGCGCACCGCTGCCGAGTTCAAAGACATTCAGATGGAGGCCGATGGGAAGGTCATCTTCAAGGCGGACGAACTGAAGAGCGATCGGCTGGATCTTCGCCGAGGGGCTTGGTCTCTGAACGATGGAGTGCTTCGACAAACTTCCGAAGAGGAGAATCGACGCGCCATCGTGGAGAAGTTCTCCATTCCGCAAGCCAACAAGGTCACCCTCTCGCTGAAGGCGAAAAAGATCAAGGGCTACGAGGGCTTCATCATCATGATGGCCGTTGGCGAAGATCGCGAGCTTCAATGGAACCTCGGAGGCTGGGGGAACACCGTCCACGCCTTCCAGGTGGATGGTGAGCGCACTGGAAAGGGCGTCGAGGGTCGCATCGAAACCGACCGCTGGTACGACATCAAACTGGTTCGCGAAGGCAAAACGCTCAGTGCCTACCTAGACGGAAAGCTTATCGAGCAGATGGATGACGTCGCGGTTCCAAACTTCGCCGCTGTCGCCGGTCTCGACGAGAAGAAGAGCGAGATCATCCTGAAGGTAGTGAACGGAAGCTCACAAGAGCGAGCCGTAAAGCTGAACTTTGAAGGGATGAAAGCCAACTCTAAGGCGTCCGGTTTTGTTCTTGGAGGGGGAGGCTTGATCGAGGAAAACTCGTTTGATCAACCCGCCAAGTTCGCTCCTCGTAAGTTCGATCTGCCTCAGATTCAGCCGAATTCGGTGGTGAAGTTCGCCCCGAACTCTCTGACCATTCTCCGTATCCCACGCAAGTAACCATGCAAATCGCTCCTTCAGAAATCTGGTTCGTCACGGGTTCTCAGCACCTTTATGGTCCTGAGACCCTTCAGCAAGTGGCCGAGAACTCGCAAGCAATCGCGAAGGCTCTCAACGACTCCCTTCCGATTCCGGTCGTGTTCAAGCCCGTGCTGACCGACCCCGCGGCGATCCGGACTCTCTGTCAGGAGGCGAATGCCGACCCCAAATGTGCGGGTTTGATCCTTTGGATGCACACCTTCTCGCCCGCGAAGATGTGGATCGGAGGACTTTCGAATCTGCGAAAGCCGTTCTGCCACCTGCACACCCAGTTCAATCGAGACCTGCCTTGGGACTCGATCGATATGGACTTCATGAACCTGAATCAAGCGGCTCATGGAGACAGAGAGGCGGGATTCCTTCACTCTCGATTGCGCTTAGGTCGGAAGATTGTGGTCGGTCACTGGTCGGACCCCGAGGTCATTGCCCGCCTAGACGCTTGGGCCCGGGTCGCTCGGGGTTGGCTGGACCTTCAAGGGGCGAAGATCGCCCGGTTCGGTGACAACATGCGCGAGGTTGCCGTTACCGAGGGCGATAAAGTTGCGGCGGAGTCTCGGTTCGGGTTCTCGGTGAACGGATTTGGGATCGGCGACGTTCGGGCGGTGATCGATTCGGTGAGCGATCAAGAGGTCGCTTCCTTGGTGGATGAGTATCGCAGCCTGTACGCAGTGTCGGGCGATGAGGCTCAGATTCAAGCCGCTGCAAGACAGGAGATTGGGATTCGCCGCTTCCTCACCGAAGGTGGCTTCGTTGGATTCACCACCACTTTCGAGGACCTTCACGGGCTCAATCAGCTTCCTGGACTCGCCTCGCAAAGACTCATGGCCGACGGGTTTGGGTTCGGCGCGGAAGGAGACTGGAAGACCTCCGCACTTCTTCGATTCTCGAAGGTGGTCACTCACGGTCTAGATGGCGGAACGTCTTTCATGGAGGATTACACCTACCATCTCGATCCGGCGGATTCGTTGGTTCTGGGGGCCCACATGCTCGAGATTTGTCCCTCGATTGCCTCCGGGAAGCCTCGGCTCGAGGTGCATCCGCTCGGCATCGGTGGCAAAGCCGATCCGGCCCGACTTGTTTTCGATGCCCCTGCGGGCAACGCGCTCAATGCAACCCTTGTCGACCTGGGCGATCGCTTCCGACTTCTGGTTCACGAGGTTGAGGCCATCGAGCCAAAAGCGATGCCGAATCTTCCGGTTGCTCGAGCCCTCTGGCGAAGCAAGCCCGATTTCAAGACCGGTATCGGCGCTTGGATTCGCGCAGGCGGAGCGCACCATACGGTTTACAGCTACTCGCTCACGACGGAGCATCTGGAGGACTTTGCCGAGATCGCCGGGATTGAAATTGCGGTGATCGATGAAGAGACTTCCCTTCGCGAGTTCCAAAATGAGCTTCGGCAGAACGATCTCTACTATCATTTAGCGCAGGGAGTGAAAGGACACTAATGAGCGAATCTGCCGCGATGAAAGCCCTCCGAGAAGAGGTTTGCTATGCCAACAAGATGTTGCCCGTCGCTGGGCTGGTCACGATGCACTCGGGCAACGCGAGTGGATACGACCCAGATTCCGACCTGCTGGTGATCAAACCGAGCGGGATGGATTACGAAGCGATCACGCCCGAAAACCTTGTGGCGGTACGTGTTTCGACGGGCGAAGTGCTCACCGAAGGGATTCGACCGAGCGTCGATCTTCCTCACCACCTGTTCCTTTATCGGAATATGCCTGACGTGCGGGGAGTGATTCATACGCACTCCAACTATGCAACCGCGTTTGCGGCGGTAGGCAGACCCGTTCCGCTTGTGCTCACTGCGATTGCGGATGAGTTCGGCGCGGAGATTCCTTGCATGCCGTACACGGATAACGAGGGCGAGCACATCGGGGAAACGATCCTGAAGTTCAAGAATCGCGCTCCTTCGATACTCCTTGGAAACCACGGTGTCTTCGCTTGGGGCAAGTCGCCGAAGTCGGCGCTGAAAGCAGCGGTGATGACCGAAGACGTTGCGAAGACGGTTTGGCTTGCCATGCAGATCGGAACTCCGAAGGAAATTCCGGCCGAGGAAGCGGAAAAGTGGTACGACCGTTATCACAATCGATACGGTCAGCCGGGTTGCTAAACGTAGCAATATAACCACTTTTGAAATAGGTAGACCCGGTCTATAATCAATCTGGAATTCACGTTTCGGATCGGGTCTATGCCTTTTCATATTCAAGAGCTGTCAGCAACCGAAAGCGTCGCCGTTTTCCGGGCTCTTGCAAGCGAACCGCGCGCCCGCATCATTGAACTGCTCGCCGATCGCGACATGAACATCAACGAGTTGAGCCAAGCTCTTGGGCTCACTCAGCCGAGCGTAACGAAGCACGTCCAGATTCTTGAAGAGGCAGGGCTTGTCCATAGCGACTACGTCGCGGGTCCGCAGGGCATGCAGAAGCGCTGCCGACGAACCCACGACCGGATTGTCGTCGAGATGGGGGCAAGCGGTCCCAAGCAGGATCTCGTTGCCGAAATTGAAGTGCCAATCGGCATGTACAACGACGCTCAGGCGGTGGCGACTTGCGGACTTGCGAGTAGAGAGCGGTTCATCGGTCACCTCGACAACCCCGTTTCGTTCTTCCTCCCCGAGCGCGCTCACGCCGAAATCCTTTGGTCCTCGGGAGGGTACATCGAATACGTTTTCACGAACTCGCTTCCCCTTCAAGCAAAGATCACCTCGGTGGATCTCGCACTGGAAATCTCATCTGAAGCCCCCGGCTACGATAACGATTACCCCTCTGACATCACGTTCTGGATCAACGGGATCGAGGTAGGAACATGGTGCTCCCCCGGCGATCCCGGTGGGACACGAGGTCGTCTCAACCCGCTTTGGTGGCACGACAACCTGAACCAAAATGGCTTCCTCAAGGTGTTCACCATCGACCACGAGGGCACCAGTATCGACGGGAACAAGATCTCAAACAAAACCATTGAGGACCTCGACTTCCGGCCTTGGGCAACGACCCGGGTTCGCATCGGGATCAAGCCCGATGCACCGCACCAAGGAGGGTTCACGCTCTTCGGAAAGGGCTTCGGAAACTACGAGCAGGATTTGGTGATGCGCTTCCGATATGTGATGCTCACCGATACCGGAATCGAGCTATCGTACGGCGCAGGTCGAACTTAGGCCTGGGCTATTCCCAAGAAGGCATACTCACCCCGAAACGCCTTCGCGAGTCCAAACCCGCCCAACCTTTCCGATAAGAGGGTCTTCCGGCAGCCCATCGTAGAGATTTTTTACAATTTTTCCGATGAGTATTCACATTTCCCTATAACCTGTCATATAGTGTTATATGGAACGATCAGGAAATTAGGTGAACTCGTTCACACGTCCTGAAAGCAATCATTTCGACCACCGCGATTTATCGCCACGACCGGGCCACCAGACCCGAAATGTTTGAATCCTCAAAGCAGAGGCTACTTATGAACAACCGAAGAGCATTCACGCTCATTGAACTTCTCGTCGTTATCGCAATCATCGCGATACTTGCCGCAATCCTCTTCCCAGTTTTCGCTCAGGCGAAGATGGCGGCCAAGAAAGCTTCCGACCTTTCCAGCGTCAAGCAGATCACGCTCTCCGCAATCATGTATAGCGGCGACAACGACGACATGATCGCAGGTCAGAACAACGACCAAAACAACTTCCCCATTCCGTGGAATGCTGGGTCCGACGATCACTGGCCGCCGGTAGTACCCGGTGGAACGCCTTTGGGATACATGGACGTTCGCTACCCGCAGGTTTGGGCTCGCGACATTCAGCCGTACATGAAGAACCTGAAGCTCATGGAGAGCGCGGCGGCTCCTAAGGATCCGAATGCACGGTACGGATACACCAACCTCCAAGGCGGCGGAAACAACACCTGGATCATGAACGGTACGGTTCAACGAAAGTCGTTCACCGCCATCTCCGTTCCCGCTGAGATCGTCCTCTTCCAAAGTGCGCTCACCACAACCCGAGAATCGCTGACGCAGCCGACAAACTTCGATGGCGTAACCACCGCTTGCAACGGTATCGATCTCTCGTTCGCGGGCAACACGTTTGGTAAAGGCGGCAACTACGGCTGGGTCGATGGTCATGCGGGTTACAAGCCTCGAAACGGAGTCACCTTCCGCAACATGGGCGTCAGCGGAGTCGTTAACTCTCACGCACGTGGCGATGGACTTCCGAACACCACGTCTCTTACCGATCCGGCGATCAACCCCAACTACTGGTACACGTGGGGCTCTGCGTGTAACGTCTCCAACATTCTGTAAGGGCTAAAGCCGAATCAGCCGTTCGTTGGCCTGGGTCCCCAGGGCCTAGGCCAACGTCGCGTTTCTGACCTCCTCTCTTGACCAAAACCGCACAGTTACCATGCAAAAGCTTTCCATTCTCTCCCTTCTTCTTCTCAGCCTCGGTTTCTTACTCGTTGGATGTTCCGGCGGAGACGACGGCCCTGTCTTGAGCGACGATGAGAAGATCAAAAAGGCCAGCCAAGGTCGAGACGATTTTGCCAAGGGCATGCAAGGTCAGCAACCTGGATCTGCTCCCGCGGCGGGTGGTCAAAACCCTGCTCCTCAAGGACAGGCTCCTCAGGGACAGTAGGCAGGATCGATCGTGCTCACGTCAACGTTGACGATCGCCATGGCTACTCTCCTTTCAACTCCCGTTTCATCTGCCTCACTAGATTCCGCCGTTCGGAACAGCGAGTCGGATGGTTGGTCGGTTTTTCCGGGAGATGGAGCGGCATCAACCGAGAGCGGCCATGTCCACGATCCAACGATTGTGGAGATAGGCGGGAAGCGCTTTTGCTTCAGCACAAGCGGTGATGGGTTCACCGTTGTTCGAGAGAGCATTGATTGGGCACGCTGGAAGACCTTAGGGCCGATTTTCAAGATCGAGCCAAAATGGTTGTCTGACCGATACGACCACCAGTCCATCTGGGCGCCAGATGTGCTGGTGCTCGGAAAGAAGGTTCGCGTTTACTACAGCAAGAGCAACTTCGGCACCAACAAGTCGGTGATTGGGCTTGCGGAGAATGCGTCGTTCGATCCGAACAATCCGCTCGTGGGTTGGGTCGACAAAGGACTTGTCTACGAAACGAAACCCGGCGACGATCGGAACGCAATCGATGCAGAAACCGTCGTCGATGAGAACGGCCGTCATTGGATGTTCTTTGGGTCGTACTGGTCGGGCATCCATGTCGCAGAACTCGATCCCGTTTCAGGCTTACTGAAAAACCCAGCTAAGCCGCAAATCACCTGCGTTGCCAAAAACACGGGTGAGCGAGGCAATCCTCTCGAGGGCGCGGCAGTGCTTAAGAGAGGCGACTACTACTACCTGTTCGTTTCCTATGGACTCGCCGCGCAGGGGGTTCGAAGCACCTACCGAATCATGGTCGGGCGATCGAAAACCGCCGAGGGACCATTTTTGGATGCATCGGGTAAATCCATGGCAGATGGCGGATTTGTCAACGTGCTAAAAACTTCCCCGCCAATGATGTCGCCAGGGCACTGCGATGTTCTCACGCTAAACGATGGTCGCACGGTGATGCCGTACCACTTTTACGATGCTCGTAAAGCGTGGAACGGAGACAACTGGGGCCTCCCAACCCTGCAGGTCCGAGAGCTGATCTGGAACAAAGACGGTTGGCCGATTCCCGGACTGCCGTTGGAAGCGAGTCGACCCACGCGTGGCAGTTCGCTCGTTGGTCGGTGGATGCACCAGGTGGACTTTGGTCAACCCGAGACCATCGAGCTCACCGAAGATGGAGCGATTGTCGCCGGCGAGGAAGGCAAGAAACTCGCTCTTGGGACCTGGAAATCGGAAGGTTCGGAAGTTGTTTTGCGGTGGACAACCGATCGGCGGGGCCGGGCAATTGGTCCGTTCCAAGACCGGATTCAATCTGCCTATCAGAACGGCTACTACGCGGGTCGTACCGGGACGGGAGCGGTTGTTCGCGGTTACCGAGTCTCGGTGACGGAGTAGAACCTTGAACCCTCGTCTCTCGCTTGGACTCCTGATTGGCCTCTGTGTGGGGCTCGGGGTCGTTCGCGGAGACTTTCAGTGTCTCGGTCCAAGTAAGGCTCGCAAAGTCGAGATCAGCTTCTGGAACGGGTTCACCGGACCAGACGGCCGGACCATGCTCGGCATGATTCGAAGGTTCAATCAGGCGAACCCAGGGGTGCTCATTTCCATGCAGCGCATGGATTGGGCGACCTACTACAACAAGCTGATGGTCGCGGCGGTGGATGGTCGCGGACCGGAGATTTTCGTCATTCACGCCAGCACACTGCCTCGGATGCAGAAAGCGGGATTCGTGGCGGATGTATCCAATCTGTTTGGGCCAAGCACCCTTCCAAGAGAGGACTTCGACCCCTACGTTCTGGATCAGGTGACTTACGGGGATCGGATTGTTGGGGTCCCGCTGGATATTCACCCTCAGGGGCTTTACGCCAACAAAGATGCCCTCAAGAAGGCAGGCTTCGACCGGTTGCCTGTGAACCGAGAAGAGTTTGTTCGTCTTGCCTCACTCCTTAGGAAGGATGTGGATGGCGACAAACGTCCCGACGAATGGGGTTTTGCCCTCACCCTTTGGCGAAACAATTTTCAGAGTTTGATGCCCCAGTTCGGCGGTCGATTCTTGGACGAAAACGGCAATGCCGACCTCGATCATCCCGGGAACATTCGCGCATTGGAGTTCCTAGGGAGCTTGGGCAAAGATAAGTTGGTGCCGCCACCAGAGAACGGTCTGGGCTGGGTCGGCTATCGACAAAAGAAGGTCGCGATGGTGTTCGACGGCGTCTACATGCTGGGCGACCTGAAGCGGTTGAACGATCTGAACTATCTTGGCGGACCGCTACCTCAGCTCGGTGATCGGCCCGGCACCTTGGCGGATTCGCACGTGCTTTGCGTGCGAGAGGGTCTGCCGAACGAGAAGCGAGAAGCGGTCGAGAAGTTCATTCAGTTTCTCTCCGAGAACAGCATCGAATGGGCAGACGCCGGGCAGGTCCCAGCGAGGAGGTCGGTGCGGGCCACTCCCGAGTTTCAGGCGATGCCCGTGCAGTACGGGTTCTCCAAGCAGATTCCGTACATGATCTATCCGCCTCGAATCAACGTGCTCTTCGAGTTCACCCTTGAAATCGACCTGGCGGTAGAGAAGGTGATGCGCGGACGATCGACCGCGGCAGAGGCGCTGAAGATCGCCGATCAAAACGCTCAAAAGTTCATTGACCGCGACCGAGCCGAACGGGTGGTGAAACCGTGACCTACCTGCAGGAGCGAAAGCTCACGGGATGGCTCTACTTGGCTCCGTTTGTGGTTGCCTTCACCACATTCGTGATCGTGCCGATCGGGGTCTCACTATGGCTCTCCGTCATGCGTTTCGACCTGACCTCGCGCGAGTCGGTCTCGTTCGTCGGGCTTCAAAACTTCCAAGATGCTCTGAAAGACGACTATTTCTGGCAGGCCATGAAAGCGACGCTCTGGTTCGCGGTTCTGATGATCCCGAGCATGCTGATACTGGCGCTCTCCCTGGCCCTTGGCATGCACGCCATGAACCGGGGTCGGAACGTGGTTCGGGCAATGCTGTTCCTTCCGGGCATGTTCAACGTGGCTGTCGCGGGCATTTTGTGGCAGTGGTTCTACAACGGCGAGTTCGGTCTTTTCAACTTTTGGCTCAAGGGAGCGGGCCTTGCACCGCAGCCGTGGCTTTCCGATCGCGGATTTGCGATGCCCAGCATCGTGCTCATGAGCCTCTGGTGGAGCGTCGGCGGAACTTCGGTGGTGATCCTCGCCGCTCTGCAGCAGATTCCCAAACAGATTTTCGAAGCGGCGACACTCGACGGAGCCGCCTACTTCCCTCTTCTTTCGAAGATCACCCTTCCACTGCTTCGGCCCGTGCTGATGTTCGTGGTCGTCACAAATACCATCGGGGCGTTCCAGGTCTTTGGTCAGCCGTTCTTGCTCACCCGGGGCGGACCGGAACTTTCCACTCGCGGCGTAGTGCAGTACATCTACGAAACTGCATTCAACAACTATCGAATGGGCTACGGAGCGGCGATGAGCTGGCTTCTGTTCTTGGTGATCGCCTTGTTTGCCCTGGTTCAGTACCGATTCCTTAGGCGAGGTCACCAATGAGAAGAGCGGGGCGCATTTTCCTGGTCGCGTTCATGTTCGCGATTGCGGCGATCTTCCTTGCGCCTGTGGCGTTAATGGCGTTCACGTCTTTCAAGCCGGAGTCTGAGGTCTTGAATCCAGCCTCGGCGATCCCGAAAGTTTGGACGCTCTCCAACTATCTCCACATTCTAGGATGGGTGGAAGAGGCGCCGTTTGGCAGGTGGCTTCTGAACAGCTTCTTCGTCTCGACCTCGGTCACGGTTCTGGTCGTGGGCATAAGTTCGATGGCGGCTTACGGAATCACCCGGTTAAAGGCTCCCGGTGGGAACGCCTTCCTTGGTGTGGTTGTGGCTTCGATGATGATTCCAGCCCAGCTATTTCTGGTTCCTTTGTATCTGATGCTGAGCAAGTTTCACTGGCTAGATACGCCGCTTGCGCTCATTGTCCCCGCGACCGCTGGGGGTTGGGGCGTTTTCATGCTCAGCCAGTTCATGCGGGCCGTTCCAGAGGCAATCGAGGAGGCGGCCATTATCGACGGATGCTCGACGGGGGAGGTTTTCTTCAACGTCACGCTGCCCCTCTGCGCCCCGAGCATGGCGACCCTGGGCGTCTTCACGTTTATCGGGTCGTGGAACGACTTTCTTGGACCGCTTGTCTTTATGGACTCGGTCCGCAACTACACTCTCCCGGTGGGCATCGCGCTCTACCAGACCTCGTATTACACGGAATATGGCCTCACTCTTGCGACAAGCGTGATGGCGACCCTTCCGTTGATTCTCGTTTTCTTGGCGTTCCAGCGCCAAATCGTTGAAAGCATGGCCTCAACCGGCCTTAAGGACTAACCCACATGCACAAAACCACCCTTCATTTGCACACCGCGTTTACCGTTGATCGAGTTGACCCCAGAATCTTTGGCGGGTTCCTTGAGCATATGGGTCGAGCCGTTAACGACGGTGTTTACCGACCCCAGAGCGCCCATGCAGACGACCTCGGGTTCCGAAAGGACGTTCAAGCGGCGCTCAAGCGATTGGACTTCACGGCGATGCGCTACCCCGGTGGAAACTTCGTCTCGGGTTATCACTGGCTGGACGGTGTGGGTCCCCGCGAAAACCGACCCAAGGTGCGCGATCTGGCATGGCAGAGCATCGAGACCAACGAAGTGGGCACCAACGAGTTCATGCAGCTTTCCAATCGGATGGGGTGGACACCGATGATGGCGGTGAACTTAGGGACAGGCACCCCGGAAGAGGCTCGGAATTGGCTGGAGTACACCAATATCGAAGGAGGATCGAAGTGGGCTGATCTTCGCCGCGAGCATGGATTCGAGAAGCCGTGGGACATCAAGCTCTGGTGCCTCGGAAACGAAATGGATGGTCACTGGCAAATCGGTCACGTTCCGGCGGAGAACTATGCGATCAGCGCCCAGCAGACCGCTCGGATGATGCGCATGTGCGATCCGGACATCGAGTTGGTCGTGTGCGGTTCCTGCACAACAGGCCTTCCGACGTACCTGGAGTGGGATCGCAAGGTGTTGGAGCACTGTCGAGACGAGGTCGATTATTTGAGCCTTCACCGATACGTTGGCAATCACAATGACGACACGGTGGACTATCTGGCGGTCGGCAACTCGATCGACGATCAGATCGAGGCGACCGACGCCGTCTGCCACAGCGTTTGGAAGACCAAGAAGACGCGCAAGAAAGTGAAGCTGAGCTTCGACGAGTGGAACGTCTGGTACCGAGCAAACAAGGCCGAGCACGTAGACGGTAAGGGCAAGTTCGCTCCGCCTCTGCTCGAGGAGGTTTACAACCTCGAAGATGCGCTCGTTGCGGCTGGATTCCTCAACTCGTTCATCCGACACGCGGATTCGGTGAAGATCGCCAACCTCGCACAGATCGTCAACGTGATCGCCCCCATCTTCACCCGAGGCGACGAGATGATTCTTCAGACCATCTTCTATCCGATCGAGATGATGTCCAAGCGGCGAGAGGGCATCTCTCTGCAGGTGCAGGTCGAGGGTCCGTCCTACACGTCTGCGTCTTACGGCGAAGTGAGTTTCTTGGATACCAGCGCCATCTTGAACGGAGACCGGCTGAGCGTATTCTTCGTCAACCGCGACCTCGAGAAGCCCATGGAGGTTCAGGTGAAGATCGGCGATGCTTCGGTTACGGAGTTGGTTGACGCTGAATTTTTGGCGGGAACCGATCCGAAGGCTCACAACACCTTCGATGCCCCTCACCGGGTTTACAGTTGTGTCCACGAGGACGTGACGATTAGCAACGGAGTTGCAACAATCTCACTTCCTCCGATGTGTGTGTATGCGGGAACGTTTAAGATAGAACGATAAACCCCATGTCTATTCCTTTCGCCGGAACGCTCTCTCTGGTCCTGTCGATCTGTTCGATCGGCGGGACCTTTTCATTTTCAGATCCCGATCCCATGAAAAGCGTTGAATTCAAGTCAAAGCCCGTTCCGCTGAGTTCGGTGCGGCTCCTCCCGAGTCGATTCAAAGAAGCACAGGAAGCGAACGGTAAGTATCTGTTGATGCTCGACCCCTACCGACTCCTTCACGGCTTCTACAAAAACGCGGGACTTCCCACGAAGGGCGAGAACTACGGTGGTTGGGAAACAATGGGGATCGCCGGGCACTCGCTTGGGCACTATCTCTCGGGTCTCGCGCTTCACTATGCCGCTACCGGGGATGTGCGGTTCAAAGAGAAGGCCGAAATCATTGTCAAAGAGTTGACCCTTTGTCAGGCGAATCGCTCGGACGGATACATTGGCGCGATCCCCGATGGAGATCGAGTTTGGAACGAAATACGGAAGGGTGAGATTCGCAGCAAGGGCTTCGACCTAAACGGTCTTTGGGTGCCCTGGTACACGCAGCATAAGGTCTACGCCGGACTCGTCGACGCCTACAAACTTGCGGGGATCGAAAGCGCCCTGCCCGTGGCAACCAAACTTGGCGATTGGGCCATTGAGGTCACTTCTAACCTAGACGCTCAGAAGTGGCAAACCATGCTTGCTTGCGAGCATGGCGGCATGAACGAGGTCCTAGCCGATCTTTACGAGATCACAGGCGAAAAGAAATACCTAGACCTCGCGAGGAAGTTCCACCACGATGCGGTTCTCAAGCCGCTCGAAGAAGGCGTGGACAAGTTGGCGGGGCTGCACTCGAACACCCAGATTCCGAAGCTCATCGGTCTTGCCAAGCTTTACGAACTCCAGGGCGAATCCTCCGACCGAAAGGGGAGCGAGTTCTTCTGGGACAGGATTGTCAACCACCGCACGTTTTCGATGGGAGGCAATAGCAACGGAGAGCACCTCACGACGGCGGGTCGCCTTTCCGACCAACTTTCAGCAAGCTCGGCCGAGACGTGCAACACGTACAACATGCTCAAGCTCACCAAGCACCTGCACACTTGGGACGGCGACGCTGAGCGGTACGACTTTTACGAGCGGGCTCTTTACAACCACATCCTGGCGTCTCAGCGACCTACGGATGCGATGAAGACCTACTTCGTTCCGTTGCAGCCGCTTGCGAAGCGAAAGTTCAGCAATCCGTACAACGACTTCACCTGCTGCCATGGAACCGGAATGGAGAACCACGCCAAGTACGGCGAGGCGATCTACACCGAACGGGAGAACGAACTGCAAGTGAACCTGTACATCCCTTCGCAGATCGTGGACCCGAAAGAAGAGTTTGCCATTACGCAGACGGGCGATTACGAGCGAGACCAGAAAGTGACGATCAACGTGGATCGTGCCCCGAGCGAGGCTAGGTCACTCGCGTTGCGAGTCCCGTTCTGGACCGTCGGCGAGCCCAAGGCGACCCTCAACGGCAAGGCGGTATCTCTGAAGAAGGAAAAGGACGGCTACGCTCGGATCTCGCGAACGTTCAAAGCGAGCGATGAACTGAAGGTTCAGTTCCCGGCCGAGATCCGTTTCGAGCCAACCCCGGACAACCCCAAAAAGACGTCGGTTCTTTATGGCCCAGTCGTGTTGGTGGGTGTTCAAGCAGAGGAGGGCGAGGTTCCGGCTCCGGTATTCGTTCCCAAGGAAGGCGCCGATCTCAAGAAGGCGTTCCAGAGAGTAAAAGGCGAAGGACTCCGTTTTGTTTCCAAGAGCCTCATCAAGCCAAAGGACCTGACTCTTGTACCCTTCTATGAGGCCTACGACAAGGTCTACACCACCTACTTCGACGTCTTCACTGACGACGAGTGGAAGGTGAAGGAAGCGGAATATCGAAAGGTGATCGCAGCCAGGGAAGCTTTGGAGAAAGCAACCACCGACCTGTTCCGCGTAGGCGAAATGCAGCCGGAACGCGATCATGACCTGGAAGGCGAGCGAACGGAAGCGGGCGAACACTCGGGTCGCAAGTGGCGGCACGCGATGGATGGTTGGTTCTCGTTCCGAATGAAAGTGGACTCAAAACTCGAGCACACGTTCATCTGCGACTACTGGTCCGGCGACTTTGGTCGCGAGTTTGAAATCCTTGTCGACGGCGTGCTTCTCTCTGATGAGAAGAGACAGCGACCGCAAAATCCCGGATTCGTTCAAATCAACTATCCGCTCCCCCTTTCGATGACTCAAGGCAAGCAAAGCGTGGTCATCATGTTTCGTGCGAAGAACCGATCCATCGCCGGGGGCCTATTCGGCGCCCGAATGGTGCGGAACGATCTCCTTCCGAAGAATCCCTGAACAAACTCATGAGCACACTATCCGTTAAGTTCAACCCGAAATCCGACGCACCAACCGTCAATCCAAACGTTTACGGTCACTTTGCCGAACACCTTGGGCGGTGCATTTACGAAGGCTTTTGGGTGGGTGAGGATTCTGAAATCCCGAATACCCGTGGCATTCGCAACGACGTGGTCGCTGCTCTTCGTGAGCTCGACATTCCGGTCCTTCGGTGGCCGGGCGGGTGCTTTGCGGACGAGTATCACTGGAAAGATGGCGTGGGCCCGAGAGAGAATCGACCGTCCATTCTGAACACTCACTGGGGCCGAGTGGTGGAGAACAACCACTTTGGAACGCATGAGTTCTTCGACCTCTGCGAGTTGCTCGACACCGCCCCTTATGTCTGCGGAAACGTAGGCAGCGGCACCGTACAAGAGATGATGGAGTGGGTGGAGTACATCTCCTCCGACTCGCAATCGCCCATGGCGAACTGGCGGCGTGCCAACGGTCGAGAAGAGCCGTGGAAGCTTCCCTTCTTTGGCGTAGGGAACGAGAGCTGGGGATGCGGTGGCAACATGCGCCCGGAGTACTACGCCGACGAGTATCGACGCTACAACTGCTTCGTCAAGAACTACTCTGGCAACAAGGCTTATCGGATTGCCTGCGGCGCGAACTCGGGCGACCTTCACTGGACCGAGGTGATGATGGAGCGAGCCAAGGACCACATGGACGGTCTTTCGCTGCACTATTACGCGGTGCCGAACGGCTGGCCGCCCAACGGTTCGGCGATCGACTTCAACACCAAGCAATGGGCAGAAGTGATGAAGGCGGCTCTGCACATGGGCACCCTTCTGGAGCAGCACACCGCCATCATGGACAAGTACGACCCGGAGAAGAAGGTCGGCCTGATCGTTGATGAGTGGGGCACTTGGTTCGAGAGCGAGCCCGGATCGACTCCCGGCTTCTTGTACCAACAGAACTCGATGCGAGATGCGGTTCTGGCGGCGATTCACTTCCACCTTTTCCACGGATACGCAGATCGGATCCACATGGCAAACATCGCGCAGACGGTGAACGTTCTGCAGGCGATGATCCTTACCGACGGTGCGAGGATGATCAAGACCCCCACCTTCTGGGTGTTCGAGATGTTCAAGCATCACCAAGGTGGGCAGGTGGTTGAACTTGAGGTTGAGATTCCGAAGATCACCGTCGAGGGAATCGAATTGCCTGCGATCTCCATTTCGGCGACGCAGAAAGATGGGGTTCTGACCACTTCCATCGCGAACCTTGATCCGGAGAACGACCGCGTTCTCGAGCTGCCTATCGGCGAAGTTTCCGAGGTGCGAGTCCTCACCGGAGCGACCATGACGGCGCACAACACCTTCGAAGAACCGGAGAACGTGAAGCCTATCGCGGGTAGCTATGAATCGGTGAACGGCGTTGTGCAAGTCACGTTGCCGAAATACTCGATCGTTACGGTGAGTTCAAAGCATTAAGCTCTGCCGATTCTTAACACGATTTGCGATAATGGGACTCCTTGCTCCATCGAATTCGCAAACTTCATAAGTGGATCGGACTGATCAACTCCTTGTTCCTGCTTCTCATCGCAGGGACAGGGTTCCTCCTTGCCATCAAGAGCCGAGTCTCTTGGGTGCGCCCGGAAGAAAAGGCGGGATCCCCTCGCTCGGAAAGCACGACCCGGATTTCTGCCGACGAGGCCATGGCGGCGGCTTTTTCGGTGGGGGAATCAACGTTGAAGGACCCTTCTGACGTTGACCGGGTGGACTATCGGCCCAAGCGTAACGTTTACAAAGTGGTTTCAAAGGAGGGCTATACCGAAGTGCAGGTAGATGGCAATTCTGGGAAGGTGCTTCAGGTTGCGACACGCACCGACCAGTTCATCGAGGACCTTCACGACCTTTCGTTTTTCAACGATACGATGAAAGACTTTGTGCTGCCCGTGGTTGCGGTAGGGCTCGGCGCCCTTAGCCTTACGGGCGTTTACATTTACGCCAACCCGGTCCTGCGTCGGCGCAAATTTGAAGCCGAGAAGCGGCAATCTACTCCGCCTTCGAATCCGTAACGGGCTCCCACGCGTGCCTGTAAACGAAGTGGTAAACCAGCGCCACCATTCCGGCTCCGCCAACGATGTTTCCGAGGGTTACTGACGCGAGATTCAAGCCAATTCCTTGCCAATTCAACTGATAGTTGCGGAGCGGGGCAGCCACCGAGAACAGGTACAGGTTTGCAATGCTGTGCTCGAACCCGAGCGCAACGAAAGCCGTGACGGGTAGGACAATCGCGAGAATCTTGTCGGTGACGGTTCGACCTGCCATGGCCAGCCAAACCGCTAGACAGACAAACACGTTGCAGAGGATTCCTCGCGAAAACCCTTCGGTAAAAGTGAGTGAGGATTTGCTTTCGGCGATTCGAACGGCGGCGGCGGCAAAGTCAGCTTTAAGGCTTCCCGCAAGCGTGACAAGCACGGCTAACCCCAAGGCACCGAAAAGGTTGGAGACAAAAACCAGTAGCCAGTTTCGAATGAGCTCGAGAGTGGAGATTCTCTTCCCTGCCCACGCCATGACCAGTAAATTGTTGCCCGTGAAGAGTTCGGCTCCGGCGACAACCACTAAAATGAGTCCCACCGAGAATCCGAACCCGCCTAAGAATCTCGTGGGGGGACTGTGACCTGCATGAGGTTCAGAAACGAGAAACGTGTAGAGAAGCGCTCCTAGCCCAATGAATCCTCCGCCAAGAACGCCGAGAGCGAGCGTGGTGCGAGGGTGAAGTCGGGCCTTTTTGACCCCTACGGTTTCAACGCGTTCCGCAATTTGGTCTGGCGAGTAGGCGTCCACACCGAAGACATCTGCCATGAACTAAGCCTAACCCCGTGAACTCCGCCGCGAGTGTCCCTCGTTTTTTGCCTATTCTGAACGTAGGCGGCCCCATTTCGGCCCCAGTTCGGACTCATCTGGGTGAGAACGTATCCAATCGGAACCTGTAGTTTTTATTCACTTTCGCGAGCTCTTTGGAATCGCAGAACTCGTTCATCGCCGCGGTCATGGCTTTCGGATCGTTCCAATACCGAATACTTGCGCAAGCGGCAATCGAGATCACGCCCCGCTCGCCTTTTCCGGGAAACGAATGAGACGCGATCTGGCAGCGTGGATCGGTCGGTGGTCTATCCCAAAGGATGGCCGAATATCCGGGCGTAAGGAAGGGCGTGATCATGTTGTTGTGACAGAGATCGGCAATCAAGGTTCCCTTCCAACCGGGTCGAAGCGCGAGAACGCTCAGTACCTCTGACCACAAGAACGGCTTGAACTGAGACTCGTTCTGGGGAGAAACCTTTTCATCAGGCTCGAGGCGAATCGCAGGGGCGCCGTCGGCGACGATTCCGTGACCGCTGACACAAACCCAAAGATGGCCCGAATTCCCGCTCATTTTGTTGCGGGCGAGGGTGAGCGCCTCGGTGATGCTTGATCGTCGATGCAGTTCCGGCGCGTAAACCACGTTCGCCGGGGCGACGCCGAGTTTGAACCACTCTTCTCTCCACTCGGCGCAGTCTTTCTCGATCACCGCCCCATCCCTCCCATCCGGAATGCCAAGGATAACGACCACGTCGGGATGGGTGGCGTTAATGACAGCGAACAGCAATAAGGACGATGCGACCATGGTTGACCAATACTAACACTCTTGAGGATGAGCCGATCTCGTAACGGTATTAGGGACCGTCTTCAGGCTCGACAACCTGCCCATCCGATTTACGATTCGTGGCCAAATAGAAACCCGGTAACCTTTGCCGCAGATGGAACCCACGAAGCAGGCGCAAAGGGCCAGAGTCGCGGTTTCTGCCTACTTTCTCATTTTTGGATTGCTGGTCGGCAGCTGGCTTCCCCACATCCCCACCGTCCGAGCTCAGATCGGATGTTCGGAAGACGCTCTTGGACAGGCTTTGCTCTGTTCCGGACTGGGCGCCGTTGCCAGCATGCAAACCATGGGAGCGGCGATTCACCGTTTTGGCACCGCGAAGGTTTGCCTTGCTTCCGCGCTGATGGCCTGTCTCTGCGTTCCCTGGCTGGTGCTCCACCAAAACATTTACACCCTAGGCTTTCATTTATTGGTCGTTGGGATTGCTTACGGTGCTCTGGACGTTGCGATGAATGCCCACGCGATCGAGGTGCAGAACCTCTATCCGAAGAGCATTCTAGCAACGACCCACGGGTTCTTCAGCGCGGGTGGAATCGTTGGCGGATTCGCCGCTTCGGCAACAACCAAGGCTCAGATTCTTCCCGTGACTCACCTTGTGATAACGACGGTGGTGTTGCTGATCGCATCCATCGTTGCCTACCCCGCGCTTCTGCCCAAGACGTTTGATCGAAACGAAGAGGGACCTCACTTTGTGGTTCCCAAAGGTGCTTTGTTGGTCTTGGCTCTCTTGTGTGGGGCGGCCTTTTTTGCCGAAGAGGGCGTCATGACATGGAGCGCACTCTATGTTCGAGACTATCTCAAAGCCCAACCCGAGTTTGCTGGGATCGTGACGGGTTGCAGCGCGCTCGCAATGACGGTCGGACGCTTCTCGGGCGACTTCGTGCTTCAACGATTCACCAACCGACAGGTAATCGCGTTTGGCGGAGCGATCTGCTTTCTAGGAGTTTTTCTCGCTTCTCAAGTCCGAGAACCCTGGCAGGCGATCTCCGCTTTCGCCCTGGCTTGCTTGGGGCTGGCGAACATTGTCCCCGCTGTCTTTCGTGAGGCGGGAAATCGCTCCGAAGTCTCCACCGGCGTGGGTCTTGCAGCGGTCACAACCGGGGGCTATGCCGGGTTCTTGCTTGGTCCGCCCTTGATTGGGCTGATTTCGGCTAGAACGAGCCTAGCGATAGGAATGGTTGTGATCTCGTTTTTGGGCATCTGTTTGGCCGCTGGGGCTTTTGGTCGCACCTTTTCCGTAACTCGTAACGGTGAGACTGGGGGCGAGTCCTAGATTTCAACGATGGCTAAGTGAGGCGAACAATTGAAAGAGATTCGTTCAAGCAGGTAACTATCAAATGGGGGAAAGAATGGAGAACACTTCGGAACGGGAATTGGTCGCCGCTCGTCGTGCCAAGCGGGCACGAGCCGTTCGTCTTTCTCCTGAAGGCATTGCCGTTCTAGATGATCATCTTGAGACGCGGTGGAGAGCCGAGTTTCCGGATGAACGCCTCACTCGCCCCTTGCGTGCGGAATTGCTCGGCGTCAGCGTACGAACCGCCGACCGGTTGCTATCCGGAAGCCCGGTTGATCGGTCTTCCGTTGCCACCGCGTTCGCTCGCACAGCCTGCGAGTTGTTGCCCGAATATCTCATCGAACAGGATCCGACCGCTGCTGGGAATTCCGAGCTAGGGATGGACGATGATCTCGACACTACCGACGAAGACCGAATCTATGAGTCTGTAGAGGTCGCGGACAGTCCAGTAACGGTGATCGCAACTTCTGAATCGAGCAAATTTTCGAGCACGACAGAATCCGTTCGAAGGGAGTCGAGAAGCGATTCGCCCCCGCGTGCTTTTTACTGGGCCCTTTTGCTTGTTCCGGTGATCTCGGTGATGATCATCGCAGGGGCGACGACCGGTCGTGGCAATGATGCGATGGCGAACCAGCAGTATCGAGAGTCGATTCAGATTTTGCTGACTAAAGGCCACGACGCCTACCAAAAAGGGGAATACGACAAGTCGGAGCGGCTCTTTTATGAGGTCCTCGAAAAGAACCAAGTCGCTCGCGACACCACCTATTTTGCCGATGCTAAGCGAGGGTTAGCCAATCTTGCCATCTATCGTGGCGACTATTCCAAGGCGTTGAAACTGGTCGACGAATCGTTGGCCCTGCACCAAGAATTCGACGCAGATAACCCGTACGGACCGCTCAATGAAACGAAAGGCGATATCTACATGAAGCTTGGGAGTATCGCTGAGGCAGAAAAGTCTTACCGAACCTCTATCATCTACTACGGACGATCGAACGAACCTCTGGGCGTTGCAATGGTGCAAGGAGAGCTCGGCTCGATTTACACCAAGACAAACCGACTGGCCGAGGCAGAAACAGAACTCACAAGCGCACTCAAGTGGCTGAAATTCAACAAACGCCCTCGTGAGATCGCCGCGATCCAGTTGTTACGAGCAGAGCTGAGGATCAAGCAGAATCGAATCGCCGAAGCTATCCAAATTGCTCGAGACGCGCTCGCCTATTTCACCAAAGAAGACCACAAGCGCTGGAAGGCGAAGTCCAACTTAGTGCTCGGCAGGGCTTTACTTGCTGCAAAAAGCACTTCTCAAGCAGAGAGTTGCTTCAAGGAAGCCGAAAGTTTGTATCGAGAGATCAAGGATCGCGAAGGGCTGAAATCGGTCTTAAAGGCAAAACAAAAGCAATAAGCACGCTGGAATCGTGCAAGATCGTGCAAGTTAAGCCACAGAGGCTATCTTTCCCGAAGTTTCAAGGCGTTTTCCAAGGGTCTCGTGTAACGTTGAATCCGTTGCCCAGAACCCACACTAAACGGCGGGCGACAAGCGAGCAGGGCCGGCTTTTGGGGAAAGGAGGACCGGTCCCTCGCCACTTTACGAGGGACGACCTGTAGGGTAAATGCCTACGGAATCCCTGGATAGAATCGCCAAGTTGACTTGAAGTCCTTCGGCACCTTCTGCTCAAGAACGCTCGCTCGCAGGAGTTCGATGGGGATGCTGCCCTCAAGGAAGACCCGGTCGTGGAACTCCTTCTCTTTTAGCTTTCCTTTCTCGACCGTTTCGCGTCTCAGTTGCCAAATCTGCAGCGCGCCGATCATGTAAGAGAGTTGGTAAAGCGGCGAGTACGCGCCGCTGAATGATCGCCGTACTTCGCCCTCGGCGGTGTTGCGTTCATGCCCGACCTTGTCCACCAGATAGTCGATGCACTCTTGAACGGACATCTTCTTCAAGTGAAAATTAAGCGAAAAGACGATGCGCGCACATCGGTGCATTCTCCAAAAGAGCATGCCGACTCTATTCTCTGGCGACTTCTGGAAGCCCATGTTCCAGAACAGGAACTCGTAGTACAGGGCGTTCCCTTCGATCCAAAACGGCGTGCTGAACGGTCTGCGCTGGAGGTTGTAACGAGACGAGTAAACCTGCTGCAGGTGGTGCCCGGGTATGAGTTCGTGGTGAACGGTCGCCCGCGCGAAGTGGATGTTGTTGGCTCTTAGGCTCCCCAGCTTTTCGTTGTGCTCCATCTCCGAAGTCGGGAAGCTGACCATGATTTGCTCACCGCCCAGGAAGAACGGACTGGTCTTCTGCGCCTCTCGCGACATCATGGTCATTCGCCAAGTTTCTTTCGCGATCGGAGGGACCGTGACCAGATCGTGCCTCTCCACGTAGTCGATGGCCTCCAGAGCCAGGTCTCGAATGAGGTTGGGCTGATCGCCCGGCGCGACGTAATCGTTTTTGACCTTCTCGAGCGCCTTCTTCCAATCGGAACCGAAGCCCATTTCCTGAGCCGCCTTCTTCATCTCGGCCTCGCACCAGGCGTATTCCTTTTCGGCGATCTGGACCAGTTCCTCCGGCGTGTAAGGGATGAACTCGTACTGCAGTTCGTTGAGCAGCGCTTCTCTTCCGATCGGATCACCGACGATGGGGTTCGGATCGTTCGGTCGAAGCCCGCAGACGGTTTGCCTAAGGAACGCGCTGTAATCTTCAAGCGACTTTTGCAGACGCTCGAACGGCTCTTTCACCCACCATGAGAAAGACGGATCGTACGAGTTGTAAAAGCGATACCAGCTCGCGAGATTGCGATTGAGGCTGTCGTTGAACCTCGCTGCTCGGTAAGCGGCGAACTTGTTCGCGCTTTTGTCGGCTTCCCATTTGGTTTTCAGCTTGCCGATCGCTTGGTTGATTGCGGTGAGTTCCTCGGCAATTTTCGGTGACGGAATGGGATTGGAACGCCGCTGGTCTTGACACAGGTCGATGAGATCTTCCGCAAAGGTGAGGAACGGCTTCGACTCTTCCACTTGAGTCCGGAAAGCCTTTAGGAGCGCCTCTTGCCTTTTGAGGTGGTTGGAAAAGAGCACCCAGTCGATCTGTTCCGAGCGCTCGAGTTTGTCGAATGGGACGGCTTGGAGGGCTTTCGCGTAGTCGCCGTATAGCTTTTGCAGGCGATCAATCCTCGGGGTCGCCATTTCGACGGGATAGAAGCGATCGAGGGCGGCGGAGTCGGCCTGAAACTGTTCGATCGAGGGTCGGACGGAGGGCTGAATCATGGCTAAGGTGGAGAGGAGGGCAAGTGCAGCCGTCATCGTTTCATTAGCATACAGGGGTTAGGCTGGAGTATTGTGCGCCGTCGAACACACCTAGATCACGTGAACGACGGGCAAAACAAAAAACCGAGAACCGCTCAGATCGCTCACCGAGAGAACTCGCTGGAGAAATTGAGGGAGTGGATGTTAAGAACGCCCTAGTTGAAACTTTTCTTCAACTGAAATACGCATCTCTTTGATAACATTGTTCTCGTGAGTCGAGCGGCGTTTGCGCGATATTGGTGGTTTCCGATTGGGTTCCTCATTCTCAGTTGCGGACGTCCGGAAGTACCTGCGGATTGGTCGGCAGAGAAAATTGGTGAAGAACTGAATTCGGCTCTCGACAAGGGAGACATGGCTCGCGCCGAACTATTGATCGACGCAGGTTTGCGCCTCAAACTGGCTGAGAAACCCACCGAAAAGGAGCTCAAACTCGACTTTCAAGAAGCAATCAAGAAGAATCGATTTGCGCGCGTTCAGCAACTCCTAAAAGCGGGGGCCGATCCTAACAAGCCGTTCGTCAAACGTCTTCCGGGGATCGAGCTAAGCACGACACCCCTTGGAGTTGCGGTGGTTTCCGTACCGATGACCGAGCTATTGCTGAGAAATGGTGCGAATCTAGAACAGATTATCAACGCCGAACTAGGGACGCCACTAAGCTGTGCCTCATCATTTGGTAACAGCCGAACCGCCCTCTGGCTTCTTCACCGAAAGGCAAACGTGAAGGCGGCAGGTCCGCGGGGCAAAACCATACTCCACGGGGCCGTGGCCAATCCCAGGACCAACGTGGTCGAAATCCTTTTGGACAAGGGTTTGGATATCGAGGCACGAACACCCAAGCGTCCAGAGGTTCCTGAAGGGAACGAAAGCCAGGAACCTACCCAACTGATCGCTTGGCGTGAGGAAGGCGCGACGCCACTGTTGCTCGCTGCTGGAAACCCACGGGTGGCTGAGCTCCTTCTGAAGCGAGGGGCAAACCGGAATGTGGTCGACGAGGATGGCGCGGGGCTACTTCACTACGCGGTTGCAAGAGGTTTTCCCGAATCGCTCTCGAGCATGCTAAAGCTAGGGTTGGATGTCAACAGACCGACAAAAATCGGCGCGACACCCCTTCACGTCGCGGCTGCAAATGCAGGATGGTATGACACGAAAGATATTGAACTTCTGCTAGCAGCGGGCGCCAATCGGGAAGCGCGCGATGCGAGGGGCAGAACACCGGCGGACCTCTTCCGTCGCCTGTTCATGGACCGCCTAAAGGACCTCGCACTCACGAGGACTGGCGTTGAAATAGCGATGGGCGAAGAGATTGCGCGCGCCAACAATTTGCTCAAACTGCTTGATCCAAAAGCCAAACCGATTTCTGTCCCCCTACTCAAAGGGAAAGACGGTTGGCAGATCTACGACCCAATAAAGCTTTGGGATGAGGCGGAAGTCGGGCCGAGCCCAGTGATTCGTCGCAAGGTTACGGGCAGAGACAACAGGGCGGTCCTGAAACTATCTCTCGACGGTGGTTGGACAGGAGCACCGGTTGAGATTAGGAATTTATGGCTTTTGGGAAACGGAACGAAAGAAGGGCCCTTCAAACTCGGCGCCGGGGAATCTCGCGAGATAACTTTCCCGATGAATGTATTCGCTTACGGCGGTGCAGTCAGTTTTGAATGGCGCGTGGGCCGGAACAGCGGCAGATACCAAAGGGAACGCTACGCATGGCCGCCTCGGGTGTCTGAAGTCCTTCGCGGGACGCAGGTTTATGCGGTATCGAACGATCCGTTTGGCCGCCCAGTGCACTTCCGAGTCATCAAGCTGATTAGGAACGACAAGGAAGTTGCCCCCGAACGAAAGGAGGGAGTGTTCGGCGATTCTGGACTTTCCGTACACAGCCTTGACGAGACCGGGACCGTCGAGCTTGAGGTGTGGCTTGAAGAAGAGCGTCAGGCTCGTAAGAGGAAGGGGAAGACAGGGGATATCGTGCGATGGTCTTCTGGAAACCACTTCCTACCTGCCAGATGACACGGCTCGGGAGTGGGAGTTCAGTCGCGCTTATCTTTCGCCCATCGATACGTGGTCGCACCCAAGTAGCGGCGAATCAGGTTGTACAAGTCAGGATCGTATTCAAGTAGCTCTTCGGGAGTGTTCACGTGGTTGTGTACGCCGTTGCTGGGGATCGACTGGCGGTTGGCGTCGAAGTACGACTGCACGCCTTCGGCCCAATACTCGTGCTTGTTCTCACCTGCGTAGAGTCCCTTCCAAAGCCCCTTCTTCTTGGCGCTTTGGTAAGCCTTTTCGACGTTGCCAGGAAACTCCTCGTCGAACGCGGGAATGCCGTAATCCATAATCGCGTGGGCGAATTCGTGGATGAAGATGGACTCCCCTTTGTAGCGATCCGTCTTGTATCGAAGGAGATTCTCTTCTGCGGCGGACGTGATCAGGCTGGCCGGGCCTGGGCCAAGCCCTCGTGCCCGCTTGTTCCAGTCGGTTTCCGGAAACATCTCGTTCATCTTGCTGTGCTCCGGCACGTCCGTGGTCTGCTCAGACTCGGCCATGATGGCGGTGTGAATCCGCTTCCGACCCAGTTCTTCGGCAATGAAGGGGCGCTTGGCGAGCATTTTCTCGGTGAGATACGCCGCCTCAAGAAGTGCTTCCGGCTTGAGTTTCTTCGACCCGGCGATTCGCATTCCAAGCACTTCCACTCCCTGCGTGTACCAGGGATCCAGCTTCCAAGATTTAGGAACCGGAATCACTTGGTGTTGAGTTTGAGCAAGCAGTAGAAGGCAGGCGATTGCAGACATCCGTTATTCCCCGAGAGCACGAACTAGTTCGCTATCCGACATTCTAGCCGCTCCTGATGCCAACTGAGCACTCGGTCGAGAGTAGCGAATGTAGTCGAACGTCGCGATCAGATCGGCCCCTTGGGTGCTGCCGAATCGCGAGTTGTGCGTCGCCACGTCCATGCCCTGCGTTCCAAAGTAGTTGGTGTAAACGGTCACTCCGGCTTGGACCTTTTTGGGCATGTCGGATCGGTCGTATCGTTTGTGAACGATCCACCCGGAAGAGGTCTTTCTCAGCATGACCATGTGGTTGCCCAATCGTGCGATACGAATCTGCGCCTCGGGACCATCGGCAGGCGAAGTTTGCAGTTGGCTATCGCTGTTGATGGTGGTTTTCACTTCGAACTGGAATCGACCAGGCTGGTCTGCCGCACCGAGGGAGAGGAAGACATAGTTCTCCCGCCCGGGTCGCCAGTTTCGACCCGTGTCGGTCCTAGGAGTCCGGACCATCAACCCGCCGAGAGAGTATGCGGTTCGGGGTGCTCCCGATCCGGATCGGGAAGTGCATCGTGCCGAGGTCGTTAGGATGAAATCGCCTTCGACTTCTTTGAAAACCATCTCCGCTCGGTAGTCCTTGTACCAAGTGCAGGTGACCGGGACGAGTTGGAGCTTTCCGCCGTCGATCCGGTAGGTCTGAAGCGGTGAACCCTGTGCTCCCTCTACTTGGGTCACTCGCTTCCAATTTGAAAGGCTGGCTCCGTTCTCAAACTCGTCGGAGAGGGTCGCTAAGTCGTTTGTAGCGAGCGACTGATTCCCACTCGCAGGAACTCCTTGCTGGGAGGCTGGGTCTGCCGGGTTTTGCTGGCAACCGAACGTCGAAGCGAGGCCAAAAATCAAAAAGAGTCTCATCGTTGTGTCTCTTACTTCCCAAGCCTAAACCCTATCGGTTCTACTGCAAAGATCTAATTCCAGGGGTCTAGAAGCACTTTTCCGCAATTCCCAGTGAGCTGAAGTTGCCAGGCTTGTTCTACTTGAGACATGGGGAATCGGTGAGTGATCATCTTTGCGACTGCTTCCGAACGCTCCTCGATCAATCGATACACGAGCGGCACGTCAGCAAGGTTGTAGTACCAAGAGCCGTGAAGGGTCAGCCCTTTTCGAATGAGATCGTTACTCACGTGAAGAGATAACTCTCCCGCCTCGCCAACAAAGGCGAGAGATCCAAGGCGGCGAAGAGCATCAACCGCTAAACGCTGGGCAATCGGCGAGCCAGAGCACTCCAAAGCCTTGTCTGCACCATGGCCCCGGCTGAGATCCTTGATCTTTCTTGCCAGGTCAGGCTCCGCCGCATCTAGAACAATGTCTGCTCCCAGTTCCGCTGCAAGCGACTTTCGAAACTCATTCGTATCGACGGCAATTACTCGAGCCCCAAACCACTTGGAGACAATCACGGCACCGAGTCCAACGGGTCCAAGACCGGTGATCAGCACGGTGTCTTCGCCAGAAAGCCCGATCCGACGGGCGCCTCCAAAACTCGGCCCGATGCCGCAGTTCGCCATTGAAGCTAGGTCCATCGAGAGACCCTCGGGAACTTTCGCAAGCAAACGGTCTTGCTTGATCATGTACTGGGCGTAAGTTGCAGATCCGCAGGAGTTTCCAGTCGCCAAATGAGGATCAAGAGAGCTTTCGCAGTAGACGTACTCACCGCTCAAACAGAGTCTGCATCGACCACACGGGTACTGAGGCATGACCACGACGCGATCTCCGACGGCGACTTCCCTTAAACCATCGACTTCAACGACCGTCCCAGCGGCTTCGTGGCCCAGACAATCTGTTTGCCAACCTTCCTTATAGCCCTTGAACTCCGTACACATCGGCACCACTTCTAGCCGAACAACGGCGAAAGCGCCTTTTGCGAATGGCATAGTTCGCTCGACCAAGTTGCAGCGGCGAGCCCCTTGGAGTTCCACAACCTTCATGCTCTCACCGTACCATTCTGCAACCAACCCAACTGCATCGTTCAACCAACTCCAGCCGTCTAGAGGGTGTGCCCCGCTGATGGGCTAGAGAGAAGAAACCAATGTTCGGAGCGGTGAAGAAGTGGTTCTCGGAAAGGAAGGAAGCGAAGGAAATTGTCGCGATCGTGTTTCTTCTAGAAACCCCACGATTACTGGTTTCGGGGATGGTGGAGCAACTCCTTCGACAAGCGGGAGTCCTCTCCGAGGATTCTGCGGGCCAACCGGTCTTGAAGGAAGAGCAAACCAGCTACTTTCGCTGCATGATCGATGGCTTTGAACTCACCATCGCCAGTTCGCCACAAAGATATGCGGGCCTTTCTAGGCCTCGGGCGGGTCTAGAAGCCCGACTCTCCGATGGAATGACACGCCACCAGGGGTTCGTCACCATCGACTGCTGGAAGGCTCCCGAGGGCACGTCCAGACGAGAAGCACGGCCGTTGATGGCGAAAATCGCGGCGGCCCTTACCGACGATTCGACGTTGCTCTACTACGATTGGACCACTCGCCGAATGTGCCTGAACGATCCCGAGATTCTTGACCTCTTAACGGCTGGCAACCTCGACGAAGCGGTTCAGAGCATCGGCGACATTGTCGTGAACGTGGATTACAACTCTGGAAGGACGGTTCAGGCGGTAGAAGAAGCCCGACGACGATGGCCCGAGTTCGTATCTGCCTTCGCAACAAAGGGCAAAGATGAGCCATTCATTGCCAAAGTTCGGTTTGAACACGGAGAGAACGTGGAGCACATGTGGGTAGAGGTCACCGCCTGTGATGAGAATTCGCTGACGGGTACTGTCGCAAATCGACCTTTCAAGATTCCCAAACCAAGAGAAGGCGACGTGATCACAGCGTCGATTGAGGAACTTAGCGACTGGCTGATGATTCGGGATGGCGAGCCCGTGGGGGGCTTTGTAGAAGCCATTCTTCGAGGCGGCAAGTAACTTTCCTTCCGTTTCACCCTCGCAGAACGGTGACTTTTGTGATCTAATAAACAAGTGAGCGAAAGGGCACCAGAGACAGAGGAAGATCTAGGTCAAAGCCTTAACCGGCAAGAGACAAAGCCGGTCGAGTTCGATGCCTATGTCGGCGCTACCACGCTTCTCGTGGTTCTCTACTCGGCGATCGTGCAACTGCCGCATCTTCAGAAGTTGCCCGTTCTCTTCAACTTCGGTGCCTACTTGCTTCTCGAGGTCATAACTTGCGTGGGGATCATGAAGGGCTCACGATTGGCCTTTAGTTCAGCGATTCTCTTGTACGTTTATTCATACAGTCAAGTCACTGAAGGCTCGTACCAGTTCGCTGAGGCGTTCGCAAACTTCAGCGACGTGCAGAAAACGATTTACTACTTCGCGGGTTTTGCGCTTCTGCTCAGTGCGATCTACTGCGCAGGGAGACTTGCAAACGCCTTTCGGGAGAACCCCAAGGCGTGATGGTACTAGCCGTTATGGCACTCGGCAGTTCTGTAGCGTTCTGCCGGCCCCAAGCCGCACCGATTGTTTCAAACCTCTCCGCCCCAGCAGGGTCTCCGGTGCACGTCAGTAAGGAAGGTCCGACCGTTCAGCTGGAGACCAAGAGCGGCTACAAATACGGCTGGGTCTCTGAAGTTTTGGCTCCGACAGAAAAGAAACATGGAGCGGTGAAGTTCAAGTTGGGACTCCCACCCGGGAAGAAACTGGAGGACCTTTCCACCGTTTTGTTCACCATCCCACCAGGAGGCTCGGCTCCATTGGTCGCACCCAAAACGTGTGTGGCGCTTGGTGTCGGGCTCGTCTCGCTTTCGGGTGTTTCCGGTGGTCGCGACTGGGTTTTACTCGCCTCTCAAGGCATTGCGGTTGTCGAGCATTTGCTCAAAAAGAATCCGAACTTGAACTTCGTTTTCGCCGGATTTTCGATGGGAGGATTCAGCGCTCAGCACCTTGGGAGTCGATATCTCGACCGATGCCGGGGGCTGTTGCTCCTTGGGAATTACTACCTTCAGCCCCCGTTACCGAAGGATCGCCCGGTGATCATGCTGGTTGGCGAACTTGATATGGTTTTAGGTTATGCGGAGAAGTCTTTGAAGGAGCAGTCGGACATTGGGGCGAACATCCGGCTGATGACCATGCCCGGTGGTCACGGCTATGGTCGCGCCGAGGACCAGGGCAAGGCGCTCAAAGCCATCTTGGCTACCAAATAACCCCCTTTGAGACTAAGCGAAAAAGGATGAGCAAGAAGCTTTCTTGGGTGGTTCCGGTGGTTGTTCTCGCGCTCGGGGCAATCGGGTGGGGTGGGTTCCAGTACTGGAAGGCTTCTTCTGGCACCGCCTCTCAAGACGACCTTCAGGCTCTCTCTTCTGAAGAAATCGAGCGACGGATCGAGGATGCCCTCGCGCGACAAGATTCTTCGGCAGCCCAAAAGCTGATGGATCTTGCGAAAGAGCGGGAAATGTCAAAGCCCGTTGCCGGAAATCAGCAGCGAGAAGCCGTCCTCAAGTGTCTTCGAGACAGAGATCTTAAGGGCCTCCAGAAGCTGATAGCCGATGGATTGGACCCAAACGTACGGGTTCAGCCGGGGTGGCCCCTCATTCTGGAAGTTGCCGCAATGGGCTTGGAGTGGGTGAAACCTGTCGTGGAGGCAGGAGGGAATGCGAACGCGCAAGGGTCGTACTTCTCTTGGACTCCGCTGCTTTTGGCAAGCGCGGCGGGCGACGTCGAGACCGTTTCCTATCTCATTGCTCGAGGGGCGGATGTCGACGATTCCAACATCGAGGGAAAGACCGCGTTGCATCTCGCCGCCGAATTTGGGCACGTTGGCGTTCTGAAGGTGATTTTTCCGAAGTGTCGAAACAAGGTTCCCACCACCAACTTTAAGATCACTCCGCTCGACCTAGCGCTGAAATCGGAGAAGACATTTCGGGCTTTGACTGCTCTCTACGGGTCGCAGCGAATGGACTGGCGTCACGGATTGACTCAGACCGATTCCCTTCTTCATTCGGCGGTTGGAGCGGGAGACGTAGGCGTGGTGAAGTTTCTTCTGCGGGAAGGCTTCAACCCTAACGCCACCGACGAACAAGGGCGGACTCCAATCTTCAGCGCGATTAATCCATACATCGGGATTGATCCGGTGATGGTTCAGCTGCTGGTAGATGCGGGTGCTAAGTTGGACCAGGTGGACCGCGACGGTAAGTCAGCCCTTGAAAACTACCGCGAGGGGCTACTGCAACAGCGCGAACTCCAAGACCTAACTCCCCTAGGTGTGAGACGTTACGAGAAGGGGCGTTATGACCCGACGAAGTTGGAGAAACTCCTCGTGGGCAAGTCCATCAAGGTCCAAAGCCTTTACCCTCCGGCTCCGCCGGTTCAGGATGGTTGGCAAATCTACAACCCTCTGCTGCTCGAGAAAACCTCCTACCGTGGGTCAGACGTCAGGCAGGCAATTAGTCGAAAAGGTCGCATCGCCCGGCGCGTCAAGATTGTCGGTTCTAAAGCCATCTTGTCGCTCACTCATTCGGCCGACTCTGGAATTGAAGAGGGGATCACCCTTACCCGGCTGAGGCTGATGGGATTTTCATGCAAAGAGGCGCTGCCTTGCCTCATCCGACCTGGGGAGGAAAAGACGTTCACCTTTCCCAAGGAGGCAGGCGAACTCGGCGGGGCTCTTTGGATCACTCACGACGAGGCGGGACCCTCGATTACCGGACTCCAATCGTTCGCCGATCCGGTTGCGATCGAGTCGCCCGTAAACGGTGCTCATCGAGAGATGACGGTAGAGCCAGACCGTTTTGGACGGGCGGTGGAGATCAAGCTCGACCCTCCCAATTTTCGAGCGGTCCCAGGTCTTCCGCTTCAACCGTTCATCGTTCGGAACTGGGAGCCAAAGGTGTTGGTGAAGGCAGGTATTTATCCCTTCCCCGCACCGCCATTCTCCTGGCGAATGATGGGAGAAAACGAATGGAAGCGGTCTTACCAGCTAAGTCAAAATGTGGGAGCAACCACCCCGCCGACTTCCGCCTCCATCGGGCTTCCAGGCTCTAGGTAATTCCACAAGAGGGTCAGCGTCACTCTTGGGGATGCGACCCTTGATAAAACGGGGTGTTAAGGTTTGCCCCGACTACGACCGGAAGGACCGTCCTTCCCTGCCAGAGGTCGACCCGGTTGTTAAGCTGAACTGGGGGCTTCCATGATGAACAAGAGACTTTTATTCGGCGTAATCGCCGCAACCGTCGGGATGAGCGGGGTGGCGACGGTGGTATTCCAAGTTGCGGGTCGGACGCCGCTTATCACGGGCAGATACCTTTCCACGGAAGCCCCGTTCGCCGAAGTCGGGAGCCAGCCGATCAATCTCCTTTGCTCTCCAGACGGCAGATATGTCATCTCGACGACAGTCGGATTTCGACAACAGCTTTCTGTTTTAGATGCAAAGACTGGGGCGCTCTCGAGCAAACATGAGGTCAACGAACCCGGATCGCGCGGGGTTCGTCCTGGTCTCTACTACGGTCTCGCATTTTCCAAGTCAAAGCTCTTTGCGAGTCGCGGCGCCATGGATGAGGTCGCCGAGTTCCGTTTGGAGGCGGATGGCAGCCTATCTCTGATCCGGACGTTTTCGAACCCAGGTCCTAAGAATCAGGACGGTCTCCCTCACCACATCGCAGGCATCGCTTTGAGTTCGAATGAATCGTTGCTGTACACGGTCAACAATCAAAGCCACCGCGACAACGACTTCACCGGATCCGTCAGTGCGATCGATTTGTCCACGGGCAAAGAGGTTTGGAAAACAACCGTTCCGGCCTTTCCTCTCGGAATCGTCGCCGGAAGTAACGCGGTTTACACGGTGAGCGAACGAGACGGGATCGTTTCGGAACTCGACCCGCAATCTGGGAAGTTGCAACGGAGCATCAAGGTAGGGGCTCAGCCCACTTCCCTTGCACTTTCTAAAGACGGTGGCCTGTTGGCGGTGACTAACTCGGGTAGCGACACCCTTTCTCTGATAGAAACGACAAGCGGAAAAGTGACGGATACGATTCTCCTTCGCCCGGCCTCGCTAGCCAACATCCCGGGCTCGACCCCGCTCGGCGTTACGTTTTCGCCCGATGAAAAGCGGCTCTACATAGCCATGGCGGACCTGAACGCCGTTGCCGTCGTCGATCTTGCTTCACGCCGATTGAGTGGCTTCCTCGAGGCGGGATGGTATCCCACCGCGGTGACGGTCACGCCGGACGGCTCGAACTTGTTTGTATCGAATCTTCGCGGAAACAAGATTCGAAATCCCAACTCTACCGACGTGAGGGGCTGGGGACAGTACACGCCGACCATCACCGAGGGAACGGTTTCACGGATCGCCCTATCGCAGGCGCTGGGCGACCTTAAAGCGTCCACGAATCGCGTACTCGATAATAGCGATGCAACCTCTTCCCGTTTAACCTCGACCAAGAAAGAGTTTGTCAAACCTCCCATTGAACACGTCATCTACGTGATCAAAGAAAATCGCACCTACGACCAGGTACTTGGAGACTTACCGAGGGGAAACAACGACCCGAAGCTCACTCTATTTCCTCGAGAGGTGACGCCGAATCAGCACGCTCTGGCGGAGCGCTTTGTGCAACTGGATAACTTTTACGTTTGCGGAGATGTGAGTTACGACGGCTGGATTTGGAGCACTCAAGGGATGCTCAACGCTTACGCAAATCGAAACACCTCTTACAACTATAGTGGACGAGGTCGTAACTATGATTCTGAGGGCATGAACAACAAGGTCGCGGTGGACCTACGCGGAATTCCCGATATTTCTCGAAGTGAGGGAGGCTATCTTTGGGAGCCGATGCTCGCAAAGAAGCTGAAGATTCGCAACTATGGCATCTTCCCTAATCGCGAGCAGGGTGAAGAAGATCCCTCGCCGAATCGTAGGGAGTTAGTCGATGTTACTTCTCTCGACTTCAAGCTGTACGACGTCGACTACGCCGACAGTGATGCGTGGGTGAAGCATTCGCTCAAGCCTGGTCCCCGTCAGAACACGAAGTTCGGCAAGTTCAACGCGCCTTCTCGAATGTCGGCCTGGCTTAGGGAATTTGAAGAGTTTGAGAAAACCAAAACATTGCCCCATTTTTCGATGATTATGCTGGGGAACAACCACACCGCCGGAAGTTCGCCCGGGCGTCCCACCCCAAGAGCGTATGTCGCCGACAACGACTATGCGGTTGGCCAGTTGGTAGAAGCGGTGAGCAAATCATCTTACTGGATGAAAACGGCGATCTTTATCTTGGAAGACGATCCCCAGAACGGATTCGACCACGTCGACGCGCACCGATCGCCCGCCTTTGTGATCACTCCTTACATCGAGAAGAACACGCTCGACAGTCGCTTTTACAACACCGTGAGCCTGATTCGAACGATGGGCCTTCTGCTTGGGATGGAGCCACACAATCAATATGTCGCCACCACTCGGCCATTTTTGTTCTTTAAGAAGAACCCGGTAAATGCCGATCCCTATCAGGCGATTCTTCCGAGTCGATCCATAATCGAGGAGACTAACAAGGCAACCGCTTACCGATCTGCCGACTCTGAGCGCCTCGTGAACCCAAAGAAAGAAGAGCCTCATGCCGATATCGAGCTCAACGATATCTTGTGGGGAATGTACAAGGGCCCGAAATCGAAGCGACCTGCTTTTCGGGGTGTTCAGTGGAATTCTCAACAATTAAAGAAATAGCTAAAAAAGACTCTGGTGAACTATTTGCGAGCCGGTCGCCTGTGGCGAGTACAGACTACCTCCCATAACCCCGGAGAACGTATAGAATGTGGGTTAAATGCTCTCCCTAATCGCCGCGTCGCTTTGCTTGATATCTCCCCCACCAGAGAAGGTAAATGTGATCGTGTTCCTTGTGGATGATTTAGGCTGGCAAGATACTTCCCTTTCCTTTGGCCTCCCGGAAAAGGTGACCGGACGACATTTCCGCACGCCGAACCTCGAAAAACTCGCATCGAGAGGGCTCACCGTTAACCAAGCCTACTCAGCAAGTCCGGTTTGCACTCCCACGCGGGCATCCCTTATCAGTGGATTTTCACCGGCCAGAACTCGGATTACAAACTGGGTATCCACTGGCGGCGATACCGACCCCAACCACCCGTCTCACGGGAAGTTCGCCTGGGCATCGGAAGGGCTTCAGGCCGGAAAATGGGACCTCCTCCCGGGACTGCTCCAAAGAGGACTCTGCCACACCGCCTACTTTGGCAAGGCACATTTTGGTGCAGGGGGAACCTACGGCGCCTATCCAAACACTCTTGGATTCTCGACTACGATCGGTGGTGGAGCCCTCGGGCATCCCAACAGTTATTACGGCCTGCAGAACTTCGCCGCGAAGAAGAAGTCTCCGTCCGATCCACCCGCTTTCAATGATGTCCCGGGGCTCGAAAAGTACCACGGCAAAGATATCTTTCTGGACGAGGCGCTTGCTCTGGAGGCGGCCGATTTCATTCGCACCTGGGCATCCTCCAAGGGGAGGTTTTTCATGGTCTTCGCACCTTATGCAGTCCATACCCCCATCCAGCCGAACAAACGATATCTCAAGAAGTACCTCGACAAGGGCCTGGACCCAACCGAGGCGGCCTATGCGACGATGGTCGAGACGGTAGACGCTGCGTTAGGAACGATAGTCCAGACCCTGCGGCAAGCCGAGCAATTGGACAACACCATCATCATTTTCACCAGCGACAACGGCGGACTATCGGAATCGTCAAGAGGAGGGATTCGCAACCAACACAATCTTCCCCTTCGATCTGGGAAAGGGAGTGCCTACGAGGGCGGTATTCGAGTTCCGTTCGTCATTGCTGGACCGGGTATTCCAAGAGGCAAATCGTTAAAAAAGACACCGATTATCACAACCGATCTGACTGCGACCCTCTGGGCCCTCCAGGGCCGCCCTGCTAATCCAGATACGGATCCGCCCAAAGATATCCCTGCACTCGAAGGGGAGATTCCAACTTTTGGGGATTTCTTCAAAGACAGTGCCAACCTTGCCGAGTGCTTCCGCAACGTGCAAGAGGCGCCCCAGAGATCGCTCTACTGGCACTATCCGCACTATCGTGGTCTACGAGGACCAGGGTTAGAGCCCTTTTCGGCAGTTCGCAAAGGTGACTTTAAATTGATCTACTTCTATCTCGACCGACGCTGGGAACTTTACAATCTCGCCAACGATATTGGCGAGACGGTGAACCTGGCCCGGATCCCTAGCCCAAAGAATAGAGAGATTGGGCAAGATCTCGCCGAACGACTCATTGGGTACCTGAAAGAGTGCGAAGCCCAGTTTCCAGTTGAGGCAAAAACAGGGAAACCGATCGAACCTAACTTTGAAACGTTTGGTTCTTAGTAGCACATGGACCGGAATCATCGGCCGGCTTAAGACCCTTTGCAATTGAGTGACATTAGTGTTACTTCGTTAACAATAGACTATTCCGTTTGGACCGTCTGGGCTATTCTGACCCTAGATGTCGAAGAGGCTCTACGTTCCTATCCCGATTGCCCTCTTCGTAGTTGGGATTTTTGTTTTTCTCTCGCGCGCGCAAGGGCCAATCAAAAACGTCACAATCGAGAGTCTTTCGCCGGAGCAACTCCAAAATCGACTCACCGCGGCGCTCGATTCCGAGAACGAGACCGAGGCGCAGCGAATCATCGACTTCATCAACGCGCGAGAGTCTCACAGGCTCCATCCAGCGCCTGCCGACGTAAAGGAGGCGTTCTGGCTTCTAGCGAGATACGGCAGCGACAATCTATTTTCGCTGGTCCGTTCGCGACTTCATCCAAACGTCAGGGACGAAACCGGCTGGCCCCTTTTCTTCGATTCATTCAATGCTGGAATTCTCGTGTTTCCGTTCTTCATGGAGGAGGGGGTGGACCGCAAGATTCAAGGTGGGCCAGGAGGATGGACGCCGCTTACGCTGGCAACTGCGATGGAAGCCGATAGGGTCTTAGGCGAATTGACCCGGCTCCATACCGATGACGACGTTCCTCTGGAGGATGGCTCTAGCGCCCTCCATTTGGCGTTAAGGGCAAACCGCTTTCAGCCCAGTCACGACTTGCTCATGTGCCACCCGAGCACGATGCTCAGGGACCGCTATGGTCGGTCCCCGCTCTTTTATGCGGTGCAGTCTGAACAAGCGTTTGAGCTTTTCATCAAGTTTCAGGGCAAGAAACCGTATACGAACGTTCGAGAAAAACTGGCCGACGGCACAACTCTTTTGCATGCTGCGGCCGAGTATGGGCACTTTGGCGTTGCAGAACTACTGCTCAAGGAGCATCGATTCGATCCTAACGAGACCGACGCGAACGGCGAAACTGCTCTGCACAAGGCTTGGCTCCGAAGAGATGGTCCCGATGTGAACAGCATTCCTAATCTCGCGGAGCACGGTGCGCTCCACTCGAAACGCGACAACCAGGGTCGCACACCCATCGATGCTTTCTTGGAGAAATTGCGTGCCGAAAACGAGTCCCTGCGACTTAGTCCAGAAGGCGCAAAACTGCTCGATGGTCGTTCGGAGTGGTACAAAAACGCGGCTGAATTGCTAACCGAGTGGGATCCTGCCAAGCGAAAGCTGCCCGTGCCCAAGTGGCCCACCAGCGGCGATTGGACGGTGTATCCCGATTTAGAAGTGCGGAAGGGTAACGCCGTCGTGGGAACCATCTCCCGAAAAGTGAAAATCCAGGGACGTGAGTCGCTGGTGTCGCTCGGTTATTCCCCGCGAGGCTCTTCGCCGGCTCCTCAGAAGATCGAGTTGGAAGCGGCCCTGCTAATGGGCCACCTGGCAACGCTTTCGCCGCAACCTGTTCTCTTGCCCGGACGGGAGATGGTTCTGCGATTTCCGAAAGACGCGGGTCGGCTAGGGGGCGCGATGGCACTTCGGTTTCGACAGAAGGAACTCGCACCCATCGAGGAACCCTTGGGTTCGGGGTCGTTCACTCTTCAAGAAGGAATCTTCGGGATAAGCCGATCTTTGATCGCCTCTCCCGATCGCCTTGGGCGAAAGGTCTTGGTGTCCTACCAAAGGAAGACCCATCTTCTAGAAGGCAACGGGTCGACGCAGCGAAATGCTGAAGTGACAGGCTGGAAGGCGGTACCCGTCGTCAGTGCCCCAATGCGATTCCCATTGGACATGTCTTATCGTTGGAAATTGGCCGGGGAGTTGGACTGGAATCCTATTGACGTGTTTGAGCGAACCGATCGGTTGCCCATCATTCTGAAATCCGAAAAGGAATTCGACCTTTTGAAGCACATTCCCGCAACCGTGCCCAATACGGTCAAGTCCCGCGTCGAACACGTCGCATATTGACAGTCTAAGCTGGCTCGGCGTTAGGCGGCATAGGAGAAGCCAGGTAAAGCGTCCCGATTCGTTTATATCCCAGGTGAGGGTACAAGCGAGCCCCTGCGTAGGAAGCCAGCAAAACGCTGTGCCGATAGCCAAGTTCTCGGTCGTCGGCGAGCATCTTCGCCATGAGAGAGAACCCGTATCCTTTTCCACGATGCTCCGGGTTCACCCATAGCGCCGAAACCCAGGTGCACTCCTCAACCGTATCGACGCTGCTCACCCACCCAACGGGTAGCTCATCGTGATCAATGGCGAAGCGTCTTAACTTGGGTTTCTCACCAAGGACCCATTCTTTCGGAAGCGGCTTGATCCCATTCGCCTTTGCCAGGATCTTATGCTCTTCTTCAGAAATCACTCGCCGGACAGAATCGGTTGTTGGAGTCGGGAGGGGATCGCTATGGTCGAAGGTGAAGAACCCTTCCCTTGCAATGAGACGATAACCCAGGGCCTTCACCTGAGCGCACGCGTCTTCGTCGGGCACTTCCGGAGGCACGATCCAGCACAACTTGTGCTTGGGTGCCGCGTATTCGGCCAAGATTCGAGAGGCATTTTCAACCGACTCGTTCCCGAAAATCAGTTCCTGATTTCGCGCATCGGGACGTTCGTGGCGGACATCGCGCATGATCGTCATCGACTCGAAGTGAGCCACCTCAGCGGGCTTGGTCCTGGAGCGCGTGAAGCTAAACCCACGCGCGAAAACTTGAATAGCCGTCTCTATCGTCACAAAACTTGTCCCCTCAGAGTAATACCGCCCCTGTTCAAATCAGTGTGACGATTGCTCAAACCGCTTCGTAACATCCCTTACATGGTTGCTGCAATCGCGGGCCTTTTGGTCCTTTCTCAGCCTGAGTTTGTCACGGGTGTGGTGCGAAACGCGAAGGGGAAAGGAGTCTCTGGAGCGTTTGTGGGTAACAGCTTTGTCCTGTCCGACAAAAACCCCAAAGTGCAAATTGGCTACGGCGAACCACCGCTCAAAACAGCCATCGATGGCACATTCCGAATTGACCGGGCTGCCCTCTACAACCGATCGCTCGTTGCCATAAGGGGTAGCCAAGCGGCAATTGCTTCCATTTCAACATCCAACAAAGTAGTCTTGACCCTACTCCCGCTCAAGAAGACAGCGATCGTTTTCAATCGAGAAGCTGAATCCATCCGCTCAACCTCGGCGGTTCTGACGCTTCGTGGAAATGTGATCGGCTACCTCACGCCCAATTGGGGCAAGAACACGCTTCTCCTTCCTAGCGGGACACTTGGCATGAGTGTGTTCGGCGATGGCGCTCAAGCGTCTTCCCGTATGCTGGACAAAGACATCCTCACCTTCCGGCTCAAGGCGACGCGGTGGTCGGATCTCGTTGGAAAGGAGGCTCCCGAGGTAACCCCCACGAGCGCTCCGAAAGGATTCGACTGGTCGCGGCTACGTGGAAAGTGGGTCGTGCTCGATTTCTGGGCCACCTGGTGCAAACCTTGCGTGAAGGAAATGCCGAGATGGTTCGACATCTACAAGTCGATGCCCGACCAGCGGGACCAATTCGAGATTCTCGCGATCCATAGCCCGGATGGTCAGAGCCGAGAGAAGATTGCCGACCGCCTCATGGGTTTGACTCGCGACCAGTGGAACGGAGTAGAACCACCCTTTCCGCTGATCTTTGACACAACCGGAAGGACGCACCGAGCCTATGGCGTAGAAGCCTATCCGACAACACTTCTGATCAACCCAGAAGGCAAGTTGGTTGGCCGCATCACCCCTGAGGAGTTCCGCGACCGCCTCCAAACCTCTGGCAACCGTTGACCTGCGCAGGATTAGGCCAGAATGTCGTCGACAATCTCGCCGTGAACGTCGGTTAGCCGATAGTTTCGACCACCGTGGAAGTAGGTGAGCTTGGTGTGGTCGATTCCGAGTAGGTGCAACATGGTGGCGTGCAGGTCGTGCACGTGAACCTTATCCTTCACCGCGAAGAAGCCGTAATCGTCGGTTGCGCCGTACTTGATTCCCGCCTTGACTCCGCCACCCGCAAGAATGGTAGTGAATCCGTGGGGGTTGTGGTCTCGACCGTCGTCGCCCTGAGCAACGGGGGTTCGACCGAATTCGCCGCTGATGATTACTAGCGTGTCTTTGAGCATTCCGCGCGACTTGAGGTCTTTGATGAGACCTGCGATCGGCTTATCGACCTCGGCAGCGTTGCTGGCGTGGTCCCTTCGAAGATCGCTGTGCTGATCCCACTTGTACGAGTGGGTGACTTGAACAAAGCGAACGCCTTTCTCGCTGAATCGACGGGCGAGCAGGCATTGGTGGCCGAAGTTTTGAGTCTTGGGGTCGTCCAGGCCGTACAGCTTCTTGGTTGCGTCCGTCTCCTGGGTGATCTCCTGAAGTTCGGGCGCGGCAAGTTGCATGCGGAAAGCGAGCTCGAAGGAGTTGATTCGACCTTCTAGCGCGGGATCCACTCCGAGATGCGCGAGTTGTTCCTGGCTCATCCCTCTCAGGAATTCCAGTTCCAACTGCTGGACCTCGGTTGGGGTCTCCGAGTTTTGGATAAACGGAATCTTCGCGTTTCCGGCTTGGATGCTGCTGTTGCCGATCGGCGTTCCTTGAGTGAACGCGGGCAAGAACGCCGAACTCCAATTGTTGACGCCACCGTGACTGAGCGTTGGGCAGATGGTGATGAACCCCGGCAGGTTCTGGTTTTCCGTACCCAAACCGTACGTGACCCACGAGCCCATCGCCGGACGAACAAACGTGTCCGAACCGGTATGGAGTTCCAAAAGGGCCGCGCCGTGGCGAGAGTTAGAACCGTGCATCGAGTTGATGAAGCACAGATCGTCCACACAGGAACCGACGTGCGGGAAGAGGTCGCTTACCTCGATTCCGCTCTCACCGTAGTGCTTGAACTCCCACGGACTCTTGAGCAGGTTTCCGGTGGGGCTAGAGACGATTCGAGGCATTTCACCCGTGAACGGCTTGCCGTGATCCCGAGTAAGCAGCGGCTTTGGGTCGAAGGTGTCGACTTGGCTCGGCCCGCCGTGAAGGAACACAAAAATCACTCGTTTGGCGGTTGCCGGATACTGCGGGGGCCTCGGCTTCAGCGGGTTCTTCGGGTCGATGTGGAACTCATCGCGCAACGTTCCGTTGGCAATCGCCTGCTCTGCCATCAGGCCGAGAAACGCAAGATTGCCAAACCCGAGCGCACTCGCTCTTAGAAGTTCGCGACGGGAAAGAAAGTTGCTATTCGACATAAATGAACTCGTTGGAAGCAATCACGGACTTGCACAAACTTTGCCAAGCGTGAAGGTCGGGTGTTTTAGAGTTGGCTCGCTCATAGGCGGCCTTGAACTTTTGAAGATACTGTCGCGAGCGGGTGATCTCCGAAGCGTTGGGCTTTCGACCGTAGCAGGTTCGGAACAAAGTGACAATTCGGTCCAGATCGGTCTTCTTGGTGTCCTTCAGAAGCGTCTCCGCTTTTGCCTTGGTAGCGCTCAAAACGATGGGTGCGTTCAGCATGAAGAGTGCCTGAGGGGCGACGGTGGTGCTCGGACGATCTCCGTTCATCACGGTCGGATCACCGAAGTCGAACGCGGTGTAAACGTCGTAAACCGCCGCTCGAACAACCGGAAGGTAGACGGCTCGCCGAGGAGCATCGTAGTTCACGGTTTGTCCGCTTTCCGTGGTGGTGACATAGTCTCGATCTCGTAGATTGAGCATCGAGCCACCCTTGGTTCGATCCAACTGACCACTGACGAAAAATATGCTGTCTCGAATAGCTTCTGCCTCAAGTCGGCGACGATTAAAGCGCCAAAGGAGCTGGTTGTCCGGGTCCAAACTCGCCGCCTTCGCATCGTACTTGGTGCTCATCTGGTACGTGCTGGTGAGCATCATCCGCTTGTGCAGACTCTTGAGGCTCCACTTGTCTTGAGAGACAAAGGTGAGCGAGAGCCAATCGAGAAGGCCCGGGTTCGTGGGCAGATCGCCCAAGACGCCGAAGTTGTCGACCGTGCCGACAATTCCTCGGCCAAATCGCCATCGCCAAACTCGGTTCACAAAGACTCGTGAGGTGAGCGGGTTCTTTGCGCTCGTGATCCACTTTGCGAGTTCCAATCGACCGCTTTTTTCGGGTGGAACGTTCAGCGGAAGACTTGCGGCCAAAGCGGCTGGGGCTCCCCGTTTGGTGTCTTCGCCAAGGGTCAGGTAGTTACCTCGCAGGTGAACCTTGAGCGTCTTTGCGGGAGCGTCGGACACGGCCATGGCGTGCGGGATCACCGGCTTGGAGGCATCTAGTTTTTTGATCTCGGCATCCAGTTGCTGAACCTCCATTCCCTTCTCTTTGGGGAACAGGTGATCCGCATGATCGGGCAGTTCGATCTTTGCCTCGGCGCCGTTTCGCAGTTGATCGGCAACTCTCGAGACGACTTCCGGAATCAGTTTTCCATCGCCTGTGGAGAGAGTCAACTTCATGCCCGGTTTCGGCACAAGCGCCACCCGATCGATGTGGGGGAAGTAGCTGTCGCGGTCAAACTTGATGCGATTCTTGCCCGACTGCAGCGGAATAATGCCTTCTGGAACCCACTTTTGGTGCTGAGGGTAGAAACCTCCGGTGTTTTCCCGAGCCGCAGCGTTCAGCGCGAGTCGACCATTTACGTACACCCTCACCGAGCGGTTTTCACCAGAGGCGTATCGAAGGTCGAGTTGATAGGGGCCAGCCTGATCCACGGTGACGTCGTATTCGACAACGTTCGGATAGGTGCCACCGTTTTGAATGATGCCGATTCCGTTGCCGTAGCCACCTTTGTCTTTCCCGACGTTTCCAGCCGCGAAATCTTCCGCTTCGAAGATCACCGACCCGGTGGGCAACGTGCCGTCACGGGCCGTCAGGGACGGCTTGAGAGCGGCGAGTTCTTTTTCAGCCTCTAGCTGGACCTTTGCCGCTGCGAGGTACTCATCTTTTTGAGGTTGGAGCTTTGCTTGCAGGGCCTTTCGCTCTTCAGACCTAATCTTGTCTCGCGCGGCGCTCTTCGTCTTAATGGTCGCCTGAATCTGCTTCAGTTTCTCTTGGGGCTCTTTCGGACCGATCGGGCGCTCGTGCCACTCTGCGACGACTGTGAACTTGTCCATCGTCTTGGTGGACTTGAAGATGCCCGCCATGGAGTAGTAGTCCTTGGCAGAGATCGGGTCGTACTTGTGGTCGTGACACCTTGCGCAACCCACCGTTAAGCCGAGCATTCCCTTACTCAGCGTGTCGACCTGCTCATCGATGATGTCGAGTTCCTGCTTCTGCGGATCGTCTTCGGCGAGCATTTTCCCGCCAAGGGCCAGATAACCCGTCGCGATGACCTGGTCATCGCCCGCACCGGGTAGAAGGTCTCCCGCAACCTGCTCTTGGAAGAACCGATCGATCGGGACGTCTTTGTTGATCGCGTCGATCACGTAATCCCGATATCGCCAAGCGTTCTTGTAAACAAGGTTTTCGTCCAGACCGTTTGAGTCTGCGTAACGCGCAACGTCTAACCAGTGACGACCCCATCGCTCACCGTAAGCATCGGAGGCGAGGAGGCGATCGATGACTTTCTCGAAAGCTTTCGGGGATTTGTCAGCCAGGAAAGCGTCCACCTCTTGCGGGGTGGGTGGCAGACCGGTGAGGTCGAAAGTGGCCCGTCGAATAAGGGTTTGCTTGTCGGCGGCGGGCGCGGGTTTAAGCCCTTTCGCCTCTAGATTCGCCAAGACAAACAGATCGAGGGGCGATTTCGCCCATGCCGCGTTCTTTACCTTCGGCAGGGCTGGCATCTTAGGTGGAACGAACGACCAAAGTTGCTTCTTGGTGGCTACCGCAGATTTGGACGGCCAGGGTCCACCGGCGCGTCCCCAACTGGAAAGCGCGGCAAGTTCATCGGCAGGGAGCTTTCCGCTCGGTGGCATCTTGATGACGCCCTTGTACTCCACCGCTTCCGCGACCCGTTTTGCGAGCGACGACGAGACGGGCTGATCGAGCCGGATTCCGCCCTGTTGCTGCTTTTCTCCATGACAAGCAAGGCACTTGTCAACGAAAACGGGTCGAACCTTAGCTTCAAAGTGAGCGACCTGCTTCGGGTTGGCGGTAAGGAACTTCTCTTCGCCCGCCATTGCCAACGAGCCATAAAGCACGGGAATACCGGCGGCGAGGACACCTCCTAGTCGCAAGAATCCAGAGCCACGATGCGCTGACATAGGGGCATTATATGGCGTTTAGCCCGTTTAGCCCATACCGGAATCTCACTTCGGAGACCAAACAAGCGAGAAAGGGTTCATCGTCAAATCAAGTTCTGAGTTATCGTTGAATTGTGAGGCAGTTTCGAGCATCCGTCTGGAAGGAAGGAGATTGGGTCATTGCCCAGTGTCTTGACGTGGATGTCGCCAGTCAGGGCTTGACCGAGGCGGAAGCGCTTGCATCGCTCATGGATGCCCTAGAACTGCATTTCACCGACCCAATGCCAACAGAAACACCGCACTTAGTGACTCTTGAGGTTGCTATTGGCACCGTTTAGTCCGACTCACTACTCCGCGGAAAACGGAAACTGAACGACCTTGGATTTGACGAGGTTCGCCAATCTGGCAGCCCTGTCAAGTTTGTTCGAGTCACAGAATCCGAAACTCGAACTGTGATCGTTCCCCGCCATTCCGAAATCGCGGTTGGGACCCTACGATCCATCCTGCGGCAAGGCGGCATATCGACTGACGACTGGGCGAGCGCATAGACCGCTACGCGTGGCTGATCGCGATTTCGAACATTGAGCCGACCGTGTTGGCAGAGCGCGAATCGCTATGGGGAACGGGAGGATCAACTCTCGACCACAACCCAACGGGCGATTTTCTTGGGTGTTCTGAATGTGACTTCCAAGGTCGCCACTGTTAGACATACCCCAACCGGGTAGATGGTTTAGTTTATAGGGTTAATCTCTAATCTCAACAATGTACTGCGGATTCTCTAAAAGTTTCCGTATAATTTAGATCTGCTCAGACTTGCTCGTTTTCTGGCTTTGCTTTCACTTATCATCGGACAACTAGTGTCCGTTGTTGGGGTGTTTCGCTGCCAGACGGGTGACATCTGCGATCGCTGCCCGCAATTGGAATCCCCACTTGCTCGATCGGTAGTTTCAGCTTCAGAGATCGCGACGGCCACCACGCCGGACGACTGCTGCGAAGTTGAGAGTTCTGCGTCTTGCTCGGATTGCTGCTACTTCTCTGGAAAAGTCGACGTTGACCAAGCTCACTTTGCGCTGAGCCTCACGGACGTTTTGAATCTTCCCGTGACCCTGGACGTTTTTGTTCCGATCACGAATGGGTCCCAAAACCCGACTTCCCAGCCGGTGAGCGTTGTTTCTGGACGCGCTCCGCCAAGCATTCACGGACTTCGCGCACCTCCCGCACCGCTCGCTTAATCACGAATTTGTAGTCGACGACTCCAGTCGTCCGCGTGATGGTAGGTGCCCCGTTGTTCCTGATATCTCTAACTCCTTTTCAACCCATTTTCGAATTAGTCCAACCACTTAAGCAACAATCGGCGCAAGTTAGCCGGGCTGCGATGAGCATGGATCAAGTGATCCGTCGCTATCTGGACTCTAGCCCCGAGGTCGAAGCGATGGACCGGCAGGTCCTTGCTGAGAGAGCCTCGGCGAAGGGAGGAGCAGCGCTGACGAATCCATCCTTCTTCTTTGTCCCCGCCGTACAGGTTGGGGGCTCGGATGAAGAGTTTTTGTTTGCTCAGCCTCTGGAACTCAACGGTACGAGACGCGCCCGCACGCGACTCACCTCAACCGAAAGCGCGCGCAAAATTCTTGAATCAAAATTTGAGCTCATCGAACGCGTTCGAGCCTTGCAGGGCATCTATCTCCAGGTCGTTCGGTCGCAAGAAAAGCTCAACTTACACGTAAGTCTCCGATCAACCGCGAGTGAACTCAAGAACATCGCTCGGCGACAGGTGGAGGTCGGTACCCGACCAGGAATCGACCTCACCCTTGCTGAAGTCGAGGAAATTCGCGCGTCTCAGCAAGAGACTTTGGCGAAAGCCGAACTGCAACAAGCCGTTCTCAAGCTCTCCGCCGCCATTGGAACAGCGTCTCCCGGAGAAAGTCGGCCTTTGACTGAACTGGAATGTCGAGACGAAGACCCAGGCCTGCCCCCGGAACCTTCTCTTTCAAGCTCTATAGATCAAGCAAAAAAGCATCGACCGGAGATGATGCTCAGCGACCTCCAAACCGCCCGAATTGAGGCTGAAGTCGAGTGGGTTCGAGCGCAAGGTCGGCCCGATCTGGCACCTCAGCTCAGGTTCGAAAGCGTTTTGCGAGAACCACGCTTTGGAGGACTCGGTTTGGGGATCTCCTTACCCATCTTCGATCACGGATCGCGGAGGAGCAAACTCACCGAGCTGACTTCTCTTCTGGAAGCAACAAAGAAACGACGCGAGAGTGACCTTCAAAAAATCGAAGGCGATGTCGCCTCGGCGATCGTGAAGGTGCAAGCGCTCCAAACGGTGATCACTGCCTACAACGAGCAACTCCTTGGAAAGACCCAGAAACTTCTTGAAGCAACGACCAAGGGTTTTCAGCTCGGCGAATCCAGCCTGTCCGCCGTTTTGGAGGCGAGAAGGACCTACCAACTGGTCCGCAACGATTACATCGGCACGGTCTTGGACTTCAGAAACGCCCAACTGGATTTCCTGCGGGCCGTCGGTGCCGCTCATCCGCTCATCGAAGAACGAGTTGCGAAGTGGTTTGAGGTGAAGAAATGAACTCGAAACTCAAAATGGGACTCGGTCTTGGAGCCATTGTCATCGCCTGTGGGGTCATTGGCACTCAAGCGCTGAAAAAGCCCACCCCTTCCCTGCCCGAAAAGAAGTTGTTTGAAGTTGCCGATGGGAAAGCGGGCAAGGCGGGCGAAGTAACCGTTACCGAGGAAGCCATGGGACTCGCCGAGATAAAAGTGACGACGACGTCGGCGCAGCGGGTCGCGGAAGAGATCAAAGTGACGGGTACGACGCTTCCCACAACAACGGGGTTGGTTCGAGTCACCGCTAGCACCCCGGGCAAGGTCATTGGTATCCGAGTGCGTCTTGGGCAGAAGGTTCAGGCGGGCGAGGCTCTCGCAGTGATCGAAAGCCCCGAGCTTGCCAGAGCTCAGGCCGACCTACGCATTGCGCGCGGAAGGTTGTCTTTGGCCCAAGATCGGCTGGAGCGGGCGAAACGCCTTGTTCGGCTGGGAAGCCTTGCCAACCCGCCGCTCGAAGAGTCGAAAGCGAAAGCGATCGAAGCCGAAAAGGAAGTTCACGAGGCTGAACACCACCTTTCTGAGGAACAAACAAAGCTGGCCGAAGCCGAGAGTGCCTTAGCCGGGCTCGGAAGCGAACTCCGACAAAGTAAATCGGACGTCGAAGTGGCCAAGAAGCGACTCGATCGTGCTTCCACGCTCCTTGCCGAAGAGCTGATTTCAAAGCAAGAGTTCGAACGAATCGAATCTGAGTATCGACGAGCCACGACCGGTGTGGAGGTCTCCCAATCGGACCTTGCTCAAGGAAATGCCCGAGTCCTCGGGGCCAAATCTCGCGTGGAGGCGGCGGAAGGAGAACTCAAACTTGCGAAGAAAAGGTTGGCCGTGCTGGCAACCGGTCTCGGAAGAGAGGAGCGGACCCTTCGCTCGAATGTTCTCAACGAGCGTGAGCTTTCCGGCCTAACGGCTCAGATCGCCGAGGCCAGACTCGAGGTGCAAGCCGGCCAAGAAAGAGTCCAACTCCTTGGCGGCAACTCCTCCGAAGCATCGAACGGGGGCGTCATTACGCTATCCGCCCCGATTGCCGGAACGATTCAAACCATCGATCTTTCTCTGGGCGAAGTGATCGATCCCGAGCATGGAGCGATGACGATTCTCGATCCTTCGAGTCTTGTGATCCAGTGCTTCGTCCTGTCAGAGGTCGCAAGCCGCATCGCCCCACAAGATCGATTCGTTTCCACTCTGGAGTCGAACGAGCTTTCCGGCGCGGAGGGGGTGGTGACTTCAGTGGGCGTTTCCACCGAAGATCGGACGCGGAAGGTGCCCATCTTGGGTCGCATATCCAGCCAGAAAAGGACCCTTCGAGCGGGAGCGGCATTTACGGGAATCATTCGCACCAAGAATTTGAACTCGCGACTGATGGTTCCAATCGAAGCGGTTCAGGACCATCAGGGCAAGCCCACCGTGTATGTTTCCACGGCGGTCAAGGGCACCTTTGAAGTCCGCCACGTTGTGCTGGGACTCCAGCAAGACGGCAAGGTGGAGATTGTAGAAGGTCTCAAGGCGGGTGAGTCCATCGCGATCAAGGGCACGTTCTACTTGAAATCGGAAGCGTTGAAAGACAGCCTTTCGGACGGTTGCTGCGCGGTGGGAGGCTAAAGCCGATGCTGAACCGAATCATTGAAGGTTCGATTCGCAACCGGGCATTTGTGATTGCAGCCTGGGTGGTAGTAGTCATTGCGGGACTGTTCGCCGCAATCGATCTCCCCATCGATGCTGTGCCCGATATCTCGGGGAAGCAAGTCGTGGTCAACACCTCCGCTTCTTCTTGGGGACCCGCCGAGATGGAGCTTCAGGTCACCCAGCCGTTAGAGGTCGCACTCTCCGGTATTCCGAAGTCGACGGGCATTCGATCCATATCGCAGTTTGGACTGTCTCAGATCACGGTTCTTTTCAGCGATGACGTCGACCTGTACTGGGCAAGGCAACAGGTGTCGGAGCGCCTTTCAGAAGCAAGAGAATCGCTTGCCGAAGGAGTAGACCCTCCCTCGTTGGCACCCATTGCCACAGGCCTCGGGGAGATCTTCTACGTCTTTGTGGAAGGCAAGGATTACTCGCTTACCGAGCGACGAACGCTTCTGGACTGGGTGATCAAACCCAGACTGCGCACCGTTCCTGGGGTGGTGGAGGTGAACACCTACGGCGGGCAAATCAAGGAGTACGAGGTTGCCCTCGATCCAGAGAAGCTTTATCGGGCGGGGGTTGGCGTGGACGACGTTGCGCTGGCAATTCGGGCGAACAACCAAAACGTGGGAGGCTCGTTTGTGCGGAAGCAAAACGAGCAACAGGTCCTTCAAGGACTCGGTCAAATTGCCGATCCCCAGGACATTGCTAGAGTGCCTGTTCGAACCGAGCGGGGCACGGTTCTGACCGTTGGGGAACTCGGGGAGGTCAAGATCGGCTCGGCACCCAAGCAGGGTTCGATCACAAAAGACGGACAAGGCGAAGCTGTCGCGGGAATTGCAGTCATGCTCATGGGCGAGAACTCCCGAACCGTTACTCAGAAGGTAAAGGAGCGCCTTAAGCAGATAGAAGCAGAGCTTCCGCCGGGGGTTTCGCTGGTCCCTTTCCTGGATCGCACCGATCTCGTTTCCGACACCCTCAAGACGGCAGGGACCAACCTAGTCGAGGGCGGAATTCTTGTTGTCCTCATCCTCTTTCTCTTCCTGTTGCAGTTTCGAGCGGGCCTTCTGGTTAGCGCGGCGATCCCACTCGCGATGCTGGTGGCGATCATCGGAATGCGGTTCTTTCACGTCTCCGCGAACTTGATGAGCCTCGGCGCAATCGACTTTGGACTCATTGTCGATGCGGCAGTGATCATTGTTGAGAACTGCGTTCGAAGACTTTCCATCGAGCGAAAGAGACTGGGTCGCGAATTGACCGAAGACGAACGCGTGGAAGTGATCCGGTCGGGCAGCCTAGAGGTGCGGCAGGCTAGCCAGTTCGGCGAGATCATCATAATCGCCGCCTACTTGCCGATTTTGGCTCTGGTGGGGGTCGAAGGGAAGATGTTTCGCCCGATGGCGATCACAGTCATATTCGCGCTGGTTGGAGCGCTTGTGCTGTCCGCAACGCTGATTCCCGCACTCGCGGCATACAGCCTTCGAGCGGTTCCGGAGCGGGAGAACCCCGTTTTGAACGCACTGAGCGAGTTCTATTCGCGAGTTCTGCGCAAGTCTCTCGAGCATCGCCGAGTGGTCGTCGCCGGAGCCGTGGCGATCTTTGCGGTGGGCATCCTGCTGAGCTCAAGACTCGGCAGCGAGTTCATTCCCAAGCTGGATGAGGGCGCCCTTTCAATCAATCCGGGGTACTTGCCTGGCATCTCGTTGGAAACGGGCATCGAGCGAGCAACGCTTCTAGAGAAGCGACTCAAGGAGCGATTCCCCGACGAGATCAAGTCGATCGCCACGCGGATTGGTCGACCCGATATTGCCACCGACCCGATGCTGCTTTCCCAGCACGATGTCTTTGTTGAGCTTCAGCCCAAGAGCCAATGGCGAAAGGCTCGGACCAAGGAAGAGCTCATTGCCGCCATTGAACTGGCCCTTGCCGATATTCCCGGCATGAAGCTCGCCTTCACTCAGCCTATCGAAATGCGGATGGCGGAAATGTCTGAAGGGGTCGGCATCCGCTCTGAGGTGGGCGTTAAAGTGTTCGGAGCCGAAATCCCCACCCTGCAGGCGAAGGCAATGGAGATTGCCGAAATCATGCGGGAACTGAAAGGAGGAGAGGATGTGACCGTTGAAACCACCGCCGGCCTTCCGATGCTTCAAGTAAACATCGACCGCGACGCACTCATTCGATACGGCTTGAATGTTTCGGATGTGAACGGATTGATCGAAACCGCCATTGGTGGCAAGCGCGTGGGAGTGGTTTACGAGAAAGGGGCCCGGTTCTCTATTCGCGTCCGGCTTGACGACCGATTCCGCCGCACCGCAGAAGAGGTCCGCAACCTTTCGGTAGAAGCCCCCGATGGTCGACTGGTGCCGCTTGCTTACGTCGCGCAGATTGTTGATTCGGAGGGTCCGGTCCAGATCAGTCGAGAAGAGGGACAGCGGAGGATCGTGATTCAAGGCAACGTGCGGGGGCGAGACTTAGGGACTTACGTCAACGAATTGGAGCGACGGGTTCGTTCAAAGGTCAGTCTTCCTCCGGGGTATCGGGTGGAGTTCGGCGGTCAGTACGAACATTTCAGCGAGGCGAGAGATCGACTCATGGTGGTCGTTCCCGTCACTTTTGCCGTCGTGTTCGGACTCCTCGTTGTGACTTACCGTCGATTCCAGGACGCGGCTCGGGTGTTTACCGGAATCCCGTTGGCGATCAGTGGCGGAGTCTTCGCGCTGCTGATTCGAGGAATGCCGTTCTCGATCTCCGCCGCTATTGGGTTCATTGCCCTCTCCGGCATTGCCGTATTGGCAGACATGGTGATGGTGCAAACGATTCGGCAGAACCTAGACGCGGGTATTCCCCTTCGAGAATCGGTGGAAACCGCCGCTCGATCCCGGTTGCGTCCCGTGTTGATGACCGCTTTAGTCGCCGCCATTGGGTTTGTTCCGATGGCGCTCTCCACCGGGCGTGGCGCCGAAGTTCAACGCCCCATTGCAACCGTCGTGATAGGCGGGTTGATCACTTCGACCCTCCTCACTCTCTTCGTTCTCCCGGCCCTCTATTTGTTGGTCTCCAGCAAGAACGGCCCAAAGATTTCCCCATCGATGACACCCGATGATCTCATTCGCAACTGAGAGCTAAATCATGAATCAAATCACTTCAAAACTAACCATCCTTGCTGCCGGTCTGGCGATCTTTGTCGGAGCGGGCTGCGCACCATCGCAAGAGGCTACGACGGCAACCAATGAAGCGCCAAAGACCTCTGAAACCGCCCCGGCTTCGACGCCCGGAGTCGTAACCGCTTACGAGGTCGGATCCAAGAAGAAAGGCGACATGGCGATCTGTGTGATGTGCAACAAGAAAGAAGGCACCACCGCCGAGGAAGAGGTGAAAGAGACCCTCGATTACAAGGGCAAGACGTACGCCTTTTGCAACGAAGCGGAAAAAGCGGAGTTCATCTCTTCGCCGGAGAAGTACGCCGCCAAAAACTAGGGGCGCAAATTAGGGCACCCGGTAAAGGTTAATTCGGGCATTCGATAGGGAAAGAGTGAGCCCGCCATGTTAAGGTCGGTTCCCTTCCCTTATAATGCCCGCATGCCTTTTCACCCGCCCGTCCCAAACCGACTCCTGGTTGGGGCGCTGATTCTTTGTTGCGCCGGATCCGTTCTCGCGCAGGCTCCCGCTAAACCGGTTTTTGCGGACGGTCAGGCGCAGCCCGTTCCTGCATTTTCAAACAGCAGCGAGTGGATCAAAGATCAGCTTTGGGTAGAGACCGAGTTCGACTCTGACAAGGACGGCAAGCGAGACCGCGTCCATGTTTGCGTGACTCGGCAAAAGCAAACTGAAACCGAGGGGCTGAAGGTTCCTGTTGTTTACGAGTCATCCCCTTACTTCGCGGGAACGTCTCGGGGCGATATCCTTTGGGACGTCAAGCACGAGCTCGGCCAGGTTCCGCCACCCCGAAAGCCGAGCGCACCTGTTGAGTTCAACCCCAACCGAAAAACCATTTCCAATGGTCTGCTCCGGGAGTGGCTACCCAGAGGCTTTGCAGTGGTTCATTCTGAAGCCCCTGGGACCGGACTCTCTGGAGGCAGCGTCACCGTGGGCGGAGCCCCGGAAAGGCTCGCCCCGAAAGCGGTGATCGACTGGCTGAACGGTCGAGCCAAAGGGTTCACAACCTTCGACGGCACCACCGAGATCAAGGCGACCTGGTGCACGGGCAAGGTCGGCATGATCGGCACGTCTTACAACGGCACCATTCCGGTTGCGGCGGCGACGACAGGCGTCAAGGGTCTGGAAGCCATCATCCCGGTTGCCCCGAACACCTCTTACTATCACTACTACCGATCGAACGGATTGGTGAGGCACCCCGGCGGCTGGCTGGGCGAGGACATCGATTCGTTGTACGACTTCATCAATTCCGGCGATCCGGCGCGTCGGGCTCGTGGTGACGAGCTTTATCGCAACGGCGAGTTCGTAAGCGGGATGGACCGGGTGACGGGCGACCTCAACGAGTTCTGGGCATCGCGAGACCTGCTGCGATTTGCCAAGGGAATCAAGTGCGCGGTGCTCATGGCGCACGCCTTTAACGACTGGAACGTGGTGCCCGATCACAGCGTTCGGATCTCCGAAGCCGTTCGCGGAAAAGTGCCTTTGGTGCAGTACTTCCACCAAGACGGCCACGGCGGAGATCCTCCCTTCTGGCTCCAAAACAAGTGGTTCTCTCGGTTCTTGTACGGAGTGGAGAACGGGGTGGAGAAGGGTCCGCTGGCGTACATTGTTCGCGAGCGAGCGCCGGGAGCGAATCGACGCGAGCGGGCCGAACCGACTCCGTATCCCAACTTTCCGAACCCTGATTCGGCAGCAGTGACCTTCTACCCGCAGGCAGGGGGCGCCTCGTTGGGCGCGCTTTCTCCCTCCGGCCCAGTGAGGTTGAGCGTGCTGGAATCTTTAATCGACAACGTCGGACTTTCCGCACCCGATCTGGCTCAGGCGGATAGCTCGCCGAGTCGGTTGCTCTACGCCACACCGACCCTTCAAAAGCCGCTGCACCTTTCGGGCACGGCTCGGGTTACTCTGCGACTTGCCGCCAACGCCTCCGCCGCGAACCTATCGGTCTATCTGGTTCAGATTCCTTGGACGAAGGGTCCGATCGGCACCGATAACCTGATCACGCGCGGCTGGGCCGACCCTCAGAACGCGAAGTCGTTGGTGAAGGGCGGCGACTATCAGTCGATGCTCCCCGGCGAGCCTCTGCAAGGCGGGAAGTTTGTGACCCTCACCTTCGATCTGCAACCGGATGATCAGATCATCCCGGCGGGCAAGAAGATCGCGTTTATGTTGCTCTCGAGCGACAAGGACTTCACCCTCTGGCCCAAGCCGGGGACGAAGCTGACGTTCGATCTGACCTCGGCGAAGATCACGCTACCGATTGTCGGCGGCGCGAAGGGGTATCAGGCGGCACTTCAGGGCCCATAGTGGTCTGAATTCAAGAGATTCCTTTGTATGTTGGATTGAGGCAGGTACCGCTAGTAATGAATACCTTTCTAGCTGCATTCACTACGCTTATTGCACCTTGTTCCGCTACGTTGGAATCTCCAACTGAATTCGGATTATTCCAAGACAACTACTCGGCTACATCAAGCTCAATTGCCTCCGTTCAAGGTGGGAAGTCGACCAATACGGGTAAAGCCATAGATGGTGCGAATATTAAGGTGGACTCAGATGGCAATCTGAAGTTCAACTCAGTCGTGAACTGCGTTCAACTGTCACCAACTGGCTCCCTACTTGCGGTGGGATGGGGGGCGAGTTCGGCTGCGATCTGGGATCTCAGCAGTAGAAAACTACTCTGGAACCTGGTGGGTCATACCCTACAGGTCAATGATGTCTGCTTCTCGCCGGATGGAACTGCGCTTGCAACGGCAAGTTTTGACGATACCGTTCGAATCTGGGATTGTCGATCCGGCTCCTTACTTCGGACCCTTCGCGGTCATGATGGAGCAGCCTCTTCGGTGGAATTCTCTCCCAACGGAGAGCTACTCGCTAGTTCTAGCCTAGACAAGACGATCAAACTTTGGACCGTTCAAACCGGGAAATGCATTGCAACCCTTCGCGGACATAGCGACCTTGTCTGGTCAGCGTCCTTCTCTCCGAAAGGCGACCAAATAGCAAGCGCAAGTGTGGACGGCACAGTTAGGCTATGGGACACTTCAACCGGTAGCAATACAAAGACGCTAAGCGGACACACAAAAGCGGTTCGAACGGTCTGCTACTCACCGGACGGAAAGCGTCTCGCTAGCGGAAGTGTCGACGGGATGGTAAAGATTTGGGACAGTGGAACCGGAGATTTACTTCGCACGATCTTCGGCCACAAGACCGGCGTTTCGCAGTTGGCATTTTCTTCCGATGAAAGAACGCTAGCGAGTGCGAGTTGGGATCATTCCGTAAAGATGTGGGATCCTGAAACGGGCAAACTTGTTCGAACTCTATCCGGCCATACGCAGGCAATCCAATCCTTGAGTTTTTCGCCTGATGATTCAACACTGGTTAGCGGTGGCTGGGACAGTTCCGTTCGTTTCTGGAAAGTCCACGATCGATAAGAGCCACCGAAGTGTCGGACTCGCCAAACTTGCCGAGTTCTGGCAAGATACGACCCATGGGCATCAAAGCCATTCGGGCGTATCAGGTGGATCTCCCGCTCCACGAAGGCAACTACAACTGGTCGGGCGGGAAGTCCGTTTCGGTGTTCGACAGCACCGTCATCGAGGTGGAGACCACCGAAGGTGTGACGGGTTGGGGTGAGGTTTGCCCGCTGGGACCGTTCTACCTGCCCGCCTACGCCGACGGCGTTCGGGCGGGGATCAAGGAACTCGGTCCGCTGCTGCTTGGGTACGACGCATGCGCGATCGACGTGCTGAACCACCGAATGGACGCCGCGCTTCAGGGTCATGCCTACGTCAAATCCGGCATCGATATGGCGTGCTGGGACATCTTGGGCAAGACCGCCGGACTTCCTGTCTGCACCCTGCTCGGGGGTCGATCCGGCGAGGAAGTGGTGCTGTACCGAGCGATCTCGCAAGAATCTCCTGAGGCGATGGCGAGCAAAGTCGCCAAGTACCGCGCCGAGGGGTATCGAAGGTTTCAGTTGAAGGTGGGTGGCGATCCGGATGTGGACATTCAGCGCATTCGAGCAGTGAGCGCCGAGCTTCAACCCGGTGACCGATTGGTTGCCGACGCCAACACGGGCTGGTCTCAGCACGAGGCGATGCGGGTGGTGCGAGCGGTGCGCGACATGGACGTGTACATTGAGCAGCCCTGCCGAACCTATGAGGAGTGCGTGAGCATTCGCAACCATACCGACCATCCGTTTGTGCTCGACGAGAACATCGACTCTTTGGGCATGCTCATTCGAGCGCTGAACGAAGGCGCGATGGACGTGGTGAACCTGAAGATCAGCAAACTCGGCGGCATCACCAAGCTGCGGCAAGCTCGCGATCTTTGCGTTTCGCGGGGCGTTGCCATGACCCTTGAAGACAGTTGGGGCGGCGACATTGTGACCGCCGCGATCGCTCACGTGGCGCACAGCACGCCGGAATCGAGTCGATTCACCTCCACCGACTTCAACAGTTACGTCACGGTGAGCATCGCCGAAGGCGCTCCTCAGCGGGTGAACGGAAAGATGAGCGCCTCCTCCGAACCCGGGCTGGGCATCACCCCGCGAATGGAAATCCTCGGCGATCCGGTGCTGGAAGTTCGGTAGCGGCAACCAGCGACGGGAGTCGGCTGGCTAAACTCAGCGCGTGAAACGACTCCCGTTGGTTCAGCTTCTGCAAGGCACCGATTCTCATCACGGCTTCTCCACCGGCAACACCTTGCCCTTGGCGGCGAGGCCGTTTGGGATGAACCACTGGAGTTTTCAAACCGCGGAAGGCGGGTGGTTTTTCAGTCCGCGCGACCGGAAGCTGATGGGGATTCGGTGCACCCACCAGCCCAGCCCATGGATCGGCGACTACGCCAGCTTCTTGTTGATGGTACAAGCCGGACCGGAAGGGAGCGCGCAGTTCAATCGGAAGACTCCGTTCCAATGGTCTAGCGCGTACCGCTTGGACCAGTCCACTTTGCAACCGAACCACCTTGCGGCGCGGCTTTTGGCGGATGGAATCGCAATGGAGATGACCCCTACCGAGCGCGGGGCGATCTTCCGATTCGACTTTGCGGGGCACGAAGACGGTCGGGTGATTTTTCAACCGACCAAGGGGGTGTCGGAGGTTGAGTTTCACCCGGAGAACGGTTCGTTTTGGGCTCGGGTGACGGGCTACTCGGGCGGCGTGCCGCAAGGGTTCGGCATGTTTGTTTACGGCGAGTTTGACCTACCCTATTCCAGTGTTGAGCCTTTGCCCCTCGACCCCCAGTCCTACAATCCCGACCAAAGAGAAGGGGATCGGCTGGGGTTTCGAGCCGCGTGGAATCGGCCGGGTCAGCCTGTTTTGCTGAGACTCGCGACCTCGTTCATCTCTTTGGAACAGGCGAAGCGTAACTTTGCGCTCGAGGTCGAGGGTCGATCTTTTGAGGATGTCGTAGCGGAAGGCGAGGCGATTTGGGAGGCTAACCTCAGCCGGATCGTCCCTGAAGGTGGCACGCTGGATCAGCAGAAGACCTTTACTTCCTGCCTTTATCGAACCCAGCTTTTCCCCAGAATCTGGCACGAATCGGCTCCGGAGGGTGGCTGGCATCACCGAAGTCCCTACGACGGCGGGGTTCACCCCGGTGTGCTCTACACCGATAACGGTTTCTGGGACACCTATCGCACCGAGTACCCGCTGCTTGCCCTGCTCGATCCGGATCGAGCGTCGGAGATTGCTCAGGGGTGGGTGAACGCTTATAAAGAAGGCGGCTGGTTCCCGCAATGGGCATCGCCGGGGTACCGAGCATGCATGGTGGGGACCCACATCGACGCGGTCCTAGCCGACCTTGTTTCGCGAGGAGCGACCGGTTTCGACGTCGCCACTGCCCTGGAAGGGATGCTCAAGCACGCCTCTAAGGTGGGGGCAGAGGACGGGGCGTTTGGAAGGATCGGGGTGGACGAGTATCTGGAGAAGGGGTACGTGTCCATCGACCATCACGAATCGGTGGCGAGGTCTTTGGACTACGCCTACGACGATTGGTGCATCGCGCAGGTGGCAAAGCATCTAGGGGTGGCTGACGAGGGCGCGGAGGCGCGATCCAAGAACTATCGACACCTTTGGCACCCAGAAGTTGGGTTCATGCGGGGTCGAAATGCGGACGGGAGTTGGGACCGGTCTTGGACCGAGTTTCGCTGGGGCAGCCCCTATGTAGAAGGCGGACCCTGGCAATCGCTGTGGGCGGTTCCTCACGATGTCGACGGGCTGATCGAACTGCTCGGAGGTCGGGAGAAGTTCTTGGCTAAGTTAGAACAGATGCTATCAATGGAGCCTCGGTTCGAGGTCGGTGCGTACGGGTTTGAGATTCACGAAATGACGGAGATGGCGGTCGCCGATTTTGGTCAGTACGCTCATTCCAACCAACCCGTCCACCACGTTCTGACGTTGTTTGCTCAGGCGGGCGCACCGGAAAGAACCGAGCACTTTGTGCATCGAGTCCTGAACGAGCTGTATTCGCCCACTCACCTGCCGGGCGATGAAGACAACGGCGAAATGAGCGCCTGGTACGTGCTGGCGAGCATCGGGCTGTTCCCCGCTTGCCCGGGAGATGGAACGTGGATGCCGATTCGACCGCTGTTCGAGAAAGTCACGGTTCGGCTTCCGAACGGAACGTCTTTGGTGATTGAACAGGGCTCATCGGGGTCGAACGGCGAGAGCGCGCTGACCCACGCCGCGATTGCGCAGGGAGGCAAGTTGCTCCACACCTCGGCAGGGAGAGCGGTTCTGAATTCCTGATCTGAAGAAACGATTCGAACGAAGGTGCTAGAAGTTCGGGAGTCGGGCTGTTATCCTTCAGCAAGATGCTCCTCTCCCCTGCTTTGGCGCTGATTCTGTCGTTACCTGGCGGCGCGCCGCCACGCGTCGCAGATCCCCAGTTGACCGAGATGGCGGGTTACCTCATCGTGCCCCACTCGCGTGTTCCGGAGCGATTCAATGCCGGATTCTCCATGTACGTCAGCGCCTGGCCGCTCTTAAAGACGTATCCCGGGCAAGAGTTCCAAAGCGGTCTGTTCGGCACTTGGATGTTCCCGCAGTTTGAGGGCAAAGAACCCAAAGACCATTACACCGATATTGAAGGGGGTCTGGGTTGGTGGCGCGATACTCGCTTTGCGACCGAAACACCAAAGTTCATCATGGGCGGTGTCGCCCTTAACTTCAGCGAGTGGGCAAACGGTCCCGGAGCGGGCAAGGGTCGAGATTGGAGCAACCCAACCGGGCTCTATGCCGTTGCCCAGCTTTCCCCTTGGGTGCTGTGGCCGCCCGATGGTTTGAACCTAAAACAAGGAACCCGAGGCGAACTTTTCGGCTATGGCTATCTGCCCCTTCCGCTCACTGATGCCAAGCCAACCACGGCGGGCAAGCCCGTTCCGACCGGGAACCGATGCTGGACCCTGTTCGTAAACTCGGCCAACTTTAAAGGTCCCATCGCCTTCTTCACGCCCTACTTCTGGTCGAAGGCGTCGGCGATGGACCCCAGTAAGAAGGGGCAATTTCTTGATTCCAGACCCTCTGAGCCGAACAAGGCCATCCAGATGGAAACGCAACACATTCCGGCGATGGTGGCAAAGGATTCCGATGGAGTTTGGTACGCGCGAATCGCCCCCACGCGCTTCCCGGGTCTTGCAGATCGCGATGTCCCCCTGATTCACAAGGTCTCCGCTTACTCGCCCGCGAGTATGTGGGATCGAGTGCAAGGTTGGTTCGGCGGAGGAGCACCCGTGAGCAAGGCGATCGACGCGCAAACTGCGGCCGTTCACAACTTTAAAGAGAAAGGCTATTCGACTTGGAAGATTTATCTGCCCGGCGAAGATCGAAACAAGGCGGCCGACGTTGAACAAGCCGACTACGCTTCTCCGACGTCGATCAACGATCTCACCTACGGCATCGCTAAGCCAAAGGCATCCGGTCTCTCCGCCGAACAAGGCTTGTTCACGCTCCCTGAGTTCTATCGACTAGAGACTCAACCGGATGGCGGTCGACGGTGGAAGGTGATCGATCGATCCCAAGTACCGGTGGCCACCGGGTTGATCGAAGCGAAGTTCCCCACCCCTACCCGCACTAAGGAGCCCTACGTCACTCCCGATCAACCGAACAGTTCTTGGAAAAAACCAGGACCCGCGGCCGGACCCTTCCGTAAGGTTCTTGGTGACGGTAGCGAGGTGACCTACTATTGGTACAAGTTCTGTGAACAGCCTGCTTTGATGAACGCCGACCTCTCCGACAAAGAAAGGCTTACGATCCAGAAGCGAGTGGAGCTACTTCACCGGAACTGGAAGAAGGACGGCGAATATCTGCCCAAGAATGAGATTGGCAAATTAGCCTCGATCGACCCGGCGCTTTTGGTGAATCCTCCTAAAGGGATGGAAGTCGGCTATGTGCCGATCGTCACTCGACAAGGTTGGCCTGCCAACAAGCCTCGCTAACCGCCTTTGGCTATGCAAAGAAATTTTGAGGCTCGAAACCTTATCGAGCCTCAAACTCATACCGACCCGATCCCACGTCAAATAGAGTCTCCCCGTTTCCGAACGGCTTGCCCTGCAGTCCTTTGGGGCCCAGTTTCACACTCACAGACCCGGTGGGGAGAACAATCTGCGCCGAGCAGTTGGGCGGGATTTCGATTTCGAACCGAATCTTCCCGTTCTCTTGGCTCCAGTTGCTCACCACCGGACCATTGACGCTGTTGTAAGTCGCGCTCGCGTACTGGAGGTCCTTTGGCACCTGCGGGCGAATCACCAGCTTGTTGAAGCCAACCGCTTGGGGATCGGGCTGAATGCCGCCCAGCCACTGAATGAACCACCGACTGATCGACCCGAACATGGGGTGGTTGTGCGAGTACGTGTTATCGCTGAAAGCCCAGTGCTCCCACAGCGTTGTCGCCCCATTCTTCAGCATCCATCCCCAGCTTGGGAAGTCCGTTTGGGTCGCGATCTTGTAGGCAAGTTCGATATTGCCGCTTTCGGAGATGGCATCGAACATCGCGTTCGTGCCAAGGATTCCGGTTGAAAGATGATCGTTTTTCTCGTGAATTCGCTCGATGAGATAGGCCAGCACGACGGCACGGTGCTGGTCCGGAACGATTTTGGTTTGAAGCGCGATGGCCTGGTTGGCCTGCGAACCAGTGCCGACCTTGCCAGTCTCTGGGTTGAAGAACTTGTTCAAGTACGCCTTTTGAACGTTGTTCGCAAGGAGTTCTAGACGCTCAGCATCTTGCTTCTCGCCAAGGCGAAGGGCCGTTCGAGCGAGTAGTTTGGCGCTCCAGAAGTAGAACGGGGTCACCATCTCTGGCGATGGGTTCGGCTCTAGACTTTCATGATCGCTCAGCCCATCGGTGACGATCCCGTCTGGATATTTCTTCTCCACCTGAGCCAGCCACTTTATTGCCGCGGCGAACTGCTCTTCCCCAATGCGAGCATCGCCGTAGTAGCGATGAAGCTGGTCGGCAAGCAAAACCGGAGTCATCGCCCAAACCACGCCGCAGTAATGAATGCCCATGAAGGGGGCGGTGTCGGTGAACATGCCGTCTGGCAGCGCACTATCCACCCAATCTCGGGTGGCCTTGGCATAGAACTGAGACATGTCGAAGTTCGACATGAACGCCTCGCTGGTAGCGACAATGTCTCCTCCGTAGCCGAGTTTTTCTCGGTGCGGACAGTCGGACTGGACGCTGAAGATGTTGGATCGGAAGGTTCGGCGAGTGATGGTTTGGATGTCGTTCAGGAGCGGATTCGAACAGCTAAAGCTGCCCACCTCTTCAACCGCCGAACTCAAGACCACGCCTTCCACCATTTTGGGATCGATCTTTGTTGCGTTCTCTAGGCCGGTGACCTCGACGTAGCGGAACCCTCTGAACGTGAATCGGGGCTCGTACACAAACTCGGGACCGCCGGAGATGAACGTGTCTTCTTGAACCGCCACTTCTGGTGCGCCCGGACCGCCGACACTTTCGCCCGTCTCTTTTCGCTTGTATTTAATCTGCCCCGCCACGCTGGTCATCGGGTTCAGCGTCCCATCCGGATAGAGCAGTTCGCCGTACCGAATTCGGACCGTTTGCCCCCGGCTCACGCCTGGCTGGATCCGTATCCAGCCCGCGAAGTTCTGCCCAAGGTCAAAAATGTGAACGCCCGGCTTGGGCGAAGAAACCTTCTTCGCGGGGATGCTCAGCTCTTTCTTGATTGGAGGCTGCACCTGCGCGGTGAGCCGACCGATGGGTTCTTTAGCGATACTCGCCTGTCGCCACGTGCTGTCTTTGAAGCCCGGTTTGTCCCAGCCGGGGAGTTCCTTTTGGGCGTCGTAAACCTCGCCGAGGTAGACGTTGTTCCTTAAGAGCGGACCCTCGGTCACCTTCCACGTCGGGTCGGTGACAACGGTTTCCGTGGTGCCGTCGTCGTATTCCACGGTGAGTTGAGCAATGAGTCGCGGTCGACCGATGGTGAGGTGCTCTCGGAGGTTGAACGAACCGAACAGTCTGAGCGGAAGGGGGTTGTACCAGCCGTTCCCGAGCATCACGCCGATGCAGTTCTCGCCTTTTCGCAGCTTGCGGGTGACATCGTAAACGCTGTACAGAACGCGCTTTTCGACCCTGGTCCAGCCAGGATCAAGGACATGATCTCCGACTCTTGAGCCGTTGATGGATGCTTCGTAGTAGCCCAAGCCGGAGATTGCTAACCTTGCTTTGCGTACCGCCTTGCGCGCGGTAAAGGTTTTACTGAAGAGCGGCGCGGGGTTGTCTTTGTAATGGTCGGCATCGCTGGCAGGCGCAGCTTTCCCATCGTTGATCCACTGCCCTTTCCAGTCTTCGGGACGCATGGGTCCCATCTCCCAATCTGAGACCTCACTCCAACTTGAGGAACCCGCCGAATCCCAAACTTGAACCTTCCAAAGGCATTGGTCGCCCGCTTTTAAAGGCTTGCCTTGGTATGCGATGTTGTTCTGGCGATCGCTTTCCACCCGACCCGAATCCCACAGATCGCCTTGATTGCCGTCCAGTGTCTTGCGCGACTTACTCACCAAGATTCGGTAAGCCACTTGCTTGGTGCCGTAGGCATTCTTAGGGGCGTCGAGCATCCAACTCAGGCGAGGCTGGGGGGTCTCGATCCCCAGCGGCGATACCATGGATTCGCACTTTAGATGGAGGGGGATCATGATTCGAATCGCTCTTGAGGAGGCCTGGGGCTTGGGCGGCGTTTGGATACTCGGCGCATCTGACCGGGCGATTCCGTTCAAGAAGACCACCGAGCAGATCGCTGCGAGCATGCTGCCAGTCTAAACGGATTGCCCATTTGGCACCAAGAGAAACACTCGCTGAGCCATTGCTAGTACGATTGACAACATGAGTGATTCGATTGTAAATGGGAAGTGGGCGCTGGTCACCGGAGCCAGCCGAGGTGTTGGCAAGCAGATTAGCCTTGCCCTGGCCGATCTTGGCTGCAACCTGGTTTTGCAAAGCCGAGACGCCTCGCACACCGCCACGTTAGCCGAAGAGATTCGGGCAAAGGGCGTGCATGTTGAATCGGTTTCCGCCGAACTTTCCGATTCGGCTCAGGTGGAGTCGATGGTTGCGACTCTGCTTTCTTCGGGCCACCCGATCGATATTGTTTACAACAACGCCGCGATCATGAGCCCGTGGCGATCCGACTGGACGTCGGTCCCGGTCGAGGACTTCCGGCAGAGTTTTGAAGTCAACGTGAACTCGTTGATTCGGATTTGCCACGCGTTTTTACCGGGCATGATCGAACGCGGCTGGGGTCGGGTGGTGAACGTCACGTCCGGAATCGCCGAGCAACCGGAACTGATCGCCTACGCGATTTCGAAGGCCGCGGTCGATAAGTTTGTGCTGGACACGGCTCCTAAGCTCGTGGGGACGGGCGTGACCATGAATCTGCTGGATCCGGGTTGGCTACGCACGGACCTCGGCGGTCCGAACGCTCCGGGCGCGGTGGAATCGGTGATTCCGGGGGCGCTGGTTCCTTGTCTGGCCGAGGACGGGGTGTCGGGCAAGCTGTACCGGGCGCAGGATTACGCGGTCGAAAATCAATAACTTCGGGAAATGAAAGTCGACGATGCCGCTCTTCAGACTGAACTGTACCGGGCGGCGTCGGTCCTTTCTTCAGACCCTAGCAAGACCGAGCTGTTTGTAAAGGCAACCTCAAACCTACCGCTCGGCAAAGTAAAGCTATGGGAGTTAGCAATCCGGCAGGATCTGGATTGGGGCGCTCAGGAGCCCGCCGCTTACAAGCCGGCCCCATCCAAGTGGCAGTTCTGGAAAAGATGGGTTCAAGACGCTCCTCCAGAAATCCCTAAGCGCTCGGTCACATGGGTAGACCTCTGCCATGGGAACGGATATCGAAGAGAACATGCGCTTCGGGAGTTGCCGTTAGCGGTCCCTAATGCATTGCTCACGCTCATTGTGCTTAGGAGGTTGAACGACTGGGTGCCTCAGGTCCGGGTTGCAGCGGTCGAAAGGGTGCGAAATTCCTTCGACAAGATTGCACCCGAATATGCGTGCGAAGCCCTGATGGAGGTCCTGCTCACTTGGAATCTTTGGGGCAGGATGGAACATGACGGCAAAGAAGCGGTGATGCTTCTCGCCTCTCGGCAAGACGTATCTAGATTGATGCTGGAGAGGGTTAGAAGAAGTCCAGTTGGACCGATGGCGGAGTTGCTCTCGCAGCTTTTTCGAGTGGCAACGGTGGATGACTCGCTGCTATCCGTTGCTCAAACCGCGGTCCAGCCCAAGGTTAGGGCACGAGCGTTTTCGTTCCTCACGGAAGGCAAGGCGACTTGGTCTGTGGGTCGCAGGTGGGAATGGACGCGTTTGCAGGAGTGTAAGGGCAGGTGGGAGTCGATTTCCGAAAGTCGCCCGTTAAGGACAACGGTTGATTTTGAGCATTGTGTAGCCTTGGCCGCGCGAGATCGGTCGCACTTTGTTCGGGCGGTGGCGGCCGAAGCGCTGATTCAGAAGCGGGAGCAGGTCGGCGATTGGGGGAACGAACTTGCTCTCCTCCTTGCGGACGATCGATCAACGATGGTCTCTGGGCGGGCAAGATACGTGTTAGAAAACCTCAACGGGTAATTAGAGTCTGGTAAGAGGTCACGTCGATCGCCGACAGACGGCCTCTAGTCGCCTTCGGAACTCGTCTTCATACCAATGTGTCACCTTCAACGAGGACCGATCGTGAGAGAAGATGTAGATCACACCCCCTTCGCTATCCCAATAGAAAAAGCGCCTAAACTCTGACGGCTTGCCCTCGGCGAAGTTGTCGAAGTTGCGGATGAGATCTTTTAAAAGGTCTTCGGGAGGCAGGTTAGTCTCAAAACCAAATACCACCGGTTCTTGCTCATCGAGCATTTCTAGTTTGAATTGATCGACGGTTGTCAGTCGATCTCCCTCCACGATATAAGTATCCGCCCCCCATGCCAGCACCTGCCGGAGGTCGACCGGAAATCCATCGAGCTCTACGCGACTCTCCTGAATGCTCACTTTCCGCAATTGTATGCCTCGCCAACCATGGGGTTGCTAAGAGAAAGATATGCCGTATGATGTGACCATGATCGTAGGAACTGCCCTCTTGGTGCTTGCCAATTTATCTATGATGCAAAACCCGCCGCAGATCACGTTGGGTCCCGACGATAAGAAGGCATTTCCCGATGCGCCGAAGGGCTTTGATCAAGCTCGCGACGTGCCCAAAGGCGAGGTCAAAACCGTCGAGTACGAATCTAAGTCGGTTGGGACTCGCCGCAAGTTAGTGGTCTACACCCCGCCGGCGTTCGACCCGACCAAGAAGTATCCGGTGCTTTATTTGCTGCACGGAATCGGCGGGACGGAGCGGGAATGGCTCGATAACGGCGCCCCCAACGTCATTCTCGACAACCTGTATTCGGAAGGGAAGTTGGCGCCGATGATTGTGGTGATGCCAAACGGTCGCGCCCGAGCAAACGACCGCGCCGAGGGCAACGTTTTTGAGAGCGCCCCCGCTTTTGGCGAGTTCGATAAAGACCTGCTCGGCAGCGTCATTCCGTTTGTGGAAGCCAACTACCCGGTGGTGGCAAATCGAGAGAACCGTGCGCTTGCCGGCCTTTCTATGGGCGGAGGGCAATCGCTTAATTTCGGTCTGGGGAACATCGATACGTTTGCTTATGTGGGCGGCTTCTCGTCGGCCCCCAATACTTTCCCGCCAGCGAAACTGCTCCCCGACCCCGAGAAAGCCAAGCAGCTCAAAGTGCTTTTCGTGAGTTGCGGAGATCAGGACGGGCTCATGGGCATTAGCCAAAGAACGCACGCTTTTTTGAAAGAGAAGTCGGTGCCGCACATTTGGCATGTCGATACGGGCGGTCATACCTGGCCCGTCTGGAAGAACGATCTGTACCTCTTCTCGCAACTGATCTTTAAGAAGAGTTAGTCGGCGAGACTAAGGCGGCAAGGCGAGAAGAGGGTGCGCCGCTTCGAAAGATTCGCTTGCTGAGGCCGCTTGCGATGAAACCCTCGCAAAGTGCTCACTGCGTTGTCAATCACTCCACCGAACCGTGCACATAGAAATCGACGATCTCTCTCGCTCTGCAGTTCATGACCTGCTTCGGGAACATCTCGCCAATATGTTCGAGATCACCCCCGCAGAACGGGTCTTTGCGCTTGACCTGTCGAAATTGCGGGTTTCCGAGATCACGTTCTGGACGGCGTGGGAAGACGGTCAACTCTTGGGCTGCGGCGCACTGCGGGAACTCACACCAAAGCACGGCGAAGTTAAGTCTATGCGAACACTGGCGGACGCGCGAAGGCGCGGGGCAGGCAGGGCGATCCTGAACACTATCGTCCAGAGCGCTAGCGATCGCGGCTACGAACTGCTCAGTCTTGAAACAGGCTCGGATCCGGCGTTCCACCCTGCTCAGCGACTGTACGCCAGCGTTGGCTTTGAATTCTGCGGCCCCTTCGGCGACTACGAAGAAGATCCACACAGTGTCTTCATGCAATCGCGGCTGCCATGAAGAGCGGCCCAAGGATCTGCTCAAGCTGAGAGCCATGAGGAGAAGTTCCGTCTGACCGTCCAACGCCTGATCTGACCCGCCCAGAGACAGAGCGGTAGCTGGAGGCAGGGGGACGGCGCTACGCTTCGGAAGGTTCGCTTGCTGACGCCGCTCACCCTTCCGACGAACTGATTGCTCCACAACGATCGACATCCAAGGGCA
>JAIXUN010000004.1 GCA_027483535.1 bacterium
CGGAGCCGCGACCATCATCGCAGCCCAGGGTTTCAACCCTGGGTTAGGGGTTCTCATTTAAGGCCAGAACGGCGGAGCCGTGGCAATACGGTTTTCCCCCTTGTTGGTAAGTTGTCCGGTGGACCGTCCCTTAGCAAGTTAGTTGCTGAGATTGCGAGGTGATTGCCGGAAACCACCCCGGCCCGTTGGGCCACCCCTCCATAGAGGGGAATTTGGTCCGACCTTCTCCACAAAAGCCTGCCTTTTCCGGAACCCTCGCCCATCTGGGGGAGAGGGTGGCCGAAGGCCGGGTGAGGGGTCCGGAACAAGCGGCGGAGCCGCGACCTCTGAACCCGCCCGACCCCCTAGTGGGCCTTTTCCCAGGTCTTAAACTCACCCGACAACGCCACATCCCCCGACTCCGGGTCATAAACACCGCACGGACCACCCGGCTCCGACTGCGCGATCACCCCGTCGTCCAATCGAGAGCCATCCATACGGAAAACCGGGAAGTAGTACTTCGCCACCTGATCCGTTTCCGCCGCGATGTAGTGCCCGATCAACGTCCGCCGGAAGCGAGTTTCGCTGCGATTACGATACGAACCGTGGATCACCGATCCGTTGAAGAACAGAACGTCGCCGCGCTTCATGGTCGCCGGGACGAGCTGCGCCCCGGGAGGAAGAGGGGTTTGCGTGTTGTTCCACTGCTCCGCGTCGAGCCCATCGTGCACCTCTTGGCAGATCATCGGCAGACCGTCCGTGTTCGGAACCAGCATCATGCAGCCGTTTTCCTCGTCGCAATCATCCAGAGCCAACCACGCCGCAATGCACGTTCCCGGTTCGACCAGGAGATACATGTTGTCTTGGTGCAGGTTCTGCCCACGAGCCCCTGGGGGCTTGAAATACACCATCGTCTGCACCGCAAAAGGCTCCTGACCGCAGAGTGCGGTGAGATACGTCCGAATGCGAGGGTCGATCATGAACCCAAAGGCAACGTCGTCTCCGCGATGCGGTTGAAGAAGTCGGGGATATCGCTTGAGAGGATCCGGGTGGTTCGGGTCGACCGTTCCCTCCGCCCAGCCATCGCCTCCGCGTTCGACCATGCTCGTGAAGTAGTCCGAGAAACGGTCGCATTCATCGGGCGAAAACAGTCCGCGAGCGATGGAAAAACCCTGCTCGCGATGGCTATCCAACACGGTTGGATCTACGAAGGCGGGATCGACGGCGATCATGCCTTATTATCAGCCGAATGAACCAGAAGCGAAAGGAGCCCCGACTCTTCCTGACACAGAATTACTTTTCGGCGAGCACCTTTGCGTATGCGATCGCGCTGGAACACCGACCCTTTCCGTCATCGAACCAGTCCCGAATGAGGGCCACCACTCCCGGCTTCCCTTCGCCCACGTACTTGTCACGCAGCTTGCGATAGTAGGAGAGAATCGGCTCGGCTTTCTTCTTCAGGGCTATGTCGGTCTCGTTTGCGGTGTGACCTTTCCGAACCGCATACACAAACCGGTTGGTCGGACTCTCGAAGGTGGGAATGTGCAAGAAGTCTCTCGGCACCAATTGCTTGGTCTTCCTCCCCTCGTCATCAGCTTCCACAAAGAAGTCGACCGCGTGGTCTGGGTAGCCGAAGAGATAGCCGTAGCCGCGATTCCGTTTGCTCGTGTCGTCCACCTCAAACGCCATCGTGATCTCCACCGGGTGTGAGCTTGGCGAGAGTCCAAAGAAGCCGAAGAACTTTGCCTTCTCCGTAACTTTGGCCCGCACCGAATCTCGATGGTACAGGAAGCCATCCAGGTACCGAGTCCCCTCGTAAACGCGTGTGAAGGGTTGGACCGTGCAAAAAACCTCGTCGCCCGATCTCAACGCGGAGAGAGCGATCCGGTCCAGTTCCGCCGCTCCCATGTCGGGGTCGTCGACCTTGATTCGGTGGCTGATCCAACCGCTCGACATCGGCTTCAGGCCGCCAACCAGGGTGTAGAGCGCCTCGCCATCCAGCATCTTCAAGAGCAAGGTTTCCGCCCGCTCGCGTGTTTTCGCATCTAAGCGTTCGACTGGGAAACACGCCTCCCGGGGAACAGACGTCTCTCCCGATAGCGGGGTGACCGCCCCCTGAAAGGCGATCACCGACATCAATAGGCTCTTTACAATCATGCTTGCGTCCAGTCCAAACAGTTACCAGCCGAGTCCTTTGTTCAGCGACCAGAATCGATTGTATTCCGGGATCAGCGGATCGCCCACGGCAATCGAAGTTGGAAGGGCGACCGGGGCGAGTTCGCCAATGTTGCGGAACTGTCGGTCGGCCTGACGCTGGGTCGGAGTCGATCGGAAGATGGGGCGGCGAGTAGTGACGTGACCATCAATCCAAGCAACCACGGCCTGCCCGGCATGGCGACCATGAACGCGAGAAGAGAAGCAGTCGTTGGTTCCCGCTCCAGAACCGTTGTCTCTTCCAGCAGGCACATCAAAGGTGGGCGAAATAAAGAACGACTTCGTGAGGGAAGCGGGCGTGCAAGCGTTCACCGCATCGACCATAGAGATGGTTGTCGCCACTTCTTCCACTTGGCTCAAATTCACGGCAGGAACTGCGGCAAGAGTGGCCGTTGCGGGCCGAGGTTGCACCCATAGTCGATTGCTGACACCGTACGCAGGAACCAACTGACCATTCTGCCAAGTGGTAAACGGCGTGGGAATGTCTTTTCCAACCGGGCAATCTTGAATGTCCGCGTTCTTCATGTAAGGAAAGATCAGGCCCTGGTTGCGATAGTAAGTCAGCGGGAATGCACCTCCCTCGCGGATGGTTCTTCCGTGCCACCACACCGTCCCAGATCCAATTCCGGTAGCGGGACCATCGCCTTGCACCAAGTATGGAACCATGTTGTCGTCGTAGTCACCGTTGTACATCAGCACGCCCAGCCCAATCTGTTTGAGGTTGGAAACGTTGCTCGCCTTCTTTGCGGCAGCCTTGGCTTGGGCGAAAACCGGGAAGAGGATCGCCGCCAAAATCGCGATAATCGCGATGACTACAAGTAACTCGATCAGTGTAAAAGCTTTCAAACGCATTCGACGAAGATACCATACCCCCGTATTGTATATTTGTCAGTGATTTGCAACACCGATCCACCGTGCGGGAGACGGCAAATTTGCGGATGTTAGGGCAGGGGGGTACAGTCTGCCCATGCGCAGCGGATTGGTGGTTGCCGGATTGCTTTTGGGTGCTACGGCTTTCGGTCAGAGCGGTCTGATTGGGATGGACCGTTACCCTCAGTTCAGAGGGCTTTCCGGATTGCCGGGCGGAGGCATTGGCGTCACGTTCGACGGGCACTATTCGCTTCGCGGTGCCATCGCCTATTCCACGCCGATCGGTTACGCGCCGGGCGGGGGTCGAGTCTCGTCGACCCTAGGTGTCGTTGCCTCGAATCTGCGTCCTGTGCTCATTGAAGATAGTGGCAAAGACCGGGCTGCCGGCAACGGAACCGGATCGCTCAACATCAGTGTCGACCTTCTTGGCGGAGGGTTCACGTTCGGAATCATGCCGCTCAGTGGAGCCTGGGACCAAGCATGGACGGCTCAGTGGGGCACTCATCTTGGCAACGAGATCGGCTTGGCGTTCGGCGTTCAAGACCTAGTGGGTGGAGGTGGATCGTCGGGTGAAAACCTCCCGGGAGACGACCGATCCAGCCGATCCGCCTATCTGGTGGTGACCCAGCCTTATGGCAACTGGGGACACTGGTCAGCCGGAATCGGCACCCGCCGATTCCAAAAAGGGTTCGCTAACTTTAGCGGATGGATCAACAACAACATGAAAGCGGTGGTTGAGCACGATGGATTCGGCTTGAACTACGGCGTGGCTTGGAGCGTGAACGGAGCCACTCGAGACGGCGACCGAGACGACTATCGAAGAAGAATCGAAACAACCGTCTTCCTGGGTCTCGTGCAGAACAAGTACGCCTCGTGGTCTATCGGCGTGTCTTTCTAGCGTCGGGCGTTGTTCCACGCCGTTTCCGATTCATGTCCTCGTATAGCTGACATGGTTTTGATGTCCTGTTATTTCGGCCATCGGTTTTCTTAACCGTTTCTTATAATGATTAAGAGAGACCGAGAAACTACTAGGTCTCTCGCCCGCCCAAACAGGGCAGGAGACCATTGACATGAAAAGCCGCAACCGAGCATGGCGTCGTAGGCAAGCTCGCCGAGTTCTTGCCAAGATCAGCGAAACAAAGGCTTGGCTGCTGAACACGGTTCAGAAGCGAAACGGTGAAAAACCAATGCCCGTTCCGGACCTGAAGGTCCACGAGCACGGGAAACTCACCGCGGTGCAGGAGAAACGTTTACAGCACAAGCTGAAAGCTCAACTTGCCGATGCGTGGTTCCGCGACTCTTCGATTCCCGATGCCAACGCGGCCTAGCCGCCCCTTAGTAGTCGTAAGGTCGGTTCGAAGGAGAGTACGGTCTGGGTCGAACCCGGTTCGATCCAGCTTCCCTCTCTCTAGTTGATCCATCTGCCCCCCCCCGGAGCGTCTCTTTTCGTGAAAGCGAGGAGAGCGCTCCTTTTTTGTGATCGTGTCGCTAGGTCAGGCGATTACGGAACTTCGGTGACCGATTCCACGACCCCGGAGGCGTGGTCGGATTCGGAATGGATGAGATGTCCAAGGTCGCGATCGACCGCTTCCCGAATCGTGTTCACCAGCCGATTCTCGACGGTTGCTTCCGCCATGAGAATCGCGTTCTTGATCGCACGGGCGTTGCTTCTGCCGTGGGAAATGATACAGATTCCGTTCAATCCGAGAAGGGGAGAGCCACCAACCGCGGCGTAGTCCGTTTTCTCGCGAATCGGCTTCATCACCTTCTTCACAGGCCAGTAAAACGCCCGGATGAGCTTGTTGGTCGGGACCTCTTCCTTGATGATGCTCGCCATCAGTTCGGCGACACCCTCAGCCGTTTTCAGCACAACGTTGCCGACAAATGCTTCGCAAACCACCACGTCGCAAGGCTCTTTGAACATGTCCTTGCCCTCGATGTTGCCCGCGAACCACTCGTGCTTACTGAGCAGCTTGAAAGCCTGTTTGGCAAAGGCGTTCCCCTTGCCCTCTTCTTCCCCGATGTTGAGCAGGTGGACCTTGGGATTTTTGCGACCCATCACCTGCTGGGCATAGGCTCTACCCATGATCGCGAACTCCACCAGGTGCTCGGGATCCACGTCGGGCGAAGCTCCGGAGTCCAGCAAAACGAATCCGCCGTGCTTGTTGGGCATGGGGCTGGCGATAGCGGGTCGATGCACGCCGCTGATTTGTCGCCAAACAAGGAGCGATGTCGCACTGGCCGCGCCCGTGTTCCCGGCGCTCACCATGGCTTGCGCCTTGCCTTCCTTCACCAATCGAGCCGCAACCATGAGGCTGCTGTCTTTCTTCTTTCGGTAGGCGTCGAGCGGCTTTTCTTCCATTCCAACCGCTTGAGATGCGGCGACGATTTCCACGTTCGCAGGAAGATTGGGAGCAAACTTGCGAATCTCCTCTGGTTGACCAACCAAATACAGCTTGGACTTGAGCAGAGGAGCCGCTTCAAGGGCGCCGAGAACAATTTGTTCGGGCGCGTGATCGCCACCCATTGCGTCTACGGCAATGCTCACCCTGCATTCTCCTCGTCCTTGAACTCCTTTAGAGCGTCGAAATCGTGACTCTCTTCGTTATTCGAGTTGTCTTCGGGCGCTCGTTGAGCGGCAACGGGACAAGGACCGTCCCAACCAAACGAACAGAGCGGTTGGGTGGGCATGTTCAGCCAAAGCGTTTGGCGAAGGAGAACCTCCACCATGAGCGAGTTTCCGTCGAACATGGGGAAAGGCTCGTCGTCCACCACGCGCGCAAAGTCTTGCGCCGAAAGTGAGCTGGGCACTCCTTCTACTTGGAATTGCTCGTCGATGGGAAAAATGATGTCTTGTTCGAGTGGGCCTACGCAGCGAGCGCATTCCACGACGGCTCGCGTTTTGAACTCGCCGGTGATGAGTAATAGACTGCCGGAAGAGACTGCTTCCAGGTAGCCCTCTAGGGGCAATACCAGATCCAGTTCTTCTTCTTCAGGGAGTTCAGTGGAGATGTCGACCGCTAACTTACGCCCAGGGTGTTGGAGTACGTCGTTGAGGTCGAGAAGGTCGTCTCGGCGCACAGGTTGTAAAGTTTACCTGCACAGACCGTTGCTGCCGGAAAACTGCACCGAATACGGAACCTCAACCGTCTTATGGAAGTCTTTCCAGCCTAAGAGAGTCCGTATTCGAACGATTCCTGAAGTCGTTTTGAACTCAATTTGAACTCAAACCGGGGGCAATTCTTGCCGAACCGGGAGATTCCTGCATACAAAACAAATTCGAGTTGCTATACTGAGTCGCACTCTCTTGCAAGGGTTGGCTATGCGTCCTCGACTTGAAGTTGGAAACTGGAAATGGAGCGTTGGAATCAGCGCTCTTGCGATCGCTCTTATCGGATGCGGCGGTAGCGGATCGGATGTCGCTACGACGGTCGGTGGCGGTGGCGGAACGTCGGGCATTCCCGATCTCTTCCGTGGTCTTGCTGCGGTAAACCTGGACGATGTTCCCGGTCTGGCTCAGATCACCTTTATCACGGGTGCTGGTCGAGACACGAACACCATTGCGGGAACCCTTCAACGCGTTTCGTTCGACGACTCCTTCGGGACCGTCGCAACGTTCCGACCGTCGAAGTCTCTCGTTCTTAACCGCTATCACAGCCAAATTGAGAACTTGAACATCCCGAACGCGCTTGGGCAATCGACCCGACGCTTCCGGCAGTTCGACCTGAGCATCACCCCGCTCACGGTCACCGCAGACGGCATCACGACAACCTTCCCGATCAACTTCGTTCGAACGGGTGGAGTGAGCGCGCCTGGCGATTCGATCTCGGTTCCGGCCGACATTCGCATCTTCCCGGGCCGACACACGCACATTCCGGTCTTCTTGGACGACACCGTCATTCCGTTTGAGGACATCCTCGACGACACGGGAACGGTCACGGGGCAGCGAGCCGTGTTCGATCTGGATCGACTCGAAGAGCTCAACCTGACGGATGAGAACGAATTCACGCTGAAGTCGATCTCCAGCGACTACATCGCTTTCGACATCAGCGCCATGGCAGCAGGAGACCGACCGCTTCTGAGCGACGGCTCGACGGCTACCCGCGTTTTCTTCAGTGGAGACGGCTACGCACTCGGTGCAGGCAACCCGTTCGCCGGAGCCTCTCAAGCATTTGAGCACCTCATTCCGCTCGGTCAAGACGACACCGTCATTGGTCGATACAGCGGTCCGGTGAGCAGCGCAGGCGCCACCATTCAAACCCCGGGAACCTACTCGCTGGTTCAAGCCAACCCTTCGTTGGTGAACCCAGACGATCGCCCGATCCTCACCACGCTTCAAGGCATCTGGAAGGACCACTACCGACAAACCCGAGGCGGCGATGGATCCATCCGGAACATTGGTTACCTGCGCGGCGAGGTCAACACGGTGGCCATGTCGATTCCGAGCAGCGAAGACGGCGACCGACAAGACGTTCTCTTCTTGACTCAAACCTTCTCGGTGAACCCGGACGGTACGCGAACCGCTCAAATCCAAAGCCTGTTCTGGGGCTACCTGGACTTCGAGACCAAGACGATTCGCGCCTATCCGATCCGCAACCTGCCTGATATCAACACCGATACCAACATTGCAGGCGAAGTGGTAGGCACCATCACAGGTCAGTTCAACAAGAGCTACGCAACCACCGCATCGGTTCAGCTCACGCAGTACGTTCAGTTCACGATGACGTCGCCACCTACGGGTGTTCCGGCTTCCGGTGTGATCGTTGTTCTGCGACGCTAACGAAAACGAGTAATAAAAAGCAAGCCCGCTTGTTCTCTGGATTCCCAGGAACAAGCGGGCTTTCTTCATTTTTAACCCGGACCCTGACCCTAACCCTGACGTAGAGTAGAACGGAATGCGACCGATCCTTTGCGGCACCGAAACCGAATACGGCCTCACCGTCGAGGGGTTAGGCGCGTCTGACCAAATTGAATTCGCCACCGAGTTCGTTCGCGGCTATCCCCAACCGGGGTCCGATCGAGTGGCTTACCTGGGTTGGGACTACCGCCTGGAATCGCCCCGAGCCGACCTGCGAGGGTTCAAACTCAAAGCGCTCGCCTTTGATCCCGAAGACGCCCAGTACGACAAAGGGAAGGTCTACGGGAGCAGCGAGGAGATCCGGTCGGACCGAATCCTAGACAACGGCGCGCGGTTCTATAACGACCACGGTCATCCCGAATACAGCACTCCGGAGCGATTCTCGATTTTCGAGGTTGCCAAAGACGACCTCGAGGGCGAGATCGTGATGCTGGAAGCGGTGCAAGCCTACGGTCGAAAGACCGGAAAAGAGGTTCGCGCTTACAAGAACAACACCGATTTCCACGGGGCGTCTTACGGCACTCACGAGAGTTACCTGGTGCCCCGAGCACACGGTTTTGAGCCCCTGTTTCAGGCCGTCACGCCAATGCTCTTCGTGAGGCAACTGCTGACCGGGGCGGGCAAGGTCGGGGCGGAATCCGGTGCCAAATGCGCCTATCAAGCGAGCCAACGCGCCGATTTCTTTGTCGAGCCCGCGAATGCGGAGACCCTCTACCGTCGACCCATTTTCAACACTCGCGACGAACCGCACGCCGACGCCGCTAAGTGGATTCGCCTTCACGTGATCTCGTGTGACGCCAACCGTCAGCCCCTCTGCGTGGCCCTTCGACTCGGCCTGGTGAAACTCGCCTTGCACCTGCTGGACGCAGGGGTCGCCCCCAAGTTCGAGTTCACCGACGTCGTGAAGGCCTTCAAAGACCTCAGCCGCAATCCGAACCTAGACGAGCCGATCCCGCTCAAGGGTCGGTCGCACACCACGGTCCGGGCGATTTTCGACTCCTACTTCTCTGCCGCGGAGGCTCATCTGGATTTGACCGATCCCCACGAGGGGGCGCAAATGCGGTGGACCATCGACACGGCCCGAGCCCTGCTGGAAGCATTCGAGAACGACTTCCCCGCCTTTGCACGGCAAGTGGACTGGGCGATCAAGCGCGAGGTTCTGCAGCAAGTTTGTGAAGCCGAAGGCTGGGAGTGGGGCGACCCCCGACTGGCCTCTTACGACCTAGAATTCGCGAACATCGATCCCGAAGAGAGCCTGTACGAGGCAATGCGGATGATGGAAGCGGTGGAGGGGCCGACCTTCCCCACCCTCCCGGAAAAGCCCAGTCGAGCATTGGCACGGGCGATCGCGGTTCAACATTTTCGACCCTTCCTCAAGGGGCTCGCCTGGTCGGGCGCAACGTTCAGGATCGATGGGAAAGAGGAGTTTCTGGCCTTTCCGCCGGATATTGTCTATCCTTCAACTCTCGGCGATGTTCCAGACGTAATAACCTTTAGAGACCGAATCAAGGAGCTCTCCCTATGAACGCAGATCGAATTCAACGCGACGCACCCACCCCGGAACGCAAGGCTGGGGACGAATCGGGACCCACTCGGCCGGATGTTTCCAAGCCGGAGGGCGGTAATGAGCTGTTAAAGCGACTCAAGAAAGTGGACCCAGACCAGGCGAAGAAGTACCGCCAACGATCCGGGCAATAACCATGATGGGCCTGCTTTCTGCCTCGGCGAAGCCTTTTGAACAGGTGGTGGAGCCACCTTATCTGAAACCCGTCGGAACCGGGTCGCCGGACACTCACGGCACCACGGTTTTGGCGCTGAAGTTTGAAGACGGCGTGCTGATCTTCTCCGACCGTCGTGCGACAATGGGCAACCTGATCATGTACGACCAAGCGGACAAGATCATGGCGCTGGACGACTCCGCGGTGGTCGCCATTTCGGGCTCGTTTGCCCGGGCGGTGGAGGTTTGTCGATACCTGAAACACTCTTTCAAGTACTACCGAAGAGCGTTTCTTCAGGAGCTCAGCACGGAAGGAAAGCTCGCCGAGATCTCGAAGTCGATTGCGGGCAACGCTCCTATGGCGATGCAAGGAATCGGGCTCTTCATCCCGATTTTGGCGATCTACGATGCCCCTCGAGAGAAGTTCGGAATCTTCTTCTTCGACGGAGCGGGCGCTCGTTTTGAGAACCCCGAATACGCCTGCGCCGGTTCGGGCAGCGAGCGGATTCGTGGCGTGTTCGAGTATCTCACTCGCACCGAAGGCTCGTTCGAGAAGAAGTCGCTAGACAAAGTGCTGGAAGACGGTCTGCGAATGTTGGATATCGCAGCCGACCTGGATTCGGCGACGGGTGGCTTCAACAAGGTCGATCCGATTGTGCGAGTTCTGGATAAGCAAGGCAATCGCGCGGTCGATCACGATCTTCTTCAGAGCACGATCGCGAAAGTGCTCGGTCGATAGAACATTCAGCGACCTTGGAACCGTCGTACAATACGGGTCACTCCCAACGCGTCGGTTCCTAGGTTGCTCATGTTTTGTCCGCAGTGTGGAAAGTCTCTCCCCGCCCCCGTTGCATTTTGCATGCACTGTGGGGCCGATCTGCGCCAACTGACCCAAGGCCAAGCACCCCAAGGCCAACCCCCACAGGGACAAGTACCCCAGGGACAGGTGCCCCAGGGACAGGTGCCCCAGGGACAACCGTTTCAGCCCCAGCCCCCCGTTCATCGCACCGGACCCCAGGTCCCCCCGGGCAGACAGGGGCCTCCGGGCAGACAGGTCGCTTCGGTCGACGCCGCCTTTGCCCAGGCTCAAGCCAAGAAGAAAAACATCGCCATTGCTGCCGGAGCCGGGGCACTCATTTTGGCTTTGCTCATCGGCGCCATCGCCACCAACTTTTTGAATCGAACGGCGACTCAGCCCGCCGAAACGGTACTGCAAAGACAGGCCAAGCCGCCTGAGCCAATGCTCGACAAAACGGCCGCGCCTCCCGCACCCGTGCTCGAGAAGGAAGCGACCGCGCCCAAGGTGATGCCCGATGACGTTCGGCGTTGGTTAGAGCATTTGGAAGAGACGGAAAAACGTCGAGGCAAGCTCGCCATGCAAGGGCTGGGAATGATGATGCAACTCGCCCCCGCCGCTCAAATGGGCATCGACCTCGATGCATTGAAGGCACTGGCGTCTGGCGATCCTGATCTGCCCGAACCAAAAACGGGCGCGGATAAAGTTGCAGAAGGAGCGGCTCAGGTGAAGCAAGAATGGGACGCGCTCAAGGAGTACTTCAAGTCGGTTTATCCGCCCCAAGAGTGCCTGGCAACCGCCAATACCTATTGGAACGCGCTTGACGAGACCGCCGCGATGATTCAAGACATCCTTGGCGCGGTGGTGAAGTCTAAGGAAAACACGAGCGCCGCGCTGGACATGCTTTACGGGATGCAAAACACCTCCAAAACCATCGACGCGGCGGGCACCCAAACCGATGGGCTTGTTCAGCAGATTTGCGACAAGTACGACACCAAGAAGTGGTTTTCCATCAATTCAGATTTCGCCCAGTCCGGGCTGTTTGGCAAAATGGGTGGGTGAACCCCAATCCCTTTCATGGGATATCGCCCGATGAAGAGCTCCCGGAAGCGGAGCTGATTCGCCTTTCCGAAGGTTGGCTACAGGAACTGATTCACAAACACCCCACGGGCCGGACGGTTCAACTGATCTGGAAGGGCTTGCGGGTTTCGGCGGGAATGGCGTACTACCCGTCGCACCGGATCGCTCTGAGCAAACGGGTTTTGAAGACACCGCGAATGACCTACGAGACCCTTGTTCACGAGTACGCGCACCTACTGGCGTTCACCAGGGCCCAAGCCGCAGGAAAGCCTCGGGAAGGCGCCGGACATGGTCCCATGTGGCAACAAGCCATGGGCGAACTGGGCGCGACACCAAAAGTGCGACACAACTACGCGGTAGAAAGGAACCGATCGAAGCGGACCTTTAAGTATCGGTGCGAACGTTGCCGATCCGAATTTGACCGCAGTAGACGCCTGAAACCGGGGCGGGTTTACGTGCATGTGCGTTGTGGCGGACGTCTGCGCCTTGTACTAGTACAAGAGAACAACGATTAAATGATGTAACGATTTTGCGTCACCTCTGGGTTCCAACCCGGACGAGACGTGACGGTGAGGGCGGATTGCGCGTAGAGTCCTGTAGCCTGGTCGATCGCCTCCGATTATCGACCATCGCCGTTGCCTTATGTGGATCGCAGACAGATCACGAGCCCAAGAGTTAGACCGGATCGCCGAGAGCGAGTTCGGCCTATCCACGCGCGTGCTGATGGAGCGCGCCGGACTTGCCGTTTTTGACGCCGTTCGCAAAATGCTGCCCGACGGAGGTCGCCTCATTTTCTTCTGCGGCAAGGGTCACAATGGCGGCGACGGACTGGTGACGGCTCGGGTTGCCCACTCTCACGGGTACCGAGTTGAGATCCTCATGGCTTGCGAGGAGAAAGAGCTCGCGCCGGAAACGGGATATCAGCATCAGCTCACCCTTGCGCAGGGGCTGGAACCCATTTTCTGCAACGACGCTCGCTGGGAGCGCCGCATCGAGGGTCTGCACAACTGCGACCTCATTGTCGACGCACTCCTGGGAATTGGCGCTCACCGACAAGTTTTTGGTCCGGTAAAGCGGAGCATTCAGTCCATCAACCGCAGCGGGGTTCCGGTGGTCTCCATCGACGTGCCTTCCGGAATTTGCTGCAACACGGGCGAGGAGCTCGGCGAATCGGTTTGGGCGCTTCGGACGATCACGCTAGGTATGCCGAAGCCTTATCTCTTCCAGGGGATCGGCCTTGAGCACGCCGGATACTGGTCGGTGGCGGAAATCGGCTACCCGCAAGCACTTTTGACCGAACCCACCGACGCTCGCTTGATCGATGGCGAATGGGTTGCCAACCTTCTTCCGGAGCGGCTGAAGGCGAGCCATAAAGGCGACAACGGTCACATTCTGATTGTCGCGGGAAGCAAGTGGATGCGCGGCGCGGCCTCGCTTTCCGCCATGGCGGCATTCGGTGCGGGGGCTGGACTGGTCACCGTTGCGGGCACTCCAGAGGTGCTTGCGGCCGTTGCTTCCAACGTTCCCGAGGCGCTTTTGCTGCCTCTTCCCGAACAAGACGGCGTGATCGCTCCCGAAGCGGCCGATGTTCTCTTCCGGTATCGACACAAGTTTTACACCGCCCTTTTTGGTCCTGGCCTTAGCCAAGAAGCACCCGTTCAGGAGTTCCTCAAGAACCTGTTCGAGTTCTGGACCGAGCCGTGCGTGCTCGATGCCGACGCGCTGAATGCGGTTGCGATGGGTGTGCCAATGCCCAAAGCAGAGTGCGTGCTCACCCCTCACCCGGGCGAAATGAGCCGACTTCTTCACTCCAGCATCGCCGAAGTTCAGGCGGATCGATTCCAAACCGTTCGACAAGCGGTTCAACAAACTCACCGCAGCGTGGTGCTCAAGGGTCCGTACAGCATTGTCGGCGAACCCGGTCAGCCGATGATGGTGAACTGCACGGGCAACCCCGGTCTCGCTTCGGCAGGCATGGGCGACGTTTTAGGCGGCATGATCGCCACCCTCATGGCGCAGGATCTGCCTGGCTACTACGCGGCGGGATGCTCCATGTTCTGGCACGGCGCGGCGGCAGATATGTGCGCCGAAGAGATCGGTCCGATCGGCTTCCGAGCAAGCGATGTCGCCATGACCCTTCCCCGGGCTCGGGCGAAGATCGTCAGCGCGTGCATTGATCGCTGATAGTTCTCACCTTGTTTGAGCGAAAGGGTCGTCGTATTCCTTCGCAACTCAGTACCATGGTTGCGTTAGTGCCCTCTGTGGCCAATCTGCGAGCCGCATCGTGAAGAACATCGACAACAAGGGCAAGATTGCGATTTTGCTCGGATTGAGCCAACTGCTTGCCCTGAGTCTAACTTTGATGAAGGTTTACTTCCCGACCGACTGGACCACCGGCGCTTGGTGCGGTGCGGTTATTGGACAGGCCGGGGCGATTGTTCAGGCAACTTGGCGGAACTGGGGGCTCGGAAAGGCGATTGGAGTCGGAACTCTAACGTCGGTGTATTGGTTCACTGTCGGCGCCCTCTTGTCTCGGTAGACCATTCACGGGCTTTCCTGCCCATAATGGGCAATGGCTTCGCTGAAGAAGGGCATTAACTATTGGTGTTTTCCGGGCAGTTTCGCGGGTGATGTCGATCCCGTCGCCGCGATTCGTTGGGCCAAGCAGTACGGCTACGAAGTTCTAGAGCTATGCATCGGCGACCCCGGCTACCCGCTCGCCACCGATTCTCCCGCTTCCCTTCTTCAAGAACTGGTTCAAGTGGCGGAGGGCGAAGGCGTGGGTCTACCTTCCGTTGCGAGCGGTCTGTATTGGGCACGCTCGGTTGGAGATATCGACCCGGCGGTGCGCGCCGCCGCCAAAGACGACCTCAAGCGGTCCATCGATATCACTCACGGTCTGGGCGCGAAGGCGTTGCTCACCATTCCTGGCGCCGTGGACGTGTTCTTCCTTCCGGACCGACCCGTTCAACCCCAGGTGGAGGTGATGAAGTATGCCAAAGAGGGGATCGCCGAGCTTCTTCCCCACGCCGAAGCGGCGGGAGTCACCCTCGCCATCGAGAACGTTTGGAACAAGCTGTTCATGACCTCCACGGAGCTGATCGACTTCATCGACTCGTTCGATTCCAAGAACGTCGGTTCGTATTTCGATGTGGGGAACGTTCTGCCGTTCGGCTATCCCCAAGATTGGATTCGGGCGTTGGGACACCGAATCGCCGCCGTTCACTTTAAGGACTATCGCAAAGCGGCCGCCAACGATGCCGGATTTGTGGACCTTCTAGAGGGCGATGTGAACTGGCCCGAAGTGGTGACCGCACTCGGCGAGATCGGTTACGACGGCGCGGTGGTTGCAGAAATGATTCCGCACTACACCCATCACCCGATTGTCCGCGTGAAGAACACCTCCAACGCGATGGACGCCATTCTGGGTCGAGCGTAACGAGACCTTTCCGAGAACCCTGTGGCTATTCAATTCACTCGGGTTCTCGATGTGTCTGACCGAGGAGGACGGGTGGCGAGGGATTTTCCTTCGCTGCCCGTTTGCCATATTCCCTTTCCAACGCTGGTCGAGGCTCGCCACCGTCTACCCGCCCCGCGTCAGGAGGTTTGGGTGCTCGAGGGTCCCGACTCCTTAGCCGCCGTCGACTGGATACGCGGGCTGGGTCGTAAGGCGCGACTTCTGCCCGCTTCCGACCGCCTGGGGCTTGACGGGCAAAATGGGCCCGCCGAGCTGTGGGAAGCGGGCGAGGCGGCGCAAGAGATCGCCCAATGCGATGCGGATGGACGATCGGTGCTCGACCTGGGGTGTGGTTCGGGCAGGGATGCGGTTTTCCTCTCCTCGGTGGGCTTTCAGGTCACTGCGGTCGACCGTCTGCCGAAGCTTTTGGTCGAAGGCGCAAGGCTGGAGCAAGACGTTCTTGGAACCCAAAGCGTCGATTGGATGACCCAAGTACCAAAAAAGACTTTTGACTACGTGCTCATGGCGTATTCCTACCGACCAGATCTTCTCAAACAGGGCTTAGCGGCTCTAAGAGGCGGGGGAAAACTGCTGATAGAGGGCCACTCAAGAAAGCATCATCGTCTTTTCGGGTCTCCGGCGCATCCATTTTGCCTCGACGCTGATATGTTAAGAGCCCAGGGCGAGGTGCTCCGGTATCGAGAGCTTTGGCGCGTGGATCGGCACTGCGTCGTCGCGGCAATGATAAACAAATAGTCAGTGATATTATCTGACCACGAACGGCGGCTTGTCGTATTCGACCCGAGGGCGCTTCGCCTGGAAGTTCGGATTCAGCGATAAAATGCCTGCTGGATTGGTGAGCCTGGTGATGACCAATCCGGAAATGGCATCTTGCGGGACAATCACTTCGCCCACGCCGTTGGTGGAGGCTTGGCTTCCCCAAAACTTCAATCCCGGTTTGCCATCGGCGGTTTGCGCCCAGTCGAGGAAGATGGCCGAATGTCCGCCTCCCTTGGCCCAGTTGATATTGAGAAAGTCGCCTGGGAGAGCCTCTTTGGGGGCAACGCGAACGCCCATTTGAGTCACGAACGTGAGCGCGTAGAACGAGCCCGGACCATCCGCGTTCCACCAGCCCCATAGCTTCACCTCGTCCTCTCGACGCCCTCCATCCGGCTCCTGAAGACGCAGCGCCTCTACTTGGCTTTGTGTAAGAATCCACCTGTTTTCTTGCACTTGTTTTTCCAGAACGGAGATCAGCAGCGCGTACGTGACTCCGGAACAATAGCTGGATGACCGGGTTGGCGACAGGAGCGCGTTTCCGCAGAATTCGAGCGGGAGACCAACCGGACACTCCATCGGGTCGGCTTTGATGCCCATAAAGTATCCGCCGCCATTCGGCAGCTTCTTCTGCAACGATTCGATCTCGGAGATCACCGCCCCGTTCAGGGGATGTAGGATGCCGTGCGCGGCGACAGAAAGGTAGGCCAAACCGAGGGAGACCATCCCTGACAGTATCTCACCGGAACCGTGCTAGGAGAACGACCCCCGCGATGACTGATAGACAAAAGCGCTGATAGATAAAAGTTGTCCCGGATTCGTGTGTTGACATTGTTCAAACGGGGCAGTTAATCACGGAAAGGCGGTACAAACACAGGAAGAAGAGAGCAATTTTCTTGCGTCCCACCTTCAAATGCAGCAAACATCCTTCATCAATATATCAGTCGATCATGATTATTCACATTTTTTGCGGAAATTCTGCGCTTTCTCGCACCTTTCCGGTACGAAAAGCCGAGATAAGGGTTAGAGTAAACATGTTCAAGAAAGAATGAATCAGTTTTGAACATGTTTAATCATTGGATTCGACGTAAGGTTTAAGGTTACAGAATGAACACAGTCATTGAAGTCCGCAACGGAGGGGATTCGCATATGACTGCACGGCTCGTTAGCGCACTAGGGTTCTCGGGACTCAAAATGCATCTTGCAGGTACGTGTGGTTGCTCACTAGGGACATCGGCCGACCCTTGTATGGAAGTTGAAAAGGAGCTCAGCCGAAACGGAACGGTTCTGAGTAAGCACTGCTCCGTGAACACCATGGAGGGACTCCTCCACCTTGGAGAAGCCAGCGGAGCAGATCTCATCATCACCACTATGCCCGATCCCGCAACGGAACTAGACCGGATGCGACTGGCCAAGTTGGTTCACCAAGCCGGCCGATCGGTTCTCGTCACTCGGAGCGAAGTACCGGAGCAAACGTTTTTGGAGTTGACCCTCGCGGTGAGGCACTCTCCCTACGCGCATCGCTGCGTACGCTCCTTATTGCGCATGCAGTCCAGAGGGCTCAAGCGCATCAATTTGGTCTCCTCGTTCGAACCAAGGTCGGTTCGAGAACCAGGCGAAACAGTGTCTCCCAAAGACGGGCGACTTTCGGAGCGGACCCTGCTGGAGCTCAACAGCAGTCTCGCCGAGATGATTCAAGCCTACGGTTACAATTGCGACAGCCGAGTGGTGGTGGCTCCTTTTGAAGACGCCATTCGCACCATGGGCAGACGCCTCTCTTCCGACATCATCGCCGTGGCAAGTCACGAGAAATCTCACATCGACTGGAACGATCCCGTTTTTCGAGCGATGATCGATCTTGGCAAGCCGATGCTCTTCTTGAAACCCTGAATCGTCAACGTTCAGCCATTTTTCATCAGGGTAAGTCCAAGCCAAAAGGGAGAATCAAAGCTCCCGAAAACAAGAAAAAGCCCGCTCTCTTCCCTGAGGCGGGCTTCACTTTTTGGGGTCGGCTTGAGGGTCCTGGGCGACGGGCGGCTCCGTCGAGCCAGATTCGTCAAAGGCTTTCCCGAATTCTTCGAAGTACATGCGTTTTGCCGTTTCAAGGTCTGCTGCTACGCGCTTATCGAGATAGAAGTGAGGTCCAAACCGATCAAACCTTTCCTGAATCAACTTCTCTGCTTCGGCAAGGTTTGCTTTTGCACGCATTTGATCTCCGGTAAGGGCTTGGTGCCAAGAGGTTAACGCGACTAGCCAGACCTTTAGAAGCAATCGTTGAAGGGGCAAAGGCGCTAATCCATTGTCAGGTAGCAAAAACTGCGAACTACGTCGCGTCAGGTCATCAAAAGAGGCAATCTCTCCGCTTTGTAGTCGAAGTGAGACTAAGTTGAGTTCAGATTCGATAATATCGTTGATGGAGGCATAGCTCTCGCCGTATTGCCTCAAAATCTGATCAAATCCTGCACGGGTGCGTTCGGCGGATAAAAGAGCCTGTTCGCCATTTCCGAGCAAACGATGAGCATCAGAAACATAACACAGGGAGATGCTCAGATCGCGCAAAGACTCTCGAGTCTCACCGTAAACCGCGATGATGCGTTTGCAAACTTTTTCAGATTGCTCTGCGATAGAGAGAGCTATTGGTCCGTTTCTAAGCCGCAAATGGGCATCGGCAACACGCATGAGGCAGACACATAATCCGCGTAAAGAATGATGCTCTTCACCAAACTCGCCATTGATTCGTTCGCAGACCCAAAGACCTTGTTCGGCCACCGCAAGTGATTGTTCACCCATGCCCAGAATCATCCTGGTGTCGGCCAATCGCTCCAATGCACCGCAAAGAAAGCTAAGCGATTCCCGAGACTCGCCATACTTTGCAATAGAGCGTTCGCAGGCCGCGACCATTTGTTCGGATGCAGAAAGGGAATCTTCGAAATGCCCCAGTTGCTGATAGGCATCAGCGATTCGTTCCAGTGCTTCTATCTTTGATCTGAGCGGCTCGCGCGTTTCGCCGAAGACTGCTGCAAGCTCATTCGCCTTCGTTAGTGAAATCTGCGCTTCTTCGAGGCCCAGGTCTGCAGCTCCGAGTGAGAGAAAAATCTTGGCTCTTGTGGCCGTAGCCACTGATGTCAAAGCACTTTCCCTGTCAGGCATCAAGTGCTGAATAACCTCTAATGCCTCCTCTGATTTCCCAATCGAATCGAGAGTCCAAGCAATCTCAACGACTCTCCTCGATCTTGAAACTGTATTCGATGAAGCCAATAACTCGCCAACCAAGCCGTTGTACGCCATGCCCGACTCTCTCCGAACAAGCGTAGCTAGCCGATCATCAAACTCGAAAAAATCCTCGGCGGAGAGGTAAGGGGCGTGAGCGACAAATAGGTCAATGCATTCCCGCCAAAGGGATTCCTCGTTGAGGGGTCGAATCCCGGACTCAATAAGTTGCAGTTTCGACCAAACCGAACCGGGAACGGTTTCATCCCGATCGGGCAATCTCTCGGTGATCAAGAAATAGCGAACAAGATCAGGCGCGACGAGCCGCATCGACTGGAGCATCATCGGGCTGACCCACCAAACCTGACACCCTGGAATCTCGCTCAACCTCTCGCGAAAAGTATTCAGCACGCGCAACCCATCTAAAACGGTTGCTTTGTTCCCAAACGCAATGGAGAAACCCTCAACCGAAACTAGTTCGAAGGGTTGAGACTTGAGCGTTCCTTCTAGGCTCTGTGCGACGGACGCACCATCAGAAGCGAACGGAAGAATGACCCGACGAAAAGAAACTTCTTGTTCGCTCGCTTGCCGGGCCAACATTTGCACCGCCTCCTCTCGCAGAGCCGCATTGTTCGTAACCACCATGGCAAACCCCTGAGGGACTTGCTTGGCCCACCGAAGGATTCGCCCGGCTACTTCTTCCGGCGAAGAATAATCAATAATCTCGTTATCGGAAGTCACTCAAAGACCCTCCCTTGCTGAAGGTCTCAGGATCGGAGATTGCCAAGTAGTCCACGATGAGCGGATGTGGGCTGTACCAGTAGGTCTCGTTATGAGTGAGCACCAACTGCAGCGTGATAAGCCGCTGACCAACGATATCGGGCGTGTAGTCGGTCGGACCCTGTAAATAGGCCGATTTCAGCGCAACGATCTTCTCTTCGACGGGAACGGATGGGTTCTCTAGCGGCGAAGGGCTCAAGCGACTTCGGAACTGACTCCTCGTTTTTGCAACGGCTCGCTTCACATCCTCTACTAAAATCTGCTCTCGATCAGCGACAATCGCGTTGAGAACTGAATCCAACAGGATTGAGAACAGGGTTGAAAGGAGTCCACCCGAAGAAACGATCGCTCCCCGTAAAGCGTCGGGATCGATGAGTGTCAGATCGATTCTCTTGCCAACGGCGTGAGTCAGTGCCACTACGCTTGCTTCATTGACTTGCCGCTCGCGATTGAAAATAGCCACGTCGGTCATCGACTCTTTGCTAAAGTTGGGCACGGAAGGTTCCGCCAAGATGTACGTGGGAACATTCAATATCTGGTGCACTCGAAGCTCAGAAAGAATCGAGCCGTACTGAGCGAACAGCGCTCGCAAACTCGTCGGGTCAACATCCGCCTTGTCGAAGTCTTCGGCAATTACGAGCCATTCCTTCCCTTCTTTCTGCAGAGCTTGATTGCACTCGTCAAGTACCTGGTTGACGATGGTGACCAAGTCTGAAATCTTCCTCCGGACATAGAGCTTTGATTCCGTCTTGCGAGTCGAGGACGTCTTCAGAGAAGCGCGAAATTTAACGAACGCCTTAAAAATTGGCCCAAGAAGAGACCCAGACCCCAAATCTAGCCCCGCCTCCGTACCAAGTTCAGCATTGATCGACTCGGTTGATAACTCAGTTATTTCCGATCCCCATCCACGCAACCTGTCGAGGGTTCTGGGATCGGCGGTGTAGCCGGTGATGCGATAGGTCTCTTCAGCGATTCGGGTGGCGAGAACAAAGAGAAAGTCGAAAGGTTCAAAACCGGTTACGTCAAGGTCTTGCCGAGCAGAAACGACGAGAGTTGCGAAATCTGCTTGCACCTCTCGCCGAAGGGTTTCCATCTCCGTCGACTTGCCACAACCGCTCGTTCCGACGAGGAAGCCCTGATATGGGCTCTCGCCCCACTTACGGGCGAGCAGAAGCGTCTTAAAGCGCTTAACGACGTTTGAACCGCGAAGCTTCACGATGCCCTCATCGTAAAAGTTCTCGTAAGCTCTGCCTCGGAGCGGGGCAGGATCAAAAACCTCGAGAGCCTCACGCAGAGAGGTTGCTCGCGTAGTTCGGCGTTCCCTTAGTGTAGGCTCGTTGCTCACCATTCAATTATATATTCGCCACAAACGAGCCACGCGCTCCCAACCGATTAAACCGGCGGGAACACGAGCGAGTGCAACACGACCACTTGCAACCCTGAGATCGCCCAAGGCAGCCATTTGGCTTACTCTTCGTCTTCTCGCTGCTCGCGAATCACGCAAGTAACCATCGACTGCTCGCCGAGTTTGCTTGTATTAAGGTGAATCACTACGGCGACCTCCGAACCATCGGCCTTGATGGCCGGGGTGCCGTAGTGTTCGCCCATCCGTCTTCGTGTGGGATGAGCCATGTACTCCTTTCGGTGCGCATCGTGATCTTGGTGATACCGATCAGGTATCAGTCTTCGCACATGCATTCCGGAGAACTTAACAGTGGGGTAGCCGAATAGCGTTTCGCATTGCTTGTTCGCAAAACGGATAAAACCTTCGGAATCCACCAGCAAAATTGCGTCGGGTGCACTCTGTAAAAGAGCCTCAAAAAAGTGGGCGCCGGTTTCCAGTTCGTGAACCTTCTCCGACTGCTTTTCGATCTCGGCAATGAGCTGCGCGTTCTGCGCTTTGAGTTGATCGACGGCTTGTTGAGCCCGTGATCGGAGGAATTTAGCCACCAACTCGGTGCGGTTATAGGGGCCCAATTTACCTCTAATTCGCCCCCAGTACGTTCCAACAGTAGCGAAACTTATCCCCAGTTGTGTTGCAATGGCTTGATCGGTTAATCCCTTGGAAGCCATGACGAGAATCTGTCTTTCTCGATCGCTTAATCTTGCATGCTGATGTGTTGTTGAAACGGAGGCTTCTTCCATAGGGTTATCCCTCTTTTTTATTTTATCAACATATCGACAAAGAACAATACGTCCTGGAAGAATTCGTGCAGTCTGCTTTGGACATTTTTTAAGGGACAGGAAACCGCCTACTTTCTGGCGAGTCACGTTTATCCCAATCTATTCTCATAGCCCTCCCGGCTCTGTTTCTGAACTTCACGGAACGAAAGAATGACTCGGGGGCTCTTGGCAAGAGGAAATTTATGAAAGCACTCATCGGAATCGACGAAGCCGGCCATTACAAATCAGGCCTTTGCCTGTTAGGTCGAATGCGGTTCGGCCTCACCGAATGCACGGTTGAGCATGTGCTCACCCCCCTCCCCGTTCTCGGCCCGCCTCACCTCATCGACCCCGTCGCTTCGCAGGCTTACATCTCGGCCGCGGAAACCTCCGGGCGAGCGATCTTGGATCTAGCCTACGACGAGGCTTGCATTCGGGATATGCGCTGCAAAAAGCGATTGACCGCAGGCAACCCGGCGGCTCAACTGGTGAACGATGCAGCGGAACTGAACGTGGACCTAGTAGCGGTGACCGCTACGCACAACGGTCGATGGGCAAGCGGTTTCACGGGCAGTGTTTCCAGAGGGCTCGCCATCTCTTCGCCGTGCAGCGTTCTGGTTGGTAAAGGCGAGCTGAACCCTGGCAAGCCGGTTCGAGCCGTCTTCGCCATGGACCATTCGGATTACTCCGAGGCTTGTCTGAAGGAATTGGTCCGCCTGAAACCCCAAGGGCTCAGTCATGTCGAGATCGTCACCGCGTTCCATATGAACGATAGCGAGGCCAAGCTCTTGCACCGCGTGGCTCCTGGCATTGAGGAGAAAGCGCTCTTTAAGATCCTTGAAGAGAAAGCCGAAAAGGCGGCGGACGTCTTCGCCGAGGCGGGCGTCTCTTCTAGCTGGACCGTGGTGAAGGGCAATCCCAACGATGTCCTCCGCCAGGCCATGCAGAACACGCACGCCGATCTCATGATCGTTGGCGCACAGGGCAAGGGCTTTGTCGAGCGCCTGATGCTCGGTTCGGTCTCGCTGCACCAAGTGGTCTGCGAACCGTACCCGGTCTTGATTCTGAGACCCAAGAAGTAAGTTTCCCAGCAGGAGAATGAGCGAGCGCTCTTAAGAGGCGCAACAAACAACGAGCGACTCACCATGGTGAGCTTAGGCCGGGGGAAACCCCGGCCGTTTTTTTGTCACCGCTTCAGCACCCCTTGCTCTTCCCATTCCTGCAAGCGCCGATGGAGATTATCATCGCCTCTGATGATTTCGGTGATGAGCCCATGAGAGTCGACGATGACGCCATGCTCTTCCCCAATCGTGAAGAAGATCCCTCCCGCGGGCATGTGTCCGGGATCATCGTAGTGATAAAGACGGTACGGTCTGCCCATGATCCTCAGATCGTAGGTCCGAACGAGCTTCCAATATCCTGGCAGCATGGTGCGTTGGTACACCTGTCCAACCCGAGCGAAGTCGACGCCGATGGTTTTATGCTGCGACCATAGGATCGCAATGTAGCCAAATGGACCGATCACGAGCAGAAGGACAACGAACGCAACCACACGTTCCCATCGCGGTCTGTCGGACACATTTCATTCTAAGCCCGCTTACTAAGCCTTCCAGGAGATAGAGTGCGAAAAAAAGGCCCGCCTCCGGCTCAGGAGGGCGGGCAATGAGGAGCTGCTCGTGGCTTTTATGCTCAGGCCTTTCTAATAAGGACCGTTTTGCCGGGTGTAAGTTGATATTTGAGCTTGGTGGCTTTGCAGATCTCGTCCAGCGCGTACTTCAACGAAGTCTCGAGCATGAATGCGTCGAGCTTCAGATTCGGCACGTCTTCGGCAACGATGATCTCCACGCCCGTTTGCATGGCGAACTCAGTGAAGACGGCTCGAATGTCGGCCTTGGTCATTCGGGTGAGCACTCGCTTTGCCAGAGGCGATTGAATGCGTTGGTTTCGGATAACCATCGGATTCTTCTCCGGGGTCGGAGTCTTGTCTGCCGCCTGATCTTGTGCTCCCATCGGCTCGACCTTGGCATCTGCCTTCGTCTTTGCGGCGGGTTTAGGATTAGGAACGATCTTTTGGGCGGCCGAACCGGTTGTTGCGCCAGGAGTCGAAGAAGCGGCTCGCGCCTTTACGACGTACCAGACGCCTTTCTTCTTCAAGAAGCTCACGTCCGCAAGTCGGCTTAAGATATCCAGAGCCGTTCCAAACGGAACATCGGAGATGGAGAGGTAGATGTTCTGCTTGACGTTAGCCTCGATCACATACTCCTGACCCGCTTGCTCGAACAGTTGAGAAATCACCTCTCGGGCATCGCCGCCTTTGGATCGGAGGGTGATGTTTTGGATGTAGGCCTCAGATCGCGACGAAGGGGACGCGCCCAGCTCTTCGCCGGTAGCAACCGCGGAGGTTGCCACGCCCATGAACGACACGAGAATAGCGAGTGTTTGGATGGTTGATTTGATTTTCATGGTTGTCCTCCTTTAGATGGGATTGCCGTTTTCGTCATAGACCTTGATCCCTGTCGAAGGGGCCGTTGCCTTAGGTGTTACGAATCGCTGCGCTGCGGTCGAGGTTCGCTTCTTTGCGGTGCGTGTTTTGCGCTTGCCGGTCTTTGCCTTGGTCGCGGTCGTTTTCGTGGCACCGGACTTGGTGGACGCGGTCGACTTGGTGGACTTAGACGATGCTTTCTTGGTCGGCTTGATGGCGATGACTTCGTTCTTTGCTGCGGCTGCCTTGCGGGCTTTGATCCGTGCGAGTCGTGCCGCACGGGCCTTCTTCATCTGAGCGATGACCGCTGCTTTCTTGGGATCAACCGTTTTCGAACCCGTCACTGCGTTGGTGGCGGAGGTATCGGTTGTCTTCGCCGTGGCAGTGGCTTTTGCCTTCTTCGCTTTCTTAGCCTTCACCGCTTTTGCGGTTCTGGCGGTAAGAGCCGCGTTCAGCTCATCCGCGGAAACCTTTTCACCGTCGCGTCGCTTTCTCCAAACTTCGCCTTTCGGATTCTTCTCCTCGGCTTTGTTGGTGACGGGCTCCTTCGCCGCGAATACCTCCGACCCAGCGGCATCGGCTTTCTTGCCCATGAGCTTAGTGGGGTTCCCGGCTACAAACGCCATGGCGCCGATGACGGTGGCCAGTGCGATGCTGGTGAGCACCGGGCGAGCGTAGACTCCAAGTCCGCCCGGAGCTTTTGCCGCTTGGCTAAGGGCTTGGGGAATCTGAGTCTCGGCATCTGGAACCTGTCGGGCCAGCTTGAGTGTTTCGAAAATGCTCTTGCGAGGTGCCTTTGCGGGTTTTGCCGCTTCGGTCACGGATGCTGCCTCGAGTTCGGCTACCACTGCGGGTTCGGCTGCAGCCTGAGCTGCTGCGATTGCGGGCTCGGCCGGCTCTGCACCGGCATTCTGACGATCGAGGAACGCCTGAATCAGCGGATTCTCAGCTTCGTCTTGCTCAGGGGCGGTCGACCCTCCAAGGACCTCTTCTTGCTCGGCCAGAACCGACGAGAACAAAGGAATCTCAATTGCTGGTTCGGTGGAAGTATTCGCAGAGGAGTCCAGACCATCCGGAAGGCTTTGCTGGGGCGCTGCCTCTGGAGTGGAATCGTCGGGGTTGTTTTTCTTCTTGAACAAACTTCGTCGAGGCTTCGGCGCAACGGTCTCCGTGGTGGTTGTGCTGTCGGAAACCACTTCTAGGGGCGCGTTGGATTCGGCCTTGCTCTTGCGGGCTCCGGAAAGAGCCATGCTGAGGTCCAGAACGTTGTCTTCGACTTCTTGCTCGGCGGCGATCACAGCGTGCGTCGGCGGAGCGACTCGAAGGGTGGCTTCTTGCTTTCTTGCGAGAGCGCCTTCGACCAATCCTTTCCCACGAGCGATGGTTTGCTTAACGGTTTCCTTTTTAACGGGGTCCGAACCGGGGGTTTTCTCCTCCAGATTAAGCAACTGAATCAACTCCTTGCGGCGTTGATCGATCATGGTTTTACAGTTTGAGCAGCGAGCAATATGCTCCTCTAATTGCTTCATCGTTTCGTCGCTCATCCGATCGCCCGCGATGTAGCGGCTGATCTGCGACTTGGCGATTGCGCATTCAAATTCAGAGACGTGCATGTTCTTGTCGACCTCGATTCATCCCACGGACCCTTGGTCCAGTACATTTATCGGGGCGGACGGAAAATTCTTTAGAGGGCTTTGTTAGGTTTTTGAACCGTAAAACCTTAACGCTTCGTTCATGCTTTCAGAAGACTCTCGTGAGTACACAAAACGACCCTCGGTTGGCGCCCGCTCCCTCGCATCGATATCTCTGGCTGCTGAGGCTGGTTGTGGCTCCTTTGCTGGTTCTCTTGGGCCCGCTGAGGCGTCGCGGAGCCAATATCCCCAAGGAAGGCGGGGTACTGGTGGTCGCCAATCACCTTTCAGATTTCGACCCCATTGTGGTTCAGTACCACTGTCGCCGCCCCGTGTTCTTTCTTGCCAAGAGTGAGCTCTTTGAGATGGGTAAGTTGGGCAAGGTGATTCGCTGGTTCGGGTGTATCCCTGTAAAGCGAGGTGAGGCGGATCGTGCCGCGCTTCGACACGCCATCGATCGCCTAAAAGCGGGTCAGGTGGTGGTCATTTTTCCCGAGGGTCAGCTCTCTTCGAGCGGGGAACTTCAAGAGCTGAAGTCCGGCTTTGCCTTGATCGTTCGAGCGGCGGGAGTCCCGGTGGTTGTGTGTAAGTTAACGGGCACAAACCGGATCATTCCGTACGGAAAGGTGACCCCTCGACCTGCGCTTGGAGGTGTCTCTTCCCAATGGTCGGAACCGAACTTCTTCAACGAAAAAGCCTCGACCGAGGAGATTGTCTCCAAGATCGAGGCCTGTTTGAGAGCCTAACCGGTTAGAACGCTCGACCGTACGGAGTGCGGTTTTGCGTGTTGACGCTGTTGGGCGAGTTCGGTTGGTGATCCTTGCTCTTGAGCTGTCGGGGGAAAGCGGTTTCCTCACCGTTGAGCTGGAACGAAGGGCTTTGCTCGTGGTTCCGGAAGCCGTAGTCCACCAGGATGACCATGAGCACGGGCAGCCAAAGGAAGCCCAAGAACGCGAACATCTTGCCGAGCGTGCTGGCGAACTTCACGTGCATGAAGTTCCAGACAACGAATCCGGCCTTCACAAACGCGATCGTCAGTGCGATCACATTGGCGATGATGTAAGTGCCACCCCAGTTGTACTTGTAGGCCGCGATGGTGAGAATCATTCCTACAGTAAGAACCGCACCGGTCTTGAAGTAGAAGCTGAGCGGTTGCACGTGGTGACCGTGGTCTCCGTGTGCATGAGCGGCGGCTTGAAGCGGACTAGATGCCATAACTTAGTGACCTCCTCCACCCGAGGCGTGCGCAGCGAGCGCATCTGGCCGGGGCATGAGATAGAACAGGGGATACAGGAAGATCCAAACGAGGTCGACGAAGTGCCAGTACAGACCCACCAGTTCGGTTGGGATGTAGTCTTCGGTCACCATCGGATTCTTCTTCCACCACATGTGCATCAGCTTTCCGATGATGAGCATTCCCACCACAACGTGAACACCGTGCAGACCCGTCATGGCGAAGTAGAGACCGAAGAACATTTGCGCCTTGTTTAGGTTGGCGCCATGCAGAATCTCGGCGTTCTTCGTGAACGTGGGTCCGGGATACAGGTTCTCGTGGAACTTGCCCGTGTACTCGAAGTACTTGATGACCATGAAGATGGCGGCGCAGACCATGACTCCGCCCAAGAGCCTCAAGACAACCTTGCGGTCCTTGAGCTGAGCGGCGCGAACTGCAAGCGCCATGAACAATGAAGAAACCAGCAGGTTAAACGTGTTCACGCCACCCATCACGTAGTCCAGGTGCTCGTGCGCTAGGAACCAGTCTTGAGAGTAGGCGTATCGGTACAGCCCGTAAATCAAGAACAGCGCACCGAAGAACATGACTTCGGTGACGAGGAACGTCCACATGCCAACAATGTAGGAATCGTTCTGTTGTTCTAAGTCGATGTACTGGTGGAAGACGCCACCGGGCCCATGATGTTCATCATGGGCTCCGTGGTGTCCGTCACCATGGCCAGGGTGGGTGATCGATGCCATGTTTCTTTAGCTTTTCGCTCCGGCTAGTTTAGCCATGAGCTCCTCGTGCTCGCCAACCGGGTCGAAATCGTAGACCTCGTCGGTCACGATCGGCACGGTTTCGAAGTTAACGGTGATAGGAGGCGACTGGGTTTCCCACTCCAGTCCGTGAGCGCCCCAGGGGTTTGCTCCAGCCTTCTCGCCGGTGAAGAGAGACTTCACCAGGTAGAAGATCGGCACGGCAAAGCCCAGTCCAAGAGCGGTTGCTCCTGCAGAGGACATGAGGTGATACGGTTGGAACTCCGGAGCGAAGTAGTAGTAGTGATAGCGTCGGGGCATACCCATGAAGCCCATCACGAACTGCGGGAAGAACGTCAGGTTGAAGCCTACGAACACCAGCACGGCGTTCCACTTTGCCACGCTCTCGTTGTACAGTCGACCCGTCATCTTGGGCCACCAGAAGTGCAGTCCACCGAGGAATGCAGTGATGGTGCCACCGACCATGACGTAGTGGAAGTGCGCAACGATGAAGTAGGTCGCGGTGAGGTGAATGTCGGTCGAGACGGTCGCCAGGTGAAGACCCGTGACGCCTCCGACGGTGAACAGACCCATGAACGCGATGGCGTAGATCATCGGGGCATCCAGTCGGATGTTGCCCTTGTACATCGTCGCGGTCCAGTTAAAGATCTTGATCGCGGAAGGAACTGCCAACAGGTACGTGATCAGCGAGAAGACGATGCTTTGATACATCGACTGGCTGGACACGAACATGTGGTGGCCCCAGACCAAGAAGCCTAGGAACGCGATCGCGAGCGAGGAGAACGCGATGAAGTGGTATCCGAACACGCGCTTGCGGCTGAAGTTGGTGATCAACTCCGAGATAACGCCGAACGCGGGCAGGATCATGATGTACACCGCCGGGTGGCTATAGAACCAGAAGAGGTGTTGGAAGAGAACGGGGTCTCCACCAAGCTCCGGCGAGAAGATCGGCAACTTGAACGTTCGCTCGAACACGACGCAAAGGAGCGTGATCGCAACCACAGGCGTTCCAAGGATCATGACGACAGCCGTTGCATAGTTCGCCCATACAAACAGCGGAAGTCGGAACCAGGTCATGCCGGGTGCCCGCATCTTGTGCACGGTGACAATGAAGTTCATACCCGTGGTGATGGAGGCAAAGCCCGCCAAGAAGATGCCCGTGATGGCAAGCGAGACGTTGGTGTTGGAGTAAAGGCTGGAGTAGGGCGTGTAGAACGTCCAACCCGTGTCGACTCCTCCGTTGACCAATGCCGCAAGAACCAGCGCGCCACCCGCGTTGAACAGGTACCAGCTAAGGAGGTTCAAGCGAGGGAAGGCGAGGTCGCGAGCGCCGATCATCATCGGCAGCAAGAAGTTGCCCAGGGTTGCCGGAATAACCGCAACCAAGAACAAGAAGACCATGATGATGCCGTGAGCCGAGAAGACCTTGTTATAGGTTTCCGATTCCAGCACGTTTCCGGCAGGTGCGATCAGCTCGTAGCGGATCAAACCTGCGAATGCGCCACCCAGTCCAAAGAAGAACGTGATGGAGATTAGATACAGAATGGCAATGCGCTTATGGTCTGTGGTCAGCAACCACGACTTAAGCGTATGCCCGTTTGTCAGATAGTTCTGTTCAACCTTTGGCGAACCGTCAAGTCCGCCAATCGGTGTTGTTACCGTTGTGCTCATTTATTGATCACCCACTTTTTCAGCGGCCATGGCTCCCACCGCGTTCATTTTGTTGCCGCGCTTCGTTGGCGTTGCGTCGGCTCGCTGGGAGTTGAATTGCATGGCTCCGACGTAATTCCCCGCGGTCCCTTCGGAGATGCGACTCTCCTTGGCTGCAAGAGCACTCGACATCGCAGGTTCAGAAGCCGCCGGATTGGCTCCCGATTTAATATACGCAAGTAGGGACACAACTTCCTCTTCCGTCAACTGACCCTCGTAGGCGGACATCGAGTTGATGTAGCCCTTGGTGATCTTGTTGGACGGGCGAAGAATGGCTTCGCGGAGGTAAGTCTCGTCGGCAATGTATCTAGCCCCATCTGTCATCACACGGGTTTTCCCGTAGATGCCCGCAAGGCTGGGGGCGCGTTGGTTATCGGCACCGCCGTGGCAGTTGTTACAACCAACCTTGTTGAAAATCTTCTCTCCCGCTTGGGCAACGGTGAGGGTTTGCGGTTTGCTTCCGTTGTTCGCAAGCCAGTCGGCGTACTCACGCGGGTCCAATACCACCACTCGACCACCCATCTCGGAGTGTTGGGTTCCGCAGTACATGTTGCAGAACAGGTGATACTCGCCCTTCTTGGTAGGCGTGAACCACATTTGGGTGTAGCGACCCGGGACCACCATGTATTGCACGCGGAATGCAGGAATGTAGAACGCGTGAATAACGTCTTGCGAGATCATGGTCAGCTTGACCGGCTTGCCCATCGGAACGTGCAGCGTGTTGTTCTCGCGAACACCGTTCGGGTGCTGGACATGCCACATCCACTGCTTACCGATGACGAAGATCTCCATGGCATCCTTCGGCGGGGTGCGCATGTCGATGTAAACCTTGGTGCCCCATCCAAAGAACGCCAGACCCAAGATGGTGGGAATGATGATCCAGGAGAGCTCCAGCGCCAGGTTCTCGTACATCGGGCGCGATCGGTCGGCCTTGGTGCCTCGTCGATATTTGAGCGCAAAGAAGACCACCAAGAACGAGACAATGAGCGTGAACAACACGGCCAAGAACGTGATGGCGTAAAACAGCGCATCGTGTTCACCGGCGAAGTTGGACGCCGCGGGCGGAGTCATCGGAAAGTTAAACATGGTTATCTTTAAGCGGCCGCTCCTCCGCGCGGCATTTTGTTCTTATCGTTCTTGTTCATGATGAAAATGAATCCGGCGATCGCGAAGACGGTGAGAACGCCTGCGATTTTAACCACTCGATCTACCACCACGGTGTATTTCCCGGAAGTTGGGTCGAGCATGATGCAACCGAGCAGGTAGGTCTCGCCCCGAGGTCCGACCTCATTGGCAGCGGCGCGGTTGATGTTTTTTCGCACGATGAGCGTGGGGTATTCGTATCCCGTGATGTAGCTGCTTACCTTCCCTTCTGGGGTGAGGAAGGCAACCGCCGACGGGTGGAAAACCCAGTTGAGCTTCTCGTCAAAGGTGTATTTGAAGCCGATGGCGTCGGTGATCTTCTTGACTTCTTCCGGCTTGCCGGTGAAGAACTTCCAACCACTGTCGACAACCGCAGCCGCCTTGTTCTTATCCTCGTCGCTGAGCTTGCGCCAACCCATGTTGAAGACCTGCATGATCTTGGCTCGCTCGGCGCGGGCAAGGTCGGAAGTCTCCTTCGGGTGGATGCTGATGACGGCGATATCGAAGTCTCGACCCGGGATCACTCGCTGTAGACCCTCGTTGTCGCGGACGAATCGCTTATCGTCCAGCAGACTGGTCTCTTTGGTGAGCATCTTGATGAGGCCGTGAAGTTCTTGCTCGCAAACGCCGTTGCATGCGAAGAAGATCGGCATGAGCAAGACGGGTCGCTTCTTCTCGAACATCGATCCGAAGGTGACCTCTTCGCCCTTTTCATTCACCAACTTAGCGTCCATGGGCACCATGGATCCCAGCGAAGGTTTCAGATCCAACTTCTGGAGGAAGTTGTTCTGCGCGCTCGGCTGGTTTGCAGGGACCGGGCGCACGTTGCCGCCCGCCGCAGGGTTTTGTGCCGCGACCAAACCCGACGCCAATCCGACCATTGCGACAGCAAGGGCTCGGAGGGATCGGGCGGTGTTAGACGTTGGTTTCATGTTGTTCCGTGGGCGCTTCTTCAGATCTTTCGAATGCTTCCTTAATTACCGTTTGCCTCAGGCGACAACGCGTTTTGCGGAATGGTGTTTCCAAGCGTTTTGGCTTCGATCGATTGACCTGTAGAGACACCTCTTTCTACGACTAAGTCGATCGCTCGCTCAACCGGAATTCGGACTCGGCCCTTCGATTTATCCAGCCAGGCAGTCTCTTCCATGGCTTTCAATTCGTCTTGGCGAAGCACCTGAATGTCCACCTTGGTGGTGACGTTGTCTTGAAGAACCATTCGCTGGGTTTTGCCATCGAAGTTCATCTCCGCGCCAACGGGCTTCGTACGAACCGGGGTCGTTCCAGACTGAGCCACCTGAACCGGCGCCATCAATCGATAGATCAAGAAGTAGCCGATTGTGAAGGCAACGATTCCGAAGACGGCAAAGCCGGCCGACCACTTGAGGAGCTGCTTCTTGTCGATGTCTCGACGCTCGTAGCCCATCTCCCTTAAGACATCGGGATCGATCGGTTCTGGGTTGTGATTAGTGTGCATGGAGCTTCATCTCCTGGAGTCGTCGGTCGTAGCCCGGCAGAAGCGGAGCCTTCTCGATTCGTCGAGACCACACGGCAAACCAAATGGCGCCGATGGTGAGGAAAGCCAGTGCGTCGTGAAGCGTCGGGACAGCCGTCGGGGTCGCTCGGTGAGGAACGGCCGCGCCGATGATCCAGAACAGGTCCACGATTCGGAATACAAAGATCCAACCTGCAATTCGAGCGAGTCGAATTGGGTAGCGCTTGATTCGCGGCGAGAGCAGCGTCATGAACGGCACCAACCAGCAGCCGATCATGGTCGAAGCGCCAATGGCGGCCCAACCCAGACCTGCGTCCGATCCTCGGTGCACATAGAACGTGGTGGTCTCTGGCAAGTTACCGTTCCAGATGATGAGGAGCTGCGACAACGAGGTGTAACCCCAAAGCATCGTGAGAACGAACATCATGTTGCCGAGGTCCTTGGTGAGGGCCGGAGCAACCACTTCGTTGTAAGGCTTCTTGGTTGCGTTCAAGCAGACCAAAAGCGTGGTGAGCGAGAGAGCGGCTTGCGCTCCTCCGACCATGAGCCACAAACCGTAGATAGTGGAGTACCAGTGCGGCGTGAGCGACATGCCCCAGTCGGTGACAGCGAAGGTGAGCGTGAGAACGAAGATGAGGATGCCAGGGGTTGCCCAGTTGGCTCGTCGTTGCTCTTCGTTCTTGTCGCCCGTCTTCTCTTGTCGAAGTCCGGAGGCGCGGAGTCCTGCGGAAAGAGCGGCCCAGAGCAACATGAACGCGATCACTCGAATGGTGAAGTGAGTCGTATTCAGGTACGGAGCCTTCTTTCGAAGGATGTAGTCGATGTGGTTCGGGTCCGCCCACTCGTAAACCTGCGGGAGGTTGAGGAGAACCGGAACGAACACCAAGAAAAGCGTCAGCCACATTTGCCAGCTAGAACCCGCTTCCATCAGTCGAACGACTGCGGAGGTCCAGCTACCTTTGACCGAGTTGTAAAGAAGGTTCAGACCGAGACAGCCAAGCGAAAGAAGCGCCCAGAACATGAATGCGAACACCCACGAGTTGAGCATGTACTGCTGTTGGTTGGTACCGAACATCACCACCGCCGAGGCGATGCCGAGAACGATCGCCAAAAGGGTCGAAATGTTCTTCAGCTTTCCGCCACGAAGGAAGGACGGCTGATCCGATTCCACCACGGGCACGGCGTTAGGGTTACTTACCGTTGCGCTCACTTAACGGCCACCTTCTCTTCTGTGTTGGTCATGGCTAGTTTTGCTTTGCCTTCCGCGTCGGCATCCTCCACGGTGGCATTTTGGCTAAGTTGCAAAGCCTTGATGTAGGCAACAATCGCCCATCGATCTTGCGGCTCCACACGAGATGCGTAGCTGTACATGGCACCGTAGCCGTTGGTGATCACGTCGTAGAAGTGACCCACCGGCATCTTGCGAAGGCGATCCGTGTGATAGTTGCCCACGGGTCGCTTCAGTTGGAATCCGCGCAGGGCGATCATGCCCTTACCGTCTCCGGTTCGACCGTGGCAAGGCGAGCAGTAGATGTCGTATCGCTCTTGACCGCGCTTCACGAGGTCTTTGGTGACTTCTACCGGAATCTTGTCCAGCCACTTGCCGTTCTCAGCTCCGGTGAAGAACGCCCCATCCTCGCGAAGGTGATCGCGAGCGATCGTTCCGGGAAGGAGCGGTCGCGACGCTTGACCGTCGGCGAAGAACTCGCTGGCGTCCAGCGGCTCGTGCTTCGGCTGTCGCCACATGTCGGTGTGACAACCTGCGACGCTCATGGCAACCAGGCCAAGCAATCCAATCTTTAGGGACTTCATTACAGCTCCACCTCGGAGACTTCGAGAGCGCCCGATTCCTTGGAAATCTTCTCAAAGGTGCTTGCGTCGAATTTGGGGTCGACGACTTCTAGCGCCAAGAAGAATCGGTCCTGAGAGGCTCGCTCAAAGTTCTTTGCGTTGAAAATGGGGTGATACGGCTTCGGCAATCGGTTGTAGACGAACATGCCGATGGCAGCACTGAAAGCGGCGAACAGGATCGTGCTTTCGTACATGATCGGGAAGAACGCCGGAATCGAGTTCAGCGGTCGTCCACCCACGTTCATCGGATAATCGAACACCGACGTGTACCACTGAAGGGTGTAACCCACCGTGGCGCCGATGAGACCGAAGCTGAAGACGGTCCAGGGCACCTTGGTGTCCCGGAATCCGATCGCTTCGCTGAGTCCGTGAATCGGGAATGGAGAGTACGCGTCCATCTTCGTGAACCCGGCCCGTCGGGCAGCATCGGCTGCTTCCATCAGGTGCTCAGGAGTCTCGAATTCGGCGACGTGCGCGTACGGACCTTTTGGATCGCTAAAATCGTGAGCCACGTTATTTCACCTCCGCAGGGGTTGCTTCCTCAACGATCTCTCGCTTGCCACCCATCTTGAAGAGAAGATCCTTCACCTCAAAGATGTTGATGATCGGCAGGAATCGAATGAAGAGGAACATCAAGAAGATGAACAGACCCATCGTGCCAAGGAACATCGCGAAGTCCCAGAAGCTTGGGTAGTACATCTTGTCGCTGCTCGGCAGGTAGTTGTTCGTGAGCGACATCGGGATGATGACGAAGCGCTCCAGCCACATGCCTACGCTCACCGCTTGGCAGACGATCATCAGCGATACCGGGTTCACGCGGAACTTCTGAATCCAGAAGAGTTGCGGAACGATACCGTTGCAGAAGATGAGCATCCAGTAAGCCCAGCTATAGGGTCCGGTAAAGCGGGTGTTGATGAGCAGCTTGTACTCATAGAAGTTGCCGCTGTACCAAGAGAAGAAGATCTCTAGGATGTAGCCATAGAAGACGATGAGACCCGTGGCGAGAAGAATCTTCGCCATCCAGTCCATGTGTCGATCCGTGATCAGGTGCTCCAGCTTGTACAGCTTTCGAATCGGCAGGGCGAAGGTGATAACCATCGCAAAGCCGGCGAAGACCGCACCCGCAACGAAGTACGGCGGGAAGACGGTGACGTTCCAACCGGGAACGATCGAGACCGCAAAGTCGAAGCTAACGATCGAGTGAACCGAAAGAACCAGCGGAGTGGAAAGACCCGCAAGCAGAAGGTACATCTGCTCGTATCGGTGCCAGTGCTGGTTGCTGCCTCGCCATCCCATCGAAAGGATTGCGAAGATGACCTTTCCGATTCGGTTGGTCGACTTGTCGCGAAGCGTCGCGAAGTCGGGGATGAGACCCACGAACCAGAAGACCGCCGAAACCGAGAAGTAAGTCGAAACCGCGAAAACGTCCCACATCAGCGGCGAGCGGAACTGCGGCCACATCGCCAGGATGTTGGTGTAAGGGAACAGCCAATAGGCGTTCCAGGGTCGACCCGTGTGCAGAAGCGGATACAGACCTGCGCACATAACGGCGAAGATCGTCATTGCTTCCGCAAAGCGGTTGATCGAGTTTCGCCACTGTTGGCGAAGAAGAAGCAAAATTGCCGAGATCAGCGTTCCCGCGTGGCCGATACCGATCCACCAAACGAAGTTGATGATGTCGAAGCCCCAAGCGGAAGGAACGTTGTTGCCCCAAATGCCGATGCCCTGGAAGAGCAACCAAGCGATGGAAACGCCCAAAAGCCCGGTTCCCAGAATGCCAATGGCAAACATGATGAACCACGGCTTCTTGTGGATCTTCTGGTCGAGCACCAGACGTCCGACCGAGTTATCGATCGAAGCGTAGGTCTGATCGCCCGTAATCAGCAGGTCGTTAATCTTAACTTGCGCCATTAATGTGTCTCCGCCGTTGTGGTCGCGACCTTTTGAAGGGCCGGGTTCGGGTTGCGAAGCTTAGCGAGGTGTGAAGTCCTCGGTCGGGTTTGCAATTCTTCGAGCAGCAGGTAGCTGCGCGGATCCTTGCGGAGTTTCGAAACTTGGCTCTCGGGGTCGGCGATGTTACCGAACACGATTGCTTGGGTGGGACATGCTTGTTGGCAAGCGGTGACGACGTCGCCGTCCTTGAGCTCCTTGTTCACCTTCTTCGCCTCGATGCGCGCCTCGTTGATGCGCTGGACGCAGTAGGTGCACTTCTCCATGACGCCTCGACCTCGAACCGTAACGTCCGGGTTGTTGAGCATCTTGAGAAGCTGGATGCCTTGATCCTTGGGCGAGTTGATCGGACCGGGGATCACGCGTGTCTTCCACGGTTGAACCTGGTTCGAGAACTGCGCTTGGTTGTCCGAGAAGTTCAGGTAGTTGAACCGTCGAACCTTATAAGGACAGTTGTTGGAGCAGTAACGGGTTCCGACACAGCGGTTGTAAACCATCTGGTTCAAACCTTCGTGGCTGTGGACGGTTGCCGCGACGGGGCAAACCGGCTCGCAAGGAGCCTTTTCGCAGTGGACACAAGCCACGGGCTGCCAGACCAGTTCCGGATTCTCGTCGTCTCCGCTGTAGTAGCGGTCGATGCGGATCCAGTGCATCTCACGACCCTTGGAAACTTGCTCTTTACCCACCACCGAGATGTTGTTTTCGGCTTGGCAAGCGGTGACACAAGCGTTACAGCCCGAGCAGACGTTCATGTCGATCGTCATGCCCCACTGAGCGCCGTTCCACTCGAAGATCTCTTCGGGGAAGAGGTTGTTCTTCTTGATCTCTTCCTGATCCATGGAGTGACCCGTTTGCAGGGCGGCCATGCCTTTCTCAAGGAAACCGGCAAGCGTGCCTGCGCGGATGATGTCTCGATCGTCGGGGATTCGGTTGCCTCCCAGAGGACTGTGTCCCTGAGTGCTTGCGAGTCGGCCCTCTCCACCTGCCGGGGTGACCACTGCGCCTTGCGAGTAAGCCAGTCCCTTCGAAGTTCGAAGCACATAGGCGTTGAATCCTCCGCCGTGCTCGTCGCTAGACGTGGTTGCGATCGTTCCACCTGCGGTTCGACCGTAGCCGAGGTACAGAGTCACGGAGTCGCTGGGGTGACCGGGGATGGCGAAAACGGTGCCCAGCACTTCGCCCGCTTCGGTCTTCACCGTTGCGCGAGCGTCGGTCCAAAGGTTGAGCTCTTGGGCTCGCTTGGGCGACATGAGGATCACGTTGTCCCAAACAAGCTTGGTGAGCGGCTTCGGAAGCTCTTGGAGCCAGCCGTTGTTGGCAAATCGACCGTCGTAGATGGACGGGTCAGCGAGGAAAGCGATCTCGAGACCGTTCAACTTCTTCGCTTCAGGAAGAGTTGCGTTGAGTCCCGCCTTTGGCGCGCCCTTTTCGATCTTCGCGGCGAACATGCCGTCGTGAACGAACCTTCGCCATGCCTTCTCGAAGTCGCCTTGACCCAGACCAACCGCCTTCCAGTAGTCGCGAACGATGTCGTAACCAGCTCGGGGCTTGTCGGCGAGGTGGAAGAGGACTTCCAGCGCGCTTCGACCGTCGTACAGCGGCGCGATGAGCGGTTGAACAACCGTCGGCGTGCCGTCGTGAGCCTTTGCGTCGCCCCACTCTTCAAGAGAGTGCGTTCCGGGCAGAGACCACTTGACTCGATTCGCGGTCTCGTTCACGTACAGGCCGTGATAGACGCTGAAACCGACCTTCTGAAGGTTCTCTTCGAACTTCAAGTCTGCCGGAGCATCGTAAACCGGGTTGCCACCGAAGATGAGCAACGCGTCGACCTTGTCGGCCGCCATGTCCAGCACCAACTCGTCGATTCCCGGCGCGTTGAAGGTGAACTCGGGGTTCGGGATGTAGGAAACCGTGTTGCCAACGTTTTGCAGTCGCTCGTTGATGAGTGCGACCACGGCGTGAACCTCGGCAGGCTGTTGATCGCCCGCGATGATGATCGACTGGCGAGCGTTTGCCATGAGATCCTTCACGATCTCATCGACTTCCGCAGCGAACGCGCCCTCGATGGTGGCGGTTGGGATGCCTTGGATACCCAGCTTTTGGGCAAGAACCAGGGCGGCGGCGTACACCTGCGAAGGTGCAACCGGGTAGCGGTGGTCTGCCATTGCGCCAACCAATCCAACCGAGCTTTCGACCGCGTACAGTCGGCTCATGTTGCCCGTGGAACCGATGACTCGGCGGGTATCGGAGAAGTCGCGAGCGTATCGCAATGATCCCGGACCGGAGGCAGGGTGCAGGAAGTCGCTATCGAACGAAACGACGACCTTCGCCTTGGTGAAATCGAACAACGGAGTGAGACCGTTGAATCCGACCATTGCCATGCCCGCGTGAACGTGGGCTCGACCGGCGGGTTCGTAGGTGTGAACTCGCGCCTGCGGATACTTGCGGACAAGCTTGCGGATCGCCCAGGCGAAGGTCGGCGACGTGACCGCTCCGGTGAGGATGCGAATACCCTCTCCCTTAAGCGACTTCTGAGCCGTCATTGCCTTTTCGGCTTCTTTGAAGAAGAGGTCCCAGGTGGAAATCTCGCCTTCTTGCAGAACGTTTTGGGCTCGGTCTGGATCGTAAAGGTTCAGGATCTCAGCTTGCGAGAAAACGTCCAATGCGCCGAGCGAGGACGGGTGACCGGGGTTGCCTTCGAACTTGATCGGTCGACCTTCGTGCTGCTCCACCAATACGCCCGTCGCGTAGCCCGCGAGGAGCGTGGAGGAAGCGTAGTAGAGCGACTTGCCCGGAACGAGCTCTTCCGGTGCCTTTACGTAAGGAACAACCTTGTCTTCAGGAAGGAAAACGCCTCGGCAGCCAGAGAGACCCGCGAGCGCGAGAGAAGCTCCCATGAACTTCAGCAGGCTGCGTCGGTCGATATCCATGATCGAGCTTCGGTTAGGAAACTCGTCATCGAACCAGCGATTGAACTCGGGCGTGTCGGCAACCTCTTCCAGGGTTCGCCAGTAAGTCTTGCCTTTCTTGTCCGCGAGAGCGGCTCGCATGCGAGCAAGGTCGTGGCCCTTGGTCTCTGCGGTTAGCCCCGAATCAACAGACTGAGCTTGTTGCACTTCTTGGTCGTTCGTCATCCCCATTACATCCAGCTCCTCTCGTCCCATTAGTGGTGGCACACCGCACAGTCCGCGAGTTGCTGAACTTGTACGCCCAATTCCTTGACCAATTCCTTACCGGACTTGATATCCTCCGGCTTGTCGGAACCGTTCCATTCACCCTTCAAGAGTTGAAGTTCGCGCTCGGAAAGAGCCTTCGTACCGTCATCCTTGAATCCGGTCTTTCCGTAGGTTTGAAGCTTCCAGTAGAGATCGAAAACTTGTTGTCGCGGCGACAGGTCCGGTCGAGTCGGATCCTTCGTCAGGTGTCGCTCCGGAGCGCGGTGGCACTCCAAGCACCATGCCATCTGGAACGGGTTGCCCTTCCAGGTGATGTGCATGTCGTTGACCGGGCCGTGACAGGTGTTGCAGTTCACGCCTCGGGCAACGTGGATGGAGTGGTTGAAGTAAACGAAGTCCGGCACCTTGTTGACCAAGTTCCACTTGATCGGGGTGTTGGTCTCGTAGCTCTGTCGAACCGGCTCGAGCAGGGGCGAGTTCGTCCAAATCTGCGAGTGGCAGCTCATACAGGTTTCCGTAGAGGGCAAGCCTGCATAGCCACTCTTTTCAACCGAACCGTGGCAGTATCGACAGTCGATACCCAGTTCCCAAGAGTGGTGTTGGTGCGAAAACGGAACCGGTTGGTTCTTTGGCACGTTAACCTTGGTGTTGGCTGGCGACCGCGACAAGGCGGCGAGGCTAAGCCCAACCGTCAACGGCACAATCGCGATGCCTAGAATTGTCACGTGCGCGATCGAATTCGCGCTCGGCTTAAAGACCTGTGCTCCCATTTACTGCTCGACTCCCGAACCCCATTGGTTCGCTTGGTTTGGCCAGACACCCTCCTTGGTGGACCCGGCTATTTTGCCGTGTCGGTTGACCAAAAACTTGTCCATCTTATCGATGACAAGCGATTTTTGATGATACCGACCCGAATGCCCTGTTCGCTTGCCCCTCATCCTGAAATCGACCTCACTACTGCGCGATCGATGGCGAACATGAGGAACAAAATGGCTAGGTAAGCCATGGAATAGTGGAACAAAGCGCTCGCTCGAGGGCGGTCGATCTGATTCCACAATTTCCAAAACAAGCGAACAAGGAAGATGTTCAACACCAGTGCGGTGGCTCCATAGATCCATCCGACCTGCGGCAAGAAGAGCGGCACGAAGGTCATGGCGATGGTCACCACGGTGTAGATTCCAATCTGGACGAGCGTGAATCGCTCGCTGCGCACCACGGGCAACATCGGCACCCCTGCGGCTGCGTAATCGTCTTTCAGCAGCAGCGCGAGGGCCCAGAAGTGCACGGGGGTCCAGACGAAGATGATGGCGAATAGATAGAGCGCCAGCGGGGGAAGCTCGTTGGTCACCGCCGCCCAACCGACCAGCGGTGGGAAGGCTCCGGCCGCGCCACCGATGACGATGTTGTGCCAGGTTCGGCGCTTGAGCATGAGCGTGTAGATGATCACGTAAAAGACCAATCCACTGAACGCCATGACCGCACTGAGCAGGTTGGCGAAGCCCCAAAGCAATCCGAACGAAAGCGTTGCGAGTGTGAAGGCAAAGATGAGCGCGTGAGTGCTCGGAATGCTCTGCGTGACCGTCGGTCGCGAGGCGGTCCGCTTCATCGTGAGGTCGATGTCGCGGTCGATCACCATGTTGATCGCGTTTGCCGCTCCGGCAGCCATGTATCCGGCGATGCCGACTATGAAGAACAACGCCGTCCCCGGCCATTCACCCTTCGCGGCGACCATGCTGGTGAGCGTAGTGAAGAGGAGAAGACTGATGACCCGGGGCTTCGTGAGCGCAACGTACGCCTTGATGAGTTCGCGACCCTTCAGCGGTCCTTCAGCAACGGCCTCGGTGGGAGCAGGTCGATACTCGACACTCTCGATTCCTTGACCGAGCGCGTAGATGGACATCACTACCAGGGAAACCCAGTTCAGGTCGGCAAGGACCAGGTGGACCATCTGCATCGGGATCGGTGCCTTCAGCCAGATGTTGAGGGAGCCGATGATGAGCTGAACACCCAGGAGTCCAAGGATCCACTTGTAGGCAAGTTTGACTTTTGGATCAGGTCGGCAGTGCTGAACCAGTCCTGCGGCAAGCGCCAGATAGAGCGAAACCGATACCGACATGAGCGGGTGCAACGGCTGCACCTGCACCATCCAGAACGAGGTCGGCTTGAGCGCTTCTTTAAGAACGTTATCGGTCGGGCGAAGCTGGTGACCGAGTGCCGAGATCGCGCCACTCATTCCGAGCAGAATCAATCCGGCGGCGGCGACACCAAGAATCCAGAGAACGATTCCTTGCCCCTTCCATTTGATCGGACGAACACCCCCAGCTAGGACCACCGCGGCAGCAATGGCACCCACTAGCAAGAACGTGCTGACGACGTGGAACATCATCACCCCCGCTCGGGCGGCTGAATCGTTCTCGACGACCAGCTCGAACTTAACGAGCGCCGCGCCGATGAGACCTTCTAAAAGCGTGAGACCCAGCACCACCCAGGTGGCTTGCCGAGCTGGATGTCCTTTAGCAAAATACCGAACCGCCCAGATGGTCATGCCGATGGCCAAAACACCGCAGAGACTGGTCGAGAGTCGGTGGGACATTTCCACCCAGCGAGCCATGTCTCCCTTGAGCGGAGTGTGGTCACCGTTGCAAAGCGGCCAGTGGCTTCCGCATCCATCTCCGTACTTGCCCGCGCGGACAAAAACGCCCCAGGCGACGGCAAGCAGATTGTAAATGAGGACGACGATGCCGAAGGTAGCAAACTTCTGGTTGCTGGGCAGGAGCTCCTGTCCAGTGGCAGCACCCTCGATTCCGCCCCGATTATATGGCGAGGAATCTTGGTGTTCGAAGTTTCTGAAAGTTTTGAAAGTTGGTTTCACGGCCCGTCTTTGCGGATATTTTTATGTCCCAATTAAACCCTACGAAAACACGCCCTCATTCGTCAAGCAACTGGAATCAGTGAACGATCCAAATTTCAAGCAAAAAACAAACCCTTTATCAAGGGTTTGATGCAAAAAGGGGGGCTTGATTCCGGCAAAACGCCGGAATCAAATCTTCACTCCGCGTCTTCGCGGGCCAGATACTCGTTGTTGTTGAACCAGTAGATCGACACACCGAGGCCGACCAACCCGATCACCAGAAGCGTCACCGCCGCCGCAGTCGGCGACACCGACCCCTCGTTCGCCGATCCCACCGCGAAGTCCAGAATCCGGCTTCCCGGGATATCAGGATGCTGCGCGACCGCCTGCATGTGGGTGAGCACCGAAACGCGGTGCATGCCCGTTGGCAAGTTGGGGATCGAAGATTCCCAACCAAAGGCGAACAGCACGCATAGAATCAGCGCCCGGTTCACCAGCAGGGTGAGGAACAAGAAGAGCCCGCTGTAGGCAAAAACTCCGAGGGCGATCGCCAGGAGGTCGTTGCTCATCAGGGGGTTGCTCAACGACTTGTACGAGCCAAGCGACACCATCACCGTGGCGACAAAGCAAATGATCATCACGACCAGCAGGTTCGCAAAGAATCGACCGACCAAAAGCTGCCAACGAGGAACGGGCCTGGTGAGCAGGTACACAATCGTCCGCTCTTCCACTTCTTTGCTCACGATGGCGGTCATGAAGATCGCCGCCGCAAGCGCGGCAATGCGGAAAACCAACAAGCCCACAACCGTCACATAGTGGTCGGCGGGCTTGGTCCCAGGCATCAGGCGTCCCCAGATGGAGGCAAGAATGAGCCCCAAGAAGGCCATTGCCAACCAAGAACCCGTTCGCTTGAGTCGCAGAGAATCGCGAAGAGCGTATTTGAACGTGGCGAGAATCATGGCTTAGGCCTCCACCAGATATCGGAAGACCGATTCCAGGTTGTTGTCCGGACTGGATACCGACTGAATGACGATGTCGCCTTGTTGCGAGATTTGGTTGAGCGCCGAATAGAACGAGTCCGGTTGTCGCACTTGGAACTGCACCGATCCATCCGGGTCGAAGTTGACGTTCACCACGTTGGCGATGTGAACCAGTCGCTCGGTGAGCTCCCTCGGTTGTGGGGTCTCGATGCGGATCTTGTGCGGGTGCTTGTCGATGAGTTCGCGGATCACCCGAAGGTCGCCGCGAGCGAGCAATCGGCCCCGGTGCAGCAACATGATCGAACGCGTCATCTGCTCCACCTCGAAAAGAATGTGCGAGCTGACGACGATCGACTTGCCGTTGTTGGCAAGACCTTCCAGAACCGACATCAGTTCGTGCCGACCCACCGGGTCTAGGCCGTTGAGCGGTTCGTCCAGCAAGATGATCTCTGGATCGTGGACCATTGCCTGCGCGAGTTTGATGCGCTGCCGCATGCCCTTGGAGTAGCCCTTGATCTTCCGATTGGCTCGATCCGACATCCCCACGAAGTGGAGCATCTCCTCCGCACGATCCTTGGCCTGCTTAGGGCTCATGCCCGTCATCTCCGCCATGTATCGCACAAAGGCTCGACCCGACATGTGCTCGTAGAAGCTATCGATCTCCGGGCAGTAGCCAAGCTTTCGGTACACGTTCGGGTTGGCAAAAGGCTCTTCTCCGAACACTTTCACCGCGCCCGTGGTTGGCCTCAACTGACCCGTGATGAGCTTCATCAGGGTCGACTTTCCGGCACCGTTCATTCCAAGAAGAGCGGTGATGCCCGGTCCGATCTGGGTGGTCACGTCGTTGACGCCAATCACTTGCCCGTACCAGCGAGAAACGTTGGTTAGTTCGATCATCCCACCACCTCCACGGCCTTGACTCGGCTGTAGGCAACCGCGATTCCCGTAACACAGATCAACAGAAAGAGGCTCCAGAAAAGCGCCGGATCGGGCGCCGGGATCGGCAAGGTCATGTTCCTGGCTCGGCGCGAAGTTTGCCCGCCCATGGTTGGGAACAAGGGGCTGCCCGAGGTTTGAAGCATGATCTTCGCGAGTCCGATCTGAATGCCGTCGAGACTGCAGTAGTACAGCGTGTCGATGATCCCCGGGACCTTCTGTCCGTTCTGAGACCCAACGAATCGGAGCAACTGCATGGATTTCGTGAAGAACCAGGGCAAGAAGTAAAGCCCGGCAAAGATCACGCCCGCCATTCGGCCCGAGGACGCAATGGAACTGATCCCCAGCACCAAGCTCGCGTAAATGACGCCCGGAAGCAAAACCACCGGAATCAGCTTCGCCCAAAGCCACGGATCGGATGTGAATCCGTAGTCCTGGAAGCTGAGCATCGCGTACAGATAGAAGATGTAGGTTGGCAAGGCGGCGGCAATGGTGACCGGAACGAAGATGCCCAGCCATTTGCCGATGATGTAATCCTTCCTATCCAGCGGCTTGCTGAGATAGACCAACAAGGCATTCGCCCGAACGTCGTTGGCAATGGTGCCCGCCCCCACTAGCCACGCCACGATGAAGAGGAGCAGCTGAGAGATCGAGAAGCCGTTGATGAACTGGTCTTTCCAGATGATCTGAGAGAGCAACGGGTTCTTTTCCATCCCTTCCGGAAGCGGCAGGAAGGTGTCTAGGAACCAGAAGATCATTAGGAGCGCGTAATACCAGTAACCCGCTCCGATAGCCCACCACCAGAAGCCGCGCTTTCGTAGCGAGAGCTGCATGGAGAGGCTGGCAATGGACCACCATCGCGCAATCGGCTTATCCAGAGGGCCATCGTAATGGCGATAGCTCAGGTCGGCGATAGGTCCTGAAATCTGTTCCGCTTGTCCAGTTGTGGTCGACTCTGTGCTCATTTAAGCTCGGCCTCCGGCTAGGATGTTCTGGGCAACCGTTGGGTCGGTATCGATCGCCTCCAAGAAGGCGTCTTCAAGCGATCGTTGCGCGGGTCGGAATCCACGGACCTGCGCCCCCACCTGCGAGGCGATGCCACAAACCAGCGCGTACAGGTTCTCCTCCGGGTGATGGAGGCTGAGTCGGTAGGTGGAGTAGCTCAGGGTCTGCACGCTATGACCTCTTCCCAGGAGCACTTCCATAAAGGGTGCGGAATCGGCTTTGAGTTCAATGTCGTACGCGTCTCCAGAAATCTTTTTCAGGTCCTTCACCGATCCGGCCGATCGCAGGGTGCCCTTGGTGACCACCACCACCTGATCGCACACGCGCTCAATGTCGGGGAGGAGGTGGGAGCAAACCAGCACGTTCACGCCCTTCGCTCGCGAGACATCTCGAATAAGGGTGAGCATGTCCTCGCGACCGCTCGGATCCAAGCCGTTGGTCGGCTCGTCGAGAAGGAGCAAACGAGGTCCGTGGATCATGGCCTGAGCTAGCTTGATGCGCTGCTTCATGCCTGTGGAGTAGGTTTCGACGTTTCGATAGCGGGCTTCACCAAGACCGCAATACTCCAGCACTTCGTGGGCTCGTCGAAGGGCTTGAGCGGGCGGCATGCCTGCCAAAGACCCGGCGTAAGCCACGTAACCCACGGCGGAGAGTCCGGGAATGTGACAATCCTGCTCGGGCATCAGACCGATTTTTTGCCGGATCTCTTTGTTCTCTCGGGCGATATCCAAACCTAAGGCGACCGCCGTTCCGGAAGCGGGCTTCACAAAGCCGAGGAGGGTCTTCAGAAGCGTGGTTTTGCCCGCCCCGTTGGGACCAAGCAGTCCGGTACAGCCTTCCGGAATGTCGCAACTGAAGTTGTTCAAAGCGACGAAATTGCCATACCGAACGGTTAGGTTTCGAATTGTAACGAGTGGCTCCACCGGAGTCGGCATGATACTCCGCTCAACCGTTCGGCGACCGATTCGGTTTCATCATCGTTCAATCACTTGGGTCTTTCGCCCCCTAAGCGGAGCTTTTCGGCCCGATGATCGTCCAATTCTCCTTATCGCGTGGGTTTGAGGCGGATGTTTCGGAACTCCACCGGGTGACTTTCTGACTGCAACGAGATGGTGCCGCCGTTGATTTTGAGGTCTTGGCTCTTGATGAGATCTTTGGTGGAAGCATCGCGAGGGTCGTACTGAACCTCGGAATAGTTCATCACCTCTTCATCGTTGATGAAATGCCTCACGACGAGGTTTTCGCTCACATCGACGCGCAGTTTCACCCACTGATCGCCCTTGAAGGTTTTGGACTTGGAGTTGATGCAGTGCTGGGTGACCAGCTTGCCATCCATCACAACATTGGTTCCGGGGGTGCAGAGGTTTGCGGTGGTGCGCTCGCCCGTGTCCGTATCGGCAAGCCCAAGAATCTGGACCTCTGCCGAAACCGGGAAATCCTGATCGAGCGCCATTGTCTCCGGAGCCTGACCAAAGAGCATGACGCCGCTGTTGCGATACGCCCAACCCGGTCCGTCTGGAAGCTGCTTGTCGACGAATCGATACTCCATCTCGAACGAGTAGCTGGAGTAAGGGGTCTTGTAGAACAAGTGTCCAAACCTCTCTGAGAACTTCCCGCCGTACTTGTCGTACCGAACGATGATCGCGCCGTCTTGGACTCGGAAAGTGTTGGCGAAGTTTTCGCCCAGCGGATAGCCCCTGACCTTCGGCGTCCAGCCTTTCAACGACTTCCCATCGAACAGAGAGATCCATTCCGGTTGCTTGGCGGTCGCAAAGCCAGAAGCCATCAGCGCAACCATGGCCGATCCACCCAACACGTACAGCGAATTCCAGACGGTTTTCAAGGTCTCCTATTTTAAGGGAGGCTCTGGGGTTTTAGGCGAGGTTTAGCGCAAGCCGAGGACAACTTGAGCCGCAACGACCGCTTTTTCGGTCGTGCTGGTTCGAGCTCGCCCGCCAAACACGTCGTAACCGCGTCGCTCGATACGATCCAGGATGCGCGAATAAAGCACCAGACCCAACTTCACCGCTTTTCGAGCTTCCTTGGGAAGCAACAAAATGCCCGGCTCGGCCTCGGCGTACAGCTTTCTCGCCCGATCGATCTCAAACTTCATGAGCGCAATGAACCGATCCGATCGAACCCCGTTCAACACCTCATCCTCGGTGACTCGGAAACGATCCAGATCTTCTAGCGGCAGATAAATGCGGTCCCGATCGAGGTCCTCGCCGACGTCCCGCAGGAAGTTGGTCAACTGCATCGCCTCGCCGAGCTTCATCGCGGCCTCGAGAGCGGTCTGGTTCTGACCCGCTCCCAGCACGTACGACATCATGACGCCGACTGCCGATGCGCTTCCCCGCATGTAGTGTTGGAGGGCTTCGTACGTCTCGTACCGCCGAACCGTGAGGTCCATTTCCATCGCTTCTAGGAAGATGAGCGGCTCTTCGATGGGAATGGACGCCTCATGCATCACGTCTACAAAGGCGCGCAGAACGGGATGTGTCGGGCAGATGCCGTCGAATCCGCGCATCAGTTCAGATCGGTATTGTGTAAGTTTCCCCGACCTTTCCTGTACAGACATATCGCCGGGATTGTCCACCCATTCGTCTGGGACTCGGACAAAGCCGTAAAGCGCGTGAACTTGTCGCCGCACCTCGGGTCGAAACCGTTGGGTGGCGTAGTAGTAAGTGGTGCCGTGCAGTTTATGCAGGCGACGACATTCCTCGATGTCGCCTGGGAGAGCGAATCGAGTCCAGTTGTCAGCGGAGTTAGTGGACTTCGAGAACATGCTCAGCTTTACGCTACGCTAAGATTCGTGAAATTTCGGCATTGAAGCGGAAATCTCGCAAAACCCGGACATAGCGGGTTGATAAAATCCCTTAACGAACCTTCTTGAATCGACGCATGTCCATTCGCTCGTTGACGTCTAGGGTGCCCGCGACGAGCAGTCCGAACGCTTCCGGATCGTGGTTGATCTTGGCGTTGGTTTGGTCGAGCAACTCTCGAACCGCTAATCGCGTGCGATCGGCAAGGGGGAGTTCAGCCACGGGAGCGGTTCGATTGGGAAAGTCGGGATCGGCTGCGGCCTCCAACGAGACCGATCTTGGAACCGGGCTTCCGATCGAAACAAAGCACTCCGGCCTCTCGTGAAGAGACATGTCGTAGCGGATCGCCACCGGGATGATCGCCGCTCCCGGAACTTTGTTGGCGATCAATTCCAACGCCTTCCCGAAGGGCAATAGTTGGGGACCCCGGTGAAGGTGACTCTCGGCAAACAGCAGCAGCGAACGACCGTCGTCGTTCATTCGCCGAATGGTTTCTCGGATGGTTTTGGCGCGCCGGGTGGCATCGTCGGCCGGAAAAGGCATCCCTCCAACCTTGGCGAAGAGCGGGAAGGCATCGAACTCGGTGATCCAGTCCAAGAACGGCCTTTGTAGGGCTTCTAAGACGTGAAACATCACGTATCCATCGTGCCAGCCGTGATGGTTAGGAACGAAGATGCACTTCTCCGGTAACGGCTCGGAGGATGTGTTTAAGTAAACCGCCCTAAACCTAGACTTAACCGATCTCCGAATCATGCCCGCCACTTGTCGCCCGATGAAATCGGAGGCTTGCCCGCCTGTAATCGGAAAGGCGATCTGGGCCGATGTGGGGAGCGGGCGAGGGGAAGAATCGGACATGGAACGTTGGTTTAAGCCACGGTATTGGCGAGTTCAATTAAGTTACCGCCGGGATCGCGCACATAGACACTGAGAAGAGGGCCCGTTGCACCGGTTCTGCGGATAGGACCGAGTTCAATCGGAACGTTCTTCGCTTCTAACTCAGCGATGACGCTTTCCAGCGGCGTAGCGGTGAGAAAGCAAAGGTCGGCGGAGCCTACTTGGACGAACGCGGCTTTGGGCTCGAACTCTGAGCCCAGTTGGTGCAGATTGATCTTCTGATTCCCGAACGCCACCGCGTGACGCCCCTCTCCAAACTCTTGGTGCGCCATGCCTAGGACGCGGGTGTAGAAGTCGATGGCAACCGCGAGGTCGGGAAAGGTGAGCACCAAATGGTCGAGGGACTGTATGACCATACGGGAACGTTACCGGAATTCATTCAGCACCCCTTGGAACTGCTTTCGCAGAAACCGCTATTGAGGTCTAATGAAGGGAACCTACGGATGCCTTTTGTCCGTCCCCGTAACAAAGGAGTTTGGGAAAACATGAGTAAACGATTCGCTATTTTAGGTGCCGGAATGCAGGGCACCGCCGCCGCTTACGACCTTGCTCGATTCGCCGACGCGGATCGGATTGTTCTTGCCGATGTAAACCCCGATCAGTCTAAGAAATCGGCTGAAAGGGTGAACAAATTGTTAGGCAAAACCGTGGTGGAATCGGCCCAGGTCAGCGCGTTGGACGCCGATGGTCTCACCGTTTTCCTGAACGATTTCGATGTTCTTTTGAGCTGTCTTCCTTACTGGATGCACCCGCACGTGGCAAAGGTTGCCATTGCCACGGAGACGCACATGATGGATCTGGGCGGCAACACCGAGATCACTCAAGAGACGCTGGGCATGGACGACTCGGCCAAAGCAGCCGGGGTGACGCTGATTCCCGACACGGGTCTTGCTCCGGGGTTGGTGAACAGCCTGGCGATGTACTTGATCGAAGAGTTCGATTCTACGGAGACGATCAAGCTGTACTGCGGTGTGCTTCCGCAGAATCCGAAGCCGCCCTTCAATTACAAGATCACCTTCAATGTAGAGGGTCTGGTTGCCGAGTACGACTTCGAAGCGGTGGTTCTACGGAACAACGAGATTCACATGATCCCCACGCTCACCGAGTTGGAGACCATCCACCTGGAGCAACTGGGAACCATGGAGGCGTTCGTCACCAGCGGAGGCACCAGCACCGCTCCGTACACGCTTCAGGGTCGATTGAAGAACTACGAATACAAAACCATTCGTTTCCCGGGTCACTGCGAGAAGATGCTGCTGTACAAGGAGTTCGGTTTGTGGCGCGAGGATGAGGTGGAGATCAAGGGCGCCAAAGTTCGACCCAAGGACGTTTTCGTGAAGGTGTTTGGCGATGCCTTGGCGAAGTACGAAGATTTGGACCTGTGCGCCATTCGCGCTCTCGGCATTGGAGAGAAAGGCGGCAAACGCACTCAACTGCAGATCGACATTTTCGATAAGCAGTGCGAGGAGACCGGATTCACCTCTATGGAGCGACTCACGGGCTTCTCGATTGCGATTCACGCCATCGCCGCGGCAAACGGCAAGTTCTCGCCCGGCGCCCTGCGGTACGAGAACGCGATGAACGGTCACGAGTTTGTGGACGAGATTCAGCGACGGGGCATCCACGTGAAGTTCAGCGTGGAATCTGCCTAAGCGGGTTGCAGAGGCAAAGAAAATGGGCTCCCTCTAGTGGAGGGGGCCCATTTGGTTTGCGGTCAAAAAAGGAGCGTCCGATTTAAGATCGGATCTTGCTTACTTGCGTCGGCGTCGAGCCGCGATTCCGAGAAGACCTGCACCGAGCATGGCCATGGTGGCAGGCTCAGGAACAGCCGTGAACTCTTGCTTGATCGAATCCACGATCACCTCAGTGTCCGCACTGGTGCGAATAACGAGGTTGTTCTTTTGGGCTTGACCGGCGGTGAGAGCCGGGAAGCTGGTCGTCAGGCTGAAGCTGAACGGCAGGTAGGTCACGTCGTCGGTGGAGCCGGCGAACGAGTTGGTGTTTCCTGCGTTGGCTACGGTTTGACCGAGCGAGTTCAGAATCTGCTCCGTAAGGTCTGCTTCGACGTTGACCGAACCCGATCCGGTGGTGCGTCGCACTCGACCGCTGAGCGTTTGCTTCACCGCGATGTACGGTGCAGAAACGGGCGAGTTGAGCGTTGCTTGCGTCGTGTCGAAGTCGAACTTCCAAACGACGTCGATGGCTTGCCGAGGCGAAGCGATCGCGAACGAGCTGAAGCTAGCGGTGTAGCTGTTGCCGAGTACGGTGAACGACTGCCCGACATTGACCGGGGTAGCCGCTTCATCGACAGCCGAAAAATCGACCGTGTTAAAGAAGGTTGCATGAGATACCGCGACGGTTCCCAAAAGCAACCCAAGGGTTGTTAGTGTCTTCATTTTCTCCTCTTTCGAACCGCGAGACCAACCAGACCCGAGACCATCAACGCAAGCGTTGCGGGCTCCGGAACCGGCTCATAGTTCGCATTGTAAATTGACGCCTTCGCTCGCCCCGACCCGGCTGTGAGCGTCAAATTGGTGGTAACCGTATTCCAAGAAGGAAGTTGGTTCACAAAGTCATAGCTGAACGTCGGCGTGTTCGTTCCCGTGAACGTGGCGGACGTCGTTTCGTTGGTAGCGCCGTTCACGAACAGCGTATCGAACTTCACATTGCCCGTTCCGGACGCAATGATGTTCGACGTTTGGTTCACTCGTGCAAGCGCAAGAGGCGCCGAGCTGACCGAATAGACCAATTCCACCGTCTTCGTTCCCGTAAGGACAAAAGCCTGGGGGAGCGAGAAGGAAATCGTCGATCCGATCGTTTGCACGGGGCTACCTGCTCCATTGATGGTGTAGGTGATGCCGTCGATCTTTGCAGTGGTGCCGAAATTGATAGCGAATGCGCCCGTTGAGACACACGCGATCAAGCCCGCCATTAAGAATTTGCTATGAGCCATTGTTGAAACCTCTCCTAAACACGCGCAATCCCCAGCGGGATCGCCGCACCACAACAGTATAAAGGCTAACAGAGCTTCTCAGCTTTTTAGCCCGGCAATATCCTCTAGGTTTTGCGGTTAGTAGACCAAATCACGCAAAATCACTAGGTTCTTTGGCACAATTGGCAAATCTTCACCTTCAACCGCGGAGGAATGGGTTGCAAAAAGGTGGACAGATGTTTACCATTTTGGTGCATACTTGAACGACTCGGGTGCTTGATCCAACATGAAAAAAGCGGCTCCACAAGAACGAATTTCAAGCGACGCCTCCGTTGAGGATAAGAAAAGAGCGTTGCAATTAGCCCTCGGCCAGGTCGAGAAGACCTTTGGAAAGGGCGCAGTCATGAAAATGGGCGATTCCGAGCGCGAAGCCATTGATGCGATCTCGACGGGGTCGCTTACTCTGGACGTTGCTCTTGGTATCGGAGGAATCCCCAAAGGACGGATCACGGAAATCTATGGTCCGGAATCGGGCGGAAAGACGACTCTGGCCCTTCACTGCGTGGCGGAAGCCCAGCGGCGCGGCGAAATTGCGCTTTACATCGACGCCGAGCACGCCTTAGACACGGAATACGCCCGAGTGTTGGGTGTGGACGTGGACAACATGTACCTCGCTCAGCCGAGCAGCGGTGAAGAAGCCCTGGAGATCGCGGACACGGTCATCAAGTCGGGTGCGGTTGGCATTGTGGTCATCGACTCGGTTGCGGCCCTTGTGCCTCGCGCCGAAATCGAGGGCGAGATGGGCGACAGCTTTGTGGGTATCCAAGCCCGAATGATGAGCCAAGCGCTTCGAAAGCTTGGTGGAACGCTCAGCAAGTCGAAGACGGCGGCCATCTTCATCAACCAGCTTCGAGAGAAGATCGGCGTGATGTACGGCAACCCGGAAACGACTCCCGGCGGTCGAGCCCTGAAGTTCTGGGCAAGCGTGCGACTGGAAGTCCGAAAAGGCGACGCGATCAAAGCGGGTACGGAGCAAATTGGCGCTCGCACCAAGGTGAAGGTCGTGAAGAACAAGGTGGCTCCGCCTTTCCGAACCGCCGAGTTCGACATGATCTTCGGCAAGGGAATCAACCGGGCCGGAGACGTTTTGGACCTTGCTACCGAGCGCGGCGTGATTGCTCGAGCGGGCACGTACTACAACTACGGCGACCTTCGATTGGGTCAGGGCAGAGACAATGCTCGCGGATACCTTGAGGCCAACCCTGAGGTGTTCAACGAGATCGATGGCAAGATTCGGGCGATGTTCCAAGCCGAACGAGCCATTCAGCAGTTCACGCCAGAGGACGAAGAAGAAGAGCCAGAAGATCTGAAGCTGCTGTAAAGCAGGTTTAGGCTTCGGCAACGGTACAGGGGCAGAGGGCCAACCCAAGAGACATGGATGCAATCTTCCAAAGCGCTCTTGAGTTGGCCCTTCGCCATTTGAAGGAACGCGACCTGACGGGTCAGCAAGTGGCCCAAAAGCTGGAGCGATCAGGCGTCGAGCCGAGCCTCGCATCCGAGGTAGTGGAGTGGCTCCGAACCCGGTCGTTTGTCTCTGAAGAACGGCTGACGGAGTCGCTCCTCACCAATTCTCGTTGGACACGCGACAAAGGCGACGCTCTTTTGCGGGAGAAACTTCAGCAGAAAGGAGTCCCCGACCAGGTGATCGATGGTGTGCTTGCCGAGGTCCCTTTTCTTCCCGAAGTGGAACGTGCCACATCTCTTCTTCAGAGCAAGTTCCGTGGGGAACGATCGCCCCGGCGGGTGGCGGGCTTCTTGCAACGGAAAGGTTTTCGGGAAGAAACCATTGAGCAGATCTTAGAATCCGACTTCGTAGAGCGCCCAGATTCGGAAGAGGAACAGTTCCCGCGAGAGTTCTAGGACGTTCCAGAGTTCCGAGCGGTCAAAATAGGAGGAGCTATTCGGCAATTCCCCTCTTTATGACCACCGATACGATTATTGTCGCGCTTTCCGGCGTGGGTTTCGGAATCCTGTTAGGGGGTCTTGGGGCATGGCTGATCACACGATCCAAGTTGGCGAGTGCGGAAAAATCCGCCTCCGATAAGGCGCTCACCCTTGAGCGCGTTGAAGCGGAGCTAAAGGCGGAAAGAGAGGGCTCCGAACGATTCCGGAGCTACGTCGACCATCGACGAGACGAAGAGGAAGGGCTGATTAACAAGCTCACCCAATCGCTCGATTCCCGTGAGCTGAAACTTCGAGAAGAGCAGTCTGATCTTGAGCGTCGCGCCAAGGAACTCGCCAAGCTGGAGGAGTCCATCCAGGTTCGCCTTCAAGAGGTCGCGGCGTTATCTCCGGAAGAAGCCCAGTCTAGAATTGTCGCGCAGGTTGAAACCGCCGCCCAGGAAGAAGCGGCACGGATGGTGGAATCCACTCTTGCGCGGGCTCAGAACGAGGCCCACAAGCGAGCCAAGCACGTGCTGGTGGGCGTAATGCAGCGATCGGCCGTGGAATACGTGACCGAAGCGACCTCGGCGGTGGTGGAGCTCCCCAGCGAGGACATGAAGGGTCGCATCATCGGTCGGGAGGGTCGTAACATTCGATCCTTCGAACTCGTTACGGGCGTGGATTTGGTGGTGGACGAAACCCCCGAAGCGGTGGTGATCTCCTCGTTTGACCCCATTCGCCGAGAAGTTGCCCGACTGACGCTCATGAACATGATGCTGGACGGCCGTATTCATCCGGGTCGCATCGAAGAACTGCACGAAAAGGCTCAGCAAGAGGTGCACCGTATGGTCGTGGAAGCGGGCGAGCGCGCCGCCACAAGAGCGGGAATCACCGACCTTAAGCCGGCCGTGATTGAAGCCCTGGGGCGTTTGCGATTCCGCACCAGCTTTGCCCAAAACGTGCTCGACCACTCGGTGGAAGTTGCTTCCCTGGCGTCGAACATCGCCGCCGAGCTGAGTTTGAATGTCGCCGCCGCCAACCGAGCCGGACTCTTGCACGACATCGGCAAGGGACTCGGGGCCGAATACGAGGGTCCGCACGCGCTCACCGGAATGGAGTTCTTGCGACTTCACGGCGAAAAGGATCGAATCTTAAACGCGGTGGGCGCTCACCACTTTGATATTCAGCCCGAGTCGCCCGAAGCTCAGCTTGTGATCATCGCCGATACGCTCAGTGCGGCAAGGCCGGGGGCGCGTCGTGAGAATCTGGACAACTACATCAAACGACTGGCGGCCCTAGAGGCGATTGCGAACTCGTTTGAAGGGGTCGAAAAGTCTTTTGCGGTTCAAGCGGGTCGAGAAATCCGCCTCATTGTCACCCCGGACAAGGTCGACGACTTGGGCGCAAGAAAGATCGCTCGCGAGGTTGCCAAGCGCATCGAGGCCGATACCGAGCATCGCGGATCGGTCAAAGTCACCGTCATTCGTGAGTCCAGGTTTTCTGAAACTGCGAAAGAAACTCGTATTCCCACTTAACCAGCGCACCGGAAACCTCGTACAATTGCGAGCAACGAAGTTGATCTCTTAACCCGAAGGATTCTTTTTCACCCTCACCGAAATGCAAACTCTCATCGCCGGAATGTTCGTTCTCCTCTGCAACGCAGAGGCGGTCGAAGCTGCCTACAGGCCTTTCAAGGGCGACTACGTGGCCCCGGCTCGGCGCATTCGGCAAGGCGAAAAGGCTTACTCGCGAGAGGTCAACGCGTTCAAAGAGAAGGATGCGGAGAATCCGCCGGAGAAGGGGCAGATCGTTCTCATCGGTAGTTCGTCCTTCACCATCTGGAAGAACGTCAACGAATACTATCCGAACTACGGAATCTTGAACCGGGCGTTCGGGGGATCGACCCTGTTGCAGGTCATCGAGTACATCGACGACATCGTGACGCCGTACGAGCCGCGACAAGTGGTGATCTACTGCGGCGAGAACGACCTTGCGGGCAACCCGAAGCTTGCTGCCTATGAGGTTTACGAGCGGTTCCTGGTGCTGTTCCGCCGCATTCGCGCTCGTCTGCCTGAAGTGCCGATTGCTTACGTTTCTATGAAGCCCAGCCCGAGTCGCTGGCATCTGCGATCCAAGTACATTGCGTGCAACAAGTGGATTGCGGACTACTGCTCCACCCAGCCCAACGCCACTTACGTGGACGTTTGGAATCCGATGCTGGACTCTGAGGGTCACCCCAAAGCCGAAATCTTCATGCAGGATCAACTGCACATGAACGAGAACGGCTACAAGATTTGGGCGCCCATTTTGAAGGACGCCCTCATCGCTAAACCTTAAGGCCCTAACCTTAATGACTTAGGCCGAACGGTTAAATCCGCTCGATTCGGTAGAAGACTTCGTAGGCACCCTTGTCGGTAGCCTCCGTTCCTTGTTTGATGGCGAATGTGCCAATCCCAAACGCTCCTTGTGCCGTGGCCAATTGTGCAGCGTTGCCACGGTTCAAATAGATGCGGGTGAGCGGAGAGCTGAATCCGGTTCGTTGGATAGTTTTGCGATTGTTTACGCGTCTGCGCACTGAGAATCGCCGAATGCCAACGGCGTAATCGCCACGATCATTACGAGCGATATAGGGTACCAATGCGCCGAGCGCACTCATTCCCCGCTCTTCAGCACCCGCGCGGAGAGCGATTCCCGGGTAAAGCCGTCGATTGAGAGATGTTCCCGTGGAGTCTTGCTCGAATACGGCAGGAACCACCACCGTTGCCGGACCCCCTTCCTGCAATCTGCCCTCCCAAATCACCATGGGCAGACTTCCGCTTGCTCCAGTGGGCGCCACCTGAAAGTTTTCCGGGAAAGAGTCGCCGGCTTTGATTCCGCCCGTACTGCCCCGCGATCCGGCTTGAATCCACAGGTTGGCGTCTGGCCGATTCACGTCCCCAAAGAACGCGGTTTGAAGAAACGGTAGCGGCTTGGGATCGCTTTTCCCATCATCGATCGCCCGATCGAACAACAGGACGATCTCATCGCCTTTGCCGTCTCGCTCCAGAATGTCGTCGGCAGTTTCTTTAATGCACCTGAACCCGATACAAGTGAGCCGATACGATTCGGCTTGGGTGAGCGAGCCTTCCGTAGTGGTCAGCGCTTCAAGCGGTAGCTTGCCCGCTATTCGAACATAAAAGCCCGATCCTTCCGGGATGATATCTTCTTCCCAGGTGGCGATCTTCCAACCCGTACCGAACCATGCCACCGAAAACGGATCTTCTATCGAAGCATCGTTGACTTGCAGATAGGTAGGTCCTACCGATAGCAGAACCTCGCCCTGGCCATTGGTGAACGGAAGATCGAGCCGGAACTCGTTGGGACTATCCACCCCGTTCTCCTCCCCGTCGTCAAACTTCCCTGCCTGATACGCCTTGGCATACACCACATGGAACGAAGCGCCGGGATCGAGAGGGGCCTGATTGGCTTGGTACACCGTCCAGGTCTTTCCATCAAACCAACTGGCGCACGGGTTGATGTTGTAGACCGCAGAATCTGAGTAAACCGGGGTGACAAATAGTCCGTAGCCCTTCTGTTTGGGCAGGTCGTACTCTCGGATTGGGGAGCTGTAGTTGCCCGAGCCGTTGAACCGGTGTTCGAAGGCGAACTTGTTCTTTTCAAAAACTTCGACCACAAACTTCTGCCCCGACTTCATGGGCGATTTGTCTTGGTTGAAAATGGTCCACTTGCCCGCGTTGTACCAAACGCCTATCGGCGCGGCGTCTTCTCTGGGCTGCCCGTACCGAGTGACGATGAGGATGCTTTGGGGCTTCCCGTTGAGGGTGGGGTGATCGAGGGTGGTCCAGTTATTGGCAACGTTGAGCTTATTGGTGCTGTGAAGAAAACCCGCAAGCTGTTTTGCCTCGGTGGCCTCTTTCTGACCCTCTAAGTTTGGATTGACGATCTTGCCACCCTGGGGGGCGAGTAAAAGCAAAGTAGCCGCAAGAACGGTATTCATACCGGAATTCTAACGGCTACGATTCTTAGGCGCTACGGTGTTTTATTAAGGATTGAGGCTAATGATGTGTTGTCGAAAGTTTTCGTCTGGCCTCTTGAAGCCCAGTCTCAGTTCTTTCGGCTGAATCTTGTTGGGCAGATCGATCACGATTCGGAACGACATTTCCTCTCCCACCGGGATCTGACCATCGAACGGCTGATCCGTAGACATGCGCAAAATACGATCTTGCACTCGGGGCTGCAGCAGATCGCCGTCTTCGGTTTTGACCGTGAGGTTGAGATTGCCGTACCAGAAGCGGTTGTACTGATCGGCAAGGCCTTTTAGGGTCACCTTGGCGATCCACTGCGTGTGCGCGGGTTCGCTGCGAAGGCTAGGAATGGGGTCGGTGGTGGGCTGGAAGGATTCGATCTTGAGGTCGTAAGCCGAGAACGGAATCCAGTTACCGAACCCGCCTGCAAGCGATTCCTTTGCCGTGTAGCCATCTTCGGAGAACTCGGGCTTGAGTTTGGCGACCTTGCCCGTGAGGTCGTACCGAATCACCGCCGCTTGCGGTTCGAATCGGTGCTGGACCATGAACTTGGGCAGTTCGCCTTCGGCAGGCACTCGCAGAACGGCGGTCAACGCGACCTTCTGCGCGGGCTTCAGTTGCACTTCTTGATACTTCTTGCCCGAGCCGATGATGGGCCGATTGAGGTGGTTGATGTTCTCGCCATCGGCGGTGATGCCGATGAGGTTGAGCGTTCCGTACCAAAGCCGCGCGTCTCGGTTGTTGGGGTTTTGAACGGTGTACTTCACCACCAGCAGCTTTTCATCTTTGCGCGGCATCCAGCCTTCAATGCCGGAGCCGTTATCGCCGATGAACCGATCGAGTTTGTACTCGAGCCCGGTCATGGTGAAGTTGAGCGGCAGATCTTTACCAATGGTGTAGGTGGTGCCGATCTTGCCGAAATCGCCCGGAAGCTGTTTGGTGCCCAGAACAATCGGCTTGGCAACGGCGGGTTTCTGAGTGGGCTTTTTGGCAGGTTTCTTTTGACTGAAAGGGGAGGGTGCCAAAAGAAAAGCACCGCAGGCAGCGATGGCGGAAAAAACCATGATGCCATTTTAAGGCATATGGACCCCGTAACACTACCGGCGGTGCCTTTTGACCCGTTCAGGGATTAGCGCATCTTGGCGGTATCGACCATGCGCTGGAACGCCTTTTCCATCTCTTTCTGCTTTGCCTTCGAAGGGATCTTCACCGAGAGCGCCAGGATCTCTTCTTTGTCGTTCATGAGAATGACGTATCGGGCAACGGGTCGCTCTTCATACATCATGTTGAACGTCATTGCCTCGTACCCTTGCTTCGCCTTGACGATCTTGTAAGGGGTCGGCTCCCCCTTCATGGATCGGCGGATGAAATAGAGGGAGGTTTGGTACAGGCGGTCCCAGTTGGATCCCTTTGCCGAACCCGTCATGGTGCCCATTTCGCCATCGGTGCCCATGTACTCTCGCTGCCCGAAGGAGGTCTCTCGACCGACTTCCCAGCCTTTGGGGATTTCGACGATGTACTTGGGGGCGGTGATGCGGACGAATCCGTCGCCGAGGTCTTCCGATTTAATGTCTGGTGCTTGCATGCCGAGTCCTAGGGACACGAGGGCTATTGAAAGAGTGGAGATCACCTCTGGGTCTACGCAGGTTGTCGCGGGATGTGCATCGTTGGGGGTCGGTGGTGGGGGGTGGTCGGGTTCAGCGCTTGCCGATGAAGCAAAACCTTCCTTCGGAGGTGGTGAGTTTCAAGACGCCGCCTTGGTGCTCCTGGCTGGTCACCGACAGTTCTCTTTCACAATGCCTAACTTTTGCGACCTTCTCGCCTTCGAGAACAAAGGTGGATCTCATGCTCCGTAGCAGACCGTTGTGGAAGCCCCCCCCCGTAGAGGGCGGCTGAACTAGCAGCGAACAGAACGCTCGTGATCGCAATCAGTGGACTTTCTCTCACCCAAAGGGCGTGGCACATTGCGCCGAACGCGACCAGTGTAAGCAACCCGACAAATGTCGCTGCAAGGTAAACGCCGTTCACGACGGACGTTGGATGCTTCCATTCCGTGACGCTCACAGTGCTCACCCTTAGCCCTCCGGAATCACCGGAGCCTTTTCTGATCCGGTTCGGCTCTGGGTGCGAGCGGCAGCGCGTATGTCGGCTACCCAGAGCACGACATGAATCCCAGCCGCGAGGCCGAGGAGCACGCTATTCATCGGCACAACGAACGCAAGAATCGCCAGCGCGTGCAGCAGGTCTCTTGAGAATTCGAACCACCTCGATCCGCCGCTCTGTGGCTTGAATCGTCGGTGAAGGAGGATCCTGACCAGAGACGTGGCTGTCACTAATAGGATAAGACCTAGACTCGGGGTGTTCGTCATTGTGGAGCGTCACCCTCGCTTCGTGGTGTTCGAGCATTCATCCACTGCTCAAACTCCTCACCAAATATCTCAGCTCGCTGAGCAGGGGAGTAGCCACGGGTCGCCATGGAAAACTTCACGAACCAGATCAGAGAGCAGACGGCAGCCGCCACGAGAATAAACGGCAACGCGAGAAGATTTCGGACTCTACGTAGCGTTTTCTTCATTAGCCCCTTGAAGCCGTCCGGCATCTCCTATCCTCTTCGCAACCTCCCCTGCCGCGTAAATTTCAAAGGCGACCCCCATTTCGATGACCAATGCAACCACACTCGGGAAGGCATCCAAGAGGATGAGGAGGGACATCGGCACGAGCGGGAGCAGGAATTGCAGAACCTTAGGCGCTCTCACGACTTGGACAGAAACGATCGACGCCACAGTGCAGACTCCTAGCGACTGTCGAAGCGGAAAGAAACTTGCCAGCCAAGCAACTGCACGGAAAACCAGATACATCCGCCACGGCTTAAAACCGGGGCTCACGAACAAGTCTTTTCCGCTGTACTGGCCCAGTTGAAACATCTTCTCGGTTGGCTTTTTGCGGGTGACAACCCTTACTTGACCCCGTCGGTCTCACCGGATTCGTCGATCGTGCTGAGGGTTAGATAGACCTTCGGCTCGATCTGGTCTGCAATGCGCCTGCTAAATGGATACTTATTGACTTCTATCATATCACCGAAATTGTCCCCGAATAGGTTAGATTGATAGCGGATCGCTTCTACCTTTACCTGGCTTTTGATCGGATTGTAGCTATCCGTGTCTGCAAACAGTGTCCCTCTTAGGATATCTCCGCGCTCGCCCATTGAGTAGTTTGAGAAATCCATCATTACGGCGATGTTTCCTACTCGAATGAAAGGTTTGGTTTTGCCGGTTCGGGTCTCAATGTCTTCAATAAATGATGCAAACGCAATTGCCCGAGGCTCCGAGTTGGCAAAGTACATTCTTGCTTTGGAGTGCTTTTCAATCAACCAAGCATTGTGAAAATTGCGGTTCTCGAAGTTTGTAACCTCCATCCGCAAGAAAACGTCAACCTGCATCCCTACTTCCAGCAACGGATGCCCAGGATCCTCCCAAAATGCAACAAACTTCATATCTTGGCTATCGAAAGATTCATCGGTTTTTGGTCGAGAGGTGATTCATCCGCAAGATTAAGCTTAAGATTGCGAAAACTCATCGACTAAGACTCGACATCAGAATGGGCACGTTTTAATGGATTTTGATAGCAAACACAGACGAGCAACAAGGCACTCGTAAAAACAAGAATGATCTTGCTCGGAATGTATCTTTCAAACAGGAGCAAGCCCAAGCTTAATGCAAGGAAAACCGAAGCCACAGGTCGAAACTGCTTAAAGAGCCGTGTTTGGATGTTCAAGGAAAGCCACATGAGGATGAACGTCGCAATCTGGAACCAATGAAACTTCGTCATTGGTCGGCCTAGGAATAGGCGGTGGAAGACGAGTGCGTAACGGTTGTTTGGTTGGAAAGTCGATCAATAGGGCGCAAGGTCCGAGGATCAATAGTTGGGTCGCACTTTAAGGCTTGTGCACCAATAAGAATAGTAAATGGCGTCCACGTTTTTTGAACGTCCTCAAGATCTGTCTCAGTTAAGAAAACGATCTTTCCTTCAGACTGCAGAGCTCGACGATGAGGGAGTGTCCAAATCCAGAACATAACTATAACGAGCCACATAACAACATCGTCAAAGAACTGAGGATTCTCGTTAAATTTTACTCCTGCATATGAAATAATGAGCAGGAGCGGAAATGCAACGTACGGCATTCGAGTCAAGATTAACATTAAACCTTTCTCTGCCTGTGAAAAGGTAACTCTATACTCCTTCATTGCATGATAACCAATGCCGTGGAATGCTGAGAAGCCCTTATTGCCTTGGACGGTGGCATCCGGGCGAAACTTCTTGTTGATTTCGAAAAGCTCTATGAAGGGAAACAAGAGCACCGGGAAATAGGGTTAGCCCCACGATTAAGGAAAGATATCCACTAGCAGATGATTTCGGCTCGCTATATTTTCGATTGCCAACTACCTTGTCGATGAAGTCAGGCCTTGAGATTGAACCTACTTGGCGATTGATCGATCGATAAACACCGATACACCCAAGTATGGTCGCGGTGCATGCAAAGAGCAGAAAGAGTGCAGCGCCAACTTGCCGAATCCGCTGGTTCCAAATCATTCCTGCGCCTCCGAATCTGCTGTATGAGAGGATTTGGCTGGAGCTGTCAACTAGGAGCCCCCTGCGCCACCAGAACGAGGAAAAGCGCGTACGGCGAGTCGACCAAGGACAAACAACACAAACAGATTCGCGATGATCAAGAACGGGTCTTCCTTGGTCGCGACGCCGATTACGACCCGCGCGACAACCACGACGCCGAGCAGGATTGCCCATTTGCGGCTCTCATTCGGCTCGGTGATCTTCTCTGTTGGGTTCACGGTACGTTGCCCGAGTCTTCATCGAGCGATTTAGGGATCGCCATTGGATTCGGTCCTATCCACCCAACATAGTACTACTTTTCACGAATTTCGGTGAATCAAAAAGGGAGAGGGCGGCAGCACCTTAACAATTCGGATTCTCTGGTCGGTCCGCCGGACCTTTTGCAGGGAGCTGACCCGTAAATTCCCCTCCGCGGAGGGGTGGCGCGGAGCGACGGGGTGGTCGGCAGAACCTGATGCCATCGAGACCTGTTTTGGTCGGGAATGCCCATTAAATAGTCGAGCTTGTAGGCATTTGTGGGATCACCCGGACCCCTCACCCGCCCCTCTCGGGGCACCCTCTCCCCCAGAGGGGCGAGGGCATTTTTTCAGAGACCACCCCGCCCCGATGAATCGGGGCACCCCTCCAGTGCCTGCCCCGATAGATCGGGGAGGGGAATTTGGTCTCGAACCGCGCTACAATTTCTGTCGATACGAGGGCTGGCAATCACTCGCTGACAAACAACGACCCCTACTTCGGCACCGAGGTGGAGCGCATGAACTCGTTCCAGTTCCCTTTCTCGTCCAGGTGCTCGCTCATCAGAATGCGATTCCCGCCTTCCATCCAGAACCAGTCTCGATACTGCCACTCCGCGCCCGATCCATCGCACGCCGGACCGGTTGAGTACAGACACAGCTTGTTTTCCACCGCGGAACCCTCGTACAGCCACTGCTGATCCATCATCGCGCAGACAAAGCTGCCGACGAACTTGCCCTTCGCGGTATCGAACCCGATGGTGAAGAGGTAGTGGTGCGGAATCTCGCCGGCCATCCCGTTGCCCTCGATGAGCAACCAGAGATCGCCGATCATGCGAGCGGTTTCCTGCGCTTCGGTGTGGTCCGAGGTCGCCACAAACTCCCCGCAGAACGACTTCAACAGTCGATGCCCATCGGTTGGTTGAGGGATTTCCATAAACACTATTGTAAGGCAGGGACCCTTTAAAATGTTACTGAGGATTGGGCCCCTATTGAGGATTGGGCCCCTATTGAGGATTCGGTCCCTATTGAGGATTTGGCATTGGGTGGAGGTGGTGTTCCAAGAACCATTCGTCCAGGGGTTCTTCGCCGTAAGCCTTGTCCCAACTGTTGTGGTCGACGCCCGGATACGTGGTGAGCTTGGGTTGCATGCCGCCTCGCGCGATCCATTTGACCATCGAGGTCGACATTTCCACCGGAATCACAGGGTCTGCCTCGCCATGAAACACCCACAGCGGAGTGGTGCTGAACACCGATCCCATGTGGTCTGGGTTGCCCCAACCGCAAATGGGGGCAACGGCGGCAAAGGTCCACCGCAACGATCCCGCCAGGCGGAAGCAGGCGTTGCCACCCTGGCTAAGACCGGTGAGATAGGTTCGGTAGTCGTCTCGGTTGAACCGCTTGTCCACGTCGGCAAGAACCAGGTCGAGGAAGCCTTCGTAAGAGGGCCAAAGGGCAAAGCTGTCTCCCTTTTGCGGGCACACCACCATGAACTTTTGCCACCGCTCTTGGGTGGAGACAAACTTGGGGAGTCCGACGGTGACCTGCCTTTCGCCGTCCAGCCCGCTTTCTCCGGCGCCGTGAAGGAAGAGGATGGTGGGGTGCGGTCCGGGCCCTTCCGGTACGTACACGCGGTATTTGCGACCCCGAACTTCGAACGTCTGAAAAACAACTTCCTTGGACATGTTGGAGTAAGCCTATCACTCCCGGCGGCAGGCACAGCCCGGAACCGGCCACGGGTTCGAACCCGATCCGCAATGGAACGCAACTTCCTATTTGTATTGCGGGAGGTTTGCACCTTCGCTTTCCGATACACTAGTGGGAAGTTGCTCGGCTCACGTTTTTGAATGAAAGCGCAGGCTGAGCAAGAGGAAGACTCGCAAAGAAGCGAGCGAAATAAAGCGGATCGCGCCTACCGGCACGGAATTCGCATGATTTGAATCGACTGTTTTCCATTTCGTCTGGATACGCGACCCAAAAAGAGATGCACGCATGATCAACCGAGCAGAGAGCAAACTGCCCGTGACCCATATTCGCGCCCGGAAAGGTTTTTTTGACCTTGGCCTGGGCGATCTTTTGCAATACCGAGACCTCTTCGTAACCTTTGCCACACGGGACATCAAGGTTCGATACAAGCAAACCGCGCTCGGTGTGGCTTGGGTGGTGTTGCAGCCGCTCATCATGGCGGTTGTTCAATACTTTGTGTTCACTCGCATTGCGAAGCTGAGCACAGATGGCGTGGACGCGTTTGTTTTCAGCTTTGCCGGATCGCTGGGTTTCAGCGCGTTCTCGCAAACGCTTTCTAGATCCAGTCAGCAGTTTGTGATGAACCGCAATCTGGTGAGCAAGGTGTTCTTCCCGCGCTTGATTCTGCCGCTAAGCCCCGTGCTTTCCGGTTGTATCGACTTTGGCGTGGGCCTGGTTTTGCTGGTCCCCATCATGCTCATTAAGGGCGTGGTACCCAGCGCCATGATCCTGACCCTGCCGCTTTGGTTCGGCATGATCTTGCTACTCTCCATCGGCTTCGGAGTCATCACGTCTAGCTTGATGGTGTTCTATCGGGACATCACGTTCCTCATTCCGCTGCTTACCAACTTGCTGATGTTCGTGACGCCGATCGGCTACTCGCTCTCTTCGCGAGGTCCAAACGAGCAGGCGATTGCCTACCTGAACCCGCTGGCGGGATTGGTGGAAGGATTCCGATGGTCGCTACTAGGCTCTACCCACGTGAACTGGGGAGCGGTGACCTACGGGCTGGTGTTCGCGGTGGTCATCTTTATTGTCTCGTTGTTCGTTTTCGCTCGACTAGAGGAGAAGTTCGCCGATGCCATCTAATCAGCTTGCCGTAGAGGCCAGGAAGCTCTCTAAGTCGTACCGAATCAAGCACAAGGGTGCCGAGGCGGAGACGTTTTGGGCGTTGCGAGACTTTGATCTGGAACTGCCTCCCGGGCAGATTTTGGGCATCATCGGTCGTAACGGCGCGGGTAAATCCACCCTGCTGAAGATCCTGAGCCGCATTACTCGACCCACGTCCGGTGAGGCGTTCATTCGCGGTCGAGTGGGTAGCTTGCTGGAGGTCGGCACGGGCTTTCACGAGGAGCTTTCCGCTCGGGAGAACATTTATCTCAACGGCAGCATCTTGGGCATGCGGCGCAAAGAGATCGACGCTCACTTTGATGAGATCGTGGACTTTGCGGGTTGCGAGCGGTTCTTAGACACGCCCGTTAAGCGGTTCTCTTCGGGCATGTACGCTCGGCTTGCGTTCGGCATTGCGGCTCACCTTGAGACCGACGTGCTGGTCATCGACGAGGTGCTCGCGGTGGGCGATGCGGAGTTCCAGCGCAAGTGTTTGGGCAAGATGAAGGATGCATCGGCCGAGGGTCGAACCGTTTTGTTCGTCTCGCACAGCATCAACCTCATTTCCATGCTCTGTGATCGTTGCGTGGTGCTGAACCGGGGTCAGAAGATTCACGACGGCGATGTGGAGCAGGCGGTGGCCTTGTACTACGGGTTGGCCCAGAACCCAGACCCGGCGGCGCTCGCGAAGCGAGAAGGATCGGGCGAGTTCCGGTCGATCGACGTGCGCGCCGATAAAGAGATTTACAACGCGGACGAGGCCAAAACCTTCCGCTTTAAGTTGCAGCAGCACAAGCCTACAGAGGACAAGATGTTCCTCAAGGCGTTCATTCGAGATTCGATGGGCCACATTGTGGTTCAGTGCGATGCTCGGCTGTTGGAGCAGTGGTTCCACCCGACCGATGGGCAGGAGATCGAGTTCACTTTGCGGAGTCCTTGGCTGAAGCCGGGTCCGTACTCGTTGGATGTTTGGGTGACCAAGCTCGGGATGCGGGTGGATGTGAACGAGGCGTCGTGCTTCTTTACGGTGGTCCATGCGGATGCGTATCCGGGGATCGCGGATGAGGAAGCGACGGACGAGGCTCCGACTCTGGCGGACTTCACGTTCCAGATTTAGGGCCGCTCGACGCATAGATTGCCCTCCTGGGAGGGATGGTTTGTTCGGTCCTACCCTTGCAATTTGTCTATCAACGGCACCCTCGCCCCTTCCCGATTCTCGGGACAGGCTCGGGCAGAGGGTGCCCCTACAGGGGCGGGTGAGGGGTCCGAAATCTTCGTCTCGAAAAGTGGAGCCAGACTCTATTGCCACGGCTCAGCCGTTCTGCTCTCAAACGAACTCTCGAACCCAGGGTTAAAACCCTGGGCTGCGATGATTGCCGCGGCTCCGCCGCTTTAGGGAGTTTGTAATGAGGTCCGAACCCAATTCGCCTCTTAGACACAGCCCTGTCGGTAGAAAAACGGAATACACACAAAGAGGGAGCGACTGAAATTCCCCTCTATGGAGGGGTGCCCCAGCGGGGCGGGGTGGTCTCCGGAATTCTTTATGGCCCGAGGACTATTCCCTCGTTTAAGGCTATCACGCGCCTAATGAGGTTTGGAGAGTGTTCGGTCCTGCCGACCGCCCCGTCGCTTCGCGCCACCCCTCCCAGGAGGGGAATTTGGTTCGGACCTTTCATTGCAATTTGTCTAACAACGGAACCCGTTTTAAAGAAGGTCCGGAGGACCGGCCAGAAACTCTAAAGGTTTCTCGATGTTCCCCAGACTCTCTTGCCACGGCTCCGCCGTTCTGGGCTAAGACGGACCCTCGAACCCAGGGTTAAAACCCTGGGCTGCGATCATGGTCGAGGCGGCCGACCTATTAAATTCCCCTCCGTGCGCCGTAAACGCAGTTTTTTAACGCAATCACCCTATACTGACCCCATGCCCCCCGCCCACCCGGGTTCCTTCGACGCTTTGGTCGCCGCGCCGAACCACCACCGACTCGCGTTCGAAAACGACAACGTGCGCGTGCTGGAGACCATGATCATGCCCGGCGACACCACCCCGCTTCACACCCACTGCTGGCCGGGGACCATCTACATCCTTAGCGGCAGCGACTTCGTTCGTCGAGACGAGTTTGGCAACGTGGTGCTCGATACTCGAGAACTGGGAATCGTGATCTCGCCCGGCGAGGCGCGGTGGTCGGATCCGCTTGGCTTACACACTCTGGAAAACGTTGGCGATCAGCCGATTCACATCATCTCGACGGAGCTGAAGATAAGTTAGCCCTTCGCGCGACGCGCAAGGGTGTTTGCCCACGATCTCGGAACCGGAATTCCAAAGAGCCCCTGGCCTAGGTGCAGCGAACCCTCGCGGTCGATATTCCAAAGGTAAATGTCCGAGTGGATGAAGGGGTCGCAAGGCACCGAAAAGCTCTCGAACCCGGGCATCAGGGTTCGCTCCTCAAAAGATCGACCCACGACATTTCCGTCTCCGACCGGAACTAGCGAATCCACCTTTGCTCCCAACGATCTTGTGCGCGCAATGCCGTCGTGTCCCAGCAAGAGCAGCGTCTGGTCGTAAGAGAAAGCTGTTCCGTACTCGGAAGAGCCCTCACGCATGGGCAGAAAGTGGAACCCTCCTGGCTCGTCTAATGACCCATAGGAAACACACTGCCAGTTGGGCGAAAATCGAACGATACTGCTAGCGGCATAGGGGCCAAACGTGACTGAGCGATTGAATATCTTGGCGAGCGAAGTCGGAAGTCTTCCGCTCGACTTCGCCCACTTTCGATCCACAAGTTTCCATTGAACGGATGGATCGTCCACTTTGGCATCGACCGCGCACGGCGTTTCTCCGTCCCAACCGATCACCAGACACCCCAGTTCAAGTTTGTTCTCCAAGGAGAAGGTTGGCAGAGTCTTGATCGACCCGTCGACCGAGATCAAAACGCCCGAAACTTTTGCCGAATGGGTCTTCTGCCTAACGATGGGAAGTAGAAGTTTGGTGCCAGAGGGGGAAACCGTCACACCTAAATTGAGACGCTCCTCCTCGGACTGGAGATCGATGTCGCCCGGTGCGAGTTTGCGTCGGTACAGAACCTTAAGACTCTTTCCCGGATCGACCAACTGCAGCACGATCTCGCTTTTGGTGAGCTTGGGAATGACGATTAGGGGCAGATCGGCCCCAAGGCTCGCACCAATCGCCAAGGCTGCAACGGTGATCATCTTCTTTAAATAGATGCTTCAGAAGGCGAGCGCTTACGGTCGAACAGTGCCTTAGGATTGTTGATTACTTGATCCACCAGACCAAGTGGTTATGCTTCAGAGCATCTTTGTGAATCTTGTGATAGACCTGTAGAAGAACACTTGCCAGCTCGGGGGTGTAAAGGTCTTCGGCCTCGTTGTAGATCTTCAGAAACTCCCGGTCCGCGATACCGAGTTTCTCGATCGCCGCTTCCATCTCGGCTACCAGACGAGGGCACGACACAATTGTGAGGGCGTCGGTTGGTCCACCGTAAGCCTCGATCATGGCATCCATTTGTGCCTGTACAGGATCCACCTTGGGCTTCATGAATCCGAGCTTTTGTAGGAGGCCGACCTTCTCCTCCGGCTTCTCTCGAGGAAAGGGCTCTGAAAGATAAGAGTTTTCGAGGTCGGCAGGCACTGCAACCCCGTTCCAAGCGTGAACGTGCAAAGCCGTCGGAACGTTCTCCTTACCCAGCGTGGTCACCAACAGTTTCTGCACTTCTGACCAGGAGGACCACGCCATTTCCGGCGCGGCAACAAACACGCTCCCATCGTCTAGATCGCCCTGCTCGTAGAAGTCGGAGGCAAAATTCTCGGGTTTGATGGCTTCTTCAAAGGCAATCGAGCGCTCCCGAAGAAACTCTTTAAGGGCTTTTCCGACTTCTTCATCGATGTTCCCTTCAAACGCGTACAGAGCCGGTGCAAATCCCATAGGCGGAGTATAGTCCTGCCTTCACAGTGCTAGAGAGGACTTGATGTTAAAAACTCAGTTTTGGCCTACGTCCCCGGCTTCGGGCGACGTTTAGGACCGTCCATCACCCGGATCACCGACCGCGCTTCGGGAGCTTCTTTGGGCCGAACCGCTCGGAGAACCGCCTGTTCGATCAGCCCGTGCAGGTACGGATCGTCCAAATCCTCCGGCTTCGTCAGCTTGATATGTCTAATCTTTGCCCCTGAACCTTGTAAACGTCGTTCCGGATCATCCAAAAACGCTCCTTGGGTAAAGCCAATGTTGACGTACTTGGTGTACACCGGAAGGTGCAGAAAGTGGTCGGCGTTCTTATCGGTGAAACCGTAAGACATTCCCACCGTGTTGGTGGCGTCCCAGAGGATCTCCACGCAATCTGGAAGGAGCGGCAGGACCTTATTGCGGAGCTCTCGCGCCAGGAGCTTGGTCGCCTCTGGATAGGGCGTTAGGAACTCCATGTATTCGGGCGGTTCGGGAAGGTTCATCTGCGGCTGCAACCATTGTTGCACCTTGGCAACTAGCTGTCCAATTCGTACTGCGTCACGTTGGAGTCCCAATGCCGGGAAAACCTCCGATAGAGCCGGTGAGCATCCTCGTCCTCTTCATGAACCTGTACGAAAACGCTCCGCATACCCTTCTCTTCGGCATAGGCTAGGGCGGCTTCGATGAGTGCCGACCCGCATCCTTGTCGGCGACTCCCTTCCTCAACGGCCAGGTTGTAAGCGTACAACTCGAATCCCGGCTCAGCCATGCTCGGGAGAACGTAGGCTTGCAGACCTCCCTTCACTTTTCCTTCTTCGCCGAGGGCAACCCAAACCGCGACTTGATCGTTTGTCAAAAGCCGCTCCGCCTCTTCCAATGGGAACAGGCTCTGGAGGTAGATCTGCTCTTCGAACGCAGCACCGAAAACTTGTCTCAACTGCAGCAGAAAAGCTCCGTCTCTCGGTTGAAGTCGCCGAATCAACATCTCGAAACCCCTTCTTGCGAAGTATGGATGAAACCCCGATCCGGCCTTTTCCGTTCCAATGGACAAAACCGACGATGGGACTTACAAGGAAGAGCCAGACTCTGGCCAAGCGGCGATCGCGATTGGCACTCAACGATTCCATTGGGGCCGGACTCTCGGCTTTTCATATGCTGCTCCTTGGCATCCTGCTCCCGAACGTGCTCGGATTGCCGATTCCCATTGCTTGCATTCTTACCGCGGTTGCCCTAGGGTTTTGCATCCATTCGTACACGGTGTACGAGAAGCTATCCGATGATGAGGTCTTAGCAGGCGATGCGGGCCGAATGATTCGGCGAATCTCGTTACTAAATTTCGGCTACCTGTTTGCGACGCTTTTGATCCTAGTTTTGCTGTGGCAAAGCTTAACAATCGTGGGTCGGTTCCTCTTTATTGCAGAAGGTCTACTATTGCTACCCCTCTCTGTTTACGAGTGGTGGATGTCCCTCAACAGGAATTAGTTGCAACATCGCCTGCGGTTAATTCTTAACAAGATTAAGCATTCCAAAGCTTAAACCATCCTTAACCTCTGTGTCTCCGTTCACGTCGCCCAAAAGCTCAGAATAGGAGCCATGCGAAGGGCCTTTACTTTGATCGAACTTTTGGTGGTGATTGCCATCATCGCAATCCTTGCCGCTATCCTCTTCCCGGTTTTCGCTCAAGCAAAAGCTGCCGCAAAGAAATCCACCTGTGTGAGCAACACCAAGCAACTCGGTCTTGGGATCATCATGTACGTCGGCGACTACGACGACGTCTACATGCAACGATTCTTCGGTACCAACACTGCGGGCGTGCCGCACTGGGCAGACCTGGTTCAGCCGTACGTGAAGAACCGAAACATCACCAACTGCCCAGACTATGTGGCCCCGCTGAACAAGCCCGCTGACCTCAACTACATGGGCTATGCACTGAACACGCACATCGTGACCGTTCCCCCGGATCCCACCTTTTCGGCAACCCAATACGTAGACCCAGCGAACACCGCCCTGCTTGCAGACGGCAGCCTTGGCGACTTCTACGCTCGCCCCGGTCGACGCACCCGAATCGCTTTTGCAAACTCCCGCGAAACGAGTCCCGATCGACTTGCTTGCGCCGATCAGCGAAGCCGACACGGGAACGCATCGGGCGCTCAGCTCAACAATGGTGGCTCGGTGATTGCTTACGGCGATGGTCACTCCAAGTTCCAGACCTCGAGCTTCATCATGTTCCGGCTTGGCATTCACCCGCTCGGTCCCAACCCCGGCGATCCGCTCTTTTACGAAGGAAGCTCTGGGGTCTACTGCGTAGGTGGTCCTCGAATCGGACCGTAATCGAAGCACCTTCACAGAGGATCGATCATTCAAGGCAGCTCGCTGGAGCTGCCTTGAATGTTTTTTCGTGTAAGTAACCCCCTACTCAACATCACAGAAGGCCAGTTAGCAGTTCGGTAGTGCCCAATGCAGAATTTTAGATCCTAGTGTAGGAGCTGTCACAAAGCTAAGGCGCGTTCTACATAACGGCATACCGGAGAAGAATCTGCTTCTTTGACAGAACGTGATACGTAAATACTCTCGATTAACCGGTTAGTTTCATTGAGTGGAGAGCCACCTCTAGAATCCAAGGTAGGCTGAAAATAATTAAATGAACCGCACACAATTCTGGGTAGCCGGAGGAGTGGTTCTTGTTGCAGTAGGTTTTGTAGGATGGAAAACAAGCCGCCCTCCAAAAGTCGATGTCATCATCGTCCGGCTTCAAAACGTTACGTCCACCCTTGCCGTTAGCGGCGCTTTAGAGGCAGAAAGCCGAGCGATCATTTCAAGCCGCCTCAACGGCGCGCTCGTTTCGAACGTCTTCGTGGATATTGGCGACAGCGTTCAGAAGGGCGAAATCCTTCTAAAACTTGATGATCGAACCGAGAAAACGGCCCTTGCATCTGCCGACGCCTTCCTAAAGCAGAGTCAATCTCAAACACGACTTCAAGAGATTCTCACCCGATCTGCTCGTGAAAGTGTGAACTTAGCCGAGCAGGCAACCAGCGCCGTCAACGAGCTGAGGGTCGCGGTTGCTGCCGCCCGAACTCAGGAATCAAACGCCCAAACGGCTCTGCAAACTTCGCGAGCCAACTTGGCAAAAACGGTCTCCGCGAGCCGAAACGAGCAAGTTCGCATTGCGAAAGCGCAGGTGGCGTCCGCGACCGCCAATCTTGTTCAGGCGCAAAAAGACGCCGATCGGTCCGCTTATCTCTTCAGTGAAGGCGCGATCTCGAAGCAGGAGTACGAGAAGTCCCAAACCGCACTAGTGAATGCGCGAGAGCAATTGGCCGTTCAAACCGAACAACTCACGATCTCCACCTATCCAAGAACGGAGGACGTCACCCTGGCAACGCTTCAGGTCCAAGAGAGCCAAACCGTTTTGGAGGGGACAAGGAAGCAACTTGCACTTGCCGAGACCGCCCTCTCCGCAAGAATCGCTAGTCGCCAACAACTGGCAAAGGCCCAGGGAGAGCTTTCCGCGGCCATTGCTTCCAAGCAATCCAGTCTTGCCGGGGAGCTAACCGCCGACGCAAAGAAACGAGAAGTTCTAGCTAGCCTAGAGAAAACGGTGATACGGTCGCCCTTCAGCGGCTTTGTTTCTCAGCGGCTCATTGAGCCCGGTCAAACGACCTCCGCCGGAGCGCCTCTCTTGGTGCTCTCCGGAGCCACTGCGTACCGCGTGCGATTGAACATCGAAGAATCGCGGATCAGCACTCTCAAGGTGGGACAATCCGCCGTTGTTGGGCTCGATGCCTTTCCGGAACTTCAACTCCCTGCCGTAGTCTCAGAAATCAGTTCGGCGGCCAATTTTCAGTTGGGCACCATAGAGGTCCGCCTCGCCCTCACGAAATCTGACCCACGACTGAAGCCGGACTTAACCGTCGACGCCAATATCGTCCTGGCAACCTTCAAAGAGGTCGTGGTCATTCCGCAGAGCGCTCTTTTGGTTACGGGCAAGAAAGGAAAAGTGTATGTGCTGAAGGGCGGACAGGTGACCACCAAAGAAGTGATCTGGAGCCGAGGAAACCAAGGCAATATCATTGTCACCAAGGGACTCGTTTCTGGCGATCAAGTGCTGACCAATCCCCGCGCGACAAAGCCTAAGGCAAAAGTAGTTCCCAATATCCTTAGCCCAGAAGAGAGTGATTAAGAATCATGAACTTCTGCTTAAGAGTAGGTTTCCGATACTTTCGGAGCGGCGGCTCTCAAATTCTTTTAAGCATTGCCAGTGTTGCTTTTGGAGTGACCGTTTACCTCTTCATCACCTCGCTCATTTTTGGACTTCAAAAGGGCTTTATCGCCACAACTATCGGCAATTCCAGCCATTTAACCTTGCTGCCCCTTGAGCCGGAGGTGAGAACGTTTTCGGTGGGAGATACCAAGGTGGTTTCTTCTGTTCTTCCGTTCAATGAAAGAGAGGTCACTCTCCGTAGTTATCTTTCGGTCATTCGACAATTAGAGGACATTCCGGAGATCACCACCATTTGCCCGGTCTCTGCCGGTTCGGGGGTGGTCATCAAAGGCGGACAAAATCGGCCCGTCTCCATTCTTGGAATCGACGAAGGACGAGGGTCGCAGATCTTCGGCATCGGACGTTCGATTGTCTCCGGCGAACTCGATCTCAGTGGTCAAAGCTGTTGCGTCGGCTCCGAGCTTGCCCGACTCCTCGGCCTCAAAGTCGGCGACAAACTCCGAGTCCTCAGCGCCAAAGAGAGGGTGCTCGTTGCCAACATCACGGGCATCTTCAAGGCGGGAAACATAAACAGTAACGAGCGACTTCTCTACGTTTCTCTCGCCAATGGGCAGAGATTAAACGATATGGTAGGCGCCATTTCGCGCATTGAATCGCAAGTTACAGATCCGTTCCTAGTAGAAACAACCGCCGCTCGTGCAACATTGATCACCAACCTAAAGGTTCAGAACTGGAAGGAAGTAAACAAGGATTTGCTGAACGGATTGGCGGCACAAAGTCAGACAACCAATATCATCCGTTTCTTTGTTTTGATCTTGGTTGCCACCTCTATTGCGAGCGTCTTAATTGTTAGCGTCCTTCAAAGAAGTCGAGAAATCGGGATTCTCAAAAGCATGGGAGCCTCTTCTTTGGCGTTGCAGGGCATCTTCACCTACCTTGGCATGTTGGTCGGTGTGAGCGGTGCTTCGGTAGGGGTTGGGATCGGTGGAGCCCTGATCTTGGGGATTGGCGAAATTCCCGGCAACAGTAGCATCAAGCCGGGCTATCTGTTCCCCATTGAAATCCAGGGTGGCTTCTTAGGCGAAGCATTTCTAGTCACTGCCGGAATCGCCACCGCTGCCGCCCTGCTTCCGGCAAGACGAGCCGCTCAGATGAACCCGGTAGATGTTATTCGTCAGGGCTAATATGCTAGTGCAACTCAAGGATGTCTCGAAGATTTACGAAGGGCTTGTTCCGTTCAAGGCGCTGGATCAGGTCAATCTAGCCATCGATTCTGGAGAGTTTGTCGCCATTGTTGGGCAGTCTGGAAGCGGTAAGTCCACCCTTTTGAACCTCATTGGGCTGCTCGATACCACCTCGGAAGGGGCACTCTCGATCGATGGCGTGGATGTCAACTCGCTGGAGGACAACGCCCGAACTACCCTTCGTGGAGAGAAGATTGGGTTTATCTTTCAGTTCCACTACCTGCTTCCCGACTTCACGGTGTTAGAAAACGTGCTCATGTCCAGTTTGGCGCTGACTTCGCAGACGACAAAAGATGATCTTGCGGAGGCCAAATCCCTGCTCGAGAGAATGGGCGTGGGGCATCATGCCGAAAAGCTGGCGACGGCAATTTCTGGCGGAGAGCAGCAAAGGGTCGCCATCGCTCGCGCCCTCACTCGGCACAAGCCGATCATTCTTGCCGATGAGCCAACCGGGAACCTCGATTCCATCAATAGCGACGCGGTGTTCAAACTCATGCGCGAAATTCATGCCGATCGGAAGACGACCTTTTTGATCGTCACCCACGATGAGCGAATCGCCGAGCAGTGCGACCGGATCATCCGCATTGCCGATGGGCACATTGTCGAAGATCGAGCCGTGGTCCACCAAGCGACCGTTTAGTATGATCGCTTACAAATAAGCAAAGGAAAGCGAGACCTTTTTAGCCCGACTTTGCGATCTTGCCCGAACCCAATGCGCCGCAAAACCGCTCGGGAATTGGAAAGTCGCTAATCCCTCCAGATCGGTATCGAGCGTGGTGTATCGACGCCAAGTGCCGTTACCAAGCACGTCCACCTCTATATCCACCACAACGCGTTCACCAGGCTCGCTCACCAACGTCACCGACTTTTTGTCGAAACCCGTCATTAAAAATGGATCGGAAACCGAATCTTTTTCGATCCCATCCTCATACCAAACCGATCCCCAGCCTTGCGGTTTTCCAAAAGACCACAGATCATCGATAGTGCCCCACCACAATCCAGATTGCGGTTGACCCACGGTGTGATCGGTTTGGTCTCCCGCCATGACGAAGTAGCCGTTGTAATGAACGAAATCGGGGGTGACGCGCAGATGCCGAGCGATGGGCTGAATGCCGAAAATCTTGCCGTCATACACCAGGTTGGGGAGATCATAGAACAACCCAAAGGCATCCATCAGGTGCCGTTCTGTTTGGGCAAAGCGAATCCGCATCCACTCCGTGTTCCAAGTGTGAGACCAAGATTGGCTACCGAATGGCAGCCGATACCGGGTCCATTCGCCCCGATAAAGCACCCGAAAAATCACGCTGGCGCGGTCCCAACCTACCGCAAACATGGGCGAGCCATAGTAATCGTTGGCAGTGGAACGCTGGTTTCCGGAGACCTCTATAAACGGGTTCCGCTCGAGCACTTTCCAAGCCCCCTTCCCATCCCATTCCGCTAAGCGACCCGCGCTGCGCTTGCCCTGATATTCGGGTTCTTCATAGGTGTTGTTCGCCACTACCACGCGTCCCTGGCCGGTATGCATGGCCTTAAAGTGCAGGTACGCGCCTTTGGTCCAATCCAACTCTTTGGTGAGATCGAACAACTGCTTGGATTCCAGGGTGTCCACGTGTGTCTCGAAAAGCAGCCCTTCCATGGTGAGGAAATACACCTTCTTGGGGTCGGTAAGGTGGGCGGCGGTGGCGGTTAGTCGATGCTTGCTCAACTCAGAACTGGTTCGAACCGTTCCGTCTTCGTTAATAAAGTGGGGACCGATCACGGCCTGCTTGGATCCCCAGTGGATGTAACGGTTGGCGTAGGTTCCGGTGACGCTCTCCGGGCGACGAGTCCACTTCATCTGCTCATCTACCTGGTAGAGACCGAGTCCCGAACCCCTAATGTGAGCCACATAGCCCACCGCCCAGAGCTTGCCCGCCCACGGAATAAGGGCTCCGATTCCGGCTTCGCTATCGCTCCCGGTGCCGGGGGCTCGAACGACCATGGAAGGGTCGACGTGATTCTGAATCTGCCCCTGCCCGGCCATGGCTAGAGACGCAAAGAGAACACAGGACAGGAACGTTCGCACGGGTTTAGTGTAAGCCGACCAGTCGAACGTTGTCGAAGGGGTTGCCCGGGAGAACGATCCCATTAATAGAAAGGACGCACTTCGGTATCGGCTCGACAAGCCGCCGAAGCTTTTTGTGCCCATTCTTGAGCCTCGGCAACAGTGGCAACGTCGATCACCCACAGGCCATCCAAAAACCGATCTGCCTCTTTCGCGGAACCGGTTGCCGCCTCTTGCGCCCCTTCGCCCTTTTGGATCACTGAGATTGCGGTCGAAGGTGGTTGAAGTCCGCCCACAAACACCCTCACCCCGGCCGCTACCATCTCGTCGTTCAGCCGGTCGATCTCGGCCATCACCTCGGGCGTGATCCACTTGGCGTGGTCATAGCCTACGGGTCGGAAAACGGATAGCAGGAAAAGCATCTTGCGACCATCATACAGTGCAAGATGCCACTCCATATGCCCTAGTAAATTTAACAGGGTTAGACTTCCTCACCGAGTGCTAGTATTTCTACAAGGTTAAGGAAGCCGAGTGCTTCTGTGCCTTCTGTTTTTGGAGGACTTGTCCATGAAGAAATTCACTACCTTTGCGGGGTTGCTCGGGGCGCTTTCGGCCACGGGTCTTGGCTCCACGCTTTACTCATCGGCGTTCGACAGCGCTACTTCTGCCGCAGACTTCAACGTCATTTCGGTTGCGTCTTCGGCTGACACCGTCATTTTCGGTGACGATTACGGCGTGCGCGGCATTGCGGAAGCTCCCAGCACAACGGCGGGCGACACCGTCACTACGGGCCTGTTCATGCAGACCAATAAGGGCACCGCGGGAGTGGTCAACGGCATCAACGCCTACCTCACCGCAGGCGGAGTCAGTTCGTTCGTGGGCGATATCCGAGTTTCGTTTGACATGTGGCTGAACGTTCCGTCCCCTCTTACGAACACCACTGAAGTTGCCCTTTTCGGAATCAATACGAACGGTGCTGGCACCAACACCCGAACCGGCAACTCCCAAACAAACGCCGATGGAGTTTGGTATCACCTTGCGAACGAGGGCGGATTCGGATCCTCATCCACCACTCCCAACAGCCGAGACTTTGTTGGCTACACGGGCAACACGGTTCAGGCTCGGCTAGACAACGGTCAGCAGCCTTTCCTGGGTCTGTTCCCCAACGGTCCCCTTGCCGGCGCGCCGGGTAACGGTTGGGTTCGCGTGGTCATTGAAGAGAATGCCGGAACCGTCGAACTGCGGATGAACAACACCGTCATTTCGTCGTTCGCCGATGGTGGCTTCGCCGATGGATTCGTTTTCTTGGGCTACCAAGATCCGTTTTCCGGGAGCCTAGGTTCTCGAGACCTGTTCGCCGTTTACGACAATCTGCTGGTGGAATCCACTGCTGTCGTTCCCGAGCCCGCTACGATGACCGCTCTGGCGGTTGGTCTGCTGGCCCTCGGTCGCCGACGACGCAAGTAAGCGGTCGTCTTTTAGAGCGAATGCCCCTGAGCCGTTTTGGCGCAGGGGCATTTTGTTTTTTATTTAGCCCTCGTAGGCGGCTCGCAGCGCTTCGAAGTCGAGCTTAATCATGCCCATCATCGCGGTCATCGTTCGACCCGCCTTCGCCGGGTCTGGATCGGCGATCCAATCCCGAAGAGACTTCGGCGTGATCTGCCAAGCAACGCCGAATTTGTCCTGAATCCACCCGCAGGCAAGCGGCTTCCCTTCCACCGCCAGTGCGTCCCAGTACCGGTCGACCTCGGCCTGATTCTCACATTCGATCATGAACGAGACTGCCGGGGTGAACCCTTCTTCGCGCTGGGCATTGAGGGCCACAAACGGCTGGCCAAAGAGTTTGAACTCGATCGTGAGCACGGTCCCCTCGTTCACGGGAAGGTCGGGACCCCACCGAAAGACCTTAGAGACCACAAGATCGGGAAAGACGGATTTGTAGAATTCAACCGCTTCCTCTCCATTGCCATCGAACCAGAGAAAAGTCTCGATCTTGCTCATCGGAACCACTCTACACCCAATCAGCGGGGGCGATGTTTGTGGAGCGAGGGCAACTTAGGGCGGCTGATGGAGCCATCCGTAACCAGGTCGACGTCAGGGATGTTGTAGCGGGGCCACTCCTTCTTTTCGAAGGCTGAAGTCACCCTCCATAACGTATCTCGCCCGTAAAAGTGCTAGATATATCGTCGTATCCTAGCAAATCTGTCGATTGTTCTTGGTTTTTTCTGAAACTGCCCTTAACATCATTAGCGCTATGAAAAAACTAGCAATATTTGCATTAGGGGTTTTGGCGGCTAACGCCTTTTCAGTCAATCTCGTCACCAACGGTGACTTCGAAGCGGGCGACGCGGGTTGGACGACGACCGGGTTTGCTGACGTCGACGATTGGTCGTCGATCGGTGGTCCGGGCACCCAAACGGTTTGGCTCGGCGGCTACGCAGACGCTAACGACACGATCGCGCAAAGTGTTTCCTCCGCCGGCTACCTGCCCACGGCAACACTGACGTTCGATTTCTACTTCGTGAACCAAGACGTCGCTGGGTTCGACTTCTTCACCGTCGAGTTCAACGGAACGGTACTAGACACGATCGACCTCGGTGACAACAATTCGGTAGCCCTTTACGGACCTTTCGCGAAGTCGTACAACGTAACGCTCACGGGCGGCACCGATACGATTAAGTTCGGCACCACCACCGACGATATCGCCGACAGCTCTGCTTTCGTTGATAACGTTGCGCTCACCGCCACGCCGGTTCCGGAGCCCGCAACCATGGTCGCTCTTGGTCTTGGCGCCATGGCAATGGTTCGCCGACGACGCAAGTAAGAGTCTTTTCCTAAGGCTCGTTTTCAACCCGTTTGCCGATCTTCGGCAAGCGGGTTGTTCTTTTGCGGGGTCTACCCAGGTGCGGCAGCATCCTGGAGCACTTCAATAAGACCCACAATGTTGGCGTTTAGCTCGGGCAAATCCTCGGCCGGAATCCACCATTCGGTGTGATGGCTAGCGCCAACGGTCTTGATCGGATACCGATCGACAAACTCCTTCCGAACCAGAAACCGGGTGACATAACCCTCACCGTACTGATCCAGATTCCACTTGTTCACCTCACGGGCGTACTGCAGGTTCGTTACCGGATAAAAGATGGGCTGAATGGGCAACCTCGGCGACCATTCCTGGTAGCCAGACGCGATGACAAGGTCTAGCTCCGCCCGATTGCACGGCCGGAACATCTCCACCGTTTCCACGTTCGACTCGCCCATTCCCGAATGGTACCTTTGCCCTTACTTCCCCTCTTAGGATTCCAACTGCGTCTTCAAAACCGTCAGGGCATCGCCCCACGCGCGTCGTAAACCATCCGCTTCGTCACGAGACTGTATCCGCGCGTGGTTGACGGTGATGCCCGTTTTGCCGTCTTTCTCCACGAAAACCGCATCGACCATCGTCGGATTCTCGACGCCTGCCGTGGTCCACGCAATTCGCACGTCTTTGCCGGGTCTCAGGCGTAGCCAAGTGCCCGTGTTCCCGCCGTCGTCGGTGTATTCCGCACCTTCGGATGCGGCGTTGCAGCCCAGCCACCCGTTCTTAGCCGGGTCAGTAAACGCCTCGTAAACCGCCTGCGCCGATGCCTTTACGCCCTTGGTGCAGCAGATGTGGTAGCCGTCGGCAAGACCGTCTTTCTTGTTCACCACGCCTTTTGAACGCTCGAATTCCACCCAAATGGTGGTGGGCCACCACACGTCTTTTCCTCGACCGGTTTCGTTGTAGATCCACTGAATCACCATCCGCCGCCCTTCTTCGGGGCAGGTCTCGATGGCGGCGAACCATTCGGCGAAGGTTTTGCCGGTGGCGGCTTTGCACGATTCGTCGTTGACGGGGAAATCGGGTCCGAGATGTACTTTCATGGTCGATGGCTCAAAAGAGAAAGGATCAGCGGACAACCGACTCTTTCACTGTCATATCGCCGCCGTGCGACGAGTCTAACACCGATCCCAGAAGCAGGCAAAAGGTGAGCCACGGACCTACAGTGAAGAAGCCCACCGCGGTGTGAGCGAGTGCGACAAAGAGCACTAGAGCAAACAGGCGTCTAGCGGCACCTCGTGGCAACTTTTGCACCTCTGCAATTGCCGAGAGAATAAAGAGAAGCAGACCAAATAATCCCAAAAGTCCTCGCTGATGCACGGCATCGAGAATGAGGTTGTGGAAAGAAGGGTTGGCCCGTTGCTGCGGGGTGAGATTACCGGGGGCAGTTTGAAGATAGACCGGGATCAAAAGCGCCGCTTTTCCGAGCAGTGATGGGCTCTTTGCCGATTCTAATCCCGCCTTCCACAGTTCCTGTCTCACGCCGAGGGACCCTTCAGCTACTTGGGATAGTTTTTCAAATCGCCCTACCGCGGAGATCGGTGCGTTCCACCCAGAGAAAACGCATGAGGCGATGAGAATAGCAGCGCATCCGAGGATCGCCTTACTTTCGACCTTTGCTCGAACCGCAACGATGGTGTGGACAACCAACACGCCGCATGCGGTGATAATCCCTATACGGGACATGGTAAGCCCTAGAGCGCTGAGAAGTACGACTCCCGCAACCAATACAAATCGCCTTTTTGCGGGGCTGCCCTTGATGAGTTCTTCCAGGACGAAGGGAAGCATCAGGCAAATTTGGAACGCGAGGAAGCTCGGGTTTCCAAGGGTTCCAAAGGGTCGATACTGCAGAGCGCTCAGCCCAGAGCCAGACCACGGAATGGGGTCCAGTCCAACGCGTTGCAGGATCGCATAAAGACAAGCGAAGAATGTTCCGGCGACAAGTCCGTTATTGAGAAAAGTGGCTGAGTTGGCAATCTTGAACGTGGCGAAAAATGCGCCCAGACCAAGGGCAAAGACTCCGTCTGCTCCTGCCTCCGACCCCCACCATTCTCTGGCAAGCGTCCCCGACTGCAATGCCGGGAACAGAGCGCCAAGAAAACAGATCCAGAGGGCGGCACTTAGCCAAGGCGCGTTGCGCCGCAAGGTAACTGCCCGTAGTGCGACCAGCGTTAGAAGGCCGACGGTCCCGGCGATGAGCTTAGGTCGCTCGAAGGCGTCTGGCCCGGGATAAATGGCGATGGGGACAATCGCCCCCAGCGCAGAGGCGGCGATCTCACCCGCACGGAATCGAGAGTTCAGTCCGCCCGGGCTTTTCGGGGAGGCGGATTCCAAATTACGGCTGCGGGATGGTCGGCTTCTTCACGCCGAACGTGATTCGAAAACGCTTTCGATAGGACCGCATGATTACTTCCCGGTTGCTCACCCAGTCCAACCCGTATGTTGCTGAATAGGAAGGGTGAGCCGTAACGGTCGAGCGATCCGTATTAAGCGTGTCCGAGAGCACGATCGGGATGCCCTTTCGCGCCATAACGCCAAGAATATCCTGCCAAATCATGAGCTCGCCGTTAGGATGGACATCAAGTTCGTAACATTCAGGATAAGCCAGATCTTTTGAAGTTCTGTCTCTTCGTTCTGACCCGTCCGACTCGATCTTCAAAACTTTCCCATCAATGGCGATTTCCTGTTCACCAAGAAGTAACTCCAGTTTGTTGATGTCCTGTTCATTCTGGTGTGTATAAGAGTTACGGGGATTCGAGCTAATGAACTCCCACTTTTTGTTATTCAGTGGACCGTAAATCCATCTACCAAGGGGAGATAATTTCCAAGGAAAAATGTTCGCGTTTCTGACTCCTATTGAAGTGACCTTCAATCCGTCAATATGAAACCCGATCCACTTGATCGCATTCAGGTTAGAAATACTGAAGAATGCGAACCGTCCCCCGCGAGCAAACTCGATTCGCTCGGTCGCGTCTTCGAGCGCTATTCCTGTTTGCTTTCTGAAAATCTCTTTCGTCAAAATCGTGACAACTTTTTTTGACGGAACGTCGAGCAGAATCCACTCATTTCTCGCAGGAACCCACTCCTTTTTGCCCGAATCCTTGAAGATCTTCTTCTTTGAATCGTAAGTCAAAATCGGCGTCCTTTCCCAGCCCGTTGATGCGACAATTCTTTTTCCGTCTGGAGAAACTCCGATAACGGAACAAATCGGCTTTGTAGTGAGCCGTACCTTGCCGGACCCATTCCAGTTCATCTTCCACAGTCCATCGTTTAACTTGGAAGCGAAAATGGTTTGGCCGTCTGGGCTCAACGATTCAAAGAAAAAGCCCTTGCCAACATTTGACCGTCGACCATTTCCATCAACCGTCCAGAAATTTTGGCGACCGGTAACGTTTAGTGAGTTCGGAAGCCACGCCGGTTTGTAGGTGAAGTAGAAGCCACCGCCGCTATCTTCGCCATCGACAAAATTGGCAATTCGCTCGGACTTAGTGACCACGATCGTCTCCGCGTCCGGTCGACGGGGCTCCCGATTCTCATAACCATAGAGCGCTTGAGTGGGTAGAGAAAGCAGCTGTCGAATCTCGTCGCGGTCTTGGTCGTTAAGCGGAGCCGTTGCCTGATCCTGGAAGTCGAATCCATCCGCGGTTCGGAACACGTACTTCTCTCCCGCATTGATGGTTTTCGTATCTCCCGATGCGCTATCTAGGAAGACATCAACCTTTCCCTCGGCAACAAGAACCGACGTGGTCTCTTCGCCGACCCCCACGCTGAATGCCGTGCCCTTTGCGGCGGTAGCGAGCATCGGACCAGAGACCTTGATCGTAGAGGGCTGCGCAAGCGTTCCGACTCGGAACTGGGCCTTACCCTTCTCAACTTGCACGTGCAGTTCCGCGGGCTTGGCGCGCACAAAGCTTGTCGGGTTGACCGTCACGTACTTGAGCCGCGAGCCGGGCAGAATCTTCGTATAGGCCAGTTCGCCACCCTGAATAGCCACTTCTTTCTTGCCCGTCTCCAAAAGGTCTGGAACTTGAAGCACTTGACCCTTTGCCACCTTTGCCAGAGCCTTATAAGTTGGAACGGCGGCATCGGGGTCCGTCTTTTCTTTCTGAAGCTTGGCGATTTCCGCATCTGATAGTTTGCGACTCAGCTTCGCATCGGAAGCCCACTGCACAATCCGGATCTTGGTTTTGTCCTCAGCGGTCTTCTTTGCCTGGGGAGCCATTAACCCAAGCACCGGAGGCAGCATGGCCGTCAACCCAAGGGCAATAAGTGGAGGGAGCAGATTTACAGACAGTCGTGGCATTGCAAGCTCAAATGGTCCGCGAGCGAGAAGTCAGAGAACCTTCTCTCGCAACGAATTGGCATTGACCTTACCGGTTCAAATGGGGCGACAACAGAGATTCAAGAGAGCCCAACCTTAACTTGCCTAAACTTGCACGATCTTGCACGTTTTAGGGGTGGGATTGTTCAGTGGGAGCAATGGTAAACACGGGCACGGGCTCCGGAAATCCTTTCAACGTGGCAGACCCAACCGACTCAATTCGGGCCGCTCCCTCCACTCTTTTCGCGAATTCCGGTCCCACGCAAACCCTTGTTCCAACCTGACCGCAGTAGCTTTGCAGCCGAGCGGTGAGGTGGATGGGTGCGCCGAACCAACTCCACTCCTCGTGACCTTGCTGCTTGACGATATCGCCCGAGATCACCCCAACCTCCACGCCAACGGTTAGGTCCGCCGAGCGGTCAAACGCGGCTCTTGTCTCGGCATCTAAGTGGGCGATCAAATCTTCAAAATCGAACACGGCTGTTAGGCAGCCGTCAACGTGGGAATCGTCATCGCCGTCCTGCTTCACCCAAAGCGCAAATACACCGTCGCCCATGGTTCGCTCGATGGTGCCTCCCCGTTTCCGAATGGAACCGATGAGCCCTTCCAGAACCGAACCAAGCATGGCCCGAACCTGATTCAGCTCCATTCCCGAGATAGCAGCGGTAGATCCTTTGAGGTCGACAAACATGATCGCCGCCTCCACCTCTTGTCCCGGAGTGCGCCCAAGCAGAGGGTCGAACTTTTTGAGCCGCACTCCAAAGTAGCCGGTCGCAAGTCCAAGGGACAGTAACGCAGCAAGGATAGGAGCCGCCGTCTCGAGCCGAACTGACAAAGCCAAAAGCGACAACCTCGGCGCGAACAACCCTCCCCCAATGGCAATCGCTGCTCCAGACAGCAGTTGGAGAGGTTTTAAACCGGACGCAATGAGAGCGGAAAGAAACCCCAAAAAGGCAGCCAAAGAAAGTGTCGAAAGGATCGATCCTTCTCGCACCTGCTTCTCCGCAGGTACGCATAGCGAGTTCACAAACTGGGCAATCAGATCGTGACCAACCATCACCCCAAACTGCTCGGTGCCGAAGTATTCCCTCGTATCGACCGACGATCCAACGATCACGATCTTGTCGCGAAAACGTTCTGACGGCGCAGAGAGTGCTTCAGAAAACTCGATGGTCTCAAACGGCTTGGGGTCGCTTGTCCATTGGGTTCGATATTCAAGGTTGAGCCCGACCGGCCAAACAATCCCTTTCCCGACAAAGGCGTAGCGGTCGGGGTCGAACCGAATCTCGTCCAAAGAAAACCCTTTCCAAATCGCAGCGGTTCTAGCAGCAACATGCCAGTAAAACTCATCCGTTTCTGGGTCCTTTATTCTCAGGAACAGCCCCCGAATCACCTGGTCTGGATTCCAAGGGAGGAGCGAACCTGAGTCGACCCGTTCCGGCGCGAGCGGAGGCTTCAAGAAGTTGCCCTTAAAGGTTGCGGTTGGCTCTCCCTCCGCAAGAGTTTGACCGGAAACGGGCACGTGCCCCAAAACAACGCGCGTGTGCTCCAGGTTTGCCAGGACTTCTCGAACACGGTTGTTTTGCTCATCGTCCAATCGCTCGCTGAAGTCGTTATCCATCAGAACCACGCGGGCCTGAGCTTTATCTAAATGAGTTAACAGGTCGGCAAAGACACGTCTGGGTAAAGGTGCATCCGGTTCTGCCCCGACCTCGCCGAGCTTTGCGAGCGTAGCCTTTGTTTGAGTAACGATGACAATCTCGGGCGAAGCAGGCGCAATGGCGGCCGGGGTTAACCTCAATTCCACGTACCCAAGCCAGGGGATAACGTTTACGGCCAGAACGGCTAATGGAACAGAAACGAGAGTGGCGATTGCGCTTACGACGAACCGTTTGCCTTGTTGTCCCTTCAACCAACCGGCGGTTCTCATACCTTTCCCCGAGAGTAAGTCTAGCCGGAAAGACATTGATGTACGATTCGGCAAAAACTCCCTTCCATCCACCCAGACTCGCCAGAGACAATGAGAGTAGCCCCGGCGATGCAGATTCAACTCATAGGCTCCATCACAATCGACGGCAAGCCGAGCAAACTCGGTCAGAATCGCCTGCTCCAACTGCTCGCCGTCCATCATCCCAAGCCCGTCGATCGGGGAGCGTTGCTCGCCGCTCTGTGGCCAGAGGATGAAAGTGCAGACGCCCGCAACCGACTGCGGGTGGCCCTTTCCAGACTCCGAGCCGAGGTGCCGCTCACCGAGACCGAATCCAAAAGCAGTGGTGCGGACCTAATTGGCTTCGACCGCAAAGAAGTAAAGGTTGATCTTTACGAGGTGCTCGAAAAGCTCAGCGTCTCTCGAATCGAGCCTGATCCCTCGGTCGAGCAGAGCCTGTTGAAAGAATTAGCACCCCTCCTGAGCAAGAAGTTGTGCGTGCCTTCAGACTCAGAAGCGTTCCAACAGGCTCATAACGATTGGGCTCTCGCCGCCTCCCAGGGGCTCTCTCGCCTAGCTGGGTTAGCCGCCTCGAAAGGTGATTGGGACACATCCCTTGCCGGAGCCGAAGGGGTTCTTGCTCACTTCCCGTTTGATGCAGACGCCTGGGAATCCCGGATTCAGGCGATGGTGCGGCTGTCGCGCGGGCAAGAGGCGGCTCGACTCCTTTCCAAAGCGGTGAAGCAAGACGACACCGGGCAGCTAGCCGAACTTCAGAAGGAGCTTCCGCGACTTCTGGAAGGGGTCGAGCATCGGTTTACGCCCGGGCAATCTCAGTTGCTGTCTAAAGTGGTCGAACGGGCGTTTGAGGTCGACCACGACCTGCTCACCGCCTTTCTTGCCAGCGGCGTTTTTCGCCTCGAGATGATTCGAGCGCCCGCAGACGCACTGCCCCTGCTGATCCAAGCGCAAGCACTTGATCTTCCGGAAGGGGATTTAACGGAGCGGATCGAGGTGCGGATCATCACCTGCCTGGGTTTGCTCAACCGGGACCAAGAAGTGGTGGACGAAGCGGAGCGATTTCTGAGCGGGCGAATCGGCCACGCGCGCAGGCGAATTGCCCTTCTGAATCAATCGTATAGCCTCTTCAAACTCGGCCAAGTCCAGAGGGCCCTGGATGCGATCGACCTTGCCATCCGGATAGCTGAAGAGACAGATGGCATCTTTGATGCCTGGCAGTGCAAAGCCCAAAAGGGGGCCATGCTGATTCACCTAGACCGGCTACCCGAGGCGGTGCCGGTGCTGAGCGGAGCGGTCGACTACTTCAATCAGAATCCGCTTGAACGAGACGCCGATCAGTGGGTGATCCAGGCAAACTACGCCCTTGCCCTGGCAAGATTGGGCGACCTTCGAACGGCGGCACCGCTGATTAAAGAAGCGGTACAGAAGTCGAAAGAGCTCGAGGCGATTCAACTGCCGATGCAAAAGGCGATCTACGGCTACATCCGAATTTTGGCGGGTCACCTGGTGGTGGGCGCTCAACTTCTTCAAGAAGCAATCCGCGAGAGCTACCGCATCGATCATCAGCAGTGCATGGCCATCGTTGGACTTGCGGGCGAGGCAATGTCGAAGTTTCCGCTCAGCGACGACACGACGTTGATGCAGTGGAAAGAACTCCGCAAAAAGCAGCCCTATCCGCTGACGCCTTGGGAGGCTCGAATCCTCAAGAAAGTCCACTCGTCAGTTAAGTTCAACAACGAACTTTCTGACGTAGCCAGATGGGCGGTAAAGAGTCTGAAGTCGATCATCCAACGAGGCTCCTCATGATCGGAAGGGATGCCCACAACGTGTGATATAACGATATACAAATGACGAGCTTTCTTATCTGCGCGGCAACAATGTGGATGCCGAGCCCCTCGATCTTGCCTGTGGCAAACGCAGGGGCGGAGACGCTCACCGCGAAGAACTTTGCGGTGAAGTTACGACCCGGCATCAACCTCGGCAACACCCTAGAAGCGATCCCTGCCGAGACGTCTTGGGGTAATCCGCTCACCCAGCCCGCCTACTTCAAAGCGGTGCGCAAAGCCGGATTTAAAAGCGTTCGTATTCCTGCTGCGTACTCGCAGTACGCCCAGCCAAACCACAAGATCTCGCCGAAGTGGCTCGCCCGGGTGAAGGAAGTGGTGGACATGGCCCTTGCCGCCGACCTTTACGTGATGCTCAACGTTCACTGGGACGGTGGGTGGCTTCAACCCACTTACAAGGCAAAAAGTGCGAGCGAAGCGAAGCTGCGCGCGTTCTGGCAGCAGCTCGGGGCGACCTTCAAAGACTACGATTCCAAACTGCTTTTCGCCGGGACCAACGAGGTGATGGTGGAAGGCGATTACGGTACGCCTACCAAGGAGTACGCCGAGGTTCAGAACGGTTACAACCAACTGTTCGTGAACACGGTTCGAGAGATCGGTGGAAAGAACGAGAACCGATTTTTAGTGGTGCAGGGGTTCAACACAAACATTGGGCACACTGTCAAGTTCAATTCGGTGATGCCGAAGGACACGGCCAAGGGTCGGCTGGCGATGGAGATTCACTACTACGACCCGTACAACTTTACGCTGAACGAAAAGAGCGATGTTTGGCAGTGGGGCAAGGGCGCCACCGACCCCAAAGTCACCGACAACTGGGGCGGCGAGGCACACTGCGACGCGCAGTTCAAATTGATGAAAATGAACTTCGTGGACAAGGGCATTCCGGTGATTCTGGGCGAATATGCGGCGATGGATAAGCCGAAGTTCGCGGGTCATAAGAAGTATCAGATGGCGTGGAATCGGTACGTGACGCTATCGGCCACCAAGCACGGCGCGGTTCCGATGCTGTGGGATATCGGTCTGGCGGGCGGGTTGTTCAACCGAACGTCGGGTGCGGTTCAGCACCCGGAGATGGTGAAGGCGATCGTCTCGGCGGCGAAGTAGTTGGTCGGAGATATTCCCCTCCGTGGGAGGGTGCCCCGTCAGGGCCGGGTGAGGGGTCCAGGAAAGCGGCGGAGCCGCGACAATCATCGCAGCCCAGGGTTTTAACCCTGGGTCAGAGGTTCTCGTTTAACGTAAGAACGGCGGAGCCGTGGCAATAAATCTATGGCCGCAGTAATACCAAATCGATTCCACCCCTCACCCCCTGGCCCCCTCTCCCCTCCGAAAACGGATGGGCGAGGGGGAGTGTTTTGTATGGCACCCAAACCTAGGGCGTTGCCCTAGGCTGCGATGATTGCCGGGGCTCCGCCCCTTTGTTCTGGTCGTCTCCGTTCATTGGTTCCGTGAAAGTATCTAGTCGGTCCTCCGGACCTTACGGAAGGAGACGACACACGACATTCCCCTCTTGGGAGGGGTGCCCCGGCAGGGGCGGGGTGGTCGGCAGAATCGAGCGCCGTTCAGCCCGTTCTCGCGCTGAACAAACCCTTCACGAACCTGAGCGCGTAGTGGAGGATTATCCGGAGACCACCCCGTTCCCGATTCTCGGGACCACCCCTCCCAGGAGGGGAATGAGTCAGGTCCCAACCAACAAACTCTTCTTTTAAGCGGCGGAGCCGCGACCATCATCGCAGCCCAGGGTTTTAACCCTGGGTTAGGGATTCTCGTTTAGGTCCAGAAGGGCGGAGCCCTGGCAAGAGTTCCATTGCGGCAGTCTCGTACGATGCCACCCCTCACCCCCTGCCCCCCTCTCCCCTCCGAAAACGGATGGGCGAGGGGGAACGTTTTGAATGGCACCCAAACCTAGGGCGTTGCCCTAGGCTGCGATGATTGCCGGGGCTCCGCCCCTTTGTTCTGGTCGTCTCCGTTCATGCGTCCCGTGAAAGTATCTAGTCGGTCCTCCGGACCTTCGGGAAAGAGCTGACACACGATATTCCCCTCCTCGATCGATCGGGGAGGGGAATCGGGAGAACCCGCCTACTTCTTCGACATCACTTCGCGCATCCACTTCATCATCACGTTCGCGCAGTCGATATTGAACTTGCCCTTCTGGAAGTTCTTCATGCTCTCCGGTTCGGTTTTGAACGCGTGGAACAGGTGATCCGAGTTCGGGACGATCTTGAAGGTTCCGTATCCGGGCTTCACCTTGTTCACGATATCGGCGATGAGTTTGTGATCCGCGTCGTACGTCACGAAATCGCTAGCCCCCCGAATCGCCAGCACGTGCGCTTTGCAATTTGCCCAATACTTGGCAAAGTTGATCTGGTTCAACTGGCGCCAAAACTCCAGACCCTTGCCGTTGAACAGCCCGCCCGGGAAGTACGCATCGACCACCGGAGCCAGCTCTGGAATCGACTTCTTCACATCAGCGGGAGAACGATTCTCAAGGAAGACCTGCGCCATGATTCGAGCCCCCATGCGAGCCCCGTCGTCGGCTTGCTCGAAGGTCTCCCCACCAACGAGCCCTTGGTATCGAACCGTATCCATCAGATACTCGAACCAGGTTCGAGCAGCCGTGCCGTAAGTGGCGATTCCCTTCACCGGGATCTCGCTGGCGACCATCGGACCGAACGCGCCGCCCATGCTGTGTCCGAAGATGAACACGTTGTCTTGATCCAACTCCGGTTGCGCCTTGAGTTGCAAAAGCGCCTGACGGTAAATGTCCATTTCGGTGTGGTAGTCCATGTCCACAAAAGGACCGCCTTCGCTATCGCCCGTTCCGGGCTTCTCAACTCGAATGGTGACAAACCCCTCGTTGGCGAACTTGTGGAGCAGAGGACCATCCAGCCCCGCAACATCGCCCTTCGCATCCTTCATCACGAAGTCGTAACTGATGGGCGAAAACCCTTGGATGAAGAAGAAGCCCGGGTACTTCCCGGTGGCGTTCGCTCGCGGCCCCTTGGGCTTGGTAATGATGGTGCGCATCTTCTTTCCGTGGCTGGTGATATCGGAATAGATGACGGTGTAGTTCTCGTTGCCCGGGTCTCGTGGCTTTTCGGCAAGCTCGGTGGAAAGTTCCATCGGCTTGCCGTCTCGCAAGATGCTGAACACAACCTTCTCGCCCGATTTCAGCTCGCGAACCTTTGCGCCGAGCGTTTGAGCGGTGGGGGTCCAGCCGTTGATGCTGAGAACGACATCGCCCGGTTTCAACCCGAGCTTGTCTCCGGTAAGACCGACGACGGGTGCCGCCGCGACGGTCACCCCTTCCCCAGGTTTCAGACCCGCCTTCGCCGCCGCATCGGGAGCCAGCGGACCGAACGCCGTTCCGAGCGCAGGCTTGCGACCCAAACCGGATGGGACGTGAGTAGACTGCGCAAGAGCGAGGCAGCCGAGAGAACCGATAGCAAGGATCGCTGAAAGCTTTGAAGGGCGCATCATATTACAATTTGTAATACTATCTCTTAAGGAGGGATTTGTTCCCAAAACCGAGAACAAATCGTTGCTTCTAAAATAGATTCATGAGCGCCCGTCCGAAATCCAATCCGAAATCTCGGTCGCTTTCAACGTTGGAACACACGGTAATGGGCATCGCTTGGCTGCGGGGTCCTTGCACCATTTACACCATCCTGCGCGAACTGGAGACGTCTGTTTCCAGTTATCACAAGTCGCGATCGGGGTCGGTTTATGCCATCGCGAATCGGCTTCTCGAGAAGGGGATTCTTATTCGGGAGTCCGATGCCGAAAGGGTCTCTTTAAGCGATGACGGGAAGGCTCTGCTGAAGCAGTGGGTCGCCCCACCGACTCCGTTTGAAGATGTGACCTACTCGTCCGATCTTCTCCGCCTGCGGTTCTTCTTTCTGGGCATTCTCGAGTCGGAAGATCGACGGGCTTACGTGCTTGAGGCCCTAGATTCGCTGAAGCAGTTCTTAGCCACCACCGAGGCCCTGTTGGACGAGAACGAGAAGAATGACGAGCCGTTCGGATTGCTTGCGACGGTGAACATCATCCTGGAAACTCGAGCCCGCATTCAGTGGCTCGAGACGGTTTTGGAGTTCGTGGACGATCCTTCGAGCATCGATCGCCCGTGGTCGGCGACGGTGCTGAATAAGATCCGTCGCCAGGATTTCTGACGACGGACCTCTCCTTTCAAATCACCCTAACCAAACGTCAACCGGAACAAACTTCAACCTTGGTGAAGAGGACCGACGGGAGGTTACTTCGCAACCGTTCCGTTGACGGTGAAGGTTCCAGTCGAACCCGTTGAAGCGCGAGCAGTGAACTGCGCATTGATGACCTTGACGGTCCAAGTATTGCCAGATCGAGCCACGATCTCCATGGTTCCACCCGTTGCGTCCCAGCCCTTTTCGTTCTCTTCGTAGTACAAGTACGCCTTGTTGTTAAGAATTCCAGTCAAAGACACTACATCGCCGGGTTGAGTCGTACTCGACAGAGTTATTCCGAAGACGCGCTTGTTTTCGGTGACCGACGTCAAGATGATTGCCGAGGTACTGCCCATTACCGTGGAGCTCAGCACGTAGGGAGTTGATGGGAAAGCACTGGAGTTGATTCCCGCCCCTTCGACGGCAGAGAACGCAAGCGATCCGCTGCCGGTTCCCATGCTCATGGAGCCGTTGTACTCTTGACCGCCCGCGGTGATTCGAACGGTGCCGCCACTGGAGGTTGCCGTTCCGGTCACGGAGAAAAGCCCCGAGTTGGCATCCGTTCCAGAGAGCGTGAAGGTGCCATCGTTGTTAGCTTTGCCCGAGATGTTGATGGTGCCGACGGTAAAGGTAAAGTCGCCATCTCGCCCACCTCGCGCTGCTGAAACCACCAGAGTTCCAGACGTTGCGCCCGAATCGGCGATGCTAAGGCTTAATCGGCCCGTCTTGCCGGAATCCAGCGTCAGGTCAGACGAGTAAGTGCCCTTAAACGGGTTCGCGATCGTTGCGCTGGAACCTGATCCACCGCAACCGGCAAGAAGAAGAGTCAGGCCTAAAACCCAAGCCATCAATAGGTATTTCATTGTTTTCCTCGACTCGGAGCACTAGAAGCCGCTCATGGTCTTGGATCAGAGTTTCGGAGAGAGGCGTTTCAAAGCCGTTTCACAACCGCTTTGAGCAATGCAAACGACTCACTACTGGGGATCGCGGTAGAGGGGGCAGCCACCTCGGAAAAGAGATTCTTGAAGGTGGTGAGCAGGTTCAACGCGTAAGGCGACGCCCGCTTCAACTGCACGCACGGGAGCAAAAGGCGGGCTTGATCCTCTCGGTTCAAAAGGTGAGCCACGACAACCGCGTATACCAAGGAGCTATAGAGATTGCGCCGCGCCTCTACGGCCTGCTGCAGCCTTTCTGCCGCAAGTTCCGCTCTCCCACTTCGAGCCGCGTTCACCGCAAGGTGACCGTAAGCATCTCCCCGGTGGAAAGCGTTTCGGGTTTGTTCAAAAAAGTCGAGCGCCACCAACAACCTCCGTTCGGCGTCTTCTACCCGCCCTTGTAATCCGGCGTTGATACCGCGCCGAAGGTAGACGAGGGTGAGGTTGTCCTGAAAATCGGGTGCCCCTTCTGCTTCCTCCAGCAATTGATCGCAGATGCGTTCAACCGCCTCCCACTCACCCAAGTGGGTCATTGGATTGGTCAAGTTCAGCATTCGGGTCCACTTGCGGCGTGGAACAGACGTCATGTCGATAGACCGCTGAATGAGTTCTGCTCCCGATGCGTAATCCCCTTCGGACTGGGAAGCGAGCGCAAGATTGGTCAGCCCGACGCCTTGCCATTCCAGATCTCCGTGATCAACAAGCGCTTGGTACCAGAGCCGAGCCTCGTCGTAATCACCTTCGAAATAGGCCACCGAAGCCAATTGATTCCAGAGTCGGAGTTCGGCATGAGTTGGCTCTGCGTGGAGCCGACACGCGTCGGCAAGTTGCAATCTTGCACGACTTGTGTTGCCACTTTCGCCGGCGACTCGGTACAAGCCGGCAAGAATTACTCGGTAAGCCGTAGGGTCTCCAGAGACCTTCGCCCCGTTCTCCGCCCAGGTCATTGCGTCGGCTAGGTCTAGGCGGTGGGCCAAAGCCAGATGAACAATGCGGCTGAAATCGCTCTCGTAATGATCATCGATTTCGCTCACAAGCCAGGCGCGCCAGGACTCTAAGAGGTCCTCGGCCGGGTCTTGTCGTGACCAGAGAAACTCACGGACCGGATCGAGCAATTGCGCATCACGCGAGCTATGTTCTCGCCTGATCCACTGTCCGTCGGTAAGCCTCTCGATAGCTTCTAAATCGACGCCGACCATTTTTGCCGAAGGCAACGTGAACTTGCCCTTGAAGATGCTGAGGCGATGCAGAGCATCGCGTAAGGAATCGGAGAGCCGATCGTAGGCAAATCGGAGGGTCTCGCTGAGTGGTTCGGAAGAGGTGGAGCGGCCGATCGACTTCCGGAAGGACTCGGCGACTTCTATGGCGGGGGCTTGTTGAAGGGCGCGCCCCATGTGCCTTACCGCGAGCGGGATTCCTCCTGATAGATGGCAAATCTCGTAAAGGGCGGGGGCGTCCTTCTCTCTTACCCGGGCCTGATCAAGGAAGGAGAGAAGCAACTCCCCGGTTTCACTCGCTTCTAGTGCTTCGATCGACGCGTTGAGCGGTAAGCCAAGTCCAGACAACCGATACGTCTTCCAAACTGACTGTTCGATTCGGCCCGTCATGAGAACCCTTAACCCGGACGCATTGGAGAGGAGCGAACGGAGTAACGGTGTTTCTTGGAAGGTCGTATCCCCGATGTCATCCAGAACCACCAGCGTCGATGGAATTTCATTCGGTTCCAGCGGAAGATCAAGATCGTGCTTTGCCGCGAGTTGCTTCACGAGCAGTTCATCTCGCTCGGCAGCGCCGGAGACTCCAGTCATGTCTAACCAAATGGGAGTGATCTCGTCTTGTTCGGCAATCTCCAAAATCTTGCGGGCCAGTTCCGATTTGCCCATCCCACCCATCGCCTGCACGTACAAGATGGCGGGTTCCGAATGGGAAGCCACTTCGTTGGAAACCTCCGCCATTTCCTGCAATCGGCCCACAAACCCCGCTCGGGACCGCGTTAGGGCAAGCGATGAGAGTTCAGCCGGACATTCGTTCTGCAGAACAGCTTTGGCGGCTTCCGCCACGAGCCGTGCCGCTGAGCGCGCGCCACGTTGCATGTAGAGGCGAAAAAGAAAGAGGTACCAGCGGGGTTCTAGGGGATCGGTTCGAATAAGGAAGTGAAGTTTGCTTTCGGTTTGCGGCGCTTCTGACCCCTCCCCGGCTTCTTCGATCTGGGAAGTGGGCTGCACTTGGCGTAGGTAATCCAGTTGTCGCCCAGTTAGCAGGGTCGCATGAAACTCGTCCAGCCACTCGCACCGATGCTCGGGCATTAAGCGGAGACCGGAGGCAATTTGCTGGGATGTGCCGGTTTGAATGTCGACGGGGAGATTTACGACTCTGACAAGATCACCCTCGATCTCAAGACGCTCCCCGATGGCTTCTCGGATAGAGTGGAGCGCGAGGCGGAGTCGAGGCCGGAGGTCGGCGGGAGCTTCGTCTGGCCAGAGGAGTTCTATCAGGTCGGGGCGAGCATGCCGTTGCGGATGCAGCGCGAGCCAAGCGAGCAGTTCTTCGGTCTTTCGGGTGCGCAGTTTTCGGATGACCTGGTCCCCTTCGACCAGCGCAAACCCTCCTAGAATTCGTAACTCCACTGCAACCGACCCTTGAATGCACCTTTAGTCTACGAGGTCGGGAGGTCGTGTTGAGACCGGGGGGTTGCTGGGAAATGGGTTGGTCTCTTGTTTGAGAATCGAGAATGTAGGAAGTTGCGGGGGAATTTTCTGGAAGGCGCCCAAACCTAGGGCGTTGCCCTAGGCTGCGATGATTACCGGGGCTCCGCCCCTTTTATGCTGCGACCTTCCCCGAAAGATTTTCAATCGCGAGAACCCTCGCCCCTCCGGGGGAGAGGGTGCCCCGTCAGGGGCAGGTGAGGGGTCCGGGAAAGCGGCGGAGCCGCGACCATCATCGCAGGCCAGGGTTTCAATCCGAAGAAATTCCTTTAGGTCCCTCGCCCCTCCGGGGGAGAGGGTGGCCCAGAGGGCCGGGTGAGGGGTCCCGAACTTTGAAATCTCAGAGTATCTGGTCGGTCCTCCGGACCTTTCAATTTATACGACCTGCTACCCAGACCTAGCGGTGTGGGCTAACAGTCTTGCCGGTCCTCCGGACCTACCGGAGAGAAGTTGAAACACCTTCTGTCGGGACCCTCGCCCATCTGGGGGAGAGGGTGGTCCGTTAGGGGCGGGTGAGGGGTCCTACTTATCTGACAGCTCTGAGTGCCCTCGGGGGGTCCGACCCTCCACCTTCCCGAAGACCACCCCGCCCTGCAGGCACCCCTCCCGGGAGGGGAATGAATCCGGTTTCCCGTTCCGAACTCCTCAAAGCGGCGGAGCCGCGACCATCATCGCAGCCCAGGGTTTCAATCCGATGAAATTCCTTTAGGTCCCTCGCCCCTCCGGGGGAGAGGGTGGCCCGTCAGGGGCGGGTGAGGGGTCCGGGAAAGCGGCGGAGCCGCGACCATCATCGCAGCCCAGGGTTTCAACCCTGGGTAAGGGGTTCTCATTAAGGGTTAGAAGGGCGGAGCCCTGGCAATAAATCTATTGCGGCAGTAATCACAAATCGATGCCACCCCTCACCCCCTAGCCCCCTCTCCCCTCCGAAAATGGATGGGCGATGGGGAATTTTCTGGATGGCACCCAGTCCTAGGGCGTTGCCCTAGGCTGCGATGATTACCGGGGCTCCGCCCCATTTATGCTGCGACCTTCCCCGAAAGATTTTCAATCGCGAGAACCCTCGCCCCTCCGGGGGAGAGGGTGGCCCAGAGGGCCGGGTGAGGGGTCCGGGAAAGCGGCGGAGCCGCGACCATCATCGCAGCCCAGGGTTTCAACCCTGGGTTAGGGGTTCTTATCAAGAGCCAGAAGGGCGGAGCCCTGGCAAGACTCTTCAAACACCCTATTAAAAACCAAATCCTGAAACCACCCCGGCGCTCTGCGCCACCCCTCCATAGAGGGGAATTGGGTTCCCTCCTCACTTAAGATTGAGCGGCTAACACAAATGTCGCCAGATAGGGCAACTTCGGCGATTCTGCCTTCCTACCCGCCCTCCGGCAAAACCGCACTGGGATCCTCCCTCAACAATTCGGTGACAACCTGAAACGCCCCCGAGGCCGAAACCAGCGTCCCCCACTCCGATTCCTCTAAACACCCTTCCGAGCGAAGCAAAGGGCGCAGGCGTTCGTAATCGCGAGAGAACTCCCAGGTATGCACCCGCAGCGTCACCGCAAACGGATCTCCGCCGACAGGGTGAACCGTCACCCGCGCGGGTTGAGGGTGCAGCACGTACGGCACACCCGCCGATTCCTCACAGCCGTGCACCAGCGTGAGCGCTTCCAGCCCCACTCCCAGAAGCAACACCCTGCCCCCAGCCTGAGCCACCTTCTGAATCGGCGACTGCGGACCGCAGGGGGTCGATCCCTCCAGTTCTTCGGGCGTCTCAGCTCTCCACCCGGGGCCGATTCCCACCCAAGAGTGACTCGGATGAAGCGATCTTTGACCCGCCCCAAGGACCTCGAGCGCCGCCTTTGGGATCACTCCGGTCCAGCAATCGAGAATTGCCGGATCGAAATCGGTATCGCGATAGCTCTCCGGATGACCCGTGAAGGTCGGGAAAAGGGTCTGCCGCCCCGCGCGAAATCGCAGAACCCACTCGACGAAGGCATGGGGCGTTTCGAACAGATGCCGGATCGATCGAAACGCGCTGTGGATCGCCAGCGGTTCGGCGTGGTCGAACCACCGAGCGAGGTCGGCGGGGGGCTGGTTCGGCATGGTTTCCTTAACGAGACGCTAATCTCGGAAGGTGATACTCGCCGGGTCGCAGCCGATCTCCATCGTCATCGGCTCGGTCAGGAACGTAATCGGCCGACCCGCGAACTCCGCCTTTGCTTCCTTGCCCGAGATTCGGGCTTTCAGATTCACCATCTTCCCGGTCGGGGCGGAGAAGGTCCCGGTGCTGCCCATCATCACGGGCTGACCATCAATCTGGATCCCTTCCAATCGGCAACCGTCGTTCACCTTCACGGTGACAACCGTCGTGCCCGTAACCTTTTGGGCGCGGATGCGCTGCGCGCCAAGGGTCGGAATCAGCATGAAAACGCTGATCATCACGAGTCCCGTGACACAACCAATCGCACAGAGACCCCCGGCCTCTTTCTTCGACTGTGCGTCCGGAACGCCCATCCCTTCGGGTTCGGTCATACCTTTCGGTATACCGCGCATTCGGGTCTGGCGACCGCTTCGTTAAGCGGCCTTAGGCAACGAGGGGTGTCCTTGCTCGGAAGCGATGCGGTCCGCAAGCCTTTCCCGAGCCGCGTCCATGAATGCGGACGCCATCTTGGGATCAAACTGAGAACCCGTGCCCTCTTCAATGCGGTTCAACGCTTCGGTGATGGGCATGCCCTTTCGGTAAGGACGGTCGGTGGTCATGGCGCTGAATGCGTCCGCCACCGCCAGAAGTCGACCCATGAGCGGAATTTCGTCGCCGCGAAGTTGGTCGGGATAACCCGCTCCGTCCCACCGCTCGTGGTGGCTTCGAACGCCGTCGATCACATCTTCCAGGCCCGGAATCGCGCGGACAATGAGCTCACCCAGGCGCGGGTGGCGTTGGATGATCTCCACCTCTTCCGGAGTCAGCTTGCCCGGCTTGCGCAGAATCGCGTCCGGCACGCCGATCTTGCCGACATCATGGAGTAATCCCGCTCGGCGAACGGACCGCATGGCGTCTTCCGACATTCCAATCTCTTCCGCGATCCACAACGCGTATTCGGTGACATCCTCCGAGTGCTTGCGAGTGTAGCGGTCCTTGTTGTCGACCGCACTGACCAAGGCGTCCACCGTCTCAAAACTGGCCTGGGATCGCAGGGCGCGATTCTCGCGATCGGCAAGGCTGGCTCGTCGAATACCTCCGCCCGCCTGTTTGATTTCGTACAAGTTTCTATCGGCAACATTTAACAGATCGTGCCGAGACGCACCGTCGATCGGGTAGCAGGCGATCCCGAAAGAAAGGGTGACCGGAACCTTATTCCCAGCCACTTCAAACGGATGCTTTTCGATGTGGTCCTTAATGGCCTCCGAGAGCATTTCTAGATCTTCATCGCTGTGACCGGGCCAAGCGAGGCCGAATTCGTCTCCGCCGTAGCGAGCAGTCAGCACGCCTTCAGGTGCTTCGGCAACAAAGGCATCGGCCACGTGTCGCAGCACGGCGTCGCCCGCAAGGTGACCATATGTATCATTAAACAGCTTAAAGTTGTTCAAATCGATCATCGCCACCGACATGGGGATGTTCAGAACTTCGCACTTCTCCATCTCGGTTTGAACACGAATGTGGAAGGCTCGGTGATTGAGCAACCCGGTGACGGCGTCGCGATCGGCGGCATCTAGAGCGGAAGCGTGAACGCGTGCGTTGTGGAGCGCCTTCCCGACCTCTTCGGCAATGCCGTTGAGCAGGTGCAGTTCGCTGTGCACGAACTTTCGACCTTTGCGGACGGCAGTGAAGCGCGCTTTGCCCTCTGCTTGAAGATCAACCTCGATGACGGTCGCGAAGAACTCCTCGCCGTTCGTGTCGAACTCGACCAACTGAACGGGGAGAGCCACGGCTCGCTTTGCCTGACGAATGAGCGCAAGAACCACTTCTCGCTCCTCGCCTTTCGGTCGGGTGACTTCCAAGTCTTCGCCGTCGACCGAAACCGACACCGCGTCGCAGTTCATGATCTCGAGTGCATGCTTCGCGGAAAGGTCCATGACCGTTTTCACGTCCAGCGACTCGTTGATCGCAGAGGTGAATCGGCTCAGCGATCGGAGGTAGTCCACCATCTCGTTCAGGCTCCGATTCGTGAAATCGAGCGTTTCGTTGAGCCGCCGGTTTTCCCCGATGACCGCAATCTGGCGAATGATGATGAGCGCCACCAGGACCCCGAATTCAGGGTGCCCAACCACGTTGATGTGGCCGTTGAGCATCCAGTCGGAGACCGCAATCTGCAAAGAGGCAAAGAAGAGACAGCAGAACGGGACGTACCACTGGAGCTCGGCGAACTGCATGCCGAAGAACCGGAACTTACCGAAATCGAACCCGGCGATATCGGAGTTGTGGGCCCGCTTCGAACAGCGCACACACTGCCCAACAATCAATCCGGCAATGGCGTAAAGCGAACCGTAAGCCGCCGGGTTGATGGGCGCGGCGGAGTTCCAACGAACCGCAGCCAATAGCCCAATAGCGGCGCCAATGGTGAACGTGGAGAAAACAGCCCCTTTTGCCAGCGTTTGGCCTCTGGGATCTTGCTTGCTTCCAAAGAGTCCAAACAATCCCGTGAACGTGTTGGCGGTCACCAAAATCAGGGCGGTGATGAGCACAAAATCGGTGGCGACGGGCACCTGAATCGCCTTCCATCTCTCGGCAAACAAGATGTGCCAAACCACGACTGAGGTCGCCAGCGAAACCGTCAGGGCATCCACTGCGGCAAGACCGAATCGCAAATGCTTAGCGGTGCCACTCAGAAGGATCAGCCCAACGGGATACAGAACCAAGCCGAGCAACGGCAGATGGTGGAAGAACTGCTCGACCAAAGGATGGTCCATCGGCAGCATCCCAAGGGCGGTCCAAGCAAAGTTGGTCAGGCCCGCAACCGTCCACAGGGCCCAGGCGGTTTTGGGTTCCGTTTGCCCGCCTTCTAGAACCAAAGGTTGCCGAAATCGGCGGATACATTCCCCAACGAACATCGCCCAAACAACCAATCCAATGACCTGAAATGTCTGGTTAACCGACGTTGGTAGGAGGTCTCCCTTCAGCAAAAGCAGGGCGTGGCCCAAGAACGGCACCGCCGCAACTGATAGCAAAAGCATCGCGCGATTCAGCGCCGATTGCTCCCTTCCCTTGCCCCCAATGAGCAGGCCCACCCGATCCCCACAGGGCGAAAAACTCACAAAAGGGGAATTCCACAATAAATGCGGGATTTAACAAGTTTAATCTCGGCCCACCGTCAGCCCAGCAACGATACTAGGTTCCTCGTTTATCGCCAAAAAGGTCGATATGGAACCGTGGCGAGAGTCGCCAATTCCTTGCAATACAGTGGGGGACCAACCACTTTGCGGTTGCTTGAACCCTCTCTGCAGAGGTGCCTTCCGGCATCAAAACCACGCATTTGGCGGCGCGTTCGTTCAGATTGCTCAGGAGGGTTTCAATCTCCGCCAAATCCTCTTCGGACGCCACCACAAACTTGAGCTGAACGTTCTCGTACTCTTCCAAAAGCCTGTTCAGCACCTCGGGTTGCAGACGGTCGCGTTCGTGGCGCTGAATCCATGACTCAGGAAGTTCGAAGCCAGGTCTTGCTAAAGAACCGCTTGGCGTCGAATGGGCGAGTTTCGGACTGATCGACATCAGATCGGCAACCACCGGCCGATAAACCGTCCCCGCTGTTTCGATGGTGATCACCTTGCCCGCTTCTTTCAGCCTCTGGGCGAGGGTGACCGTTTCTTCAAACAGCATCGGCTCGCCTCCCGTGATCACCACGTGATCGGCGCCCCCTTGCAGGATCTCGTCCAAAATCGCGTCGACCTCCATAACGGGTCCCTCGGGAGCCCACGAGGCGTAGGGGGTATCGCACCAGACGCAGCGCAGGTTGCATCCGGAAAGGCGCACAAAGGTGCTGGGCACACCCACCCACATGCCCTCGCCTTGAACGCTGGTGAAGAACTCGGAGACTCGCAGACCCAAGTTAGCCCCCTATCTTCACAAATTGTTCGACAAGCGGGTCGATGCGACCAAGTTGCTCGAACCCGCGTTCGCGGAGTTTGCAAGAGTCACACCTTCGGCAAGGTCGGCCGTCTTCGCTCGGATCGTAGCAACTACTGGTCTTCGCGTAGTCCACACCGGTTTCAAGTCCCATCTGAATGATCTGGGCCTTGGTGAGGTCGATGAGCGGGGTGTGAATCGTGAGCTTCTGCCCTTCCACGCCCGCTTTGGTGGCCAGATTTGCCATTGCTTCGTAGGCAGAAATGAACTCGGGGCGACAGTCGGGATAGCCGCTGTAATCGAGCGCGTTTACGCCAATGAAAATGTCTTTTGCTTCCAAAACCTCCGCCCAAGCGAGGGCGAAGGAGAGGAACACCGTGTTTCGGGCGGGGACGTAGGTGATGGGAATCTCTTCGGCCATGTGCGCTTCGGTGCGATCCTTCGGCACGTCGATATCCGCCGTGAGCGCCGAGCCTCCGAACGTGCGAAGGTCGATGTTGACCACCACATGTTTGCCCACTTTGCGCAGTTCGGCCTGCTCTTTGGCACGCTGAAGCTCGATGCGATGTCGCTGACCATAGTCGAACGAAAGGGCGAAACACTCAAAGCCTTGCGCCTGAGCAAAAGCAAGAGCGGTGGCCGAATCGAGGCCACCGCTCAACAGAACCACCGCGCGTTTCACAACCTGTATTGTGACGCCATTCCGTTCCGGCGTTATTTCTGAGATCTGATCTTGATATCCGGGCTTGCGCTCTTCTTGTTCTTGTCGTCCGAATCGGAAGACTTCTCGCCCGACTTAGATTTGGAGAACGGCAGTCGAGGATCCCCTTTATCCGAGCTCAACCTCGGCGGGAAGCCGTTGAACTGTCGCCAGAGTTCGAAGCCTAGTGGGACTTGGTCGAGCATGATCCAACCGACTGCTTCGGCGCCTGGTCGGAGGATGGCGGCCTCTGGCCAAGGTTGATCCATCTTTCCACCCAGAAGTTCGTGTCGATCTTCTCGGACGATGACTCGGAATCGAGAAGAGCCGTCGTCAACCGGGTCGATGAACTGGATGACGCCGCCAAAGGTTCCGATGTTGACCGAGGGTGCCCCGCCAAACTGAAGTGCGGGCCAACCCGCAAACTGGAGTCGAACTTTTCGACCCACGCGAATGAACGAAACATCGTTGTCGGAAACCATCAATTCCACCGCTCGATCCTGGGTTTCGGGAACGATGGTAGCAATGACGTCGCCCGCTTTTACCGTGGCGCCTTCACCGATTTTGAGCAATCGAACGATGCGACCACGAGACGGCGAAACGATGCTGGTTTGACCTCGGCGAGCCTGAAGGTTGGCGCGATCGATCTTAATCGATTCGATGTCGCTGTTCGCCTTGTTGACCGTCGACTGAGCCGATTGCAGCGTTCCTTCGAGACTGGCGATGGTCGCTGCGGTGTCGGCATCGATCCTGGCGATGTTGTTGATCGCGGCTTGAATATCTCGGTCAGCGATGCTCACCGCGTCTTGGGCGGCCACCACTTGTGCCCTCGCTCTTTCGATCTCAAGCTGCGCCTGATCGACGCTTAACGTGGTCAGGTTTCGGGATTTCTTCGCAATGTCGAGCGCCAGTTTGGCTCGCTCGAACGTAGTGGTCGAAGCTACCAGTTCGTTCTGCGAAAGTTCATCTTCTCGCTTGGAGCTAAGACCCTTGGCGTACAGGCGAGCGATACGATCGCGCTGAATTTGGTCGAATTCCAGCTTGGTTTTGGCCTGAGTCACCGCTTGTTCGGCTTGCTTGATGGCATCTTGCGCCTGCATGTCTCGAATGGCAACTTGGCTCTTTGCCACCCGGCTCAGGATGGAAAGATTCTTCTCGGCAACCTTCAAGTTCTGCTGAGCAACACCCTTTCGTCGAACGGCCTGATCGCGAGCCACTTTGGCGTTGTCGATCTGTTGAACGCGCGAAGCTTCCACTTGTCCGATCTGAGCTTGCAGCCGGAGCACCCGCTCCAGTTCGTTGTCTCGACCCTCTTCCAACTGGGTCACTCGTGTTTCAAGCCGCGTGGTCAGGTCCGGATCCAAGAACCGCTGTTCGATGTCCTGAATGTCCATCAGAATCTCGCCCTTCTCCACGAACTGCCCTTCTTGAACGCGAATGTTCATGATTCGCGCCGGGATTTGGGCCTCAATCGTCTGCGGCCGATCGTTCGGCGCGAACACGATCACAGTTCCGTTGCCGATAACGGTTTGTTGCCACGGAACGAACACCAATGCGACGATCACAACCGCCACGAAGGCAAGCACCACCCAACCGATCCGCCGCACCCAAGGGCGACGGGCCACCATCTTAAGGGCGCTTAACTCCAGGTGCCCTCCGGTAACCGGAGACTCCTCTCCGGAAATGGCGGGCACAGGTTGGTTTTTCAACTCTTTTCGTTCCTCTACCGTCATCTTCGGCTCACTCTTCTGTTTGTTGGCCAATTAAGACACCCGCTCCCTTAATGTCTTGGACAGAACCGGGAATAGCAGCGAAAACTCTCCACTTGGATCCCCGGCCAGTTCGTGGAGCAATCCAGTCTCCAAGATTTGACCATCCGCGAGCACATACACAATGTCGGTGCGCTGAATGACCGCCGCATCGTGAGAGATGTCGATGATGGTCCAGTGGTTGGACTGGTCGAAGATCGCATCGAGGATCTTCATGGTCGAACGCTCATCGATCCCGGTAAACGCCTCATCCAAGATCAAAAGTCGAGGGTGAGCGACGATAGCGCGGGCGATGAGAATGCGCTGAATTTGTCCGCGCGACAGGTTCTTTCCGCCCGAAATAACGTGCGTGCTCAGACCGTTCTCCATGAGAGCGATATCGTCGCTGAGTTGAGCCATATCGAGCGCCCATCGAACGTCTTGCGGGGTGAGGAATTGGCGGCCCACCACGATGTTCTGTTCGATCGTTCCATCGAACAGTTCGTTGTCGTAGCCGATCATGGAAATGTGCCTTCGGATGGAGTCGAGGCACAGGGTGCTCAGCTCGGCACCATCGATCTCGACGGTTCCATGAGTGGTTTTCTCCAGACCGCACAATAGGGCACCCAGGGTGCTTTTGCCCGCACCAGAAGCGCCGACCAGACTCACTCGGGCCCCGGCGGGGAGATGCATGGAGAGACCCGTAAGGATGGGAATCTCGGGAAGATAGCTGAACCGGACACTTCGGCAAACCACCTCGGCACCGCTCGGTTCGGTTGGATAAGGAAGGATGCCGCCGCCCGTTCGCTCCGTTTGAAGATCGGTGACGTGCCCAACCTTATCAAGGCCTGTGAGCAGGTCGAAGAAGAGGTCGGCTTGGCGAGTCAACTTCTCCATGGAAGCCAGAACCTGGGCAATGATGATCTGCGCCGCCACCAACTGACCCAGCGTGAGGTTGCCGGAGAGAACCTGGAAGCCGCCACCCGCGAGCGCACCCGCCTGCACAATGGCTTGGAAAGCATAGAACGTGCCTACCTGCCGAATGGTGACCTTGAAGTGCTTGCGCCGATTCTTGACGTACTCGCTGATTCGGAGGTCGGCTTGTTTCTGCAGGAAGTCGCGGAAGCCGTGGACCTTCAAGGAGATGTGGCACCGGGCGATGTCTTCTAGCCAGTCGGCAACCGCGTACTTGGCTTTCGACTCCTTAAGGCTCGTTCGCAGACCGCCCCAGCCCATGAGGATGGTTGCGCTGATGAGCCCGGTGAGAAGGAGGAAGTCGATGAGCAGCAGCGTTGGGTTGTAAAACCCGAGCAGCACCAGACCTAACGTGATCTGGACGATCGCGGTGAGACCATCGACCGTGAGCTTGGAGAGGGTTTTTTGAACCGTCAGAACGTCGAAGAACCGGTTAACCAGTTCCGGCGCGTACTCTTTTCGAAGCGCGAAGGCGCTCACCCGGGCGAGCGTATCGGAGATGCGCAGCGCGGTGGTGGCAAAAATTCTTTGCTGCACCGATTCCACAAGCGCCAACTGGAGCAACTGCATTCCGCCTGCAAGACCCAAGCCGAGGAACAACAGCAGCGCCAGGATCACGATCTGCGTGGGCTGAATACCCATTGCGATGTTGTTGACCAGCGATTGCGTGGTCAACGGCACCAACAGGGAGAGCATGAACACCACGATGGTGTAGGTGAGCAAAACGAACATGTCGCTTCGCTCACGCCGAATCAGCGCGATGAACCTGGCAAACGGCGAGGGATGCTCGTCGTGAGCGAGGTGTTCGTGTTCTTCGTGTAGCGTTGCCATCGTGTATTCCGTGCGATTCTAAAAACGGTTTTAGGGGTTCAGTTGGGCGGTGGTCGCCAAAAATCCAAGTCGCGCAATCTCAAGTTCCACGCGAGTGTCCACTAGCTTTGTTTCGGCCTCGGCGCGGGCGCGTTCTCGTTGGTTGACCAAGAACAGCGTGCCGATGCCTTCCTCAAAGCGATCGAGTTCGCCTCTTTCCAGTTCTCGGGCGGCGGTGAGCTCTTCTTGAGCGGCGAGTACCCTGAGATAGGTTTGGTTGTACTCGGAAGCCGCATCACGGACCTCGGTTTGCACGGCTAGCGTCACCTGGTCGAGTTCCAGTTGGAGCTTTCTGAGCTTGGCCTGAGCCTGGGCGATCTTTCCGTCGGCGGTGTTCTGTCGAAGCGGGATCGAGTAGAACAGCCCGAGCTTATAGGTCGACCCGATTCCATCGTTGCCAAAGTCGTAGCCAGGACCGAAGGCGAAATCCAAAGCGGGTTTGCGCTCGTTGCGGGCGAGAGAAAGATCGAGATCGACGATCTCTCGCGAGACGGTGATCGCGCTGAGTTCGGGTCGGTTTTGAAGGGCAAGGTCGATCCCCTTCTGAATGGCCTCATCTGCCAAAGCGGTTCCTTGCTCGGGCAATTCAGATAGCGCGGTTCTTTGGGGAATACCAAGCGGTTTCCCTTCCTCGTTCCACAGGTAAAGCGAGAGTTTGAGTTCTGCCTTTTGGAGGTCTCGTTCCGATTTTTCGAGCGATCCCTTTCGTCGGAAAACTTCGGCTCGAGCTTCAGCGACGTCGATCTTCGGGCGAACCCCTTCCTCAAACTGCGTGGTGATAAAAATAAGTCTTTGTTCGGCAACCTTTAACAGATCCTGCGCGATCTTGAGCTTCACCCCGGCTCCGACCCACTGCCAATACGCCGAACCTGCATCGTTAAAGGTAAGGAATCGGAACTCGCGAACCACCTGATCGGCGAGAGACTGCCCGAATCGCGCCTGACGCTCGGCGACTGACTTTGGGTTGATGCCCAGGTCTCGAATAAGCGGGACCTTGGCGGAAAGGAAAAGCTCGCCGAGATCGCCCGTGCTAGAGAAGGGCGACTTCACCGATCCAAATCCGAACCTTTGACCACCGGAGAGTTTGATACCGGACCGGTCGAGGATCTCCACGACGGTTTCCGTCATTTGCGTATTGGATCGCTTGCCGCGCGTGCTCGAGGAATTGAATCCGATCCAGTCGGTACCCGTGCTGAACACAGGGTCGAATGCGCCCCGCTTTTCTTGCTCTTTCGCATCGGCGAGATCCCGCTCGACTCGGACCCCGTTGAGCTTAGGATAGTAACGATCGACCAAGTTGAGAAAGACGCTGAGTCCTAACGGCTCTTTCGGAGAGGTCGCGGGTGTTTGGGGCGGTGCCGACTGCGCAAAGACGCTCGCGCCCGCGAGCAGGCCCGCTGCAATGGCAACGACCGGGCGACCGAGGTTCTTTGATTCGCGAAAAGTGTGGAACGATGGCATGAGTCTGAATCAGCATCGGAACCCTCCACTTCGAGGGATACCGTTCGGCTTCCATAGAACCGATACCCGTGAGTCTAACCGACGAGCACTTCCGTTCTAACGCGATCCTCCTCGCAATGGTTTCGAGAGATCAAAACATCAGTGATGCATTGAGAGAAACTTGTAAATGATCCTCACCTAGGAAGTGTCACAATCCTTAATAACATGGCGCGCGGAACGGATCCGATGAGCTGGTTCAGAAGTCAAGGAAGACCGGCAACGATGACACTCATCGTGCTCTGCATTGTGGGCGCGTTGACGGTTTGGGCGAGCAACGGCATCTTTGAGCTCTTAGCCCACCGAGTGGGGTCTTTCTCGAGACCCTGGACCCTGATCACTTACCCCTTTGCACTGGAAACCCTTGCCGGAGGCGGATTCGGCATTATCTGGCTGCTCTTTCTTGCGCTTTGGCTTTACCAAGTGGGTGGTCAGATTGAAGGCGAACTTGGCACCAAGAAGTACGTGGGGCTATGGCTGATTCTTACCGTGCTGCCCGCTCTGGTGCTGCTTCCGACCGCGTTCATGAACCCCGATAAGCTGTTTGCGCGACCCGTTTTCTTGGCGGGAAGCCTCTTGCCCGTGGGAGGAATCACCGTGGTTTGGGCGACTAGGTACCCGACCGCGCCGGTTTCGATGTTCGGTGTGATTCCGCTTCAAGCCAAGTGGATCGGCTACTTCATGGTGGCGGCGGTGATTCTGAGCTACGGTGGCAACGGGAACTTCTTCGTAGGATTGCTCGCGGCGGCGTCCCTGCTTTTCCCTTTCTTCTTCGCTCGTAACCAAGTGCCGGGTTTCCCCTATTCCACAACGTATTCCAAGGCGAAGCCCACCAAGGAACAGATTCGAAAAGAGAAAGAGTATTTCGACGATGTGAAGCGTAGAGAAAAAGAGCGCGAGGAGCGCGAAAGGCTACGTAAACTCTTTGAAAGTAGTCTCGACGAGGACGACAAGCGATAACCGCGACGGAGAGCCATGAGCGAAAACCCAACCCCGAAGGAAAATCTTTCCAACATGGATCTTGATGGTCCGGGAATGATGAAGCGATCGAAGCCCGTCAACGGCAAAGCCGTGGTTGTGGTGTACATCGTCGCTTTTCTGGCGATGGCGCCCGCTTGCAGTTGGATGACCCGCGCGGTTGGAGACGCCGCTGGGGCCATGGGCGAGAAGCCGAACATCAAGCTTTTGGAAGGCGAAGCGCAGCGCAAAGAGGACGCTTCGGCGGCTCGAAGGGAAGAACGGCGTAAGGCTGCCGCTCCCGAACCAAACCAGAGCCAATGAGCCTCTTTTCGGAGCCCTCTGCGCAGGCTTGGCTTGCGCGATTCGGTGCGACGCCTGATTTTGAGATCGCCGCCGTTGATCGATTGCTGAATCACCGGAGCGTTCGGCGTTACACCGAAGAGCCGATTCCCGACTCTGTTCTGGCGACATTGGTCGCCGCCGGACAAGCCGCTGCCACCAGCAGCAACCTGCAAAGCTGGTCAGTGATCTCGGTAGACGATCCCGCTCGAAGGGCGGAGATCGCCGCGCTTTGTAGCAATCAGAAGCAGGTGGTCACCGCCGCTCGGTTCTTGGTTTTTGTCGCCGACCTTCACCGGATCGAGCAGTTCACCCTTGCCGAAGGGCTCCCCACCGATGGACTGGAAACGGTGGAGATGTACACCGTTGCGGTAGTCGACGCGGCTCTTGCCGCCGAAAGGGTGGTTTGCGCGGCTGAGGCTCTGGGCTACGGCATTTGCTACATCGGCGCGATGCGGAACAAGCCGCACCAGGTCGCGGAGTTGCTCGGACTGCCTTCGCGCACGTTTGCCGTTTTTGGTCTTTGCCTGGGTCGGCCTGCGGAGAACGCCAACGCCGCCATTAAGCCGCGTCTCCTTCAGGATGGGGTGTGGTTCAAGGAGTCTTACGGCGTAAACGAGGAAGCGATCGAGGAGTACAACGCTCGGTACGCGGAGTTCGCCGCCGAGCAAAAGATTCCGATGGACGGGACGTGGTCGCAGAAGTCGGCGCAGCGGGCTCAGCCCGCGGGTCTTTCGGGTCGAGAGGCGTTGGCGGAGTTTCTGCACTCCCAAGGTCTCGCTAAGAAGTAGGTCTATTGCCGTTTCGGGCAACACCCTTTTGAGCGGTGGAGTAGGCAGGAGAGATCATGCCTTACGTGAACGTCCAGTTGTTGGGACCCGTCACCCGAGCCGAGAAAGAAGAGCTGGTGCGCGACATCACCGCGTCGTTAGTGAAGAAGCTCGGCAAGAAGCCGGAAACGATTAATATCGTCATTCAGGAGATCCCCGCCGAGAACTGGGGTTATCAGGGAATGTTGACCGACGAGTGGCTCGCTCGACAGGCGGATCGGACGACTTAAAGGAAGTCCTTCTTTATGGGTGCGGAGTGATCGCGAGGATTGTGATCTGATTTCGGTCTGGACCGTAATACCAAAACACCCTCCAGGCTGAAGGCGTGTTGTTTTCAACGTATGCCTCCCAAACCCGCTCGCCGTTTTCTCCACTCATCGAAAAGAACTCGTGGGTATGTAGTCCCGGGTGACGTGGGTTCAATTGAAGGAGCGCGATGCATTTGCGGACCTTCTTAAGTTTTGCTTCATTCGCCTGATCTTCATCGCTTTCAAGCGCGTTTAGTTGCGCCCTAGCCGTTTCCGTAAGTCGAATGGAAAACGGCACTAGGGCAAATCCTCGTCATCGAGAAACTGCGAGAAGTCTCCTCCGTCAACAGTTCGACCCGCAGCGGCATCGGCCAGCCCCTGCGAAAGAAGCTTCTTTGCCTCCGGGTTTTGATGGAGCCACAGCTCGTTACGAGGAATGGTGACCACAGGGATCAGCATGATTCTTCCATCTCGCTCCTCGCGGATCTCGAACTGCTCACCGGCATGGGTGCGCCCCAGTGACAGCCGGCCGGACGGATCTACCCGGCGAACATCAAATAGCTCTTGATTCATCTAACAGCTCCAAAGTGGATTCTTGCCCAAAAGGCACCATGCCACATTGCCTTTATTCCATTCTACGCCAACTTTCTTGGTTCTGACTTAAAGACTCAGCGACCCGTCTTTCCCAATCCGACCCCGATCGTTGGCGAACCTTAGCGGCAGACCGTTCTTCAGCGGGTTCGGCACCAGCAGCGACCAGTTCGAGCGATCCACGGGCAGGCCCGATAGCTTAAACTCGCGCGACGATCCGGGCAGAATCCCGCGCAGATCCCAACCCGTCGGCCACGATTGTGAGCCCGAAATCACCTTCACTGGGAGCGAGTGGTACAGCGGGGCGACCCCCTTATTCACAATCGTCACCGAAAGGGTTCCAGATTCAAATGAGGCCTTAGAGACGTACAAGTCGTAGCCCATGCGAGCGACTTCCCGGGTGGCGTTGCGCAGACGCTCCGGGGTCGGCTTTTCTCGAAAAATGCCCGTATCCATGAGCCAGGTGGCGTGGGTGGCGTCCACGCATTTCCGGAAGTCTTGAATCTGCGCCATGCCGGGTCGGTCGTCGAACACCTTGCCCCATGCCTCGGGCCGAATCTCGCCGCCGATGGGGTGTCGTTTCCACTTTTGGGTCGAGCCCGACGCCTTGAGAAGCGACTCGAAGAACCAAAAATCGTCGGCTCTGCCCGTATCGAGCGTTGCCCAAGCGAAGGAATCGTCGTGATAGCCGAAGGGCAGATTCTGGTTGGCGGCGTAGTTGGAATCGCCCTCTTTGGCGGGGTATCGCAGCAACACCGGGGTCTTTTTGAACGCTTTCTGATAAGCCTCCAGAATTACCTTTTGCACCGACGGTCCGGGGTGAAGGTCGGACCGAGGGTAGGTGTGCCACTCGCCCCAATAGCCCAGCAGCCCGGCGGTGAGATAGCCCAACCGAGGGTCGCCATCGTACTTCTTCGCCAGTGCGACAATGAACTGCATGAGCGCCTGTTGCACGCGAGGGTCTTTGTAGTCGGGCGTGTTCTGCTGATCCTTCTCGCCGGGATTGCTGTATCGGTGGAGCTTGACGCCCTGATCCACCAAGTACGACGGGAGACCGCTCGGCTGACCCGGATACTCCACGTAGAATCGGACCACCGCCTGATGCCCTCGACCCGCGATGGCGTTCAAGAGGTTCTCGACGGGTTGCCAGTTGAAGGTGTTGGGTCCGGTCATCACCTTGTTCAGCGGCAGATAATCGAACTCCAAACTGTGTGGAAACCGGTCTTTCCACTCCCCGGCGTATGGGACCAGACCCTTGTAAGCGTTGTCCACCGGACCCGGAACGTAGGTGTACGACCGTTGCCAATCGCCTAGAAGCGAACCGAAGGAGGCTGTTAGAAGAAGTGTGGCGATGGTCATCTTTTAGGCCCCGGTCTGTTCCTGATTGTAATCCGGCGAAGTGCCCAGTCAGCGGGCGAACATCTCGTCAGGGTTTTTAAACGCTTTGAACTCAATGGGATTCCCGCTCGGGTCTAGCACGAACATGATCCGCTGCTCGCCAACCTGCCCCTCGTAACGCGTTTGAGGAGCAATGACAAACTCAACGTCTGCAGCGCGAAGCCGGGCTTCGACCTGCTCGAAAGTCTCTACATCCAAGACACAACCGAAGTGAGGAATAGGAACCGCTACTCCATCGACCTGACCACAGAAATCGGGTTCCAAAAGATTGGCGTTGACGTGGGCGGATAGCTGGTGCCCAAAGAAGTCGAAGTCCAGCCAACGATCGGTCGATCGACCTTCGGCGCAGCCCAGAATCTCAACGTAAAAGCGTCGGGTGCTCTGAAGGTCTTTGACTTTAAAGGCCGAATGGAATGGATGCACGGTTTGGTTCTACCTTGTCAAAAAGCCCTTTCTTGTAGAACCCTCCTCAGCCGATTTGAACTTGGCGGTTCAGGCAAAGCAGGCAATCCCGCCATTCTTACCGGTCATTCGAACGGGGGACTCTGGCAAAACCTCTACGGGGACGCTTCGGCATTCCCAAAAGTAGATCGGATGAGGAAAGCCTGACTTGGGAACCGCTCGATTGCCACGACATTCTGGACTCACTCGCTACAACGGCGGTTGGGCCTCAATGTTTCGATCGATGAAGATGCGATTGGAAACCACGCTTGGGGTCCGAGGAATCGAACACATCGGCAGCACCGCTATTCCGGGCATGGTGGCTCGACCCACCATCGACATGCTTCTCTATGTGGACAGCATCGACGATGCCCTTTCGTTTTCGAAAAAGCTTGAACCGCTTGGCTGGCGCACCGATGACCTGAGCGACAACCCGTATCGGACCTTTTCCAAGTACCACATGGATACTCCCGTGTATCGCCTTTACGTGGTGCCGAACGGGATGGATTGGGGCGAAGACGCGGTACGGTTCCGAGATCGCCTTCGCACCGACTGGGAAGTGGCGGAGACTTACAAGGTCCTAAAGCTGAAAGCGGCGGGCGTTGTGGGACCGGAAGAGGATCAGATGGCGCAGATTCTTGGCGATTTCGTTCGCGATGTGTCGAAAGCGGCGTAAATCGCCACCAATATTGATACATCGGACAATCAACCAGGAAAATTGCCTGTCCGGTTTATTGACCGCATTCAATCGAAACGTTTCACCTCCCAGCCATACTTAGAGAGATGGCTTTTCCGGAGAACTTCCTGTGGGGCGTAGCCACTGCCTCCTATCAAATTGAGGGCGCACCCTATAAAGTTGGCGGCGGCTTAAGCGTGTGGGACATGTTCTGCAAACGCACGGGCGCCATTGCCGACCAGAGCAACGGCGATGTCGCTTGCGACCACTACAATCGCTACGAAGAAGACGCTCAACTGATGGGCAAGTTGGGCTATCCCAACTACCGGATGTCGATTTCTTGGCCGCGTGTGATGCCCACCGGAACCGGGCAAGTATCCGCCGAGGGTTTGGCGTTTTACGATCGCCTCATCGATTCTCTCCTTGAGAACGGCGTCACCCCGCACGTCACCCTTTATCACTGGGACACCCCTCACGATGTGTACTTGCGTGGCGGCTGGTTGAACCGGGACATCTCCGATTGGTTTGCCGATTACACCGAGGTCGTCGTTTCCAAACTAGGCGATCGGGTGAAAAGTTGGATGACCCTGAACGAGCCGCAATGCTTCATCGGGCTCGGAATGCAGTCGGGCGTACACGCGCCAGGCGACAAACTCAACATGGAGGAGCTCCTGTGGGCGTCTCACAATGCGCTCCTTAGCCACGGCAAGTGCGTGCAAGCCATCCGGGCGAACTCGCAAGGACCTTGTGAGATCGGTTGGGCTCCGGTGGGCGTCTGCGTGATCCCCGCCACCGACGATCCGGCCGACGTAGAAGCGGCTCGAGTGCGAACCATGGAGATGCAAGACCTCGATCTCTGGAGCACGGCTCTTTGGAACGACCCGGTCTTCTTGGGCGAGTATCCGAAAGTGGTGCAAGAGGCGTTCGAAAAGTCGCACCTGAAGCCAAAAGCGGGCGACATGGAGATCATCTGCCAACCGCTCGATTTTTACGGCGCTAACATCTACAACGCGGGAATCGTGAAGGCGGGTCCGAACGGAACCATCGAGAACGTGCCTCATCACCTGGGCATGGGTCGAACCATTTACCACTGGCCGATCACGCCAAGCGCGCTCTACTGGGGTCCCAAGTTCTTCTATGAGAAGTACAAGAAGCCGATCGTGATCACCGAGAACGGCATGGGCCTTTCCGACTGGGTGGCTCTAGACGGCAAGGTTCACGACCCACAGCGGATCGACTTCCTGCATCGCTACATCCGCGAGTTCCAACGAGCGGGCGAAGACGGCGTGGAGATCAAGGGCTACTTCCAGTGGTCTTACATGGACAACTTTGAGTGGTACGAAGGCTACAAGTTCCGCTTCGGCTTGGTCTATGTGGACTACCAAACCCAGCAGCGCATTCCTAAGGATTCCGCATACTGGTTCTCGGACGTTATCAACTCGAACGGCGCGAATCTGTAAGAGTGGTTTTCGGGAAGCGGCGAGGGTCCTGCGAGATTCGCAGGACCCTCGTTTTGCTGGGGCATCACTACTTTGCCTGTTAGGCGAAAGCTGTTGTTGGGGACGTTGGCATATCCGAAATTTTCAGTCATTCCCTGATTTTCAGCACGTGCTGAAAATTGGGTTATGCCCGCCGTCCAATCGTTTCGAGCCTCTGCAGAGCTCTTAAATATCCTCGTAGCCGGTGACTTCGTACACGCGAATGCTCGGCGGACCTGCCGCAAGCTCACCCAATTTCTCGCCGAACTCCTTGAAGTACGGGAACGTGAAGTGCAGATCGAGAGCGGCGCGATCGACCCACTCTTCGAAAAACACGATCTCATGACCGGAATCGGGTTGAACGTAAAAGTTGTATCGAATGCAGCCTTCTTCCTTCAGAGAGGGTTCTCGAACCGCTACGCAGGCCGCAAGGGCGGCGTCCATCATGCCCGGCTTGATCTGCACCGTCGCAAACAGAGTGGTCTTCACGACGGTGAGTCTACAGCACCTACCGCTGTGGGGTCGGGTTTCGGGATGAGGTTTAGCTTTGCCATCAGCCAAGGCATCGAAATGCCTTGCACGATCACCGAGAAAGCCACCACGCCAAACGCTACCGCGATGAGTTCCTCGCGCTTCGGAAAGTTTGTTGGAAGGCCCAGCACAAGAGCAAGTGAAATGGCGCCCTTCAATCCACCCCAAACCATCACGTGACGATAAGGCATTTCAACGCGATTTTCTGGCTTGCGTAGCAAAGCCGCGACTCCGTAGACACCTATTGCGCGGGCGATGAGCGAAGCAAGAATGCCCAACCCGATCATTGGGAGATGGCGCGCGAAATCGTCTAGCAGAGACATCTCCCTAACTCCAATGAGGAGGAAGATGATGGAGTTAGCAACGAACGCCGCGAACTCCCAAAAGGCTCCCACCGCTTCCCTGCCGTGATCGGTAATCGCCCCAATATCGCCCAAGTTTCCAATGAGCAGGCCCGCCACCAGAACCGCAAGAACGCCCGAGCAGTGGAAGTAGTCCGCCAAAAGGAAGGCGCCAAAGGCGGCAATCACCGAGAAGGTGACCTCGACTAGGTGATCATCGGTCTTGCCCGCTAAAAAGAGGGCAACTCCGGCAACCAGTCCGCCACAGATAATCCCTCCACCCACTTCGCGAAGCAGGGTGATCGCCACGACACCACCCGAGAGCGCTCCGCCCGTGGCTCCCACCATCGCAACCGAAAAGAGCAAGGCGGCGACACCGTCATTGAACAAGCTCTCGGCTTCGACCAGAAGTTTCAGACGTCCGCCGATCTTCAGGTCCTTGAACATCGCAATCACCGAAACGGGATCTGTAGCGGCAATCAGCGCCCCGAAAACGGCAGCGATGGCGAAAGACCAGCCGCCTAAAACCGACATCAATCCCGCGACGACCAAGGTCGAAACCAGAACTCCAGCCGAAGCAAGGACGAGAACGGAAACGAAGTTCTCCTTAAGTTCCTTCCAATGAATGAAGAAGGCTGCCTCAAAGATGAGCGGGGGCAGGAGGAGTCGGAAAATGAGCTCCTTGGTTAGAATCACCTCAGGGACAACATTGAGGAGTCCAAGGCCCACGCCTGCAACAACCAGCCCCACCGTATAAGGCAGTTTTAGTCGCCGGGCGATCAGGGCGACAATCGCGGCGACGGCGAGTAAGACCTCAAGACGCTCTATTGTAAGGCCACCCATCTGCCAATCCCTCCATCGGTCGCTCCCTATCTTTTATTACGGGTGAAGGTTGCACACCCCTAACCTTCGAAAGGCGACCCACGGGTGCGCAAAATGGGAGAAAACACTGATTTCAGGATCGATCTTGCAACATCCTAGCACCATCAATTTGAACCTGATGTAACATAAAATCAGAAGGGGGACAAAGATGTCTCGGTCGTTTGCGCGCATTGCACTGCTGATCGGTTCAGCGACACCCATTCTGTTGGGACTCGCCGAACCACAGGCTTCCAAGAAGAAGCCCACCACTCCACCCAAATCGGGTGCTCAGCTTTTTGCGTCCAACTGCGCCCCCTGTCATGGAGCGAAAGGCGTTGGCGGAGCCGGATTCTCTGGTCCGCTTCAAGGGGATCTCACTTCCGGTGAGCTCGCCAAATACATCGCAACATCGATGCCGCCGGGACCGAAGAAAACCCCCGCCGATCAGGCAAAGCTCATCGCCGAATACGCTCACACCGAGTTCTACTCGCCGCTTGCTCAGGAACGGAACAGACCCGCCCGGGTGAGTCTTGCCCGCATGACGGTGCGGCAGTATCGCAATGCGGTGACCGACCTTGTCAACGGTTTCCACCCCGTGATCCCGGGAGAATCGGGCGGACTCCGCGCCACCTACTACAAGAATCGGGATCGGAACGATAAGAACAAGATCATCGAGCGAGTCGATTCCACGGTGAACTTCGACTTTGGAACCGTCGGCCCGGAGAAGGACAAGGTCGATCCGCACAACTATTCGATCTCGTGGACGGGCAGCATCTTCGCTCCGGAGACGGGCGAGTACGAGTTGATCGTCCAATCTGACCAATCTTCCCGCGTCTACTTCAACGGCGAACCTCGCCCGGTAGTGGATGGCTGGGTTCGGTCTGGCAATGAGAAGGAGTTCTCCGGCGTGGTGGACCTCATTGGCGGTCGAACCTATCCGGTGTACATCGAGTTTTCCAAGTCCACGCACGGCGTCAACGACGACGAGAAAAAGAAGAACACCCCGCCGAGCCCCGCTCACTTTAGGCTCATGTGGCGAAGGCCCAAGATGGCTCAGGAGGTGATCCCAAGTCCTTACCTCTTCCCCAATTGGTCGATTGAAAAGTTTGTTCCGAAAACCGCCTTCCCGGCCGATGATCGGAGCATTGGTTACGAGCGTGGGAACACCGTTAACCGAGCCTGGGACGATGCAACCACTCGCGCCGCTTTAGAGGTCGCGGATTACGTGTCGACAAAGATCAACAAGCTTGCGGGCACCAAAGACGAAGCTCCGGATCGGGTTGATAAGGCAAAAGCATTCTGCAAAGACTTCCTCAGCCGAGCCTTTCGGAAACCGCTTGGGAAAGAGGTGGAAGAGGCTTACGTGAATCGGCATTTCGCTCCCGGCCTTTCTTTGGAGCAATCGGTGAAACGGGTGGTCGTCCTCGGATTGAAATCGCCCCGATTCCTTTACCGAGAACTCGGCGATCGTAAAGATTCTTACGCGGTTGCCTCGGAGCTCTCGTTTGGTCTTTGGGACACGCTTCCCGATCAGGAACTCAGACGAGCCGCCCAGGCGGGCGAACTCGATACGCCGCAGGGATTAGAGCGACAAGTCGTTCGGATGGTCAACGATCCTCGTTCCTTCGTCAAGCTTCGAGACTTCCTGATGCTCTGGCTGAAGGTCGATGAGATTCCCGATATCGTCAAGAGTCAGAAGAAGTATCCCGGCTTTGACGAGGTCACCGTCGCCGATCTGCGCACCTCGCTAGACCTATTCCTTGCCAACACGGCTTGGAGCGGCGAGGCGGATTATCGTCAGCTTCTGCTCAGCAACAAGATGTGGCTGAACAACCGGTTGTCTAAGTTTTACGGCGGAAACGTCAGCAGTTCCAACTTCCAACCCGTGGAGCTGAAAGATCGAGCGGGCATTCTCACCCACCCGTACATGCTTGCAAGGCTTGCCTACTTAGAAGGCAGTTCGCCCATTCATCGCGGCGTCCTCGTGGCCCGCAACATGCTGGGTAGAACTCTTGCCGCCCCTCCCGCCGCTTTTGCCCCGCTTGCCGAAAGTTTGCATCCGAAGCTCACAACGCGCGAGCGGGTAGCCATGCAGACCAAGCCGGAAATGTGCAATTCCTGCCATGCGCTCATCAACCCGCTCGGCTTTCCGTTTGAGAAGTACGATGCCATCGGCAAGCTGAGGCTGAGCGACAATGGCAAACCCGTCGACACCTCGGGTGCCTACAAGGCCAGAAACGGCTCGGCCGTTAAGTTCGGCGATGCCGGAGATCTCGCCCGCTTCATTGCCAACAGCGACGAAGCTCACACCGCTTTCACCGAGAAGCTTTTTCAGCACCTCACCAAGCAGCCCGTGCGGGCATACGGACCCAACGCCCTGCCGAACCTAACCAACAAGTTCAAAGAGGGCAACTACAACATCAAGAAGTTGATGGCGGCGATTCTTATCCAAGCCATTTCAACTCCCAAGACGTAACCCATCCACCGAAAACATTCGATAGGCGACCAAAACCATGACCGAATCTTCCCGAAGAGACTTTCTGCGCAACCTTGGCGTGGGTGCAGCGGCAATGCCGTTTTTGATGGGCTTGCCAAGCCTTTCTTTTGCCCAAGCCCAAAAGCGCAAAAAGCAGCGTCTGGTGATCTTGTTCAGCCCAGATGGCGTGGTGCCAGAAACGTTTTGGCCAGACGAGGTGGGCAGCAACTTTACGCTCAAGGAGAGCCTCAAGCCACTGGAGCCGTTTAAGGACCGCACCCTCTTGCTTCGCGGCGTTTGCGACCGCGTAAAGGGCGACGGCGACAACCACATGCGCGGAATCGGGTGTCTGCTTACGGGTACGGAACTCTTCCCCGGCAACGTACAAGGCGGATCGGACACGCCCGCAGGTTGGGCGAGCGGTCTCTCCATCGATCAAGAGATCAAGGCGTATCTGCAGAAGTCGGAAGCCACTCGCACGAGATTCGGGTCGCTTGAGTTCGGGGTCATGGTTCCCGAGCACGCCGACACCTGGACGCGAATGGTTTATGCGGGCGGAAACAAGCCGATCGCGCCGGTGGACGATCCGTACCTGATGTTCAACAAGTTGTACGGCCAAATGAAGGATCAGGAACTCCTTCAGAGCGTGTTGGATGAACTGAGAGACGATATCGTCAAGGTCCGTTCGCAGATCTCGAAAGCCGATCAGTATCTTCTGGAAGAGCACCTCACCCTGGTGCGAGAGATGGAGAAAGACATCCAATCGGCGCGGAAGCACGACGTGGGTCACGCGGTTCCGAAGATCGAGCCGGGCATTCGTCGACACAACGACAACATTCCGAAGATCAGCAAGCTGCAGATCGACCTCATGGTGAGCGCGTTCCTGGCTGACAGCACTCGAATTTCAACTTTGCAGTACACCAACTCGGTGGGTCAAGCCAGGTTTACGTGGCTGGGAATCGGTGAGGGTCAGCACGACCTTTCTCACGAGCCGGACAGCAACAAAGAAGCCCAAGAGAAGCTGACGAAGATCAACAAGTGGTACTGCGAACAGTTGGCATACCTGTGCAAACGACTGCAAGAAACCAAGGAGCCAGATGGCACCGGCACATTGTTGGACAACACCATGATTGTGTGGACCAACGAGCTTGGAAAAGGCAACTCGCACACGTTGGATGACATTCCATTCGTGATGGTTGGCGGCGGGCTTGGGTTCAAGATGGGTCGATCTTTGAGGTACGACCGCGTTCCGCACAACCGACTGCTGATGGCTCTGGCGCACGGCTTTGGTCACCGAATCACCTCTTTCGGCAACCGAGACTTCTGCGGCAAAGGCGTTCTGCACGACCTTAGCTGATCGAACTCGCCCACTTGTGATCGTCGCACGAGGGGCGAATTCGGTAAGTTGAAGGCATGGCGGTCGTGCTTTCGAAATCGGACTTCATGCTGTACCTCAGCCACCCGGCGTGGCTGTGGCTGAAGAAGCACGACAAATCGAAGCTGCCCGCCGTCGACGACAACCTTCAGGCCCGATTCGACGCCGGACTGAACCTGGAAGGGTACGCCGAGCAGCTCTTCCCCGGAGCGATCCGCCTAGGATTCGATGGTTACGACGAGTTCTTGACCCTTGCCTCGCGCACCGCGACGGCGATGCAAGAGGGTGCGAAAACCCTTTTCCAAGCCAAGTTCGACCACGAAAACCTCACCACCATCTGCGACATCGTGGAGGTTCTCGGCGAGCGCGAAGTGGCGATCACCGAGATCAAAGCGAGCACCTCGGTGAAGGACAAACACCGAATCGACCTTGCCTATCAGCGGTACGTTCTGGAACAGTGCGGGTTCAAGGTGAGCCGATGCTCGGTGCTGTTGGTGAACAACAAGTACATCCGATCGGGAGAGATCGACCCGCAAGAACTGTTTGTTCAAGAAGAAATCACTGAAGCGGTCGCGAGAGAACTTGGGTTCATCGCCGCCGAGGTGGAGAAGGCGCTCGCCGTGCTGGAGTCGCCAACTGTGCCCGACCTTTCGCCGAGCCACTGCGGAACGCTCGACAAAGACTCGCTCTCGGCTTGGGTAGATATCTACCGGACGCTGAAACCCATCCCGGAGAAGAGCATTTACGATCTTCCCGCCGTCACCCCGCAACAGATCGGCGAGTTTGAGGACAGCGGGATTCTGACCATTGCCGATATCCCGGAGGACACCTTCCTTTCTAAGAAACAGCGAGAGGCGGTGGACGTGCTGCAGTCCGGCGAGATTCGGATCGATCAAGGCAAGATCGCCTCTTTCCTTCGTGCGGTGCAGTATCCGGTCTACTTTTTGGACTACGAAGGGTGCATGGATGCGATTCCACCGTTCGAGGGCACCAAGCCGTACCAGCAGATCGTGATTCAGTGGAGCCTGCACGTGCTGCCATCGCCCGGGGGCGAGCTTGAGCATTACGAATACATTCATCAGTCCACCGAGTCGCCGTTTGAAGCGGTCTCGGCGAGTTTGAGAGAGAGGCTCGGCGATACGGGTTCGGTGATTGTTTGGTACAAGAACTACGAGTGCGGTCGCAATAAAGAGCTTGGCGAGCTTGCCCCGGCTTATGCCGATTTCTTTAGGTCGGTGAACGATCGGGTGGTGGACCTGATGGAGATTTTCTCCAAGAAGATGTACGTTCACCCCGAGTTTTTGGGGAGCGCGTCTATCAAAAAGGTGCTTCCGGCGGTGGTGCCGGACCTTTCTTACAAAGAGTTGAACGTGCAGGAAGGGGCCACCGCTTCTCGGCTATGGACTCAAGCGGTGCTGCAAAACAAGTTCTCGGCGCCCGAGCGGGAGAAGATCCTTTCCGATCTGCTCACTTATTGCCAACTCGATACGCTTGCGATGGTCGAGATCTATCGGCGGATGGTCGAGGTGGCGGAAATAACAAAAGATGCTTGACGGGTCGCCGTCAAGCATCTTGAATCGGTGCTCTCTTTACGCCTTGCGCTTTCGTCGGAAAGCAGCCAAGGCTCCAATTCCGAGTGCGACCATGGTAGCGGGCTCCGGCACAGCCTGAGTCAGTGAAAGAGAGTCGATCAGTACGCTGCTGTCCGTGCTTCCGAAAGACGAGAAGCTGAAGGCGAGCTGAGTCGTCGTGGCATCGGTCGTGAACTGAATCGAGCGTTGCTGCCAATCGAACAGCCCCGGAGTCGCCGAAAGGTCCGTGATAGCATCGTTCGTTTGCATCGACTGGATCTGAACCAACGTGTTCGCGGCGGTGTATCCGAAGCGATCGCCCCCAGCGTGCCAGAAGGAGAAGTCGTAGGTCGTGTTTGGGTTCACGCTCACCAGAGTCGTGATCCGGTCGTAGTCTCCGAAGGTAGAGCCGGTCTCGTTCCAGTACGTGTTGGGGTTGCCGCCCCCGTTTTGGAGAACATCTGCGTACCAGTTGCCCGAATGTGCGGCGCGACCGGTTTGGCTTTCAAACACTTCGCCGTCGGTTTGCGTGGCCGTCCAACCCGCGTCGAAGTCGGGATACGCCCTGAAGGACCCGGCGTCGCCCAGGATGGATCCGACCGATTCAAAGCCCGGATCGGTAAAAAAATTCGCGTGAGCCGAAATAGCGCCCATGAGAAGGGCGGAAGAAGCAATAAAACGATTGAGCATGGAGTCTCCTCCGAGAGGCTAGCACTTCCCTGCTTGAGACACCTCGGAAAAATTGCCGGAATGATCCAGCTTTAGATCGAAGGTCCCAGACTAGCCGCTCAGCGTGCCCGATCGGGTGTACGGCGCGGTGGTATCGATATGGAACAGCACCACATCGGCATAAGAGCCGTGCGTTTCTAACTTCACGTACTCTTTCACCGCCCACGCGGCGGTATCGCCTTGATTCAGCGTGACGTTGCCCACTCGAACCGTGCCCGAGAATACGTAAAGCACCTGAACGTCGTACTCTTCCGGAGCGTCAGGCTCCGGCCAAGGAAGGGCATCGCCCAGCGAGAGTTCGGAGTGAGGGGTGAGACGAGCGTCGTGCATCCACACCCGCTGCCTCACCTGAAGCGGGGCATCGGTGCCTTCCGGACCAAAGACCGCTCGCCACGCATTGGTGGATACCGCCGAATCGAAGGTGTGAAACGCAACCTTCGGCTCCAGATCGTCGGACGAGGGCCTGACGAAGATTTGCAGCATGTGCACCTCCCCTTCCGGCACAAACTCTTCGTGTTTGAACCCAGAGCCCGCGTTCATCACCATGAGGTGGGTGTTGGTGATGGTCTCCTGGTTTCCGTTGCTATCCTTGTGAACCATCGCGCCGGATCGGAGGTAGCTGACGATTTCGTCGTTTCGGTGCTCGTGCATGCGCACGGTGAGCCCCTGATAGAGGTGCGCATGGTCGATGGGTCCAAGCCCGGCGATGCCGCGATCGTTGAGGTCGGGCACGGATTGTCCGGGGTAGATCCGTTTGATCACAAACGGCGGAGCCCCAAAAGCGGTTCTTCGAGCGGCGGGTAGCAGGCGCATCAGCAGATTCCTACGCCGAATCGGTTGGGAATCGGTGCGTTGGGTGGAAAGGTCGTACCGCTGAGGATTGAAGTGTATGGAATTTACGAGTAATTGCCGTACAGGATTTACGAGTAAAAGCCGGTGATGATTTACGAGTAATTGCCGTACAATATTTACGAGTAAAAGCCGGATGCGCGATCGAAAAACCCCCAACGAGCGACTCGCCGAGTCGCTGGAACGCCTTCAGCAATGCGCGCCGGGAGGCATCTATCGTAGCGGGGGACTCAGTCAGCGAGACTTCAAGCGGGTCTCTCAGGCGGGTTACCTGCAGGAGATCATCAAGGGTTGGTACCACCTTTCTAACCCAATGGCGCCCCCTGGAGTGACCCTTTGGCATGGGCACTATTGGGGCTTTTTGAGCGCCTACCTTGCCGAGCGATACGGTGACGATTACTGCTTGGCGGCAGATACTTCTCTATTGGTTCACTCCGGCCTAACGGCGGTTCCCACCGAGATTGTAGTGGTCACAGCGGTCGCGTCCGGAAATCGTCTGGAGTTGCCGTACGGTCATGGGCTGGTCTCTTACAAGGATATGCAAAGCCTGCCCTCCAATCCAGAGATCGTCAACGGTTTGCGAATCATGCCGTTGCCGATGGCGCTCGCCCGATCCTCAGAAGGCTTTTTCCGAAGGCAACCGCTAGACGCAGCCGCTCTTTTGCAATCCATTCAAGACCCCTCTCAGATTCTGCGAGAACTTCTGGATAGGGGCGCACCCGTTTACGCGGGTCGACTCGCGGGGGCTTTTCGTCGATTGGGCAAAGAAGATTTTGCGAATCGGGTGCTGGATACCATGCGATCGGCGGGTTACGAAGTGACCGAGAACGATCCGTTTGAGTCACCCGTTCCGACGCTAGGCAATCTCCGAATGCGATCGCCCTACGCGGCCCGCCTTCGGCTTCTTTGGGAAACCATGCGGCCGGCGGTCTTACAGAACATTCCGGCAAACACGCTGAAAGTGCTGCCCGCGGCCGACTACTGGGAGCGGGTCGAAGCGTTGCAATCGTTCGACGCCTATCACTCGCTTTCGATTGAAGGTTTCCGGGTTGATAACGCGCTGATCGAAAAGGTTCGATCCAATGCTTTCGATCCGGCGAAGCTCGACGAGGATCGAGCCCTTGCCGATGCGCTGGCGGCTCGCGGCTATTGGGAATCTTTCCAACGGGTTCGTGAATCGCTGAAAGAGGTCCTTGCCGGAGCCAATGCGGGCGAGGTCGCCCGCAATCATCACTCGGGGTGGTACCGAGGGTTGTTCGAACCGGCAGTTCGGGCGGGTCTTCTTGGTTCAGGCGACTTGGCGGGTTACCGAAACCATCAGGTTTACATCAACGGGTCGCAGCATATTCCGCTCCCCGCACACGCTGTCACCGACGCGATGGAGACCTTTTTCGATCTGCTTGCGGAGGAGCCAGAGGTCTTTGTAAGAGCCGTTCTAGGGCACTTCTTCTTTGTCTTCATCCACCCGTATGGTGATGGAAACGGGCGGCTGGCTCGATTCCTCATGAACGTGATGCTCGCCGGAAAAGGTCTCCCGTGGACAGTCGTTCACTTAGAAGATCGAGCCCGGTACATGTCGGCTTTGGAAACCGCTTCGACTCAAGGAGAGATCACGCCCTTCGCCAGATTCATTCGAGAGCAGATGGAAAAGACGCTCCGCAACGACAATCCCCAATCGATGTGAACGGAAACGACTCACGATCCGCCGCTCGGTACACTTTCGCCCATGAGCAACGACGCCGCAACTGAGTTTGTGAACGAGTCCACCAAGGCCATTTTGAACCGGGCGACCAACCAAGCCAAAGGAATCGGCTTGTTCGCACGGGGCTTTTTGGACGGCACGCTCGGCGAGGGACCCTCGGCGGCGGTACTGGAAAAGACCAAGCTCTTCCACACCGATTCGGTGCTCTGCGGAGCAAGCGCGCTGGCCCTGCAAACCAACGCCCCTGTGCTGCTTCGAGTCGAGGCGCTCGAGTACCCAGACGCCAACGGCGCGACCGTCTACGGCGAGCCCGTTCGCGTGAAGGCGGAGAAGGCGATTGTCGCCAACTCCAGCGCGGCGCGGGAGTGGGATAGCAATGGCACCAACTTTGGCTACAACCCGGCGCTGGGACACCTGGCGGGCGAGTTCGGTCACAACGACTACTATCCGGTAGCGGTAGCCGCTTGCCAAGAGCGAGGTCTTTCTGGCCCGGATGCCCTCAAGGCGATGGTGCTCATCGACGAGATTCGCGGTCGACTTGCCGAGGTGTTCTCGCTCAAGACTTACAAGATCGACCACGTGGTTCACGGCGCCATCGCTTCGGCGGCGACCTACGTGGCCGTTCACGGCGGCACTCCGGAGCAGATCGAGCACGCGATCGGCATGTTTGTGGCGCACTACATTCCGTGGCGAGCGATTCGCGCGGGCAAGCAGCTCAGCGACTCTAAGGGCGCCAGCGCGGCGATCAGCGCCGAAGCCGCGGTGCTTTGCGCTCGCCGGGCGTTGAAGGGCTTTGTGGGTCCGAAGGACATCTTCCGCAACCCAGAATCCATGTTCCGCCGCTTCGAGCCGACGAACGGCGACTCGCCGTTCAACCTTCACCTTTCGCACTCCGGCGATGACTTCGCGGTGATGGGCATGCACTTCAAACTCGGTCTTTACGAGCACCAGTCGGCAGGCGCGCTCCAAGGCGTGATCGACCTCGCCGCCACTAGGCCGGAGGTGCTTGCCAACGGCGGCGCGAACATCGCAAAGATCGTGATTCGAGCCTACGAACCCGCGTTTGGCATCATCGGCGACCCGGCCAAGCGAGACCCGCACACTCGGCAATCGGCCGACCACTCGATGGTCTACATCGTCAGCACGCTGCTGAAGAAGGCGATTCATGAGGCCGCCGCAGGAACCCTCCCCACCGATACCGATTCGGTTTGGAAGCGCATCATGCTCATGCCAGAGGACTACTCGCAGGGCGCGATTAACGACGCCGAGACCCGCGCCCTCATGGAGAAGATCGCCTTTGAGCATGGCGGAGCGGAGTACGACGCGAAGTATCCGGACGGTATTCCGACCTCGGTGGTGGTCACCCTCACTTCGGGCGAAGTGATCGATTCCGGATTGGTGATGTACCCGGCGGGTCACGCTCGCAACACCGATGCCGACCTCGCCACGATCTTGGAAACCAAGTTCGGCAAGCTGGGTCACATCGCGTTTGGGTCAGACGAAGCGGCAAAAACGGTGGTGGCTCGCTTGCAGTCCATCGAGACCCTCAGCGCGGAGCAACTGCTGGACCTTTACCGGTTTGACATTCAAACTCTGCCCGCTATCGACGCCTGAACTCAGGCGAGATGGTCGCTCAGAGTTAGTCGAGCGACCATCTTAGTCGAGCCGTTTACCGGGGACTGATCTGGATCAGCCAGCGGCAGAACGAGCCTTCCGAGTTCCAGTAGACCACCACTTTCTGGTCGGGCGTGTTGCCAAGAATGCCTCGGACCCCTACCGACATTTCAAACGCGCGAGTGTCTTTGCGGTTTTCCACCACGTACAGCGCGTACCGATCGGGAAAGTCTTGAAGTGCCTTGAGCGACAAGCGAACAAAAGCGTTGTTTCCATTGGTTGGAACATAATCGGCCCTCTCGTTAGGTGCCAACAGGCGGGAAATTCCGCTTCGATAATCCACCTTAAACTTCCTAACCGATCCGTCTCCGTTTTCTGGAGTCGCTTCTAGAATTGCGGACCCATCTTTGGTATTGCCAGAGAAGAACGCTTCTCGATACCGGCCAGGCGGAACTACCACCGGAGTACTCCCAACCGAATCTAGCCGGAAAACTCGCAAGTTGTTGACTGAGCGTTCGTCTCGCACACCGTTGATCGAAAGGTCGAACCTGTCGAGCAGAGACGCAAAGACAGTTCGAGAATTGGGCGAAGATGCCAACGAGATATCTGTCGAATCTGGGACGCTGAGAATCTCTTTGTTGGACTTGGGACCCGAGACAAAGTAAAGCTTGCTCATCCGAGTGCGATCATTCCTAGTAGTTGCTACTAATTCCCCACTTACGCCCAGGAATCTGTAATCGGTTAACTGCTCGCCAGAAGGACAAGTCAGGCAGCTCTCCACGGTTCCCTTGCTCGTATTCAATCGGTAAAGAACGTTCTGGACGGTTCGACCCGGAAGGGAGAGTTCTTGAAGGCTGTTGCCAAAGGGCGATGACCAGCCCGAATCTCGTGGCGAGGCCGCCCAAGCGACCCAATTGGAATCGGGCGAGAACTCCGGATTCACCGTTCCCGGCGAAAGATAAATCGCCGGACCCGGAACAAACTCTTTGGCACCGATTCGAATCGGGACGCCTAACTGCGCCTGATCCAGCCCTTGTGAAGCAGAAAGCGACGAACTTGCAATTAGCAGGGTTGAAAGTACGATTCCAAAAGCCACACCGCATTCTCCGCCGAGTTTCTTAAATCCAAACAGAAAAGAACGAATCTGGGACTGAACCTTAACCAATCTCGGTATAAACAAACCTCCCATGAGTCTCGCTGCCAACAGCCACCGCGCCCACAATTTTTCTGCCGGACCCGGTGCTTTGCCCCTGGAAGTTCTGGAGCAGGTTCAAGCCGAACTGCTGGATTACCAAGGCACCGGCGTGAGCGTGATGGAGATGTCTCACCGATCGGCGCCGTTCGAGGAGATTCTGAACACCGCCGTTGCCGATCTTCGAGAGTTAATGGGGCTTGACGAAGAGTGGGAAGTTCTCTTTTTGCAGGGGGGTGCGAGTCACCAGTTTGCCAACATTCCGATGGCGTTTTTGAACCAGGGAACCGCTCAGTACGTGGTCACCGGAGCTTGGGGAGAGAAAGCGGTGGAATCGGCAAGGATCGTTTCCGACGTTCACGGGGGTCGCATCGATATTGCTTGGACCGGAAAACTCGAAGGCTTCAAAACCGTTCCGAAGCGCGAAGAACTTGGGATCAACGAGTTTGTCCGCTACGCTCACATCACCCCCAACGAGACGATTCAGGGTGTGGAATTCCACCACGAGCTAGACTGCCGAGCCCCCCTGATTGCGGACATGTCCAGCAACATCCTGTCTCGACCGATGGACCTTACGCAGTACTCGATGATCTACGCCGGAGCGCAGAAGAACATGGGTCCGGCGGGGGTCACGTTGGTTTTGATCAAGAAGGATCTGCTGAAACGAACGGGCGATTCCCTTCCGCCAATGTTCGATTACCGCGTTCACGCCAAGAACGGCAGCCTTTACAACACCCCACCGACCTTTGCGATCTACGTTTGCGGCAAAGTGTTTCAGTGGCTGAAAGGGATTGGCGGCTTGCCGGAGATGGAGCGTCGAAATCGGCGCAAAGCGGGTCGCTTGTATAAGGTGATCGACGAGTCCAACGGCTTCTACAAGGGTCATGCCGACCGTTTGTCGCGATCGCTGATGAACGTCACGTTCACACTGCCGTCGGAAGAGCTCACCAAGGTGTTTCTCGCCGAGGCGAAGGCGCACGGATTGATGGAGTTGAAGGGTCACCGCTCGCTGGGCGGGTGTCGGGCGAGTATCTACAACGCGGTGCCGGAGAGCTCGGTCGAGGTTCTGGCGGCGTTCATGGTCTCGTTCGCGTCGCGACATCACGCCTGAAAAAGTAGGTGAGCGAAAAAGCCCCACCCAGAATGGGTGAGGCTTTCTTGGTTCGAGTAACGGTTTGAAAGAACCTTACTTCTTGCTTCGGCGGCGAGCTGCGAGGGCGCTCAGACCCAAGGCAACCGCAACCATAGATGAAGGTTCTGGGACAGGCGTTGCGGTCAACGAAACATTGTCCCAGTAAGTGCGGCCGTCCGAGAAATCTGCAGTGAACATGCTCACCGTCAGAGGTTGGCCAACGAATGGCGACGACGACCCGATTGTCACTTCAATCTCGTGATCGTGAAAGCCGTTATGCCCGACGATGTGGTTGTTCGGATCAGCATTACCAAAATCGGCCGTAACCATTCTGCTAACACCCAAGAGTGTCGCGGAAGGGTCGTAAGCTAGCGACGCACCGCTGGTGACGATCCCGGCGAACAGACTCAAAACTCCCCTCTTTGAGTCTGTTGGAGAACCCAACTGCATGTAAGAACGGGCGCTTAGCCGGTAGATGGTGTTTGCTTCGATGACCACGCCCTGGGGCGATTGCACAACCCTTCTTGACCACCGGTTGATGAAGAGCTTTCGAGAAGTGTCTCCGTCGCCGTAATCAATTCCGCTAGCAATCCCGATATCTGTGGTTTCGAACGGGCCCACGTTGGTATCCAGCGCGTAATCCCAGTTCTGAATGCCGCTTATGCCCTGAGCATAGTCAGCCATGGTGGGTAACTCCGCGGTTAGTTTCAACCCGGGACTAGGAACTTCCGTTTGACCCGAGCCCAAGATGGAAGCTGCCTCGAAATCCCCATTTGTCAGCAGATTCTGCCCGAAGGCAATAGAACATACAGGCAGCCCTATGGCCACCCAAAGTGATTTTGTATTCATCTCTCTCCCTCGAAATCCCAAATCTGGGATTTCGAAGTAAAAATAACAGGCAAAACCTTGATCCGTTGGATCAATAACGAATCCCGGCAATAATGCGGGTACAAAGCCCCGATTCCTTAACCTTTGAATCTGTTCAAAGGTCATCAGGACTCCCTCATCGGGGAAATCTCCGAAGAGGCTTAGGCCTTCTTCTGGCGACCCACAACCACGAACGCGTTGTTGAGGGCGGGTGATCGGCTGACGTGGAAGATCGGGTCGAAGCCGTGAGCCTTCTGCTCGTCGATATAGCGGATATCGGCTTGATCCAGCATGACTTCGCCCAGCCCCGAAACCTCGTAATAGCCCTTTTCAAACGGGCGACCGAGGTCTTCAAAGGTAACTTGCCAGATGTTCTCGCGAATCTGCTTCATGCCGACCGCCTTAGTTTGACATGAATTCGCTTTCCTTCGCCTTTCCCGGTTCGTCTATGGAATGAGAACTTCACCGTTCGTAGAATTGAGACAACGTCGCTCATGGAAAACACCCCCTTCTTTGATACCCACCACACGCCCGAGACGAATCTGCTGGTCTTTGGCACCGAAGAGCCGCCTGTAGAGCCGATTCGGTTTGAGATTGGACCGTTTGAGGGGATGGTGGAGCCAGATTCGGGTCAGCTTCGTTACCTGCGCTGGAACGGAATGGAGGTGGTGCGGGGCATCTACGCCACGGTTCGACGCGACAACTGGGGCACGGTGGTTCCGAAGCTGTACGACTTCGAATCGCAACTCACCAAAGAGGCGTTCACTTGTAAGTTTCGCGCCAAACACGATCAAGACGCTTACCGATTCGAATGGACGGGCACCATTCGGGTGACCGCCGAGGGCGAGGTCGAGTACGTGTTCGACGGTTCGCCGCTGATCGATTTCAAAACCGCTCGCACCGGTATTTGCCTCTTGCATCCGCTCAACGTGGCGGGTTTGAAGGTGGAGGTGGAGCACGCCGATGGTCCTTGCGAGAGCGCCCAGTTTCCGGTGCTGATTCAGCCGGATAACCCGTTCTCGTTCATCAAATCCATGACCTACGAGCCCGTTCGCGGCGTAGAGGTTCGGTTTGAGTTTGAGGGGATTCTGTTCGAGATCGAGGATCAACGGAACTGGTCGGATAACTCGTTCAAAACCTACTGCCACCCGCAATCTTTGGGCTGGCCGTACCCGCTAGAGAAGGGTCAGGAAGTGCGCCAGGTGGTTCGCCTCAAGATTTCTAACCCGTCGGGCGAGTTCGACGGCTCGGCAGCCATTGAACAGATGGCAAAGATTCCTTCTTTGGGCACCCTGGTTCGCGGCGAACTGGGTCGGGGACAGTTGGAAAGGTTGGAGGGGCTGGTGAGCCATGTTCAAGCAACCGAAGCGGGGCTCACCTACGCCCATCGCATCGATGTTCCGGTGTTCTTGCGAACCCAAAAAGCCACGGTTCCATCGGTGCTTTCTCCCCGAGACGGCATCATTTTGACCCCACCCGAAAAGTCGGCCGAGTTGGCGGCAGTGGGTTCCGGTCACCGGTTTGCGGGCTCGGATGGCAACTTCACCGAGCTGAATCGGAATCGACCCAAGGCGGAGGACTGCGACGGCGTTGCGTTCGCGGTGAACGCTCAGGTGCACGCTTTTGACTCGCGGACTATTGTAGAAACGGGTTGGACTCACGGCGATTGCGCTCGCACCGCGAAGTCGTTCCACCCGGGGCAGGTGATCGCGGGTCCGATTGACTTGGCGCAGGGTCGGGCGGATGCACGCACGGGGTCTTTGGTGGCGCTTGGTTTTGCTCTGGCGAGTATTCGCACCCTCGGCGAGGGTGGGGCGGATTACGCAACCTTCTTCGATGCGGAAACTCTGCTGGCATCCCCGGCATCGCTGCTATTCACCCTGCTTCGCAATGCCGAACCGCTCGCCGACCTTCGCGGCGAGGACCCTTATTGGGTGATGGTCACGGCGAAAGTGGGTCGGTCTAAGCGGGTGCTGATCGCGAACCTCATGCCGGAACGGATCACGGTGGAAACGGGCGTTCACTTCGGCAAATTGAAGGTGCTCGATCGGCGGAATGTGGTGCAGTGGCGCGACTTTATGTCGTTTACCACGGCGGCGGCGACGGAAACGCTCGAGTTGGATAGCCACGCGTTCGCGGTGATCGATACGGATTTGGAGTAGGGTCGCCCACCCTCCTTGATGGAACCTCGTTTCATGAGCCCTCGCTAATGAACCCTAGTTAAAAAAACCCTCGCCCCTCTGGTGGAGAGGGTGCCCCTTCAGGGGCGGGTGAGGGGTCCGGTTGAATGTAGCCGTAGACCAGACCTCCGACGTTCCGTGGAGTTCGTAATCGGGAAACGGGATTCATTCCCCTCCCCGATAGATCGGGGCAGGTACTGGAGGGGTGTCGCGAAGCGACGGGGTGGTCTCCGGGTTCCCGTAAGGCCCGGAGGACCGACCAGAGACTTCGGACTGAACCTCAAAAATGACCGGAAAGGTATTGCCACGGCTCCGCCGTTCTGACTTTAAACGAGAACCTCTTACCCAGGGTTGAAACCCTGGGCTGCGATGATGGTCGCGGCTCCGCCGCTTTTCGGAAAGAAGGTCCAGACCATATTCCCCTCCCCGATAGATCGGGGCAGGCACTGGAGGGGCGTCGCGAAGCGACGGGGTGGTCTCCGAAAATCTTCTCGGCCCGATGACTATTCCTTCGGTTAAGGCTATCTCGCGCCTAATGAGGTTTGGAAAGTGTTCGGTCCTGCCGACCACCCCGGCCTTTCAGGCCACCCCTCCATGGAGGGGAATGAGAACCGGACCCCTCACCCGGCCTTCGGCCACCCTCTCCCCGAGCCTGTCCCGAGAATCGGGAAGGGGCGAGGGTCCTAATGACGCTCACTTACCCTGGGTCGTGATCAGGGTCGATCGCAGCCTGTCCCTCACCCCCGCGCCGACCGCGCTTCCTGCATGTAGTACAGCACCGGGACCGCAAGCCGTGACAGCAGCGTCGACGCGATTTCTCCCGCCATCAACGAGATCGCCAGACCCTGGAAGATCGGGTCGAACAGGATCATGAACGACCCCACGATCACCGCCGCCGCCGTGAGCAACATCGGCCTAAACCGAATTGCGCCTGCTTCGATCACCGCCTGTTCTAAAGCCGCCCCTTCCCGACGACGCTGCTCGATGAAGTCGACCAGAATGATCGAGTTCCGAACAATAATGCCCGCACCCGCGATGAACCCGATCATCGAAGTAGCGGTGAAAAACGCGTTCATCAGCGCGTGACCGGGCAAGATTCCGATCAGCGTTAGAGGGATAGGCGCCATGATTGCAATCGGCGTTTTGAAGCTCTGGAACCAGAACACCACGAGCGCGAAGATAAGGAGCATCACGACCGCAAACGCGATCCCCAGGTCGCGGAACACCTCATAGGTGATGTGCCACTCGCCGTCCCATTTCATCGCGGGCTTGGTCTCGGTAGAGGGCTGAGAGGTGGTCATGATCTCCAACTTCGCCCCCGCCAATCGAACCTGTTCGAGCTTCTTGTTCATCGCCATAATGGCGTAAACCGGGCTCTCTTGCTTGCCGACCACCTCGCCCGTGACGTACAAAACCGACTGTAGGTTCTTGCGATAAAGGGCGCGATCCGTACCGACCTTCTCCAGCGTCACAAACTCCGAGACGGGCAACGGGCTCCCAGCAGAATCGGCCACGGTGAGCCCCGCCAGCGCCGCCAAACCGGATCGCTCCGCGCGATCCAATCTCATTCTCAAGGGGACGGTTTCGGTGAGACCCGTACCGTCCAATGCCCCAAGGGTTCGACCCGTTAACGCCGTCTCCACCGTTCGAGCGAGAACGTCTACGCTCACGCCACTCGCCGCCGCCTTTTCGCGATCCACCTTCCATGTGAAAGTCGGGGCCTCGTCGTCGTAATACCAATCCACGTCGCTCACGCCCTCGGTGGACTCGAAGACGGTCTTCACCTCTTTTGCCCAGGCGTACCGATCCGCAAAAGTAGGACCGTAAACTTCCGCCACGAGCGTGCTGAGAACGGGAGGTCCGGGAGGCACTTCCGCTAACTTCACGCGAGCGCCATGCTCTTTCGCGAGCTTCTCGATGGCGGGTCGAATGCGCTTCACCAAGTCGTGACTCTGTGCCTTTCGATCATGTTTCGGAACAAGGTTCACCTGCAGATCCGCCTGATGCGGCAGAGCCCGCAAGAAGTAGTGCCGAACCAAACCGTTGAAGTTGTACGGCGCGGCGGTTCCAACGTAGCCCTGCAGATCCTTGACCTCGGGTTCTTGCCGAATCCGCTCGCCGAGCAGCCGAGTGACCTCCGCAGTCTGCTCCAAAGTGGTGCCGTTGGGCATGTCCACAATCACCTGGAACTCGCTCTTGTTATCGAACGGGAGCATCTTAACCGTCACCGCTTTTATGGCGACGAGCCCCATCGAACCCAATAGCAGTACGCCAACCACGGCGAAGAAGCTGAACCGCGCCACCGGCTTGCGAAGCAGCGGAGTCATGATCTTCCGATACAGCCGAGTCAAGAAATCGTTCGGCATTTCATCGTCGCCATGCCCATGTTTGGACCCCTTCGTGCCCTTCTTCAGCAGGCGAATGGCGGCCCACGGGGTGACCACAAACGCGATCGCCAAAGAGAAGAGCATGGCGGCGGTTGCGCCCACCGGAATCGGTCTCATGTAAGGACCCATGAGTCCGCCAACGAACGCCATCGGCAGAATGGCGGCGATGACGGTGAAGGTCGCCAGAATGGTCGGGTTGCCCACCTCGTCCACCGCTTTCACTGCCACTTGCATGGCGCTGAGACCCTTGTTCTTGGGCATTCGATAATGGCGAACCACGTTCTCCACCACCACAATCGCATCGTCCACCAAGATTCCGATCGAGAAGATGAGAGCAAACAGGGTGATCCGGTTAAGGGTGTATCCGTATAGCTTGAACACCATCAGCGTGAGTCCGAGCGTGACCGGAATGGCGACCAGCACCACCAGCGATTCGCGGATACCGAGCACCATTGCAATGAGGACCGTTACCGAAACCACCGCCACCATCATGTGGAACAGCAGTTCGTTGCTCTTTTCGGCCGCGGTGTCGCCGTAGTCTCGAGTAACGGTGACTTGAACGTTGCCAGGAACCCACTCGCGCTTGGCCTCTTCCACCTTCTCCAGGGCGGCGTGTACCACGTCGATGGCGTTGGTGCCGGGTCTTTTCGCAAGGCTCAGAGTGACCGCCGTTTCCGGTTCATCATTTCCGTCCGCCGCGAACTTGGACCCGGTTTGGAACCACGTTTTGCGAACCGGATCTTCAGAACCGTAGGTCACGGTGGCGACATCTCGCAGATAAATCGGTCGATCTCCCGCCGAACCCACCACCAGGCTTCCGAGTTCTTCCGGCGATTGGAAAAGCTCACCGACAGTGACGGTTTGGGATGCGTTGTTTTGGTCGAACTTGGCGGGGTCGGTTTTGCGGTTGGCGCTTTGCACCACGCCCGCTAGGGCGTCTAAAGAGAGTCCGTATCCGGCCAGTTTGATCTTGTCCGGCGTAACGATGAGCTCGCTTGCCGAGCCGCCGATGATCTTGGTTTCCGAGATGTTCGGAACCTGCTTGAGATTGTCTTCCAGTCTTCCCGCCAGTTGCCGAAGCGTTGCCCCGTCGAGTTCTTTCGAGTGGAGCGTGAGGGCGAGAATCGGAACATCGTCGATGCTGCGGGGCTTTAGAATCGGGGTCCCCACTCCGGGCGGAATCTCATCATAGTGAGACGCCAGCTTTTCGCGAAGTCGAACTAAAGACCTCTCCAGGTCCTCGCCCACTTTGAAGCGGACAATGAGCATGGAACTGCCCGGATTGGAGGTTCCGTAGAGGTATTCCACGCCCGGGATTTCCCAGACGAGTTTCTCCATCGGAATCGTCACGCGGCGCTCTACCTCCGCCGCCGAGGCTCCCGGCATAGGAACCATGAGATCGGCCATGGGAACGATGATCTGAGGCTCCTCTTCTCTTGCCAAAGACTTGGTGGCGAACCACCCCAGCAGGAGCGAGGCGACAATGATCAGCGGGGTGAGTTTGGAGTTGATGAACGCTTGCGCCATGCGACCGGCGATGCCCATCTTTTCCGGTCCCGAAGGTTGTTCGGGTTGAACGGAATGTTCGCTCATCACTTCACCTCGCCTTTGGCCGTTGAGGACGATTGCGAAGGCTTGGTGTCCACCCATTCGGTGCCGTTGAGACCGCTCAGAATCTCGATCGTCTCGCCTTGGTCGGAAGGTCGGCGAGAGTCGCGATCTAGGCGGCGACCCACGGTTACCAATCGCCGAGAAGCCATCCGTTCGGCAGCGGAAGCGGCGATGTTCACGTACCGGAAGCCCGCCTTTTCATAAACGGCGCTGAATGGCACCACCACCCGGCTTGCCTTTTTGCCGGGCCCGCTCAGGGGCAGAGTGATGCGAGCGAACATTCCGGACTTCACGCCTGTTGCCGCGTTTGGAACTTGAAACTTGGCGGTGAAGGTGTGCGCCTTTGCGTTGCCAGAAGGAGAACTTTCTTCCAGAAAGAGTGAAAACTCCTTTCCTAGCGAGGGAAACAGTCCCTGGACGCTTAGGTTTGGACCCTTGCCGGAGGTCGACACAAATTTGGTGAAGACACTTTCTGGAACTTCCACCACCACTTGCCGATCGTTTCCTTCCACGGCAAGAATCGGCACGCCGGGGTTCACCATCGAGCCCGGATCGAGGTAGCGCGCCACCACTTTTCCTGCGAACGGAGCGGTGATCACGGTGTAAGAGCGGTTCGCTTCCACCAGTCGACGGTTGGCTTCTGCCTGAACCACCTGAGCCTGGGCAATTTGCACATCGTTGCCACGAAGGTCGATGCGCTTCAACGCCGCCTGGGCGACCTTTAACTGCGCCTGGGCCTGAGAGATCCCCGCCTCCGCCTGTCGCAAGCGTTCTCGAGCGGAGGAAATATCCTGCGTCCTCGATCCCTCCTCGGCGATCTTTTCCGACTCCAGGGCACTCTCATACATCGCCTTTGCGACATCTCGTTGTTGAACGGCAACATCCAGATTTCTCGCCGCCAGGGCGCCTTCATCGACCAGAGTCTTCACCCGCCGATACTCTCGGGTAGCGAGTTCGAGTTGGGCTGCGGCCTGTGCCACCGCAAGGGAAGCTTGTCGTTTTTCTTGCGATCGGGGACCCGCCAGGACCAGGTCCAATTGGGCCTTGGCCGAGTCCTTTGCCGCAATGGCTTGAGTGACTCCCGCCTTGGCCTGACTCACCTGCGCGAGCAAAGTTCGTCGTTCTAGCTCCAAGCCCGTCTTGGCACTCTCCACCTGCGCCATCGCCGCGACCTTTCCGGCGTTGGCAACCGCTTGCTGGGCGTCTAAGTCGCGACTATCTAGAGTGATCAGAACCTGGCCAGGACGAACGGTATCGCCTAATCGCACCGGAATCGCGATGATTCGCGACGAAACTTTGGAGCCGAGGTCGGCTTTTAGCCTGGGTGCGACGGTGCCCATCACTTCGAAAACCTCTTCCGTTTCGATCTGTTTGGCTTGGGCAAGGGACCCTTCCACGCGAAGCTCGAAAGAAGCTGCCTTCGCGGCGGCGGGCTCGTTTTTCTCGCCACTCCCTGTTCCGCAACCGGCCAGGAGAATGGCGCTTGCGCCGGCAAGCACCCAACTTAAGGGGTTTCCTTTTGCCCGCGTTGGGCAAGGGATTGAACTGATTTGCTGTCCTTTCATGGATCTCTGATAGCAAGAGAGACTTGTTTATCAGGAAAGGATTCAGAGTGCGTTGTGCCTAAGGTGGACCAATTGTCACAACTTCCTGCCACTTGTTTTGAACAAGTTTAGACAACTCGCAATTCTACGGGTATCCAATGCAAAGATTTGTCTGTAGAACTGAGTTCCATAAGACCAACGGAGGTTTGTGTGGTTCGATTCTTTCCCATTGCGGTAGTAAGCGCGAGTCTTCTTTTTTCAATGCCGTCCGTCAAGGCCGACGAGCTGCAGGTCTCTGAGCGAGCCATTTTCGCTCGTGGTGCGGCGCCTGTGTTGCCCATCACGGCCGATCCTTTGATCTCAGAATTCATCCAGGCCGATTTCAGCTACGGCCTCCAGCGGTACGCCTCTTTTGGCGATGCCGGAAAGCCTCGACGAGCACTGGCCGGTCTTCGGTCTTTGTTGATGCCGGAAGGGATTCGGATTGATTTGAACCTGTCCAACGTTTCGGAACAGAATCGAACCATGTGGACCGAGGCGTGCCAGAAAGCGCAATCGGTTTGGGAAGAGGCGCTTGGCGAGCGTCTTTTCTCCCCGTCCGCCCCCATTCCCGAGGACAAACGATCGAAGAGCTACTCGCTTGTTCGGGTGCATATCACCGATGAACCACCTTCGGGCAGAGATACGCAGGGCGCGATTTTCGTGAACCGCGTCGCCGACGCTACGGATCGTTCGCCACGGTATCGCGTGGAGGCAGACCTGTATGTGTATCGAATGGTGGGCAAGCAGTACGTTTCTCAGGATCAGGCGATCGAGGTGATCGCTCACGAGTTGGGTCACCTGCTTGGGCTGGAGGACGTGGAGGACCACTCGCGGTTGATGGGTCCATTCCTGCCGAAAACGGCGAAGGTCTTGCCGACGGCGTCGGAGGTCGACGCTTTGATCAACTTCCGCAAGCGGCTTCGGGTCGCGATTCGGGAGATTCAGCAGTCGGCGAAGATCGGGGATTGAGGTTTTCGCGGCGAGGAATTTTCGTCGTGGGAGGGGTGGTCGGGGCCCTAATTCCCCTCCCCGATAAATCGGGGCAGGCACTGCAGGGGTGGTCCCGAGAATCGGGATAGTGATTCTTCCCGGAGACCACCCCGCCCCTCTGGGGGAGAGGGTGGCCGAAGGCCGGGTGAGGGGTCCCATATTCCCCTCTATGGAGGGGAATTTGGCTCGGACATTCCTTCCGAAAGCGGCGGAGCCGCGACCATCATCGCAGCCCAGGGTTTTAACCCTGGGTTAGGGGTTCTCAATTACCGCCAGAAGGGCGGAGCCCTGGCAATACGGCTCTTCTTCTTGTAGACAAGGTGTCCGGAGTATCTGGACGGTCCTCCGGACCTTGGTTTTTTGGGCATCCTAACCCAGACCTATCGGTCTGGGCTAACAGTCTTGCCGGTCCGCCGGACCTTCTCGGAAATGGAGGGCACCACATTCCCCTCCTGGGAGGGGTGCCCCGGCAGGGGTGGGGTGGTCGGCAGAACCGAACGCCCTCCAAATCCCCATCACGCGCATGAAAGGCTTAAACGGGCGATGGGATGCAAAAAGAGACGGTAATCCGGAGACCACCCCGTCGCTCCGCGACACCCCTCCATAGAGGGGAATGTAACTGGATCCCTTTTACAAACTCCGTAAAGCGGCGGAGCCGCGACCAAACATCACGCGTTCGCGTATCGCTCGACCAACGCCGGCCACGACCCTTCCTCGATCGCCTGCCGAATCTCCCGCATCAGCCGAGCGTAAAACGCCAAATTGTGCAGCGTCGCCAGCCGAGCGCCCAGCGGTTCGCCCGCCTTAAACAGGTGCCGCATGTACGCCGCCGAATACCGTTCCGTTTGAGGAAAGACGCTCGCTTCCTCGTGCGGACCATCGTGCTCTGCCCACTTCTTCCCCAGCGCATTCAGCCGACCCCCGAGCGTGTACAAACAGTGGTGCCGCGCCATTCGGGTGGGCAGCACGCAGTCGAACATATCTACTCCGCACGCCACCGCATGGAGAATGTCTTTGGGGTGACCCACGCCCATCAGGTACCGAACCTTGTGGTCGGGCAGCAAAGGCGCCACCTGCTGAACCACCGGATACTGCATCTCGGTCGGCTCGCCAACGCTCACGCCTCCGATCGCCAAACCATCGAACGGCAGTTCCGCCATGTACGCCGCGCTATCCGTTCGAAGATCCTCGTGAACGCCACCTTGGACGATGCCGAAAATCGCCTGACCCTCCTTTCGCGCGCTCAGGTTCCGATGCGCCCAACGGTGAGTGCGCCGCATTGCGTTTTCCGCCTCCTCGCGAGTGCAGGGGTACGGCGGACACTCGTCCAGCATCATCGAGATATCCACCCCAAGCTCAGCCTGAATCTGAATGCTCCGCTCCGGCGAGAGAAAATGCACCGTGCCGTCTAGGTGAGACTTAAACCGAACGCCTTCGTCGTTGATGGTCCGCATGTCGGACAGCGACATCACCTGGTACCCACCAGAATCGGTGAGGATGCTGCCGTTCCAAGACATGAACTTGTGCAGTCCGCCTCGACGCTCCACCAGGTCCGATCCGGGTCGGAGGGATAGGTGATAGGTGTTCGCCAAAACCTGCTGGAAGCCGAGCGCCTCCACGTCTTCACTGCCGACCGTTTTGACCGACCCCTGCGTGCCGACGGGCATGAAAAAGGGAGTTTCGACAATGCCGTGCGGGGTGTGAAGTCGCCCGCGCCGAGCCTTGGTGTGCGGGCAGATCGAGAGGAGTTCGTACCAAACCCCGTTCTCTTTTCGAATCTGATCCACCGCCATACGCCCTTCTGAAATTGAATCTCTATTGTGGCATCCGCAAACGCAGGGTTCCCTCGGGCGAAATAGATCGCTATACTTTGGTCAGCCTGAATCTGGTCAGGCCGAAACTAATGACTAGAAACGAGATACTCCTCTCAGCTCTTCATCAACCTACCGACGCGATTCGCCGCGTCTTCACCCAATCCGTCCGCGATCACTTTCCTGATAGGGAAGTGTTTGAAGTGGACTACTCGGTCTCCACCCTCGAACAGTTTGCGGAAGAAGGGCATTGTGTCTTGGAAGACCTGCCGGACTTCGACGTCGACCGAAGCGTTACCACCTGGGACAACAAGACCGATTTCAGTATAGAAACGTGCTGGATAAAAGTTGTTTGGAACGACAAAACCTTTGAGTTTGTCCAGTTTGAGCTGGTACTTGGCGACAACTCCTTGACGAAAAACTTCCTCATCGCTGCCAATCGCGAAGAGGCGGCGGCACTCGACCAAGCCGTAGACGTATACCTAAACGATCTAGAAACCGCCGTTCTCGTTTTCTCGCAAGGTTGCTGGAACAAAGACGAGGCCATGTTTAAGGAAACTCGGAAGTCGAGTTTTGACAACCTGATTCTGCCGGAGGGCTTCGCAGAGAAGATCCGCGAAGATGTTCAGCATTGGCTCAATTCCAAAGAGATTTACCAATCGCACGGTATTCCATGGAAGCGGGGCATCATCCTGGTCGGTCCCCCGGGCAACGGAAAAACGCACCTCATCAAGGCGCTTTCCAACCACTTCAATATCAACACTCTGTACGTTCGGAGCTTTGAAGATCGGTGGCAATCAGGGCAATCCACTATTTGGAACGTTTTCCACAGAGCGCGGAAAGTAACGCCGTGCTTTCTGATCCTTGAGGACATCGACACGCTGATCACCCCCAAGAATCGCAGTTTCTTCCTGAACGAGCTCGACGGGTTTGCCGCCAATGAGGGCATCTTCGTCATCGCCTCTGCCAACGATCCGGCCAAGCTGGACCCGGCGCTTGCCAACCGACCCAGCCGCTTCGACCGTCGATACCACTTCGACCTTCCGGAGAAAGATCATCGCTACCGATTCCTGGAGTTTTTCACCCAGCGCCTCAATTCGGCGCTAGCGCTGACAGAGCAAGAATTGGAAACGCTCGCGGTTGCAACGGGGGGCTTCAGCACGGCCTACCTCAAAGAATTGGTGCTGTCCGGAATGATGGACTGGATCGCAAGGGATCGCTTGGTGCCCTTCGCAGACGTTCTGCGCGAGAACGTGGAGTTCTTGAGAGCCCAAATACAAGTGCTGGAAACGGTGCCGCCTGAAGGCACCGATGAAAGCGATGAATAGCCTCCCTTTAGGAACACTTTCGATTTCTTTACGGGACTTGTCTATCTGATCGGGGGGTCTTTCGACCCCTGCCCGGTGCCGATTCTGTGCCCCATGTCACAGCCACACGTCTGATCTTTAGAATACGATCTCAACCGAACGATTCGAACACCGAACATTCGGCAAAGCGGAATCCATTGGTTGAAATCGTTCGGGAGGAAAACATGTACAAACAAACACTACTTATCGGCATCTGTGCTCTTTCTTTGGGCGCAACCAGTATGGCTGCGGCGGAAAAGTCGCTAACGGCCTTGGAACCCATTAGCCTGACCACGCAAGAAAAAGGCAGCACGTACCTTACGAACCCAAGAACCATCTGGCTGCTCTCTGATCTCTCTTACGAGATGCCCTCGAACAGCAACATCACCTACGAATATGGTTTTGGCATCTATGGAATTGGCGGCGGTATCAACATGTACACCAACCAGAACAAGCAAGGGTTGATGTACGGTGCTCGAGCCGGTCTGTGGGGCAGCGGATTCGCGGTGAACGCTCAGGCGTACTACGTGGGTCAGTTCAGTGAAGACTGGGCTTGGCGAGTAGGCGGCGGCCTGCAGTACATGCAAGCGAGCAACTGGTATCGCAGCGACGGACTGTTCCCCGTGATCACCGCCAGCGTCGGCTTCCGGTTCTAAATAGCAGCTAAAGGCAAGACAGCGCACTCAAGACCGCCCCGTGAAAAACGGGGCGGTCTTGTTTTGTCATGCGGTGGCCAGAGTTGTTCGCAAACGCGTACCGGTTCACAATGGAGGACAGCATTATGAGATTCCGTTCGGCGACTTTTCGGATGAGCAGGGCAACCATCGGGCTCACGCTGACCTGCTTCACAGTCACGGGCATCGCTCTTCTTGGCCTAAGCCAAAGTGGGTTCGCTCGCCCCTCCGCCCCGCAGGGCGAGGTCAAGCTGCGGGTGATGTCTTACAACATCGAATGGTTCAGCGAAGAGGCACGAGAAGACCGAATCTCCAATCTCAAATCGGTCCTCAAGAACATCCAACCCAACATCCTTGCGTTCCAAGAGGTGCAGAGCAAGCGGGCAATGAAGCAGTTCCTCGACGATGGCTGGGAGATTGCCATGCTGGATGACAAAACCGAGGACCAAGAGGTGGGTATCGCGGTTCGACAGCCGCTCAAGCTGGTCTCTTCGGAGATGGTCTTTAAGGATTCGTACTACGACTACGCTTTCCCCGGCAAGCGAGACGTGCTGAAAGCGGTGGTAGAAACGCCGTCCGGAGTCCGATTCTCCGTGTACTCGCTACACATGAAGTCCCGATCAGGCGGTCGACTCCAAACCGATCCTCAGCGCGAGTTCGGCGCGGCGTTGCTGGCGGGCTATCTGCGAGGTCTCAAGAACGAGAACCACATCGTCATGGGAGATCTCAACGACTCTCCGGACGATGTGAGCGTGAACATTTTGGAATCGGGCGACCTCATGGCGAAGGGCGGTCCGGTTGGGGAATCGCGCTTGCTGGTGAACCTGATGCAAGACCTGTATCGCAAAGACGGAGTCACGCACGGCCTGGCAAGAGACTACAAAGCGGGATCGAACATTCAGCCGTTTACCCCCGGTGCAATGGCTGAAAACGAGCGCACTCGAGGCATCGACTACAAGTTCCCGGACGACCTAAAGACCACCCACATCCTGTTCGACCAAATTCTGGTTTCGCCTTCTCTGGCAGAAGGCGCAAAGGCGACCATTTACTCGGCAGACGATGCGCTGAGGGGTCAGTACGGCACTACGCGAAGGAACGACGAGGGTCGGGCCGAATACGTGCGCAAACCCACCCGAGCCAGCGACCACTGTCCGGTCTTTGCCGATCTCGTGTTTAAGGCTCGTTAAGGTCAGCCGGCATAAATGCCGGCTTTGCTACCGGCAAGCTTATTTACGGGCAAACGTGTTATTCTTAGGCTGTAATCACCTGCAAATTTGCGGGCTGAGGTGCTTGTAATGAACCGAGTTATTCTTTCTGCGGCTGTAATGGCTCTTGTTGCCGGGGCTCAGGCAAACATCGTTTTTAGCGACGGATTCGAGTCCGGCGACTTCTCGAACTGGACGGGCGACGGCAACACCGAGCCGGAAGTTCCGACCATCGTTACCGATCCGGTCTACGCTGGCACTTACGCTGCGGCTGTTGGCGGAACCAACACCGGCGGTACCGCATCGGCAATCGGTCGAAAGTATAAGACGTTCGCTCCCATCGCTACCACCGAGACGTTTACGTTCTCGTTCTATCTCAAACTCGGCGCAACCGCCGCCGGCAACCGACAGTGGGCCGAGATCCGGTCTTACACCAACAACACGTTTGGTGGAACGCTCGATCAGCTTATCGCCGTAGGAGCCTACAACGGCGCTACGAACGTGCTGAACGCGGACACGACGGTAGGAGCTTTGTCGAACACTTCTAAGTGGCAGGTTCGACTCACCGGCTCCGGCTATGCTGCAAACGCAGGCTGGTTCGTGCTGGATCAAGCCGCTAACCGAACCACCGATTGGACTCAGTTCGATGTCGTGGTTGCTCCTACGGGTGTTGAGTTCTTCGTCAACGGAACCAAGGGGCACAACTCAACGTTTGCTCGCGGAACGTCGACTAACAACTGGACCGCTGATACCGTCGTTCTCGGATCCGGTCTCACCTCCGCTGGTAACTCCGGCTTCTACGACAGCGTTTCCGTTACCACCAGCGTCGTCCCCGAGCCTGCTTCGATGGTCGCTCTCGGCATCGGCGTGCTGGCAATGGTTCGCCGACGACGATCTGCCAAGTAATTCCAACCGATTAGGAATTGAAAGAGGGGCGATGCAGCAGCATCGCCCCTCTTTTCGTATCGGAACCAACCGACAAAACAGAAACGACCCATTTTCCTGACACCGTTCGGAGGCTGAACCGTTAACCTCTTGTAACACCAAAGTTTCGAACCCGCTTATGAACGCCTTCCTTTTAGCTGCTCTTGTTGCGGGTTCTCCAAGCATCCAAGCCCAAAACGCCCAACGAACCTTTCACTGGGAGCCAATGCCCTTGCCAAAGTTGGCGAACAAACTCGCCGCCGTTTTGGGTGAGCCCGTGCAAGTGGCGAAAACTCTCTGGCCAACCACGGTGATGGTCCACGCCGAGCAAGCCACCGTTCGCGAAGTGCAAGACAAGATTGCCGAGGCAATCAACGCCACCTGGAGCAAGCGCGGCGGCGTTTGGTATCTCGAGCAGACGTCCGCGCAGGCGAGGTCGGATGAGCAGACCTATCGACAGGAACGGATCCGGTCTATCCAGCGCCTGCTCGACCACAACCGAAAGCAGCTTCAAGCCCAAAAGCCGTTCGACGAACAGCACGCCCGCCGACTGTACGAAGAGATGCGCGACTTCGCCAAACTCTACGGTCCTAACGACAACGAGCGGGTCTCGAAGCGGGTGAACGAACTGGAACAAGAGTCGCCCGTTTCTCGCCTCAATCGACGCTTCCTTCTGGCGCTCAAAGCCGAAACGCTTGCCTCGGTGAACCCCGGCGAGCGCAAGATTTTCTCCACCAACCCAACCCCCATGCAATCGCCCATGCCGGGCGAGGTTGCCAAGTTGATTGCTCAGTATGTGGAAGAGCAGAACCTTTGGGCGCAGGTGACCGGGGGGCAGCCTGTGGTGGACGGCGACGGCAATGGTCTCGGCATCGAGTTCGGCGCTTTTGTTGAAGAGGTGAACCAACCCGTCGGGACGGTTTTGCTGAGCGTGGAGGGTTACCTCGACGACACGTTCGGCTTCAAAATTTCCGTTTTTGACAAGAGCGGGAAGTTCATGCTGGAAGCGGAAAGTTCTTCTTGGGACACCTTAGATGAAAGCGTCTTCGCTGAGGTGAACAACGACAATTCGAAGGTCACCGAAGGCTTGAAGTTGTCGCCCGAATCGGACGTCTTGCGCAACCTCCTCACCGTGAACAACCGCAAGGCCGATAGGTGGAAGGCGGTTACCGATGCGCTGCTCGCCTTGTGGCGAAAACCTACCCAGCGCGATCCACTGGGATACTACGTGGGAGATCTGCTTTCGGCGGAGGCGAGGAATCGCAAAAAGAGCCTGGTGGCGGTGGTACCGGATCAGTTCATCGATCAGTACGAATACGGGATCATTTCCGACATCGAGGGGTTCCTGAAGCGCAATCCCCCCATCCCGTGGATTTACGATGCCCTGGTGGAGGAAGACGCGAACTGGCTGGTGATGAAATCTACCAACCCGTTGCGTATCCGGAAGAGTTACCACGATCGCTCTCTCTTGGAGCAGGAGTTCGCGATGGGCGCCCGGCTAGACCCTCCCTCTTTGGAAGAAGAGGCCGACCTTGCATCTAAGTCGAATCAGGTAGCCAGCCCGTTCACGGCGATGCTGTACACGCTCCGCGCCAACCCGTTCCATTCCGGAAACCAGTTGCCTCACCTTCGGGTTTTCGCGGCAATGACGCAGCCGGGTCGAATCGCGGCGGCTCGCAAAGGTGGGGTCGCGCTAAGCATGCTGCCGAAAGCGGTGCAAACCGAGGTTCACAAGATTGTTTACAACGGTGAGCCGTACTCGATCTTCATCGATGAGGCCGAAAGCGATACTGATGGACCGCCCAAAACAGATGCGGACGACCAGGATTCTGGTGATTCCAACGCGGGCCTGCCCAATCCGAAAATGGAGGCGTTCTGGAACGGAATATTAAGAGAGCCCACCGTTTGCCTGCCGAACGGAATTCCCCTGAACACCACCATCTCGTTTGAGGTTGAGACGAGCTATTGGGTGCAAACGGGTCCGGAGGCGAAGGGACTCTTGCCGCGCCAGGGCGATCTGCTCTCTCCCAGCGACCTCGCCGAGCGGGTTTACATGGCGGCGAACCCCAAGCTGTTTCCGTGGATCACAGATAGCACGATGAACGTGAACTCCTCGCGAATGAGGCTCATCGTCTCGCGGCAGATCAAGATCACCTACAACTTCCAGAACGGTTTCCGGACCATCGGCTCGCTGCAAGAACTGCGTCCGGTGCCGAACAAGACGTTTACGCTCAGCACTCTGCCCGCTGAGATCAAGGAAGAGTTTTTGAATGCTCAGAAAGAGTTGGATACGCGAATGAAGAATCGCAGGCCGTAGCTGTAATTGAAATTGCTTAACAGTTACTTTAGGGTTGCGCGGCTACTATATTCTAGAGAGTGAGGCGTTCGTCCTTTCTTTCTCTCTGAGCCTCCATGCAGCCCGTCCGACGCCGACTTATCTTTTCCGCTTTAGTGCTCGCGGGCGTAGCGACGCTTTTGGTCTCTCTCGTCAAACAAAACGGTGCTGCCAAGCCGATTTCGGTCGATATCGAACCGATGCCGATCGCCCGGGCGACCCAGAGCCTTTCGAAGCATCTTGGGCGATCGGTTGGCGTCTCGCCTGAGCTTGAGAACCTGACGCTGATGGTCTACGCTCCGCGCGTGAGTCGGGAAGAGCTCATGGCAAAGATCGCCCAAGTGACCAACGCCACCTGGCAAGAGCAATTCGGCTGGACCAATCTGCTGCAAATGGAAAAGCAGCGATCCAAGGATGATGACGCCTATTACAGCGCCATTCGATCAAGACAAGAAAAACTTTTCGAACACCACAAGAAGGCGGCAAAGTCCTTTCCGCCGTTCACCAAGGCTTACGTGCAATCTCTGTTGAACGAGCTGCGGATCCTCGGTAAAAAAACCTCTAAGGACCGCCAAGAGTCGAATTACGAGCGGGGAGAAGTCATCGCAAGGCAATCGCCGATCGACCGGCTGAGGCACCGGATGATGCTTGGCCTAGACCCGAAAATCTTCGATGATCTGTATCCAAACCCAACCAAAATTTTCGCCCTCCATCCGAAGGGAACGGAAGCGCCTCTCCCGCCCTCGGTGGCAGATGCCGTGGCTCGATTTATTGCAGAGCAGAACGTATTGGCCGAGGTCACGGGCGGAAAGCCCGTGAAGACCGGAGATCCTTACTTCGACTCGTTTGACTTTTGCGATCAGGTCGCTCCGTTCGTTAGTCCACCCAGCGAGATTGTTTTTGAGGTGGCGCGGATGCACTCAGACCACTACGCCATCACTCTGAGCCTTTACGATGCAAAGAAAAGTTTGGTTCTGCAGATAGAATCCAACACGTGGGAACCCATCGAGCCCAGTTCCGATTGGGAGAGCGTTGACGATGGCAAATGGAAGCAACTGAGCCTCGAAGCCCAAACTCTTTATCGGCTTAACTTTGCGATTAGGGATTCAAAAGAACCACCTCTGGCATCGCTCCTTACCACTCTTCCTTGGAAATCGCCCTCCGCCAAAGACCCATTGGCGTACTACACCGCCGAGTTTTTGAAGCAAGAAGCAAAAGCCAAGGGCAAGAATCTAGTCGCGATTCTTTCGGACAGCCTTTTGGATTTTTCTAGGCATGGCCTGATTGGCCAGATGCTGCGATTTCAATCGGAAGACCCCATATTCTCTAAGCTTCTGAACGTGAGGGTAGAAGAGAACGACAACTGGATTTTGATCCGACCCCTCCACCTGCGACAAGCCCGGGAAGAGACCTACGATCGGCAACTTTTGGATAGAGGCGTTGCTTTCAGACAAGGCGAAAAGCCGTTTACCTTGGAAGCAGAAGCCGAGATTGCCTCTTTAGAGTCCAGACGATCGTGGTACTCAGACTTGAAAATGGTGGTCGATGCCTTTGCAACCAATCCGTTCGAAACCAAGAACGATTTCGGCTTGCTTCGTATTTATCGGGCGCTTTCCGATTTTGGAATCGAGAAGGGTTCTCCCTCGGGTGGGGTGAAACTTGCCGACCTCCCGTATTCGGTCACCGAGGAACTCCTAAACATGATCGCCGAGCGAAATCCTGCTCTCGAAGCCTACAAGAATGGGCAAGGGCCCTTTGATACTCAATCGATGGCCGCAAGAAGTCTTTTTCTTTGGTCTGCCTTGCCCGTCGAGGTCAAACGCCCGTTCGTCTCTGCGCTCAACGGTGATCGGAAGGAGATTCGCGTTCGTATGAAGCGCGAAACGTCTTACGTGGTGCAAAGTCCGCCCGATCTATCCGACAACCTGAAACGAGCGGGCTCGTTGCTGGACGCCTCCGAACTTTCCGTACTGACCTCCGAAACCAAAGGCAAGTCTCCGGTGATGCTCCGCCTGATTCGTAAGGATCAGATTAGGATCGTGTTTGAACTCCCTTCGGGTTATCAGCTCGTTGGGTCGCTGGTCGAGTATCAACAAGAGGCAGAACCGCCTTTTCCGAGCAACGCCATTCCTACCCGGGTCAAGCCCCTATTTAAAATGGCCGCACTGCCGCTAAGAGCAGGTTGCACGCTAGGACCGGATTCGACTGCTTGGCACAGAGTATTGATGGAGGAATTCGTGGTTTACCGGTTGTTCGCAAAGGCTATGTACCCCTTCCAACCCCCGTTGAAGGAATACCCTCTCTCACCTGCGAGCCTCTGAGCTGGTCCCTAGTCCAAAGAGAGAAGCCCCACCTTTTTTTCTGGCGTGAGTTTCCGATGGCGGGCTCGTTATTCAGGTTTGTTCAGCCACAGATCACGCTCGGTGGTCCCAAATCTTTGCTGAGTTCACAGAAGAAGCTGAAATCGAGCGATAGCGCCGAAAGCCGGGTCTTTAGCCCGCAAAAATAGCAGTTCGACCACGTTTCACCGACCCTTGTTGCAAAAAGACATACAATAGGCAGTCCTCTAAACAAAGAGGTGCCTCTTGAACGCTGTTCGAGAAGGTGGATGATTATGATGAAATGGGGTTACGCAACAATCGCGCTCGCTTTGACGAGTGTTTCTTTGGCTCAAACCGGCTCCACGGCCGTTAGCGGACAAGCCAACATTTTTGGTTACGGCGTCTCAACACCTGCACCTGCGGGTGGCGGCGGTGGAGTTTTGGCTCCCGTCGTTACGCTCGATGCGGGAGTAGGACGGATTCTTACTGTGGTCGGCACGGGCCGAGTCGCTTACTTCAATGGTGCAAGTCCCATTGGTGCCGACGGCGAAACTTACGCATCGACGATCATTGGAACGGGTCCCATCTCCGGCGTTGGACCTCTATCCATTCGAGGCGGCATTTTCGGAGTGTTCGTTGAAGATGGCGATGTTTCCGGACTCACCGCTCCTGCCAACTTCGCTCAGGGTTCGCTCTCGGCGGCAAGCTACGCGCCGGGTCTTCGCCAGGTGTTCTTTATCGGCAACGGATTCTCGGACGCGGGCATGACCATGCAACAAGAGTTTCTGGTGCCAGATGGTGCCGCAAAGCTAGTGTTCGGCGTTACCGATGCCTTCGACTGGAACGGCGATATCGGGTTCTATGGCGATAACAGCGGCGATTACGCCGTGGACTACACGGTTACGGGAGTTGTTCCAGAGCCCGCTTCCATGATCGCTCTTGGCGTTGGCGCGCTGGCTTTGGTTCGCCGCCGCCGCGCTTCCAAGTAATCGCCCCTAGGCACGGACATTGAACGAAGCCACCCGATTTTCGGGTGGCTTCGTTTGTTTACAGTTACTCCGGTTTGTTCAGCCTTTCCTTATCGCGGATACAACAGATCGTCCTCGGTCTCGGCATCTAGGAGGACGGAGAACAACATTGGAAGCGATGCCAGCCAGCCTGCCTGACCGCTCATTCTCACAACCAGCGTTGTCCCGACCATTGCGACGTCTCTCGCGGAGGGACCCTTTGACGCGCGTTGCACGAGCAGGTCGGCGGCGGCCCGACCCAGGTCGGACCAAGGCAGCGCTACCGAAGTGAGGTAATCACCTGCTCGGCACATCGATGCGTCGAACCCAACAATCGGGGGGAACTCTTCCGGCTTCATCCCTAACTTGGCAAGACCGGCGAGAAAGCCGTACGCCACCCGATCGTTCGCCGCCAAAATCGCAACATCCTTTGTCTGCACCGCCCGGTGGTTTGCAAACCGAATCCCCATCTGAAAGTAGTCGAACGGGTCGCTCGACCGACTGGAGGGCAGCGACTCAAACGGAGTGATCACGGTGCATCGATCCTGAATTCCGACCGATTTCGCCGCGGTTAGAAATCCCTGAGCGCGCTCTTGAGACCAATCAAGAGCGGGTAACTGTTTGTCGCCACCGTGAACCCCAAGGTACACCAGCGAACGCGCACCGTGCGTAATCAGGTGCATGGTTGCCGCTTGGGCTCCGCCAACGTTATCGAAGGACACGCCTATACCGTCCGATTCAGAAATGTGGCCCTGCATCGCCACGGCAGGAACCATCAGTTGCTTAGAAAGGCTTTGCTCCTCCGAGGGATCCCAGGCGCCTCGAACCAAGGGCAGCGACTGACTCGCCAGCGCCTGGCGAGCGGCGTCGACGGTCAACGATAGCGAGGCAGCCCCAAGGGCGCTCAGACGATCTTCGAATCCCCTCCGGATTTGATAATCTCGATCCGTGTTTTCACCGACGAAGAGGAACACATCCGGCGAAACCTTGGGACTGTGCCCGATGAACGTTCCCATGCCATGAACCGGGTACAGCAGCCCCTCTTCGCAGAGGTTTCTCACCACGCGCTGAACCAGGCTTTTAGAAATCTTGTACTTTGCAGATAGTTCTCGCAAAGACGGCAAGAGTTCGGCCTGAACGCCCTTCGCAAACGCAGCTTCACGGAGGTCACGTTCCAGGGCCTCTTTGGCTCGTTCCGTTTCTACCGTTCTTGGCATGCCGAACCTATTCTACTGACCGTTCTACGACACCCAACAAAGTCGCTCAGACCGCCTACAACCAGATTCAATTCTCCTTAGGGAATGGGGGTTAGTTCAACAAGTTCGTGTCCAAGGAACTCGTCTACCTTAAACCATGTTCGACCGTTAGATTCCGACCTCGCCGGCTGCTTCCCAGAGGGTTGAAGAACAGGAGTCCACGCCCCCAACACTCCAATTTGGACATCCTTTGTCCACATCGGATCCTCGACGATGTCAAAGCGCAAACCTCGCCGTTCCGGAATGTAGTGAAGCAAGTGCAGCACTCGCCGACCGTCGGGCAGTCCGGTAACGGTTACCTGCAAAGATCGAGGAGCGCCTTCCACGAGCATAAGAGGTTCGGGCAGAAGACAAGCCACGCAAGCCAGCACGAGATCACGGTGGAACGCCATGGAGTGAACCGCATAGGTGGTGAACACCGGATGAACGATGTGGATCATCGATTCTGTGGCAAGCACTCCCGGTGAGTGAGACTGTTCGTCGGAAGGCCCACCGGTCCTCGGAGGCGTGTGGGCGTGACTCACAAAGCGCGAATAGCTCCGCTCAAAGAAGGGTTCTTGGATGGTTGCCAAAACCTCCGCCGTAGGGCTTGGAGTCACCTTGACACCGCGCTCGTACATCACAAACTCCGTGTCCGATTCGCCCGTAAGGTCCGTTTGAACGAAGTCTGGACTGGTTGGGAGCTCTTCCCCCGTTCCAATTGAAGGAAAGCCGGACAAGCCTAAGCCGGATCGTCCGGTGGCAAGTACCTTCCCACCCGATTGAACGAAGCTCTCGATCTTGGTCTTCAAGTCCGGGTTAAGGTCAACGATATCGGGCAAAACCAGCAGCCGGTAATTCTTGAAATCTGCTTGAGAATCAACGAAATCGAACTGGTGGCAACCCTCTTGAAAGATTCGATAGGCCCCAAGGTTCCGCGGGTCTTGCCTCTCGGCGGAGGTGTCGAACTCTTCTGCATTGAGAACCGCAATTTCGGTGACGGCTCGAGCGGATTGACACCAAGGTTCCTTCGCTGCGACTCCCCGATAGACCTCTCCGATGAGCCGATACGTTTTGGGGTCCAACAACCCCGATGGATGGAGCTGATCGCCAACCGAACACTTGCCCCCCTGCGCCAGCGCACTGAAGCACTCGTACTCCAGCGCCGCCGTGTTTTTGTATGAGTTGAAGTGCCCCCATGTTTCCGAAAACTTGCCCGTCATGCCCAGAAAGTCTTTGCCAAGGGTTCGGGCGTATCGCGCCGTGATTGGGAAATGCGCGTAGCCCCACCCGCCCGTAGGAAGTGATTCCACTTCCAAGTGAGTCGAGCTCTCGACCATCTTGCGGAACAAAGGTCCAACGTGTCCGCCGTTGTGGAAAATCGAAACATCCTTCAGCCGACTCCGCACGAAGTTGCTGATTCTCTCGACCGTACGCAGTTTCAATTCGTCCCGAAGGTGCTGCTGGTGCTGAGGATTGGTTGGGTCTAGGTTCAACCGCCGGTACTCCTTCATGCAAGACTCCGAGTGAACCGACCACTGGTGAATGATGTCGAAGAAGAAGCCGTCTATCTCTGGACCGAAGCGGTCGATGACTTCGTCGATCTGCGCGATCAAATAGTCGACGTACTCGGAAGCAAAATCAAGTTTCAGCCAGCCCCCGCCGTTTTGCAGAGGCTTGCGTCCGTGCCTAACACCGTTGGCGTCTACTTCCACCCATTCCGGATGCAATCGAGCGGCGTACTCGTCCCAGCCCACCGTGATGTAGATGGGGCATCGAATATCGGCTTTGTGGCAAGCCTCGATCTGTTCGGCAAGAAGATCGCGCTTGAGATGGGGGTGTTTGTTCGGAAACTTTGTGTCGTGATAGATCCAGCCGTGATGGCACCGCGAAAACAGGGTCACGCTGTCGACATGCGCTTCTTTCAGCGTCCGGGCAAACGCATCCGCATCGAACTGTGAACAAAGATCGGCGACGTGTTCTGAAGTGTGGAAGTCTAAATGGACCTGCCTGAATCTTAAATCAACGTTCATTAAGAGATCATCCTACGGTATCGCGAAGAGCCTGAAAACGATAGAGTCGTGCCCTTTTGACAAAAGGCTGAGGCGGGATCTGCCCATTCACAAGAAAAGAAGAACCGAACTTGCGAAACCTGGGAAGGGGCTCTACCTTCTCCCGACCGCCGACAACTGTAACCCGTCGACCTTCGCCCACTGAACGATCGGCTCAAACTCGATATCCAACCGTCCAAAGTTGTTCGGAGAAGCAAACAACTCTCTCACCACCGCCTTGTTGCGTCGGTTTCCGGCTGCCGCGAAGATGTCAAATCTGGAAAGCGCGGTTTGGCCGTTCAACCTCACGTCAAACAGCCTCTGCCCTGGGGCCGTGATTCCTGAAAATCGCTCCGTAAAGTGCAACCTCACGCTGTATCGAAGCCGGGGAGAGAGCCCTGCAATCTGGTACCGGAAGGCGCCCCACCGTTCGGAAGCGTACAAAGACTGAGGTCCGGGCCTGGAGACGCCGCTCGTATCCACAGTGACAGATGGATCGTGCAACGCGACCGTGCCCCCAAAGAAGTTCACGTCTCGCCAGAACTTTGCACTCCCTTCGCCTCCGCTGTCGATCGACATGACCGCGTTCGTCACCGGATCCGGGTTCCAGTTGTATCCCTTCGTTTTTGCATCGTCCCAAAGGAGCGGGAAGTTTCGGTCGAGTTGAGTTTGGCGGTTGAGGTGCCAATGACTCCAGCCGAGACCCAGCCTCTCGCAGGTTTGCGTGACGTACGTGTCATTCCCGTAAGAGACCGATCGCCAGGTGTCATCTGCAGGGATGCCTAGCTGCTGGGAAGAAACCGAGGACGGGAAATTGTTCTCCGAGGGCCATCCTGGAAACTCGCTGTGAAACCTCCTAAGGTCTTGGGCCTGGGGGAAAAGACTCACATCGGCGTGGTAGAGATGGTAGGCAACGGAGGTTTTGGACCAATCAACGGGAGTGCCGGGCACCTCTAGCCAGCGCCTGACCAGTCGATTCATCCCATCCACGTATCCCCAGCCTGAAACCCCGGCCGGGGTAAGGACCATGATATGGGTTTGAGGGGCGAGCGATCGAATGAGGTCGTAGTTGCGTCGAAGCGCTTCAAGTCGACCTAGATCGCCGCTGAAAAGGCCGTCTGCCTTGATGCCCGTGCCGTCTAGCGTCTCGTTGGTCGCTTCATAAAGCACGTGAGTGCGGTTCGCAAAAAATGGGGCAACGTGGGTCCAAAGAGCCGTGTTATAGGCCTCGTCAAAGTTCGGAATCTTGTTGTGCGAGTTCAGAACAACATACAGGCCGTTCGTAGAAGCGTGGTTAACGGCCCGTTCCAACCTGCCCAGCATTTCCGTCCGGTAGGTGGCGTTGTTCCAATCTCCGCCACCGTATCCGGCCTCTTGCTCCCAAGTGTCGAATAAGATGATTCGGACACAGTTGAAACCTTTGCTTCTCAGGTCGGCATAGTACGAGGCAGGCTCCTCTTTCCACTGCTTTGACCATATCCAAGCTGTTCCGGCTCTTAAAGGCGTGTCGTTAGAGGTTCGGAGCACCTTCAACTTTGGACCACCGAACGGATCGGGAACTTCGACCACTTTGATTCGAGGTCGATCGGTGCGCAGCGGCAAAGAAGCGCCCTCTGCCCAACTCGCCACCGGACCCGCAAGAGCCGACACGAGCAACGTCAATGTGAGAGATCGAATGTTCATCGTACACAACCTTGTGGGATTCACCCGATTATCGATTTCACCATTATAAACTGTTGTGGACAGTTTCAATTGCGGGTTTTCTTTTTTCGCGTTGGAGGGCCTTTGCGCGAATCTACTCCGGCTTGTTCAGCCACAGATCGCGCCACCGATGCACGTCCACCGCTCGGACCTCCGGCATCGGCACCCGCTCTTCTCGACTCGCGAGCGGCTCGAACGGCTTGCTCGGCAGGGTCTGATACCAATACGCCACGCTGCTGAGATCCAGCGAAAGGCAGTTGGCATGGCCGTGCTCGATGCTTGCCCGGAGCGATTTCGTGAACCGAATCGGGTCCTCAAAGTGGAATCGGTACAGGTGAGTTCGCCCCAGCCAGCCGAATCGGGAGTCGTTATTGCCCCTGCCCGGCGCGCGAGCGGTTCCGAAATACGGGTGGCAGAACACTTCGTCTGGGCACCAGCTTTGGTTGAAGTAGTCCTCGGTTCCGGTGCCGTGAGCCGACCCCGGCCACGCTTCGCCATCCACCAAGAACATGTCGTCGCCTTCGCCGTACCAAATGGGGCTAGGCGAGTTGACGTAATAGTTCACGCCCACAAAGTGGCCTGTGCCCTCCACTTCGCAGAACACATAGTTGTTCTCATCGCTGGGGTTCTTTTGGAACGGGCCGAACACTTCCCACTCGTTCTCCTTGCCCGTTCCGTCCTCGGGCTTGGTGCGCTCTTGGCGGTATTGCGCGTGGAAGAGACCGAGTCCGGGTTCTAGATTGGCGTGCTCTTCGTAGTCGACGTAATAGTAAAAGTTGGTGAGCGGGTGATCGCTATCGTTGGTGAGCGTGATGCGCGCGTTTTTGTAGTACGGCATCGGCAGGTAGCACACCAGGGCCTTGCCGCCATCGGGCGTGGCGGAAAAGGGGAGCGAGATGAAGTTGTAGTACATGCCCCATCCCTGCCCGAAAAAGTCGCCGATGGGTGCCTCCACGCTGGGATGAGTTTGGTCGTCCCAGTACATGCGAAGGATGAGGTTTCGGCGCGAGAGAGGATCGTTGTGGGCGATGGTGACCCAGATGTGTTTCACGATCCCCGCGCCGTTCATTTCCGCCATGGTGAAGGTCTCGCCGGGCTCGATGCGAACGCTGTCGGCGTTGCCGCCGCCGCGGTCGTAGCTGCTGATGCGCTTGGATCGGGCGTCGACGATTTTGGCGATGCCGGAAAGGGGTCCGTGACTCATTAAAGGCAAGTTATCACAGAGGGTCGGCTTTGGGGAGTGGGTTTGGGGCAGGTGGGATGGACCCTCGCCCTTCTGTCGGAGAGGGCGGTCCCGATTCTCGGGACCGGGTGAGGGGTCCGGAGACCGCCGCTTTTCCTATTGCCACGGCTCCGCCGTTCTGGGTTCACAAGGAATCCACAGACCCAGGGTTAAAACCCTGGGCTGCGATGATTTTCGCGGCTCCGCCGCTTCGGTCAGACCGTAACTGGAATCCAAATTCATTCCCCTCGATGGAGGGGAATGTTGGCGAGTCCTGCTCCACAAATTGGACGCTGCAACACACTCTGGAAAGGTCCGGAGGACCGTCCAGACTGTTAGCCCAGACCGCTAGGTCTGGGTAGGTTGCCCCAATTATTCCAAGGTCCGGAGGACCGGTCAGATAATCCGACACAAAGACGGGACAAGCTAAATTCTTCTCCCGGACCCCTCACTCGCCCCTGACGGGGCACCATCTCCCGGGGCCTGTCCCGAGAATCGGGAAGGGGCGAGGGTTACAAACCCGACCCCTCAAGCCCGATACGGGCCCGACAACTTCTCCAGATACTTCGCCACCACGTCGTATTCCAAATTCACGACATCCCCCGGCCGACGATCGCCCAGATTCGTCTCTTGCAGCGTGTGCGGAATCACCCACACTGCAAACTCATCGCCATCCGGCGAGACCACCGTCAGCGAGATCCCGTCCAGGGTCACCGACCCCTTATCGATCAAATATCGCGAACCGCCGGCAGGCACCTTGAACCGAAACACCACCGAGTTGCCCGTGGGCGAGATGGAAACGATCTCCGCCAACCCGTCCACATGGCCCTGCACAATGTGACCGCCAAACCGCTTTTCCCCGGTCATGGCGCGCTCCACGTTCACCGATCCCCCTTCCGACACGCTCCCCAAAGAGGTGCGCGCATACGTTTCGCCCGAGAGCTCGAACTTCAGGCGAATGTCGTCGCCGGTCGGAACGATCTCCACTACCGTCAGACAAGCGCCGTTGATGGAAACGCTTTCGCCCATTTCGAACGGCAGAACCTCGCCTTTGGAATTGCGGAATTTGCCCGCTGGAACCGACACCCACAGGTCGCCGCCCTCTTGCGATCCCGCAACGCGCGTGGCAACCACCGTGCCTTTGGCTTCGATCAATCCGGTGAACATAATGCTTATAAATACGCCTCAAAGACCCGGTTAGAGCCCCCGTTAGAGTCCGAGTCGGGGCCACATCGCGTCGACCTTCTGCTTCACATCGTCGGCCATAGTGATCAGCTTCGGATAGTGCCGCGTAAAGCCGTTTTCGCCTGGCCACTTGTGGGTGCAGTCGAACCCAATTTTGCCACCGAAACCTTCCGCCACGCTGGCATGATCTAATTGATCCACCGGACCCTTGGTGTGCATCACGTCCCTAGAAGGATCGCAGTTGGCGCCCATTCTAAACAGCACCTCACCGATGTTCTGAACGTCGCAGTCTTCATCAAAAATGAACACAAACTTGGTGAACGCCAGTCCTCCCAGGCCCCAAATGGCGTTCATGATCTTGAACGCGTGGCCCGGATACTTCTTCTTCACAGAGACGAACGCCATGTTGTGGAAGGTCGCCTCTACGGGCAGGTGCATGTCCACAATTTCCGGAACGCTCAGCTTGATGAACGGCAGGAAGACTCGCTCCACCGCCTTGCCCATCCAGCCGTCTTCCATGGGCGGTTGACCCACGATCGTCGCCGGGTAGATCGCCTTGTTTCGGTGAGTGATGGCGGTGACGTGGAAGACCGGGAAGTCCTCGGCAAGTGAGTAGTAACCGGTGTGGTCGCCAAATGGACCCTCGAGTTTGCGCTCGGAGGGGTCGATGTAACCCTCGATGATGATCTCGGCATCGGCGGGCACCATCACGTCCACCGTTTTCGCCTTCACCAGCTCCACGTTCTTGCGTCGAATGAAGCCACCGAACAGCATCTCGTCGATCCCCGGCGGGAGCGGCGCGATGGCGCAGAAGTTGTAAACCGGGTCTCCGCCCAGTACGATGCAGGCCTCCAGATTCTTGCCCTTGCTGCCCGCGTCTTCCATTTGGCGCATGCCCGTTTTGTGCATTTGCCAGTGCATGCCGCAGGTGTTCTTATCGTGAATTTGCACCCGATACATGCCCACGTTTCGCTTGCCCGTGTTGGGATCGTGAGTGAAGACCAGCGGTAGGGTCACAAACGGACCGCCGTCTTCCGGCCAGCAGGTGAGCACCGGCAGCTTGTAAAGATCGATGTCGTCGCCTTGCAGCACCACGTCTTGGCAGGGCGCGGAGGTGACGGTCTTCGGCGGAACGTTTTTGAGTTCGCCCAGCAGCCACGGGAGCTTCTTGAGCGCCTCCACCGGACCCTTCGGAATCTCGGGTTTCAGCAACGCCTCAATTCGGTCCGCATGCTCTTCAAAGTCTTCGCAGCTCAGTGCCAAAGACATTCGCTTGCGCGTTGCCATAGTGTTGATCGCCACCGGAAAGTCGTACTTGCGGGAGTCGGTGGGGCGATGCGCGGGGTGAATGGAGGGGTGGTTCATCACCGCGCTCAGCACGTTTGGCGAGGCGGTTCGGTGCGAGGGTCCGACCACGTTTTCGAACAGCAACGCGGGTCCGCCCGCTTTCACCACCCGATCGGTGATCTCGGTGATCTCCAGGTACGGAGAAACGGGCTCTTGAATCCGTTTCAGCTCGCCACGAGATTCAAGAACTTCCAAGAAATGCCGGAGATCACGGTATGCCATGCGCTTTGTAGTCTACGTTCTCGCCAAGAGATTGCTCGGCGTGAAACACGTCCGCAGACAGCCGAAGGCGGGAGAGGAGCGTTTTGAAAAATCCACCCCCTGCCTTTTGTCGTTAGGATTGCTGACTTCGGTTAATGCAAATGTTCCACTCTTAAGCATGTCTCTCGCGCAAAGCGCCGCCCAGTTTTCTCTTGTGGCTCTCTCGGTGGTCCTGACGCCAGGGCCGAACATGGCGTACTTGGTTTCTCGATCCGCCTCGCAAGGAAGAAGGGCAGGGTTGGTTTCACTAGCGGGGGTGCTTGCTGCTTTCTCTTTCTATTTGGTGCTGACTTGCTTAGGTCTCACCGCATTGTTGATCACCATTCCGCTCGCTTTTGACGTGGTGAAGTGGACGGGAGTGTTGTACTTGCTCTACCTAGCGGTGACCACCGTTGTGGGCAAACGCGCCGCGTTGGAGTCGGAGGCTACAGAGCCGCTCGAAGATTCTAAGCTTTTCGCCATGGGATTCCTGACCAACTTGCTCAATCCCAAAGCGGCTCTCCTCTACCTATCGCTTCTGCCGCAATTTGTTCATGCTGGAAATGGGCCCGAATGGCTTCAGCTATCGGTATTAGCGACGGAACAGATATTGATCAGCGGCACGGTGAACTTCATGATCGTGTGGTTTGCGTCTCATCTTTCTGGCCACATGAAGCGCAGCCCTCGATATCTTCGTCTGCAGCGAACGATTATGGGGTTGGTTCTTGGCGGATTGGCGGTTCGGTTGTCGCTGCAAACGCAGAAGTAGCTTTGAGTGCCTGGAAGGTTTGATGACCGTCAACCTTCGGCGGTCTTGCCTTTGGGTTGGGGTCCGTTACTTGCTTGGCCGAATCGCCACCGAGGTCGCCCAGGCGACACCCGACACGGGAAACACTCGCTTGCCGAGCTTTTGAGAACCGACGCCTACCGCTCCCGTCCATACCTGCTTCCCATCCGGATTCTTAGGGTCGAGCGGAGCCGAATCACGGTGGGTTGCCCACGCGTACACGTCTCTGTCTGGCTCAAAATCGTAGTCGCACGCGCTGTGGAACAGGGCTCTCGCTGTGCCGGGCGGATCCAACTCGTTCCAGTCAAAAAGGGCGCAGTAGTCTCCTGATGAGCTTGACCAAGAGGTTGAAACGAATAAGGTGCGTCGAGTGGAGCGATGGCGAACGGCGTAGGAGCGGAACGCCATGCAGTCGACGGTGACCCCTCCAAGGGAGAGATTGTAAGTTTCCAAAACGTGCTCTGCAACGATCTGACCGTTTTTTCCGATCGGCAACGCCTGGCCGTTAGGGAGAGCAAGTTGATCGGTGACCCACTCAAAGCCTGGCCAAGGGCCCGACTGTTCTTCGGAGTCGTCGTTCTCAGGAACACGAACGGGGTTCCAAGGCGAGAGCTTGGAGGTCATGGTCACCCTCGAATCGTCCTCGTAGACATCCCACTCTAATCGGTCTCGCCCAACCCACCTCACTCTCCATGGTTCATCGACGGTCGGCAACAGGCGTCGACCTGTTCCGTCGCCCTTGATGAGATAGAGCTGGTGTCGGCTCTTCGCCTTTCCCGCTTTGTAGTATCGACACGTGATAGCAAGCTCAACCTTGCTGAACAGGGCCTTGTGTTGAAGTTGGGCCGCGAGAACCAGAGCGAGGATCACTTTCGTCCCATTCTAGCAACGATTCGGCTGCTTCGAAGGGGCAAAATTTTAACGACTCGGCCGAATCGCTACCGAGGTCGCCCAGGCGACACCCGACACCGGAAACACTCGCTTGCCGAGCTTCTGCGACCCCACTCCCACCGCGCCGACCCACACCTGGCGCTCATCTTTTCCCTTCGGGTCGAGCGGCAACGTATCTCTGTGCGTCACCCAAGCATAAACGTCCTTACTCGGATGAAATTCAAACGATGACGCCTTGGTAAACAGCGTTTTTACTGTTCCGGAAGGGTCTTTTTCGTTCCACTCAAACAGGGCGCTATAAGCACCCGTCGAACTCCTCCAGGACGTCGCGAGAAAGAAGGTCCGTCGGGTGGCTGGGTGACGCAAAGCGTAGGATCGATTGTACAGGAGCCAGTCGGTGACGCCATTCACGGCAAAGTCGTACACATCTTCGGCCTGGCCCTTTTTGTTAAGGGGCAAAACCTGCCCGTTCGGAAGGACCAGTTGATCGGTGACCCATTCAAACCCGGGCCACAGACTCAGCGTGTCATCTGAAATGATCGAATCACGTGTGCGTACGGGCCTCCATGGCGAAAGCTTTGAGGTCATGGTCCGGGAGCCGTCTGTCCTCCGCTCGTCCCATTCCAGGCGATCACTCCCGACCCACTTCACGTTTAAAGGCTCCCCGACGGTTGGCAAAAGTCGCCGATTAGACCCGTCACCGTTGATGAGATACAGGTGGTTCCTGCTTTTGGCATTGCCCGGTTTGTAGTAGCGACAGGTGTAAGCCAGTTCGACCTTGCTGAAGAGGGCCTTATCTTGAAGGTGCGCGGCGAGAAGCAGATCGAGGAACATGCAACTTAAGGTATTTTCCAGCAAGTATGATAGTTTTGTGATTCAAGATGAAAGAAGGACGTTGTCTTTTGTGCGGAGAAGTGGGCAAGTTAACCTTTGAGCACACACCACCAAGGGCGGCCTTTAATTCAGATCCAGCACGGTTCTTCGAAGGAGCAGAGCTACTCAAAGAACGCGGTCGATATACGCCAAGCCAGAGGGGCATCGGCAAACGATGTTTTTGTGCCAACTGTAATTCATTCCTTGGTACAACATATGCCAAAGAATATATTAGTTGGGCTAATCAGGCGCATAGCTTGCTTGCGAGACTTGATGATGGTCCCTTGGGCACTTACCTATTTTGGGGAAATTGTAATTTATTTGCAAAGCAACTTCTGGCGATTATCGTTGCAAGCTCTGGACCTTCGTTTTGTGACAACAATTCTATTATCAGGGATCTCATTCTCGACCCTCGGCGTTGCGCAAGCCGCTTACCGTTCAGCCTAAATCTCGCCTATTACAAGGGAAATTCTTTTCGCCAAAGTGGCGTCTTTGGACGATTTAATTCCGACAGCGGTAGGCAAGAAATTGGTTGTGAATTTGCATACTATCCGTTTCACATTTATCTCGCTCTAGACGGAGGTTGTTCCGATGGACGATTTACTGATCTTACGTATTTTCTTGCGGATACTCCAAGGGCATTACGTGGATATCCATTAAGGTTGGGAATGACAAACCTTGAAGGTTATCTCCCAATGAACAATGGATAATCAGAAACCATGGAAGAGTCCATTGACGCATCAAAAACCTCTTACGTGAGCAAGTATCGATGCATACCAAGCAATGAACTTTTACATTTAAAAATAGGCCAACATTAGTTAGTAGATGATTCCCCTTCAGTTTTGCCTATGGTAGATCTTCACCAGGGCTAAAGAGGGCACCATTGCACCTGCGAATGCGCTGAAATGCAAACCAAGAGCCGCGAATAGCACCGTATTTCTTAATCGAGTGCATTGCATAGAGTGAGCATGTGGGCGTATAGATGCAGGTTTTCTTTATGGAATCCGGAATCAGGTTACGATAGATAGAAATCAGCGATAAAAGGATGATCGACACAGGATTGAGCCACCAAGGGTAGCGAGTCAATGATGGATGCTTCTGTTTTACATCACCATTCGCCAGTTGCCTTTGGTGCAACGAGAATCGTGCGCCTAGAGAACCTGTTTCTAATTCGCTACTTGTTTTAGACACGGAAGCTCGGAACCTCGTTTGATTTCTCCTTTTCAAAGATGCAAACAAGCCAGGATCCAGTGTTGCTTCCACACCCGGTGTTCACTGCAACCGAGCGGTACTCAGCCGAATGGAGCCTATAGCCGTTCTCTGCGTAGTAGTTCAAGAACTCGGTGAACTCGGTACAACGCTGCTTCGTCCAGCCTTCGTCCTGGTTGGAACCGCACCCAGAAGGGGCCGACGGTAGGAATACATCAACAAAGTATCTACTCATCCAGAATATCGACGAGTTTGTGATTAAGTACGATTCGCGTTTTCGATGGCACCATCAACGACTTGGCCGAATCGCCACCGAGGTCGCCCAGGCGACTCCCGACACTGGAAAAACTCTCTTGCCGAGCTTCTGCGACCCCACGCCCACCGCGCCGACCCACACCTGGCGCTCATCTTTTCCCTTGGGGTCGAGCGGCTCGGCAGTGCGATGGTGCACCCAGGCATAAACGTCTTCGTCAGGCTGAAACTGGAACGAGTTCGCCTCGTTAAAGACGCACTTGGCGGTGGTGACGGGGACGGAGGCTTTCCAACTGAAGAGGGCGTACGCCGCGCCCCAGGTGCTGGTGCTGGAACCCGCAAGCAAGAAAATGCGGTCGGTTGGGGTGTGGCGATAAACGCGCGAAAGATACGGTTCGGCCCAAACGCCCACACCGGCGATCGTCTCATCGTCGGTGTAAACCGATTCATCCAGTCGCCCGCCTTCGCCCATGGTGAGTGCGAACCCGTTCGGCAGCGCTACCTGACCCGATGCCCAAACGCAATTCTTGGGGAGCCTCTCGCCGCTCATTTCCTCGCTGGGCGGAACGTTGGCCCGTACGGGCTTCCAAGGGGAGAGCGCCGAGGTCATGCGAGTTTCGGAATCGCCCTTGACCTCGCTCCACTGCAAACGGTCTTTGCCTACCCACTTCACCCGATAGGGCTCAGAGGCGGTGGGCAATAGTCGCCGACCGGTGCCGTCGCCTTTGATGAGATAGAGCTCGTGCCGGCTCTTTGCGTTGCCTTGTTTGTAGTAGCGGCAGGTGTAGGCAAGCTCCACGTTGGCGAACGGGCTTTTTGCTTGGATCGCGCTGGAGAGAACGGTCGCGAGAGCGAGGGTGGTGATCATGTGGCGTTGATCGTACAGACGATTGAGCGGTTTGGGAAGCACGGCCAACCCAAATTCCCCACCCCGACCGATCGGGGCAGGCTCGGGAGGGGTTCTCAATTCTCGGTGACGACAGGGTTCGAAGTGAGGGTTTCTAACCCAAAAAGGGGACCCTCTTAGACCCTCGCCCCTCTATGGAGGGGTGGTCCGAAGGACCGGGTGAGGGGTCTGAAAATGGTTGCGAGTCGCACCTAACGAATCGGTTTCGTCGCATTTGGTAAAGAAGGTCCAACCCAAATTCCCCTCTATGGAGGGGTGGCGCGAAGCGACGGGGTGGTCGGCATTTTCGACTGCTTCCCGGTTACCTACGAAACGGTAAATGCCTTTAGGAAACCAAATCGGTCGTAATCGCGCGTTGGAATCCGGAACCACCACGCCCCGTTGGGGCACCCCTCCAGTGCCTGCCCCAATTTATCGGGCAGGGGAATTTTGGGACCCCTCACCCGGCCTTCGGCCACCCTCTCCCCCAGAGGGGCGAGGGTCTGACGTGGGATGTTTCAACTTCTCTCCGGGAAGGTCCGGAGGACCGTCAAGACTGTTAGCCCAGACCGACAGGTCTGGGTAGGTCGATCCGAATGATCAAAGGTCCGGAGGACCGACCAGACACTCCGGGCACATTGTTAACAAGAGGGCAAACCGTATTGCCAGGGCTCCGCCCTTTTGACCCTAAATGAGAACCCCTAACCCAGGGTTAAAACCCTGGGCTGCGATGATTGTCGCGGCTCCGCCGCTTTTTCGGAAAGAAGGTCCAGACCAAATTCCCCTCTATGGAGGGGTGGCCCAACGGGCCGGGGTGGTCGGCATTCCCTACAATCGACAAACATTCTTGGTGCAATATTCATGAACTTTGGCGGTCCCCAGCGAGACCGAAAAATATTGCCTCAGAAACCACCCCGTCGCTTCGCGACACCCCTCCGTAGAGGGGAATGTTTGCGGGTCGGTTCACTACTAAAGGTCCGGAGGACCGACTAGATTCTTTCACCGAACCAATGAACACAGACGACCTGAACAAAAGGGGCGGAGCCCCGGCAATCATCGCAGCCTAGGGCAACGCCCTAGGTTTGGGAGCCATCACGAAAATTCCCCCTCGCCCATCCCTTTTCGGAGGGGAGAGGGGGCCAGGGGATGAGGGGTGGCATTCCACTGCCTTTCCCGCCACAAGAGAATTATTGCCACGGCTCCGCCCTTCTGCACCTAAATGAGATCCCCCATTCCCAGGGTTGAAACCCTGGGCTGCGATGATGGTCGCGGCTCCGCCGCTTCAGGGAGTCTGTGAATGGAGTCAAATATCCTCCCCTCGAGGAATGGGAATCGTCGCGGCTCCGCCGCTTTCTCGGACCCCTCACCCGGCCTTAGGCCACCCTCTCCCAAAGCCTGTCCCGAGAATCGGGAAGGGGCGAGGGTCTTTTCAGGGACGGACAATCTCATTCCCCTCTATGGAGGGGTGGCGCGAAGCGACGGGGTGGTCTGCATTCTCGACTGCTTCCCGGTTACCTACGAAACGGTAAATGCCCTCAGGGACCTTATCGGTCGTAATGGTGCGTTGGAATCCGGAACCACCCCGCCCCGTTGGGGCACCCCTCCAGTGCCTGCCCCAATTTATCGGGGAGGGGAATTTTGGGACCCCTCACCCGGCCTTCGGCCACCCTCTCCCCCAGAGGGGCGAGGGTTCCGCTTTGGACAATTGTCAACGAAAAATTGGAGGACCGCCCATCTAGCGCCTGGGCCGACCCAGCGAGTACCGACCCGGGCCGCTCAGCAGCAGCGTCGCCTCAAACGGCCGACGATTCATGATTCCCCACGGCTCGTAAAGGAGCTTCGCCTGATCCAGCGCGTACACCAGATCCACGTTCCCGCCGCCATCGATCGCCGAATCCCCGGCGAGCACGGTGACCAAAGCCCGAAGGAACGCCGAGCCCTTCAACCCCCGATCCTCCCACTTCTCTTCGCCAAGCCGATAGTGGAACAAAACGGCTCCCTTGGACCCGACCGCAAGGCGGTTAAAGAGGCTCTCATCGGTCCGCAGCGCGCTACGACTCAGGGCCTCCGAGAACTTCGCGCCGACCCGTTGCTGGCGCAGTTCCACCCGACCAGAATCGAGCAGAAGCGTCGTCTTTTTGGCTCCGAGCTTACCGATCGCGCGCACCAGATCCGACAGGAGAATCACCGAATTCAGGTCCAAAACCTCGATCTCCTGGCCAATTCCAAACGTGGTGTCGGCGGGGAAGAGCATGTCAAACCCCTGATAGCTCGCGCCGTGGCCGTTGAAGTAGAACAGCACCGAATCTTCTGGTCCCACCCGCAGGTTGTTGATGGCGGCGAGAATGGTCGCCTTATCCACGTAAGCGCCCTTGCTGGAAGGCTCGGAGAGCAAAAGGTTCACCTCGTAGCCCAGCCCCCGCAACGATTCCGACATTCGTCGGGCGTCGTCGTTGGCGTATTCGAGATCACGCAGTCGCGCCGAACCGGGTCGATACGTGTTCATGCCAACCACCAGCGCCACTCGGCGAGAGAGGTCGGGCAAGATCCGCTCAAGAGTCACCGTCAGCGGAGTTTCTTCGCCCGCTTTTAGCACGACCCTCCGCTTCACCGGATCGTGACCGGGCGCGAACACTTCCACCGTTACATCGAAGGTGTCTCCGGGCAACAGTTCCATCACGTAGCGCGTGCCTCGAATCACCCCGTCGACCTTCATCTGCGCGCCCTGAGTCGGCGATTTCAGCACCAGGGTTGCGGGCAGTTTCTGCGGAATCGGCTCGGTGGGCTCGGTAGGCTTGGGTGGGGTCGGCTTGGGCGGGGTCGGCTTAGGAGGAGCCGGTTTCACCGGCGGCTTCGGCTTCACAGGTGGCTTAGGTTTCACCGGCACCTTTGGAGGAACAGGCTTCGGTGGATTCGGTTTAGGTGGTGCAGGCTTAGGGGGAACCGGCTTGGAAAGGGCAACCGTGTGAATCACCAGCGGCTCACTTTCGTCCACCACCACGCCGGGAGTCATCGGCTTGCCGTTGTGCTTTTGCACCCACTGCTTCACCCGATCGCGCAAAACGGACTCCAACTTCTTAGGCCTTACTCGACCCTGCTCATCTGCCGATTGCTTGCTGTCGATGGTCTCGATGAGTGCGTTCGTGAACACACCCGACTTCAGCTCGCTGTCTTCGTAGCTCTTCTCCCCTCGACTGCAAGAAAAGAAGAGTGCAACGCTCGGACGACCTTTTGGCGTGGCACCCTTGTCACCAACTTTCTGGTCTGGGGCACTTCTGGATCCGCTGCCGTTGGGAGCGGTGCCCGCAACTTTTACGAACTTGGAGGGAGTGAAATCTTCCCTTCCGGCAGTTTCTATGGGGGCCGATCTTGATCCCTTAGCGGTCATTACCGAAATCTCTTCTCGGCACGCATCCAGAATAAGAATCCTCTTTTCCGCCGCCATACCCTCAAAGGCAAACTGGAGATCCTCGTAAGAAATCAGAGTCTCTGGGTTGGGTCGATACGTTTTTTCCGCCACCCTAGTGAAGTAGCCATCAGCGGGTGCCAGATACTCCCCACCCTCAAAGTTCAGCCCGTGACCGGAGAAGTAGATCAAGACCGTATCGCCCGGTTGAGTTTTAAGGTCGACAAGATTGGCAAGGATCTCGTCGCGAGTTCCCGAGGTCTGGGGCGAATTAGGCGCGGGGGTTTCTCCAGAAGGCAACGCCACTAACTTTCGGACCGCCCAACCCAAAGACTTGAGCTTCTTTTCCATGCGATCCGCGTCTAAGTGGGCGTACTTGAGCGGAGTAAACGAGCCCTGCCCATCTTGATAGGGCGGACGATATCCTGAGATGCCGATGACCAGCGCGATCTTGCGCCCGGTCGCATTCTTGATGGCACCCGCCTGAGACGAGCGGTTACTGCCCGCGTAGGTTGGCACGGCGACCAAAGTCGCCAAAAGCAGCGCACAAATTGCGCCCATCGCCCCCACGCGAAAACGCGCCAGAGCCCGGCCTAAGACCGATGCCATTTCCCCTCCTAATTCTCCCCGTAGACAACTTTTTCATCCCCGATCGGTTGTCTTGCCCTATTGTACGGCGATGTTGGCGATACCGATGTTCAGCGATTTGGATTTTCTCGCAACCGGGTCCTTAGACTCTCGCCGTCTAAAGATTTCGAGTTCGCCCCTGGGGCATATAATCCAACCGCTCTAAAAAGGAATCTGATCGTTCGCATCCGCTCAGACTCCAAGAAACAGGCAACCGTCATGGACACTCGCGAAGACGTCATTAACTACACAACCGGGCCCCTGCAAGAAAAGCCCGAGTGGCTAAAGCAAAGACTGGAGTGGTTTCAAGACCAAAAGTTCGGCCTCATTCTGCACTGGGGACCCTACGCCCAATGGGATTGCTGCGAAAGCTGGCCGCTTTCCCCCGGAGACGATTGGGCGCGGAACGACAACATGAAGTGCTGGACCGAGCGCGGCAAAGACCTTGAGCGGTTCCAAAAGGATTACTGGGCGCTCAATGAGACTTTCAACCCGCTGAAGTACAACCCAGACGTTTGGGCGGAAGCCGCCGCCTACGCCGGGGTGCGCTACGTGGCCATGACCACCAAACACCACGACGGCTTTTGCATGTGGGACACCGCCACCACCGAATACGGAATCACTTGGCCCGCTTGTCCTTTCCACACCGACCCCCGCGCGGATGTTTTCAAGGGTCTTTGCGACGCCTTCCAGAGTCGCGGGATGGGAATTTCCGCGTACTTCAGCAAAGCCGATTGGAAATCGGGCTTTTACTGGTCTCCAGAGCGCCCCGTCACCACTCGGCAAGCCAACACGGTGGGCACGCCGGATTGGGACACGTTTGTTCGCTTCACGCACGATCAGATTCGAGAGCTGATGACCGACTACGGCAAGATCGATATTCTTTGGCTCGATGCGGGCTGGGTGAAAAAGGAACGCGGTGAGGACTTGGACATGGACGGCATGATCGCCATGGCGCGTGAGCTTCAACCCGGTCTCATCGTGGCAAACCGAACCGTCGGCGATGCTTATGAGGACTTTGTCACCCCCGAACATCAGATTCCACCCGAGCCCCTTTCCGAGCCGTGGGAAAGCTGTCTTTGCATGGGCACCAGCTGGAAGTACGAGGAGAACGAAGTCTTCAAACCCACCTCGGAACTGCTCCGAATGCTGATTGAAATCGTCTCCAAAGGCGGCAATTTGCTGCTGGGCATCGGCCCCACGCCGGAAGGCGAATTCCCTCCGATAGCGCTTGATCGCTTGCAAGAGATCGGCGACTGGATGCAGGTGAACGGCGAGGCGATTTTCGAGACTCGGGCGGTGGCTCCTTATGCGGAAGGCGAGGTTCGGTTCACACAAAAGGGGTCGACGGTTTACGCGTTTCTGATGGACGAATCGGTGGACGTCATTCGGTCTTTCTCACCGAAATCGGTGCGGTTGTTGGGCGGCGCGGAATCGGTGGAGTGGTCGCCCGTGGGGCTTGGGTTCCAGTTTCGGCTGCCGGAGTCGGCATTGCCGTCGCCCCGGGTTTTGGCGATCGAGGTTTAGGGTCGGGTTGTTAGAGACTTCCTTCGATTCTTCGTAAAGGGGAACGAAATCGGTTTCCCAAATCAAGTTTGTCAAAGCGGCGGAGCCGCGGCAATCATCGCAGCCCAGGGTTTCAACCCTGGGTCAGGGGTTCACATTTAACGTCAGAAGGGCGGAGCCCTGGCAAGAGCGTTTTGAATGAGAGAGAGATTTGATTCGGAGTATCTGGTCGGTCCTCCGGACCTTTTGTTCTTGGGGTTGCGGCACCCAGACCTATCGGTCTGGGCTAACAGTCTTGCCGGTCCTCCGGACCTCCATGGGAAGATATTGAACCACTTCAAAAACCCTCGCCCTTCTGGGGGAGAGGGTGCCCCGTCAGGGGCGGGTGACGGGTCCCAAATTCCCCTCTATGGAGGGGTGGCGCGGAGCGACGGGGTGGTCGGTCTCTCAGAGAAATCCTCACCCAGCGTGAAAGGGATCCTACTGCTCCGATTCGCGGCCGAGTATCCATTCCGCCTTCACGTCGCGAGCCTCGTGAAGAACCCTCGCAATAAGGAGCCCTTCATAGACCACCGCATAAAACACCACGAACGGCGGCTCTGGAAACGACCGAACTTCAACGCCTCGGCGATCAAACTCCTCCCGCCTTCTACCCATCAAAGGATTGTCGCTTAGGAGCTCAAATGTTGCAGCGATCCTGTCGACAACGTCGTCTGCGCGGCGCAAGCCAGACGACTCCGTGACGTATCCGTGGATCGATACAAGATCGTTTTTGGCAGGCTCGGAAAGAAGGATTCTCAAGGCTCTGCGATGTACCGAGGCTGCTTTGCCTTTGTGCGCTGGCGACCGAGACGCTTAATTTCAGAGGCGTCAAAATCGATCACCGATCCTTCCAAGGCGGCATCTACCCCTTTGTGAATCTCGCTGCGCAAAGATTCAATCCGAGCTTGATGCTCTTGATCTTGCTGAATGAGCAGCCGAAGGCCGGCCCGAATAACCTCGCTCTGGTTGGCGAAAAGACCCCGCTCCAAGAACGCCTGCACCGCCGAATCCAGTTCTCGAGTCAGCGATACGTTCATCGTTTTGATCTGGCTCATGCCATAAGTGTACGCTCAACTTGGCAACTATTGGCAACTATTGCCATAGCGACCCCTCACCAGGGCTTCTCGCGATACTGCACCGCTTCCGCCAGATGCACCTTCCGAACCTGATCCTCGCCCGCCAAATCCGCAATCGTCCGACCCACCCGCAAGATACGATCGAACACCCGACCCGAGATATTCATCCGCACTGCCACCTGGCGCATCAGAGCATCCCCTTCCGCATCCAAAGGCACCATCTCTCGAATCTGCCGAGGCGACATTTTCGCGTTCACGCGGGGTTGACCAAAGCGCTTTGTCTGTCGTTCCCGAGCCGCCACCACACGGGCTCGAATGGTACTGCTATCCTCCGCCGGAGCCATGTCCAGCAACTCATCCGGCTTCAATCGAGGCACTTCTAGGTGGATATCGATGCGGTCCAAAAGCGGACCCGAGATCTTAGACGCGTACCGAACGCATTGCGTGGGGGTGGAAACGCACTTCTGCTCCGGCAAGCCTCGATACCCGCACGGGCAAGGGTTCATCGCCCCCACCAAAATGCACTCCGCCGGGAAGGTGAGAGTGTTCTGCACCCGAGCCACCGTCACCACGCCGTCTTCCAAAGGCTGACGCAGCGCCTCCAAAACGGTGCGATCGAACTCCGGCATTTCGTCCATGAACAGCACCCCAAAGTGCGCCAGCGAGACCTCGCCCGGTTTAGGATTCTTGCCGCCGCCAACAAGCGCCGCGTAGCTGGCGCTGTGATGCGGCGATCGGAACGGGCGCTCCCACACCAGGCCCGTTTTATGCCCCTTCTGACCCGCCGCCGAATGCACGCGGGTGACCTCGATGGACTCTTCCAAAGCCAAAGGGGGAAGGATGGTGGAGAGTCTGCGAGCCAGCATGGTTTTGCCCGAGCCCGGCGGACCCACCATGAGAATGTTGTGACCCCCCGCCGCCGCGATCTCTAGCGCGCGAATGGCGTGTCGCTGACCCTTGACGTCGCTGAAATCCACCTCGTACCGCACCGCTTCGCTGGGAGCGGAGGCGTCGAACCGCGTGGGCGTGAACAGGCTGGATCCGTTGAGAAGCTCCACCGCCTCGATCAGCGATTCCACGCCGTAGACCTCGAGTCCCACCGCGACGGCGGCCTCGGCGGCGTTTTGCTTGGGCAGAATCAACCTGCGGACGCCCTTCTCTAAAGCCATGAGGGCAACACTCACCGCGCCATCGATGGGCCGAAGTTTGCCGTCGAGCCCCATTTCGCCAAGGATCATGGTGCCTTCCAGCTCGGAAATGGGCACCGATCCGTGCGCAGCGGCGATGGCAATGGCGATCGGCAGGTCCAGCGAGGGGCCCTCTTTACGAATGTCGCCGGGGGCGAGGTTAACCAAGATGTTGCGATTTCGGGGCCAGTCTAGCTCCGAGTTTCGCACCGCCGATTTCACGCGCTCTCGACTCTCTTCCACCGCTTTATCCGGCAGACCCACCAGTGTGAAACGGGGCTCGCCGGAAGCCTGAACGAGGTCGACCTCGATGACGATGGGCAACGCCTCGATTCCCACCAGGGTGGCGGAATGAGCCTGCGAGATCACGGCCAAAGCTTGTTAACCCCCGTTCCGCTTGGGCGGCTTTCCACCGCCAGAACCGCCGGAACCGGTGCCGTTACCACCCGAACCTGTACCGTTCCCGGACGTTGAAGGCGGAATAGGCGTGCCTGCCGCCGAGAACTCGACCGAGCCCGGCTTGGCCTTCTCCGGAGGCAGCGGCGCAAGTTTGAACTTGAGGCTAGATTTCACCAGCTTGTATTCAATGCCCGCCATGCCGTAATCGCTACCGCCGGGGAACATCATGCGCCTGGTTTCTAGGTTCACCTGGAGCGGGATTCGACCCGCGACGTTGATGCGCGCCGAGCCCACGAAGTCGGTAGAACCCACCCCGGGCATCTCTCGATAGCTGAACAAAACGTCGATGAAGTTCAGCGTGCGCCGCGTGATGTTCACCACCATGGCCGCATCCGGCACGCCGTCTTTGGTTTTTGGAAACTCGCGGTTCCAAAGGTTTTTCGGCGAGTTGGGGTTCTCGTTGGGGTCTGGACCGAGGCCGCGAAACACTCGGCTCATGCGCTCTTCAAATGCGTCTTTTTCCGCAGGAGCAAATGCGTAGGCGCCGTTTTTGAACAGTCCAAACTCGCGTTCCAGGGGTTCTAGCTCTTTGGGAGCAGGAACCTCTTGATCTTCCAGCCGGGTTCGTAGCCGCTTGGTGCCGGTTTTGAAGGTGAAGCCGTCCTCTCGAGCGGCAGAGATGGTGCATTCCACGGAATCCAGCCATTCCACATCGATCTCTTCGGCCTTGTTTACAAAGTTGAGCTTGCGCTCGTACGCCCAATACGCCCCTGCGCTGAACGGGGCTCGAACCACCTGCGCGGCGCTGATGAAAAGCAAAGTAGAAATCATTTCTTAAATCCTCTCGCGGGTGAAGTCGCCTTGGTTACAGGTCTTCTTCCCCGGGCTTCTTGTAGCCGTTGCGCCGAGCCATTTCTTCTTTGGCAACCGAGCTTTTGGTGGCGGCTTCTTGCTGCAGCAACGCGGCGCGATTGTCTTCTGCCTGTTCCACCTCTTTCTGAAGCTCCTTTTGGGTTTGCTTCTGCTGCTGGAAGGTTTCCCAAGGTCGCAGACTAGCGGCGACGCCGCCCGCGAATGCCAAAAACATGAGGGCGTATGCGCCTACGTTCGATTTCCGACGTCTTCGTGCCATCCTTGCGCTCTCAGCTTCATTCTAGCCGGAATACGGGGGATACAAATGCAAGATAGCAACATCTCCATGTCCCGCCATGATAATAGAACAGTAATATTCCGCCTTAAAACGGACTTTTATCCTATACTAGCAAGAGTCTCTTGCCTGCAAGGCCAGCCCAAGAGGCAGGGATTCAAATGTTAAGGAGATTGTCGGTGGTTCGGGCAAGAGCGGTCCTGCTTGGTCTAGTAATGGGCTCCACGGCTTTCGCGCAACACTACTCACTTCACGCTCCGGCATATTTCGACCCATACGGTGTCTTCTCGATTGATGCGGTTAGCAACAACTCGAAGATCGTGCGGCTCTACGAACTCATCGAGACGAATCCGAAGGAGTCATATGCGCAATTCAAAAAGTTGTACGCATCAGATTCAAAGGAGTTGTTGCACTACCACGGAATGTTAATCAGCGCGATGAAGGCTTCGAAACTACCTGAAGCCCTTGGACTGATTGCCGACAAAATCGAGGTGGAACATCGCACTCTTATGAAGATGGGAGGAGGGCGTTTTCGACCTACTCCATCTTTGCATTTAGCCGTTATGTTGGGAAAGAGTCTCTATAGTGGGGATCCTAGCGATCCAAACAGAAAGAAGGCAAAGCCGTTACCACGGAGGGTTGAGTATTTACTTGATTCGCCTCCGCAAGAGTTGGACTATAACCGGCTTACTAAGCAAGAACGAATGTTAGGCGGCTTTCTAGCTCTTCAATCAATGGATCAAACTCGATCTCGTCTCTGGGCTGACCGATTGAGCACGGATTATCCGAATGATGCCGGACCCCACTTCATGCGCTATCTTGCGTACAACACAGGGGTAGATAGGCGCTGGGTAGGTGGGAAGGAGGTGCCTGTGCCAAAGAAAGACCAGAGACAGGAATCGGTAGCTCTTTCCGAGATTGTAAAGGCACACTGGCTCGCTCCGAAGAATGCGACTATCGCTCTCTACGCAGGTCTTATGTTTCGTGATTCGGAGCCTGAAAGAGCAAGAGGTTACTACTCGATCTTTTTGAAACAGGAGAAGCTACGTCCTCAACCCTGGAGACGGTCTCGAGTGGAAAAGACTTTCCGGGAGAATGGCTGGAAACTGCCTAGCAACTAGCTTCGCCCAACCTTGGTTGAGGTTTTCTCGATATCGCCGGGGCGGCCTGCAACGTTCCGCCCCCAACACCCTCAATGACGTCCGCCTCCAAGTGACACAATAGAATCTGTGACCGCGAAGACGCCCATGCTCCAGCAATACTTCGCGATTCGAGCGGAGAACCCGGGCGTGCTGCTTGCCATGCGAGTCGGCGACTTCTACGAGTTCTATGGCGACGACGCCGTAAGCGCCGCCGAAGCCCTAGAGATCACCCTCACCGGCAGAGAAGACGGCGGCAACCGAATTCCCATGGCCGGGGTGCCGTTCCACTCCGTGGAAAAGTATCTGGCGAGGCTGCTGCAAAAGGGGCTGAAGGTTGCCATTTGCGACCAATTAGAAGATCCCAAGGCCGCCAAAGGACTGGTGAAGCGCGGAGTGACCCGCGTGATGACCCCCGGAACGGTGGTGGAAGATTCGATTCTGGAAGCGGGTCGAAACAACTTTCTGGCCGCGCTTGCCCGCGTGGAAGGCCCCAAAGGCCATATGAAGCAGGGCGAAGTGAAACAAGGCCTGGCGATTCTAGATTCCAGCACGGGCGAGTTCTGGGTGACCGAAATCTCCGGCGAGGAGACTCAGGAAAGGCTGCTACAAGAGCTCAGCCGAATCCGCGCCAGCGAGCTGCTCATCGGACCCGGAAACGAAGCCTACGCCGAACTTGCCCGATCTTCTTTGGGTGCAGCGATCACCGAAACCAAACCGCTGCGACTGGATTCTGCTACCAAGCTGCTCACCGATCGTTTGAAGGTGGCCAACCTAGACGGCTACGGCTGTCAAGACAAAGAAGCCGCGATTCTTGCCGCCGCCGCGGTGGTGCAATACGCCGACCAAAACAAGCTGAAACTAGACCACCTGCAGGGCATCATCACCTATTCGGTAGATGGCTTCATGCGGCTGGATCCGGCGACTCGGCGCAGTTTGGAGATCACCCAAAACCTTGCCGACGGGAGTCGAAAATACACCCTGCTCGGTGTGCTTGATTCCACCCGAACCCCCATGGGCGCGCGAATGATTCGGCGGTGGATCGAACAGCCGCTGCTGGATAGAGAGCAGATCGACTCTCGGCTAGGGGCGGTGGAGCTGTTCCTGAAAGACTCCATTCTGCGCGGCGACTTTCGGGAAGACCTCAAGAAGGTCGGCGATATCGAGCGGCTGGTGGCGCGGTGTTCCACGGGTCTTGCCGGCCCTAGGGACCTCGCCGCGCTGAGGGCATCGCTGCAAGCCATGCCGAACCTGCTAGACCGCATCGACCCCATCGGATTCGGAAGGCTAAGAGAGCTGATTGCCGACGTGGGCAACCACTTTGAACTGTTGCGGGCGCTGGAAGTGGCGCTGGTAGACGAACCCCCGCACAGCATTCGAGAAGGCGGCATCATTCGGCCCGGGCACGATTTAGAGCTAGACAAGCTGCGCAACCTCAGCCGAAACGGCAAGCAGTTCATTGCCGAACTGGAGCGCGCCGAGCGCGAGGCAACCGGAATCGCCACCCTAAAAGTTGGCTTCAATTCTGTGTTTGGATACTTCCTGGAGGTCACCAAAAGCCAGGTGGACAAGGTTCCCAGCCACTACATTCGCAAGCAAACCACCGCCAACGCCGAGCGGTACATCACCGCCGACCTGAAGGAGCACGAGGCTCAGGTTTTGGGTGCGGAAGAGAAGGCGAACGTGCTGGAAACCGACCTCTTTCAGCGACTGCGCATGCAGGTGGCAGAACACGCCAGTTCGCTCCTGAAATCGGCCCGGGCGATTGGCGAAATGGACGTTTTGGCGTGCTTTGCCGAGGTCGCCACGATGCGCCGCTACGTTCGCCCCAGCATCACCCAAGACCAACCCGGCGAGGATCGGTTGCAGATTCGGGTGGGAAGGCACCCGGTGGTGGAAGCGAACACCTCTATGTTCGTGCCCAACGATCTTTGGATGGAAGACGCCGAAGAAAAGCCGCGCTGCATGATTCTGACCGGACCCAACATGGCAGGAAAATCGACCTACCTAAGGCAGGCGGCGCTAATTCAACTGATGGCGCAGATAGGCTCGTTCGTGCCTGCGGAATCGGCCACGCTGGGGCTTTGCGATCGCATCTTTGCTCGCATTGGCGCCAAGGACGAACTGGCGCTGGGCCAGAGCACCTTCATGGTGGAGATGGTGGAATCGGCGAACATTTTGAACCACGCCACCAGAAGGTCTTTGGTGATTTTGGACGAAGTGGGTCGAGGAACTTCCACGTTCGACGGCCTGGCGATTGCCTGGGCGATGGTGGAGCACCTTGCTTCGGTGGGGGCCAAAACGCTCTTCGCCACGCACTACCATCAGCTCAATACGCTTTCCGATCAGCTTCCCCAGGTGGCGAACTATCGGGTGGCGGTGGAGGAGTTCGGCGACGATATTGTGTGGACGCACAAGGTGTTGCCGGGCGGAACGGATAGAAGCTACGGCATTCATGTGGCGCGCATGGCGGGCGTTCCGCCTACCGTTTTGAATCGGGCGACGGAGATATTGTCGGAGCTGGAGCAGGGGTCGGGGCAGGTGGCGCCGGTTCCGAGTCGGACCCAGAAACTGCAGATGACGCTGTTCGATGTGGAGCCCTCGCCGGTTCAGGCGGAGCTGGAACGAGTGGATGTGAATCGGCTGACGCCGCTCGAAGCGCTGCGGTTGCTGGATGAGTGGAAACGCAAGTTTTCGTCGTAGGGGTGGGGCGGCGTTTAGCGACACACCAGGTACTCAACGATAGGAAATGGAAGCACGCCAAAAGAGTGCGCCACTAAACATCAAAACGGAAATAAAGCAAACCAAGTCAGATCGAAACATTACTCGTACTTACTCCTTCCGAGACGCAATTTTCGCGGTAACGTAAGACTCGTGGACGCAGCCACTCTTCAGATTATCTCAGCGGCAGCAAGCTTCGCAAACTCGGCGCGAGCTCTAATCCAATCGACTTCCAAGGGCACGGAATCCGAACAACTCCTACAGAGTATCGAACATCATCAGCGAAATCTTTACGAATCATTCTCACACAGACGAACACTGCTCATCACGTCGACTGAACAGAACTTCTGGAATCACTTTATTCTCCAAACAGTTTCATTCGGAGGAAAACGATCGGTCACCTACGAAGACCTACCAAATCGGGTGATTCTCTTTGGACACGCGGGTGCTGGTAAGTCAACTTATCTGCGTTATCACTATTGTCGGTTGGTCCAGGCGGGCACAACGCCTGTTATCTTTATCGAACTTCATCAGTTGTCCGACCACAATTCCATTCTTGAATATCTAAATTATAAACTTGAGCCCACAAATAAGATTCAGTCCTTTGCAGAACTAAGAACCTTACTGAGCACCGACACACATTTCCTTCTCGATGGATTAGATGAAGTCCCGTCTTCTTCAGTTCGACGAATTAAGGGAGAAATCGAAGCTCTCTGCGAGCATTTTCCATCCTCAAGAGTAGTAATTACCTCGAGACCTGCTGCAACTCTCGACATCCCAGTCTTTGACAAGGCTAACTTGAATCTGTTCTCACAGAAAGAATCGTTGCAGTTTATTGACGTCAGTCCGATCGACTCTTCGGTGAAAGAACACTTGAAAAATCACTTGACAAGAGATAAAGAGAAGCTTGAAGAATTTGGTAAGACTCCTTTACTTCTGTCGATGATGATCTTGGTTTTTCTTGAGGCGAATTCGATCAACTTTCCGTTCGTAGCCTTCTACGATAGATGTATTCAGGCTTTGTTGTCCGATCATGACAATTTTAAGGGGTCGTTTAAGCGACTTGCGCAATCCGAGATTTCTAGAATTGATTTGCGGAGAATTGCAGAAAGTGTAAGCTGGCAGCTCATTGACAGCTCGAAGAACTCAGTGCGAAAGCGCGAGTTCTTAGAACTTATTAGAAGAGCTGCACTTGAGCTGTCAATTAGTGTTCAAAATGTAGAATCAGTCTATGAAGATCTCGTTGTAAGTCATTCAATCTTTATCGAAGATGGTCACTTTGTACGTGGCATTCATTTGGCAATTACTGAGTATTTAGCAGCATCATACTTGTACTTACTACCGCAAAAAACACGTCTGAGTATCTTCAATTCTTTCACCGCTGACTACCCTTCAGTTTTCAAACGTTCCGTACTTTCCCTGCACAGGACATCGATGCGTGGTGAGATAGCAAGAGACGTCGAAGAACTCATTTTAACATCGGCGAATCTATCTGAGTATTTTCAGAATTCAGGAGTGATTATCGAAATCGACGATATTCGAGATGCCGATGAAGAGCCTTATTTGCTTCTTTCGACAGTCGAAAACGGAGAGTTTGTAGAAGATTTCTTTATCGTTCTTTATTGTTATGGCATATTGAAGGACGATGACCTTGAAACAATTCTAGATTGTTGGGCGCCGTTTTCCAATCTTATAACAGAGCATTCGGATGAGTTAAGAAATAGCCTCGACGTGATTTGTACATGGGGAATTTCAGTTGATTTTTCGAATAGATATGTTTGGAAAATGGCACCGTCTATGGGGCTTGAGTCCAAGACTTGTGAGTCCTTTAGCCACGGACTACAACAGCTATTTCGTCTCAGTGAGTTCGAAGTTTTAAAATCCCGAATTGAGGACTTTCGAGCTAGAAGTAGTTAGCCCTAAACCAAGATGTCAATTATTTACATAGGGCACTCGTGCGATTGGCCCCTTTCCCATTTCCATAATGATAGGAGTACTGTCCGGTTTTGTCCTGACGGTAGCGGCGTTTATTGCGCCAGTTTGTGGGTTCTGAAAACCCAGGGTTCCTGCAAATAAAGGGTAGCTCTGAATACACGCGATTGTTCGGAAGGAGATTGCATAAATTGCAACACTTTCATAGACCTGGCGAACTTAACTCCCCTCTATGGAGGGGTGGTCCCGAGAATCGGGAAGGGGAGAGGGTCCGTAAGGGACCCTTTTTGGGTTTGAAACCCTAACCTCAAAGCTTGTCGCCCGCAAACCTGCCCCGAGAATCGAGAAGAATCGGGACGCCGCTAACCTTAAGGCGAGAACCCGGAACCACCCCCGGTAAACTCAACCCGTGAAGTTAGCCGAGGTTCTGGGGACCCCCGATCGCGTTTTGCTTGGCGATGGGGCCAACGGTACCTGTTTGGCGGCGCGTGGATTCCACCGCCAGCCCTACGACCTTGCCAACCTGCAAGCGCCCGATCTGGTGGTGCAGGTTCACCTCGACTACCTAAAAGCCGGGTCCGACTTCATCGAGACGAACACCTACTCGGCCAACCGATTCAAGCTGGAAGCCAAGCAGATTCCTTCCGAAGAGGCGACCGTTTTCGACCTCAACAAATCCGGAGCCGAACTGGCGAACAAGGCCGTTGCCGCCCTCACTGACGGCACCACGCGATACGTGCTCGGCGCGATCGGACCCGTGGGCAAGCACCTGGAACCCATCGGACCCATTTCCAAAGCCCAGGCGTTCGAGGCGTTTCAAGAGCAGGCCAAGGGCCTGGTGGCGGGCGGAGTCGACGGATTCATCCTGGAAACCTTCTCCGACCTAGGTGAGATTTCGGTAGCGATCGAGGCGGTCCGGTCTGTTTCCGACCTTCCGATTCTGGCCTCCAAGGCGTACATAGAAGACGGCGAGATGCTCGCCGAGGGTCTGCCGATTCGGGTGAGCGAAGAGCTCGCGGCGATGGGCGTTGCCGCCGTGGGAGCGAACTGCATCGTGGGTCCGCAGCGCATGCTCGACCTCGTTCGCATGATGGCAGAGGGCACTTCGCTGCCCGTTCTGGCGTTCCCCACCCCCGGATTGCCGCAGTTGGTGAAGGGCGAAATTTGCTACGACACCAGTCCCGAGTACTTCGCGAAGGCGTCAGCACGGCTGATTGAAGAGGGCGCTCGTATTGTGGGCGGTTGCTGTGGAACCCTGCCCGAGCACGTTGCCGAACTGCGAAAACTGGTGGATGCGGGCGTGAAGCCCAAGAAGCGCTCCGGAGCCAAAGCGGCCGAAAAAACCGAGAAGGTGCTGGCTCAAACCGAGCCAAGTGAGCTGGCGCAGAAGATCGGTCGCAAGTTTGTGGTCGCGGTGGAAATGGACGTTCCTCGCGGACTCAATATCGAAAAGCTCCTTGCCGGAGCCAAGCAGCTTAAGATCGCGGGAGCGGACGTGATCAACATCTCCGATGGCGCTCGGGCAAGGCTTCGCATGAACCCGGCGGCGGTGAGCACCCTCATCCAAACCCGAACCGGCATTGAGGTGACCATGCACTTCTCCTGCCGAGACCGGAACATGCTCGCCATTCAAAGCGACCTGCTGGGCCAGCACGCACTCGGCATTCGAAACATCCTCGCCGTCACCGGAGACCCCGCCAACATCGGCGACTACCCCAGCGCGACCTCGGTGTTCGATATCGACGCCATTGGTCTCTGCCGGATCCTATCCAGGTTCAACGAGGGCATCGATCTGGCGGGATACAGCGTGGGCGTGAAGTGCGGCTTCACCGTTTGCTGCGCCTACAACCCAGACGCGCTGGATCAGGAACTGGAGGACGATCGCCTGAAGCGGAAGATCGACGCGGGCGCTCGAGTGGTTTACACCCAGCCCGTCTTCGATGCGGCAGTGGCTCACCGAGCGGTGGAAGCCTGTGCGAAGTTGGACGTTCCGGTTCTGGTGGGCGTGTTGCCGCTCAAGTCTTCTCGGCACGCCGAGTTCATGCACAACGAGGTCCCGGGAGTATCCGTGCCCGACCACCTTCGAGAGAATATGGCGAACGCGGCGGACGAGGCTTCGGCGCTGGAGATCGGGATCGACGAGGGTCAGAAGCTCTCGGCAGAGATTCGGAAGATCGCCCAGGGTCTGTATCTCATGCCTCCGTTCGGTTCGGCCGCCATTGCGGAACGGGTCATGGACGCGGTTCGGGGCTGAGGGTCAGGCTTACCGGGTTGAAATAGGAGCCTTGCAAGAGGCGTAATTTGATTGTGGGTGCGACGATGAGGTCTACCACGCGGATTTTGACCTCAAATGAACACCGTTTCGCTTTCTGAGTCCCCACTTGTCGATGTTGGAGAATCGCCCTTGAGCCCGCAAGCCTCCACCAACGCCGATCGCTTGGGACCAGTCACCGTCACCCGCGAGTTCCGCGTGAAGCCGGGGCATGAGGCCGAGTTCGAAGCCGCGATTCAGCGACTGGTCGACGTCTCCATTCAGCAGCCCGGACACCTCGGCGTCACCGTGATTCGACCCGCCGCCGGAGCCACCGCCTACCGATTCGTGTATCGGTACGACACCCAAGACCACCTGCGCGACTGGCACGATTCCGACCTTCGGGCGGGGCTGATGGAAGACGTGAGTCCGCACATTTTGGAGGACCGCTTTGAAACGACCGACGTGCTCTCCATGTGGCTCGACCCCGATCTGCCCGGCTCCACCGGAACCCCGCCCAAGTGGAAGGTGCTGGCGGTGAGCTGGCTGGCGATCTACCCCACCGTCACCGCGATCACGTACATCATGCAGGCGCTCAAATTCGATCCGCCTGTGCCGCTGCGAACCATGGTGCTGTCCGGATTGGTCATCCCCATCTCCGCCTACTTCGTGCTTCCGCCCATTCAGCGAGCGATGAACAAGTGGCTCCACAGTTCCTGAAAGTGCTCAATCAGGCGTCAAATCCGTTGAAGCGGGACAATTTAGCAGGATTTTTCCATGATAAGGTAAAGCATGCTTTCGCTAGCGGTGGTTGCCGCTCTTACCCTTCAAACTTCGAAATGGACACTGGTGGAAAAGCCACCACTCTCGTTTTGGCCCGATCAACTCACGGGCTCCCTGATTGAAGTCAAGGGGTTCAATGCCGAGTTCGCCGAGGCAGTCGCCACTATTCGCCTTGCCGATGGAAGAGTGCGCGGCATCCCCTACAAAGCGCTGGACACCACCGGGAAAGCCAGAGTAGACGCCTGGCTAAAGGCCAACCCCGGACCCAAGCCCAGCCGATCCAGCAACCACGTCTTTAAGCCCGGACCGTACGATCCGGTGAAAGACGCACCTTCGGTGAAGTTCAAACAGACCGACCACTTCTGCATCCACTACGGAAACAAGCCTGGAGACGATATCAAGAATCTCTTCGCCAACGATGAGTTCATCAATCGGAACGCACAGTACCTAGAAACCATCCGAGAGTTCTTCCGCAAAGATGGCGCTCCTATGCCGGGTTCTCAGTTCAACCCGCCGCAAAAGCTCAACGTTTACATCACGGGAACCGGATTAAAGCAGCACCTGGATGGGTTCGCGTTTGCCGCCGCAGAAATTGTGATGCACCCAAGTGCCATGGCAGACGGCTCAACGGTGGTCCCGCACGAGTTTGGACATTGTATTCAACTGGCGGCGGGTGGGTTCCGAAACAGCGACCTGGTAGGTTGGTTCTGGGAGTGCCACGCCAATTGGTGCAGTCAGCGATACCTGCCGCACGAGCAGCCAGACATCGATGGTTACGCCGAACGGGCGCATTACGAGCTCAACTCTTCTCGAATGAACTACGGAAGTTGGCCCTTTTTAGAGGTGCTGGCAAATGATCCCAAACTGGGTCCGCAGTTCTGCTACGAAATCTGGACCAAGAACCGCAAAGATAGCCAGGATCGATCGATTGAAGACCCTCTGGAAACCATCGTTCGAGTCGCCAAAGAGAAAGGAGCGTTTCCCAAAGGTTGGAGCGATTTCGGCGACCGGATTGGCACTCTTGCCGCGCGCATGGCGGGTCTGGATTTTGAGCATCAGTTCTCGATGGAACGAACGATTCGGGGCATGGAAGAGCGCGTTCAGGGCATCAACCGATCACGTACGGGTGTCGACGCGGTTCCGGACATGGACGGCAAACCCACCGGGTGGTTCGCCCCCTGGTTCAGCCAAGCCCCTCGACAGTTCGGTTACAACCTGGTGGACCTAGAAGCCCAACCGAACGCGAAGACAGTAACGGTGGAGTTTCGACCCGAAACCGACGTCCCCTCTGCCGATTGGCGGGTAACGCTGGTCGCCATAGACTCGATGGGTAAGAGCCGGTACAGCGAGACGGTTCGAAAAGGCAACGTTTCTTTGGATCGCAAACCGGAGGACAAGCGATACGTCCTAGCCGTCGCCGCGACCCCAACCACCTATATTGCCGACAAGTTTCGACCCGGGTTCGGCAAAAAGACTCGCTATCCATACGCTATTCGGCCGCTAGGCGCGGTGCCCACACCCCGGCTGCCCAAGCAGCCACAGGGAGATTTTCGACCGCATCCCAACGGCGGAGGCATGGTGGCGGTTTCCGCGAAGGTGGCTCCCACCGCTTATGTGGCTCCCGGAGCGAAGGTGCTAGAAGAAGCGCAGGTACTGGATTCCGCCCGCATCCTAGATTCGGCGGTGGTTCGGGGGCGAGCCATCGTTTCTGAAAAGGCGACCATTGCCGGCAGCGCAGTGGTCTTCGAGGAGGCGAAGGTATCTGGCGAGGCTATTGTGCATGGCGGTGCCACGATCTCTGGTAGCGCCCACGTGAAGGATCGAGCCCGAGTGAGAGACGCCATCTCAATTATTGGCGATGGCGTTCTGCAAGGCGATGCGCTGGCAAAGGGCTGGGGTGAGCTGCACACCTCTCCCAAATGCACCGTGGGCGGAGTTGCACTGATCGGTGAAGACTCGGAGATTCACCTAGCCTCCTCACCAATTCCAAAGATCGAGAGTGGATTACTGTACGGCTTTCTTTCCGACGATTTCTTCCAAAACGACGTCCCCACAACCAATGGCATGATCGCCGATCTCACCTTTGGGAAGGCGATGACCGTTTCCGACAAGGTCGCCGACCACCAAGGCGTTCGGCATGAGGGTCTGGGAACAAGAGTCGATGGCAGCATGCTGGATGCAGCTCGATGGAAGTTGGAACTCACCCTAGACCGCTCGGCGGCAACCATGCCGCTTCTCTCCCTCATCGCCCCTGGCGGGACGCTCAAGATGAGTGTTGATAAAGACGGCGTCATTAGAGCGGGCGAACATAAGTTCACCCAAACGCTTGGTAAGGGTCGGCAAACGCTCATCATCACCGGCGATGCCGGTCGGGTGTGGATCGGCGGCTCTGGAACGGCTCTTCCAGCTTCGGCAGTGCGATGGCTGGTTTTTGGAGACTCGGTGGTACGGGCAAAGGCTTGGCGCCTCGCCCCTGTCAAAAACCGTTGAAAGAGGCCTCGAAAAGATCAAAAAGGGGGGCTCGGCTCCCCTTTTAGGTTCAATGTCGCTCTTAGATAAACAAAAGATAATCATTCGCCTCCTGGTAAATGTAGTCGCATTGCATTTATAGAAAAGTGGAAACCACCGTTCGGGTAGGTGGTTTTGATTACCAAGGGGATTTACTTAATCGCGTTTGCGGGGGCGGCCATGTGCGCTCAGGCAACGCCAACCAGTCTCATCATGAAACCGATCGCCGACTTTTTGGCGCATCGGGAATACCAGCACAACGTCAGCGTGGCGGGCGGCGAGCATCACATTGCTCCTCTTCCGAGTTGGACCTACGGTGGCACGCTCGGTCTTTTCGGCCTAGGCGAGTGCGGTTACGACAACAACTTCGGTGGCACGTGGGTCAACGATTTCAAGCTCAAGCTGTTTGAATCGCCCGGCGATCATAAGCTGCTCATCAGCGGCGGATTCATGAACGTGTCCACTCAGGCCAGAACGGTGGACAAGTACGTCATGGCTCGCTACGATGCAGGCGCGTTTCGAGTTCACGGGGGCTACTATTACGGCACGTTCGGTCAAGGTGTGTTCGGGGCCGATTTCACGATTGCGGGAGCCTGGACGGGTGCCATCGAGCACTCCACGGGTCCGGGAGCGACCACTTGGTTCGCGGTGAACACGCCGATCGTTTACGATAACTTGCAACTCATGCTTGCGGCTGGGGTGCCATGGGATCGTTCGACGGGTTATCAGTACGCGGCGAGCATCGTGTACGGCGTCCGGTTCTAACCGAAAGGTTTAGAAGAGCCGAACCAAGGGGGGCGTGTCGCCCCCCTTTGTTGTTTTGGGAGCGGTATTTCCGCGGTTGGCTCTTTGACAGTTTCCCCGTCGTTTCCGAGATAGGAGACCCCTCAGCTAGGGTTAACACCCTGGGGTGCAATGATGATCGCGGCTCCGATGCTTTGGTCGCTTTGTGGCAAAGGAAGCCGATTCATTCCCCTCCCCGATAGATCGGGGCAGGCACTGGAGGGGTGGCGCGAAGCGACGGGGTGGTCTCCGGGAATCCCCTCGCCCCTCCCCGATTCTCGGGGCAGGCCTTGGGAGAGGGGGCAGGGGGGTGAGGGGTCCGAGATCGAAAATTCTTCACAAAGCGGGACAGGACATCCCTTACATCTCTAAACTTCTCGGTTGCCATAAATGCCGACCACCCCGCCCCTCTGGGGCACCCCTCCTTAGAGGGGAATTTCACGGGTCGGCTCGTTTACAATTTCACCGTAATTGGTAGATAACTCGGACCCCTCACCCGGCCTGCGGCCACCCTCTCCCCCAGAGGGGCGAGGGTTTCGTTCTTGCGTATTGAACTCTCTCTCCGAGAAAGGAAGGCCTGTCCCGAGAAGGTCCGGAGGACCGTCCAGACTGTTAGCCCAGACCGATAGGTCTGGGTAGAAGTCCGTTCAAGATCAAAGGTCCGGAGGACCGACCAGATACTCCCCCAGGAGATCTTCTACGGAAAGGCTCTTGCCAGGGCTCCGCCCTTCTGGGTTTAGAGGCCGACCCAATTCCCAGGGTTAAAACCCTGGGCTGCGATGATTGCCGCGGCTCCGCCGCTTTTCGGAGTTCGTACCTGGAATCCG
>JAIXUN010000003.1 GCA_027483535.1 bacterium
CCAGGGTTAAAACCCTGGGCTGCGATGATTGCCGCGGCTCCGCCGCTTTTCGGAGTTCGTACCTGGAATCCGGGTTCATTCCCCTCCCGGGAGGGGTGGCGCGGAGCGACGGGGTGGTCTCCGGAAAACAAGAACGAGGTCGTCTCCGAAGTTGGGGTCCGGGATCCGAACACTCCCATGCGCCCTGAGAGTGAAAAGACCACCCCGCCCCTCTGGGGCACCCCTCCATAGAGGGGAATTTCATCGGTCGGCCCTTCTACGGCTTTCCCGTCGTTATTGACCACCCCGCCCCCTTGCCCAGCTAAACCCGGCCCGATTCTCCCGATTTCCGCCGAGAAAGGATGACCCCAAAACTCACAGCGATCACCGCCGCGAGCCCACCCGCCACCAGATACGGCAACGCGGGTTTCACGTCGAACAAGATGCCACCCAGCATCGGCGCGACCACAAACGAGATCGACTTCGCCGACTGCACCGCGCCATAGGCCGCTCCGTGATGCTCGGGCGCGATCTTGGAAGCGATGAGGTCGTTCATGGCGGGCGAAGAGAGTCCGGTGCCGAAAGAGAACACCCCTCCCAGCAAGAACAGCTCCGGCAAAGACCGTGCAAACGGCATCAACGCCAGCCCCAGCCCGGTGATGGCGAACGCGACCGGCAGCATCTTTTCAATCGGAAATCGCTGAGAGACCCGGGCGAACACCCACCCCTGGGTGACAAACGAGACCACCGATTCCACGCCGAACACCAGTCCAAACTGCTCCGGACCGTAACCCAATGTGGACTTGATGAGCCGACCAAACGTGCCTTCCAGCAGCGCCAAGCCCATCCAGGAGACAATGGAGATCACCACAATTGGCCCCATCGCCGCGCTGCGCCAAGAGAACGGCTCTTTGGGCTCGTCACTCGGTTCGGCGGCCGGGGTCTGAGATCCCAAAGCCAGCCCGAGAAAGATGCCCAGCGCAGAAAGGACTCCGGCGGTGACCCCTAATGCCATCGACCCCGCTCGCTCCGCAATGATCCCGCCGATCGCCGACCCGATGGAGAGACCCACAATGCTCGCCGCGCCGAGCGTGCCCATCACCTGCGAGCGGTCGGCATCCGAAGAGGTCCGACTCGCGATGGAGTAAGCGATGGCGACGTTGGCGGCTCCGAGTCCGGCGAGCATTCGGCTTGCCAGCACCCATCCGGGTGCGGAAGCGAGCGCGTAGCAGAACATGCTGAGCGAGGAGAGCAGGGTGCAGAACGCCAGCACCTGAGACGGGCGCGTGCGGTCGGCGAGCTTGCCCCAAAACTGCGACGCCGGAATCTGAACCAGAAACATCGAAGACAGGATCAGACCCATCAGCCAGCCGGGGAGTCGGAACGATTCCAGCTTGAACTGGATGTCTGCCACCACCATGCCGAACCCCGCCATGTCCAGGGCGACGATTCCAATGAGCAGACTTCTGCTCGGAAGAAGGGGGCGAGAGACGATGTTAATAATCGATTCTAGCCCCTACGGATTCCGCGCTCCTTGCCCCGCGGCAAAAGCCAACCCGGCGAGAACGTACGCCCTACTCCGATCCAGTGAGTTGGAAATGCCGCACCGAACCCCCGAACTCCCTGGCTACCTGCGCGAGCTTGGCCAAATCTCCTAGAAACTCTTCACGCGAAACCGCTCTTCCGCTGGAAACGACAACCTTGCCCCCGCATGACTGCTCCAGGAGAGAGAAGTATTCCGATGACTTCTTCGCAACGGCATCGCGATGCTCTGCAAGACTGCTGAGGTCTGGCTTTTCAAGATGAACTAATGCTCGCATCGTCGCCAAGAACAACTCGGTTGCACTTGGTCGAGAGCCCTTATCGGTTCTCACAAGAGGGCAGGCTTGGAGAAATCGCTTGTCTCCTACCTTGTAAGTGATCAGTAAGGTGTTTTGCTTAATACCAAGAGCAGGATCTGCCCCCGTACTGCGAAGGACCTTGAAGAGGTCAGAAGGGAGTCGATCGGAACTCCAACCGTTCCCGGAAAAGGCCGCCGTATGGCGACAGATTCCTATTCCAACGCACAGCTTAGCGGCGCGAACGTAGTTGTTGGAAAGAGCAAGATCAAGCCCGAGGAAGCCAACAGCGATCCCGCTCGCTAGAAGTAGGACTGTCTTTTGCCACTTCTTCATTTGATCCACCATAGCGGGGAGGCGTGGTTTCCGGTCCCCTTTCGCTCTATGAGCTGTTGTTGATTTGTAATGGCAATTCCATCCCATAGGCACGAAGAGATGAATTCGTTCGGCGTGCAATTGAGCGTCAGCGAGAAATTGGCAATCACGGCTACGCCTTGCCCATCCGCAAGAGAGAGTGCCTTTTCCCATGCTTGAAAGGCGGTCTGGCCAGTGTAGCCCTCGGGGACGTCACTTTTATGGCGCGGATAATACACATACGTCTGGGGACTGTTTGACCATGACTGTTGCGGCAATTTTGGTCGCATCTCAAGCATCCAATGATCAACCAAGGGATAACTTCTCGCGCTCGCCTGATCGTAATCGGCCGCATAAAGTTCAAGCTGAACGCCAGCTTGCCGAAGTGCTGATTTAACTTCGGCTCGACGGGCTTGTAACTTACTGGAAGCGATGGATGGAGCAATGATCGCCGCCAAAACCATGAGTATCGCAAGGACAACCACGATCTCAACAAGAGAGATACCTGCCTTATGGCAACGCCTATGCCTTCCTTGTCCTTTTAAGCCTAAAGCAGAGGTAGTGCGAGAGACACACCCTACCGAATCAGTGGTCAGTTGGAAGTGCCTCATACGTTGTTACCACGATGTGAAACAACAATTCGGACAGAAGTGTGCCGAGTCTATGCGCTATTCGTGTAACTTTGCATTGAGATGCAGATTGACTCGAACCTCATTCCTTCGCGCTTCGTTTGAAACAAGCACGTACGGAAGCTGGGAGCCCTGCTCCTAATCGGTTCTAATCCGATTAGGGAGCCGGAACAGGACTGGGAACCGGATTGGGGAACGGCTCGGCGATGAGCTTGAACTCGATCCGAGTCTCGTACGCCCGCGGCCACGGCAAGAAGACCCGAACGCCTTCCACGTTGGTGAACCGGTACCGGTTAGGACCCGCAAAGAAAGGCCGATCCTTGAATTGCGTGTAGTAAATCTCGAGCAGCCTGCCCGTGAGGTCGGTCTTCACGAACTCGTTCACGTTCTTAAACAGTTCGCCGTACACCTCGTCTCGACCCTGTTTTGCCTCGTCGATCTTCTTATACGCGGCGGGGCGGGTGTATTTGTGATACGCGTAGTCATCCACCATTCGGTGAAGCAGAAACTCGCGCTTGGCAACCTCTCGCGGCAGGGGATCCTCCACAAATCGGCGGGCGTACAGATACACGTTCGCGGCGGGAATGGCCGTGCCCATCGTGTTTCCGGCGGTGTTCCAGCCCGCAAAGGTGAGCAAAGACATCGCCCGATCGTTCTGCATCAGAACGTCGAACAGTTCGGGATCGCTGGTGCCGTCGGGGCCAAAGTTAATGTCCGCCACCGCCACCGGGAAGCCCTGATCGACTTCTTGCTTCAACTGATCCAGAAAGCCCTTGAAGGTGTCCGGATTGCGCTTGGGGGTGTTGAGGAAAAGCGTGTAGTCGTACTCTTCCGCGCCTTCGGCCATCTTCGCACCGCTGGCGGCAAGCTGATCGGCAAGGCTTTCGGAGATGGTTTTGGATTCGTAGTTGGCGAACTTCTGCGGACCTTCGGGGTCGCTGTAAACCACACGAACCTTCGGTCGCCAATCGCCCTGCTCCAGAATGGATCGGCTCACCAGAATGTTGGCGTGCTGATCGATGCCTTCGCAGAAGTAAACGCGGTCGTTGAGGCGAAGGGTGTTCACCAGGCTGCGCAGCTTGATGTTCTCGCCAATGTGCGGACCGTCCGGCTTGGCGTCGTCTTGACCCATCACCAGGAAGTCGATGCGATTGCTGAGCATCATGCGCAGAAGGCCGTTCTGCACCTCGTGGTTGCGGGCGCGAATCTTGCGATACTCGGCAACCTTGGCGGGCGGAACGATCTTCTTGAGTCGCTCGATGGAGGGCAAGACCGATTTTTGCCCGACGCGGTGATATTTGTCTCGAAGCTCTTCCAGCCGCGCCAGTTGAAGTCGGTAAGAAGCCGCTTCTTTGGTGGCGGTCGGCGTGAGCCGCATGGTGGTTGCGAAAACGTAAAGCTTGACGTGCTTGGGAAGCTTCTCGTGAAACTGGGTGAGCAGCCTTAACCGCCGTAGCGCGTCTTTCGCTTCGCACCGATATTCGCGAGAGGCGATCAGCCCGCCGTAGGCGATCATGTCTGCGCTGACCACCATCGAGGCGACCTCGTCCATCGGCTGTGCATCCAGCCAGTCTAAGATTTTGCGAACGTTAGCGGGGGTGGTGAACCTGCCGAGAGCCTCGTACGGAGGCATCAAGACCTTCGACCCCGCTTGAGCAGCGATCATCTGCGCGAACTGTCCGGCGGCAGGTCGGGAATCGAGCGGGATAAGGAGAATCTTGTTTCGAACTTTAGGTGCTTCGGGAGTCTGCGATCCCGCGCCAACCGCGTCTGGAACCGCATCTTGCAGCGCTTTCGATCCTGGTGCAGCGTGTGAAACCGCAACCGATGCGCCAAGTGCCAGCGAGAGCGTGGCGGTAAGCAGAACTCGCTTCACGTTAGCCAAAACAATGGGCAAAAGCGGATTGGGCTGACAAATTCTTCCCGCAAAACTCCCCATCTTGGGGCATGAGGAAGTTCGAAGCGGCATGGGGGGAAGATACCTGGCAAACACCGATGTAAACCTTGAAGTTAGGCCGATTGCGAAGCACGTCGCTGAACGTACTCGCAGCTCTTTTCGACCCATACCATAAAGGTTTCGGCGTTATCTAACACGGCTTTAGGGAGTTTTACGTATTCCCTCATCGGATCAGCATCCGGCTCGGGTCGCATCTCGCTGGCACCGGGAATCTCCATCGCCGATTCGTAATCGCCGGGGGCGAGTTTCAAAGCGATTTCTTCACCGATCAAGAACGCGAACATTCGCTCGCCGGTGTATACACCCATGCCGCCAAACATGCGGCGGGCACGAACGTCGTAGGCTTCGGCAGCCTTCATCATCTGTTCGTATCGTAGAGGCCGGTAAACCATTGCCGTGGTTGATAAAGGTACGACCGGAGCGCTTCCTCGCCAAACCGGCGATCACGCTTCTCTCGTGAGTAGAGTCTACCGCACCGATAAAATTCGCGGGAGAGGGTTATTGTGTGGATGTTGCAGTATTCCGAATCCCAGCAATTCAACCGGGATTAGATTCAGCGGATCGGTTTTTTCGCTTATCCGCGAGATAAACAAATGCGGGCACCAGAGCCAGCGCGGGCAGGTAATCGGCGGGCGAAAGCTTAACAATCTTTAACAATCCCAGACCGGTGGCGATCATGAGGATGCCGCCCGTGCCCGTGAACTCCGACAAAAGGGATTCGTTCTCTCTCAATCCCTTTAGCTGATTCGCGAGCGCGGAGATCACGCCCTGAAAGAGCAACACCGCGAATGCGCTCACCAGCACCCCTGCACCCAGCGTGGAAGCAAGGAAGATCGCGGCGAATCCGTCTAAGATGCTCTTCACTCGCAGTAGTTCGGACTTGCCCGTCAGACCGTCGTCGATGCAACCGAGCAGGGTCATGGGCCCCACGCAGAAGAGAACCGTCGCGGTGACAAACCCTTCGGTGAAAGATCCACTGGAGAAGGGAAGAGCCGCTTTCAGGAGGTCGCCCAAAGACTCTAGGCGGGGAGTGATGCCCAGCGCCGTCCCCAAGATGCCGCCACCGGCAATGCCCAGCGCAATGAACGCTATTTCTTTCCCTGCCAAGAACATCTTGACGCCGAGGGCAAGGGTCACCAAGCCAAGACCAGAAAGCGTGACCGCCATGTACGGATCGGGCAACGCCTTTCCGAGTCCCAGCCCGACCAAACTCCCCAAGATCACAGTGGCAAAGTTCAGCCACGTTCCGCGCATCCGGGTGAGAAAGAAGCTCATGCCGTCTCCGATCGAAGGGTTGCCGAACCTCGGTTAAGCGCCTGGGTGCTCAGGTGAACAATGAGCAGGCTCCACGCGGCTTGGCAAAGCATGCTCATGAAGTACTGCAAGTTGGGCGGAAGGGCGAAGATGGCGATCACGATGATCGGCCAGAACATCCAGCACATCGCCAGCGTGCTCACGTATCGCCGAAAGAATTCGCCCGTTTTGAAAGACGCAGCGGTGTGTTTCCAAGAGAACCCTTTCTCTTGCCAAAGGAAGGCAAGAGTGGCGATGGGCATGGAGATCCCGGCGGAAAAGATGGTCTGGTCGAGCAAGACCTTTAGGAGCAATCCGCCGAACGTGAGGTTTTCGCCGAACCAACCGTTCACCAGTCGATACCAATACTCCAGGCACACGCCGATCACCCCAAAGTAGAGCATCAGAAACGCCAGGTCTTTGCCGCTGAATGCTTGCTTCACGCCCGTTGCTGCTTTGGCGAGACTCGGCACAATGATGCTCGCCACCCAGATCAGCACGATGTTGAACCAGAGTCCGGATCGACCCTTGAAGTCGGACGCCGATTGGGTGAGGGCGGGGACTCCGGGAACCAGATAGTAAGCAGCGGCGAGTCCAAGCGCGATCACCTGCACCAGCGCCAGGGGCTTCCACATCGCCAGAACCGATTGCACCGCCGGAGCTACGATTTCGCGAAGGGTGAGTGAGGATCCAGCGGAAGGAGAATCTGTTGGGCTGGACATGTCGGATGCTCGTCAAAGAGTATGGCCGATGATGGTAGCCGTACATAGACGCGCTATCCCCCGGCAAAGATTAGGGGGAGGTTCCGTTTTTGTAAAAAGTTAACAATCTCTTTACGTTCCTGTAATCAATTCTTAACAATAGCCAACGAAACTCAGTTGCATAGGGCTGGTGCCCTGTGGGTTCTCATGAAAAAGGCATTTACGCTTATTGAACTGCTCGTGGTGATTGCGATCATCGCAATCCTGGCAGCCATTCTTTTCCCGGTTTTCGCTCAGGCAAAGCTTGCGGCAAAGAAGACGGCTTCGCTCTCCAACGTTAAGCAACTCGGCACTTCGTTCCACATCTATCTTTCGGACAACGACGACGTCACGCCGTCGATCTGGGGCACCAACGACCCTGCCAACTGCACCCCTCCGACCAACATCCAAGGTTGCAGCAACGAGTGGTGGATGCCGATTTTCCCTTACTTCAAGTCCATCGACCTGATTTACAGCTCGGAGCGAGAAGAGGCGGACAACAACTCGGTTCGAACCGGCGTCTATGGTGCGCGCAAGCTCAGCGCCTACGGCTATAACTGGGGCCCGTTCGGATGGCGCGGAGGCGGATTGCTCGACCGACAAGTCGCAATTCCTCGCCCGGGTGGCGGATTCGGCAACATCAACCGCGGACGATCTGCAACGGGCGTTGAGACCCCTGCGCAAACCGTCGCTTTCGGTGACACCTACGACACTCCTCGCGCAACCGTTGGTTTCGGCTTCGCCGGCGACCGATTCCGAGGCTTCTCCAACGCTAGCCTTCGCTACGGCGGTACGTTCAACTACGCATTCGTAGACGGACACGCAAAGGCAACTGCAGTTCGATCGGGAGTTCTTCCGGGTGCATTCGGCAACCGCTTCATCATCTTCAAGAACATCGACGTCAACTCGCTGTGCTACAACCCGACCGAGATGATCAACGACGAAGATGGCACGACCTCGCAGTTGAACACCACGCCCGAGCCGCCCAGCATGATGTGCGGACAAATCGCAGCTTGGTTCCAAACCGCGATCAACACTCCGTGCACGGCCAACCAAAACACGGCCTGCTTCTTCCCCAACTAAGCTCTCAGCTTTCTGGGTAACAAACGGTAACAAAAAGGGTCACCCATTGCGGGTGACCCTTTTTGTTTTTACCGATGAGCGTTGTTAGATAGGTTTACGGAGCCCGCTAGTCGCGAACCTCGGTAGCCCGGACGGTATTCACGTTTCGAGAAATCCGAACCAGGGTCACTGGGGCGGAACGTTGTCCGTTGCCAGAAACTCCACCCGACACCCGATACCCGAGCTTGAGCGCCCCGTCTAAGGTGCGATAGGCGTACAGCACATCTACGTTCGCACCGGTGCTCGCCTGCCCCGCGTACAGCACCGCGAGTCGCTCGATCCGCCAGTCGACTTGGCCCAACGGGCTAGGAGCCGATTGCCCGCCACCCTGATTCGGTCGACCACGGTCGATACCCGAACCCGCCAGAGGCGCAGGATCGGAAAGACCCGCCGCCTGGAGCCAGTTTCGAAGCTCGAGTTCGGAATTAAGCAACTCCACTCCAAACCGGGGTCGATTGCACACGCTCCAACGCGCAAACGCGCAGAAGCCTCCCACCAGCGGTGGGAGTCCGTTCTGATTGCCCCAACCCGTACCCGGCTGACCAAAACCGAAGCCCATCGCCTGCTGCTGGGTGATTTTGATGTTGATGGTGGACACCTGCCGATCGACCGCGATGACGGTAAACGGCGTGGTGATCGCCTGCGTGGTCATCATGTTCGGCGAGGGGGTGGATTCCACCGCAATGATGTCGAAAGTGCCGTTGGATTGCGCGCGAATATCGGTGACGGTGACCGAGTAGCCACCCGTGGTGCGCTTACCAAGCGCCACCACCACCAACCGCTCCTTGAAGAAGTCGATTTGGGGCATCGACTCTGTGAAACCGTCAATTCGACAGAAATTGGCCCAATCCGCCTGATTGGAAATGAGCTTTGCCGTAAACTTTTGCACGCCGCCAGAGGTTCCTGAAGCGACTGCCCGCCATGGAACCGTCTTCTGATTGAGCCCGAACTGCGCCGATGCAGACGCGGATACCAGAAGGGTTGCCATTAGCGCCGCGCCCGTTACCACGAGCCCATTCAAACGTCCAGTCATCATTGCTCCGACCACCTTAGGGATAACGCCTTGAAAGTTCGATTTGCGACCATTACTAAAAGGATAAACGCCCCGGCGGTCGGCAGGTTACGGTTGGGTTCTTCCGCAAAGGAATGGATTCGCTCGACGTTTGGCAAACCGAATGGCGCAGCCGATTCCAAACTCGCCTTCATCGAGGGCATGCGCGGGCTCGCCGCGCTTTACGTGGTTCTCACCCACTTCTGCTCTATGGCCGCTCCGCAGGTGGCGAAAGGGAAAGCGGGAGATTGGGTTCGCTGGCTGATGGCGCCATTTTCTTACGGACACCTTGCCGTTGCCGCCTTCATTGTGATCTCGGGATATTGCTTGCAGTACTCGCTGTATCGAGCCGGAGACGGCAGGCTTTTGCAGCCCAAGAAGTTCTTCAAACGCAGGGCGCTTCGCATTCTGCCCGCCTACTATGCGTGTCTCATTCTTTCCATCCTCACGTGCGTTTGGGTGACCTCAAGGTTTGAGGGTCAGAAGCCGTTCGACCAATATCTTCCGCTCACACCCGCCAATGTTGCGAGCCACTTCTTGATGATCCACAACCTATCGCCCACGTGGATGTACAAGATCAACGGGGTGCTTTGGAGCATCGCCATCGAGGCTCAACTCTACGTCGTGTTCCCCATCATCGTGATGGGACTGTTCCGCTTTGGTCGCCTGCAAACGCTGGCGATTGTCGGCGCGGCTGCGTGGGCGATCGCGGCAGTTTTCCCCGGTGGCATGAAGCTGTACCCGTGGTTCGGGTTCTTGTTTGTGGTCGGTATGGTCACGGCGTCCCTCGCGTTTCGACCCCATTTGCGAACGGGCGTGATTCCGAAAGGGATGACCGCCTTTGCGACAGCGGCCCTGTTTGCCACCTACTTGCTGCTCAATTTGCGCACCGCCAACGTTTGGCCCGACCTTTCCTTTGGCCTTGCTGTTGCAGCCCTGATTTACGTGATGACGGTGGAGCCCGGCGGCGCGCTGGATCGTTTTCTTAGCTGGCGACCGCTGGTGCAACTCGGCCTTTTTAGTTACAGCCTGTACTTGATGCACCACCCGATTCAGCAAATGCTGTTCTTGTGGCGACCCGCTTTTGTGCAAACCGCTCCGGCGATTCTTGCCTACTTCTTGGTGGTGGGTCTGCCCGTGATCTTGCTGGGCGCTTACGGGTTCTATCGCCTGTTCGAAATGCCGTTCATTCGGTCGGGATCGGCTCGGAGTAAGTCGGTCGACCGAGTGGTTCCGCTCGCCCTTCCTTTGCGGGCGGCGAAAGTGGTCCGCCGCGGGCCGGTTCCCGAGTGACGGTTCCGAGTAGTCCGCAGGCATTCGACTATTCTTAAGCCCGTCCCTCGCTTGCCACTCTTCCCATGGAACCTCTGCACGCCCTTGGCTACTTGCTGGCCGCCCTCATTGGGGTGAGCTTAGGGCTGATCGGCGGTGGCGGATCGATTCTCACCGTGCCTGTTTTGGTGTATTTGTTCGGGCTGAAGGGGGGCGATGCGACCGCCTTTTCGCTGTTCATTGTCGGTAGCACGGCGGCTGTCAGCGCGGTCGACTACGCTCGGCGGGGTGAGATCGAGTTCAAGAAGGTGCTCCTCTTCGCCGTTCCCTCTTTATTGGCGGTGTACCTAATGCGCCGGGTGGTGATTCCCGCCTTGCCCTCAACTTTGCTGCAACTGGGTGGGTTCACCCTCTCCAAGGATCAGGCGATTCTGTTCCTCTTTTCCGGCATGATGCTCGCCGCGAGTATCGCGATGATTCGTAGCAAAACCGAGTCGTCGGAGGGCGAACCCGCTCACCCGTTTCGGTTGGGGGCCCAGGGATTCGCGACTGGGTTGATCACCGGATCGGTGGGAGCCGGGGGAGGATTTTTGATCGTCCCCGCCTTGGCGCTGGTGGCGAAGATGCCGATGAAACGCGCGGTCGCCGGATCGCTGCTGGTGATCGCGATCAATTCGCTCATCGGGTTTTCGGGCGACGTGCAGTCGGGCCGAGTGATCCCGTGGTCGTTGGTGCTGACGGTGACGGCGATCGCGGTCGCGGGGTCTTTTTTGGGGTCTTACCTGGGGCGGTTTGTCTCGGGGTCGAAGCTGAAGAAGGGGTTTGGGTATTTCGTGCTCGCGATGGGGGTGTTTGTTTTGGTCGGAGAGATATTGAAGACTCTAGATTGAGTGGGGCCTCGGACCACCCCGGCCTTTCAGGTCACCCCTCCCCTGCCTGCCCCGATCTATCGGGAATGGGCGAGGGTTTCGTAATTGCGGCTTGAATCCTCCTCGCAAGGTCCGGAGGACCGACCAGAAACTCTCATAAAAAATCACAGCCAGAGAGAGACCTCTTGCGAGGGCTCCGCCCTTCTCGATTTAAACAATAACCTTCTAACCCAGGGTTAAAACCCTGGGAAGCGATGAAGGTCGCGGCTTCGCCGCGAACATCCCTGCGCCGCGCGATCCGAAAAACGATGGGCGCGAGCGTAACACGCAAAACTTGCCCGAACCTACCGCCCTCGACTCAGGAAGGCTAGGGCGTGCGCTCGGTCCGCACGTGCAAGCCGACCCCGTCGGAACACCCCTTTCTCTGAACAAATTCGGGCGATTGTTTTTCACTTACCGTCAAATCATCCGATAATAATCTGATAAAGCACACGTGCGGGCAACGCCACGGCACGACTCGCAAGAACAGGCGGTTCCTATGTCCAACCTAAAACCCGTGACTCCCCACACGCAGGCATTGGAGCATCAGGGAGTCGCAAAATCCTGGGAGAGCCCGCTCGGATGGGGATTGGGCGCGCAGGTGGCGCGCTTTGTTCGAACTCAAGAACGACTAGAACAGCCACCGACCAAAGAGCACGTTCTCATTCTCACGCTCAATCGTTTTTCGGCGACCTTTGAAGGGCCTTTTAGGAAGAAGATCGCCTTTACGCCCGATACGGTGACGCTTTTACCTGCCGGCTCCCAAGGAACTTGGCAATTCCATGGCTCTGGCGTAAACCTGCATCTCATCTTGCCCCCCAAAATTCTTACATCGCTCGATCCGACGGCTAGGGTTCGCGAACTCTCCATCCCGTGGGAACTTGATTTCGATGACCCCCAGATCAGGGCGCTCCTTAAGACGGCGTCGATAGAGGCGCAGAGTGGCTACTCCACCGGATTACTGTTTGGCGATGCCCTGGTTTCCGCCATCGTCGGTCGCATGCTGCACCGTTCGAGGGCATCTCTTCCCGAACCGGTCGGATCGGGCCTGACCCCCAATCAAGTCACGCAGGTCCGCAACTTCGTCTTAGATCACCTCGATCAACCGGTTCCGATCGAGCGAATCGCCCAACATTTCGGATACAGCCCCTGGCACTTCCAGAGGCTGTTCCGAACCGCGACCGGAGAACCAATCCATCGATTCGTCATGGGGCTTCGTCTGAAGCATGCGCGCGAGTTGTTACATCGCTCACCGCTCTCCATTACGGAGATTGCGGTCCACTCTGGATTCTCGAGCCCCTCTCACATGGCAAAGCACTTTCGACAGGAGTTTGGAATCACCCCAAGCGATCTGCGGAAAGAGTCGGCTCGACCGGGTGTCCCAGAGGCTCCTTAACGGAAACGCCTTGGAACGCGCGAATACCAACGGCGATCAACCACAGCGACCAGAAGAGGTAGCCAATGGCAACCACGGGCCCGAGCAGGCTCACTCCCATCGTTTCGGCACACCCTAAGCCGATGGCGATCGAGCACAGCGTGCCAACCACGGCCGTTGCCTTGTGTCCCATTTCGTACAGGCGCACAGACACCAGAAAGGTCCACAGAGCGGTCAGCAAGTATCCCAAGAACTCGCCTATCCCCATGCCAAACGCCCCATGAAGTGCGACAAATGCCGCTGAGACGGCCTCCTTGTTTTCGGGTTTTGCCAACAACTGCTCAATGGCGGGCACCGCAAACAACCAGCGAGAAAGACCAACTGCTTGCACCAATCCTGAAAAAATCCCCGCGACCATCGGCATCGTTCGCCGATCTGACGGATAGAGCCTTTCGACAATCCAGATGGAGATAAAGCTGAACGACAGGGCGCTTAAGACCAATAGGAGCCACGCCCACTGCGTTTGGTGTTGGGTTTGGGCAAAGAGCTTGAGAATCGCCGTAGGCGAATCGCGAAGGATCTCTGGATATCGGAAGCGACTTGCCAACTGACCGTAGCCAAGGTTGAACGCAATCGGAGTGGCGATGGTGATGCTTAACATCCCCGCACGCGCAAAGGTGTTTCCAGCAAACGAGTTTTTCACGCTATCAGTGTTTGTGAAGGGTCTTTTGCAACCGGGCCACTATCGTGCGCCGGAAGAGCATATTCGTGCGGTTCATCGCCGGTTTCCAAGGCGACGAATCGCATTTTGATGTTCCTCAACCGCACTCCTGTGTTCGGAGGCATGAATCCCCAAAAGATAACTTTTTGCTATTCGCCACTTGGCGCAAGGACATGTTATGAACCCAATCTTGCCTCTTCTTTCCCTCGTCGCTCCGGCCTACTCGGTCGATTCCGTTCACAAGCTTGTGTTGGAGAAGGAGTCCGCCCCCGCCGCAAGCAGAGACGTCACCTACCTGCACGGCTTTCGATCGCCGTCCATTGGCATCGAGTTTCGCCGCGGAAGAATCGGCTATCACGCGGGTTTGTACACCACGATTTTCGGGGACGATGATTCCAAGAGCACCGAGTTTCTAAAGATAGGAAACACGTTCTACTTTGGGAAAGCCGACGATAAGTTCGAATTCTTCGCGGGTACGGCGTTCGTGCGTGGCCTGAACCGGAGATACGAAGATCGAAACGGCAACTTTTTTGAAGTCGGCGGGCGTGCGGCTCTTGGTCGCGGATTCGAGCTTCGCTTGGGCGTTGGGCTGCTCGTCGCACCGAGTCGAAAACCGGAATTCAATCCGACTATCGGCCTGAGCTACCGGTTGTAATCGGGGGTGTTGGGGTCGGACCTTTCATTGCAAGTTTCTCACAAGCGAAACCCTCGCCCCTCCGGGGGAGAGGGTGCCCCGTCAGGGGCGGGTGAGGGGTCTAAAATTCCCCTCTATGGAGGGGTGGCGCGAAGCGGCGGGGTGGTCGGCAGATTCGGAAATCGTCCAATGTTGAAAAGCCGCCGGAGCCCCTTATCGAAGAGATTGGTCGCCACAAAGAGACCTTAATCCGGAAACCACCCCGGCCTTGCAGGCCACCCCTCCATAGAGGGGAATTTGGTCTGGACCTTCTTTCCGAGAAGCGGCGGAGCCGCGACAATCATCGCAGCCCAGGGTTTCAACCCTGGGTCGGGGGTTCTCGTTTAACGCCAGAAGGGCGGAGCCCTGGCAATAGGTTTTCCCCTTGTAGAAAAGGTGTCCGGAGTATCTGGTCGGTCCTCCGGACCTTTGACCAATATGCGACCCCCTACCCAGACCTAGCGGTCTGGGCTAACCGTCTGGACGGTCCTCCGGACCTCCAGGAAGAAAAGAGCCGACTTGCCAAAATTCCCCTCCCCGATAAATCGGGGCAGGTACTGGAGAGGCGGTCCCGAGAATGAGGAACGGGGTGGTCGGTAGATTCGAAAACCGTCCAATGTTGAAAAGCCGTAGGAGACCCTTATCGAAGAGATTGGTCGCCACACCAAGGATGTACTCCGGAGACCACCCCGGCCTTTCAGGCCACCCCTCCATAGAAGGCAATTAGGTTTGGACCCTTCGATGACAGTTATCCGAAGCGGAACCCTCGCCCCTCTGGGGGAGAGGGTGCCCCGACAGGACCGGGTGAGGGGTCCGAGAAAGCGGCGGAGCCGCGACCATCATCGCAGCCCAGTTCCCCTCCCGAAGCCTGTCCCGTATCGGGAATGTCCGGAACAACCCAGCAATCCTGCTAGACAAGAAGACTTCCAAAAGATCTTCCGACAGACTATCTTTAGCGTGATTAATGCAGTTTTTTGCATTTGTCTTGGGATAGCTATGAAAAGGATTCTTCTCACCGGCATCATTGCCGCTCTTTCCTCGGCCGCTTTTGCCGGCACGCTCTACACCGTTGATGAGGGCACCGATTCGCTGCAAACCATCGACTTATCCACTAACACCTTCACGACCGTTGGGTCGCTGGGGGTCAGTTTCGAGTTTGGAGACCTCGCCTTCGATTCCTCCACCGGCACGATGTTCATGGTCAATGGTTGGGGTAGCAACAGCGGAAATCAATCGAGTCTCTACAGCGTAAACCTGACGACGGGTGCGGCAACACTGATCGGCTCAACCGGAGTGACAAGTATGTTCGGGTTGGCGTACAACCCCGTGAACGGGAAGCTCTACGGATCACGTTCGACGATCGGCGCGGGTCTTTACGAGATCGACAAGACTACGGGCGCGGCGACTTTCCTGAGCGCTCAAACGAGTCTGGATGGCATGACGTTTGTGGGATCCTCGAACAAGCGTGTCGGATTTGAAGCGGGCGGATCGAGTCCCTTCTATGATCTGACCGATACCTCGAATCCTGGAGTCCTCATCGGAAGCCAGGGCTTTGTGAACAATGGAGGCATCGCCTGGGATGCAACGACTGATCGCGTGCTTGCGATCGACTGGAGCGGAAGTTTCTATAGCTACGCAAGCGATTTCTCGTCCCGAACGCAACTCGCCGGCGGATTTGGCTCCAAAGATGGACTCGCGTTTGCTACGGGCGTCGTGCCAGAAACTGCGACCATGCTGACGCTTGGCGTGGGTCTTCTCGCCCTTCGACGACGCAAGAAGTAAGGTCCCGACGTCACCGGATGTGCCTCTGCTTTAGGAGGCTCCCCTTCGCCAAACCCTCTTCCCTCTAGGGGAGAGGGTTTCGCTTTTGGAAAACTTGCAATGAGAGGTCCGAATCCTTTTCCCCTCACTCGATCTCTCAAATGTCAAAGGAAAGCAAAATGTCCATCGACCGACTCACCCACCTCATCGCCGGAATCATTCTCGCCGCCGCTCTCACTCTCGCCAACACCGTCAACCCCGCGTGGATGTGGCTCGCCGCTCTGCCGACCTTCGGCCTGTTCCTAGACGCGTTCACGGGCTTCTGTCCCATGCGCGCCATTCTAAAAGCCGTTATCAAAAAGCCGGTCAGCGCGTAAAACAAAAAAGACCGTCGATCACAAAAATCGACGGTCTTCCAAAGTCAGAAACCGATTACAGTCCGACGCCCTTCGCCGCCCAAAGGAAGCCTCGGCGCATGAGCTCGCGCGGAACCTCCGCCTCGAGCACGTCTCGGTGGTGACCCAACGCGTTGTAAAACACTCGACCCGCGCCGTACCGCTTCGTGTAAACCTGAGGCATCGCGCAGGGGTTGTCTACGTGAGGTCCGCCCACGCCCGCAAGCGGGAACTGAGTGGTCGCCAGCACGTTCACGCCCGGATCGACGTGCAGGTAGTACTGCTCACTCACCACTTCAAAGTCAGACAAACCGTCCGTGATCGGGTGCGGGTTGGCGGTGTTGATGTTCACCGTATACGTCACGCCGTCGTTGCCGGGGTGAGCCACCCACTGGCTGCCCGTCATGAACTGCCATTCGGTGTGGTTCCGGAAGGCGTCGCACATGCCGCCGTGACAGCCTGCAATCCCGATTCCCAGTTCCGCAACCGCCTTTTGCACCGGAGCAAACTGCTCGTTGGTGATGGTGCTCATGGTGTAAACGGGCACTAGAAGGTTCTGAGAAAGAACCTTTTCCTCGTCCGCAAATGAATCGAGCGAGTTGGAGACTTCGACTTCAAAGTTCTCCGCTCGCAGAATTTCGGCAAAGAGGTCGGCCACTTTGTCCGGCTCGTGGCCGTCCCATCCGCCCCAAACGATCAGCGCTTTTCGATCTGCCATTGTTTTCTTCCCGTGTCAGTCCGTGAGTTTAATGGAGTTGATCGTTAAATCGCCTCCGTTCAGGTCTCTAAAGAAACAAGATCGGTAGTTTTCATGACACGCTGCCCCTACCTGCTCCACTTGAAGCAGCAATGTGTCTTTATCGCAATCCACGCTCACGCGCTTCACGTGCTGAAAATGGCCGCTGGTTTCGCCCTTAATCCAGAAACTCTGGCGAGATCGGCTCCAATAGGTGGCGCGACCCGTTTCCAGGGTTTGTTTCAGCGATTCCTTGTTCATCCAAGCCATCATCAGCACCTCTCCTTTGATCGCGTCTTGCACGATCGCGGGGATAAGGCCGTCTGAATTGAACTTGAACGAATCGATCAGATCCGCCCATTGGAGCGCCTGATCGGTAGCAGGGTTTTGTTCGTTCATGGTTCTCTTTACTCTCGCCAACTGCGAGCGAGCGCATCTCTATTTTGAACGACCGGTATCCTGAATCCGTTGGCATCCGATTCCGCACCTACCCCCAAGGCTAACTTCGATCACGAATCGACCTCGCGGCTGAATCGTTGGTTGAAGACGCCGTTTTGGCTCTTCTTGCTGTTAGCGAGCCTGCCCTTGATGGGCTTCTGGAGCTCGGGGCTGTTTGACCTTGACGAAGGGTTTTACGGCGCAGTGGTGGCGGAAATGAATCGCCGAGGCGACTGGATCACGCCTTGGTACAACGGCAAACCTTGGTTCGAAAAGCCGATTCTGCTGTACTGGCTTGCCAAGCCCACCATTGCCACTTTCGGCATTTGGATCGGACCCCGATTGCCTTCCGTGCTCTGTACGCTCGCCCTATACCTGCTGCTGGCGAGGTTCGCCGAAAGGCGATTCAAAGGCTACACCAAGGGCGAATCGGTAGCTATTTGGACCGTTTTGGTGGCCGGAGGTTTTCCCCTTCATGCCGCCCTGGGTCGGCTAATGATGACCGACGCCCCGCTGAATCTCACGTTCGCCGCGGCAATGATTTTGTTCTGGGATTCGCTGATAGAAACAAACGAGCGTCGGCGAAAAACGGCTCGATTGCTCATGGGAGTCGCCCTTGGGTTCGGCATTTTGGCAAAGGGACCTGTGGTACTGCTGCTCACCATCCCGATCGCGGTGGCAACGTACGTGCTGCAGCCGCAACGCCGAGCCGCCTTCAAATTCGGGTGGGCGACCACCTTCTTGGCAATGGTTCTGGTGACCGCCACCTGGTACGCCACCTCGTACGGGATACACGGTCAGCTCTTCGTTCAGAAGTTCTTGATCGAGCAGAATCTGAACCGATTCTTGGGCGGAGATAAGGCGCACACCGTTGGCATAGAAACCCTGCTGATTTACATTCCCGTGATCTTTTTAGGAGCGTTGCCGTGGTCCATTCCGGCGTTTAAGTCTTTCCCGGGCAAGGCTCAGTTGGCCGCTCTCAAGGAATCTTCCGCCGACGACGCCGTTGGGTTGCGAGTGTTTCTTGCGACCTGGTTCTTCGTTGTCTTCTTCTTCTTCACGGTCAGCGGAGCCAAGTTGGTGCATTACGTTCTGCCGTGCATGCCCCCGCTGGCGCTGCTGATCGCCTTCTCGCTTTCTCGTCGGCCCGCTCGCGATCAGGTGCGGTGGCTAGCTGTTGGCGTGGGTTGGATTTTTGTTTTGTCGCCGCTGCTTTGGTTTGCGCAGAGCGAATACTATCGCTCGTCTGGCCAGGCCGAAGCGCACTCTTTGGCGCTCTCGATTCCGAAGGAGAAGAAGGTCGCGCTGTATCAGCTGAGTCGGCGGGAAAAGAGTCGTGGCACGGGTGGCAACAAGCTCATGGAAACCTCGCTGCCGTCTTTGATGATGGTGCTGGATAGGGTGACGGTGGACACGGAGAACCTTACCGACGCGGCGGACTGCGATGTTCTTTTGACGCGCACGGGTCGCATTTCGGAGTCGGAGGCGGTGTCGAATGGGTGGAAGGTGTCGAAGCAGGGCACGAATTTCGTGCTGTACTCTCGGTAGTCGGTTTGGGGGCTAATTCTCGGGAGAGATCAGGTTACGGGCGAGGGTTTTGAACCCAAATGGGGGGGATTGAACCCTCGCCCCTCCGGGGGAGAGGGTGGTCCCGAGAATCGGGACCGGGTGAGGGGTCCGGGAATAGTTGGGAGTCGCACCCAACAAATCAGTTTCGCCGCCTTTGGAAAGAAGGTCCAACCCAAATTCCCCTCTAAGGAGGGGTGGCGCGGAGCGACGGGGTGGTCGGCATTTTCGGCAGCTTCCCGGTTACATCCGAAAGGGTCAATGCCTTCAAGGACCAGATCGGTCGTCATCGCGAGTTGGAACCCGGAACCACCCCGCTCCCTTGGGGCACCCCTCCCAGGAGGGGAATTTGTTTCGCCTTTTTCTTCTTGAGGTCCGGAGGACCGGCAAGACTGTTAGCCCAGACCAATAGGTCTGGGTAAAGGACGCATATTGGTCAAAGGTCCGGAGGACCGGCCAGATACTCCGGGCACAATTTCGACAAGGGGGAAAACCGTATTGCCAGGGCTCCGCCCTTCTGGCTCTTAAAAAGAACCCCGTTACCCAGGGTTGAAACCCTGGGCTGCGATGATGGTCGCGGCTCTGCCGCTTTATAGAGATGACGCCCTGAGTGGTTTGGTCGCTTTGCCTGGATTGTAGAAACAGACCAGATTCATTCACCTCCCGGGAGGGGTGCCCGCAGGGCGGGGTGGTCTCCAGGGAAGTGATTGTTGGTTTCCGGAGTATCTGGTCGGTCCTGCCGGACCTTTGATCGATAACGACCGCCTACCCAGACCTGTCGGTCTGGGCTAACAGTCTTGCCGGTCCTCCGGACCTTGAAGAACAGGCCTTCCTTTTCGTAGGGAGCAGACCAGTGAAATTCCCCTCCGAGGAGGGGAATTTGGACCGACCCTACACCAAGAACCCGAGCGGGGCGGCGTTCGACCGAACGTCGTAAAACCGACCGATATTCGGCAACACCATGTTCAAATCGCCGCGTTGAACGCCCATCCAAAGCGCGAGTTCCGCCGCGTATTCGTCCACAGCCGTGGTAGGAATCAACGCCCCTCGACCCGTATCGAGCGAGCTATTCAGCGCCAGATCCGGATACTCGCCGTACACCCGCTTGCCTCGAACCGCGCCGCCGACCACGATCTGGTTACCGCCCCAAGCGTGGTCGCTGCCCATGCCGTTGCTCGTAAGCGAGCGGCCGAAGTCGCTGGCGGTGAAGAGGGTCACCTTATCGGAAATTCCGAGCGCGACGGTGGCGTCATAGAACGCCTTGATGCCCGCGCTCAGCACCGGAATCATGGCGTCCATGCTGTTCAGAACGTTGTCGTGGAAGTCCCATCCGCCCCACTGAACATAGAACACCTGCCGCTTCGCACCGATCACTTTGCGACCCGCGATCGTCTTCGCCACCTGGCTCAGCGATCGACCGAGCGAGTTGTCGGGGAAAGCAACCCCGGTCGGGAGACCAACCGCCGTCGCCGCCTGATAGGTGTCGAACGCGTCTCGAGCGTTGCGGCGCATGCGGTTATAGGTGCGCTCCAGAGCGTTGTCGTACTGTTGGGCGAGCAGGTTATCCACCGCCGCTCCGCGAATATCCGCGTACGGCGAGCCGTCTTTGTAGCCTCGCAAAGAGAGTGCTCCGTTAGAGCCAACCGTGTACGGCGCCACCGATCTTCCGACCTGGAAGAGGTTGTTCCCGTTCACGGAGATGTTCATGGACACGTTGGATGCGCCGTTGCTGGGGAAGAGAAGATCCGCCATTCGACCACCCCAGCCCAGTCCCTCGCGCGAATCTGGAATCGAGGTTTGCCACTGCTCCTGCTGATCGCTGTGCGAGAAGAGGCCGTAGGGAAGCATGGTCTTGGTGCGATAGTCGTCTTTGGTGGTGGGCCGAACCAGGCTGCCGACGTTCGCCAGAACCGCCAGCTTTTCGGCATCGAAAAGTTGAGCCAGTTCGACTGCCCGAGGGTGAAGCCCGAGCTCTGGACCGGTGTTCCAGTTCGCATCCAGGGGCAGAAGCGTGTCTCTTGCCAATGCCAAATCGCCACGAGTCCGGGCGTAGGTCGCATGCTCGGCAACTCCTCTCGGGACAACTAAGTTGAACGAATCGTTGCCGCCAGGAAGGAACAAACAAACGATCGCTCGGTAATCCTCGCCGCCCTGCCGAATCCCCGCCGCGCTTGCCGAACTGGTGAGGAACAGGTTGAGCAGGGTGCTGGCAAGAGCGGTGGAACCCACGGCGGCGCAGCTTGCCTGACCCAGAAAGTCGCGCCGAGAGAGGCCGTTGTTGTCTTTGTTGGAATGCTGGTTGGATGACATGAGCGTTTGAATGGGTCTTTAGCGTTGAACTTGGAACTCGGCGCAGGCGCAGATGAGATAGAGAGCCATGTGGACACGATCTCTTTGCCAGTTATTCCGCGTTGTGGGAATTTGCCCCACTGCTTGGCGAATAATTCTTGACGAAACGGGGTTTAATCGCCGATCCAATACGCGATTTGCCAGACGATGCACCATCTGATCCGGCTTATCGGCCATCGCCATGTAGTCGTTCAGCTTCATCTTGATCTGGTCGTTGGCGTCGGCTCCCCACCGAGCAAGATGTTCATGAATGAACTTGCGCGTGATGTTGAGGTGGTCGTGAGCCGTCACCGCGGTCATGATCTGAAACTCGGGACCGTTTTGGTTTTGGTCCGTCATTTCTCCACTGGGACGGTACGCAGGCTGATAGAAGTTGAACACGCTGGGCGATTCGAACGGCTCTTGCAGCATGAAGTCGTACATGTACGTGGCGCTTGGGTATCGACCACTCACCGGCTGGGCGTCGAACGTCTTAGCCAACTGCATGAGCGTTAGGTAAGGCTCTCGCTTTTTGGCGGTGACGGTCGGGAAGGTGCGCGCTTCGGGGTCGAGCAAGATCGCCCGAATGACGGCCCGCATATCGCCCCGCACCCCTCGACCGTTATCGTTGAAAGCGGTCGCGACTCGGCGAATGTACGCCGGCGACGGGTTTGAGGTTGTGAATCGCTGAATGAGCAATCGGCCCAGGAATGGACCCACGTTCGGGTGCAAGTAAAGACTATCGACGGCGGCGTCGAGGTCGGCCATCGCCGCCAGACCCCTATCCGGCGAACTGGCGGTTCGCTTAGGCGTCACCACTCCGCTCAGGAAGGTTTTGGGCTCCAGATCGTGCTCGGAATCCCACAGCTTCATGGGATCCACAAAGTTCTGCTTCGCCCACTTGAACTGGGTGTTTTGGGTTCCCCCGTACTGATATCCCGTAAACGCCCGGGCGTATTCGCGGATGTTGGTGTTGTCGTAGGTGGGAATCGGTTGCCCGTTGCGGAGCTTGCGAGTCCCGTCCGGGTTGAGCTCCCACAGACCGATGGAGAATAGTTGCATCACCTCTCGGGCAAAGTTCTCATCGGGGAATCGACCCTTGCTGGGATCGGCTTTGCGGTTGCCCAAATGGCTGAGATAGAGCCCCATGCACGGGTGCAGGCACACCGCTTTCAGCAGGTCTCTATAGTTGCCAAACGAGTGCGTGAGCAGCGTGTCGTAGTAGCTCGCCACACCGTCTGAGTTGTTCCCGAGCGTGTCTAGCTTTTGGGAAACGACAAAGATTTGGCTGAGCGAATAGGCGACCCGTTGTCGCAGGGGGTCTGGCATTCGGCTGCGCGGACCTCGCGAAGGGGAGCGCATGACTTGCTGCCAGATCGCCATTTTGGTAGCGGTGTGATAGATCGGCTCGCCCCGTTGCCGCATTTCTTGCAGGATCGGCGCGGTTCTGCCCAGCGGTCTTGAGAACTGATCGAGAATCCACCGATCAAAGTCCATTTGTTGAACTTCTTTCAGCGTTGCGCCATCGGCTCCGAATGCGGCTTGCACCAAGAATCGGGTCGCTTCTGATTCCGAGGGTCCTTGTGCGGCGTCGACAATTTGTCCGGTGGCGTTGGAGTTGTAATCGCTGAGCGTGAGTGTAATTGTTTCGTTGTTTTCGGTCGACCGGTCTCGGATGGGGGTGACGGTGACCAAGACCTCATCCACCCCGTCTGGGAAGGTGGCGGTGGTGCCGTGAGAGGTTCGATAGTCGGTGCCTCGGGTGGCGGTGCCAGACCAGGCGAGTTTGACCGTAAACGCCCCCGCGCTGAAGTTGCGCTTGATGAGAAAGTACGAGGGCTGCGGCCACCGCTCGCTGATCTCGGGGTCCAGACATTCCACGCGGTAGGTGGGGGTTTGTAGGGCGAGCAGGTTCGCCAAGGCTCGCGAACCCTGCAGGTCTCCCGTTGCCGAGAAAGCCGTTGTCGGGATCAAGAGCGTGCCGAGCAGGATTTGGGATGGGTATCGACGGGGAGTCATGAGGGAGTGACCATTGAGGGTTTTCCCCGTTGGGCGGCGGGAGTCGCCACCGGTTATTGCTGGGAATTGTCGATTGGGGAATCGGGGGCTGCGCTATGCAGATCTGGCGGCCTCGCCGGACTTTGGGCCGCTTTCTGAGTTGGTCTACCGCTACCTGGGTATCGAGAAGGGCTCGCTAAAATTCCCCTCCATGGAGGGGTGCCCCGTCAGGGGCGGGGTGGTCGGCAGTTTCGATCTCTATCAGATTCTGAAAGAACAAACCAGAACCTTCAGATTATGATTAAAAGCTAGTAATTCCGGAAACCACCCCGTCGCTCCGCGCCACCCCTCCATAGAGGGGAATAAGTTTGGGTTCCCGATAGAAACTGGTCGGAGCGGCTCCCGATTCCTCCAGTCAGTCGGAAGAGGCAACTTGCTTGTCGCTCCCGAGAATCGGGAAGGGGCCTTGAAGATAACTTGAAGGACCGACGAAGAAACCCTCGCCCCTCCGGGGGAGAGGGTGCCCCGTCTGGGGCGGGTGAGGGGTCCGGGAGAAGATCTTAGCTTGTCCCGTCTTTGTCTCGGAGAATCTGGCCGGTCCTTCCCGATTCTCGGGACAGGCCTACCAGGAGGGGAATGAGTTTGGGTTCCCGATAGAAACTGGTCGGAGCTGGGTCCTGATCTTTCCCGAATAATTGGGAGCGGCTCGGCTCAAGATATTCTTATTGAACGAATGTGCCGGGATAAAGTATCTAAGTAGAGGGGAGACTCAACCTAACAAGCGGCAAACCCACCCAAATAACAGGCTCGCATAATGACCGCACTGATCACCACCTTGTGCCTCCTCACTGGTTATAGGATTTCCATTGCACCCTTCAGCCCGATTCAGGAGATCATGCCGAAGACCCGAGAAATGACGAGAGAATCGGCTGAACCCGCGCTGATTTCCTCGGCTGACTGCGAAGAAATCCTGGCATGCTTCACCCCGCTTGAACCTGAGAAACCGTCGATTGTACCGGCCGGCCGATTGTCATCTCGTCGGCTTGCCCTGTTCGACGGTCGGTCTTGGCTCTACGTTGATCAGAACGGGTTTGGCGAATACGCTGGGCGCCGGGGAGTGTTTCACGTGAAACGTTGGCTAACTCTTGGGCCGAAGCTATTTCCGCGGAAAAATCCCAACAGGTTTGGGTCCACCACTCGTGTGACGCTTACAAATGCCACCGCCTTGCCCGTGACCTTGATCGATTCAACGGGCAGGGTGGAAGCCGAGATCGAACCAAACTCTTCGAAAACGCTGGATTGTTGGTGGGGCGAGCACGTGTTGTGGATTCAGGATTGTCCAATCGCAACTGTAAGCCGCTTTTGGTCGGTTGATAAGGTGAGCGGCCTCGAGGTGCCAAAGGAGTTTCGAAGATCGGGAATGGTGATCAGCGAGATTCAGATTGAAGAGCACGCTATCCAATGGATGTTTGCTACCGGTTCATCCACCATTTGGGCTTGGCGTGAAGAGTTGCCGACGGTCGAACGGACTCCTCGATCAAAGCTTGCCAACTTTCTCTCGAAGTGGACCGGAGGACAGTTTTTATGACCCTTCGGCGGGTTCAAAAGTGCTTTCGTGAGCTAAAAGAATCAGGGTGCTATCAGACAGAGTTTCCGGCTGAATGGCGGTCGGAACTTGAGACTCTGCTCTCTGGCCCTGAGCTTTCTCGGGTGCAAGTGGAGCGCATCGAAGAGATCTTGGCAGACGCTCTTTCTGACTTCGGAATCACGGACGGCGAGGTGAATGAGGTTGGAAAAACCATCGATCACCTGATTGGTGCGGTCTGGCAAACCCAGTTTTAGGAGCCGCATTGAGTCGGAGTGATTGTTGGCGAAGCCTCTGTTGGCCATGATCGGTTTTGCGCGTCTCAGCCACCCCTCACCCCCTGCCCCTCTCCCCTCCAAAATCGGAGGGGAGAGGGGGAACATAATACGGGCCACTCGCTAACCCAGGGTTGAAACCCTGGGCTGCGATGATGCGCGCGGTTCCACCGCTCGAGGCTCCGCTTCCTGACGAGCAGATCCGCTTTTATTCCCCTCTATGGAGGGGTGCCCCGTCAGGGGCGGGGTGGTCGGCAGTTTCGATCTCTATCAGATTCTGAAAGAACAAACCAGAACCTTCAGATTATGATTAAAAGCTAGTGATCCCGGAAACCACCCCGTCGCTCCGCGCCACCCCTCCATAGAGGGGAATGAGTTTGGGTTCCCGATAGAAACTGGTCGGAGCGGCTCCCGATTCCTCCAGTCGCTCGGCGGAAGCAACTTTGCTCGTCGCTTCCGCGTATCGGGATGCCGCATCGAAGATAACTTTAAGGACCGACCAAGAAACCCTCGCCCCTCCGGGGGAGAGGGTGCCCCGGAGGGGCGGGTGAGGGGTCCGGGAGAAGAATATCGCTTGATCCGGCGTTGTGTAGGAGTATCTGGCCGGTCCTCCGGACCTTTCATCTCTAACGAACACTCACCCCAGACCTGGCGGTCTGGGCTAACAGTCTTGCCGGTCCTCCGGACCTTTCCAGAGTGTGTTGCATCATCCAACTTGTGGAGCCGGACTCGCCAACATTCCCCTCCATCGAGGGGAATGAATTTGGATTCCAGTTACGGTCTGACCGAAGCGGCGGAGCCGCGATAATCATCGCAGCCCAAGGTTTCAACCCTGGGTCTGTGGATTCCTTGTGAACCCAGAACGGCGGAGCCGTGGCAATAGACAAATCGTTGTGAGGAACCACCCCTCACCCCCTGACCCCCTCTCCCCTCCGAAAATCGAAAGGGAGAGGGGGAAATCAATTTGGGATCGCTTTAACCCAGGGTTGAAACCTTGGGCTGCGATGATGCGCGCGGTTCCACCGCTCGAGGACCCGCTTCCTGACGAGCAGATCCGCTTATATTCCCCTCTATGGAGGGGTGCCCCGACAGGGGCGGGGTGGTCGGCAGTTTCGATCTCTATCAGATTCTAAAAGAACAAACCAGAACCTTCAGATTATGATTAAAAGCTAGTAATTCCGGAGACCACCCCGTCGCTTCGCGCCACCCCTCCCATGAGGGGAATGAGTTTGGGTTCCCGATAGAAACTGGTCGGAGCGGCTCCCGATTCCTTCAGTCGCTCGGAACAGGCCTGCTCTTTGTGTATCTGATCCACTACCCAGACCTGGCGGTCTGGGCTAACAGTCTTGCCGGTCTTCCGGACCTTTCCAGAGTGTATTGCAGGGTCCAGATTGTGGCGGAGGACCCGCAAAAATTCCGCACCCCCGATAACCCCCCCTTACCCCGCCGACATTCCGCCGTCGATGAGCAGACTCGCGCCCGTGATGAACGAGGCCTTCTCAGAGGCAAGGAACAGCACCGCCTCAGCGACCTCTTCCGGCTTGCCCACCCGACCGATGGGATGCAGCGACTGGATGTAACTCAGATCCTCACCAAAAGCTCGGTCGATCATTTCCGTTTCGATCGCCCCCGGCGCGACCGTATTCACACGAATGCCCGACTTAGCCAGTTCCAAAGCCGAGGTCTTGGTAAGACCTTCGACGGCAAATTTAGAGGCCGCGTAAAGCGCCGCACCTGGGAATCCGACGTGTCCGCCCACGCTGCTGGTGTTCACAATGGCGCCTCCACCCGTTTTCAGCATGGCGTTCACGGTCGCCCGATGAACGTTGACGAGACCACGGACGTTGATGTCGAAGATTTGGTCGAACCCGGCCTGAGTGGATTCATGCAGGCCCTTGCCCATCTCACCTTCGACTCCGGCGTTGTTGAAAACCGCATCGATCTTCCCGAACTTGGAAACCGCTTGACCCACCAGGCTGTTCACTTGCGAATCGTTCGCTACGTCGGTTTGAACGAAGATTGCTTCGCCTCCAAGGGCCTCAATCTCCTGAACCACCGCATTGCCCTGAGCCTCTCTTCGACCGGCAACGACGACTTTTGCACCCTCGCGAGCGAAGGCAAGGGCGGTGGCCTTTCCGATTCCGGAGGTTCCACCAACAACGAGAGCGATTTTGTTTTCAAATAGTTTCATTTTGGACTGATTGTTCTGGTATTCATGGTTGGGCGCAAGCAATCCCCTCGAGCAAGCTCGAGTTCTGCGAAAGAAGTTCCGAAGGGGTGGGAGGGCTAAACGGTGATGATGAGCGTGGCGAGGGTGAATTCCACCCGCCGTCGAAGCAGATTAGGGTCGGTCACCGTTTTGGCGGCGACATGGAGCCCGTTGAGATGATCGAGAACGAAGGCCGCGGCTTCTAGCGGAGTCAGGTCGATTCGCATCATTCCTTGACCCTGCCCGAGCGCGATGGTTTGAGCGATTCGGCGACGAACCCTATCGTAATGAGCCTCGATAAGGGCGGCGATTTCCGGATGGTGGGGCGCCAGTTCCACCGCCGCATTCATACAGAAACAACCCTTCCGAGAACACGGAGTTGGGTTGGTTTGAACCTGCGGGACCGCGGTGAGGAGGATCTGACGGATCGCATCGACCGGATCTTTGGAAGCATCCAGGAGCTTTTGCACCTCGATGAATCCTCGATCTTGATACTCCGCCAACGCCTGCCGGAACAGCTCTGCCTTGTTGCCGAACGTATCGTAAAGACTGGCTTTTTGAATGCCCATCTCCGCTGTGAGATCGCTCATGGAAGCCGCTTCGTATCCTTTTGTCCAGAACACGTAGACCGCTTTTTCTAGCGCTTGCTCTACGGAAAACTCTTTCAATCGACCCATTTACTGTTTCCTTACGACTCTTTTCTTGCTGCCTGCAAGCTTCCTAACGTTGATTATTGACCGACTGTTCCAAAATTGCCGGTGTGAACTTGAAAATCACTACGTTCCGCAGAATGTTTGGTAGGATTCGTCCTCTTCATACGGTTTAGTCAGGAACTCTCGCGTTGCTTCCGACCCCTCAAAGGGACGCTCCAAGGCGCCCATGAGATGCCCCAAAGGTTCAAAATCTCCCTTTTCCACCACCGCTTCAATCGCCTCTTCCACCCAGCGGTTGCGGGGGATGATCCACGGGTTCACCCGCCTCATCGCTTCTAGCGATTCCGCTTTTTGGCTGCCTAAGCGAGACTCCCACACCGTGCGCCATTCCTGATACTCCGGAGCCGCTTCCAGTTGAAGAGGAACCGCTCGTTCTTCGCTCAGGGCTCGAAAAGTGTGCGTGAAATCGGCGTCTGATGCTTGCATCAGGTTCAAGAGTCGCTGAGCGAGGTCGAAATCGCCCTCTTCTTCCTGCTCGATTCCAATCTTGGCGAGCATTCTTCGCTTGTACGCCACGTTGAACCGTTCTGCATAGTCGTCCAAAGCGTTCTGCGCCAGCTCGATGGCCTGTTCCTTCTCTTCGTGCAGCAACGGAAGCAGGGTTTCGGCAAACCGCACCAGGTTCCAATGACCGATGTTCGGCTGATTCCCGTACGCGTATCGGCCCTGGTGGTCGATGCTGGAATACACCATGCCCGGGTTAAATGCGTTTAGGAACGCGCAGGGACCGTAGTCGATCGTCTCCCCGCAGATCGACATGTTGTCCGTGTTCATCACCCCGTGAATGAACCCTAGGCTCATCCATTGGGCAATAAGTTCAGCTTGCTTGGCAATGACTTGATTGAGTAGCTCTAACGGCGGGTTTTCGGCCTGATTAACCTCTGGATAGTGTCGCTGAATGGTGTACGCGGTGAGAGCCTTGAGCGCCTCATAGTTGCTCATGGCCGCCGCGAACTGGAAGGTTCCTACCCGAATATGGCTCGCCGCCACCCGGGTCAAGACCGCGCCCGGTTGAAGGGTCTCTCGGTGAACCGCTTCGCCCGTGGCGGCGACCGCCAAACTGCGCGTGGTCGGCACTCCCAGGGCGTGCATCGCCTCGCTAAGAATGAACTCGCGGAGCATGGGTCCCATCGCCGATCTCCCATCGCCTCGTCTGGAGTAGAGCGTACGCCCCGAACCTTTGAGCTGGATGTCGTAGCGTTCCCCGATGGGAGTCACCTGCTCTCCGAGCAGAATCGCTCGACCGTCTCCGAGGATGTTGAACTGCCCGAATTGGTGCCCTCCGTAGGCCTGGGCGATGGGTTGTGAGCCGGGCGGAAGCGCGTTTCCGGCGAAGATGGCGTCTTGAGTCTCTAACTGCTTGGCATCAAGGCCCAGATGCTCGGCAATCGCGCGATTGAAGAGCAACAACGTAGGCTGCTTCACCGGAACCGGCTCGCAGGGTTCAAAGAGAGCTTTTGGAAGCGTTTGATAGGTGGCTTCTAAGTTCCACCCGGCCCCATTCCCCTGGGCTTGGTTCATCGCTTCCATTGGTTGTATCTTTCCTACGCTCTGAATGTGAGAAGTGTTTAGGGCGCAGTAGTTGCTTCTGCTACTACTGCGCCCTTCTTTGATATTTAGCCCCCGAACAAGGCTTGGCGAGCGTTGAGCTTTTCGACCTTTGCATCGAGCTCTGCCAAAGCGGCTCGATCACGTTCGATGATCTCCGGGTTTGCCCGGCTCACGAACTGCTCGTTCGAGAGTCGTCCGCGAAGCTTTTCCGCCTCTTGAGTGGTCTTCGCCAGGTCTCTTACGATGGCGGCTCGGATTTTGTCCAGATCGATGGAGTCGTCGATCGGCAGGTGCATATCGATTCCACTCGAGGTGGTGCTGACGTGCTTGCCGCTCGGTCGACCCTTCTCGAGCTTTTCGAACCACGCCTGCGTGCGCAGAACGAACTCGCCGTTGCCCAAATCGCCTTCCACGTAGGCAACGGGGGCGATCTTCATGGGGGTGAGATCGAGTTCGGCTCGAAGCGCTCGTAGGGCTCGGGTGGCTTCGAAGACCCGCTCGATGCCCGCTTCGGCTTGGGCGTCTAGCAGAGAATCGGGCATGGTTGGCCACACTGCCGACATGAGGAATGCCGACTTGCCCTTGATGGGCAGGTACGAATACAGCTCTTCCGTGATGTGCGGCATCACCGGGCTGAACATCTTCAGGAAGGCGTCGATCGCCTTGAGGAGCACCCATTGCGGGGTGGCTCGCATGGCTGGATCGTTCAACCTGGGCTTGGAAACCTCGATGTACCAGTCGCAAACGTCGTTCCAGAAGAATCGGTACATGGCCTGGCACGCCGACTGGAGGTCGTAACCCTCGTACGAGGATCGAACCTCTCGTTCGGTGCGCACCAGCTTAGAAAGCAGCCATCGGTCCACCTCTTCCAGCTCTACCGGAACCGCATCTAGATCTTGCTCCTCGGTGACGTTGAGCAGCACGAATCGAGTGGCGTTCCAGATCTTGTTGCAGAAGTTCCGCGCTTCCTCGTTCTTGCGCTCCGAATACCGGAGGTCTTGGTTTTGACCCGTTTGCGAGAGAAGGGTGTAGCGAAGGACATCTGCACCCAGGGTCTCGATCACCGTCATGGGGTCGATACCCGTGCCGAGCGACTTAGACATGCGCCTTCCGTCTTCTCGAAGCACCGTTGCGTAGATCATGACGTCTGCAAAGGGGCTCTTTCCGACCAGGTCGTAGCTCATCATCGCCATTCGGGCGACCCAAAGGTTGATGATGTTACGGTCCGTGATGAGGCAATCGGTGGGGTAGTACCGCTCAAGATCGGCGGTTTCCTGAGGCCAGCCCATGGTGGCAAACGGCCAAAGTCCGCTGCTGAACCAGGTGTCCAGAACGTCATCGTCTTGCTTAACGATCTTCTTATCGCCCGCTTGCGCCTGAGCTTCTTCCCATGAGTGGGCCGCAAAAGAGGACCCATCTTCGGTGTAGTACACCGGGATTCGGTGGCCCCACCAGAGCTGTCGGCTGATGCACCAGTCTCTGATGTTCTCTAGCCATTCCAGGAAGATGCGCTCGTACCGATCGGGGTGGAACTTGATCTCGCCCTTCTTGACGCCTTCGATCACAGGCTCGGAGAGCTTGGGCTGATCTACAAACCACTGCTCACTCAGGAGCGGCTCGATGACCTCGCCAGACCGATCCGAGAGGATGATCGGGATCTCGTGATCCTCAATCTCCACCAGAGCCCCTGCGGCCTCTAGGTCTTCCACGATCTTCTTGCGCGCCTCGTACCGATCCAGGCCTTCGTAAACCGCAATGGCACCCGCGATCTCGGCGGATTCGTGCTCTTGGCTATACGCCGACGACACCTTGGCATCTAGGTCTAAGATGACGGGCATGGCAAGGTTGTGCCGAACGCCAACCGAGTAGTCGTTGGGGTCGTGCGCAGGGGTGATCTTCACCGCACCCGTTCCGAACTCTGGGTCCGGATATATGTCGGCAAGGAGCGGAATTTCTCGACCCACGAGCGGCAGTTTCAGCATCTTGCCGACCTTGCCCTCGTACCGAGAGTCGCTGGGGTGAACCGCAACCGCCACGTCGGCGAGCATGGTTTCTGGCCTCGTGGTGGCGATTACCACCTCTCCCGAGCCGTCTACGAATGGGTATCGAAGGTGGTACAGCTTGCCCTTGCGGGTTTCTCGTACCGTTTCAATATCGGAAACGGTGGTTTTCAGCTTGGGGTCCCAGTTCACCACCCGCTTTCCGCGGAAAATGAGTCCGCGCGAATACCAGTTGATGAACACATCAAGAACCGCTTTGGCGTATTCCTCATCGAGCGTGAACCTGGACCGAGACCAATCGAACGCGCAACCGAGCGATCGGAACTGGTGAAGAATGGTGTCTCCAGATTCCTTTCGCCACTCCCAGACTCGCTCGATGAACTTCTCTCGACCCAATGCCGCCGCGCTGCTTCCTTCTTTGCGAAGTTGCTTATCGACAACGCTCTGCGTGGCGATACCCGCGTGGTCTTGACCAGGCAGAACCAAGACGTCTCGGCCGAGCATGCGGTGGAATCGACCCAGCATGTCTTGGAGCGGATAGCAAAGGGCGTGGCCCATGTGCAAAGACCCGGTGATGTTGGGAGGAGGAATGGTGATGCTGTACGGCTTCTTGTTGGGGTCGCCAGAGGGGGCGAATAGCCCGGCTTGTTCCCATTTGGCGTACCAAGACGCCTCAACGCTCGCATCGTAGCGGTTCGGTATTTCCATGTTGTTCACCCTCTTTCATGTCGTGAAAGAGTGGGTAAAGGATACCTTTTTGAATCTGAGAGGCGCGTTAAGGGCGTGTGAAACCGGCAACGAGTGTTTCACGGGAATCTTTACGGTGAAACAACTTTGGGGATGTGCGCAACCGTTGGTAAGATGAAAGGGTGATCGCCGCCGCTCTCCTGCTCTCCTCCGCCACATTTGCTCCTGCAAGCGAGAGCATGACCTACGAGTCGTTGCACGCTATGGCAACCGTATCGAACGCATACAAAAGGCCGTTTGCGGCAAAAATGGAGTTCTTCGCGCGGCAGCTTCTTGGCATCCCCTACGTGGCGTTCACCCTGGATCAAGACACCCAAAGCGAGCAGTGCACGGTGGTGCTGGACGGTTTGGACTGTGTGACCTTTATGGAGACGGTTTTGAACCTGGCCCGCGCCGGATTGGTCAACAAGGAATCGGTGGTAAGCGGTGTCACCTTCACCAGGTACTGGGGCGGCAAAGTCAACGGCTACCTGAGCAGGCTGCACTACACCAGCGATTGGATCTTTGACAACGAGCGCAAAGGCGTGGTGAAGGACATCAGCGCCAAACTCCCCGGCGCGAGCCGGTTCACCAAAGAGGTTGGGTACATGTCTGCCAACCCGGATAAGTACAACGTGCTCAAGGCAAACCCCGGCTTGGTCCCTCTCATCAAGAAGATGGAAGACGATTCCAACGCGCGAACCAAGTGGTACGTGCCGATTTCATCGATCAAAGAGGCCGAAAAGCAGCTTCAAACGGGCGACATCATCGCGCTCACCGGAGGTCCGAAAGGGATCGACTGCACGCACGTGGGGCTGATTATTGTGGAGGAAGGGGTTCCTCACTTTGTGCACGCCAGCAGCGTGGGGAAGAAGGTGGTCTTCGATGCTCGCCTTTCGGATTACCTAGAGGGATCGAAGACCACTGGAATCATGGTGGCTAGGCCGACTGGGAAGTAGCCTTACTTCGCGGAGTCAGTGTTGCCAGGTCGACCACCTTGGCCGCCAGGCCCGCCAGGTCCACCCATGCCGGGCCTTTGAATAGGCAGCGCGGTTTGCTGAACGACGCGCATGCTCTTCTTATCCACCTTATAGATGGTGTTGCCCATAGAAGCGTAAATCGCGTCGTCTTCCACCTCTAGGTTGGTTATGCCAGGACCCGCGAACGGCATTTGCCCGCCGCCTCCAAAGCCACCTTGACCGCCAAAGCCGGGTCGCTGAGGACCACCGGGAGGTCCGCCTTGGGGACCCGCCTGCTGAGCTTCGGCGGGCAGCGCCATCATGATAGCGGTGAGGCCAAGCGCCAAAGGAATGGCGATGGCGAACGGAATGACTTGCTTGCTAATTTGCATCTTCGGTTTACACCTACAAGGTGATGCTAGCACGTTGCAACTCCGCTCACCACCGTGAGTCTAGTAGTTGATTGAACTTGTTAAACGTCGAAGGTGATGCCCTGCGCCAAAGCGGGTCGATCGGCCCCGTAGTAGGTGGTGCTGGTCTGCCTTCGCATGTACGCCTTCCAAGAATCCGAACCCGATTCTCGACCGCCGCCCGTCTCTTTTTCGCCTCCGAACGCGCCTCCGATCTCGGCTCCGCTGGTGCCGATGTTCACGTTGGCGATGCCGCAATCGCTGTTGCGCCTGAAGTACTCCGCCTCGCGCAGATCGGTGGTCATGATGGCCGAACTGAGCCCTTGCGGAACCGCGTTGTGAATCTCTAGCGCCTCTTCCAGAGTGGTGTAAGGAATCACGTATGTGATGGGCGCGAACGTCTCGGTGAAGATCGTCTCGGTTTGCTTGCTCAGCCTCACCACCGCTGGTTTAACGTAGAATCCGCCGGGGAATTGATCTTCCAAGGTGCGCTCTCCGCCGACAACTTCGACCGCTTCGGGTCGAACCCTATCCAACGCGGCCTGCATGTTTTTGAACGAGTCTTCATCGATGAGCGGACCAATCAGCGTGCCTGCCTCCAACGGATTCCCGACCTTGTTCGCCCCCAACGCCGCGTAGTTGGTCTTGAGTGATTCAAAGACTTTATCCACCAGTGCGTGGTGAATAATTACCCGCCGAGTGGTGGTGCATCTTTGCCCGGCCGTTCCCACCGAACCGAACAAGATGGACGGCATGGCGACTCCTAGATCGGCACTTGGCGTCACGATAATCGCGTTGTTTCCACCCAGTTCCAGAAGCGACTTCCCGAATCTAGCCGCCACTCGAGGTCCGACCGCCTTGCCCATTCTGGTAGAGCCCGTGGCGGAGATGAGTGGCACCTTGGGGCTATCCACCAATCGCTCGCCCTGAGCCACCGCGCCAAGAATCACCTGACTCAGCCCTTCCGGCGCTTCTGGGAAATCAGCCGCCACCTTCTGGAACAATGCCTGGCACGCCAACGCGGTCAGCGGAGTCTTCTCGCTGGGTTTCCATAGGCAAGAATCGCCGCACACAAACGCCAGCGCCGAGTTCCACGCCCACACCGCTACCGGAAAGTTGAACGCGCTGATGATGCCCACCGGTCCTAGCGGGAGCCAGTTTTCTTGCATCACGTGGTTGGGGCGCTCGCTGGCGATGGTGAGTCCGTATAGCTGTCGACTGATGCCCACCGCGAAGTCGCAGATGTCGATCATCTCCTGCACCTCGCCTCTTCCCTCTTCCAAAATCTTGCCGCACTCTAGGGTCACCAGGGTCGCCAGGTCTTCTTTGTGAGCCCGCAGCGCCTCTCCGAACCTTCGAATCAGCTCTCCTCGGCGCGGGGCGGGCACGTTTCGCCACTGCTTAAACGCCTCCACCGATCGATCGATCTTGGCGTCGACCTCTTCGAGCGTGTCGAACTTGAGAGATGCCAGTTGAGAGCCATCGACGGGGGTGGTGACGGCCAGGTCGGTCCCTTGGTAGTCGGCGAGATTGGGGATTAGTCTCGCCAAAAGCGCGGCGGTGTCGGTCATGCCCTCATGTGTACCCGGTACGGGTTGTTTCCCCGCTTTAAGGTCATTCTAAAGCGGCTCGCAGAGCCAGCCCCAACGCCCTAGCCAGCCCGACCGGGACCGCGTTGCCAATCAGTCGACCGATCGCCACCAAAGATGGCTTCCCCGCGCAAACAAACCGCCACTCCTCTGGGAAGGATTGCAGCACCGCCATTTCCAAAGTGGAAAGTCCGCGATGCTCAGTGGGGTGGATGTACCGACCCTTAGATGGGTTGTAGGCGCTGGTTCGAATGGTCACCGACGGTCGATCCAGCCACAACCGACCGAACGTATCCGCCCCTTGGTGACCTCCGCTGCGCCAGCAATCGGGCAGCATCTCGCGTGGAAGGGCTTTGAAATTCTCGCCCGGACCCAGCAGTTTCATCCGCTCCACCACCTTGGGGCTAATCCCCATTTGCACCGCATCGGGCCGATCTTTGTTCCAAAACGTCAATAGTTGGAAGGCGTTATCAACGGTTTGGAACGCTCGAAAAGTTCCAGCGGGAACGGTTTCGGCGTCAAAAAACGCCTGATGCTTCGCCTCGTTTTCAAAGTGAGTGGGGGCGGGCAGAAGCGGCTGCCCTTTGCGAACCCCGATCATGACAAAGCGTCGCCGAAGTTGGGGGTCGCCGTAGTTGGCGGAGATCAGGATTCCAGAGATGGTTTTGTAACCAAGATCGTTCAGTTTGGCTTCCAAGCCTTGCTGAACATCGGCGTTGCGGGGGTGAGCAAAGCCTTCCACGTTCTCGAACAAGATGGCTCGGGGAAGGATCTGCTCCACCAGTCGAAGGTAGTGAGCGTAGAGATCGCCGTTGATGGGGTCGTTCGCGCCTTTTTTGAGTCCGAGGTTGGAGAAAGATTGGCAAGGCGGCCCGCCTGCGATCACGTCTACCTCTCCCCGTTTCTTATTTACTTGAGCAAGTAAGGTTTTGCCGTCTACATGGCGAATGTCCCCTTGCGTCTCGCCCGTGCCGTCGATGAGTTGCCACTGGGGTCGATTGGCGGCCAGGGTGGCGCGGGCGTGTTTGTCCATCTCCACGCAGGCAAGGGTTTCCAGTCCGGCTTGCTCAAGGCCAAGGTCTAGTCCGCCTCCGCCCGAAAAGAGGGAAACCACGGTGAGCGTTTTCTTGGGCGGTTGAGGGTCTTCTATGGAGACGTAACGATCCACCCCGCCGGTCATTCGGGCAATTTTGATCGGTTGGGAGGTGGTGGCCATTGGGAGGGTATCGGTTAAGGGACGGTTGAGGTCGGGCAGACGTTGCCCAGATCGGGATTTTGGGGGGATTGAACCCAATTCCCCTCTTGGGAGGGGTGGTCAGCATTTTTGGCAGCTTTCCCGTTTCGTCCGAAAAGATCAATGCCTTTCGGGGACCGAATGGGTCGTAATCGCGAGTTAGAATCCGGAACCACCCCGCCCCGTTGGGGCACCCCTTCTTAGAGGGGAATATGGTGCAGCCTTTCCTTCCGTAAGGTCCGGAGGACCGGCAAGACTGTTAGCCCAGACCGATAGGTCTGGGTAGGTGTTCGTTAGAACGCAAAGGTCCGGAGGACCGACCAGACACTCCGGGACCTTGTCGACAAGGGGGAAAACCGTATTGCCAGGGCTCCGCCCTTCTGGCTCTTGACGGATTCCTAAACCCAGGGTTAAAACCCTGGGCTGCGATGATGGTCGCGGCTCCGCCGCTTTCGGAATGGTGGGGGGATCCCAATTCAATTTCCCTCCTGGGAGGGGTGGTCCCGAGAATCGGGAACGGGGTGGTCTCCGGGATTGTGGTTTTGGTGACAAATGCGCCCGGATTTGAGACGTAAGATTCTCGCCTGAAGAGCGCAGGTCGAGACTGGAATAGCCGACCACCCCGCCCCGTTGGGGCACCCCTCCGGTGCCTGCCCCGATTTATCGGGGAGGGGAATTTCGGACCCCTCACCCGGCCTTCGGCCACCCTCTCCCCCAGAGGGGCGAGGGTCGCAGATCCCGCCTTTTTCTAGTTGAAACCCTGGGCTGCGATGCTTGCCGCGGCACCGCCGCTTCCCAGACCCCTCAACCGACCCTAATGCCGATGCGGCTTGGCGTGGTGATCGTAATGCCGCTTCAGAAGGTCCTCGCCAAAATCGCCGTCGAAGTCTCGCCACACGGTGTGAACGTGGTTCGCGTCGTTCTGAGTGTTGTCGTACTCGATGAGGAACGTGTCGCTCTGGATTCGGTAATACTGCCCGTCGCCGGGGCGAGTCCCGCCCATCCACGCAAAGACGATCCGGTTCGGATCGGTGCCTCGAAATCGCTCCAGCCGAGCCTCTGCCACCGCCGGGAGCTGCACCGAAGCGTGTTCCTGGATCAGCGCCAGCAGCAGACCCTGTTGCCGCGCATCCAGATCGCCGAACCCAATCCCCTTTCGACCCTCGATCTGAGCCTTCCTGGACGCGCCCGTCACGATATCGCTGGGAGCAGTCGCCGACAATATGCCGACCTTCGCTTGCGCCTCAGAGAAGGTGCTCACCAGTTGTCGACCCAAATCTTCTTCCACCTTCAACGCGCGGGTGCCTTTGAGCGGACCCTTTCGGACTTCGCCGGGGTTGGAGCCGAGAAACTGAGGGGTGGTCGCAAGGATTTTGCCGCCGGACATGGTCCAGTTCAGAGCGATATGGTGCCCCTCGAATCGCCAGCCCCAGGCTTCGGTTTTGCTGGGCTCGCCAAAGAGGGTGAAGGTGTAAAGGTTCGGGTCTCGGCCCGGGTTGCCGCCTTCCAGTTCGCGCAGCACGTCCTCTAAAGAGCGAATGGTGCTCACCTTCTTCCAGCCAGATTCGGAGAGGCTCTTTTTAAGGAGGTCGTTGGCAAGGGTTCGAGTTTGCGGGCTCATTTTTCCCCACGCCAGCCCGTTTCGGTTTTTGGGAACGAAGTGCCAGTTGAACCGCTCGTCGGATTCAAAGGCGTAAATCGCGGCGGTGCGCTCGGTGGGGTTCATGCCGGCAACAAAGGCCTGCGCGGCTTTTACAAGGTCGGGGGGAAGGGTGGCGCTGCCGTCGGCCAGGGTTAAGCCGAAGCAGAGGGTCGCGCCGATGAGATGCATGGCGCAGTGTAACACGGTGTCAATTTTTTGAACGCACCCTTCACCCAGCCGACGACGGCTGAATCGGACTCTTCTTCCGACCCGACCTCGCCCCGCCCGACGGCGGGGGAGCCGCCGCCGATTCTTCCACCGGGGTCCACCCCAAAATCCGCGTTCGAGTCTCGTCCGACAAGCCGTGGATCTGCATCAGCCCCACCCGAATCCCGCCGCCCGGAACCCCTATCTTTGGGTCTTGGTCCGAAACCACATCCTCCACCGTAAACGCCTCCGAGCTCACGTTTACATCCGGGGGCAGAATGCGAACCCCCCTTCCCCTAGCCTCGTTCACCAACGTACACGGTCCGTAATAGCCCGCCGGCTGAGCGCTTAAAAGAGCCGAGAAGTACTCGGCAGGGAAGTTCTGCTGACAGTAAATCGATCGAATCGAGATCTCCGCAAACGCCAGCGCGTGGCCCTGAGCGAAGCCGTACCCTTTGAACCCCGCCACGAGATCGAACACCTCTTGCGCCACCGATTGCGAATACCCCTGATCCAAAATCCGCTGAATCAGCATCTCCTGAATCTGCTTGCCGTAATCCTCTCTTCGCCGCTTGTGAATGGCGTCTCGAATGTCTTCTGCCTGACCCGACGTGTAGCCACCAAACGTTTGCAAAAGCTGATCGATCTGCTCCTGAAACACCACAATTCCGTAGGTGTTGCCCAAAATGCTCTCCATTTCCGGGTGAGAAAACGAGTACGGCTTCTCGCCCCTTCGCCGAGCGATGAGTTCGTTGATCTTCACCGCACCGCCCACACCGGGCCGAATGCCCGCCTGCACTAAACTGGCGTCGTCTAGATTGTTGGTCCGCACCCGAATGTGCGCCTGACGCATGGCGGGGGAGGCCGATTGCGGAATGCCGATGAGCTCGCCGCTGCGCATGGCGCGATACGTTTCCGGATCGTCCACCGGCACCCGTTCCACGCTGAAATCCATCCGAGAAGAGCGCACCCGGGCTTCGGTGCCCGCCAGAACGTCTTGACCCCGCAAGCACAGAATATCGAACTTATCGAAGCAGTGTTTGGCGGTGCGCTTATCCCATTGAATGATGCGCAAATGCTCTTCATCCAGCCCCGGCGAGGCGCTCCATTGCAGGGGAACCGTATCCATGAGCGGCGTGGAAGAGACCACCACGCCAGACGAGTGGCACCGCATGTTTCGGGGCAAATCCATCAGCCGCTCGGCGAGCCGAAACACCCATCGAAACCGCTCGCGATCGATGCCCGCCGCGCGAAGTTCGGGCTTCTTTTCTAAGGCCGCCTCTATTTGGTCGGGAGCGACTCCGCCGTGCATCCGCTTGGCAAGAAAGCTCACCGCCTCATCGGAAAGACCCATCGCCTTGCCCACCTCTCGCACAATGCCGCGCGAGCAGTACGCGCCCACCGCAGCGACCGTCGCCACGTGCTCGATGCCGTATTTGCGGGTGATGTAGTTGCGCACGTCGTCTCGTTTCCGCGCTTCAAAGTCGATGTCGATATCCGGGCGTTTGCTGCCATCGTCCGGCAGGAACCGATCGAAATGGAGTCGGTGCCGAATGGCGTCGATGCGAGAAAAGCCGAGCACGTAAGAGACCGCCGCGTCCACCACGCTTCCTCGACCCGAGAGCTGAATCCCCTGCTCGCGAGACCACCTGCAGAAGTCGTTCGCCACCAAAAAGTGCCTCGAAAACCCTAGCGTGGTGATGCGTTGCAGTTCGTATTCCAGGCGACGTTCTATGGCGCGGGTGAACTTGGGATAGCAGAGCCGGGCGTTCATCCACACGATCTCTCGCAGCACATGATCGTCGTCTTCATGAATGCGCGGCAGTTGGGTTCGGCCGGGCAGCACGTGGTCTTCCACCATCTCTGCCACTCGCAGCGAGTTGCTGAGCAGTTCGGGTTTATCGGCAAAGCGAGCCGCTTTTTCTTGGGCGGAAAGATAGTAGCGTTCGGCGTTGAGCGCCCTTGCGGGGGGTTCGGAAACCTGGGGCTGAGCCTCGTGTCGGCGCGGTTTTCTGCCCACCACATCGTCTACCAGGCATAGGGTTTCGGCGCAGATAAGAATGTCTTGCGCCGGAAAATGGTCGGGGATGGCGTGGGTGAGCGCCCCGCCCGCGCAGGCGATGACCCCTTCGGATTCGGCAAGATCCAGCAGCCAGGGCTCCACCGATCTCTCCCACGGCATGTAGCTGCGTTCGACCTCTACAAACACACGGGATCGACCGTAGAGCGCCACCAGTTTTTGCAGCATGTGCTGGGCAAGCGTGTTGTCTCTGCGAATGAGGGCTCGATTGATGGGCCCCAGGTCGCCTCCGGTGAGGCAAATGAGCCCTTCTGAATGGCGCGCGAGTCGTTCCCAGTTCGCCAAGGGGTGCCCTCTCGGCTCGGCCAGATGACATTCGGTGATCAGCCGACTGAGCGACCGGTATCCGGCGGGATTCTGGGCGATAAGTATAAGTTCACCGCCAAAATCCATCTCAAAACTCGCCCCAATGAGCGCCTTGATATCGTGCTTTTTGCACGCCTTGGCGAACTCGAACGCGCCCGTGAGCGAGAACGGATCGGCGATGGTGGCGAATCGCGCCCCCGCCTTTTCGGCCAGAGGTCCGATCTCTTCGGCAAGCACGGTCGACCGGCCGAACGCGTAGCCAGAAAGGCAGTGCAGCAGGCCGTAATCCACCGCTTGTCCCCGATGTGTGGATAACTTTGATTCGTAAAACCTGTCGTTACGCTCTGCGACTTGCTTGGCGGCGACTCGCAGTTTGGCTTCGTGTCTTGGGGAGGCGTAGATGCGCTCGTGGGCCGATTGTTGTCGCTCTTGGGCCCGTTCTTGGGCTTGCTCTTCGTAGTACTCCTCGGAGAATTTCCCGCACGCGGCCGAGACCTTCTCGTCTCTGATCTTGCGCGCTTTTTCGACTTCGCTTTGGGGTCCCGGTTGGTTCGGATGCTGTTGTTTTGTTTGCGGCTGGTTTGGATGCTGCTGCGTTGGGCCCCGTTTGTTTGGGCTCGATTGGGTGGGGCCCGGCTGGGTGGGGCCCGATTGGGTGGGTAGCGTTAGGTCTACGGGACCCACCTGCTCCACCGGGGTGGCATTGCCCAGCACGCCGGAATCTCGACTCTTGCGCACGCGCAACACATAGTCTTCGGTGTGATCTTCCTCAAACGGCTTGGGAGCGCGCTCTGTGGCCCCTGCTTCTATAGTAGGGGTGAGCGGCGGCAGGGTGCGCTCCTGCTCTCGACGAATGCCCTGGGGGTCGATGTATTGCACGAACTCGCGCGGGGGCTCGCCGAGCCACCATTCGCCGGCTTCTCGCCAATGCGCCAACACTTCCTCCGCTTGGGGAGGGGGTTGGTTCTTGTTGGGCGATTTTCGGGAGTCCATGCCGATCTAGAAATAGTATATCTTTGTCTACTACTTCTGAATACCGGTTCTACAGGATCGGTGGTTGAAGGGGCGTCGGGGGGGTTACTCGACGGTGTAGCCGTGGCAAGAGAGTCTTTAAAGAGAGGCAGATCGGATTCGCAGCATCTGGTCGGTCCTCCGGACCTCAAGAAGGAAGAGGCGAACCTAATTCCCCTCTAAGGAGGGGTGGCGCGAAGCGACGGGGTGGTTTCCCGGAAAAGGAACCCTCAATCCTCGACAAGAGACTCATCAATCGCCAACGCCGGATGCTCCGAAAGCATCTCCACTACATCGACAAGGTGATGAAACACGGCGTGCGCTGAGACATGGATCACGGTCAATCCCAGTCCATCCAAAAAGGTCCCGCGCTCCAAATCGTAGTCGACCTTTTCATCATGAGAAGCGCCGTCGACTTCAATAACCACACCTCGTGACGCGCAGAAAAAATCGACTATGTAGTTCCCAATGACCTTCTGACGGTCGAAGTCGAGCCCGTTCAATTGCCGCTTCTTGAGCTGATTCCAAAGGAGGACCTCATGAAGAATTCCGGCTCTTCGAAGCTCCTTTGCTCGTTCTCTCAGCGCCGGGTTAAACGGCAAATCCCGAAAGCGCTGCAAATCCCTCAACGTTTAGGTCCCCGATGGGAAGAATAGACCACCCCGCCCTGCGGGCACCCCTCCATAGAGGGGAATTTCAATGGCAATTTTCACGACAGTTGTTCTCCTGAACAGTAACGCCAAACGCTTACCGAACTTCTGCCCTTGTATCACCGAAAAATCACCTTCCGAAGACGGGCCAGATTTATTCCCCTCTATGGAGGGGTGGTCCCGAGAATCGGGAACGGGGTGGTTTCCGGGCGTTTTTCTCTCCCTGAAGACAGCCAAGCGCGATGAACATCCCACGAAGGATATTTTGCGACTTTCGGTAATGCCAACCACCCCTCTATAGAGGGAAATTTAATGGGTTCCTTCCTTACAACCCTTCGCCAGGACCCATCGGAGGCTCCTCCTTTAGCACATTTGAAAGAAAAACTCCTGCCCTTTTTCGCCGCAATAAAGAGTTCGTAATGGGGAAACCAGCCTCATTCCCCACTATAGAGGGAAATGTCTCTGGTCGGCTTTCCTACCGTCAATCTATCTCTCAACTGCGCCTTAGCGATAATGCGCTCACTTACTTCTTGTCTACTTTTTGAGACTCGATCTGTATAACCCTTGCCTTCGCTATCTTTAAGGTTTGTTTTGCTCCCGTTGCTTGCCTAAATACAATCCAGTTGTTATCTTCCGCAATCAAGTTGAGCTTGGTTTGTGATCCATTATCGAGTTTGACGACAACCGGGGTCTCACTAAAACCACCGAATTCTACTTTTGCAATGCTAGGGTAGATTTTTGATGAAGCAATACCTACCGCTAATATTACAAGAAAATTTGATTTTATTAAATTCTCATTATTCTCATATTTGCGCACCATTATGAATAAACCCGATAAGAGATAGAAGAGAGCAATCTTCCCTCTATCGGTTCCGTATGATTTCATCGGATCGATAATGTACTGCTCGGTAAGGCATAGGACTAACACCTGTGTACACAAACCAAAGGCAAAGTGAAACCAAGCTGCTTTGCCGAGCCTTTGCCAAGGAACGTAAAGGTACATGAGAAAAGGTGCGAGTATGATCATTAAAACTAGGCCTGTTACGATGGACTTCTCTCGCATTGGTGCGATTTCGCCAACACCCAAAGAGGCTAATCCAGAAACCTGTGAAAACCATCCCAACCCATAAGCGATAGTAACACAGATGCCAAGAAGGCCTACATTTTCCTTTAACACTTGAAAGGGAGCGGATGAATAAAGAAGCGATTTCAGATTTGCCGTCTGCTCTGGACTTGTTGCGTCAGTTGTCGTCATATCGAGATCGTTTATTTTCTGTTCTTCACTCATTGATTTATTTTGTCTTTACCTGATCCAATTAGTATAAAATAATCCAACCCAGCCAATAGCCATATATTGTTGATGCAATTCTTGTGATTTAAGGAAAGATTATGAAACTCGTGCACTGGCTAACTGAGGAGACTGCTGAGTCGCAAGAATATGCGATTGCGAAAGCACCCAGGCTGATGATTGCGGGATTGATCTGTATAGTTGCAGGACTGTTTGGGGTTCGTTTTATTCTCTCAGGTGCAATTCTCACAGAAACTGGCGCAGATGCCCACATACCTGTCCCGTTATCGATTGCTATAGGCTTGGTTGCGATGCTTTCTGCCCTTGCATCTGTGGTCATTGGGCTTCCTGTCCTTTTTATGCTTGCGGTGGATTTGCTCCGGTTCGTAAAGGACCTTCTGCGATTTTTGTTCAAGAGGTGACTCCAACCTAGTCACCCAACTGACACAATCCCCGCCGACACCCGATAGACCTTCGCCCGACTCAAGATCGTCGCCCCCGCCGCCTCGGCCTCGGTACAAGTCAGCACCGCCTGAGAGGCCTGATCCAGAACCAGTTCGCAAAGGCACGCCCGACGCACCGGGTCCAGGTCGCTCAGAATGTCATCCAGCAGCAGCACCGGAGGCGCGCCGAGGATCTCTCGAGCCAGAGTCAACGTCGCCATTTTGATGGCGATCACCGCCGTTCGCTGTTGCCCCTGACTCCCAAACAGCCGAGCCTCTTTGCCCTGAATCTCAATCGCCACATCGTCTCTATGCGGCCCCACCGAGGTAGACCCCCGATGCAGGTCGCGGTCGCGAGTCTCCTCCAGCAGCAATCGCAGCGCCAAGGCATCGGCCGCTTCGTCTTTGGGTTCGTACCGCACCTCCAACCGTTCCGATACTCCCGACATGAACGCGTGAGTGCTCGTCGCCGGTTCTTGCAACCGACCCAGGTAATCGCGCCGAAATTGGCGCATAGCGGCTCCGTGTTCGGCCAGTTGCTCTTCCCATGCCTCAAACGCCCACGCATCCACAGAGAAGCCCGATTTAGCCCGTTCCTGAGCGTTTCTCAGCAGGGCGTTGCGCTGCTCCAACGCTCGTTTGTACAAACTGAAGTGCCGCAAGTAACCGGGATACAGCCCGCTCAGCTCCAAATCTAAAAACAACCGTCTATCCGCGGGCTCTCCACGAACGATCTCTAGGTCTTGAATGGTGATGGCGACGCTGGGCAATCTGCCCATGAGGTCGGCGGCGCGGGGCAGACCCTGACCGTTCAGCCACGCCTTCTTTCTGTGCCCGTGCTCCAGGGTGATGGCCACCTCGGTTCCGGTGAGCAGGTCGGCCGAGACTCGGCATTTGTCTTCCCCGGCAAGAATGGCCTCGTGGTCTCGGTGAGACCTCAGCAGCCGAGTGGTGGAGAGCAGATAAATGGCTTCTAGGAAGTTGGTTTTGCCCTGAGCGTTCGGTCCGGCAAGAATGGTGAAGGCGGGCTCCAGAGTGAGGTCTAGCTCCCGATAATTCCGGAAGTGGAACATGCAGAGTCGACCGATGCCGAACGACCTCTCGCGTTCCACCACGTTCGAAACATCGGGCACGGGCGAAACCACCGGCTCAGAGGGTTCTGAACTCATCTCATCCCTCTAGAGAAAGGGGGGCTCGAAAGGACGGCAAGGGGGCGGTTTCCCACTCTCTTTCTTAAAAAGAAGTCTAAGTTCTTTAGAGAATTGATGATGACTATTAAGGAAAACTTTTTCGGGGATAACCCCTGTTTTCGCCCCTGAATCAGGTTCAACGCTTCCTCCAAAATCGGGTGGAAAAAGGGGTGGGAAAGCCCCTTGGTTGTTCCTCTTAAAGGGGGGTTGTCCCCGAAAATCAAGTTATCCCAAGTTATCCACGGATCATCCCCAGCGGCTTTTCGATAAATGGGGACGTTTCTGCAGACGCGAAATTTCAGAGCAATCCTCGCTCTCGGCCGAACTTCATGACGGTTGCTTCGGCGTACAGAAGGGGGTCTATTCCGGGTCTCATTTTCACGCGAAGGCGCTCTGCCAGCGGCATCCAAACGCCTTCTATCAGCTCCATCCGTTTGGATTCTTCTACGTCGTAAAAGCGGTCGCAGAACCTTCGCAGCAGGTAGTACTGGTCGGGTCTTAGCCGTCTCAGGTCGGGAATTTCCGGTTCCAGCGGGTGCACGCCCGCGCTGTGCGGGGTGATGGTGTTCACCGGAGCCGAGGTTTTTTCGTTCACCACAATGGTGTTGGCTACCAGGTCTCCAATGCGCTGCATCTTGGGGTTGATGAACATGGCAATGATCCCGGTGAGCGCGGGGGGCGGAAACATATCCGCAATGATCAGCAGATTCCTTGTCGCCGCGGCGGCCGGGGTGATCGGCGTTCCGTCGGCCATTCTCACTCGAATGCCCAGCAGCTTCTTGCCCAGGGTCTGCCCGTTCAAGTACGCCTCACAAAGGATGAGATAGAGGAAGGGGGCGAATGAAACAAAAACCAGCAGCGCAGCAACGCCGAAGGTGGCCAAAAAGGTAGAAAGCCAGACCAGAAACTTCGCAAGATTCAGCACCATCAGGGTCGCCAAGGAGCAAATGGCAATGATGGCAATGAGGTCTACAATAGCGGCCATGATGCGCGGACCAACCCCCGCCAGACGATAGGTCACGACGGTTTTTTCCGGGGTCAGCAACGCGATATCGAGCTGCACGGTGTAGATTGTACTAACCAAATGATGCAGTCGGTGGAATCCGGTTCAGAGAACGGCGCAAAAGAGTCTGTTTCCCCAGCATCTGTTTCGCTGCGTTATGGTTCCGCTTCTAAGCCTCTCACGTCAGAGGGTAGAAGCCTGTTGGCGGGGAGCGCTCAGTACGTTGATCCTGAGATTCTCAGCACTCGTTACGTGCCCACCAAGCGGCTCATCGGCATCTTCGCGATCAGCGTTCCCATTGTTTTTGTGCTTGCCTCGGCGGGCATGCCGGGCACCTTTTGGCTGGTGAACGCGGTGATCGCCGCGTTTGCAGTGCTGAGCGGGGTGATGGGTCCCAGATTGAAGGGATTGGTGATTCGTCGCAAGATGGATTCCGTGCTTTCCGTTCGGGTATCGAACAAAGTACAGCTTCAGATAGAGAACCGATCCGGCCAAGACCTTTCCGGCATTGTTCGAGACGAGATCCCCACCACTTTTCGGCTGGGCGATATTTACGAAAGCGTTTCGGGCTCTTTTAGGAAGGGATTTTTGAAGCCTTCTAACAACGAGGTTCCCTTCCAGTTGGAATCGGGCAGAAGGTGGGATTTTGAGTACGCGGTGAAGCCTCCGGAACGGGGCGACGAGCAGTTTCCGGGAACGTTTTTGCGCTTAGATTGTCCGCTTGGGTTGGTGACCAAACAGGTTCATCTGAAAACGCCTCAAGACGTGCGGGTGTATCCCAACGTGCTTGCCCTGCGTGAGTTCGACCTGCTGAATCAGGCGGGTCGGCTGAAAGAGGTGGGCATTCGGCAAGCCAAAATGCGCGGCATCGGCACCGATTTTGAATCGCTGCGAGAGTATGCCGAGGGCGACGATTTTCGGAAGATCGACTGGAAAGCGACGGCTCGCCGGAGTCGGTTGATCGTTCGGCAGTACGAGGTGGAACGCAACCAATCGGTGCTGCTGTGCATCGATACCGGTCGGCACATGATGGCGGAGGTGGACGGCGTTCGCAAGCTGGATCACGTGCTAGATGCGGTCCTTCTTTTGGCGCACGCGGCGTCGGCGGCGGGCGATCACGTGGGTCTGCTGGTTTACAACAACGACGTCGTTAAGTTCATCGCTCCCAAGAAGGGCGGGAATCAGGTGGGGTTGGTGGTGGAAGCGCTGCACAACCTGGTGGCAGAACCCATCGAGAGCGACCCGGTGAAGGCGTTCTCTTTCCTGCAGGCCCGGTTCAAGAAGCGGTCGTTCTTGCTGAATTTCACCGCCGTGGAAGACGCGGATCGGGCTCGCGAAGTGGCGACTTCCATGAGCTCGCTGCGGAATCGGCACCTCACGTTTTTGGTGAACGTTTCCGACCCGGAGATCTCGGCCATTCTGAACAAGGTTCCGGGATCGGAAGAGGAGCTTTATCAGCTCCGCGCGGCGCAATGGGTGACGGAGGATAAGAAGGCGGCGCACTCGTTGATGTCTAGCCTGGGGATTCGGTTTATCGATAGCGAGCCGCAGGTTCTGGCGAAGGCGCTGGTGAACACGTACCTGGACGCCAAGAGTCGGGCGCTGATTTAGGCTGGTTGTCGGTTGAGGGTTCCGTATTGGACAATTTGTAACGAAAGGTCCGATCCATATTCCCCTCTTGGGAGGGGTGGCGCGTAGCGACGGGGTGGTCGAGACTCTCGCACTCAAAGGCGTAGGCAAAAGGAGGGCCTCCGCAGGTCCGGAGGACCGACCAGATTGTTAGCCCAGACCGATAGGTCTGGGTAGTTGACACAAAAAATTTATAGGTCCGGAGGACCGACCAGATACTCCGAATCTTTCGTCGAGACTTTCACAGAAACCACCCCGCCCCGTTGGGGCACCCCTCCCGGGAGGGGAATTTGGCTCGGACCTTCTTTCCGGAAGCGGCGGAGCCGCGACCATCATCGCAGCCCAGGGTTTTAACCCTGGGTTCGAGAGGGGCCGTTTTAGACCAGAACGGCGGAGCCGTGGCCATCGCATCTCATCAGAACAAAGGCGTTTTCCGGAGCTTCTGGACGGTCCTCCGGACCTTTTCAAGAGAACTGACCGGTCAGATTCCCCTCTAGGTAGGGGCGAGGCTTCTTCCTCCATTGCACCGGACCTGCATTAGCGCGGATTCTCGTCCGAATCTTCTTAACAATCCGCCTCATCCGTACCCGCAAGGCATACAGGTCCCCTATGCTAAGTACCGATGGTTTCGTGTTTTCGATTAACGATCGGGTTGAGCGTGCTTGCAGTTGCTGCAGGGGCGACTGCAAATCCTAGCTACACCGTTTCGGTGCTCTCACATGGCGGGTTTAACAATGTGACCCTCAAGGCGGTCAATTCTTCGGGCACGGTTATAGGGAATGCGAAGGACGAACATAACAATCCTATCGCCCTGCTCTGGAGACCGGGGCAGGCACCTGTGAACCTAAAAGATTTGGGGATAGACGTTCACGAGGCGGTCGATATCAGCGATTCCGGATTCATTCTGGCGAAAGGTCCCAATCCTTTGGGGTCGAGTTCGATTCGCTGGTCTCAAAGCACAGGTTCGGTGGAACTCGGGATGACCTCTTACAACCCGATCGCGGTCAACAACGCGGGCATGGTCGCGGGTGATCTGGTTCCGAGCCTGGAGCAAGCCAAGTCATATTTTTGGAAAGAATCAGACGGATTCCAGACGATCCCTCATCAAGGTTTGCCGTTTACCTTTGCTCGGGCAATTAATAATCACAGTCAGGTGCTCTTTGCTGGGCATATCCAAAATGGGTGGCAACAATCTTTTCTGTGGTCTTCGAGCACCGGTACGCAGATGATCACAAATCCCTACGGGGTGGGTTCAAACCCGATCGACATCAACGACAACGGCTACGTTACGGGGAACTTCGACCATTCTGGGGGTCTCCATGCCGCCTTCGTATGGTCGCAAACAGGCGGTCTCATCAGTCTCGGTACGGCTGGTGGGCTCGGGAGTGGTGCGACCGCAATCAATAATCTCAACCAGGTGATTGGACAAAGCAACACGGCGACTCTTCAAAGAGTTTCTTTCCTCTGGACGCAGCAGACCGGCATGATGAACCTGGAGAGCTTGTTGGATCCCTCCTCGGCCGGCTGGATAATCGAGCGAACCTTTGCCCTGAGCGATAGTGGTCATATCGTCGGAACGGGTCGGCTAGGAAATAGCTACTACTCCGTGCTACTAACACCGACCAATATCGTTCCCGAACCGAGCTCCCTGCTCGCCCTGGCAGGCGGAGCCGCCCTTTTGGTTCGGCGACGAAGAAAGAAGCGGTCGCAATAGAACCCATCCCGATTGGGATACCATCCAGATATGCCGTCGTTCGATCTCCCCATGACCCTTGTCGATGCGTTCACGGATCGACCGTTCGCCGGCAATCCGGCGGCCGTTTTCGCCTTAGGCGGACCCCTGCCAGAGGACCTCTACGGACTCATCGCCATGGAGATGAACCAGGCGGAATCGGCGTTCACCTGGGTGGAAGAGAGCGGACAACGAGTGCTGCGCTGGTTCACCCCCACCGTCGAGGTGGATCTTTGCGGCCATGCCACCTTAGCCGCTGCTCACGTTCTCATGGAACAACAGGGGCTCTCAAAGGTCGAGTTCGAAACGCGGTCGGGCAAACTTACCGTGCTCAAAACCGAGAGCGGCTACGCAATGGATTTTCCCTCCGAGGCGCCTAGCGAACTGGTCGGAGAAGAAAGGTCGGCTGTGGTCGATATCCTGCACGCCGCCGGACTCTCTGGCATCGAATGGGTGGGCGCCAATCGAATGGACACCTTCGTTCAGCTTGCGCTGCAAGATTCGGTCACGGAGTATCTCCCTCGAATGGACGCCATCGCCTCGTTGGGCGGTCGAGGGCTGATTGTGACGGCTCAGGCAGATGAAAACGGTGAAGGAATCGACTTTGTCAGCCGATTCTTTGCCCCTCAGGCCGGAGTCCCGGAAGATCCGGTGACGGGCAGCGCGCATTGCGCCCTCGGACCTTATTGGTCGGAACAACTAGGAAGGCCGGGGGTAACCGGATATCAGGCCAGTCGCCGAGGCGGCGTGGTGGGAATCGAGGTGATGGGAAAGCGGTGTTTGCTGAAGGGGAACGCTGTCACCACGGTCGAAGGTCGTCTTTGGGTGTAGGATGTAAGTAATGGTTGGGGACGGCGAACAGGAAGTTTCTTTAAAGCCGAACCTTGCGTTGCCGAAGCATTTCGCGCGATTGTATAAAAACCCTACCCTTGCCGGAGCAATCGCGGGAGCACCTGTATTTACTGGAAACTGGTGGCCCTTTGCGGTTCTCCTCCTGTTTCTTCTCTGGCCACTAGCCTTCGTTCTGCCTGCTTTCTTTCCGTTTGGCAAATGGAGTTCGGGTCCGGGCGGCATGCGGATGGTGGCGTCCCCGCAGGGGTTCCTACTGCACTGGTACAAGAAAGTCCTTAAGATAACGCCCTGGCAAGACATTCAAAAGATATCCATCGAGTGTCCGAAAGAAGGCTATTTGGGTCCCTATCATCTTGTTTTTCAAGAGGCCTCCGGGCATGTCTCGCGGCGAGTCTTTTTGGTGGAGCAAACTCATCGCGAGCCACGCGTGACCAAGGAAACCTACTCCAGTTACACCGCTTTTCTCGACGCGATAGAGGCGAACCATGGCGCCATTGAAGGTAGAGACAGATTCGAATCGAGGTTCTCTAGGGGCTTAAACGCGCCGAACTTTGCCAAGGAGAATCAACCCGTTACCGCCCCCGTTCGTTTCTTCAGAGCCCTTGAAGATACGTATTGGCAGGAAGGATTTTCTTTAGGCGGTCTGTGCTTGGTTGTTGGCGGCATCCTCTCGAACAGTCTTTTTGCCGTTCAGCTCGGCTTACCGATGTTCCTTTCTGCCGTGATTCTTGCCAAAGGGCTCGCTTGGCTCAACATCAACCTTTCTAAAAAGAAGATCGTGGTGGAGGGCAATATGGTTCGATTAGAGCGTCCCGGAAAGGTGCTTCGGGAGCTTCAGGTAGATCAGATCTCGAAAATTGAGTTCAACTATCGAGTCGCCGGCTGGTGGGATAAGTCTTACGTAGAGATCCTGATCGATAGTCCTCGGCTGCCCAGCATCTATGTAACCGTGAATGAACAAGACGTCACTGAGGAGCTTCTGGAAGCCTTAGAGTCTCTCGCAGGGCAGTCGAGCGGCAAGCCGGACAGTGCGCTTTCCGTTCGGTATGGCCTTCACATGAGCGTTGAGCTCCCGAAAGAGAGCGACGCAGCGGTGTAACGCGACTGGAATCGGGAACCGATCACACCCTTCACAGGTTCAAAAAGACGATGGAACGCGATCCGGCAGATGTGATCAAGCGAAGAGAGTCGCAAGCGCTTAAGCTGGTTCTCATCGTTCTCTTTGCCGCCCTCCCGTTCGGTTGCTTCAAGTTAACCCGCTTGCAGTGGGAGCAAGAGATGACGCGGCCGTTTGACTCGAAGCGTTGGAAAGACCTGCGCCGGGCCTTCGAAACAACGGAAAAAAACGAACCCGAACTTCGCCGCATCGCTGAAAGCGTGGTTCACCAGGACTTTCTTATTGGTAAGAGCTACGAAGAAGCCGTGCATCTGCTGGACCTAGAGCCCAAAAAGCTCGACAAGAAGAAGGTGCTGAGCGAAGGGTACAGAGTCACTCTCCCCCGAAATGAAGGGTTCATGTCGTTCGACATGGGCACCTGGTTGGAGGTCTCGTTCGATAAGCAGGGGCGGGTTTCAGAGGCCTTCATCTCGACCGATTAACCTAGAACCGGCATACCTTGGTTTGCAATCTTTTCTCATCAACCGCCATACGGTCGCCGATTTCAACTTACCTTCGTGTAGGCTAGCCCCATGCGACTCCTGACCTCCTCGATCGCGCTTCTCCTTTCGATCACCGCCCTCGCGCAGGTCAATATCAGTGGAACCGTGTTCGGAGTGTCGGATGGCGACACAATCAAAATCCGCGCCCAGGGCGGAAAGGAGGTCAAGGTGCGACTCCACGGCATCGACGCGCCGGAATCCAAGCAGGCGTTCGGCGGCAAGTCGAAGCAAACCCTTTCCGATCTGGTGTATCGCAAGGTGGTGACCGTGCAAGTGGTGGATGTCGACCGCTACGGCCGATCCGTGGGCAAAGTGTTTCTGCAAGATAAGGCCAAAACGTACGTCAACCTTCGCATGGTCCAAGCGGGCATGGCGTGGTGGTTCGACCGCTACGCCCCCAACGATCGTGATCTTCGGGACGGCATGATGGTGGCTCGCCGAGCTAAAAAGGGTCTCTGGGCAGACCCGCGACCGATCGCGCCTTGGGAATATCGCAAAGCCCAGCGCGCCAGGTAAGTCAAACCCCAAAAACAACTGGAACCGCTCGCCGAAAACGGGCATATTCAGAAGCAAGATGACTTCTTTCTCAGTTCTTTCTATTGTCCTTCTAGGCCAAGGGAACCTGCCGGGCAAAATTAACGCGGCCCCAACGCCCGCTTCCATTACCGCTAAAGAGGTAAGCGTCCTTGTTGGCAAATGGTCGGGATCAATCGTCATGCAGTCGCCCGAAAGTAAAGATTCAAGGACGGCCGCTTTAAGCATCGAGATTCAGCCCATATCCGGAACGGATACTTTCTCGTACAAGTTCAGCTTAGATCAGAAGGTCAGGGGCGACTACATTCTTCGGCCGGTGAATCCAGCAAAGGGGCACTGGCAGGTAGATCGGCAGAACGGCGTAAAGCTGGATGCGTTCTGGAACGGGGCAGGGTTCACCCATGTGTTTGAAGTTGGGAGAAACGCAATAATGAGCTCTGAATGGTTGCAGGGAGAGCATCTCCACTGGCAAACCATCTCTTATATCACCCAGCCATTTGCTAAAACTGTCCGAGCGCAAGGGCCGCCGGAGTATTCCACGTTCCGGGTGCTAGACGTTCAACGGGCGATTCTCACCAAGAAGTAACCGAATCGGGCAAAAAAAGACCCCCGGAAAAGCTTCTCCGAGGGTCATTCCTAAACCGGCAAACGGGGGTTAAACCTTTCGCTTCGTGATGTTGGCGTCTTTGCGAGTCTTCTCCGCAGCGGCTTCTACTCTTTCGCAGAACGCTTCCGGAGTCAGCGAGCCCGTGAGCAGCGCGGTGACCGCATCCTCCAGCTCCTTCTCAAAGCTCGGATACCATTCTCGGAACCGAATGGTGTAAGCGAACTTGGTTCCGGTGTACGCGGCGGCAGGCGACTTCAACGACTCCGGAAGATCGCCATCGTTCGCGCCCTTGATCGCCATGAGCGTGCCCTTGGTTTTCACGAACTCGGCCGCTTTTTCTTTGCTGGTCATGTACTTGAAGAAGTCCACTGCCAGAGCCGGATTCTTGGTTGCGCTGGGCACCATCCAAGGCTCGATGGCGACCTGAACGGCGGTCGGATCGCCCTGACCATCGCCAAAAGTCGGCGGGGTGAAGAAGGCAACCTTAGCGCCCTGGGGCATGTTGTTCTTCATCTCGCTTTCCAGCCAGGTTCCGCACGGAATCATGGCCGCCTTGCCTCGAAGGAAGTCGGTTTGAGACTCGGTGTGGCTCATCGCCGTCGCGCCTTCTTGGAAGTAGCCCTTGTCCTTGAACTCCTTGATCTTCGTCGCCGCGGCAAGCACCGATTCCGACTTCCACGCGCCGGGCTCCATGTTGTCCAGCGCCTTCAGTGCTTCCGGACCGCCGTGGCTCAGCGTCCAGGGCACCAGCATGCCTTGAATCATGTAGTACGGATACTTGCCTTGGTAGGTGATGGGCGCGATTCCCTTGGCTTTGATCTTCGCGCACAGAGCTTCGAGCTCGGCCATGGTCTTCGGAGCGGTCCAGCCGTTCTTGGCGAACACGCCGGGGTCGTACCACCAGCCCCACAGCATCACGTAGTACGGCAGAAACATCTGCTTGCCTTCTACTTGGCCCAGCGCCAGCACTTGCGGGTCAAACGTGTCTCCCCACGCCTCTTCGCTGCCGAACGCCTTCGACTTCATGTCTTCGGTGAGGTCCCGTAGCTGATCCTCTTCCGCCAAAGACCAGTGGTCCATGCCCCAGCCCGGGAAGATAAGGTCGGGCGGGTTGCCTCCGACGAATCTGGGCTTGAGCTGCTCCCAAATCCGAGGGTCGCCTTTCAGGTCGATCGCTACGTCTTTGTGCTTCTCCGCGTACTCCTTGGCGGCTTGCTCATAGAAGTCGATTCCGTAGCCACCTTTAAACGCGGCGACCTCGATCTTGCCCGTGATGGGGCCACCCGTGGCTGCGGGGTTTGGCTTAGGGGCCTCGGCTTCCTTAGAAGGGCCGCAACCGGAAAGGCTAAGGGCAGTACCCAGCAGCACAACGGCAACTAAGCTCGTTGGTGCAAGGCGAGGAACAGAGAGCGAACGAACATTCGTCCAAGGCATGCCGCATTTTAGCGAATCTCTAACCCTCGTGGAGAGACGGTCCACTTCCAACGCGCTTAAAATGCCCTGTTGGTATAGAATGTTCCGAATCAGAAGCATCGTTTCTGAGTTGGAAAATAGTTTCAATGCTGAAAGTTGGATTGATCGGTACGGGCTTCATGGGTCGCATGCACACCATGGTCTATTCGCAGCTCCCAGATGCGGTCTTTGTTGGCGTGTGGGATCCGAATCGCGAGAACGCCGAGTTCCACGCCAAGCAATTTGAAACCAAGGTTTTCGATTCGCTCGAAGCGCTTTTTGAGGCCGTCGATGCGGTGGATATCTGCCTTCCGACCTTCCTTCACAAGGAGTACACGGTCAAGGCCGCCAATGCGGGCAAACACGTTCTTTGCGAAAAGCCAATGGCGATGAGCGAGGCGGAAGCGCAAGAGATGATCGATGCCGTCAACGCGAACGGCGTTCGACTGATGATCGGTCACTGCATTCGCTTCTGGCCCGAGTACGACAAGCTCAAAAAGATCAAAGATTCCGGAGAGCTCGGTGCGCTGAAGTCTCTCAACCTCACCCGAATCGCTTCTTTCCCCAGCTACAGCATCGAAAACTGGCTCGCGAACCCGGCGAAGTCCGGCGGAGCGGTTTTGGACCTTCACATTCACGATGTGGACTTTGCGCTTTACCTCCTTGGTCACCCGAAGAACGTTTTCGCCTCTGGAACGGTCGACGAGCGCGGAGTCAGCCACGTTTTCAGCATTTACGACTACGCCGATGGCGCGGTGGCTCAGTTGGAAGGCGGATGGGACAACGGCAAGAACACGCCGTTCCGCATGACCTTCCGAGCCGTTTTCGAACAGGGTTCGGTGTTTTGGGATGGTGGCCCGCTCACCATGTACCGCAACTCAGAAGGCCCCGAAACCCTTCGTCCCGACCTCGTCAGCCCGACCTTCTCCGACACGGGCAAAGGCGGTGGGAACATCAGCGACCTCGGTGGCTACTACTTCGAGATTCAGCACTTCGTCGATCGCGTGCTTTCCGGTGAGCCGTTCGATGTCACCACTCCGGAGACGGCGATGGAGTCTTTGCAGTTGGCATTGCACGAGACCGCTTTAGTAAAAGCGAAGCAAGGCTAATTCATGGCGACGGGTGCGGTGGAAAAGAAAGCGCGCCTCAAGCGATCGGCGTTTGTTGTGGGCTTCCTTGCTCCGGCGACGCTGGTCTACTCGCTCTTTGTGCTTTGGCCGCTCTTGCAAACCTTCCAACTGGGGTTCTACCGATGGAAGGGCTTGTCTAAGAAGCGCACCTACATTGGGCTAGAGAACTTTCAGTCGCTCGCGTCGGACGAGAACTATCGCGGGGCGCTCACCAACAACCTCGCGCTGCTGGTGTTCGGGGGGCTGACGCTTGTGTTTCTTGGCGTCGGCATTGCCCACGCCTTGGCAGACAAGTCTCGAATCGCCAAGGTGACCCGAGCGCTCTACTTGTTCCCACACGTCGCAAGCGCGGTGGTGGCGGCGATCATTTGGTCGTTCCTGGTGAACCCCTCGTTTGGTCTCATAGCGAAGGGCGGAAAGTCGATGGGGCTGCCGATTCCAGTCGATGGCATTTTGGCGACCGCTCCGTGGGCAAAAGCAACCGTATTCGCTGCGTTTGTGTGGCACGCACTCGGCTTTTTTGTGATGCTCTTCTCGGCGGGAATCGAGTCGCTGGATCGGGAGATCATCGAAGCATCCGAACTGGACGGATCGAGCGGCATGAACCGCTTCTGGAACATCACCTGGCCCATGCTTTGGCCGCTGAAACGAGTCGCGGCGGTGTACGCGGTGAGCAACGTGATGAACCTGTTTGTCATTGTGTTTGTCCTCACCCAAGGCGGACCGGATGGCGCCACCGAGAGTCTGCTGAGATACCTGTGGCAGAAGAACTATGACGGCGTGTTCGGCTACGTGGCGGCGATGGGCGCGGTGAACTTGGTGATTGCGTTGTTGCTCGCCGGAGTCGCGCTGTTGGCGGTCGGACCGAACCCCGAACGGGGTCGCAAGACCGGATCGGCCCTCACCGGAGGCGCGGCATGAGACGCACCCAGGCATCGGTGATCTTTGGTCGCGTGACCCTGCTGCTCTTCCTAGCAACGGTTTTAGTGCCGCTTCTTTGGGTGTACATCAGCGGATTCAAATCGGGCGACGAGATTTTGGGCGACCCTTGGGGACTCCCCAAATCGCCCTCTTTGCGAAACTTCGAGGTCGCATGGGGGAGCAAGCAGTACGGCATTGCGCCTTACTTTGTCAACACCATCATCGCCTGCGTAGGCACGCTTTTGATCTTGCTACCCGTGGGCGCCATGGCGGCTTACGTGTTCGCCAAGTACCCGTTCAAGGGGTCGAAGTTGCTCTTCACCACGTTCCTGGGCGGCATGATGTTCCCCAATTTCTTGGTGATTGTTCCGCTGTACCTGTTGCTCAAGTCCATCCCGTTCATGGATCAACCTCAGGGGCTAACCGGAACCTTGCCGGGGCTGATCTTGGTGTACGTGGCGTATTCACTCTCGTTCACCATCTTCGTTCTCACCGGGTTCTTTCAATCGACCCCCAATGAACTAGCCGAAGCCGCGATGCTCGATGGTTGCGGGCATTTGGCGACCTTCGGAAAGGTGATGTTGCCGCTGGTGAAGCCCGGCATCGTGGTGGTCGGCATCTTTAACGCGATCGGGTTGTGGAACGAGTTCAGCCTGGCGCTGGTGCTGTTCAACCAAGGCGAAAAACGCACCCTTGCCTTGGCGATTCAAGACATGGCGACGGCTCAGCAGTATCAGTCCGACTGGGGCGCTTTGTTCGGGGGCCTCGTGATTGTTACTTTGCCGATTATGCTTGTGTATCTGATGTTTAAAGATCGCATTCAAGAAGCAATGTTGGCGGGGGCGATCAAGGGATGATCTCTCGACTTCGCGGCGAACTCATCGAAAAGAACTTGGCGACCTGCGTGGTCGATTGCGGCGGCGTGGGCTACGAGGTTTCGGTTCCGGAGACGGTCACCCTGCAACTCCCTTCGCTGGGTGATCGAGTGGATCTGTACGTTCGGCAGGTGTTTCGAGAAGATGGCGTTTCGCTGTACGGATTCCTCTCCTCGGCGGATCGAGAGCTGTTCGACAAGCTTCAAGACGTGAAGGGTTGCGGTCCTAAGGTCGGCCTGGCGCTGCTGGGTCAGGTTGGGGCGGCCTCGGTGGTCGCAGCGATTCTGGGCGGCGATACGCGGACGCTGAGCAAGGCTTCGGGCGTGGGCGCTCGCCTAGCCGACCGGATGGTCTTGGAGTTGAAGGACAAGGTCGCCGGGATCGATCTCCCCGCCGCTAAGGCGGTGGTGCCGGTTGCGAAGCGGAATCCGGGCGACGACGACGTCATCGAATCTCTCTTGGTGCTCGGCGTGAAGAAGGCGGAAGCGGAGTGGGCGATCGAGCAGGTCGGGGCAGAGGGTTCGGTGCAAGACCGGATCAAAGCGTGCTTGTCGTTGCTACGCGGCTAGGCAACTGAGTTTCTAACCATTTCCAGCAAATATGCGAGCCGGAAAAGCGTGATTCAGATCACGATAGGTTTACAGTGTTAACACTGATTTGAAAGATTTGCATTTGCAAATACTTTGGATTTTGGGAAACATCATGAAAGCAATCGCTTGCGGCATTCTTGCCACCTCTCTCACCGTCTCAGCTTTCGCTGACGTCGCGTACTCGTCCTTCAGTTCGACCAACTCCTTCAATACAGGCGCTGGATGGTCGATCGGGGGCAGTAGCGAACAGGTGATCGCCTTTCAGTTCACCTCGGCGGCTTCAGGCGTTCTGGCGTCCGTGGAGTATGCGTCTTTTGGACTATTGGCAGGTGACATCAACATCCTTCTGTACAAAGACAACGCCGATACGATTGGAGACCAGATCATCGGATGGGGGAAGTCCGTGGTTCCGGGCCCGTCCACGATCGAAACGCTGACAAACTCGTTCCCATCGGTCAGCCTCACCGCGGGCGCAAAGTATTGGCTTGAGCTTCGTGGCGTTTCAAATGGGGTCTATACCGCTTGGAATGAAAACGATCAAGGCTTAAACAGCAACGCCTACTACTGGAATTCGGGCGGATCGGGATACACCACGCTCGCCACCTCGGCATTCCGAGTGAACACCGTACCTGAGCCCGCTTCGATGGCAGCACTTGGACTCGGTGCGCTGGCTCTCGTGCGCAAGCGACGCAAGAGCGCTTGATCTGCTTGATGGGGTGATCCCTACCCGGAATCACCCCATCGGTACCGATTGATTTTAAGATCTTTGCCCTCTTTGCCGGCACTCTTACCGGCCAATTGCGATAGAAATCTTCTTGCAAAATCATTAAACTAGTCAATGAAGTTCTCGCATCTTTAGAGAATGCGCCGAGCTTCCTTTAGGCTCTGTCATGAAGATCATTGCTTGCGGCGTTCTTGCCGCTTCTCTTGCTGTTTCGGCTTTCGCAGATGTCGCTTTCTCGACATTTGGCCCCGGGGATTCTTATATTCCAACCGGCGGTTACATTGTTGGTGGAAACCAAAACCTTTTGTTGGGAGCTCAGTTCAAAGCTGAGGCTTCTGGAATACTCACCTCGATCGAATACGCTACAACGACCCAGACAAGGGGAAGCTATGTGGTGGCTCTCCGAGAGGACGTTGCTGATGAGGCGGGGCCGTTCATCACGCAGTTCATCTTCTTTGCGCCTCCGGCCGGTAACCCTCCAGGAATTGTAAAGCTCAACAACTCCCTCACCTTCATTACACTCACAGCGGGCAAGAAATACTGGCTTGAGGCCCACGGTATCGGTGACGGTCTTGATTCCCTTTGGCATTTTTCAGACCAACCCAGATTAGGAAGAACCTCCAGCGAAGGCGCTGCCTACAACAAGTTCTACCAAGACGACCAACTCTTGCCTGCCTTCCGCGTGAACGTGGTCCCCGAACCCGCCTCGATGACGGTGCTGGGAGTTGGCGCCCTTGCCCTGGTCCGCAAGCGACGCAAGAGCGCTTGATTTGTTTGATGGGGTGATCCCGACCCGGAATCACCTCATCGGAGCCGGTTTGTTTCTCGAACGAAGCCTGTTTCTAGGCACCTCTCCGGGTTCCTTAAACGCCTTCTTTTGATGAAATTGCAATATAGTTATCAGAGGTTCTCGCATTGCCAATCGCGTGCCCAGAACTTCTTTTGGGCAAAAACATGAAGATCCTCTTTTGCGGTGTTGTTTCCGCTTTTCTTGCAGTTTCGGCTCTCGCCGACGTTGCCTACTCATCATTCGGTTCCGGCGACTCTTATGACGCCGCCGCCCTTGGCTTTGATATCGGCGGAGGAGATTCCCAACGCGTCGCCGTTCAGTTCACTTCCGCTTCGACAGGCGTTCTGGACAACGTCGAGTTCGCTACTCGGACAATCACAAGCGGCGATATCAACGTCCTGTTGTTCACGGACAACTTTGACGAGGTTGGAAGCCAGATGCTCGCTTGGGGAGAGACCCTCACCGCCGGTCCGAGCGTGATTTCGAAACTGACAAACCCGTTCCCGAGCGTGGTGCTCACCGCCGGATCGAAATACTGGCTCGAACTTCGCCCCGTCACCGGGGGGATGTGGGCGGTTTGGAATGAGAACAACCAAGGACTCGCAAGTTGGGCTTTCGCAGAAACCAGCCAGGGAAGCGGCTACTCCACGATCAATGCCCCTGCTTTTCGGGTGACCACAGGCGTCGTGCCCGAGCCTGCATCCTTGGCGGCACTGGGACTTGGTGCGCTGGCCCTCGTGCGCAAGCGACGGAAGAACGCCTGACCCGCATGATGGGGTGATCCCGACCCGGAATCACCCCATAGGTACCGATTGATTTTAAGATCTTTGCCCTTTTTGCCGGCACTCTTACCGGCGAATTGCGATAGAAATCTTCTTGCAAAATCATTAAACTAGTCAATGAAGTTCTTGCATCTTTAGAGAATGCGCCGAGCTTCCTTTAGGCTCTGTCATGAAGATCATTGCTTGCGGCGTTCTTGCCGCTTCTCTTGCTGTTTCGGCTTTCGCAGATGTCGCTTTCTCGTCTTTCGGGCCCGGTGACTCCTTTACCTCGCCCACCGGAATTGGCATCGGGGGCCTATCGTTCCAGAGTGGCGCGTTTCAGTTCACTTCGGCGACGACGGGGGTTCTTGCCACCGTTGAGTTTGCTGCATTCACGGTTAGAAATGGCAATGTAACGGTGCACCTACGCACTGATGACAATAACGAACTTGGGGACGAACTAATCGCATGGGACACGGCCCTCAACACCGATACTCCAATGGTCAGAACACTGACCAACTCTCTCCAAAGCGTAGCGCTTTCCGCGGGGTCGAAGTATTGGCTGGAAATTCGCCCGGTCACAAACGGAATGTACGCAGCGTGGTGTGACAACGATCAAGGACTTTTTAGCCGGGCCTATTATCAGAGCACTGGCGGAGAGGGCTACCTAACGCTTCCGACCGCCACTTTCCGAGTAAACACCAACGTCGTTCCCGAGCCCGCCTCGATGGCGGCACTGGGCCTTGGGGCCCTTGCCCTGGTCCGCAAGCGACGCAAGAGCGCTTAGACAGACTACGGTTACATCAGCCCCCTTGTGACGATACATCGTTACATGGGGGCTTTTTCGTGCCTCGCCGGTGCGTTCAATCCGCAAAAGACGTGAACTAACCTGTCTAATTGATATGTCTTATTGTATAGACAGCTTAAAGAAGATACGGGTTTTCAAGCTCAAAACAGGGTTATGTATACAAATTACCCATCGAAAATCAGAAATCCTTTGCTAAAATAGAACTGTCCGAAAGGTGAACTTTCGGCACCACCTTATCCAAACATTCTTTCGCCGATGCGATCTCTCGCAACCTCGGCACCGTTGGAGGTGTACGGTTGCAAGGCATCTGCATTCGGCTTCAGGCAATTATCATGAAGCAACGAAGCTCCGCCTTCACCTTGATCGAGTTACTCGTCGTGATCGCCATTATTGCGATCCTTGCGGCGATTCTATTCCCCGTCTTTGCCCAAGCGAAAGCCGCCGCAAAGAAGGCTCAGACCATTTCTCAAATGAAGCAGGCCGGTACGGCCATGATCATTTACACGTCGGACAACGACGATCTCTTCCCAGCCGGAACCGTCCCCGATCTTTCGAGCGTCGGCGTGGTTCGGTACCGATCCGCCGCGAATGCGGCACTCACCCCGGCGGGCTGGAACGGAAACGCCGCTCTTCGCGCCGAGCACGAGCTGATCTGGGCGAACTGCACCTTCCCGTATCACAAGAACTACGAGATGCTGGACATGCCGGGAAGCTCCAAGGCAAACATCCCCACCGAGAACTACGCGACGGCCGTTTTGCAGCCTCGCCCGGTGAACTACGCCTACAACGGACTGCTCCAGTACGCCTCCACCACTCAAATTGCGGCCCCCAGCCAGCTCACGCTGTTCTGGCAAGGCATGGGTAACGAATCCACCAACGGTGCGGTCATCCTTACTCCTCGTCTTCGCTGCGCGGGCACGGGCGTTTGTCGATACAATCCCGGCGGACAACCTCAGGCAGATAACCCGGCGGGCAACCCTCAGCAGTACGTGTTGACGCTGACGGCCTCGTTCCACACGTTTGGAATCGGAAACGTGCACGTCTTCTCGGACAGCTCTGCCAAGTTGGTCAAGTACGCAGACGGAAACAAACTGGGCTTCCCGCTCAGTACGAACTCGCAGATCCCTTACCAGTTCTTCACCCCTCAGGGTCGAATTCCTTCGGCGGGTCAGTGGGCGTTCCGAGGCATGGGCGGTCTGCGCGGAGCCAACTATGCGGCTGCGTTCTGCCCAGACAACACGTTTGCGAACTAAGCTCCTTTTTGAAAGATGAACATGAAAGCTAAAATCGCCCTTTGTGGTCTTTGCGTTGCGGCAATCCTAGCCCTCGTTGGGTGCGGATCGAAGGCGGAAGAGTCGACTCCTGCGCCCGCCCCGGCGGCAACCGGAACCACTCCGGCTGCGGGTCAAACCCCAGCGGCTACGGGTCAACCGGCGCCTCCGCAAGACACCAGCAATCAGGGCGGCGAGTTCATTAAGCACGGAGAGGTCACTCTCTAAAGGGACCGGTTCTCGAAACGCAAAACGGGCTTCCCATTTGGGAAGCCCGTTTCTTTTTGTCACCTTTGCGAGCGATTTAGAATCGACCGACGGTCACCTGGGCGTTCAGGCGGAAGCCGCTGAAATCCAGGGTGTCGTAAGTGGGAAGTTGAACGTACTGCAGGCTCACCGTAACCGTTCGGTTGAACACGATGCCAACTTCAGCAGCGGTAAGGAAGGTGAATCGCTGCTTGCGAACATCCAAGCCAAGACCCGTGACGTCGTACGCCAGGAAGGCCGGACCCGCGCCGACTCGCGCAAAGGTGAGGGTGGAATCCTCGTCCTTGCCTCGATTCTGCCACTCGAAGCCGTACAGAACTCCCAGGTTGAACATGCTGTTGCCCTTGGCGTTGATGGCGGTTCCGGTGAAGTCCCAGCCGAATCCGGCTCGACCCAATCGGCCCGGCGACATGGGACCGAACGAATACTGCACGATCGAATCGCTGAACAGCTCTTGCACGCGCTCGGCGCGAGGCACGAACAAACCGGCACCTACGCCGAACTGAAGACCTTTAAGACCTTGAGCCTGAGCGCCTGCCGCAGCAGCAATGGCTAATGCGGGCAATGCCGCTCGAAAAATGGTTTTCATGATGTTGATCCCCTCCTTGTCTTCCGCATTCTTAAGGAACGCGGCCCCTCTTGGGGGTTTTCCCTTCAGGATTTTCGGTTGGCGAGCCGAAGCACACCAGATGGATTATAGAACCGACGATTCTAACCCACCAAAAAGTCTGCCACTTTAATCGGAGTGGCTTGCTCGGTGCGTTGGCTGAGCAAGGGCTTGTATTCAAACACGCGCGATCCTAAAAACGCCATGTGCCCGTCTCGGTTCTGTCCGTGACCGATGAGCGTCACGTACGGACTGCACACAATGGCATGACCGTCTCGCTGGTACACATCGTCAAAACAGGTGACGTTGAGCAGTCCGGTTTCATCTTCTAGGTCGAAGAACACCACCCGCTTGCCGCTGGGAGTCGGTGGAAACCGCAACCGAATAGGGTTGCCCACCACAATCGCTTTCTCTCCATCCTGGAGCCTTTTGGCTTCTGAGGTCGTGATGCCGCCCCTCGATCGCACCCGCTCCCGTTCGAACGCCATGAGGTGATGGTTGATATCCAGCCCGAGCAGCACCCGCTCGTAAACCGCTTTCTCTTCGGGAGTGAAGTCTTCAATGCCCGTGGGCATGGGCGGCTCCGGAAAGTCGAGCGGCAGCGCGCTCTGTTCCACCAACCCAAAGAGAGTTTGCGAATGTTCCATGGCGGCGGGGATCGCCCACAGCATGGCTCGGCGGTTGGGGCACAACGAATCGCACGCCCCAGAAAGGATGAGGCGCTCCAGTTCGTCGCGATTCGGTCGCACCTTGGCGACGAAATCAAAGAAGCCGGAAAAGCGATTCATGTAGAACTATGTCTACTTATTCTGCACCGATTTTGGTTCTCGTGGCAATCTGGGTCGACTGGGTTCTCGCCACATGGCAAGCGCGAAACCGTAGTACAGCGCCAAGAACAGGGTGGAAACGGTCCCAAGTTCCACCACCGATGAGGGGGCGAAAGCGACCTTTTCAAGCGTCCACCGAACGTAGTTCAGCGATGGGGAAATCATTTCTCGCGAGATCCACTCCGCTCCAACAGGCCAAATGTCCATCAGCGAAAGCGCGAGTGGTGCCGCAACCAAAAGAAACGAGGTCGCTGTACCGATGAGCACGTTCGCCACGAGCGCAAACAGCGTGACCCTTCCGAACCACCATGCCGCCAAGGGTTCCGATGCCAACGTGGCGACCACCGAAACCTTCAGCCCGTCCCACACCCGAAAAGGATGCTCTTCACCCGCAGGATGCAATCCAGAGACAAACAGGATGAGACCCAGCGTCACCAGGTAGGAGAACTGAAAACCGGGGGTGGTGAGCGCCCAAGGGTAAAAGAGCAACCATCCTGCCCCGGCAACCGCCCACGCCGAAAGGGGATCTTTGGAGCGCCTCACAAAGAACGCCGCCTCGGCAATGAGAAACATAACGGTGGCTCGAACCGTTGCCTCGTGCCAGCCCGTGGCGAGCGAGTAGAAGATCAAGATCGCCCCGATCAGCCAGTAGCGCACCCCTTTCGGCACGTGCACCCTTTGTAGCGCCCAAGCCAGCGCTCCGGCGAGGATCGCGATGTGGAGGCCGGAAGCAGAGACCAGGTGGTACGTTCCGCTCGATCGAAGAACCTGCACCGCGTCGTCCTCCAGCGCTTGATCGTCGTTGAACGCAAGCGCGGCGATCCACGACCCGTTATCGGCCCCGAAGAGCAGTTTGGATCGAATCGCCCACTCCTTCCGAGATCGGTAGGCGAGTTGTTCGAAAGGGTTGGCTTCGGAAACTTGCTCGGCCTCGGTGGCTTTGAACCGTAGGGTCCCCACGATTCCACGTTGCGAAAGCCATCTTTCTCGGTCGTTTAAAGCGGCGACGGTTCCTGAAACAAGCCAAGTCGACCCCGGAACCCAGTCGATCTTCTCCGGGCATATCGCTTGCAATCGCCTTCCATCGGCGAAGACGGTGACCCGGGATCGGGATTCATCGACTACGGGCACTCCTTCTACCTGTAAGCGCACGTTGGCCTTGAATCCCGGAGTGACGGGCTGCAGCGAGAATCCGGTGTGCCAAACGCCAATGAGGGCGAGGGAGGCTCCGAAGAGGAACGGAATCGAGGCCCGCATGAGGGTCGCGCCAAGTCCGGCGAGGATCAGCCCAAGGCCCGCGATTCCAGCGGAGGGTCCGGGTTGTAGGGCGATGAGCGTGAGGCTCATGGCGAGGAAGAGGATGGCCGCGGGTCGGTGCCGCACCGAGTCGACCAGCGAAAGCGTCGCGCTGCGCGCGCTTACTCTTGGTTCGCTTGGCTTGCTTTCCACCGCTTCATCCGTTCTTCGGCGATCTCCCTGATGGACCCGGCGGTGTGGAGCTTTTCGAGGCCTTCAGGAATCTCGACCACTTCCGGCTTTTTAGGCGCTTTCAGGGGTCGAACGCCGAATCGAAGCTCGGTGAAGAGGCTCGGCTCGCCCGCCATTTGTCGCATGCGGTCGAGCAACCCTTCTCGGATCATGCGCATTTCCTGCGCCCATGCGGCATCGGTCACGGCGATCCAGACGAGACCGTGGTCGTACCGGTCGGGCCAAGACTTTTCGGCGAGTAGGTCACCAACGATTTCGGGCCATCGACGCAGGATTCGCTGGGCCCTTGCGGCTCGCAAAACCTCCTTGTCCTCGACCGCCGAGGCGATCATGTCGATGATCCGATCCACCGGGATTATTATCTCGCATATTGGTCGACCTCGCGACCAGTCGTTAGAAGTCGTCTATCAACGGAACCCTCGCCCCTCTGGGGGAGAGGGTGGCCGAAGGCCGGGTGAGGGGTCCGAGAAAGATCCTCTCACAGTGGGAGCATCTGGTCGGTCCTCCGGACCTTTGACATTTATCAACCACCTACCCAGACCTATCGGTCTGGGCTAACAGTCTGGACGGTCCTCCGGACCTTTCCAGAGCGTAGTGCCGCGTCCAACATGTGGAGAGGGACCCGCCAAAATTCCCCTCTATGGAGGGGTGGCGCGGAGCGACGGGGTGGTCTCCGGACAGAACCACCTGCGAGAAGGAGTATCTGGTCGGTCCTTCCCAATTCTCCGGACACATTGTCGACAAGGGTGAAAACTCTATTGCCAGGGCTCCGCCCTTCTGGCCGTAATTGAGAACCCCTAACCCAGGGTTAAAACCATGGGCTGCGATGATGGTCGCGGCTCCGCCGCTATTCGGAAAGAAGGTCCAGACCATATTCCCCTCTTGGGAGGAGTGGCCTGAAAGGCCGGGGTGGTCGGCAGATTCGATTAGGCGCAAATCCCGAAAGCTCACACCTGCATATTGAAGGAAAGATCAAGAAGGTCCGGAGGACCGGCAAGACTGTTAGCCCAGACCGTCAGGTCTGGGTGGGTGGTCTGCTAGAAGTCAAAGGTCCGGCAGGACCGACCAGATACTCCGGTCAAAATCCGTTAGGCGGAAGTGCTTCTCGAAAATTCCCATCGAATGGGGCGAGAAGCCCGGAGACCACCCCGCCCTGCGGGCACCCCTCCGTAGAGGGGAATTTGGCTGGGCGGTTCCGTACAAGAGGAAAGGCCTGTCCAGAGAAGGCCCGGGAGGACCGGCCAGATACTCCGACTGCATGGTGATCCTTTGCGGAGACCACCCCGCCCTACGGGCACCCCTCCCAGGAGGGGAATTGGGACCGGACCCCTCACCCGCCCCTTCGGGGCACCCTCTCCCCCAGAGGGGCGAGGGTTCCGCAGCCGACAACTCTCAACGAAATTCCCAACCGAAACTCCCCCCGAAATGAAACTTAAAATCCATACTTCTCTGCAAAACACCCGACAAACGATCCAACCCAATCCGCGATTTCCAGGCACCCTTAACCCAATCCCTAGGACCTCTGACTTAAACTAAAGCAAACCCACGAAATTGAATGGTTCGGGACCCGTTCAAATTTGGAACCCCCTAAAGAGGCACCGGCAAGATGAGACTCTTATCAAAACTTTCGATCTGCGGGGCAATGGCCCTCGCTCTGGCACACGCCGCACTCGCCAACCCGGTGATGGAGGCCGCCAAGGCGATCGGATCGCAAGGATTGATCACGCGCAAGCCGTCCATCGAGAGTCCCACCCAGTTCAAACCGACCGGCTCCACCAAGCATCTCGACGCCTACCTCAAGCAGTTCTTCACCGACGAAAAGGAGTTCGCGCAGATGCAGGGAGCCACTCTGGCGCTGCGGGACGCCTTTGAGAAAGAGATGGAGCCACGGGGAATGGCGAACGATGCCAGCGCCGCACTCGCTTATGCGTTCTGCGGACTTCTGGATGCCGCCGGGAAACCCAACGGAGACGACGCTTTTCTGAAGCTGGTTCCCCGACTTCGGGCGCACTTCGACACCGCCGCCGTGCGATCTTCCACCGACGATCAGAAGCAAGAACTTTACGAGCGCTCGCTCGCCGCGCTCACCTTCGGCATGACCCTCAACCAGGCTGCCGAGAGTGAGACCGCCAAGCAGCAGGTGAAACTCGCCGCCGAGACTCTTCTACAAGGCCTTGTAGGAGGAGACGCGAAAACTTTCTCGTTTAAGGGCATGGATCTACAGGTGAACGTTGCCACCGTGGCCGCTCAGCCCAACAAGCCCACCACCGCCGGATCCGGATTGGAGAGCACCGGGGCCGTGGCACCAGGCTTTACCGTTGCCCCGCCTGCGGGTTGGGATTTGAACGGAAGCTGGTACGAGAAGTACGTCGAGCGAACCGATCGCACGAAGTCGAGGGCTCTCATCCGATTCCCCGCCGCGATTATTCCAAAAGGAAACATGGGCGACGCGCTGCGCAGCCTTTGGGAGACCCAAATTCCGGCGGAAGGAAAGGGCAAGTTTAGTTCGATTGTCTACCGGAGGTACGTGGGAGATCGACTCCATGCCCAGTTCATTCAGAGCCGCTTCCGGGAGAAGGGTCGCGAGCAAGACACCTGTTTCATGCTGATGCTGATCGATTGCAAGACCCACTGGCAACCGGTGGTGATCGCCCTCACCTACGAATCCAACGAGCCTGGCGCCGGTTTTTCTTCCACCTATTCCTATCCAGACACGATGAAGGAAGCGGAGGAGTTCTTGAAGGGACTTCGATGCGCTCCGGCGGCGGGTTTACCATTGGTCGACCGCAATGCCTTGGCGGGGGATTACCACTTCGGGTCGGGTGCAAGCTCTTGGATGCAGAACGTGTACACCGGAGCGACCTCCATGGCGTTCGTATCGTATGGCGGAACCCTGAACCTAAAAGCGGATGGATCTTTCACTTACACGTACAGCGGCGCCTCTAATCCCGGGGCAGGCGGCACCACGTACGCAAAGATCACAGGATCCGGAACTTGGGCGATCGGGGGAGATCAGCTGATTTGCACGTTCAAGGAATACGATCAGGGCAACGGCTACAAAGTAAAGGAGCATCGGTATCGCATTGGCGGGGTCACCGTCTATCAGGACGGCACCAAGCTGGCGGTGCTCATGAGCAACATGGATCGACCCGTGAACATCATCACCACGGGCGACACCGGCGATTGGTACAGCACCAAGCCTCCCAAAAAAGACTGAGGCAGTTCATCACCCACCTAACGGGAGCCAGAGGTGGGTGATGATTCAGCCGCCTTTAAAGCGACCAGCGAAGCTTGGCCGCGCCGGCTTTATCCATCCGCTTGACATGACCATCTGAGAACGCAACGTAGGTGTAGCCCCTCTCGTCAAACCAGAGCGAACCGGGTTTGCCCCAGGCGAGCATCGGAGTCTCGGCGGGCTTTTTCACTTTCAATTGGCTCTTGCCAACCAGTGCGGGGTTCAAGAATAGGGGAAGGACCTGCTTGGTGGCGGGATCTTTGAAGAGTTCCTCATTCTTCACGTACGGCATGATCTGCTTCTTGAGCGTCCCCGGGTTTTTGGGGAAGAAGTCGTCGTGGTCAACCATCATGATCATGACCCCAAGAGCGAGCTGCTTCATGTTCGAAAGTCGAACGGTGGACAGGGCCGCTTTCTTGGCGTCGGCCACCATCTCCTTCATCCCGGCCGGGTTCCCCGCTAGATAAGCGAAGAGACCTACGACGACGTTCCCTTCGACCTTCTTGGGCGGAACAATCTTCCAATTGCCATCTTCTTGAAGCGCTAGCTCGACTGTTTCCTTAATGTCCGACTTATCGTTCGGAGTGGTCGAAACGGTGCTTGTGATCTTTGCCGTCGCCTTGCTGCCTGTGATCTCGACGCTATCGACCTTGATGGCGATCGAGAGCCCTTTGAAGTCCTCTTTGGCAAAGGCCTCGAAGCCGGAGAGGTCGGACGTTCCTCCGACCACCAACGAAGAGACGGTGGCGAAGTCTTTGCTCACCAGCGCGGTGGCGAACTTGTCGAACGTATCCTGTGGCGTGCTTCCCTGAAGAGGGTTTGGCAGGGCGGCTAAAAGCAGCGTGATTGCGGTAAGTGTCCTCATCCCACTATCCGGACGAGCTGGGATTGCCCGTAGTTCGTGAAGATTTTTGGTGGGTTGTTGTGTCGGACTCGGGGAGCGGGAAGTTACGGGGTTGGAGGGCGCTCTGCCGTTCTGGGTTTAGATGAGATCGGGCTGCGATGCTTGTCGCGGCTCCGCCGCTTTCCCGGACCCCTCACCCGCCTCTTCGAGGCACCCTCTCCCCCAGATGGGCGAGGGTTCCGCTTTGGACAACTTGCAACGAACGGTCCGAACAAAATTCCCCTCTATGGAGGGGTGGCCTGAAAGGCCGGGGTGGTTTCCAACTCAGGAGCGACAAGGTTCGAAGTGTGGGTTTAGAACTCAAAAAAGGGGGCTTTGAGGACCCTCGCCCCTCCGGGGGAGAGGGTGGTCCGAAGGACCGGGTGAGGGGTCCGAGAACGGTTGGGAGTCGCGCTAAACGAATCGGTTTCGCCGCAGTTGGAAAGCAGGTCTAACCCAAATTCCCCTCTTGGGAGGGGTGGCGCGAAGCGACGGGGTGGTCTCCGGATTCCCTTTAACTTGTTGAGAACCTTGGGTTGAACTGGAAGGTATCCCGAGACGCCGACCACCCCGCCCCTGCCGGGGCACCCCTCCCAGGAGGGGAATTTCTGCGGGGCCTTCTCTACTTGTTAGTTCGGTACCACAACTCTAGGAAGGTCCGGAGGACCGGCAAGACTGTTAGCCCAGACCGACAGGTCTGGGTAGGGAAACCAAAAAGATCAAAGGGGAGGCCTGCCCCGAGAATCGGGAAGGACCGACCAGATACTCCGGACACCTCGTCAACGAGAGGAAAAACCGTATTGCCAGGGCTCCGCCCTTCTGGGCTTACACGAACTCAAGGACCCAGGGTTGAAACCCTGGGCTGCGATGATTGTCGCGGCTCCGCCGCTCTCCCGGACCCCTCACCCGCCTCTTCGAGGCACCCTCTCCCCCAGATGGGCGAGGGTTCGGACTTAGACAACCTGTGACGAAAAATCCGGGCCAAAGCCCCCCCGATAAAATCGACCGCGTTCACAAACTAAAATGACCAGCGGATTTTCGACGCTTCGGCTCGACTGAACTTTTCTGCACGACCGTCCACGAAACTCACGTACGTGAATCCATCTTTGTCGAACCAGAGCGACCCCGGTTTGCCCCAAGCGAGTAGCGGGGTTTTCGAAAGCGTTTTAACCTGGGAAAGGTTCATTCCAATCAATGTCGGGTTGAGGAAAAAGGGCAGGTCTTTCCCTGTAACCTCGTCTTTGAAGGGCCTCTCGTTCTCGATGTAAGGCATCATTTCCTTCTTCAAATTGATAGATTGCTTAGGAAATGTGCCGTTTAGATCTTCGATCAAAAATCTCAAACCCAAACCGAGTTGACGCATATTTCGCAGACGCCTATTCGTTCTAGAGGCGAGTGCGTCAGCCGCTCGTTGCCGCTTATATTCTTCTGGCTTGGTAATGATGTATGAGAAGAATCCGATGGTAACCGACGTCTTCTGCGTTCGCAGAGGAACGATCTTCCAGCCACCTTTCTCCGTGAAAACAAGGTCTACGGTCTCGGGCATCACCCATTCCTTGCCCGAGCCTTCCGATGCCCGGCAGACGATCTTCACGTGAGCCTTTTGATCGCTAACTGAAACCTGATTGATCCCTAGCGTTATGTTTTGGCTTTCGTATTCACCTGTCGTGAACATATCGAAAACCGAACGGTCCGTGCCCCCACCTGCCACGAGTGAGGATGCTTTGGCAAAGTCCTTCTCGTTGATAGCCGCGACGAACTCAGTGACCGTTGCATCCGGCGTTGGTTGGGAAGGAATCTTTGGCAGCAATAAGACCAGGAGTGTCACAACCACTCCTGCGAAGATTGCAACTAACCAACGATTCTTCATGTCCACGTTCAGGCCGATCCGCTGAAGGGAACGCTAGCATTCCCTATCAGTCCCGCGCTTACATCTTCCAGCGAAGTTTAGACGCTTCGGCCTTTGTCAGCTTCTTGACATGACCATCCGTAAACGCAACATACGTGTACCCACTGTCATCAAACCACAACTCTCCTGGTTTGCCCCATGCGAGCATGGGTGTGCCAACAATATCCACCACCTTTACATGATTCGTCCCTAGTAACGACGGGTTCAAGAAGAGGGGCAAGTCTTTCTTCGTCTTCGGATCTTTGAAGGCACTCGATTTCAAAACATACGGGGTGATGGAAGACCATACCGACGATTGGGTTTTCGGAAAGGTGTCGTCGTGATCGGCCAGATAGAGGAGAACGCCAAGCCCAAGATCCTTCATATTCGCGAATAGCTGGGTCGATAATGAAGTTGCAGTCGGTTTAGACTTTGGCTTAGAACTAGGCTTCGGGTTTACCGCCAAGTACGAAAGGAAACCCACGACGGTCTGGTCTTTTCGTCCAGTCGGAGGAACAATCTTCCAGCTTCCGTTTGCCTGGAGCGCGAGTTCAACCGATTCACCGACCGTAGACGCCTTTTTCAGCGCAGTGACCACACTCGTGATTTGAGCAGTAGCCTTGTTTTTTGCAGTGCTTAAGGAGTTCACCTTGATTCTGACTTTGAGATCTTGATAATCAGCAGATTTCAACATTTCAAAACCAGAAATATCTGATCGCCCACCGAGTACAAGTGACGAAAGCGTCTTAAAGTCTCGTTTTGAAGCCGCCGCCGCAAATCTGCTCAATGTCTCTTGTGGTGTGCGTTGAGCAAATGCCGTTAAAGCCGTCCCCAGAACAAGCGTCGTTACTAGAATAGGCTTGCAGGGGCTGGCGACCGGTCGGTGCCACCCTTTCAAATTGTTCCGATGAGCTTTCATTTCTTGGCGTCCCGCATCTGGTGTCAAATGGGCGATAAGGCCTGACCGATCTTTTAAAGTTTCCACCGAAGTTTAGACGCTTCGGCTCGGGTGGCTTTGATCGCACTTCCGTCGGCAAGGCCAAGATAGGTGTATCCGTGTTGGTCGAACCAGACATTTCCGGGCTTGCCCAAAAAGAGAACAACGGTATCTCGTTTGAGACCAGGAGTCGAGAGTTTTTTCCCTGCCAGAGCGGGGTTGAGGCTGATCACGTAACGCCGGTTATCGATGGGATCGAGCAGTTTGTGGGAACCCTCAAGAAATCCGCGTAACGCATAGGTCGTTGTTGGATAGGTTCCCTTGGTGTTCCACATGTGGTACGAAAGATAATAACTGAGGCTCTCCATGTGATTCCGCCTTAGTCGGATTTGGTCGGCGGCGGAAAGATGCATGTTGTTTCGCTCAACGGGCAGCATCGCCACAGAATAGTGAGCAAGGATGCCGATGGGTCCCTTCTTTGGTTTCGTTTTGGACGGAACAATCTTCCAAGACTTATCCTTCTGCTGAGCCAGTTGTAAAGATTCCTTCTCCGTAGATACGAAGCTTCCCGATTTGAGTGTGGAGACAACTGCAACCGTCGCCTTACTGCCGCTTACCTTTGACTTCTCCACCTTTACCGAGAGGGTCTCTTTATCACGCACCTTCTGCGCCTTCCACATGTCCAAGTAGGAACCCCTCGACTGCCCTCCAACCACAAGAGCAGCGATGCCGTTCGGATCTCTACCATCAAAGGCGACGACAAACTTCTTCAAAGCGTCCTCGGGGCTCCCTTGGAGAGCCACTAAAAGCAGCACAACAATTCCGGTACTCGGCATCATCGCATTATGCCAAGGATGCATCGTTCCTAAGTACCTATTTTTGCATTATAACATCATCTTAACCAACGAGGGCGGCCAAGGAATCCCTCGGCGGTCGCGGGTACGATCCATCCCATGCTCGATCCGCGCGTCACCAAGTTGGCGGAGTTGCTTTGCAACCACTCCGTGCGACTCACCGCCGAAGACAACCTGCTCATTCACGCCTTCGATATTCCAGAAGAGTGCGTAGTGGAGCTGATTCGAGTAGCCCAGTCTAAGGGTGCCAACGTGGCGGTTCGACTGGAAAGCAACCGCGTCAAAGCGCAACTTATGCAGCACATGACGGTCGAGAACGCTCAGCTCATCGCGAAAACCGAAAAGGCGGAGATGGAAGAGATGACCGCCTACATCGCCCTGCGCGGCACGCACAACTACGCCGAGCAGTCTGAAGTTGGCGGCGACAAACAAGGCATTTGGTCGAAAGAGTACGTTCAGCCCGTGGTGTTCGGGGTTCGAGTGCCTAAGACGAAGTGGGTCGCTCTAAGGTGGCCGACTCCCGGAATGGCTCAGCAAGCCTCCATGAGCACTCCCGCTTTTGAGAAGTTCTACTTTGACGTCTGCACGCTGGACTACGCGAAGATGGCGAAGGCTTGCGAGCCGTTGAAAGAGCTGATGAACAAGACGGATCGCGTGCGCATCGTTGGTCCTGGAACGGAACTCTCGTTCAGCATCAAAGACATCGGTTCCGTGCCCTGCACGGGCGAGGCGAACATTCCCGATGGCGAGTGCTTCAGCGCGCCGGTGAAGGATTCCATGAACGGAACCGTTCAGTACAACACCGTCTCTCTCTACCAAGGCACCGAGTTCAAGGACATTCGATTTGTGGTGAAGAACGGCAAGATCGTTGAGGCGGAGGCGGGCGCAAACACCGCCAAGCTCAACGAGATCCTCGACACCGATCCGGGCGCGCGCTACTTCGGCGAATGGAGCCTCGGCTTCAACCCGTACGTCTTGCACCCAATGAAGGACACCCTTTTCGATGAGAAGATCGCGGGTTCGTTCCACCTCACCCCGGGCGGTTCCTATCCTCCTCCCGGCGGCAACGGAAACGAGAGCGCCATCCACTGGGATATCGTTTGCATTCAACGACCCGAATACGGCGGCGGCGAAATCTACTTCGACGACGTCCTGATCCGAAAGGATGGCTTGTTTGTGATCGATTCGCTGCTCGACCTGAACCCGGATCGACTTGGCTAATGTTCAGTCGTGAAAAGTCTATGAATAAGGCTCAAAACTTATCGTTATCGCAGAGCAAAGTCGCTCTTCAGTCGGTATTGCCGGTGGTCGGCATGGCGGCGGTTACGGCCGTAGCGGCTCAGGTGACCGTGCCCTGGTGGCTCGTTCCCATCACGTTGCAGACCCTTGCGGTCATGGCGGCGGGTGTGGCTTTGGGTGCCAAGAAGGGAGCGGCTTCTCAGGTGGTTTATCTCGCCGCGGGTGCGCTTGGCGCGCCTGTCTTTGCTGGACTCGGGGCGGGTCCTCTTCATCTTGCCGGACCCACTGCCGGATACCTTTTGTTCTTCCCGGTTTTGGCTTATCTCTTCGGCCTGGCCGCCGAGCGGCGCAGTTCGGTTTCTGGCTGGCTCATCGCGGGGGCGGCGTCTCTCGCGACCCTGGTTGTCGGCGGGTTGGTGCTCTCCGGATTCGTGGGTGCAAAGGCGTGGACCGTCGGTGTGCTGCCGTTCCTATTGGCCGAGCCGGCTAAGGCGATTCTTGCCATGGCAGGCTCGCATCTGCGACGCAAGTCCGCCTAACGCAACAAACGCTCATTCATCGCCGCCTCGTCCAACTCCCGACTCTTCTCGGGTTATGATGAGTCGGCGATGTTGGCTTTAGGACTCCTCTCGATCACCTTGCTCTCCGCAAATCCGGAGAGCCAAACGCGAGGTCGAGACCCGTGGGTTTTCCGGTGCGTGTTTGAAGATCGCACGCGCATGGTGCTCATCACCCCGAAGTCGGGCTTCTGGCTGGCGTTCAACCCCGAAACCTGCGGAGTGCACAAAATCTGGTCGGGCGAAGTCGATTTTCGAGGGAAGGTTTTCGACTTCAGCCAGGAAAACTCCCGCGCAAAAGGCACGTTTCACTACGCAGCGCCCAGCGAGATTTGGCGACTCCCCAACCCAACCCAGGCAGGAGAATCGCCCAAATGGCCGTCTGAAGGGGTTGAAGGAACCAAGGACGGGTGGCAGTTCTCAGGAACGGGTTCCAAAATCGAAGCTCCCACGATGGACCTTTCGGCTTGGCGAAGGGTTTTTGTCGCGTTCGATGAAACGGGTCGAATGGGTCCTTTCCGGGTGGAACTTTTCACCGGCGCTCGGCTCGATCAATGGTTTCATTCCGCCACTTCGGTCGAGCGGGAAACGAGCTGGCAATGGAACTTCAAGCGAATCGAACGCCCCGGTGCCAGCCTCGGCGTGACCATCCAATCCAGCACGCCGAAGAAGCTTCGAAACTTCCGTTTGTACGGCGATCAGCCCGTTTGGGTAGATGCGGGCGGTAAGGCTTTGGACGTGAAATGGGAGGGTTACGAGTTGGTTAAACGAACCCAAGGCGTAAGGGTTCGATTCTCCGTTTTTCTCGACCCTAATCGAGCGGTGAAGGTGGTTTGGTCTCCGGAAGTCACCGCCACGGGTTGGCGAGAAGATTGGAGGTTCGAAGGATTGCCAAAGGGAGAATCGATCTTCCTAAAGCGTGCGACGACGTCTGATGCCGTGCGATGCTCGGTGGCAGAACTCGCCAATTCTGGTAAGTGGACCGTTTCCCAGAATGGGTCAACGACCATCAACTTCGAGGTGGCACGATGATCGCGACCGCCTTCATCGCCGCGCTTCTTTTGGGTCAGCAAAAGGCCGATCTGGCTCAGGCTCGCACCGAACCGGGCCTTACTCTTTGGGTTTGGGATGTCGACGGCGCCATCGATCGCCACCCGCAGATTGCCGAAGGGCAGGTGCCGAACGTGTACCAAATCCTCCCGACCCTGGACGTGGTAGACGGCTTCGAGGGCCAAGAAGGGATGCTCAAAGACAGCTTCATTGGGCGCGCCTTCGGGTGGATTTCCATACCGACCTCGGGCAACTATCGGTTCCGGTTGACCTGCGACGACGGTGCCACTCTCCGCATTGGCGGGCAACAGGTTTTGGATACGGAACGGAGTGCCGGTTTCACGGATGAACTCGGTGTAGATCTTCAGGCTGGCGACTACGCGATTGAGATTCCGTTCTACGAAGACAAGGGCAACTTCAAGCTGAAGCTGGAATGGAAGAAGCCCGGCGATTCCGGCTTCTCCGTGGTCCCCTCGAGCGCCCTCAAGAGCGAGGTCGGGCAGACCTTTGTGGTGAACCCGGGCATCAAGCGGTGGTTTTACGGCACCGACCCCAGACCTCCCGGCGACGGTCGACCTCTGGAAGACGTTCACCCGAGCATGACTCTGGAAACGATTAGGCCGGAGGGTTTCACCCCTGCAGTGGGTGGCATGACCTTCTTGCCAGATGGCAGGCTCGCGGTTTGCACCTGGGACCAAGAAGGCACGGTTCACTTTGTGAGCGGCCTGCAAGGTCCTGCTTCCGAAGTCAAAGTGACCAAGTTCGCGGATGGACTTGGCGAGCCTCTTGGTCTCGCCATGATCGGCGGAGACCTGTGGGTGACTCAAAAAGGCGAGGTCACTCGCCTAAAGGACCTAGACGGCGATGGCAAAGCGGATCGATACGATGCAATGGCGGGTGGCTGGCCCGCATCGCAGAACTATCACGAATTCACGTTCAACCTGGTGCCCAAAGACGGCAAGTTCTACCTAAGCACCTCCGTGCCTTTGCGCGGTGGATGGACCTACTACAACCCGGGCTCGGAACAGGCTTTCCCCATTCCAAACATCCCGGGATCCATTTTGGAGATGGACTCCAAGACGGGCAAATGGTCGGTGTTTGCCACGGGAGTGCGCACCCCTAACGGCATGGGAATCGGAATAGACGGGGAGTTGTTCGTTTGCGATAACCAAGGCTCGTGGCTCCCGTGCTCCAAGCTGATCCACGTGAAGAAAGGCGGGTTCTACGGGCACCAGCTCAGCCCCGATGGTAAGGCTAAGGCCGATCCTCCTGCGCTGTGGCTGCCTCACGGTGAAATCAGCAATTCGCCCAGCGAGCCGGTTCCGGTGAAGTCCGGACCGTTCAAGGGTCAGATGCTCTTTGGCGATGTCACTTACGGAGGCATCCAGCGCACCTATTTGGAGAAGGTGAACGGGGTGTATCAGGGGGTCGTCTTCCGATTCTGCCAAGGCATTGAGGCGGGAGTGAACCGACTGGTTTGGGGTCCGGATGGCAAGCTTTACGTGGGCGGCATCGGCAGCAACGGAAACTGGAATCACAAGAACCATCGGTACGGACTGCAAAGACTCGCTCCGAACGGCAAAGTCGCTTTCGAGATGCTGCGGGTGAAAGCCGAACCGAATGGCTTCACCATCGACTTCACCGAGCCCGCCGATTCTGCCGCTCTTGGTAAGACCAACACGTTCGAGATCGACTCCTTCCGCTACGAACCGAAAGAGTTTTACGGCGGTTCCAAGGTCGACCAAAAGCGCCACCTTCCAACCTCGGTCACACCGAGCAAAGATGGAAAATCGGTTCGTCTTCAGTTCAACGGGGTCGAAGCCGGACGGGTTTTCCACCTCCGACTCAAAGACCTGAAGAGTAAGGCCGGCAAGCCGATGTGGACCACGGAAGGGTGGTACACCTTAAATCAAGTTCCGACCGGAAAGCAAAAATCATGATCACCTCGCTCGCTCTTCTTCTTTCCGCATCCGTGGTTCCGGGTTGGACCCCCTTGTTCGACGGCACTTCCCTCAAGGGGTGGAAGCAAATGGGTGGCGCCGCAACCTACGAAGTCTCTAGCGGAGAGATCGTTGGAAAGACGGTTAAGGGAACGCCCAACTCGTTCCTCTGCACCGAAAGGGAGTACGCCAACTTCGAGCTGGAGTACGAGGTGTGGGTCGACCCCAAGCTCAACTCGGGAGTTCAGATTCGGTCGCACAGCGTGGGTGGGTACCAGAACGGGCGAGTCCACGGCTACCAGATCGAGATCGACCCCAGCGAGCGGGCGTGGTCGGGCGGATTTTACGAAGAGGGTCGGCGAGGATGGTTGTTCCAACCCAGTTCGCCTCGGGCGAAGTCGGCGTTTAAGAACGGGCAGTGGAACCGGTTCAAGGTTTGGGCTCATGGAGACCGCTTTAGAACGTGGGTGAACGGAATCCCGGTCACGGATACGACCGACAAGATGACCCAGTCCGGATTCATCGGTCTTCAGGTGCATAGCCATGACACATCTGGGGCGGTAGTGAAGTGGCGCAATCTGCGTATTCGCGATCTGGGACACCCCAAGGCCGAGCCTCCCAAGGAAGGAAAGTGGCTGCTACGGTCGGAGAATGACATTCAGACGAACTGGCTCTCTGGTCGAGACCCCAGCAAGCCCGCGCCTTGGTCTTGGGTCGATTGGGCGATGCAGGTGAAGCCCGCTTCTGGCGATGTTGTCACGAAAGACAAGTTTCAAGACTTCCAAATGCACGTGGAGTTCATGGTGGACGACAACGGCAAACAAGGACAGGCGAACGGCAACTCCGGCGTGTACCTGCAAAACAGCTACGAGGTCCAGATTCTGAACTCGGCTCCGCGAGGTCCGGCGAACAACGAATGCGCGGGGGTTTACACCATCAAGGCTCCGGATATCGCTATGGCGAAACCCGCGGGTCAGTGGCAAACCTACGACATCACCTTCACCGCCGCACGATGGGAGGGTGATAAGAAGGTCGCCGATGCTCGTCTCACGCTGGTGCACAACGGCACGATGGTTCACGACAACATTCGTCTTCCCAACCCAACGGGCGCGGGCGAACCGGAATCGCCGAATCCTCGCCCGGTGCGATTGCAGGATCACGGCAACCTCATACGCTTCCGCAACATCTGGGTCGCGGAACGTTAAGCCTTAGCTGATGTTAAACAAAGCACCGGTGCCGCTCGAACCTTTGTATGCTAAGGGCATGACCGCTCGGCATTCTCGTATCCTCCTCTCCTTTGCCCTGATTGGGGCAGTGGTGAGTCAGGGTTGCGCTTCTTCATCCGCTCCTAAAGTCACCGTTCAGCAGGGCGGGGGCAACATCGCAAGTCGCATCTCCGACGTGGTGTATGCCAAAGCCCAAGGAGCGGCCTTCACCTATGACGTTTTCAAGCCGAAAGCCCCCACGGGTCGAGCGTTGCTCTTTGTGGTGAGTGGCGGCTGGGTGAGCGACCATGCGCAAATCTCGCCTCAACTGGCGGAACTTGCCTGCGCCAAAGGGTTCACCGTCTTTCAAGTGGTACACGGAGCGAAGCCTCGGTACAAGGTGCCGGAGATCGTGGAGCTCATTCGAAGGTCGGTGCGGCACATCAAGAGCAAGGCATCCGACTACGGCATCGATCCCAACAAGATCGGAATCTCGGGCGGCAGCGCGGGCGGACACCTTTCGCTCATGGTGGGCGCTCTGGGCGAAAAGCCCGCTCTAAAGGCGATGGACGATGTGGATAAGCAGTCGTCTACGGTGGGTGCGATCGGCGTCTTCTTCCCCCCAACCGACTTTGAGAACTGGGGCAAAGAGGGCACCAAGGCTCTGGATAACCCGATCCTGCGCGCCGCATTCGGCGATGCGTTCGTTGCCGATGTGAACAAGCCCCAACCAGAGCTTTGGGAAAAGCTCTCGAAGGATATGTCGCCCTCCACGCACGTTACGGCAAAAATGCCCCCGACGCTGCTGGTTCACGGAGACAAAGACACCCTTGTGCCCGTTCAGCAGTCTGAGCGACTTGATAAGCAGCTGAAGGGAATCGGCGTGAAGAGTCGGCTCATTGTGGTGCCGGGCAAGGGTCACGATTTTCTCGGGATGATCGACAAGTTCGAAGATATCCTCGCGTGGTTTAACGAGAATCTGAAGTAGGTTGCTTCGAAGATTGTCGCGACGGCCGACGCAATAAATTCCCCTCTATGGAGGAGAACTTTGGTTCGGTCCCCGGAGAAACCCTCGCCCCTCCGGGGGAGAGGGTGCCCCGATAGGGGCGGGTGAGGGGTCCGGATATCTTCGTCGCAAAGGATGATGCCAGACTCTATTGCCACGGCTCCGCCGTTCGGGAATTTAGAAATCGACCCACACTCCCAGGGTTGAAACCCTGGGCTGCGATGATTGCCGGGGCTCCGCCCCTTGGTCTGTGTGGCCGCCCCATAAATTCCCCTCTATGGAGGGGTGGCGCGAAGCGACGGGGTGGTCTCCGGATAATCCTCCACTACCCGTTCGGGTTCAGAAGGGTTTCTACAGCGCGAAAAAAGGCTGATTGGCCATCGGTCCTGCCGACCACCCCGCCCCTACCGGGGTACCCCTCCGAGGAGGGAAATTTGGTTCGGACCTTCCCCGATAGATTTTCAATCGCGAGAAACCCTCGCCCCTCCGGGGGAGAGGGTGCCCCGATAGGGGCGGGTGAGGGATCCGGATTGTTCATGATCGGAGTATCTGGTCGGTCCTCCGGACCTCTGACAAATTGCGATCCCAAACCCAGACCTATCGGTCTGGGCTAACAGTCTAGCTGGTCCTCCGGACCTTTAGGACCCCATAGGATTCAGAGGTCCGGAGGACCGGCCAGACACTCAAAAGGTTTTCCGATGTTCCGCGGACTTTATTGCCACGGCTCCGCCGTTCTGGCCGGGAGGGACTATCCAAAAATTCCCCTCTATGGAGGGGTGGCGCGAAGCGACGGGGTGGTCTTCGGATAATTCTCCACCACCCGTCCGGGTTCAGAAGGGTTTCGACACCGCGAAAAGGGGAGATTGGCCATCTGTCTTGCCGACCACCCCGCCCCTACCGGGGCACCCCTCCCAGGAGGGGGAATTTCGTTGGGTCGGCTTGGAAAGAATCGCTCGAACCAAGGCGGTTCTCGGACCCCTCACCCGGCCTTCGGCCACCCTCTCCCCCGGAGGGGCGAGGGTCCGCCATTGGATGTTTCAACCCGTTTTTAACAAGGTCCGGAGGACCGTCCAGATTGTTAGCCCAGACCGTCAGGTCTGGGTAGGAACCCCATAAGATTCAAAGGTCCGGAGGACCGGCCAGATACTCCAAAGGTTTCCCGATGTTCCGCGGACTCTATTGCCACGGCTCCGCCGTTCGGGAATTTAGAAATCGACCCACATTCCCAGGGTTGAAACCCTGGGCTGCGATGATTGCCGGGGCTCCGCCCCTTTTGGTCCGGATGGACGACCCATAAATTCCCCTCGCAAGAGAACGGCAGCCCCCCTGCGGACTACAGTCCGTCCGTCGGGCGACGATAACCCAAATCCACGCCGTGATCCTGCTTGAAATACTCCGGCACAAGCTCCAAAAACGACTCGATGTCTCGCATCATGCGCTCGTAACCCGGCACGTCCGTGCGACCCGATTGATACACCATGAGATACGGACCGACCATGTCCCAATTGCGAACGGGCATGGTTTGCATTCGCTCGAGCGCCAAAGGGTGGAGCAGATCCATTGCCTTCCGTTCATCGGCGGCGCGAATGAAGTAAGCCTTGTTGAACGCCTCCGATTCCACCGTCATTTCTCGGATGCCAAACACGGTGCCGATCTTGTTAAACCAGTTCTCGGGACTCAATTTCAGGCCAGGTAGGTTGAGCGGAACCCGCGCCACCGCCACCGAAAACCAGTACGTCGAGGTTCGGCGCCGACCCTCGGAGTCGGTGGTGTCGTCTTCATACTTGTAGTCGAACAGATACCAGTCGATCTCCCCCCGACGACCAATGATCGACGGTCCCGAATACTGTCGATCACCGCGTTGGAACAGCTCGAACCAGTCGTCCAGACCCTCCACCAGGGCATCTTTGCTGGCGTTGAAGTTGAACCCGAGGAACGAATAGGTCTCCACTTTGTTCAACGATTCCGGGTGGAACTCCAAGCCCAACCGCTGCGCCAACAGGAACATCTCCTGACGCCGCTTCTCGGCTTGTTTGGCCGAATAGATCGCCCCGGCGATGATGAGCACCACAAAGACGCCAAAGATTAGAAAGAACCCGTATTCACCCATCGCCCCAGCCCCAAGAATCCGTAACTTCCAGAACCTACATACTCAGCGCGGGGGCGAAAGGGTTCATGCGTCTTCAAACTCGCCTTCCCCAGACTCGGCTTCTGCGGAGTAAGCCGGATCAAAGGCGTGATCTTCCTTCATGTAGGCAGGAATCAGATCGATGAAGGCCTGGACCCGGTCGATGAACTCGCCGTAACCTTCGGCCGTTAGTCGCCCCGGCTGGTACGCCATCAGGTAGGGGCCGTTCATCTCCCAGCCGATGGTCGGCGTGGAGAGCAGGTGCGCAATCGCGACCGGATGCAGCACTTCGTAGACCTTCGCCGAATCGTAGCTGAAGACAACAAACTTGTCGTTGAACGCTTGAGACTCTGTTCGGAAGATGGGGACCTTCACCGCCGCTCGGGCGCGATACATCTTGGTCGAAGGATCGATCTGAGCGCCGGGTAGCACCATTGGCAACCGCACGACGACGATGGAGTAGTGCTCGATGAAGACGGATTTCGTAAGCGGAGACTCCTTCTTCCTAGGGTCCGGCCGATAGGTCGAGTGGTCTGTCGCGTAGTCGATGACGAACCACTCCATGTCGGGGGCGGCTTTAAAGAGAACGGGCGATAGCACGGGTTTTGGGTGCCAGCCAAAGAAGCCGAGCCACTCGGAAAGCCGCTCGGCAAGGGGATCTCGCTCGCCGACCCAAATGCCGAGTAGCGCCAAAAGGGATGTTCCGCCCGTGTATCCGGGGTGAAACTCCATGCCGCGCGTCTCGGCAAGCTGCGCCAACTCGGCTCGGCGTGCTTCGGTGTGCCGAATCAGGAGGCGACGATACAGCAACATCGCGAACAGGGCGACGAGCCCAAAAATCGAGAGGCCAAGAAAAGCCCCCGCTTCGGCTTGTCTCATAGCGGGGTTCATGGAACTAATACTCCGCTGGATTCGGAGTTACCGAATCCAGACAATGGCGTCTTTTGCCGCCGAGTTCGGAATGCGTACCTTTCCGTTCTTGTTTTCCAACTGCAGCCGCACCGACTTCTTGGCGTCGAGATCGTAAATATCGGCAGCGAAGTTCTTCTTCTTGCTCGGCGCAGGGAAGAACCATTCCGTGGCGGATTGGGCGTTCACTCGTGCGATCAGTTGCGACCCGTTACCGATGGCCCTTGCCGCCGCCGCCGGGGCGATTCCCGAGAATTCGATGGAAGACAGACCCACCCAGTCGGTGCCCTTGTTGTCTAAGACCAAGGTGTGTTTGCCCTCCGGCACTTCCAGCTTCAGAGTCCTGACCGAGGATTTCTTGAAGGTTTCGGCGCTGTCGAAATCGACCGACATCGTTTTGCCTGCCGCGGTCATTTGCAGTCCGCCGCCGTTGGTTGCCACTTCACTGAACTTAGCCGTGATGGTGCTTCCGCCTTTGGGCGCGGTGAACTGGAACGTCACGGGTTTGGTGCGCATGGCGGCGTTGTTTTTGCCTTGGAAGTACTTGCTCAGCTCGCCCGATCGACCCGCATCTTTCGGCAGAACGAAGTCGTAGCCCGCGTTCGCCGCCCAGCCTCGACCTGGGATGAACGTCAGGTTGGAGCCCAGCTTCTCTGAAACCGTGACGTCGACAATCTTCCAGTCCGATCCGAACGGCTGAATCGCCTCCAGAATCCGCGAGGCGTAGGCAAACTCAGGGAAGAGCTTGTCTCGGTACACCAGATCCCAGGTCCAGTACTGACCCGCACCCGAGTGAAGGTTCAAAAGCCCGCTCCAAATGCCGTCCCTTATAGCGGCGACTTGCGGCGAGCCCTGCGCCATCAGGTCTCCTGGTCCCACCTCGCCGTAGAAGATCGGCTTATCGGTGGTCTTGGGTTGAGAAAAGACCATCGCGGCGACACTGGGCGGATACCCGTGTGGCTGATAGTAGTCGGCCGATTCGTAGATGGGTAGCTCCATTCCCGAGCTGCTCGTGACGAGGTGATCGTAGGGGTCCTGATCGCGCACAAATTTCATCATCTCTTTGTGCCAATCGCCCACGGTCTCTTCCCGCTTATCCACAATGGCGTTCACCCATTCGACCTCGTTGAACAGCTCCCACGCCATGATGGAGTCGGAGTGTCCCCAGCGGGCAACTGCGTATCGCAGCCAGATTTTCGAAAGCTTCTTGGCTTTATCGTTGGTAAAGAAGTCTTTGGGATCGGCTAGGAATCCGCCGTTTTTGGTGTTCCAGGGGTTCTCGTCCCAGTTAGGGTTGGTGCGGGTGGTCCACTGACCGTGGTGGAAAAGCACCCACTGGAATCGAACCCCGTTGGCTTCGCAAGCGTCCACCAGATCGGCCCATCGACCAAGGTTGGTTTGATCCAGCATGCCCGGTTCGACCTTGCGATCCAGCGGCCACCACGGGTTCTTTTGATCCCAGTGGTTGGTCCAGATGCGGGTCCAGTTGAGCCCGTTGTTGCCCATATCTTTGATGGTTTGAGTGAGGTCGGGGAGTCCTGGCGACTGCCAGCCGAGGTTGAAATCGATCGGCCAGAACGGCTTGCCTTGTTCATCCGCAAAGCCCCACTTGCCGCCTTTGACAATGAACGAACGGTGGTTCTTGCGAGCCTTCATTATCGGCTCAAGCTGAATCTTGACGTCCTTTACCGGAGCCCCATTGCGAACCACGCGGAGGCTCTGAGGGTCGATCTCGCCCTTGGCGAGGATGACCGCATTCCACCGTTTGCCGTCCCAGTAGGCAAGACGATCTTCGGCCTTTTCTTTGCCCTTCAGTCGGAATTCCACCCGGACGTCGTTGAGTTCGAAGTCGTAGGGGTTGCCGGGGGTTTCGATGGAAAAGGCCAGGCGGAAAGGATCTCGCCATCCGCTTTTTTGAGCGGGCATGAGCGGTTGATGTAAGGATAAACCAGTGAGAGAAAGCGCAATAAGTCCGTTCAGCATCGAAGGGTTCCTGCCTTTATCTTCGCACGGATTAGGGCGAACAGTGATGTTTCCTTCAACCGATTGGGAAGAAAACATGATGCTAACGCAAATGTTTAGGGGCAACCTTATAATGGGACCAATGGTAGGTTTAGTGATGATTCTGGCGGGCATAAGTATGCACGCGGCGACTTCTCCCTCGATAGCCGCTCATTCGCAGAAAGCTTCCGTTTCTCTTGAAAGGGTGTCTGTCAGGCTCGAAGAACTTGTTGCGAAGGACTTAGCACCGATTTACTTCCGCGAACAGGGTCTCCGACTCGAGGTGGGCAAACCGTTTCGGAATCGAAAAGTGACCGCTTTCATCAATGATCTTTCGCTTGAAAAGGCACTTTCAAGCATCGCCGATGCCCTTTATGCACGATGGGAAAAGCGCGAGGATCGCCTGGTGCTGGAGCTTGCCGGTCCCGAGAGGACACTCTTGGAGGCGCTTCGGAACGAAGAGGAGGGCCTCGTGAAGGCGGAGCTGAACGGAGTGTTTCAGGGGTGCAAAAGGGTGTTGGAAACGGCACTTGGCAACCGCGTGACCCCAACCAACGACGCTCTGCGCCGGACTCTCGACCGGTTACGAACGACCGACGTTCTGGAGTACGTTCGTGTTGAGACCCTGCTTGCCATGGCCGACTTGAGTGGGCCGTTCGCGGAGCCAACGGGTTCAGGTTCTGACGCTGACCCCGTTCTTTTGCACCGCATAGTCGTGGGGAGCCTCACCGAGCCGGAGAGGAATCAGTTGGTATCGGATGGTGCTTGCTGGGGTTCCAACCTCGTCGACAAAGCAAACTCCAAACCGCGAGCCGATCTACTTGGCAAAGCCCTTCCGGACGGCTACACGTGGCTGGTGAGATCCAATGCCGAACGGACGAAATTTACGGTTTCGATCTTGGCCAATGACTCGGATGGCAGGGAGCCAAAGCTTTTGCCCGCGGGTGAATTCGGCGGCACTTGGTCGGAGTCTGACGAGGTCCTGGGAGCGAGACAAAGTTGGCAGGACCAGATTTCGAAATGGCAATCCGGGCACAATGATTCGCAAGCGCTGAAGCAAGCCGTTGAACTCGACGCAACCGCCGTTACCGACGACGCTTCTGGCCCGAAGCCGCTCGCCGGAGTGCTGGCTCAGGTTGCCAACAAATCGAAGATGAACATTGTTGCCGAACTGGGTCGGCAACGAGTTCCTAGGCGGCCCAAGCCGAAACCAGGTCCGATCAGTGGCGTCTTGAGCCCCTTCTTTTCAGAGCGAGACTTTGCTTACCGCTTCAAGGACGACTGCTTGGTTCTTCGAACTCGCTTCCCTCATCGCATTGAAGACGAGCCTTCTGGAGAGGTTCTTGATCAGATAGAAGAGGCAGAAAGAAAGGATGGATCGGGCTTGCAAAAGGCGGGTGCCTTGCTATCACCAAGGAAGTTTTCCCTGTTGCCCAGCCTTGCCATATCGGTAAGGACGCTGAACCGGCCGGGGGCTTACGAAGCGTTCCGAGTTCTTGGCGGTTTGAACATCGCGGCGGCAAGAGAGGTCGGTTTTAGCACTTTGTCTCCGGCGCTCCAAAGATCGGTGGTTGCGCTGGCCTATGATGCAACCCGAGGGAAAGCACCGGAACGGACTGAATTGCTAAGGGCCCTTCAGAGACCGGAAAGCCTATCCGTCCAGCGAAAATCTGACCCAACGGTGTTGCTTCTCTCAAAACTTCAAGCCTACAACCCGCCTTTCGTTCTAGAAATTTGGAAGCAATGATCGGCTCGAACGGTGATTTGGACGCACCTGATTGCTAGGTTCGAGCCTACATTTTGCCGTCGTAAGAAAACAGCACTCCCATTCCATGTTCCAAGGGATCAAAATAAAAGGGTCATCGACATTGATTAGTCGATACATCAAACTGAATCAACGGAGATCATGCAGCAATGAGTTCGACCATCAAGATCATCGGCCAGAGCATTCCCAACCTCCCGTGGGAGGATCGTAAAGAGCCCGGGCAAACCCCCGTTTGGCGATACAGCCAAAACCCCATCATTCCCCGGGACCTGATCCCCACTTCCAACTCCATTTTTAACAGCGCCGCCGTGCCGTTTGAGGGCAAGTTCGCGGGCGTTTTCCGCTGCGACGATCTTTCGCGAAAGATGATTCTGCATTCGGGCAGAAGCGAAGACGGCATCAACTGGAACATCAACCACGACCCGATCGACTGGATTTACGACGACCCCACCGTGAACAAGAGCGAGTACGCCTACGACCCGCGCGTGGTGTTTGTGGAGGATCGCTACTGGATCATGTGGTGCAACGGTTTCCACGGTCCTACCATTGGTTTGGGCTACACCTACGACTTCGAAAAGTTCCACATGTTGGAAAACGCTCTGTTGCCATACAACCGCAACGGCGTGCTCTTCCCGCGAAAGGTGAACGGTAAGTACCTGCTGATGAGTCGCCCCAGCGATACGGGTCACACCCCGTTTGGCGACATCTTTATTAGCCAATCCGAGGACATGGTTTATTGGGGCAAGCACCGCTGGGTGATGGGTCCGCGAGAGGCTTGGGAGTCGACCAAGATCGGCGGCGGTCCGGTGCCTATCGAGACCTCGGAAGGGTGGCTGGTTTTCCACCACGGCGTTCTTACTTCGTGCAACGGCTACGTGTATTCGTTCGGCGCGGTGATTCTGGATCTGGACGAGCCTTGGAAGGTTCGATATCGCTGCAAGACGTACCTGATCAACCCTCGCGAGCCGTACGAGATCGCGGGCGACGTTCCGAACGTGACCTTCCCTTGCGCGGCTTTGGCGGATGCGCCCACGGGTCGGATTACCCTGTACTACGGCGCGGCGGATACGGTCACGGGTCTGGCGTTTACCCAGGTGGAAGAGCTGTTCGAGTACGTGAAGAAGCACAACACGGAGAAGTAAGGGGGTCTGTCTTTAGCGCACCCTCTCCCTTTCCCGATTCTCGGGACAGGCTTCGGGAGAGGGTGGCCGAAGGCCGGGTGAGGGGTCCGGTCGAACGATTGCGATCCAGTTCTTGGAAAATTCCGACCAGCGAAATTCCCCTCTATGGAGGGGTGCCCCAGCGGGGCGGGGTGGTCTCCGGTGAGAGCCTTTTGCACAGATTGGGCGTTCGAATTCTCACCGACCGAATTCTTGTTGGAAACAGAGCAACGGTTGAATCTGCCGACCACCACGTTCCCGATTCTCGGGACCACCGCTCCCAAGAGGGGAATATGGGACCCCTCACCCGCCCCTGACGGGGCACACTCTCCCCCGGAGGGGCGAGGGTTTCTTGAAGCGGTTCAATATCTTCCCACTGAGGTCCGGAGGACCGGCAAGACTGTCAGCCCAGACCGATAGGTCTGGGTAGGTCGATATAAATAAATCAAAGGTCCGGAGGACCGACCAGAAACTTGAGCGACCATTCCTCATTGGACCCGTCAGCCGCCCCTGACGGGGGAACCTCTCCCCGCGATGGGCGAGAGTCTGTTCCAGGGCCCGACAACGCAATTTCCTTCCCCGATACAAACTCGTAAAGGCGGCGTCCCGATTCCCAGCCCACGACCCCAGCCCTCGACAAACCTCCGCTCAAACCGCCCTTTTCCGTCGACCGAAGATGCGCAGCACCCCTCGACCAATGAGGAACAGAATCCCGGCAAGCAAGACCATCGGCGTCCAGGTGACGATGGTCGCGAACCGCTTCTGGTCCACCGCTTGATCCTCCACCGACGGCATGATCCAGCGCTTATCTTCATCGGTCGGAGCGGGGAAGAAAAGATCGTCTTCCCAAGCTGGGGCGGCGGAGGGATTGGCGGGAGTAGGTCCAACTCTTGGAAACTGACTATCCCGATAGACCATCGTCACCAAACGGGTTGGCAACTGGGTCGCGGGAATGTTGAGGCCATCCGCCAGGGCGGTTCGATTGACGGGCGAGACGCGGAACGTATCCTCATCGGTGCCGGGGAGGTCGGCATGTTTCGGGAACGCCTCGTCCGAGATATAGAAGGCTTTGAGTCCTCGACCGTCGTCGGGCGCTCGGTTGGCTTTGGGCACGAAGTAGGGATGAAAGGGTCGATCCGTTTTGAACGAGAGAAGGACCTCGCCCGTGGTGCGGGTTGACTCTTCGCCGGCACCGGGCAGACTCTTGATCGCGGTGAACACCCATCCTTGCTTCAGATACTTCTCAAACCAAGGGATGGCTTCTTGGAAGACCTTGAACTTCCTCGCCATCAGATAATCGGAAACCGCCTTGGCGGAAGTTGCAGTGAGCACCACGATCTGATTGCCGTCTAGCTTTTCCTCGTGAAGGACGGTGACGCCTTTCGAATCCATCGCGGCGGCAGCAGGGGCCATGTCCCCAGGTGCGGAGCATCCCATTCCGACGAGGCCGCCCTTGGGAGGGGTGTTTGCGCGCTCAACGATCGACCAGATTTCGGGGTCGACGGTGGAGAACTTCGGAACGGTTGGCGTTGCCACCAGGAAAGCGACGGTGGACTTTGTCGAAAAATCGGCCCGGCGAACGAAGTGCTGAGTCTTCTTCTCTGAGTCCCAGAAGATCAGGCTCGTCTGACCGGTAAAGCCCGGAGCACCTATTTCGTCGAACCCACAACAGGCCTGCGCGGGGGAAAGAGAGAAGAGAGCGATGCCGCCGGTAACGAGCCTCTTAAAACTGCTCTGAGGGCTTCTTAATATTTCGCTGCGGGTCGGGCGGGCTGGGAGCGCCCAGTTTGAACCTAAAAAGACCCTCGCAAAAGATTCAAGACGACGTGGCTTCGAAGAAAGCATCAGATTTTTTTCGCTTTTTCTTAAACACCCGTTGACATCTGGGGGTGCTCCGTGGAATCATATTAATCGCGCCAGTCAAACGGCGACGAACTTTGAAAACGGAATAGAGAGGCGTTCATGCAGGTAAATAATAATGGTTGATTTCGATAAGAAACTCAACCCCGATGGCCTGAAACCTGCGAAGTAATTCGGTGGAATCAGGTGCTGGCAACAGCAACATCACAATCATTTGAAACCAATGTTCGATAGAACATCGGTCAAGCTTTCTACGGAGAGTTTGATCATGGCTCAGGACGAACGCTGGCGACGTGCCTAAAACATGCAAGTCGAACGAGCACTTCGGTGCTAGTGGCGAACGGCGTAGTAATACATGAGCAACGTGCCCCTAAGTCTGGGATATACGATGGAAACGTCGGGTAATACCAGATGTGCCGGAAGGAGGGCATCCTTCTTCCAGTAAACGGTTTTTCGCTTAGGGAGCGGCTCATGGCCTATCAGGTAGTTGGTGAGGTAATGGCTCACCAAGCCGACGACGGGTAGCGGGTCTGAGAGGATGAACCGCACGAGTGGGACTGAGACACGGCCCACACACCTACGGGTGGCAGCAGTTGGGAATCTTGCGCAATGGGGGAAACCCTGACGCAGCGACGTCGCGTGGAGGACGAAGGCCTTAGGGTTGTAAACTCCTTTTTTCAGGAAAGACTTAGGACGGTACCTGAAGAATAAGCTCCGGCTAACTACGTGCCAGCAGCCGCGGTAAGACGTAGGGAGCAAGCGTTGTCCGGATTTACTGGGCGTAAAGAGCGCGTAGGCGGTCTGTTAAGTGTGAAGTGAAATCTCTGTGCTCAACACAGAAACTGCTTCGCATACTGGCAGACTTGAGGAATGCAGAGGCAACTGGAATTCCTGGTGTAGCGGTGAAATGCGTTGATATCAGGAGGAACACCCATGGCGAAGGCAGGTTGCTGGGCATTATCTGACGCTGAGGCGCGAAAGCGTGGGTAGCAAACAGGATTAGATACCCTGGTAGTCCACGCCCTAAACGATGGATACTAGACGTAAGAGGTATCGACCCCTCTTGTGTCGCAGCTAACGCATTAAGTATCCCGCCTGGGGAGTACGGCCGCAAGGTTGAAACTCAAATGAATTGACGGGGACCCGCACAAGCGGTGGAGCATGTGGATTAATTCGATACTAACCGAAGAACCTTACCCAGGTTTGACATCGAAGGAAAGGCCTAGAGATAGGTCCCCCTCCCACAAGGAGGCCTGAAGACAGATGTTGCATGGCTGTCGTCAGCTCGTGCCGTGAGGTGTACGGTTAAGTCCGCCAACGAGCGCAACCCACGTTTTGTGTTACCAGCGAGTAAAGTCGGGGACTCACAAGAGACCGCCGGTGTAAGCCGGAGGAAGGTGTGGATGACGTCAAGTCAGCATGGCTCTTACGCCTGGGGCTTCACACATGCTACAATGGGCGAAACAAAGGGCAGCAATACCGCGAGGTGGAGCCAATCCCAAAAATACGCCCCCAGTTCAGATTGTAGTCTGCAACTCGACTACATGAAGGCGGAATCGCTAGTAAACGCAGGTCAGCTATACTGCGTTGAATACGTTCCCGGGTCTTGTACACACCGCCCGTCAAGTCACCTGAATCGTCTTCACCCGAAGTCCGTGGCCTAACCGAAAGGAGGGAGCGGCCGAAGGTGAGGGGGGTAAGGGGGACTAAGTCGTAACAAGGTACCCGTACCGGAAGGTGTGGGTGGATCACCTCCTTAAAGGATATGTACTCTCAAGCACTGCTTGAGACAAATCCAGGTCGGAACTGCTGAACGCGTCTCTATCCGTTATCAAAAGCAGAGAGGCCACCGCAAGGTGGTTTTTTTGTTTTAGCCCATCGGGTTTTTCTCATCGCTCTTTGTAGCGGTAAGAAGATCCGGTGGGCTTTTCTTCGTTAACGGGGTCATTACTCTCGCCCTTTCCCAAGAGTGGCGTGTGTGTTGGTGTTGTCATTCAGAGTTGTCTGAAGCCCGGGTGAGGTGTTCGGGAAAGCGGCGGAGCCGCGGCAATCATCGCAGCCCAGGGTTTAAACCCTGGGTTAGGGGTTCTCATTTAGGGCCAGAAGGGCGGAGCCCTGGCAATAGGTTTTAACTCTTGTCGACGATGTGTCCGGAGTATCTGGTCGGTCCTCCGGACCTTGGTTTTTTGGGGATCCTAACCCAGACCTATCGGTCTGGGCTAACAGTCTAGCCGGTCCTCCGGACCTCCCGGAAAGAACCGACCCGCAAAAATTCCCCTCTTGGGAGGGGTGCCCCGGCAGGGGCGGGATGGTGGGCAGATTCAAGAACCCTGCAATGTTCAATTGCCTCCGGAGAACCTCAAACGAGGAGATTGATCGGCATAAAGATGGTGTAATCCGGAGACCACCCCGTCGCTTCGCGCCACCCCTCCCGGGAGGGGAATGAAGTCTGGACCCTTCAAGGCAAGTTATCAAATCAGCGATCCCTCGCCCCTCCGGGGAGAGGGTGCCCGAAGGGGCGGGTGAGGGGTCCCATATTCCCCTCGGAGGCCAGTCCCGATTCATCGGCAAGGGGAATTTAAGTCGGACCTTCTTATCCAAAGCGGCGGAGCTGCGACCATCATCGCAGCCCAGGGTTTTAACCCTGGGTTTAGGTATCCGCCAAAAACCAAAAGGGCGGAGCCCTGGCAATACGGTTTTGACCCGTGTCGACAAGGTGACCGGAGTATCTGGTCGGTCCTGCCGGACCTTTGATCTCTAACGAGCTCCTACCCAGACCTAACGGTCTGGGCTAACAGTCTGGACGGTCCTCCGGACCTTCCCGAAAAAAAACGACTTACTGCAATTCCCCTCTAAGGAGGGGTGCCCCGGTAGGGGCGGGGTGGTCGGCAGAACCGAACGCTGTTCAGCCCGTTTTTGGCGCTATCCAAAAGCTTTGGAAAATGAACCTGAGCCCGGACCTGAACGAGTAGTGGAGGATTATTGGGAGACCACCCCGTCGCTTCGCGCCACCCCTCCAGTGCCTGCCCCGATTTATCGGGGAGGGGAATTTGGGTTGGACCTTCGTTGGCAAGTTATCAGTCGCGAGAGCTCTCCCCGGGAGGGGCGAGGGTCATAGAATTCGTCCCTGACTCCTCACCCGCCCCTTCGCGACCAACTCACGACCGCAAACCAAATCCCTACTCGCCCAAAACCGACGTCTTCTTGCCCGCCCATCGAACCGCGTTGAAGATCACCTTCCGAACATCCGCGTTCAAATACGTCGGATACGTCTCGTGACCCGGGCGGAAGTAGAACACTCGACCCACGCCATGACCCTGGTGAACGCCGTTCCCCGGACCTGAAGAGAACTCGGGGTCGATCCCCTCGCCCACCGTCCAGATCATTCCCGACGGAAAAGTTGCGCCATCGATCGAGAACCGCGATTGGAAGATGTTCATCAGCGGAGCCGGAGTCTCAAACGGAGCGCCGTACATCTCTTCGGCTTCGATCACAAAGTCAGAAACGCCCTCGCAGATCGGGTGCCAAGGAGCGCACACGCGAACCGTCTCCGAATCGTTCGACTCTCGCCAGCCGCCCTTGAGATGACCCGTGGTGCCCAAAACCGCCTTGAACGTTTTGGAATAGTGACCCGAGTGCAGGCAGATGAAGCCCATGCCGTCTTTGTGCGCTCGAACCTTCACGCGCTCGGCAAGCTCTTCGTTCACCTCGCCGTGGCGAGCGTGACCCCACCAGATCAGAACGTCGGTCCATTCCAAAAGCTCTTGCGGAACGCCCTGCTCTTCCTCGTCCAGGTGAGCGGTTTTGACCTCGAGCTCCCCTGCGGTGTCCAGACCTCGCAAGCCCTCGGCGATCGCCTCGCGAAGACCCACCGGATAGATCTCCATCGATCGGTGTCCCGGGTTCTCATCCCAAATCAGAACGTTCAACTTCTTTGTCATACCGCTTTCATTTTGACCGCCTGCCCACCGGTTTCAACCCTAGTAATCAAGGTTCGTCCCTTAAACCGATGACGGATCACGAAGGTTAACAAACGGTCTCGCAAGAACGATTCTTAGCCCGAGACACGCACTCAAACTAACATTCAACGGAAGTTGCCGCCGGGTGGAACGCACGCCCGAGCCTGTGCGCAGAAACGAAAGATGTCGACTTCCGTGCTTCCTGAAATCCTCGACGCCAATTCGGCTTATGCGGCCGAATTCGGCGATCGTGCCAATTTGGCCCTTCCCCCCGCTCGCCGATTCGCGATCCTCACCTGCATGGATGCTCGGCTGGACCCCGCCAAGTACGCCGGACTCGCCGAAGGCGACGCCCACGTCATTCGCAACGCGGGTGGTCGAGCCAGCGACGACGCCATTCGCAGCCTGGTGATCTCTTACAAACTGCTCGGCACGCGCGAGTTCTTTGTGATCCACCACACCGATTGCGGCATGCTGTTCTTCACCAACGATCTCATGGCCGGACTGCTGGAGAGCAGCCTGGAAACCGCTCAACTCACCGAAAACGGGTTTGTGGACGTGGGCACGGGCCCCGGCTCCATCGAGGGTCGATACGTGAACTTCCTCACCATCCGCGACCCCCAACTGGCGGTGATCGAGGACGTGAACCGAATCGCCAACCACCCGCTGGTGCCCAGCACCATCCCGATCCGAGGGTTCATCTACGACGTCCGATCCGGAAAGCTGAATCCGGTGGAAGGCGCCGAGCGAAACATCGGTTAAGCGGCTTAAGTGTTCTTTTTGCCCTGCTCTAGGTGCAGCGCGGTGCCCATCAAGGTCTTTTCGGCCTGCCCCGTGTCTCCCGATTGCAGGGCTCGCAACGCCATGGTCACCTCTTGGGCCTCGGCGGTTCGACCCTCGCTCACCAGCAGCATCTGGGTCTTCTGCAGTTCCTGAATGGCGCCCATGGCGGTGAGCACGCCCGTCTTCAGGCCCATCACGGTCTTCTCCACCACCTTAGAAGCGGCGGCAACTTGGTACGCCTGAGACACCTTGGGGTTCGGCGGCACGCTGTATCGAGCCGAATCGGCGGTGAACTCCATCACCATGTCGATATCCACCGTCTTGGTCGATCCGGACTCCAAATCTTCGTAAATCAGCTTGCCCGCCGCGACTCGGTACCAGCCCAACGGGTGATTGCCGAACTCTAGGTCCAGCACCTGCTGAAGCGTGGTGCCCCGCTCCATGTCTGCCAAAGGAATGGTGACCGTGCCTTGCGGAACGGTTTGGGGCGATCGCATCGCCACCCATCGAGACAGTTTCACCTCCAGCACTAGGTTTCGGGCGACCGTCGTCATCAGCTTTTCCAGTTCGCTGCGGAACACTTCGGGGATCATTTGCGGCTGAGGAATGTAGTAATAGCTTCCTCCAGCCCGCTTGGCCATTCCCGCTAGGAGCTCTTCGTTGTAATCCGGTCCGAAGCCGAGGAACGTGGCGGAAATGCCTCGATTCTTCACCTCGCCCGCGTGATTCACCAATGCGCTGAAGTCTTTGATTCCGGCGGTGGGGTCGCCGTCGGTCAGCACGATCATACGCGTGGCTCGAGCCGCGTCTTGAGTCTGCAACAGTTGCTGAACACCCAAAGAAAGACCGTCGTACAGGTTGGTGGTGTTGCCCGGCACCAGCCGAGAAACGCCCTGTTTGATGAGCTCTTTGTTGGTCACTCGCTGAGGCGGCATCAGCACCTCCACCACCTCTTCAAAGGTCACAATGCTCAGCACGTCGTTGGGGGTGAGCATGTCCACCACGTAGTGACAGGCTTGTTTCACGTACTCCAGCGGGGGACCTTCCATCGAACCCGAACGGTCGATGACTAGGCACAGATTCATGGGGGTTCGACCCGAAGCCGCGATCCCACCGTAGCCCGGAATCGAAGCGCCCATCCCGGCCGAGAGCTCGATCAGGAACTGCTCGCGAGCGGGTCCGTTCGCCATGCTTACGTCTCTGGAAGCGGTCACTTGAACGGTCAACCCCTGTGACGGCGCCTGCATCATGGTGGTGCGCTGAAGGTCGGCGGCCGACATCGCCTGGGTGACGTTGGCACCTCCCATGCCCGCCAAACCGCCCGGCATGGCCTGGGTCCGGTTCGGATCTCCCGCCATGGGCGATGCGCCTAGTACGGTCTTGTTCGGATCGTTCGGTTGGTTGGGTTGCATGGTGGCTTCTTTGGTGAGCAGAGAAAACTTAGCGGGTGAATAACTGGGCAATTAAAACTGGGCGAGTCTTATAAGTCTACAAAGGGTCAAGATTCGAATCGGAAGGTGGTGCCCCCAATTCTGATCATATCGCCCGTCCACAGAAGACGCGACGACACCTTGTTTCCGTTCACATAGGTTCCGTTGGTGCTTCCAAGATCGGTGATCTCGAATCCGCCAACAGTGGGGGAAATTCGGGCGTGGTGCCGGGATGCCATGGTGTCGTAAGGAATCGTGACCGGGTGGGCTTCTCTCCCAATCTCGATGGGAGCTTGAATGTTGAATCCCTGGCCCGTGAGCGGTCCATCCATCACCACTAGTCGACCTGTTTGCGAGGGTGCAGCCATCGATGCCATGCCCGCGAGGGTTGGGATCACCGAGGTTGGAGTGGGGTTGGAGGGCAATCCGGGAGTGGCGATAGGGGCCGAGGTCGGTGCAGAGGTTGGCGGAACAACCGGCCCAGGCATCTGGGTTGGCATCTGGGTAGGCATCGCCTGGGGCATAGCTTGCGGCATCTGCTGAGGCATCTGGGGACCTCCCCCCATTTGCGGTCCTCCCATCGGATACGATGCGCCGATGTAAGTTTCCGGACCCCGAACCGGCGTCGGTCCGCCCCGAGTCAGAAACTCCAACTGGAATCCGCCGATCTGGATCACCGAACCGGGCATCAACTTCGCTTCTTGAATCCGTTGCCCGTTCACTCCCGTGCCGAGCGGAGTGCCGGCATCCACCACGTACCAACCGTCGTTGCGACGCTGCAGCATTGCATGGTTGGGTGCTACGTTCATGTCGCCGAACAGCGGAATGTGAACGTTCTCCGCCCGACCAATGAACATCTGCGGCGAATCCAGCGCCCACTCGCGACCCTCGTTACGGCCTAGCCGCAATCGAACCCACGCCGATTTGCTCACCTCTTCGATCAGTCCGATAAAGAGTCCAATGGCGGTGCCGGTGAGCGCAAACCAGATCGCCCGGGGAATCGCTCCCGTTTCGGCGCGTTGCTGAGGCGCGGTGCCTTGAATCGCCATCTGAATGGGATCGGTGACCATGCCAATGGTGTCGAAGAGGAACCCGCCGCACGCTCCGCCGAGTGCGCCGCCAATCAGCCCCTGAAGCATCCGCTTAGGATTGAGCGAGCCCGCGCCGACGCCCAAGCCAACTCCTGCACCGATCGGGGTGAGCACGATCACGCGCCAAATGATGGGCGCGCTGAGTTTCATCGTGACGAACATCCCGCCCAGGACCGACCCAAGGGATCTGGCGATGATCACACCCAAAACACCGAAGATCGCACCGAGCACCGCACCCTGAATGAGGTGTCGACGACTGCCCTGATACCAACCGGAAAGGCTTCCGAGTCCTGCTCCAAGGAACAAGCCGAAGAAGATCATCATTCGGGCCTCGAACGCAATCCATTCCGGAGTGTCGATGGTGGGTTTGCTTGGTTCCACCAGCGCCCACGCCAAAGCCCCACCTGCGGCTCCTGCTAATCCTTTGGTGATGAGTTTGCCGATGGCCATGCGCGAATCCGAATGTTCTGAAGCTTTCCGATAAACCGGAAAGCACAACGGTAGGGACGCACGAACGCCTTCATTCGTGCGACCAAACCTGTTCTACCTATCGGGTTTTAACCCTCAAATCGATACTCGACCCCGCCGAATCGCACCGAATCGCCTGGATTCAGCACCGTCGGGACATCTATCTTGCGACCGTTGACCCAGGTTCCGTTGGTGCTACCCAGATCGGTAAGGGTGACGGCACCGCCAGAAACGGAGAGCGTCGCGTGTCGACGAGAGACCGTATCGTGCACCACTGGGAACTCGGCGTTGGATTCTCGACCCACCACCTTGTCGCCTTCCACCAGTTCCAGTTCGGTGCCGGACATGTCCACCAATCGGGGTCCAGATCCCAGACCCATCAGGAAATCGGAGACTGGAGGATCCTGTGCGGATGCCGAAGAGATTGGGGTGTCCACCGTTGCGTCCGCACCAAGAATGATCTTCTCCACCGGAGCCGGAGCCTTCGGTGCGGCAGGCATTGGGTCCACATTGGCCGCAGGGTCCGGAGTCTTCGGGATATCTGCGCCGAGTTTCTCCAGCGTGTCCGTCACCTTGGTCGGATTGTTCTGCATGAATCGCCAGCCCGCATAGCCAAGGCCTCCGATCACTCCCAGCCCAAGCAGGGTGCTGAGCAGGTTGGAAAGAGGGTTAGAACCCGCAACCGGCTCGTTCGATTCGGTCTTCGAGGGCTCGCTACCGGACGTTTCCGACGGTTTCGCCGAGGCCGCTCCGACCGTTCCGGAATCTTCTGGAACCGCGATCGCAAACACGGGCTTGGGTTCATCGCGAACGCGCTCGATGGTGAATGTTTGCTTCACGGGCGCGGCCGGATTGCCCTTCGAGTTGTAGTTCACCGTCACCTGAAACTCGCCAAAGCGCACGAATCGAAACACCACGTCGCCCTTTGCGCTGGGATCGATCAGCTTCTTCTGCTCGCGATACTTATCCTTCAGAGTCACCTCTGCGGCGTCAATAGGAGCCCCGCCCGCGGTGACCCGAATGACGACCTCGTAGGCCTCACTCTCGGCATCGTTGGAGACGGTCCAGGTCTGGTCTCGCACCACGCCGAGGGCTCGCGATTGGGCGTTCCCAGTTTGGGTATTGATCAAGTACAACTTGTCGCTGTCTTGGTTCGAGCCAACTTGAACCTTGATCTGCCTTCCAACCGCTTGGGTTACCGCCTTGGGGATGGCGGTCGGAAGTTTGTTGGCCTCAAAAACCAGCCTCGGAGCCTCATCCGGAAAGCTGAGGGTGACGTACGTCTTGGCGACATCGATCTTCTTGAGATACCGATCCAGATCTTCATCGCCCGTGGGCCGGATATTGGCGCCCGGAATCTTTGGCTTCGAACCCGGCGCGTCCGGCGAACCCTGTGCGGGCGCAATGGCGACCGCAAGCAAGGCGGCCAAAACCGCAAAAATGTTCGAACATCGAACGGTTTGCACCTTGGAAGCGGCTGGGAGGTTACGGCAAATCATCCCGCAAAGCATGAATTTCACTCTACCTGTAGACAATTTGCAAAGTACGGTTCGTTCGCTCTGCCTTAACTCACACCCAAAGAACTCTGGTATTGGTCCCAACGATGCTTAGGCCAACGCACCCTGTTCGGCGTAAACTACGTAACGTTTCTTACTTCGCGCGTGGCCATGTTTTTCTCTGAGAAGATCAAACGTTATCCCCACCTGGTGGCGTTCTTGCGCGAGTTTGACGACCAAGTTCTCACCCGTCCCATCCAGCAAAGACAGAGCGGAATGATCACGGCGGGCGTGATCGCCCTGGCGGGGTTAGTGGTTGCGATTGGTCCTTACGCACTGCTGCTCAAGATCGCCGCGATGGTGGTGGTGCCCGTTGCCTGTACCGTTGCGGCGAAGCTTTACGGCGAGAACCAAAAGGCGATCAGTCACCCAGAATATGAGCCCCGACTCCGCGCCTATCGCACCGTCGGCAGCCTTCGAGCCCTGCTCGACAAGAATCGTCTTCACCGAGACATCACCGAAGGCACACTCACTGTTTTGGAAGCTACGGCTCAGATTCGGTTCGAGATTCGGAACCTGCTCGATTCGGCAGCGTGGCGCAGAGACGACCTCCCGGAAACTTACCGAAGGCTTCGCGCCCAGGCCCTGGACGCCACCGATCAGGCGATGATCGAGGCTGTCAGCTTCCTGCGACCCTTCGTGCCGGAGCAGGTCGAGAGTCGAAAGGTGAGCGACTACGTGAACGAAGCGGTGGAAACCTTTGTGTTCTCCGGACCCAAAACCGTAATGCCCGAACCCGCTTTCGATGAGATTCGCGCCATCGCCGACAAGATGCTCACCTTGAAAGAGGAACTGATTCGCGCCGGTGAAGAAGTGGAGGCGGTGACGCCGGAAGAGCTTCGCAAGAAGCCCGTCGACTTGCTCGACCTCACGCTCAGCGATCTCAAGCACGTTCGGCAAGCCGAAGAAGAACTGCGCGAGGAGCTTTAAGCCATGTCTGAACCCGCTGTTCCGTTTACCAAAACCCCGCAGTTCAAAATCTCCATGCTCGCGCTGGCAATGGTTCCGGTGGCCCTGTGGGTGATCCCCCTCAACCGAGCCAAGCCCAACGTCAACCTCGTGATCTCCGAACTCGGCAAAGGTCTGGCGAACTATCGCGATGCCGAATGTTCGCAGGATAAGAAGTTCGTCACGGTCTCGGTCGAACGGATTCAGGAAAAGCAGAAGGGGCGATCGACGCTGGGCAAGATGGTCAATCGCAACGTCGATCTGCTGAAAGAGATGGGGATTCAGGTTCAAGTGGCGAAATCGGTCGAGGGCAAGCAGTGTTCAGAAGTGAAGCCGAACGACCCGGTTTACGACTTTGTGGTGGTCGAGAAGAAAGAGAAGATTCCGACACCGATGTATCGCTCCGTCGCCGCCAACGGCTTTTTGATCAAATGAAATCGACCGTGTCTTTGGAGGCTCCGGTTGGGGTGATCGGGGTGGACGAAGCGGGTCGTGGACCCCTCGCCGGACCGATTGTTGTCGCCGCGGTGATCTTCCCCGAGTCTGGTTGTCCGATTGCGGGTCTCAACGATTCCAAGCAGCTCAAGGCGCAAGCCAGAGAAGAGTTCGCCGATCAGATTCGAGCCACCTGCACCTACGCCATCGAATACTCTTGGCCGGAAGAGATCGATCGACTCAACGTTTTTTGGGCGACCATGGCGGCAATGGAGCGAGCGGTTGCCGCTCTGCAAATTCCCACCTCTAAGGTTCTTATCGATGGGAACCAGATTCCTCGCGGACTTCGATCGCGGGCGGAAGCGGTGGTGAAGGGAGACGGCAAGATCGCGCAGATTGCGGCCGCATCCATTCTTGCCAAAACCGAGCGGGACGCCTACATGGTCCGGATCGCGGAGAAGTTTCCGGGTTATGGGTTCGAGAGCCACTTTGGTTATCCCACCCCGCCTCACTTCGCCGCTCTGGAAGCACTGGGGCCGTGCGAGATTCATCGCCGCTCTTACGCACCCGTCGCCGCCGCTTACGAGCGCATGGGCATTCCCTTGGCCCCAATTGAATCGGCTCCCTTGGGCCAGCTAGAACTCTTTTAGAGCGAGCGATATGTCTTCGGAGAATCGAACCGCGATCGGCAGAGAGGGCGAGGATCGTGCCTTTCGATACCTTCGCGACCTCGGTTACACGCCCGTTGGTCGAAACGTGCGCGTGGGTCGAGACGAGCTGGACGCCATCTTTTTGGATGGTGAGGTTGTCGTTTTTGTAGAAGTTCGGACAAGGAAAGATACACAAATCTCGCCTGAGGAAACGGTGGATTCGGGCAAGCGAGAAAGGCTCTCTCGCGCCATGACCGCTTATCTGGAAGAAGCCTGCTGGTCGGATAGGGAGAGTCGGCTGGACCTGATCGCGATCGACTCCGACGGGCTTCGGCACACCGTAGACCTGTTCAATCTTTGATTCCCGCCGTACGAGTTTTTGCCTTCGCGTTTTGGACCACAACTGGAAATCGTTGTACGCTTAAGCATGGGTCCCGCGGATTCAAAGTCGACCATCGAGGAAACCAAACCGCTCATCGGCACCTTCGAGCGAGAAATGAGCGACGACTATCCGGAGAGTCTTTACCGGGTGGATGCGATCGCGCCGAAGTTCGACGGCCTGGAGTCGATCAACGAGGAAGCGTTCGAGTTTTACGAAGACGCGGGGTTCCTCGCCATTGAAAACGCGTTTTCGCCAGAAGAAGTTCAGACCGTCATCGATGCACTTCAAGACATCGTGATGCGCGATTCCTTGCCGCCCGGAGTCCAGCTTCAATACGAATATCGCGCCAAAGATTTGCTCCCGACCCTCGCGGCTTCGGAGCGGTTAGACGCGGTGCGCAAGTTCATGCTCTTCGTGCACCTCGATCCTCGCCTGGAGGCGATGGTGTACCACCCGCGCCTCATGCCCATTCTGAATCGCCTGCTTGGCGAGCCGCCGAGCATGTTTCAAGACATGGCGCTGCTCAAGCCGCCCGGCATTGGTCGAGAGAAGCCGTGGCACCAAGACAACGCCTACTTCCGAGTCCCGCAGTCTGCGCCGGTGGTGGGCGTGTGGGTGGCGCTCGACGAAACCACTCCCGAAAACGGGTGCATGTTCTTCCGCCCCGGTGGACACAAAGAGGGTCCGATCCCGCACTTCAATCGCCGCGATTGGCAGATTTGCGACGCGGATATCTTAGGGAAGGAGTCGGTGGCGGTGCCGCTCAAGCCGGGTGGCTGCCTCATCTTTAACGGACTCACCCCGCATGGCACGCCGTCGAATCGGACGAACACTCGTCGCCGGGCTTTGCAGTTCCACTATAAGGGAGAATCGGTGCTGATGTCTTCGGACGAAGAACGTCTGGCGACGTTCGGCAGCGAGGGTGTCGGCGCGAGCTGTTGAGGTGATTTGGCCTTCTCGTCCCTGCCCAAGAATCGGGAAGCATCGACCATAAAGGATCCGAATCGTACAATTTCGAACCCTCGCCCCTCTGGGGGAGAGGGTGCCCCTTTAGGGGCGGGTGAGGGGTCCGGTTGAACCATTTTGATGCCGTAATAGGATTGGCTTTTAATCCGGTACGGCGGAGCCGTGGCATGAGCCTTTCCGTACATGAGCGGGAGGTTCTGGTCAGTCCGCCGGACATTTTGTAGGGAAAGGACCGATTAAATTCCCCTCTATGGAGGGGTGGCACGGAGCGACGGGGTGGTCTCCGGGCAGAACCACCTGCGAGAAGGAGTATTTGATCGGTCCGTCCCGATTCTCCGGACACATTTTCGACAAGGGGGAAAACCGTAAGGCCAGGGCTCCGCCCTTCTGGTTTTTAGCGGATACCTAAACCCAGGGTTGAAACCCTGGGCTGCGATGATTGCCGCGGCTCCGCCGCTTCTGGAATGGTGGGGGGATCCCAATTCAATTCCCCTCCTGGGAGGGGTGGTCCCGAGAATCGGGAACGGGGTGGTCTCCGGGATTTCGGTTTTGTTACCAAAGAGCCGGGATCAGACATGGAAGTTTCTCGCCTGAAGAACGCAGGTCAAGACTGGAATCGCCGACCACCCCGCCCCGCGGGCAGCCCTCCATAGAGGGGAATTTGGCTGGTCGGAGTTTTCCAAGAACTGGATCCCAATGGGTCGACCTGACCCCTCACCCGCCCCTGTCGGGGCACCCTCTCCCCCAGAGGGGCGAGGGTTTCGTCGAGAGACGAGTAGCAATGCAAGGTCCGAACCAAATTCCCCTCTATGGAGGGGTGGCGCGAAGCGACGGGGTGGTCGGCATTTTCGACAGCCGCTCGATGCGATCATGAACGAGATAGATCGTGATCGTGCGGAGGATCCCGGAACCACCCCGCCCCTTTGGGGCACCCCTCCCAGGAGGGGAATAAGGACTGGATCCCAAACCCGCCCATCGATTCCTTTTCCCACCGACAGGTCTTTATTCTCAAATCCGCGATTATTCGGCAACGAAACAAATTGATCGACGGTATTTATCGGCTGGAATCGGCGGTGGGGGCATACTTGACCTTGTAACGGGTCTCCGAGAGCGCTCGCATCGTCGTGCCGTGTTAAGAACCCTATTTAGTCAGGTCTGTCTATGCTAACCACCGTCCTCGCAACCTCCCTACTTGCACCCATGTCGCTGCCGACTCCGGTGCAGGGATCGGCGTCCGAGACGTTTGCGCCGCGTTTGCTCCGCACCCCGGACATTCACGGCGACACCGTCGTTTTCAACTACGCAGGCGATCTTTGGATCACATCGCTCAACTCCAACGAGCCCGCACGGCGACTCACCAGCCACTCCGGGAACGAATCCAACCCCCACTTCTCCAACGATGGGCAATGGGTCGCATTCACCGGTTCTTACGACGGAACCCCCAACGTTTATGTGGTTCCTGCGGCGGGCGGCGTTCCTAAGCGACTCACCTATTCGCCCGAAGGCGACCGAGTGGCAGGATGGACTCCGGACGGAAAGATCATGTACGCCACCTCCAGTGGCAACCCGGTTCCTCGACAGCAGTCGCTTTATCTCATCGACCCCAAGGGGGGCGTGCCTATCAGCACCCCGCTTAAAGAGTTCCAAGTAGGTTCTTACTTCGCTTCCGGAGACAAGATCGCCTACACCCGGGTCAACAGCTTTAACTTCAACTGGCGACGCTACCGAGGCGGCACCCAAGGCCGAGTCGGCATTTTCGACTTCAAGACCTTGGAGTACAAGGAGCTTCCCGCGAAGCGCGAGCAGTCGTTCTTCCCGATGGTGATCGGCAACGACATCTACTACATCAGCGATCGCGCCAACGGAACGCTCAACCTGTACAAGAACTCGGGTGGACGTGATTCTCAGCTCACCAAGTTCGCCGATGCCGACATCAAGTGGCCCAACACCGATGGCAAGACGATCATCTTTGAAAAGGATGGCGTGCTGTACACCTTCGATGTTGCCAAGGGGACGACCACCGAGGTCAAACCTCGCATCGTCAGCGAGCAAATCAACTCGCGACCAACCCTGAAGAACCTGGTTCCTTATCTCAACAGCGGCAGCCTTTCTCCTTCCGGTGCACGCGTGGTGGTGGAAGCTCGAGGCGAGCTGTTCTCCGTGCCGGCAAAGGCAGGCGAAACGCGAAACCTCACCGGAACCTCCGGTTCCCGCGAGCAAAGCCCGCAATGGTCGCCCGATGGCAAGAGCATTGCCTACATCAGCGATGCCGATGGTGAGTTCGAGGTTTACGTGCAACCGCAGCAAGGCGGCGAGGCGACTCAGCTCACCAAGCGAACGGGCGTCATCATTGAGGCCATCACATGGCTCCCCGATTCCAAGACCCTCTTGGTGATCGGGGCGGGCAGCAAGATCTACTCGCTGGACGTTGCCACCAAGGCTCTGAAGCTTCAAGATGAGAACCGAGCGGGCTATGGCGGATTCGACATCAGCCCAGACGGAAAGTGGGCGGTGCTCTCCAAGCTCAGCCTCACGGGTTCGGCGCTTTATCTGCACGAGTTCGCAACGGGCAAGCAAACCAAGATCACCGAAGGTTTCTATGGCGATGTTGAACCCGTGTTCGACTCCAACGGAAAGTGGATCTACTTCGTTTCCAACCGAACCTTTGAACCGACCTACGGTGTGTTTGAGTTCTCGCTGAAGGTAGATGCCACGGCGCGAGTCTATGCGCTTCCGCTCACCAAAGATGCGGGCAACCCCTACCTGGATGGCAACGACGAAGAAGGCGAGGCTCCGGCCAAGCCCGCCGCAGCCGGCGAAAAGAAAGATCTGACCGTCGACTTCGATGGCATCTTCGACCGAGCAATGGTTCTTCCGCTCCCGGCAGGCAGCTATCGCGGACTGACGGGCGTGAACGGCGGCTTCTTGTTCTACGGACCTACCGGACTGAGCAAGTTCGATCTAGGTGGCAAGGACGCAACGCCGTTGTTCCCCGGTTACTTCGGTGGATACAGCACCAACGCGGCCAAAACGAAGCTTCTGCTTCTTGGTAGAGGCGCAGCGCAGGTGGTTGATATCCGACCCGGGATCACCCCCGCCGCAGGTCGAGTAGACCTCTCCAACGTCGAGGCGATCATTGATCCCGAGCAAGAGTGGAAGCAGATCTACTGGGAAGCCTGGCGCTACGAGCGAGACTACTTCTATGACGCCGGCATGGTGGGCGTGGACTGGAAGGCGATCGGCGAGCAGTACGCCAAGTACCTGCCGTTCGTGAAGCATCGCAACGACCTGAACTACATTCTTGGCAACCTCATCGGTGAGCTTGGAACGGGTCACGCGTACATTACGGCTGCGGGCGACATGGGGCCCAGCGCAATGATTGCACGAGTGCCGGTTGGCTCTTTGGGTGCTGATTTCGTTGCCGATCAAGGCGGACTCAAGTTCGCGAAGATTCTGCGAGGCTCCAACTACAACGAGCAGTACGCGGCTCCGCTGGGCGCATACGGTGTAGACGTGAAGGAGGGCGAGTTCCTGGTTGCCATCGACGGTAAGCCTGTGAATGCAAAGGTGAACCCATCTGAACTGCTTATCGGTAAGGTCGGCAAGACGGTGAGCCTCTCCATCAACTCCAAGCCCGGCCTGGATGGCGCTCGTAAGGTTCGAGTGAAGCCGATCGGTTCCGATTCCGGTCTGCGGTACTGGGACTTCATCGAGAGCAATCGCAAGAAGGTCGCCGAACTATCCGGTGGCAAGATCGGCTACATGCACATCTCCAACACCGCTGCGGAAGGATCTTCGGACTTCGTTCGGGGCTTCTACAACCAGTGGGATCGCGACGCGCTGATCGTTGACGAGCGGTGGAACGGCGGCGGATACATTCAGCCGTGGTTTGTCAGCACCCTGGGTCGAACCCTTCAGTGCATGATCCAGCCTCGACACAGCATCGACTCGCCGGATGCACCCGTTCACGACGGACCGAAGGCGATGTTGATCAACGAGTATGCAGGTTCGGGCGGAGACTTCTTCCCGTACATGTTCAAATCGAACGGCGTGGGCCCGCTCATTGGTCGACGCACGTGGGGCGGCCTGGTTGGTATTGACGGTGGTCGACGCCTGATCGACGGCGGTGGTCTGACCGCTCCGGCGTTCAGCCTCTTCAACCCGAAGACGAACGAGATCATTGCGGAGAACACGGGCGTTGATCCGGATATGGACATCGACATGCGACCGGATCTGGTGGCGAAGGGTCGAGATCCTCAACTGGAAGCGGCGGTCGAGTACCTGTTGAAGGAACTCGCCAAGCGCCCGGCGAAGAAGCCTCGCGCGGAGACTCCGAAGGTGTCGAAGCCGGGTCGAATCGGCGGCTGATCTTCCTTTAGGAATAAAGGGCGCCCCGAGTGATCGGGGCGCCCTTTTTGTTTGGTTGGTGAATAACGGTCGCGTATCCGCCGGTTTACGGAGTATGTGTCGGGAATCCAGGATCATTCCCATCCCAAATCAATCGGGGCAGGCTTTCGGAAAGGTGATCCGGAGAATCAGGGCGTCAATCGGAATGGCTTGTAGTCACGGTCCGGCTTCATTCCCCTCCCCGATAAATCGGGGCAGGCACTGGAGGGGTGGCGCGGAGTGACGGGGTGGTCTCCGGATTACCGTCTCGTTCTTGCGACCCATTGCCCGTTGAAGCCTGACTCGCGCGAAAGCCAGGGATTGGAGGGTGTTCGGTCCTGCCGACCACCCCGGCCTTTCAGGCCACCCCTCCCAGGAGGGGAATATGGTGCCCTTCACTTCCGAGAAGGTCCGGAGGACCGTCCAGACTGTTAGCCCCGACCGATAGGTCTGGGTGGGTAGTCGGTAGAAAGCAAAGGTCCGGCAGGACCGACCAGAATCTCCGGAGCGATAAACATCGCGGCCTACCGTTTCAACTTGCGAACCTTGGCGGCTATATCCCTCGCCCCTCTGGGGGAGAGGGTGGCGCGAAGCGACGGGTGAGGGGTCTGGGAAGCTTTGTCGCGCGTTGGGGAAAAGGGGGGCAGGCTCCCTATCTCCGCTTGCCAGGGCTCCGCCCTTCTGGCTTTTAAGGAGAACCCCGAACCCAGGGTTAAAGCCCTGGGCTGCGATGCTGGTCGCGGCTCCGCCGCTTTTGGAAAGAAGGTCCGAGCCAAATTCCCCTCCCGGGAGGGGTGCCCCGACGGGGCGGGGTGGTCTCCGGGAATGTTTTCGAAATAGATTTGGCGTCCACATTCCCATCGGAAAAAGAGCGGTGTTTGAACTTGCCGACCACCCCCTTCCCGATTCTCGGGACCGACCAGATACTCCCACCGCAAAATGATCTTTCACGGACCCCTCACCCGGTCCTTCGGCCACCCTCTCAGCCGAGCTGAACCTTAGTCGGCGCAACCGCAAGAAACAACCCCTCCGCCGACCTGCCCGTCAATCGCTCGATCTCCCGCTTAAACTCCCCAACCCCAACCAGCCGGATTCCATGCCGCTGAAGCGCGGACAACAGCTGCAAATCCTTCACCGGGTCGATTTTCCGGACGAAATACACCTTCAGGAAATCTTTACCGCCCGGCGGAATCACCCCCAGGGTGATCTCGATTCGACTCTTAACCCTTGCAACGGCAATCTCGCACTCGGTCACGCCCTCAAGCGGAATGGTGGTTTTCCCCAGCCGAGTTGAAACTTCGAGAGCATTGCCTTCAAAAACCACCTTGGTGACGGACGTCAACCATTCCTTCGAATATAAGATGCCGCCATATATGGGTGCAAGGAATAAGACCCATGTAACGAACAGGGATTTTTGATCAGAGATCGGAGTTAGGTATTTGTGGAGGAGAGCGGCCAAGTTGCTCAAGATCATTAGAACGAACCAGGGACTCAATACCACCAGGAACCAGGTTCGATGAAGCCCGTCGGCTCGCAGCCGAACCGGTGACGATGCCGAAACGTCGACCTCTCTCACGCCGACCCTCCCGCTTTAAGCGACCCGGACTCGTCAAACAGCCCCACCGTGGACTTACCCGTCAACCGCTCGATATCCCGCTTAAACTCTTCGACCCCGATCATCTCCACCCCTCGCCGCTGAAGGGCAGGGAGCAACTGCAGGTCCTTGAGCGGATCGAACTTGCTACGGTACAAGAACACCTCCACGCGCTCGGTTTCGCCCTCACCCTTGAGCAAAAAGAAAACCTTGACCCGGGTGAACGATCGGTTGATGAAGAGTTCGCAACTGCGGAGATCGCTCACCGCCAAAACGGTTTGTTTTGCCCGAGTGGAAACGGTGAGAGACTCCTCCGAAAGCGAAACATCGATCACGGAGTCCCGCCACCACCCCCAAAAACAAAAGAAGTTGAACATACCGGCAACGACCAGAATGCACGTCCTCACGATTCGCCGTTCTTCGGCAGGCCAAGTCCACTGGTCAACGACGATCCCGTGAACGAGAAGACCGAAGGAAAAAATCATAAGCACGAACAGGATCGGCATCCAAACGGTGGGCCAATCGCCCACCCCCTTCAGGCGAACCGATGAGGACTCCGAAACGTCGACCTCACTCACGCCGACCCCCTCGGAGCCCTGCTGTTCCCTTCTGCCGCCAGCGCGATCCGCCGTTTGACCTCTTCCAAGACCGCTACATCCGAAGCATCCTTGAACTGGATCCGACGTTCGGAACCGCGCCCGACTCTTGGCTTGATCTCAACCCAATACTCGTTCGAATCGGGAGTGTTCATTCGCCGCACAGCGCGAATGCTTTCCAGATCCCCGTAGGTGTAAGCGTTGATGTACTTCTCACCAACGGTAATCCCTATACCTTCCGAGCCAAACACCATGGCGAGGGGTTGAAACTTGGGCATGCTTAGCAAGAATCCCAATGCTGCCAGAGCCGCACCAATGAGAACGCCAATTGGATGAACCATGACGACTGGGACGGACTGTAATACCAAAGTGCCACCGGCGAAGACTAGCCATTGATGAAGAGGTGTAGCCGTGAAGGTGAAAGATTCGAAAAAGCGCTGTCGCACTTCAACGGCGAGTTCTACGTCTCCAACCCGCTTTTTGAAGTCTTCTTGAAAGAGTTCGACTCTTTTATCGAAACGTTGCGCAAGGCGGCGGACGTAAGATTCTAGATTAAGCCTACTTCCTAACAACTCTCGGAGGCGCAGCAGAAATATGGATGAGTCATCCCGATCTAGGGCTTTACGGTTGTGAAGGCTTAGATATTTCGCGCCCTCAGTTGTTTCAAAGGTTAAGGTTGAGAAACTTGTATCACACGACAATACAGTGTCTAAAGCAATTGTCATCTTTTTCTTTTGAAACACGGATGAAATTTCAGTATTCGTGAGGGTTATACGATATCGATCGAGTTGCTGAACCGCAAAGAAAATAAGAATAAATACCAATAGCTTAAAAAGCACAAACGCAACGAACACTTTGGGCATTCTGTTGTTTTCGACGACTAAAAATTGGAAACCCACGATGAGCGCAAACCATGTCCATTGATTGGTTCCGTCGATGGTGATCGGCCTTTCTGGATCGTTGTTCGGAACTTTCATTTCAGCACTCCCGCATAAGTTGCTTCACCTATCTGCAACGCCTTCACCTTCTCCGATGCCTTCTTCAGCACCTCTCGATCAACCTCGACCGTTGGAAAAAGCTCGATGGTGATCTCTTCGTCGGTTTGCAATTTCATTTGAACAAGGACCGTGGGAGATGTGCCGTACCGAGGCAGGACGAACTGAAGCGACTTGAGGTCGGCAAGCGCGTAGGCCTCCATCAACACCCCGTCTCTAAAGAAACCGACACCGTTCTCGCCGACCACAAACTCAAAAGTTGGTCTCGGCGGCCGCTTCCAGTTGAACAGGTAGCTTGCGATAAAGCCCGCCGCCGTGCAAAATGCCGATGTACGGGGCGACCAGTTGAACTGGTTCAGCCCAAGGTAGGCCGCTACGAGGAAAGCGAACGGCACCGCATCAAACCAACGAACCTTGATCTGACCGAGCTTCTCGAAGAAGCTCAGCTCGTACGGGCATCGGTAGAGCTCGGCGCCGAGCGCATCGTGGAATCGCTGATCCCACTCCGGCACTGACCCCCACTTGTTCGCTATCATCGCCTTGCGAAACTTGACCAGGTTCTCCAGCCGCAACCCACGCGACTCCAGTTCCAGAAGAAACGCAATGACCTTCTGTCGGTCCTTGGCTCGCCATATTGGGAGCGGACCGGTGAGGCGCGCGCCGCTCTTTGAGAGCAGAACCAGAGTCCACTCCCCCCGATTGTTTGACGTCGCAAGAATGCAGCGATCGATCTCGGCGAGCGGGATTTCGGTGGTGCGGAACAGCTTGTATTGGCGAATGAATTGCGGGGTGAGCTCGAGAAAGCGAACGTAGCTTGCGGTCACCAGCCCAAGGGTAACCATCGCGATTACTGTCTGGACCGCAAACAGCCAGCCTCGGATGATCTGTACATCGTTCGGGGCCGGCTTCATCTGCGGGAGCGTGCGGATGTAAAGGACGAGCAAGCTTAGGATGAATGCCACCATTAAGCCGAGGGCAAAAAGAGTGAGCAGGTCTTTACGGAACAGCCCCGGCCCAAGCCGGAAGACTGATTCCCTCGCTTGATCCTCCGACCGAAGGTCGACTGTGTCGGGTGAAGGCTCGCTCACCGGTGACTCTCCCCGCTACTGACCTCGCCCGAATCGACCTTTGCGGGCGCATCTGCCTGCGAAAGGTGCTGCGGCGATGCGGAATTCATCGCCTTCACCCTCTCCGATGCCTCTTTCAGCACCTCTCGATCACCCTCACCGCCGGTCTCCAGATCGAACTCCATCACCTCTCCGCTGAGAAACTTAATCTGCAGACTGCAATGGGGCGAACCGCTGTATCGCACAAACCCAAACTTCAGCGACTTCAGATCGGCGTACGGGTAAGCCTCTATCAAGGTATTGCCTTTCATGAAGCCGATGCCGTTCTCACCCAACACGAACTCCGACGAGGGCGTTGCTTTACGATTCCGATTCAAGAGAATGATCAAGATCAGACATGCGGCACAGCTCACCGAAATGGCACCTCGATGCCAATCTAGAAACTTCATCCCGAGGTAGCCAACCGGCAGAGGAACCAAAGGCAAAAGGTCGACCCAGCGGAGATCGATCTCTTTGAACTTCTCCAAGTAGCCCGCCTCGTAAGGACATCGGTAAATCTCGGTACCGAGCGCGGCTATGATCCTTTGATTCCACTCCGGCACGGGTTGCCAATTCCTCTCAAGGATGGACTTGTGGAACTTGACCAGGTTTTCCAGCCGCAACCCGCGCGACTCCAGTTCCAGAAGAAAAGAGATCACCTTTGCGCGAGCCTTCGCTCCCTCCATCTGAATAGGAACCCTGATCGACGCACCCCCCTTAGACTCGACAACCAGCGTCCATTCCCGCCGATTGTTATTCGGAACAAGAATGCATCGATCAACCACTGAGAACGCAATCTCCTTCGTGCGGAAGAACCCAACTCGGCGAATCGATCCCAGAGTTAGCTCGACTCGCTTCACGTATTGGGACATGAGAACAAGAAAGGTGCCCAAAAACCCAAGGCTCTGAGTGCGCCAAAGCGTTAGCGCGATAGCCTCTCCCGGATCGACAGGCACAGCGCGCCCGATAACGATTTGCCGGTATTGAAGATGTGCGAGTAAGAAAAAGATGGTGACAAGCCCGAAACCCAGAATGTAGACAAGGTTTTGCCGAAGCAGTCTCGGTCCCAGAACACTGACGGAACCGGTCCCCCGAATGTAGGGAGAAGTCGGCAAGAGATCGGGCGAAAGGTCGCTCATTTGATATCCCCCTGGATTCCGGTGCCTTCCTTCGCCCCCGCCTCCGATTTCGGCTCGTCGCGTTCGGGATTGTCCCGCTCCGGATTGTCCCGTTCCGGATTGTCCTTTTGCGGCGAGTCTTCTGGGGAAGGGTCCGCATCTCGGGTGTTCATCGCCTTCACCGCTGCGCTCGCCTCCAGCAGCAAGCTCTTCCCGACCTCATCGGCGATCTCCACCTCTTCTGACCATCCGGCTTTGTTTGGAAGCACAACGGTGAGCTTTGCCAACGAGAGCTGCTTTCGCTGCACAAACTCCACCTCCAGCGACGAAACCTCCGAGTACGGGTACGCCACCAACACTCCTCGATCGCAAACCACGCCTAGCTCTTTGCTCCCCACCACAAACCGCATGGAATCATCCTTTACGGTTATCTTTCCTAATCGCTTGAAACGGTGCCTCTCTTCCCCAAGGGCATTCAACAACCGTTGCTGCCATTCCGGCACAACGGTGTTGAATCGAGTGACGAATTCAAAGTTGAGACCCGCAAAGAACTCCAGCTTCACCCCGCGAGATTGGAGCGTGTTAACGAGTTGCACAATCAATCCACGATCGGCCGGAGTGTCACACCTTAAGTTGGCCACGAAGCCTAACTGTCTCCCCTTTTTGTCTGCTTTAAGCGTCGCCGGGGTCAGATAAAGGGCCAAGAGCTTGCCGGAAGACAACAAGATGCAGGATCTGACCAGCGACTCAAACTCGATGGTTATCTTCCCGCGAAGTGAGATTAACGAAATCGACCGGTCTTCGATACGGATGGTATGCGTGTTCCCAATCCAGCCCTTCACAAAGTTGTACGTGAGATACAAAAGGCTTAACGGTACTAGCAAGCCCACCAAAGACGGAGTTGAAGGAGGTCGTCCCGTAGAAAGGATATAACTCACCACTGAAAAAGCGATGAACATGGAGATGAACAGCAGCGCAAATGTCAGGAACGTAGGCGGAGTTCGGCGAGCTTTTATCGTCATATTGGATCGCAGATAAGCCGATTCTTTGGGCTTTTGCGACTCGGAAGGCGTGTCGGCCCCTGGGCTTGAAAGGTTCTCGCTTGTCATTGGCGCTTCTCGTTGGCGAGCGGGGTCCCCAACTTGGGCTGGGAATTCTGAATGGCTTGTTCGAGTTGGGCGAGGTGGTCGTCGGACTCTATAATGACAAAGACCCTAAATATCTCCTCACCCGACCAAGAAGAGATAGTGGCCAGTGTCCTGCCCTTGGACTCCGTCACCGTATAAGTAAGGTCACCCAAAAGTCGATAGGGAATCGCCCGTCCGATTTGGCCTTTGGAAGTTTGCATACCAACACCTTCTGACCCGATCAAGGCCTGCGACATATCAAAGTGGTCAATAACTGCCCCAACAATCCCTAACGAAGCTACAGAAACAATGCCCATTAAGCTAACAAGAAACGCCTTCCATACATTCGCGCTGACAACCATCGCGATAAAGAAGACAAGAAAAGCTCCGAGAAGGGAGAGGCTAAAGATCAATCGAATGTTAAACGGCGGGTTCACCTTCACCCCTTTAAAGACAATCTCGCCAATCAACTTCCTTGCGAACTCTTCTGCAACCAGCGGTTTGCCACTTGAGGTTGTGGAGTTTAAAAGATGGTACAGGCCGGATGTTAACTCAATATGAGGCGCAAGAATTAGGAGGAATCTATTCAACTCGGCACGATTGACATCCGAAAGGTCTCCTAACTGGATTCCCTTATAGCCTACTTTTGAAAAAATGGCTGCCGTGCTGAATTCCTGTAAGTAGAATCCACGACCGGGAGTCCTATACACGGCGAGTTTAGTTTCTGGAGCAAGCTTCAGCTCGAAGGATCCCAAGAGCCCCTTTTGGACCAATGAGCTACCCGTGTAAACGATTGCATTTCGTCGAGAATAGGCCTTCTGAAACAGGAAGCACCCAACCGGAAGGATCAGTGCGAGCTCGACAAAAAGCACCCAAAACTCCCATCGCTGAACCAATGGTGCGGCTGTATAAACATGGGTGAACCCCAATAGCGGGAAAAAGCAGACAATTATCTGGGTCAGTAGAAAAATAGCAATCGGCATGGTCATCAGGCCGCGCCGAAGGCGGAAGACCTGCGGTTCGTTCTCCGGCTGACCGTTAGTCGCCATGTTTCAGCTCCTTGAATTCCCGGGCAATTCGCTGAAGGGCGTCTTTGTCCTCTTGTTTCTTAACGATGAGGTTGTAGTTCAGTTCATCGCCGTTCAGGAAGATGAGTGAAGCCTTTATAAGCCCCCGGTCGGCATCAATTCGAGAGGGTGTAAATCGTAAGGATTGCAGCTGCTGATAGGAGATGACATGGGCGACCTGCTCACTTCTGCCAATTCCAATTCCGTCATGCCCAAGGATTAAATTAAGAGGCTTCTGCATGAATGGTAAAACAGAATGAAGCGCAGCCATCGGTAGCATGACCACCACTTTGGGAATAGTGTTGATAACGTATAGGATAGCAAGACCGCCAAGAACGAGGAGGATTTGAAGTCCCTGTGCTTTTGTGAGGCGTAGTCGAGCCTGATCGAATTCGTAGTTTCGCTCGATCTTTGCTTCAATCTTTACAAGCCCAATTGATTCCTTCAGAGCGTCCTGAGATAAGGGCCGGGTTTCAGGATAGCGTAGGAAGAGCAGAGGGTAGAGAAATTCTATTCCCTCTGTAAAGTACGGATCGCCCTTTAGTTTCTCCAGTAGAGAATAAGGGAGACGATCTTCTGCCCGGCGGGTGAGGTGAAGACGAAACTCGTGGCTTTCTCCAGCCTTAGTTTGCACGCTTATTGCCAAGTCATTTGATTTGTGGAATGAATCTGCATTAAGGATATGAACGTGCTTGATATTGTCGTTCGGGATGACAACGGTTTGCTCTAGAGATGATAGGACGATGCTGTTCTCTTCAAATGCAACCGATCGGAAGACGAACTTTTGCCCGCCGTTTTTTGTCGACCAGACCCGAAGGAGGATGTAGAGCACTAGAAACAAGCCGCAAGCCACTCCGACAATAGAGGGACCGGTAAGAAGGTTGTGGATCAGACCTGCAGTAAAAACCGTTCCAACACCCACATCGTATTGTCGAAGGGTCTTCTTGTTCTGCAGGTCATCCTGCTCGTCCCGAAGAACAATCTCCAGCCGATCGTGCGCCAAAGCCACGTCAGTCGCCATGCTTCAGCTCCTTAAACTCCTGGGCAATCTGCCTCAGCGTCTCCCGATCCTCCGGTGTACGTGGCTTTAGCTCAAAGCGAAGTTCTTCACCGTTCAAGAACTGAAAAATCACCTTGGGCCGATTGTCGTCTCGAAGGACCGAAGATTCTTCAAATCGAATGGAACGTAAAGCTTTCAGCGGCATCCCGTAGGCAAATGTTCCATTGGACCAAACTCCGATTCCATCCCTCCCAACAACGAGCCAGAGGGGTTTCTGGAAGATTTGAAAGAGAATGGGTAGGGTTATGGCTATTGGAAAAAGCGAGGAACTACCTTTTTGATAAATGAAGACAAGAGCACTGCAGAGGCCAAGAACGGCTACCCAAATCAGAATGTGGCCACGCGTTAGTATGAAGCGATCTGTGCGTTCGTTTCCTTCGAAAATCTTGATCCTTATTCTTTCATCGCCAAGTTGTTCTTGCAAGTCAAACAGTTCAAAGTTGTTAGGCAGGTCAAGGCCGATCCGAAGTGCATAGAGTGCCTTCTGTACATCGATCAAGGGTTTTTTGAGTGATCGAAGACCATCTAGGAGGACGGACAACTGCCCCGAGGTTATGAGTTCACTGGCAGAAAGGCTAAAGGTTTCACTGTTACCCCGTCCCAGCGTGATACTAACTACAAGTGAAGCTCGCTTTTGAAACCCGCGAAGCGTTGCTACTGATATTTCAGAAATGTCGTCTGTCCGCAAAGTCTTTGTTTCGCTATGTCTTCTGATCTCAATTGCGGAAGGTGTAATGACCAGCCGGTGTACTCGTTTGATCTGAGTCAAGAGGAAAATTAAGAAGCCTAGCGATCCAAGACCAGAAAAGGTAAGTAGAAGAACAAATCCGGAAGAGTTATAATGTGCTTCATTTAGAGTCCCTTGAATGCTATAGGTCAGGGGTGCCAACCAGAGAAGGGCAACACCAACGAAACCTAATTTGATCTGCCGGGAATTCAGAAAGGGGTCCCGAAGAACAATCTCCAGCCGGTCATCGACTGGTTCGACATTCTCGACAACCGTGCTGCTCATGATCTCCTCCGGTAGGTTGCCGACCCGCTAGCTCACACTCTGCCGAAACACTGCCGCAAAGAACTCGACAACAAAGCCAGACCCATCGTCACCGAGAAGCTCGCGAACCCGCGATTTCAGGGATTCAACCGCAGGTGGATCGGCGAGATAGCCCCCGCTGTTCAGGAATGCATCGACCCTGTCGCGTCGGCCCGCAGGAACCCCATGTTCGGCAAGGCTTGCCAGAAACGTCCTTGCCGAGCTCCCGCTCGCTTCAAACGCCTTAGCAAGGTTTTCGCGAGTCGCAGGGGTAATCACCCCACCCGCCTCAATCGCTTCCCACGTCAGTCGAGGGAAGTTGGCAAGAAGCTCCTCTCGCAGCGGCTCAAGCTTCACGAGAATCCTCTCCAGATTCGGTTCCTCGGCCGCAAGCGACCCAAACGCCTCCGGATCGTGAGCGTCCAGCGGGATAGCCAAATTCATCCGACGCGGACGAGGCAACTCGCCGTACTCGGGAATCATCAGCGATCCTCCCACAGGCTCCGGAATGGCTTCCACAACCAGCGGCCGCACATTCACCGATGGATCGACGCTTTCAAAAACCGCCACGTCGTCCGGTTGGTTGGTGAACACAATCACCTGCCGCTCCCGACTGATCTCCCGCAGAGCCTCTGCCACCGCTCGACTGGCTTCCGGATCGGACACCGCCAAAACCTCGTCTGCCACCACCGGAAACTTGCGAGTACCGCCGTTGGCGCTCTCTTCCTGCAAGTCGATGAGGCCCAGCCGAATGGCGATCAGGCTGTGCATTTTGGTGCCCGTGCTCAGCTCGTTGAACGCCTGGGTTCGACCCGTTGTCCGGTCTCGCAATCGCAAGTTGCCAAGCTCGTCTTCTTTCACATCCGGGTTCAAAGAAAGGCGGTACCGATTGTTAGAAAACCGGCCCAAGTAGTCGTTGGCCCGTTCAATCAGCGGCGGAACCGACTGGGTTTTCAGTTCATCGAGCAAAAACCGGTGGAGCCGGTACTTCACAATCGCCCGGGCCTGATTCTGGAAAAGTCCCTCCCGCGCGCGCTGATCTTCCGCCAACTCTTCGGCAAGCCGTTGATAGTCCTCGTTCTTCTGTGCCCGAGCGACCTCGTTTTCAATCTCTCGCACCTTGCCCGCCAAATCGGTGTGCTCGGCGGCAAGCCGCTCTTGCTTAGCTCGAATGCCGTCTAGATCGTCGGCGTTCAGCAGTTCCCATTCGCCCGGAACGTCGGAAGTCTTGAGTCGGGCAAGGTTCTGCTCGTTCACAGAGCGCTCTGTTTTCAATTGCGATAACCGCTCGTGCAGTTCGGCGCGATGAACCAGGGTCTCTTCTCGATCCTCTTCCAGAACCGACTCGAAGCCGTTGGTTTTCCAGAACGAGTTCAGGCTTTCTTTGGCCGCCTCGAAGTTGCCCGCCGCCTCGTCCAGCTTTTGAATCAGAGAGAAACGCGCCTTCAGCCCATCGATCTCTCGTTCCACTTCCACCGCTTCTGATCGGTAGCCGTTGGCAGAAAAGAGGTCTCGCAGTTGTTGCCGCAGATCCGCCAAACGCGCTCGTTTGCGCTCTAGTTCGGCTTCCTCCGTGGCCAGTCGCTTTTGACTTTCTTGATAGGTGTGCAGGGCATCAGAAGCAGCGCGTAGCGAGATCGTCTCTCCCTGAACCCCCTTCTCTTCGAGCAAGCGTTTGCCAGAAGGAATCGCGGGTTCGGCCACTTGCAGAGCCTTGATCAGGTCTTCCGCCTTTGCCAGCGCTTCGGTATCGGCAACCTTCTGCATCCAGTTCAAAACCTCTCCGGGGGAGGAGTTCTTGGAAAGAGGATCGCGCGCCACCCGAGCCCGAGCTTCGGCAAGGGTCTCACCCGCCGAAACGGTCCCTTCGGGCTTTTTGGATTTGCCCGCAAGGTACGCCAGCACCGCCGAAACGCCGCCTAACCCGATCACCTTGACCATCGCCGGAATGGAATTTGGCAACAGCGCAACAATAATGGTGAGCACCGCAATGGCGGCCACAAACATTACGGAAAGGAGCTTGCCCTGTTCCGCCCCGGCTGCCGCAGCGATCCGCGGTTCCACGTTCAGCCAGTCGGTAATGGCCGTCTTAACGGCGTCTGCATTGGGCAGCGATTTGCCACCGTGGTTCTGAGTCCACCGCTCCAGAACCCGTCGATACGCTTCGGCTTTCAGCGCCTCTCGCTTGTAGTCGTCCTCTTCGGCGGCAATCTGTCGAAACCGCTCCACGTCCTCGCCCGTGAAAGAAGGCAATCCTTCGGGCTGCCAGCCCGTGAGTTTGGCAAGGTCGTCTCGAGCTTTCGTGCACTCCGTGCGAAACTTGGTGACCGACTGCTGGATCACATCCAGAGCGCTCTTCACCTGCCCAATCTCATCCGCAAGCGAGCCAAGTAGAGACGCATCCGAGGTTCTGAGCACCCTTTCGGACGTGTTGGCATCGATCCCTTCGGCATCCAATCGATCCTGAGCCGCCTGAACTTCTCGAAGGCATCGCTCATAACCCGCTCGCTCTTTTCTAAGCTGGTCTGCCGCGTTCGGCGAGAGCTTTTCCAGTCCAGGATGCTCTTCCAAAAGGGTGGCAATCTGTTCGTTCAGGTTCTGCAGGGTCTGTTCCAGTTCCCGCCTTCGAAGCAGCCGATCCACCTGATCGATCACGTTCTGAGCCCGCTCCGCTTGCGCAAGCTGATTCTTCAGGCCAACAAGTCGATTCTCATCTTCCAGCACCAAGTTCCGGCTGCGACGAATCTCCCGAATCTTGTCGAGCGGCTCACACTTCTTTCGAGGTTTTGGCTTAACGGGTTCCGGCTTGCGCAAACCCGATCCGATGAGGCGCGTGATGGCGTTGAGCTCATCCTTGTTCATGCCCTCCAGGAGCCCGGCAATGTCCAGGAGGTACCGACCGCGCTGCTCCGGAAAACCGTTCCAAGTGGATTGCCTTGCGTTGATGTCCAGGGTCACGGTCGCGCCGCCATCGTTGGCCAAGCCCGTCACTCGTCCGCTCGAACCCAGCCCTTTCGGCTGAAACACCAGCGTGATCGCCTTGGCAAGGGTGCTCTTTCCAATCGCGTTCGGACCGTAAATCAGGTTCAAACCGGGCTGCAGACCCTCTAGCGAGCGCTCACCCATAAACCCGTGAATCCCGATCGGGCGGATCGTTTCAATCCAAACTCGGCTCTCCACGGTTGGCAGGCTCACTTCGCCACCTCCTCGCCCAGAAGGGTCTCAATTTCGGCGATCAAAAGGTCGCGAGCAATCCCGGCGGCCTCCTCTGGGTCCAGCACCGCCGGAGCGCCGTCTTCGGTGTCCATCGCCATGCCAACAATGGTCGGGTAGTTGGAAACCAGCTCGGCTCGAACGGATTCCACCAGTTTTCGCGCCGATTCTTGCCATTCCGGCTGAACCTCTCCCACCTCATCGCCACGAAGGTGTTTGGCGCCTAAAAGCACCTTGGCAAGGTCGGCAACGGTGTCCCCGCTGTGCACCAGCCGGGTGGGGTCCACCTTCCGCACTGTCTGAATGGCCAGCAAGTGAAAAGCGTCTCGACCGTCGATCGACTCCTCCACCCGAGACTCCAATTCCTCGCGCTCCTTCCCATCCAAATCAAATCCATCCGACCTGAGCGAGGCAAAAACCCGCGTTTGAACCGACTGCACCGATTCTTGTTGCGCCTTTATCCCGCGAGCCCAGTTGGTGAGGTCGGCTAGGAGCAGGTCTCGAATCGGTTGAGGTTGAGAGATGTCTAAGTTGCGGCTGACCAGTTCGTACCGAACCGTCGAGATCGGTTCAAACGCACCAAATCTTGCCCGTCCAGATTCCACCTCCACCCACCACGCGCCGTGAGCTCCGCGTTCGCCTGGACCGAAGTCCATCGCCTGCGGCGAGCTCATGTAGCGGGCGGTCGGGTGGCTGTCGGGTAGGTGAACGTGACCCAAAATCCACACGTCGGCTTTACCGTCTAAATCTCGGTCAGAGAACGGGTGATAGTCGCTCAGGGCGGCCCCTCTGTCGCCGTGGAGAAGCCCGATCACGGGCAGCGATTGGCTGGGTCGAATCGCGTTGAGCACGGCATTACTCTTGAACGTTTCACGTGGAAAAGACCACCCGTAAATCACGGTTCCTGCAACCTCCACAGATTGCCACCGACCTTCGAGGCCGATCACCTGAAGGCCGCAATCGGGGAAAGATTTCGCGAAGGCGGACAGGGCAATGGCGTCGTGATTTCCCGCCACCGCAATCGCGGCGATGCCTCGTTCTTTGAGCCGCTCGAACTGGGCGGCCACCGCGTTTCGGTGGGAATAAAAGGCGGTGAGGCCGTCAAAAAGGTCGCCTGCAATCAGCAGTCCGGCGGCTCCTCCTTCAATGGCGGCGTCGACCAGTCGAGTGAGCGCACCCATCGTGGTGAGGTCCACATTGGTAGGGGAGTTCAGGCAAGAAGAGACTCGGCCCACGTGAACATCGGCGCAACAAAGAAACCGAATCGGCATCAAGAAACACCTTACTTGAATCCCACGTTTTGCGCTTGCAAATAATCGGAAATACCGCAGGTTGTTTGTCGGGGATGGGATGGGATGGGGTGGATGTGGGACCCCTCACCCGGTCCTTCGGACCACCCTCTCCCCCAGAGGGGCGAGGGTTCCGTTGAGACAGAACTTCCCATCAAAGGTCCAAACCAAATTCCCCTTCCCCCGATCATTGCCGGTTGTAACCGGGAACGGGCCCAACCGTTACCTTGTTCTAACAAAAGGCGACGCACAATGACATTGGGCGTTTTTCGCACGCTTGATCATTCATGTGGCGTTATTGGTGGCAAAAGGGGACCGAACGGGCGTACGACGCTCTCGAACTCGCCATATTGCGCCTGAAAATCAAGCTCAAACGACGCTCGCCCATCATCACCCTCCTCACCCTTTTCATCGTGCTGGGAGCGATGGCGATCTTTCCCTACGCGCAATGGGCATACGCGGGTTTTGCCGAAGAAGCGGTTTTGGGAGCCTACTTCTACCGAGAAGGCGATTCCAGCAAACAGAGCTTTGAAGAACTGAGTCGACTGCGAAGGCAGGTGGCGGGCTGGCGAGGAATCTCGCGAGATCGGCGGCTCGAACTAGGTTTGGCACGGGCCGAATCGGTACTCGTAGAGTCGCACTTCAGTCGCCTGGACAAGCGGACCATCGACGAAATTCAGCAGCACGCCGAGCAATGGCGAGCCACTAGCGACCCTGAACTGCGGATGGAAGCCAACCTCATTCAGAACATGCTGGCGAAAAACTCCGATCCGGCGGTGCAGGCAATGACCGCCTCCGACAAGACTCCTGCCTTGCGATAACGGTTCCGTACACGTTATCCATAGGGGGCACAAATCCCCACCCAGGGTGTGAGCCATATCACACCTGCAACACCACTCGACGCACAGGCTCGTCCGGTTCGATGACCGAACAATAGAGTCATGAATCGCGCCATTGTTGCTACCATCACCGCCGTCTCGATCGCCTCGGTTTCTCTTGGGGGAGGGCTGACCGACCCGCGATCGGCGGCGGGCAAAGGAGTGTTTGGGGACTTGCCCTACGCAGGTCTCAAAGCGGTTCTGATCGCCGGGGCGGACAAGGGAGGTCCGTTCCCGCACGATCTGCCGGAGATTCATGCGATGGCGGAATCTTTGCGCAAGCGGGGTTTTGAAGTGAGGGAGCTTCAAGCCCCGCTCAAGTGGGCAACGGTGCGCGATGCAATGCAGGGAGCATCCATCGTGGGCTATTGGGGGCACGGCGTCATTCGGGGGCACAACGGCAACGAACTAGAGAGCTACAACGTCGGCGGATTCCATGTTGGGGAAGGTGGCAGTCCAGACGAGATCGCTCGCGAAGTTCGGTTGGCCCCCGGGGCGGCGGTGATGCTGTTCCACGCGTGCTTTACTGCCGGAAACTCGGGGGGCGATTACGGAAAGGTTCGGCCCGAGATTGCTCGGATGCGCGTTTCCACCTACTCGGAAGCGTTCTTTAAAGCCGGAGCGGCAGTCTACTTTGCGGGTCACGGAGACAGATTTTTGAACGGCTGGCTGGACGGCAAGCCCGCCTCGGAAGCGTTTATCGGGCACTCCAACGGAGCCACGGGCATCCTCACCTGGGATCACGCCTTTCGACAGATTCCCATTCGAGTTGGGCACCACCAGGCAGATGGCGAGTTTCCGCGGTTTGGTCCGGCGGTGGCGGGAAAGATCGACAACGACGCTTTGGATCTGCGTGAACTGGCGGTGAGAAAGCGATCGACCCCGGTGCGCTGGGGCGCGGAAGTTCGATGGTCGCCGGGCGAGTGGTCGGAGGGAGTTCGCGAGAAGGTTCGAGGATCGCTCGCGGCTCTGCCCGCCCAGGTCGCCGAGCAAACGGGTGGCAAGTGTGCCATCGACTACAACAATATGAATCGGGACCTGGTTGTGGAGGTGCATCGTGGGGAGGAGCCCTCCACCCAGGTGACGGTGGGAACCGAGTACGAACCAGTCAAACTTTCGGTCACCTTAACCGAGAGTCAGGCTGAGCAGTTGCTCACCGGGAGCTCGAAGACCCCGATGGCGGCGGCTTGGTCGCGAGTGGTGGGGGCCTATCTGGAGAAGATCGGCTATCAGAGCAACGCCATCGACTGGTCGGAGCAATGGGCGTACGGGTATCGACCCTCGACGGTTGGCGAGCTGGACAAGGTGGTTCAACCCATCAGCCCGGCGGCAGGTGCGTTGGTCGGCGGAGCGGTGAAGTTTGCTTGGGCGGGCGATGCTTCGAGCGAGTACGAACTGATGGTGCAATCGGAAGGAAAGGAGAAGCTCTTCACCGTTTCGGGCTGCGAAACCACCGTTCCGGTGGGGACCCTGACGACGGGCAAGCCCTTCCGGTGGAGCGTGCGGAAGGTGGGCGGCAAGGTCGGCATCTTCCGACAAGGAACCTACGTGCGGCTCGATCCGCCCCGATTTGTCTCGATGATGCGAACCGAGGGCGGCATGCAGTTCGGACCTGCGGACACGGCTCCGGCGGTGGGCGGCAAAGGGGGAGACATCACCCTGCAAACCGTGATCGAAACCTCGGAAGAGGCTCGGCCGATGGCGGAGGTCACCCTGTACGATGGCTCCTCGTTCAGTGTGGAGATGAAGGAGATCAAGCGGGCGGGGAATCGACGAACGTTCCAGGCTCGCATCAGCTTCGGCGCGAATCGGAAGGGGTTTGCGGTGAAGCACCGCGTGACGATTTCTTACACTGGGGCGATGGGTCGATTCCAGTCGATGGACCGATTTACGGTGGATCAGGGCGGGGCGACGATGGATCGCCCCCTGGGTGCTCGGGGACGTTCTTAACACTTTGTTGTTGCAAATAGCCCCTTTGGATACTCATTTAGCCGTGTTACACTGGTCCTTGAAATCGGGGTGATCCACTCGGCTGGATTGTGCTTACCGAGTGGATAGTCGCTTGACCAAAACGGAATTCATTGAGCTGGTTGCAAGCACGCGGAGCAACCGGGCGCTTGCCGAACGGCTTGAAGAACTCGGCGTTAACGAGAACCTTTCGCACTTTGTTCGGGCGAATACGGCGTTCAATGAAGGGAGAATCGAGCGGGTGTTTGCCGAGTGCGACATTGATCTCCTGATTGCTGAATTGCGAGACGTTCCGGGGTGGTTTTGGAGTTCCTCGCGTCTGATCCGCCAATTGGAAAAAGCTCGTGAAGCTCTTGCTGTTCTAGGCAACAGAAAAGCCACGGCGGAGGAAAAGAAGCAAGCCGAGGCAGCGATCGTAAAAGCGTGGTACCCGTGGTGGAGCCTGCGCACAAAGATCCTCTTAGGGTTTTGGCGCGGCGTTCGTCGTGCACCGGAGCGCTTTTACGATCGCTCGGCGGACGCGTTTTCTGGGGCTGGGAAATGTAAGCCGGTGGATGAATCCGCAAGTGCACCTCGCCCACAAACCCCCTTGGTTGCAATCTTCAAATATGGAAGAGCCGAGATGAACTTCTGGGGAATCCATTTCCTTATAGGTATCCCACTCGTAGAACTAAAGGGTTACTGTAAGCGTATATTCGCAACAGATGTCTTAATGTATAACATTACGACTTTCTCATTGTCAGTTTTGATCTTAGTGATCCCCTTCGCGTTGCATTGGAAATTCCGTTCGAAGTTTAGAATAGATAATCCCTTGGACGCTCCTTTACTTCCCGAGCCGAACGCTGAAGGAACACCATGACCCGACAAGAATTCATCGACTTTGTCACGGGTTCTCCGAACACTTTGACGTTGGCGAAGTCTTTCGAAGACCTGGGAGTTAATCCATATCTCTCGAGATTTGTGCTTGCCAATGAAGTCTTTAACAAAGGAGGCTTGGCGCACGTGTTCGCCGAATGTGATATCGAAGCGCTGTTTGCAGAACTGAACGATTTACGTTCGATCTACACTCCCGACCTCAACAGCGCCCTTCTGACTGCGAAAGCCTCTCTGCCTGCGCTGAATGACCCTCACGCCTCGCCTACCTTGAAAGAACTGAACGAGAAGGAACTTCGTCGGGCAGAAAAGCTGTGGAAGCTCAAGCGCGGTGGTGCTCTGGATTACGTTTGGGGAGCAATTCATCGCGATCCGGGCGGGTTCTATGATCGAGCAAAAGACCTTCTGGAGTCGGTGGAAAAGCCCCAGGCATACTCGACCCCTGAGTTGGCGACAGGGAGGGAATCGGTGCTGTATTTATCGGCCGTTTCTTCGAAGGCAGCCCGGCGCTTGTGGGTTGTTTTGGTTCCGATCCATTTGGGCAATCTCTTCTTGGTAATAGGGGGACAGTTCGGAGTGCCACTATGGGTTCGCGTACTCGTGTTCCTTATCTCATTTACAGCTTATGCAGTGTTTGCGTGGAAAATCTCTAGGGAAATGAATCTCCGTGCCGTGAATGCAGGTTTGAGTGCCTCTTTCGGGCGTCGGCTGTTTGGGTTTATCCCGTTGTAGGAACGAGTCTTGATTATTGTCGAAGGGACGCGGTGTGTTGGGTCCCTTTAGAGGCGAAATCCTCGGAGTATCTGGCCGGTCCTCTGGCCCTTCTGTAAGAAAGAGACCGACGAAATTCCCCTCTATGGAGGGGTGGTCCCGAGAATCGGGAACGGGGTGGTCTCCGGGATTGTGGTTTTCGTGACGAATGAGCCCGGATCAGATATGTGAGCTATTCGCCTGAAGAACGCGGGATGGCGCTCGATTCTGCCGACCACCCCGGCCCGTTGGGCCACCCCTCCCAGGAGGGGAATTTGGTTTTGACCTTCTTTCCGAAAAGCGGCGGAGCCGCGGCAATCATCGCAGCCCAGGGTTTCAACCCTGGGTTAGGGGTTCTGATTTAAGGCCAGAAGGGCGGAGCCCTGGCAATACGGATTTCCCTGTTGTCGAAAAGTGGTCCGGAGGACCGGCCAGATACTCCCACGTCGATGGTGATTCTTCCCGGAGACCACCCCGCCCCTGCCGGGGCACCCCTCCCAGAAGGCGAATAAAGAAAAATGGCGCCCCCGACTGGACTTCCCGATTTGTCCCGATTCTCGGGACTCATTTCCCTTCGGCGGGACTTCGTCTCGCGCCGCTCGACTCAGCTTCTCGTCCAGGTCGGTACAAAAACCGACCATCAAAAACAAAAGTGGCGCCCCCGACTGGACTCGAACCAGCGACCATCCGCTTAGAAGGCGGGTGCTCTATCCGCTGAGCTACGAGGGCGGACGCCTTACATTGTGGCAGACCCGATATCGGACAAGAAACCGGCTTCAGGCGGTTTCAATCGTCAGGATCCCAACCGTCGGCGGGCACAGAAACCGGCTAGGCGGCCCGGTCGTACCGATTCCACGGCTCACGTAAATCGGAGTCGAGGCATCCGGATAGAACCCATCGCGATACTGCTTGCCGTTGCGAGTGGTCATCGGCACGTACCCGCCCGGGAAGATGAACTGCCCACCGTGGCTATGACCCGAAATCATCAGCGCGCAACCCGCGGGGAGCTGATCCACCACGTCCGGTTCGTGCCAAAGGACGATTCGCGGGGTCTCATCCGCACCCTCAAAAGCTTTCTCCAAATCGGGCTCGCCCCTATTCGCGCTATCCACGCCGACCCAAGTGATGCCCTCGTGTCGATAGTTCTCGTTGCGGAGCATTTTGATGCTGAACTGATCCAGGATGATGCGAAGAATCTCCGGGTTTCCGTTCCAAAACTCGTGGTTTCCGGGGCTCGCCAAGACGTCGCCTTCCATCAACAGCAGCGGCTCGAAAACCTCTTCGAGCAACCAGGGGGATTCGGGCTTCCAGTAGCCCACCAAGTCGCCGGGAAGCACCACGTAGTCGGGGCTTTCATCCAGCGCGGCGAGCACCGCTCGCTTAGCCAGCCGCGCCGAGTACTTATCCTTCACGTGAAGATCAGCCAAGACGGCGATCTTGGTTCCGGCAAGACGCTCGGGCCAGTGCGGAAGACGAAGCGTCAGCCGCTCTATGACCAACCGATTGGACTCGACCAAGGCTCCGTACACGAGCATCCCGGCTCCCAGCACACCCGCACCTACGGCGCCTATTGTCAGAATGTCCTTGGTTCGCATAGTGGTCCTCACAGATTACCGGGGCGGTATCCGATTCTTTTTTCCACGTTCCAGGCGAGTCCCTCGTTCAAAACAAGAATCGAAGGGCCTGAAACAAAAAAGAAGCGCCCGTGGCCATCGCATACGAGCGCTCCAAGAGGAGGTTGCGTTCTTGCGGAAACGCGTAAGTGGGCGAACTCTTCTCTCTTCGCCTCTGACTTTTCTACGACACTACTCATCATTGGTTGCTGATGTGTCTCATTCCCGAGTCTGTTCACACTTTTCTGCCAACCAATCACCGTCCGGAAGGCGAACCATTCCTCGTCGTTTGGGCCATCCTCGCACCTTTGCCGGTCTTTAGGTTCAGGGGTCCAATTTGGCACCGGTTAGGCTTACCGGCATGTGAAGTTACCGGGAAGTTCGTGGAACAAGTCCTTCTGAGGCTTGAGCAGGGACCCCGTTCGGAGAGTGACTTCGAATCCGAGGGAAACGGCTCTCATAGACGTTTTATGCGAGAGAGATACGCTGAACTGGGACCGATCGGTCAGAGCGTGATCAAGGAGATGGCGAACATCGGACTTGGTAACGCAACGACCTCGCTTGCCGAGATGACCGGGCACTGCTTCGAGATGTCCGTACCGGAGGCAACAACGCTTGCGATGGAAGATCTGCCCAACCTGGCAGGCGCTTCCGAAGACCCGTTTGTGGGCATTTACATGCCGATCTCCGGAGAAACCACCGGACACATGGGCTTCTTTCTGTCTTGGGATAGCGCCCAGGCACTTTGGAAAATGCTGCTGAACGCGGCACCAGAGACGCCGGACGACATTTCCGAAATGGACGCATCCGCACTGATCGAAGTGGGCAACATCATCAATGGTTCGTTCCTGCGAGCCATCTCCGAGTTCTCGGGTGTGAACATGATGGCTTCGCCCCCCGTGATGTCGGTCGACATGATGTCCGCGATGCTGGCAACCATGGCCATCGAGGCATCGCAAACGCACCACCTTGCCATCTCGATCCGAACGGAGATCTTTGACAAATCGAGCAGCTTCAGCGGCTTCTTTGTGATGCTCCCAACCATCGAAGGCGTCGACATGATTTTCCGAAACTTCGGCATTGCGGAGGCATCGTAATGTCCTCCCCGGTCCTGGTGGGAATGGCGGATATCAAAGTGGCCAAGGGAACGGGCACGCTCACGTGCGTCGGTCTGGGAAGCTGCATCGGTATCTGCGCATTCGATTCTAGCCAGGGAATCGCCGGGCTGGCTCACATCATGTTGCCGGAAGCGTTCGATAAGAACCATGTCGACAAGCTCGGGAAGTTCGCTGATACAGGCGTACCGGAGTTGCTTCGACAAATGGCGGAACTGGGTGCCAACACTCGCCGACTTCAGATCGCAATCGTCGGCGGAGCTCAAGTCTTCAAATTCGGCACTCCGGGAACCGCACCTAAGATGGACATCGGCGCTCGCAACATCGAAGCGGTGCAGAAAGCGCTGCGAGATGTGAATCTGCAAATTCAAGCGAAAGACGTCGGTGGCAACTTAGGCCGCACCGTGACGCTCGACGTTGCTACGGGCACCGTGAAAGTTCGGACGGTAAGCAAAGCCGAAATCGTGCTCTGCAATTTCAAAGGAGCCATGCCGCTCGCCGCGTAAGCGGCCCAAGACCTAGAGATCCAAGAAGGACTCTGAACGCACACACAAGGGATTGAACCATGCCACAACTGACTTTGGAACAGATCGTTTCTCGCACCGGAGACCTTCCGGCGCTGCCAGAGGCGACTCTTTCCGTGATGCGGGAAACGGATAAGGCCGAGGCGACCGCACGCTCGGTGGCGCAGCACATTATTAAAGACCAAAGTCTCGCCGCGCGAGTCCTGCGTCTTGCTAACTCCGCTTTCTACGGGTTGCCCAGACAGGTGAACCAGATTGAAGAAGCGGTGGTGATTCTGGGAATGCGCACGGTGAAGAACCTTGCCATGATCGCCAGCAGCTACGCTTGGTTCGCCAAAGAGCTGAAGGGTTACGGCCTAGGTCCACAAGACATGTGGCGACACTCGCTTGCCACCGCGACCGCCGCTCAGGTGATCGCCGAGCACACCCGCAAGGCACCGGGCGATCTCGCCTTTTGCTGCGGACTGCTCCACGACCTCGGCAAGCTGGCTCTGCACGTCTGGCTCGACGGCAGCGTGGATAAGGTTATCCAGATCGCTATTCAAACGGGCAAACCGTTCGATGAGATCGAGCGCGCCGCTTTTGGATTCGATCACGCCGACGTGGGGGCTCACCTCGCCGCAGGCTGGAACCTTCCCGAGAGCTACAAGCTCAGCATGAACTACCACCACCGACCGGACGAGTGTCCGACTCCGGACCCCGTGGTCGACATGGTCCACCTTGGCGACTACCTTGCCATGAGCATGGGACTCGGCTTGGGAGCCGATGGAATGGTGTACGCCCTTTCGGAAGGAGCACTTGAGCGACTTGGACTCAACGAGTCCTCGCTGGAAGAGCTCGCCAGCAAGTTCCTTGATGCCTGGGAGAAATCCAGCAGCATGACGAAGGAGCTAGCAGCTTGAGGCGTATTCGCGTCCTGATCGTGGATGACTCGCCGCTGATCCGGCAGGTCATGAACGACATCTTTTCCAAGGTGCCGGACATTGAAGTCGTGGGTCAAGCCACCAACGGCAAAGAAGGGGTCGCGCTTGCAAAATCGCTCCGCCCAGACGTGGTCACCATGGACGTGGAAATGCCGGAAATGACGGGCATTGAAGCGCTTAGGGAACTCATGTCGACCTCTCCGGTGCGCGTGGTCATGGTCTCCACCAAAACCAAGGAAGGCGCTACGACGACGTTGGAAGCACTGGAACTTGGGGCGATCGACTTTGTTGCCAAGCCGAGCAACGCCGCACCTTCGACCTTGCACCGAGTGGCCGATGAGCTGATCGAAAAGATCCGCCACGCCGCCGAGGCTCGACTACCGATTCGCCGCATCGCTCGCACCGCGACTCTGCCGACGCGAACCACCGATAAGGTGGTGGTGGTCGCCTCTTCAACAGGGGGCCCGAGAGCACTCACCACTTTGTTTCAGTCGTTGCCAAAGGGGCTGCGCGTGCCGATGCTGATCGTTCAGCACATGCCGGAAGGGTTCACCGCATCGCTCGCCCAGCGACTCGATGCCATTGGGACCATGCCCTGCAAAGAGGCCAAGCACGGCGACAAGGTTCAGCCCGGTCTGGCCTATGTGGCACCCGGCAACAAGCACATGCGCGTGGACAAGTACGGAAACATCGCCCTAGATGAAGGCGATCGTATCCACGGCGTTCGACCCGCGGCCGACCACCTCTTTCTGAGTGCGGTGGAAGCGTGGGGCAACAAGTGTGTTGGAATCGTTTTGACAGGGATGGGGAAAGACGGAGCAGCGGGCGCCCTCGCGATCAAGCGATCCGGGGGCACCGTCTTCGGCGAGAGCCAAGAATCTTGCACCGTGTACGGCATGCCAAAGGCTGCCAAAGAAATTGGAGGAGTCAACGCGGAGTTCCCAATCGATCAGATTGGGCAAGCAATGGTTGCCGCTCTAAAGGGAGATAGAACCAATGCCGCTTAGCACCGCTTTGCCGACCAAAGACAACTGGGCCGACTTCTACAAGAAGTTCCACCGACTCTCGGGACTGGATCTCACGCTGTATAAGCAAGACCAACTTCAGCGCCGAATCGTGTCGATGATGGAATCGAAGTCGTGCACCAATCTGGAGGCGTTCTACGGGTTCGTATCCGCTTCTTCGACCAGCACCCAGTGGTTCCTGGATCGACTGGCGATCAACGTCTCGGAGTTGTTCCGAAACCCAGAGAAGTGGGGTGAGCTTGAGAAGATCATTCTTCCGAAGCTGCTGAAGAACTCCAACTCCTTGAAGATTTGGAGCGCGGGATGCAGCTACGGCGCGGAGGCTCACAGCCTTGCGTGCGTGCTCGACGCGAAGTTTCCCGGCAATCACAGCATCGTCGGAACGGATATCGATCAGGAGGCGCTCACTCAAGCCAAGCGCGGCGAGTTCAACGACTCCGACATGAAGGCGGTGCCCAAGGAGTACCAGAAGTACTTCGTGCGAGAGGGTCAGCACTTCAAAGCGGTTGCTCCGCTCAAGAAGTATCTGCAGTTCAAAACGCAGAACCTTCTGGCCGACCGATTTGAGACGGGATTTGATCTCATTTGCTGCCGCAACGTGGTGATCTACTTCTCCGACGAGGCGAAGGACGCGCTTTACAAACGGTTCCATGCCGCACTCAAGCCCGGCGGAATCCTCTTCGTGGGCGGCACCGAAAGAATTTTCAACGCGAAGGAGATTGGACTCGAAACCGCAGTCCCCTTCTTCTACCAAAAACCGATCGAACAAGCAGGGTCAAGAGAATGGCGAAACGCATCTTAATCACCGATGACGCGATGTTTATGCGCGTCACGCTAAAGAACATCTTGTCCGGGGCGGGATTCGAGGTCGTGGGCGAAGCCACCAACGGAAGAGAGTCCGTTCGGCTTTACAACGAACTCAAGCCTGACCTTGTGACCATGGATATCACCATGCCGGAAATGGACGGAATCCAAGCTCTCAAGGAAATCCGGAACGGGGATCCGAATGCCCGAGTGGTCATGTGCTCCGCCATGGGGCAGCAAAACATGATCGTCGAAGCGCTTAGCTCCGGGGCAAAAGAGTTCATCGTCAAGCCTTTCTCGCCGGAGAAAGTCACCGACACCGTTAACCGGGTGCTGGCCGCCTAAGGTCTCCCCAATTGAAAACCAGACAACAAGGAAACAGCAATGAGTAAAAGAATTCTTGTCGCCGACGACGCGCTCTTTATGCGAGCGACGCTGAAGGCTATTCTCACCGGAAACGGTTTTGAAGTTGTGGGCGAAGCCACCAACGGTCAGGAGGCCGTGGAGCTGTATCAAAGCCTCAAGCCAGATGGCGTGACCATGGACATCACGATGCCTGTGATGGACGGGATCTCTGCCGTGGCCAAAATCAAGGAGATCGACCCCAACGCGCGCATCATGATGGTGAGCGCCATGGGCCAGAAGGACATGGTTTTGCAAGCGATTCAAGCCGGAGCCCGAGACTTTCTGATCAAGCCGTTCCAACCCGACAATGTCGTCGAAAAGGTTAACAACTTGATCGCGGCATAAGGGAGAACGTACAACGATGAAAGTCCAGTACGTAGCACCCTTTGCCGAAGCCGCGATTAACGTGTGCCAGATGGTGCTTGGGACCACGCCAGAGCGCGGGCAACTTGCGGCCAGACCGCAGTTGTTCACCTCGGAGCAGGTCAACATCGTATGCGGCATTGTGGGCAACGTGGAAGGATTGGTTCTTTACGGCCTCTCCGGAAGCACCGCCTTGCGAATCGCCTCCGCGATGGTGGGTCAAAAGATGGTGATCTTTGATCAGCTTGCGGCGAGTGCCATTGCCGAGCTTGGGAACATGATTTCAGGAAACAGCGCTTCGCTCCTTGCTCAGCAGGGGATCAAGTGCGACATCACTCCTCCCACGCTCATTCGCGGCACCAAGGTGAAAATTTCGACCCTCGATATCCCGGCGCTGGTGGTCCCCCTTAAGTTGGGCGACCTTGGCAGCTTGGAAGTGAATATCAGCTTGCAAGAGCGCCAGCACCATAACGGACTCGCTGCCTAACCGCAGGCGAGGTCTTGAACCTGAATAGATCGATCGGACCTACGGGCACGTTCGCGAAAAGGAGAAATCGCAACCCTTTTCAAGAGCGTGTCCGTAGGTGTTTTTATGCCAGATCGTGTTCGACTTGCGGGCCTCCCTGCTTCGGCGTTTGTCTCCGATGCAGACCTTTGGGCTCTGGAGAAACTGCAGAAGCTGCCTTTGGTGCCGCAGTTGGTCTCTAAATTCTATGAAGTCGGCATCGATCGTTGGCTGTACTGCTGGAACATGAGCTCTTCGGTTCGGTGCGGACCTAGGCAGTATCCGACCCTCTATCGCATTCTCCAGGAGTCTTGCGACGTGCTGGACATGCCGGAGCCGGAGCTTTACGTTTCTGGAAACCCATTCCCCAACGCTTTTGCGGGTGGTGTGGAGCGACCGTACATTGCGCTGCGATCCTCGATGATCGACACCATGAGCGAGGAGCAACTCTACTTCATCATGGGTCACGAGCTGGGCCACATCAAGGCAAAGCACGTTCTGTACTTCTCGGTGGGCTCCCTGCTTTTCCCGCTGCTGGAGCTCTTGGGCAAACGGACGATGGGCGCGAGCGACGTAGCGACCTACGCCCTAGTGACCGCTTTCTACGAATGGTCTCGGCAAGCCGAATTCTCGGCGGATCGAGCAGGACTGCTGGTTTGCCAATCGCTAGATGTTGCCATCGACAGCCAGATCGCGCTGACCGCTGGTCCCAACCGGTTGCGCGACGAGATGAGCCGCGAGGCGTTCATGGAACAGGCCCGAGCCTATCAAGACGCGGATTCGCTGGACAAGTTGGGCAAGATGGTTTTGTTCTTAACGATGGGTCGGCACATGAGCCACCCGATGCCCGTTCATCGCACCCAGCAACTCGAGCGATGGGTGTTCTCCGGCACGTACGACCGCATTCTGAACGGTCAGTACGAGCGGGTCAAAGCGGGCACGGCTGGGTCCTAACCGTTATGCCTGGGCCCGATCTACTCGATCGGGTCCATTTCGGCGATCGCGTCCGCCACTTCTTTGGTGTACCGCTTGCCGAGTTCTGCGCTGTAACCCATCCACATGGCTTGCAGGGTGCCTTCTACATTGACGAGCATGAGGGTGGGCGTAGAGGCGACTTCTTTCTCGAGATTCTTGCCCTGAGCAAGGGTCCATCTTTTGAGGGAGGGCGCCACCGTCCAACCCTCGGGTTCGGTTTCGAAAAGCACGTAAAGCGGTAGTCGCAAGCCGCTCTTGCCGAGCCACTCCAGCATTCCCTTAGAAGGGGCTGAATCTCCATCAAGCACGGCCAGCAAGAACGGTTTGCCTTTCACAGGCGTCTTCCCGTCCTCGTTCAGCACTTTGTCCATGGGGAACGGTTGACCCTCTTGCATCGGGATCGCTTCTGGCATATCCGCAAACGGCGTGTACCCATCAGGAATGCCGATATAGAAGTCTTTGGGATCGCCCTTTTCGGAAATCTTTTCAGACTTGACGACCCATTTCGTCTCGCTGCCCTCGCCCCCATAAGTGGCTTCCGCGATCTTCCCATCTTTGCCGTAAAAGAAGCGCAGGGTTTTGGTTCCGACCGGAGTCTCCTCGGTGATCTCTTTGCACTTGCGACCATCCGGTGCGGTCTTATCCTTCATTCGTCCTTCGATGTTCGCAAGGGAACTCGGAGAGATAAATCCGGGAGGGATAGCCATGCCCCATTCAATTTCCAGGGGACCATCCGCAATGCCAAACCCTTCGACAACCGCCTCGACGTACTTCTTGTCCTCGTCTCGAATCTCGATGAGCCGCCCCGGAACAATGGCGAATCGAGCCCCCGGCACATCGATTCGAGCGCGGCGTCCGTACTCCAGCAGAACCGTCACGTCCATGGGCTCTTCTTGGCCTGCCATGGTGGTGGCGAATACCCATTTCACGTTTTTGCCCACTTGATCAACCGGACCCAGTACAGGATCGGAAACAGGTCCGCCTGCTTTTGGGTTGCACCCGGCAAGCATGAAGGCAACCACGGTAAGGGACAAAACAGAGGCCATACGGTTCATTCGGAAGATTACGGTCGGTTAGGCAGGGTGAGACGAGGGTGGAAAAGGGTGATTATCCTGGTAGGTCATACGGGCATTGCCGCAGTTCTATAGCGGAATGTTAACCCCATAAGGGCGTTGTTGAACGCTCGAGGGCAATGATGGAGAGCAAATTCGTGGTTTTTCGGCTCGGAAACGAGCGGTACGGTCTTCCGATCGATCAGGTCGAGAGGATCGTGCCCGCCGTGCAGCCGACCAAACTTCCCCGCGCCCCGAAGGCGCTACTTGGCGTATTCGAGATTCGAGGTTCCACCATTCCGGTGATGGATGCTCGGATTCGGTTCAACCTTCCAGAGGCTTCGGACTGTCGCAATTTCGTCATCGTGTTTACTCCGCAAGGTAGATGCGCACTGAGAGTGGACGACGTGGTCGGCATTATCGAACTGACCGAGAAAGATGTGGATCACCATCCGTCTCTTTCCGGTTCGGAAGAAGATCCGTTTGTCGCGGGGATCGGAAAACAGAACGATCAGCTCACTGTCTTGCTCGATCCTCAACATCTGGTTCCAAACAACCTGCTGAGTGCGAAGGCTTTGCAAGCGCAAGAGTCCTCGAATTCGGTCAGCAAGCGAGGGAGCGGCTCCAAGAAAACGGCCGACGCTCCTGAACTTGCCGTCGCCTAAAGTTCATCTGCTAGCGCAGGTGAACGGTTCGCTCCGAAAGCGTCGCAAATGCGGCGCTTTCGACGTTTTTGGGGTCTTGGGTTGCGTCTAGCAAGATGATTCGCCCCGGTTCTTCCGCGGCCAGATCGAGGAAGCCCTGCCGCACCTTTTGGTGGAATTCCAGAGGTGCGCGGTCGAGCCGGTCTTGCCCGCCTTCTCTATTGGAGAGCCTCGCCAAACCGACTTCTGCGGGGAGATCGAGCAGGAAGGTGAGATCGGGCTTGAGGCCTCCTGTGGCGAAGGTGTTCGCCTGACGCACAAAGGTTGGATCGAGCCCTCTTGCGATGGCCTGATAGACGTAGGTGGAATCGGCATGACGGTCGCAAAGCACGACCTTGCCTTCTGCTAACGCCGGCTTGATGAGGGTCTCGACGTGCTGCGCCCGGTCGGCGAGGAAGAGGAACAATTCGGCGGGATGGGCGATCTCGCCCCCTTCTAGCAGCAGGGATCGGACCGTTTTGCCGAACTCGCCGGCGCCGGGCTCTCGGGTGACGACGGGGGTCATCCCCGCTTCCCGCACTCGGGCTTCGAGGGCGCGAATGAGCGTGGTTTTCCCCGCCCCTTCTGGGCCTTCAAAGGTGACGAAGAGTCCGTACGCCATCGCGGTCGAAGATTACTCGTTTGTTAAACCGAGGCACTGATTGTGATCCCCGTCATTGTACGGGGAGCTTCAACGTGCGACAATGCGGCATGTCGGCAGATCAAACACCTTCCTTTTCGCTCGTCGATTTCATTAAAGACACCGGAGAGCGCGATAACCCCGGCGATGTTTTTGAACTGGAATCGCCCAAGATGCTCGAGGTCTCGGTAAAGGGTCGCGTTTGGACCAAGCTCGGCGCGATGGTCGCCTACCGAGGCGCGGTCGAGTTCAAGCGCGAGGGCATGCTCGAGGGCGGTATCGGAAAAGCCCTGCTGAAAGCGGTGAGCGGCGAAATGACTCCGCTGACCAAGGTGGAGGGCAACGGTCGAATCTACATCGCCGACTCTGGCAAAGAGATTTCGGTGCTTCGACTAGAAGGCGACGCGATCAACGTGAGCGGCAACGACCTTCTCGCGTTTGAGGACTCGATCAAGTACGACGTGACGATGCTGAAGCGCGTGGCGGGCATGATGGCGGGCGGTCTGTTCTCGGTGCGACTGCAGGGGCAGGGCTTGGTTGCGATCACCACCCACGGTCGACCTCTGACGCTAAAAGTGACCCCGAACGATCCGGTTTACACCGACCCGAACGCAACGGTCGCATGGTCGGCGAACCTTCAGCCGGAGCTGAAGAGCACGATCAACTTCAAGACGCTCATGGGTCGAGGCGGCGGAGAGACGTTCCAAATGTGCTTCCGAGGCGAGGGCTTTGTGGTGGTTCAGCCGTATGAAGAAGTCCCGGTGATGACGGGTCAGGCCGGCTAGTCGTCTGGCGCTCTTGAAGAGGTGTTCACCCTCGCCCCTCGACGGGCGAGGGTCCGATATTCCCCTCTATGGAGGGGTGGCGCAGAGCGACGGGGTGGTCGGCACGTTCAAACGCCAATCATTTTCCGATGGGAATAAGGGCGTCAAATCTACGCAGAGAACCTTCTCCGGAGACCACCCCGCCCTGCGGGCACCCCTCCCAAGAGGGGAATTTGTCTGGACCATTCGTTAGAAGTCGTCGATCAACGGAACCCTCGCCCGTCTGGGGGAGAGGGTCTGACAAAAGGTATTTCCATTTATACGACCTGCCACCCAGACCTAGCGGTCTGGGCTAACAGTCTTGCCGGTCCTCCGGACCTTACGGAAGGAAAGGGCACACCAAATTCCCCTCTATGGAGGGGTGGCGCGGAGCGACGGGGTGGTCGGCAGGTTCAAACGCCATTCATTTTCCGATGGGAATAAGGGCGTCAAATCTACGCAGAGAACCTTCTCCGGAGACCACCCCGCCCCGTTGGGGCACCCCTCCATAGAGGGGAATTTGGTCTGGACCATTCGTGAGAAGTCGTCTATCAACGGAACCCTCGCCCCTCTGGGGGAGAGGGTGGCCGAAGGCCGGGTGAGGGGTCCAATATTCCCCTCCATAAAGGGGAATTAGGTTGTCAGCCCCTCGATAGCCAAAACGAAAAGGGGCGGAGCCCCGGCAAGCATCGCAGCCCAGGGTTTCAACCCTGGGTTTCGAGGCCCGTTTAAAGCCTGAAGGGCGGAGCCCTGGCAAGAGGTCTCCCTAATCATCCGATTTTCAAAACGAACGCCTGAACCGTCCTACAAACCCTACAAAACCGACCTCTACTTCTTCGGGAAGAACAACCGCAACACGGTGTCCATTCGCGACGCCCACGCGCGCTCGTTGTGCTCCGCGTAGCCATCCAGATAGAACCAAAGATTCTTGCCTTCCTTCCATCCCGCCGAGGCGTACGCATCGACCAGATCCCGCGCATCCTTGACGCCCTGAGCCCCCTCGCGAGTGCCCATATCCACCCAAACGAGCGGGCGATCCTTGTTGGGGCGATTATCCTCTGCCGGGACCATCTTCAGCAGCACCCGGTTATCCACCCACACCGAGGGCGACATGATCGCAAGCTTGCCGAACAAATCCGGCCGCTTCATGCCCATGAAGCAGGTGATCACCCCGCCAAAAGAAGAGCCCATGAGCGCGGTGTTGCGCGGACCCGTGAGCGTGCGATAGGTCTTGTTCACCCAAGGCATCACTTCATCGGTCACAAACTGAGTGTAGAGCGGAGCCTTGCCGCCGTACGCGTTGGCGCCAGGACCAACCTTGGTTGGCAGAAACTCATCTCCCCGAGCCGCTCCGCCGTTATCGATGGCGACAATGATGATCGGCTCGATCAGCCCTGCTTTGATCAGCGATTCGGCCGCCTCATCGGCTCGCCACTCCTCGTTGGGAATGTAGCTGGTCATGCCATCGAAGCAGTTCTGACCGTCGTGCATGTACAGCACCGGGAACTTCCGATTCGGCTCTGCTTTGTACTGTGGAGGCAGATACACCCGGACGCTTCGCTTGTTGCCAAGCACCTTCGACTCGAAGTTTTCGTGGATGGTGACGTCGCCCGTGATCGAAGACCGTCGAGCGGGTCCTTGGCCTTGGGCGATGACCATCGAGGAGAGGAGTCCGAGCGCGCAAACAGCAGACAGCAGTGTCGGCTTCATGGAGTGAAGATTACCGAGGACGACGAGCCTACTAGGAACGGATGGGACCTTTGGAGAGGCCCGCCTCACGCCACCCGCGACCGATACACCATCCAGTCGGCGAGCTGCTCCCGAGCGTACGCCGCCATCCTCCGATGCCCAAACGCGTTCGGATGCAGACCGTCCCAAGAGCAGTTCCCCGCGATCTCGTAAGCCGTCCCCGACCCCACCGCCACCGATAGCGCCGCGTCCAGATTCAGTTCCGTAGCGGTGTTAGACACCACTCGCCGAATCTCCCCGCCGACCACCACCGCCGATTCGAACCATTCGTTCACCCGCCAATTCTTAGAGGAATCGGTGATGCGGGTGGTGGTTCCGCTCGTAGCTGTGCCCGTTACAGGAGAGGGCGTGACGCGCCAGGTAGTCGTCGAAGCTCCCAAGTTGCCGACGGCAGAAGGGGCCCGGAAGTCGAGAATCCGGTCGATGAGACCCTCCGACAGCGCGGCATCGATCGCGTCCCAGCACTTCGTGATGTTCGGGTTGGCGACGGTCTGCAAGCCCGGGTCCAGCCGAGCCGCCGCAGACGGCATTCCCGCAAGCGGAGTCTTGGTCCAGACAATCTTAAGCGACTTGTTTTGGGCTCTTGCTGCGTTCACAAAGCGGCGCATAAGAGTGAGAAACTCCGCCGAATCCGCCATGCTGCTGGCGTCGTTCACATGGTGACCCACCACCAGCACATCCGCGAATCGAAGCGTCCAAACATGACCGTCGCGAAGATCGGCGGCGGTCTCCGACCCCTGATAGGTCTGCCCCGCCTTCCAGGTGCCGAACAGAGACGAGGCACCGTTGGCCTGGTTGAGAATGGGGAAACAGGTGTCTAGCCGCTCCGCCCAGCGCATCGGCCAGCCCGATTCATCGCGCACAAACGGACCCTCTGGCCCGCCCGATCCAACCGGGTTCAAATACGAAACGTTGTCCACCAGGTCGTTCCCGTTGTGCTCGATGGACGTGCCGATGATCGCCACCGGCGAGGTCGGCTCCAGGGGAATCCCCACCAGCACCGCCGGGACCGGGTAGGGCAAGTTACAACCCGTCAAACCCGTGATTCGCCCCGAGCCGGTCGGGACAACCTGAGTCACCGCTGCGTTCCAATCTGCCGGATCTAGCCAAAACGAGTTCTCGTAATAGCGAAAGTTGATCGCGCCGTCTTGCACCGGAATCTGCAGGTTCTGACCATCCACCGATCGCAAAGCCGCCCGAATCCACGGCTGGAACTCGCGGTCGGTGACCTCAAAGTACGGCAGACCGTGATCGGCGGCGTAGATGAGGTCGGACATCACCATCTGGTCGGGCTGAATCGTTTTCAAGGACTCCCCTCCCCAGGTGATTGGAATCACGGTCGAGCCCGTGTTGGGGCTGTTCCAACTCTTCGGCGTGAGCGTTCCGTTCGCAAGTTCCAGGGCGCACTGAACCTGAAACGCCTTGAGATCCCACCAGCTTTCGGGGCGAGAGGTGACCGACGTATTGCGTCTCCAATTGAGGAAAAGCACGCCCAGCGCCTTCCACTTGCCCGCCGCCAATTTCAGCCGACCTCGGATGAACGTCTGCGGCTTGGCTCCGAACACGGTGATACCCGTGTTGGTCGAGTTACCCGACATGGGGGTTCGACTCTGGCCCGCGAGCACCACCCGCTCGCCGTTGATGAAGATTCCCCCCGCCGGGGTGGTTCGGGCGGAGGGGGTCATGCTGTAAGTTGCCATTGCGTTAGTAGGCGAGGAAGGTGACCCAACCTACGAAGTCGGGAGAGGTGAGGGTGCGAGACTCTCGCAGTTGTTCGGGTCTCAGCGTCAGCAGCACGGGAGCGGCGGTTGGGGTGTACAAATGCCCCGATCCGGTGACCGAATCGCCCGTGGGGTCTTGGGCATCGTGGCGGAGTTTCACCCAGCCACGCAGCACGGAAATCATCACCGCGCTCACTGCGAGAGGCACATCGGGGAGGGTGTTTCCAAAGGCAAGCCCGGCCGTGGTTCGAACGGGCATGGAAGTCGACGAGAGGACCTTGAACGATCCTTGAACTAGTGTGGTTCTATCAAACATAGGTTTTGAGAAAAGGGGTTATCGGCGGCTTGGCGAGAGCTGCGCCTGGTCGATAGGGAATGGGGGGATCGGTCCGAAAAGGGGCCTTGCGGAAGCGCTCCTTTTCAGCCGGGCAAGGTACCGTTCCAACTCCTCGATCTCCGCCAAACGGGCGTTCACTTTCAGCGACCCCTGCGCCGACATAGAGTCATCTTCAAGTCTCATTCGGGTTGTTTCGGCACGCTTTCGGGTGATTGTTTCTTCCATTCGTCGAATCGCCGATGGCAGTCCGGAAGGGTCTTTTGAACCTGAGCGACTGCTTCGATCCTGTTTTTCGGCCTCGATGCGGATCCGTTCCGATTGACCGGGGTTCGGGAGCGGCAGCAGGTCTTCGGTGACGTCGAACGCCCGGAACAAGCCCTCGCGATACTCCTTCAATCGCTCCAAATCTCGGGTGTCGATTTGACCATCGAAGAGCGATTCTTCCACCCGCTCTCGCCAAAGAGTGAAGGCGCGGAAGTTGCTCTTGAACTGCCTTGCTCGATACCCCGCCTCGGCGGCGTCTTCATCTAGCCCGGCGGCTCGACCAAAGGTGATCGCCTCTTCCAAAGACCCAGCGGAATCGAAGTTTCGAAAGGCGTCTTGCACCGATTCGGACCGCGCTTGGCTTTGCTGTTTCGCCTCTTGCATTCGTAACCGACGGTCTTCAAAGTAGGCGTCCAAAACGCGGTCGGCCTCCCTATCCGCGCTGCGCATTTGCTCAATGGCGGTGAGGCCGTCGATGCGTGCCCGCTGAAGGTCTTGCCCGTACAAGAAGCGATCGACTTCCAGGAATCGACCGGCGTTGAAGTCGTCCAGCCGAGCCTGGGCTTCCGCCGCCTGATAAGGGGCGGTGGCTACGTTGGCGGCGAATCGCCGCCCACCTGCAAGGGCTCCCAGAGCGCCTACCGCCAACGCTGCTTCGGAGGGTCGCCCCACTTGCCGCTCTGGAACAGAAAACGGTCTTTCCGTATAGGTTTCCGCCGAAATCCTAGACGATTCAAACGCTGGATCATAAACCTCGGAACTCTCCACCACCTCCGGTTGAAGTCGCCCCAAGACGGTTTCTAGCCACTCGCCCGACCTCCGCGAGGCCTCCAACTTCTTCTCGAGCCATGCCTCCGAAAAGGCGGTTCGAGCCGTCCCCGTGGGACCCAAGAGGTCTCTAAGAGAGCGATTCATCAAAAGCCCCCCAACATTGGGTCCCCATCTCTCAGGTTAAGAGGTTGGGTGCGCTTCGGTCGTCGGAAAATCCGCTCCAAGTCACCGGCTCCACCCGAGTAAAGGAAGGCGCTCACCAGTCCGCTCGGGTCCACTTGAGTGCCCCATCCAGATCGAAAACGGTTCTCGCCGAGCCAGTAGGCGGAGTCCATGTTGCGAGGAGAGGTTGCGGCGAGATCGGCGCTTTGTTCCCGCCGAGCCTGGGCTCGAACGTCTTCTTCCATAAGGGCCTGACGCAGTCGAGCGGTCTCACTGAGCCGTCTATCCGCCCGCGAATGGGCGGCGTCCCCGGGTCGATACCCCGCCACCCGCATGGCCCCGGAAGCGTTGGACCGAGCTAAGCGGTCCGCCTCTCCAACACTCTCTCGAAGCGTTTCCAACCGAGCGGAAGGGTCATAAACTCCCGCCGCAAGTCGAGAATCGTAGAGCCCCTGACGACGCGCGAGGTCTTCCTCCTGACGACGCATTTGAGCGTCTTGCATTCGCCGAGCCTCCCGCATTTCGCGTTCGGCCATGGCGTTCTGACGAGAGGCGCCGAGCAACCCGGCGCCAAGATTCAATAGGTTCAACAAACTCATGTTTTGAAAGGGGCTAAGCGCCCCGACTCGACAGCGGAATCCACTCCGCCGCCAAGGAATCCACAAAGGTGGAGAGGTCAGAAGACGGGAATCGAACTTCCAGCCGGAACGATCGGTCTCGCAGTTCGGGTGGGAAGAGGAAGCTCGCACTTGAAGATGCGGCAAGGTTGAGCGGCGATCCCCACTTGCCATTCGCGCCACTCAGCACCGTCCCCAGGTTCTCGCCCGTCACCGTGGTCCGCGCCAAGCGCTGAGGGTTACCGGGGATGGGGACAGATCGCCAAGAGGCGTAAGGCGGAAGGTTGCCCCCGTCGCGATGCCGACCCTCGATCGGTCGATCCGCTTCGGAGTCCCATTCCAGTTCATCGACCGATCCGTTGACGCGAATCGCCCACATGCGGCGATCCGGTCCAAAAGCAATCGCCGACCAGCGCGGTTCGCCGTTCGGCTCGGTGAGGGTTCTTTGCCAACGAACCTGCAACGCCGCCCAATCTAGGTTCAAATCGGTTGGCGCGAGCGGCACAAGTTCCGCCCCAAACTCCGCTCGAAGCGCCGCCACCGATCCGGAGGAGGAGGCAAGATCCACCCGGCCTTTCGCTTCGAACGGTGCCACACCCTCACCGTCGACAAGGTCGACCCAGATTGAGAACGTGCGCGACAGGCGAACGAACTCTTCCAGATCAAGGCTCGGGCGCTGAAAGGCTCCCGACTCCGTTTCACCCTGAAGGGTGAGCGTAGCCGTGCCCGCGAACAGGGCCGGACCTCCGCCCACATACTGACCGTAACCCTTCAACTCGGCGGAAATGGAGACCTTCACCCGGGCTGGGGCTTCGCCCGGACCCACGTAGCGAACGCGGACTTCCGGTTCAAAATCTCGCTCCAACGTAAGGCCGCCGAGTTCGACCAACGGAGTCGATGGCGAGACCGTGACCTCCCATCGGGACGGATCCCAGAGATCGGGGTCGGTGAGCTTGGACCTTACGCCGAGCCCCCAACCCACCCTTCCCAGCCGAAGGTCGTCTGCAGAGACGGTGCCGGGGAGGTCTATTTCCAACCCGATCACGCTCTGCCCGGTGGGTAGCTCTCTGGGAACCGGATACGAATCAGCCACCGCCCACTCCTCGCCGTCGAAACGCCAAACGTCGGCCCTGTCGATCTCGATGGGGGTCTCGCCGGAAACGTTCGTGTGCAGCACCATCCGCACCCGGTCGATGGTCGCATCGGGCGGAATCTGGGTCCAACCCGCCACTCCAAGACCGCGCAGTTCCTCGCCCACGTCCCCCGCTGCAACGTTGGCAAGGGTCGCTGCATTTTCATCGGTCAACGCGGCAAAAGAAGGGTCGGACCACGGGGTGGTGGAACCTTCTCGTCCCAGCGAAGAGATCGCTCCCGTCGCCCCCAGGGCGGGGGTCCACACCTGCTGGATCGTCTCCGATTCGTCTTGAGAAAGGGCGTATTCGTACGCTTCCCAGGTCGGAATTCCGGAATCGTCCAGCGCGGGCTTTTCGGGGTCGACAGGTCGAAACACCATGGCTCGACGCCCGAGCACCAACCACAAGGAGCCCGTGGCGTGATCGCAATCCAACTGCAAATCGGCCTTTTGCAGGGTCGGGAATTCGGGGCGTTGCGCCTCGTAAAGAAACTCCCGGACGGTGCCGCGAATCGCGGCTGAAAGTTCGAGCGGCCTTACCTGCGCGTCGCGGTCGAAACCCGCCTCCGCCGCGACAAACCAAACGTTGAAGTCGGCATCCACAAACGCGCACCCGTAACCCCCGCGCGGAGGTCGATACCGGACAAACGCACGGGGACCGAGAACTCCGTTCGAACCGGGAATCTGGCGCAGAGGAGTCATGGCGGAAGGACGCTCTCCGGCTTGCGAGTAAACGGCGCGCTTCCCGAGCACGATCAAACTCGGACCCGCAGCCACCGCCCCCACGGGCTCGTCGCCAAAGTCTTCGGCAAGGCTGTAGTCGCCGGGTTGACCCTCGTCTTCCGGGCTGTAGGCGGCCTCTTCAGAGAACAACTCCTCGGCAACCCCCACGCGGGAATGCCGAACGTTGCCCTTTCCGCCCTGAAAGAGCCAAACCACCCACCCTTTGTAAGCCGCTCCGCCCACCAGACCCTGGGTTTGAAAAGGCGGAACCGGCTGAGGCGAGTCCTCTGCCAGATCGGTGACAGCGGGGAGGCTGGCCAACGTGTGGGCTTCCACGGTGTCGATCCATTCGGTCGGCTCATCAGTAAGGTGCGGCACTCGCCCGAGTTCTCGCCACACTTCGGCCGCAGGGTCGAAGCGCAGATACTGAACTTCGGTGAAGCCGCCCGCTTCGGCAGGCGGGGTGGTGAGTCGCAACCGGGCACCTGAGGAGGGACCAAACACGGCGAAGGGAGCGCCATTCACCACTTCAGAAATGGCCTCACGCTGCTTCAGCACCGATCGATCACCCACACCCGGTCCCAGGTATCTCACTCCATAGCGGATGGGCGCGGGATCCTCTGCATCGAAGTCCCACAGACGGTCGGTCGGCGAATCCGCAACAAGGTGAGTGCCTCCCAGCCAGATGGGGCGAATCTCGAAGGCGGTCCCGTCTCGGAATCGGGTGACTCGACCCGTGAGCCGGAATCGCAGACCTTCAAGGGCATTTCGACCCGTGACGCCCCGTAGCCTAACCACCCAAACCATTCGAGTTGCAGCGAGAGGATCGTTGAACCTTTCCACCGCCTCCACAGCTTGCCACACGCCCCCGATCCGGACTTCAAACGCGGCCCCTGTTCTAGAAAAGGTCTCGAAAACGGCTCCGCCCACCACCTCGATCGCGAAATGGTCGTACCGATCTGCATTGAGAGGTTCGGCGAAAACCATCGTCACCTGAGTCCGGTGCGCCTTACCGTTGTCGTTGTCTCGCCCCAGAACCAACACCGATCCGTCCACCTCGGTCGTTCCGATATCGAGAATGCCGTCGGTGCTGGTTACGGTGACGGAGTCGGGCGAGGTCCCGAGCAATCGCCACCCTCGGCGGTCCATCGCTTGGGGGTCGATGGTGAGGTCGGGATCGCTGGGCGGCGGGGTGTACGCCTGGTCTTGTAAAGGAATGAGAGGCTCGGTGGTGCCGATGGATCGCCGCCAAAGGGACCGTTCTGCCCCCGGGGCGATGAGGTAGCCAACACCCCCAAAAGCGAACCCGTGAAAGGAGGAATCGGGGAGTTCCCCGACGGCGGAAAGAGCGGTTCGGGTGCGACCATCGGCGGAGTGTCGATACGCCTGGACCGCTCCTTCAAGCTTCTGAAAGGATAGATATTCCTCCTGAAACTTATACAAATCATCGTATCCGGAGAGATAGAGGAAGCCCCTGTTCTCGCCCGAGCCACCGGGAGCGGCGAACAGGTTTCGGTAGCCGTTTCGAAAACGCAATCGACCATCGGCCACCGTCATGTTGCGCATGGATTCCGCGTGAGCGGGTTGCTCCGATCGGGGTGCCAGACCACCAAAGCGGTCGAGCCGAAATTTGCGAATCATTCCTAAACCGCCAGCGCGCTTTTGCCCAGCGCGGGCTTCAGAAATACCACGCGTTCCGCTTCTTGCGCGTCTCTCACCCTTGCGGCGGCGCCGAGCGCTTCTGCGCGCATGCGGTCGAGCCGAACCCGCTGACTGGGTTCGGTGGCTTGCGGCTCGGCGGCGATCACCACGGCGAGGGTGGCAATGTGCGGTTGAAGCTCGGTGGGAAAATCGAGCTCTTGGGTCGGTTCCTCTAGGCTCAGGATCGGCGGGAGATACGCGCCAGAAACCTCGATCGGTCCGTTCAGTACCGCGCTACCGCTTGGGGCGGGCACCAAAACCAACCCTTCCGCGGAGGTGACGTGGAACGACTTCGGCGAGCCGGGTTCGGCTCTTCGCCACCCGGGAAATCGTCGGTCGAGCTCCCACGGCGCGGCTCGGCGGAGCTCTTCACCGTCGTATCGTACGGCGTCGATGCGGAGGTATCGGCAGTCGAAGGTGGGCCCGGTGAGGGGGTAAGCGGCCTTGCCGACGGTGAGGTGGCATCGACCGTTGTCGGTCCACAGTTTGGCTCGTCGGGCGAGTTCGTTTTGAGCCTCGTTGAGGAAGTCGACGATGGCGTCGTCTTCTAGCGGGAACGGGCCGATGGGGTCGAGGTCGTACGCGGTGAGCGCACGGAATCTTTCGATGAGTTTGGTTAGGTTCATAAGAAAAAAGCCCCTTCCGGGTGTCCGGAAGGGGCTGGGTTGTCGTTGGTTTTGGGGTTGTTTATTGGGCTCGTCTAGGCTAGTTTTTCGGTGAGCAGGGCGATCTCATTCCCCTCCCGGGAGGGGTGGCCTGAAAGGCCGGGGTGGTCTCCGGAAAACCCTCGCCCCTCTGGGGGAGAGGGTGCCCCGGCAGGGGCGGGTGAGGGGTCTCCCCGTTCCGTCTTAGCGCCCACCGACAATTGTTGGCAAAGGGCTCCTCGACCTCTCGTGTGGTTCTTCGTTGACCTGAAAAGCACCTTTCCCGGACCCCTCACCCGGCCTTCGGCCACCCTCTCCCCCAGAGGGGCGAGGGTCCGACAGAAGACGTTTCAAATTCCCTCCGAGAAGGTCCGCAGGACCGGCGAGACTGTTAGCCCAGACCGATAGGTCTGGGTAGGTCGATTCCAAAAGATCAAAGGTCCGGAGGACCGACCAGAAGCTCCCGAAAAAGCTAATGTCGTTATGAGACCCTCTTGCCAGGGCTCCGCCCTTCTGGCCCTTAATGGACTTTCAAACCCAGAGTTGAAACCCTGGGCTGCGATGCTTGTCGCGGCTCCGCCGCTTTGCCTTGTTTGTGGCGGGAACCCAGATTCATTCCCCTCTATGGAGGGGTGGCCTGAAAGGCCGGGGTGGTCTCCGGATTCACAACACCTCATGGGAACCAATCTCTCTTGGGGATCTTCTTGCGGTGCTTATAGATGTGAAGGCGTTCAAAAACGCCGACCACCCCGTCGCTTCGCGCCACCCCTCCATAGAGGGGAATTTGTTTGGTCGGCTCTCTCAAAGGTCCGGCAGGACCGACCCGAAGCTCCGAAACGTCTTTCGAGAACTTTCCGGAAACCACCCCGTTCCCGATGAATCGGGACCACCCCTCCCAGGAGGGGAATTTATCTGGTCGGATCCTCATCAAACGGGCGGTGCATGGTCATGCCGCGACCCTCGTTGCCGACACATCCGGAGCGGGCGAGGGTCTCAAAACCCGATCCCGGAACATTAAGAAAACTTAACAATGTAGCAACCGAACCTGTAACGCGTACCGGGTGAGTACGTCTTACTGAAGTCCACGGATGGGGGAGAAAACATGTCAACACTCGCTTTCGCGCTACTCACAATCGCCGCCGTTTCCCAAGACAAAGCTCAGAAGGTCGACCCCTTCAAGCAGCCACAATTCGAAATCCTCAGGGACAATCCGTCGAACGAGGTACTAGTCACCATCGATCAGTTCGACCCCAAAGCGTGGCGAACAGGGCTGAAGAAGCAATCTCCGATCTCCATCAAGTCGATCACGTCGGCGAAGATCTTTGAAAACGCCGACGCGGTTTGGCTGGAGGACGAGTCCACCGTAACCGTGATCGTCGAAGCCGCTTTTCTGCGCCGACAGCCCATCTTTCACGATCTTCTCCTCGGCGAAGAGATTCAATCCCTGTTCGCAAAAGACGCCTCGCCCGTGTTCAAGTTTGGTCTGCAAAGCAAAGATCGCATCTCGATGCTGATTAAGAACAGCCTCCTTGCCCGAGAGCCGGAGATGAACTTTGCGGTGGACCTCAACACCCCCGGCAAGGTTTGGATTTCACCAAAACTGCAAGGTTCGCTCACGATCGGAACGAAAGAACTGAAGGTGAACTGCGATGGGGCGGCGGGGCAACCCAGTGCGCCGGAGGCCTTCCAGTCCAAATACGTAGACGAGGTAGGACGCAAGCGCCTCATGGAAGATCTCCACAAGCCCGTCGTCGTCAGTTCGCCCACGTTCGGCAGCACTCTCAACCTGATCAAGTTGGCGGGTCGAACCGCGGTCAGAGTGGAACAGCGCCTGTGGTCATTGGCGGGCTACGATTCGGACGAATCGCTCCGGCTCACTCGAAGACCCGCCTCCCCAACTCCGATTCCGTTCCAAAAACTAGACCGCTGGAAGCAATCGAGCCTGCGCGCTTTTGTCCAAGCCAAGTTCAAGGATTTTGGGTTCACCACCGCCCAAGACGGGCTTGCCGCATTGGAAGAGGGCAAGTTCAAAGAGTCCTTTGGGGGCTTCGCCCTGAGATTCCAAACCGATGCGGATCAGTCGTATTTGAGATCGCCCATCCAGATCGCGTTCCAGCCTCCCGTTTCCAGTTCTGATGCGGCCTTGTCTGGTCCAGCCTTGGGAGCCAAGCAATGAGCGCCCTCGCCTTGACGTGCCTTTTGGGCGCCTCCGTTGGCCTCGGGCAGACTTCCATGACAGAGGTCTATCCCGAGGTACTCATCACTTGGAAACCGAAGGACGCCATTGCGTGGCGCAAGAAACTTCCGCCCGTTAAGCCGGTCGATATTGTGAGTCTGCCCAAGGCCTCCGATTTGGAGGAGTTGCCCGCGCTGAGGATTCGGTTTCCAAAGGAAAAGGTCGACGTGCTGATCGATCGCGCCTGTTTCGCTTCGGAGGGTCTTTTCCTCGAGTTGCTGTTTCGGGAGTCGGTCGTTGAGTTCTTCAAATCGAACGGGTTCCAGTCTGCTGTCATCGACGGGCAAACCGGGTCGAAGCTGTTTAAGCGAACTTACAAGTTGATGACCTCGGGAATCTCCGCGGGTGCTTACCAAGAAGAGGGTCATCCTTCCGGAGAGTTTATGCTCTGCCCATCGATTACCGGGTTCCTGGTAGTCAATGGTGAAGAGAAAAGAGTTGACGCTCACCTGCCGTTCCCGAACGACATGGGACGTTTTCAACTCAACCCTTCGTTCGACTTGGCTCCGGACTCCATTCCAAAAAGGGAATTCCAAGTGACTAATCTGATCGCGAGTTCTCGGTCCGTTCAAGCGCTCGGCTTAGCGGGCGAGGCATGGCGATTGCTACACAAACGGTTGGCTGACTTGTCAGAGTCACCCCACTTGTATGGTGGACCGCGCCCGGAAAAGCAAAAGCCGGTGCCCTTTTCTTCGCTCCCAGAATGGAAGCAAAAGGCCCTTCTGAATTACCGACCTCTGCTGTCTGTTGATGAGAGAGTTGATCAAGAGGAGGTTCGGAAGATCATTCGGAACAGCCTTTTCCGACAGAGCTTTGTGGGGGTCGAGGTCATGATGACCTCTCCTTCTCCGAACGGCAGTCTGGGTGGCGGATCGCGGATCGTGCTGCTCAGCCGTAGGGGTTGATCCTTTGCAGGTTCTCGGTTAAGCGAAGTGGGCTGTTGCGGGGCCGCAGCGATGATGGTCGCGGCTCCGCCGCTCGGTCTTGTTTGTGGCAGGAATCCCGACTCATTCCCCTTCCGGGAGGGGAATGTCGCTGGTCTGCTCCCTATAAAAGGTCCAGAGGACCGGGAAAACTATTAGCCCATGTGGGACGACTGCTCCGTGTGAGAAAGATCTTTTCCATATATAAGCCAGGTTAACCATTCAGACCTCTTGCATCGGCCCACAAGCTGGTAGCCAAACTTTTCCTGCACTCTTGCGGCGTCAGGTTTAGATTCCATCACCGCGCCTAAGACCACTCGTATGCCCTCTTTTTGTAGCCATCGCTCGCCGAAGGCATACATCTCTCTAAAGACTCCACTTCTTCGAAACTCTTTCTTTACGACACCTCGCTCGACCAGTGCTGCACAGAACAACACCTGGTCAACAGGTAGCCCTAATGCTTCCGATAGCTCCTCATAGGGGTAGGCATCATCCCCAATGAAAGGACCCTCACGTCTCAAACTAAATCTAAGTGTCGCGACGCAAGTGTCTGTCTCATCCAGTGCAATGAGTACATTAGCCGATGGTCCGTCTCGATCATCAGAGAAGGTCCCTCGTTCATGGTCGGCATATCGCTCATCACCCTCCTCAAGAGTGAAGACGGTATATCGAAGCTGCTGGGCAGCCAAAAGCTCGTCTGGAGTGTCGCAGAACCCAAACCTGAACCGCCGTTCTCCGATAGTCCCTTGTTCTATCACTTTCACTGTCATGAGTTTACTTCTTTGGCTTTCAATACTAGGATCTAGGCGTAGGAGCTAGGAACAAAAGCCCTACTGGCAAACCTCCGCCCGTGATATCGGGGTGAAGTCTGAAAGCCAGTATCTCTTTCAAGTACCCGAAGACCTTTTAGATGCTTCGGCGACAATTTTTCTAATCTAACTTGCAACGGCTAGGCCGTTTTAACCGGACGACCGCAAAGTACTATTCCCTGCCGCAAGAGGGGAATTTATCTGGTCGGATCCTCATCAAACGGGTGGTGCATGGTCATTCCCGGACCCCTCACCCGGCCTTCGGCCACCCTCTCCCGAAGCCTGTCCCGAGAATCGGGAAGGGGCGAGGGCTCAGCTCCGCAAAACTTTCGGTGAAAAGAGGCGGCCTAATTTCCCTCCAGAGACGGGAATTTGTCTGGTCGGCTCTCTCGAGAAGGTCCGGCAGGACCGGCCAGAAGCTCCGAAAAAGCTATTGTCTTTATGAGACGCGATTGCCAGGGCTCCGCCCTTCTGGCCCTTAATGGACTTTCAAACCCAGGGTTGAAACCCTGGGCTGCGATGATGGTCGCGGCTCCGCCGCTTTCCGGAATTCGTAACTAGGTCTGACACCCAATTCCCCTCCCAGGAGGGGAATTTTTTGCGGATCGGCTTGCCCGATCAACTGGAACTTATACGTTTAGCCAGACCCCTCACCCGGCCTTCGGCCACCCTCTCCCGAAGCCTGTCCCGAGAATCGGGAAGGGGCGAGGGTCCGACAGAATACGTTTCAAATTCCCTCCGAGAAGGTCCGGAGGACCGGCAAGACTGTTAGCCCAGACCGATAGGTCTGGGTAGGTGGATTCCAAAAGATAAAAGGTCCGGCAGGACCGACCAGAGTCTCCGAAAGGTCTATCGAGAACTTTCCGGAAACCACCCCGTTCCCGATAAATCGGGACCACCCCTCCATAGAGGGGAATTTATCGGGTCGGATCCTCATCAAAGGGGCGGTGCATGGTGGTTCCGGGACCCCTCACCCGGCTTTCGGCCACCCTCTCGCCCAAAGGGGCGAGGGCTTCAAAACACGAAACGCCCCCTTACGCCAGGGCGATCCCCTTCAGCTTCATGTTCGACCCCGGCCGGTCGCAGAGGAACTGCGCGTATGCTCGCATCTTCATGAAGTACGCATTCTCCCGACTCGGGTCTTCCTCCACCCCGCTCGTGATCGGCTGCGTCTCGTCCAAATACAAAGTGAACGTGTCCGGGTCGAGCAGGTACCCCTCGCCCACGGGCAGATTCCCCTCCGGAATGTGCGCCATGCCGCTATAAAAGAAGTGCCGAGCGCCCAGCGAGGTCATCTTCTCGTCGTAGGTCACCTGCGTCAAAGACTCGATGTCGGTCTTGAGCTTGGCGAACACCTGCGGGTTCCAAACGCCCAGCCGAAGCACCCCGCCGCGAGACTCCGCCGACACCTGATATGCGCCCAGCTTCTGCCAGGTGAGCACCCCCACCGAGCCCTCTAGGTTCGAGCGGAAGAAGGCGTTGTCGTTGTCAGATCGATCGAGGCCGTAGCTGGCAAACGCACCCTCGCCGTCGGCGGTGAGACCCGTTGAGACCATCGACCGGATGCCGCCGACCGCCGTTGAGCTGGGCAGAGCGTCGCTACAGATGTCCTGATTCAGCTTGTTGAGAAAGCCGTCGACGAAGGCCTGATAGTAGTCGTTGATGAGGTCCGAGGTCTCGGCTTCTCGACCCCGAATCTCCTCGATCTCGCTGCCCGCGATGTACTGCTTGCGCTGGTACGGAGCGGTGCGGAAATCGACCGCGCCGATGCCGTCGAAAGAGGCCGGAGTCGAAGCGACCAGCTCCGCCGACCCCCGAGCGAGCACGCTCGGCGAGATCGCTTTGCCGAGCAATCGCAGCTTGATGGATCGACCTCCGGTGCGCTTAACGCGGGCAAATTTGAGTCCGCCAAAGGTCGTTCCGTCCGGCATCGCCTCGCCCATGATCACGTTGAGCAGCGCGTAGCGGCCCCGGATCTGGTTGACCACCCGCCCCGATCGGTGAAGTTGGGAGGTGGCGCTGGCGATGAGAGTGTTGTTAAAAGTGGTTCCGTTCCAAATTGGCATGTTGTGTTTGGTTTATTTGGGGGGGCGTTAGGCTCTGTCTTGAGCCTTAGCAAAGAGAGAAAAGAAGTTGCCATCGGCGGGTTCGGTGAACTCGATTCCTTTGGCGGTGATGGCTCCCGTTGGGAGAGTCGGCGCGGATTTCCGAGCCTGTTGCTGAGTCGCCATCACGGCGCGATAGTCGGCGTAAGCGTCCGGGAAGGTCGATTTCAGCGCGGTGAGCGGGTCTCTATCCGGGAAGCGGCGAAACGCCTGCCACGCCATTTCCGGCGACACTTCCCAGCCGATTCCCTTGGCCGGAGCCACGAACGGCTCCAGAGCACTGGCTCTGAAATCGGCTTCCAGTTTGGAAAGCCGACGCTCGGCGAGCAGGTCGTGAATCTCGTCCAACCAACCGTCTGAAGGCTTCTCGTTAGAGACTCGCTGGGGCGAGGCTTGCTCAATGAGGTCGCGCATTTCGGCGGCGGCTTGGGCGTGGGTGCTCGGGTCCAGCAGGCGAGTTCGCCAGTCGAGCATCGCTTCCATCACAGGCCGACTCGCGTCGAGCGTGCTTTTCACCCGGTCCAGCGCTTCTCGCCGAATCGCCGGGTCTTCCGCATCCAGGGCCGCTTCTAGGGGAGACCAAAGATCGTCGGAATCCTCTTCCTGTGGGATCGTTACCGACTGAACCGGTTCGGGAGGTACCTCAAAGGTTGCCACCGAGCCCGCGATGTCTTCCACGGGGTTAGGGGCAGTAGTTGGGGGATCCTCTGGTGAGGATTCGTTAAAGTTTAGGGGATTTTCTTGCATAGAAATTCAAAGTTGGTTGTTAGGGGCCGGGGGTTGAATCCAGCCGTCGTCAGGGTCGAAACCCAGGGTGCGAAGCTTCTCGCGAAGGTAGCGATCGGGGGCGATCAGCCCCGCTTCGACCTCGGGTCGCAACCGATCCAGTTGCAAAAGGCGCTCGCCGCGCTTGCGGATTCCGTCTGCGTACAACACCGCTTCTTCCGAGATTTGAACCTCGGCTTGGTCGTCGAACAGGTTCGAAAGCCAGGTACGAGGGTCAGCCGGGTCGTTCAAGGTCATGTCGAGATTGCCGACATTCACCCTCACCGGGTCGTCGTCGAACCCCTTGGCAAGGTGCATCACCGTCTCGACGGTTCGGCGCATCCAGCGGGTGAGTTGTCGCAGCGGCCAGGTTCCGGTGGCGCCGGATTGCTGAGCGAGCATCTCGATCTCGGTGGCGGTTCGACGCTCCGGCATGAGATTCCCGCGAGCCATGTCGCTCACCCCAGATTCAGCATTGAGCTGCTGCTGAAGCATCTGCATCCGCTCGAAGAGCTGCGGGTGAACCGCCGCGCCGGGGACGTTGTAGTACGGCAATCTCCGATCCGACACGTCGGGTCGACGCATTCGCACGTAAGCCGGACGCTCGTTGGAGTTCAGCCGTACCAGGTCGGAATCGTCCACCAGATCGGTGTCGATCACGGTGAAAGGGTGCTGTTTGATCGCGGTATCCAGAACACTCTCGATCTCGTTGATCGCCTCTTGAGTGGGGGCTTGCAACGCCACTCGACCCAGCGGGGCTCGCAGCCCAGGCAACGAAAAGTGAACGTAAGCCGCCATGGGCAGCAGCCCAAACGGGTTGGCAGATTGCTGCAAAACCGGACCCTCGAAGTCGTCCAGCAGGACCGTATAGGTCGATTCCTTCCCAGCAATCCCGCGATCAAACACCTCGATGATGCGAACCACTTTCATGGCGCGTTCGCCCGCACCCACCAGGGTGCGAACGTGGTTCATTGCCGACTCGCCGTATTGCTGAGCGGCAAGATCCACCGGAAGCAAATGCGCAAACGCTACGAATCGACCCGCATGAGGGTCGGCCGCGTGGCGATCCCACACCGTTTGCAGGGGCGAAACGTGGCGAACATGCACCCGCCGAGTGCCCTGATCCGTACCGAGCAGACCCACCTGCAAGAACGAAATACCAAGGGCGTTCCCTTCCAGAAAGGCGCGGTCGATCTCGTCCGTCCACCCGCTGCTCTGAGCAGACGAAGCGGGGGAAAGGGTGCGTCCGCTCGCCCTTGCCGACCAATATCCGCGCATCGCCTCCCCCACCATCGGGTCCACGCCCGAAAAGCTCGGCTCGATTTCCGCATAGCGAACCCGGGCAAGTTCCACCAGTTGGTTTTGCAGAATGCGGCGAGACTTTCCGAGGGTGAGATGGGTGGGGCGAATGTCTTCAAAGAAGGGTAATCCCGATCCCGTGTACGCCCCTCCCGATTGCGACTCGGCGCCCATCATGGTGCGAAGCTGATCGTAAAGTCGGGCGTATTCGGTGGGATCGCAAGATTCGGCGAGAACGGTTCGAAGATCGTCCGGATGAGTCAGCAGACTCAAAACAGCCTCCGTTCGTGCAGATAGTCGGGCTGAAGTTCGCGGGGTCCGCGCAGAGCCAACTCCTTGCGACCCTCGAGTACCTCTCGCTTCACTTCGGGCGATTCCAGCCACGCCTTGTGGCGCTTCGCCGATTCCAGCAGGCCGTCTCTTTCTAGCCGTTCCAACGAGGTAGAAGCACCTACTGCATCTAGGGCGAGTAGGCTGCCCTCAAACTCAGGCGCGACCGAAGTCGACCCGCACGAAGGACACTCCATCGAGTCGTGATCCGCCACCGGACCGCCTCGAAAAGCCCGATACCGATGCTTGCAATCGCTACAAACGTGGGTTCTTAAGGGCATGACCTCACCTGGAATCGAAAACGGTCGGTACAGGTGTAAACCGGACTCTTTTCTAAGGTTTGAAGCGATTCTGAAACCTCATCCAGAGCTGTCTGAACGGCTTGAATCTTCCGGTCGTAGTCGGCGATCCACGCCTCCAGACCTTCGGATTGCTCAATGAGCTGCCGGGCTTCTTCCACCGGGGCGGAATCTTGCGTCAGAAGGTCGGACCTTCTTTGCGCCGCCCGTGCCTGACGCTCGATCTCGTCGCGCATTTGTCGCAGAGAGTCGGCTTCGGATTGAAGGGCGAACACCCGGTTGCGAAGATTGTCCCGCTCGGCGCGATGGGCAAGGCTCTGATTCAGCCCGGTTTCGCGGACGATGGAGATCACGACCTGGCCCTCTTCGCCAAAGGTTCTGGTGGCGGAATAGGCGGTATCGCCCACCTGCAAACGGTCCACTGATCGGGTGAGGTGCTTGGCGCTGAGCGCATGGTTGAGGGCGAGGTAGGCCACGATGAGATCGGTCTCTTCCGGATTCCCGGGCAAGCCGATCGCCCAATCGCTGAGCCGAGGGCTGGCGGATTCCACCTCAGCGAAACTCGGCTGGTCGATAGGGGCTTTTGAAGGTTGGTTTTTCAATGGAATAGCGGTTTTCACGGTCGTATCCCGCGTGGTAGGCAACGCTCATCGCGTCGATTTGATCGTCATGAGAGCCGCTTGCCGACGCGGAGCGGCCGGGCTCTAATCCGGTAAAGGCAAGGCATTCGGCAAGAAAGGCGGAGGTCCACGGCCTGCGAAGAAGGAACACCTTGCCCGCGCGGGCTCGGCTAGCCCAAGCAAGGGCTCGCTGACGTTTGTCGCCTTTGGGCTCGATCCCGCGAAACACGATGGATCGCAGTTCTCGGTCTCGCACGCATTCTTGAACCATCGCCAGTCCCACCGATTTGCTTTCGATGCACTGGTGTGTGCCGGGTCCATCGCCCAGGGCGGTGGTCTTGATCCAAGCGCGAAGGTCGGGCGATTCCAGCCGGGCTCGCCACACATCGGCCACGTAGACGTTTCCGGCGGGGTCGAAGCCGAGCTTCACCGAAGCGGAATAGTCTGCCGATTCTCGAATGGAACTGGCAAGATCCCACCCGCGAACCCATTCCACCAGGTCGGGGACCTCGTCCACCACCTGAAAGTCGGATTCCCGAAAGAGGCGAGACTCCTCGGCAATGGGTCGACCCTGGAACTGACCCGCGAACATGATGGGGTCTAGGTCTTTGAGTCGATGCAGAAACTCGGCGCTGCGAATGGGCGAAAGGGGCTCTCCGGGTTGCCGACCCGTGGGGTCGTCTCCCTCTTGGTTGTCGTCCGCAAGGGCAGGAAACCTCAGGCATTCCCATTGGAAACCACCCCCCGCCCCTTCGCGCATCAATCTCCCCGCGAGGTCTTCCGGGTGATAGCGGTGGAACATCACCACCACGTTGGTGCGATCGTTCAGGCGAGGCAGCGCGGTTTCGCTCCACCATCGCCAAACCGAACCATTCACGGCTTCGCTGCGCGCGTCATCCGCACTGGCGTAGGGGTCGTCGATGATCAAAAGATCGCAGCCCGTTCCGGTAAAGCCCGATTCCGAACCGACGGCTCGCAGACTCGGCTGACCGTCTCGCTTGGCGACCCTTTGAGAGAGGCTTCCACCCGCATCAGCATTCCAACTTTCCCACTTGAATCGGGGGAAGGCTTTGCGATGCAGTTCACTTTCCGAAGCGGCTCGCATGGCGAGAGCTAGGCCGAGGGCGTGGTTTTTGGCGTACGCCGCCAGCACCACTCGACCCTCTGGCTTGTGCCCCAGCCACCAGGCGGGAAACCGTTTGGAGACCAGAATGCTCTTGCCGAACCGCGGGGGGCCGTGAATGAGGATTCGCTGACCCGTTTCGTACTTCAGTCGCTGCAACCTATCGCAAACGATTCTTTGCCAAGCGTGAAGTTCGTGCCCGCAGGTGAGCGCCACGTAATGCGCGAACGAGGTTCGTGCCAGGGCTGCAGAAACGACTCCACTTGAAGGAAGAGTCGCGATCAATCTTGCACATTGCGCATGAGCGCTTCCCAGGTTTTGTGCAGGGCCTCTAGGTCTTGCGGAGCCAGGAGCCTAGCCAGTTCTTCGGCGGCGGTTGGACCCTCGTCTTCGGCCACCTTCGGCTTGGGTTCGTAATACTCCAGCAGGGTGGTGACCGCCCTTACGTCTCCGGCAACCGCCTTTTGGTAGAGCGATTCCAGCAGCGCGTGGATCTTTTCTCCCGCCGCAAAGACGGGTGAGGTCTCGCCGAGCAGGAACTTGCGAACCGCCGATTGCAGGCTCTCTTCCGGTTTAGTGGTGAGCGTCTTGACTACAGGCCGAACGACTTCATCTGCTCTCTCTGCCTTTGCCGAGCGCGTTGCACTTTTGCGCGTCGACGGTTGACGCACTTTCTTCGGTGGAGCCGAACCTTCGCCACTGGGTTCACCGGTCTCCTTGGGCTTCGCTCTTGGCATGAGGAGTCTTGTTGCGGGTGGGCGGGGAGAGTCTTTGCTTCAGCCAGGCGGCGGCGATGTCGTAAACCGCTCCCACCGCAAAGCCCGCGATGGAGATCACCCCTGCCTGAACGTCATCGGGCACGTTCGCCTGGGAGGTCCCCAGAGCGGCGATGAGCCAACCCGCAACGGCGGTTCGGAGCGTGATTTTAGGGTCGAAATGAGGTGGCAACCCGGTTTTGCCCATCAGGCTTGCGGGCTTGGGGTTCACGAAAAGGTGCAGGGGAGGGGGCGTGGGTGGTTGAGTGTGATTGTTCATGGTGTTGGTTGCGGTGCTGATTTCTTATCCAGCGCAGGTCGGTTTGAAGCTCGATGAGCAGCGCCGAATGGCGATCGAGGGTGAGGTCGATGGCGGTGACGGACTGTCGAAGCCGTTGCAGTTCGGCGGCGTCTCGAGCGTGGTTGGCGGTGGAAGCGGCAAAGGCTCCTAGCGCCGCCACCGTCCCCGAAAGGAGCGTGGCGACAATGGCCAATGCGGCTTGCCAAAGCAAAAGGGGGTGAGTCCGTCCGGACTCACCCCCTTGCAGAGCGGTTAGGATCATTTGGGTTTTAGGTCGTGATCAACGAGTCGATGCCTTTGCGCACGTCTGGTCGAGTGATCTCGCCCCCGCCTTTTTGAACGAGGGCGCGAAGCTGGGCGAGGGTGGCCTTCACCTTCACTTGGTAGTGCGGGGTATCGCGCAGGGTTTTCCAATCGCCGCCCCAGGTGAGTCGGTGATCTTTTGCCAGCGTGCTGAGACGGTCGTACCAGGGCGAGGCGGTGAGATACTTGCGACCCGAGAAGAGTCCGATATCCCACGCCAGCCCGAAGTTGTGATAACTGTGCCCGCCGCGGGCTTTGGTGACAATGAATCCGGGCTTGGTTCGACCCTGGGCGTACAGCGCGTTCTGCTCGGCGAAGGTGCGGGTGCCGGCGATGATCTGAATGTCGATGTTTGCGGGAAGCATGGCTTTGGCGGCGATCATGAATCGCCGAGCCGCCGCTTCCGCTCTTGGAAGGAGAGACTGAAGATGCCTCTCCGTGCGTGCGTCAAAAGACATAGGAGAGTGGGTTGGCTGGTAAGCCTGTTTGGGGGTGCGGGAGGCCGGATACCAAGAGGCCCTTCGTGAAAAGGGGTGGTGGGTGCTTAATCCTGCTCTTGGTCCGGCTTCTCGAACGTTGATTTCGCTCGCCGGGGGTCGGTTTGGTCATAGTTCGACCACCGGTAAGCGACTCCAATATTATAGACATATGTCTACTATTATTGGCAACCCCCCTTTTTGGAAATTTCCCGGAATTCGACTTTCTGCTTTTAGAACTACCACACTTGGTGTGGTATCTTTATTTCGACGATGGAGGGTCGAGTATTCGCTACGAAGGACTTCGACAAGTATCGACGCAAGGTAGGTTGGTCGGATTCACTCTTGATTGCAACTGTCCGAGAAATCGAAAGCGGTCTCTTTGATGCGGATTTGGGTTCGGGCCTTTTTAAGCGCAGAGTTGCAAGACCCGGGGCCGGGCGTTCATCCGGCTATCGAGTGGTGGTTGCGTTGAAGATCAACGAGAGGGCCTTTCTTGTGGACGCCTTCTCAAAGAACGACAAATCAAATCACTCACCGTCCGAGATACGAGCGTTGAAGATTTTGGCGTCGTATTTCCTTGACCTTACGGAGGAAGAACTAGGCATTGCCTTGGAAGCGAAGGTTATCGTCGAACTGGAAGAGAGTGAGAACATCAATGAGTAATCCTAAGAAAGGACAAAGGATCGTAAGAGAATTTCGTGGAGACACAGGTTTCTATGAGGCTGCCGCCAGCGAGGATCACCCCTCTGAAGTAGGTTCGTTGAACGACGGCAATACCCTCCTCACCGTCCACCGCATCATCGCTGACATGCACGAAGCAGGCGTGGCGGACAAAGCAACGATGCGGAAGTTCGATGAACTATGCCTGACTCCGGTGACGCCGTTTCAGGCGGCCGAGATTAGGGAACTAAGAGAGCAAGCGGGCGTGAGTCAGGCCGTTCTTGCTAAGGTCCTAAACGTCACGGTCAGTACGGTTGGGCAGTGGGAGCGGGGCGAAAAGAAGCCGTCTGGAGCTGCCCTAAAGCTTCTCTCTCTGTTGAGGGCGAAAGGCCTTTCCGCCGTTTTTTGAAGCCTGTCGTAGAGTCCGGGTCCAGCCACCTGTCTGAAAGCAAACCACACAAATATTCCAATGAACGAACAGAACCTATCAGATATCAATCGACAGGATTCCGCCGGGCAGATCGGCGTTCATTCTTCACTCGCGATCGAGCGTGAGGCCTGGCATTACGAGAATCCCAATGCGCTGGCATCGGTGCAGCGTGGATTGGAACAATCTGCAAATGGAGAGACCCGATCACTGGGGAGCTTTTCCCAATTCGCAGAGGACGACCTCGCCTAACGCAGGAAATCTCCATCCGCCTAAGTGGCCGAGTTGAGCCTTTTCTGCGACTCAATACAACACTTTCTTCCGTCACTCAAACCCGTGCAGTACGATATGAGTGGCCGTGGTCAGGTGAATCTTTCCGAAGTAGCCGACGTCCTGTTCGCTCAAGATTTCGAACTAATCGCCCGATCCATCCGGCTTCCGAATGGACACCCACCTGCGAGTGAGGAATGAACGCATCAAGAATGCCAAAGACAAAAAACCCAAGACGACGAGCGCGCATCATCGGCGCGGCGTTTTTGGGGATTCTCGCAAGCGCACTCTACGCATGGGCAGTGATGTCCAACCCGTTCCCCTTCTATGCGCACGACACCGGGTCGGTGATTCGTATCGACGGTGTTTCCTTGCTGAGAGGGAAAGGACGCATGTATCTGTACCCTTGGAAGTGGGCTTACGATATCGAGGTGGAAACGCCGACCGAGGTGGTTCGAACGCGACTGTACCCATGGGCGGAAAAATCGACGTCCGGCTCGATACACGTGGATGAGAAGGGCGTGGTTGTTATCGCCGACACAAGAGGCATCAGCTCTCGGCGGAAGTGAAGAACCCTCCGCCAGCGTGGCGGCGATTTAGAAACAAAGTTAGGTCTTACCGATCCCCTCAACACTGGAGCAACCTGCACCATCGCGTGATTTAACTTTTGGAGAGAGCCTTATGACCAAACTAGAGCGCTTCAAGGTGGTTGGATGGGTTTTCCTCATCAACCTCGGGTTGCCGATCATCTTCTCAAGGGTCTCAAAACTCAGTCATCAACCTGGCTTTTCCCCTTTGACAAAGAATGAATTGGCGCTCTTCGTCACGGGCCTCGTCGGGGCAATCCTGTACGGTCTTCTCATCTTTTGGCCACGAATCGATCCAAGGTCGGACGCAATTGTTAACCCAGAAAACGTACCGCCAAAGCCACCACCCACGTTCTCGCTAGACGAGCAGGGCCGTCAGAATCCCGCTCCGTTGATCGAAACGGATATAGCACCCGGGGTGTTAAGCAACATTCATCAAAGAGTGAAGCTGGTGTTTGCGAGCGTGATCCTGCAGTGCTTCTTAGCGATGATGTACCAACTGCTCTTCGTCGCGATCTTCGATCCCAAACATCGGACCTTTACTGAAGAGCTGGATTACAATCATCAAGAGGCACATTCCCAGGCATTAGCCGCACTAATTGTTTGTCCGGTAGGTATTGCGCTGTTTCTGGGTCTTGTTCTTCGCGAGCCAAAAGTCTCTCGGTTCTTGCTGGACTTCGTTCGGTGGGTGTTCTTCAGTCGTTGTTCCGAACGAAGGTAGGTTCCTGCCGTCCATGTGCATCACCTTAAATCCAAATGAGCCACAAGCAAGAATCGACCTTTGAGAAGAACATCTATTTCCTATCCGGAATGGATATCATCGAGCAGCTGAATCACCTATCACGAGGAGAGATTCAATTTACCGAGCAAGAGATCGATGCGATTGTTGAAAAGTATCAAACGACAAGACGTTGGATAGCTATCTATATACTGACCTGCTTCGCGATCCTTGTCTCCCTGATCGTAATCACTTACAATGACGAGAGTATTGATCGGTCCTGGGTTACCGGATTTCTCTTGACTTCGCTACTCCCGCTCAAGATTGTTTTTGCCAAACTTGAACATCTTGAAATCAACTGCGTTGCGGTGTGCGTGCATTGGAAGGTGGTGAAGCATTGGAAGATTGTTCTTAATCTTTTCTCAATGAGATACCAAAGAGTTAACGAAGTCTGGCGTTCACGGGGCACGTTGGAAAAAACCAAGGGAGAAGAAGTTGGCGTTTACGCTTTGGCGGATTATGTGGACGCGATGACCGCCGCCGGAGTACAAGGTCGAGGCTTGCTCCGAGGGATCAACCATTCTAGATTTCTCTCTCTGTCTAAACACTACTTGCTGCCCATCGAGCACCCCGGCGCAGACCGACTACATGAGGCGCTGTTGCAGTGGCAAAAGGGTCTCAAATGAACCTGCAAACTCGAGGTCAACGACCCTACCCCTGATCCTGTGTATGAAACCCTTATCTCAAGAATCCAGAAAAAGGCTCAGGACGTGCCTGCTCTACATTGCGTTGCCGTAGGCGTGCTTCGACCTCGTTCAAACCCTTTTTTATCTGAATATTTTCGTTCCCCTCAGATTCGACTCAGAGATGGTGTTAATCATCTTTTTATTAATCGCCTATCCGTTAGGTTTGACGCTCTTGATTTGGATTGTTTGGGAATACATCGCAAGGCGAAAGTAGAGCTGAACGAATATGCGGATCCATGCTGACGGCCAGAGGACAAAGCACCCCGGCACAGACCGATATCACGAGGGGCTGTTGCTCTGGAAACTGGCCCGCAAATGACCTTAGGGAAACAAAAATGACGATTGAGGAAGTGAAAGAGCAATTTGCCGATGTCATGGTTCTTCCAGAACAAGAGCTGGATCAATATAAGGCAGGTTTCGCCGATTACGACCCACTTTGGGCAGATGAGCTCGATCCCATGCCTGCACTAGATGCCGACATCAGCATTGGGATTCTTCCGTTCTTCACAACGCCAACCGTTGCCGTTTGGATGCTTGGGCGGTCTGCCGCAACGATGCTTAGAATCATGAACGGAGAGGAGGACTACCTTCTGCCGATGGAGCTATCCGACTTTTTCTTCCGCATTGAGGAGGAGGTGAAAACCACCATTCTGAGAGAGGTGTCTGCTTACAGCGAAGACGCCGAAATTCCCGGAGAGGGGCTGCGCTCACACTGGCAGCTTGTTAAAAAGGACCATCTCATCTGCTTCTCGCAGGTACTAGCACTTTTCGATGCTTCGGAGTTTCGGACACCTCAATCTAGAGCTCTCTATCGCATGGTGTTTAGTCTGTTTACAACAGACCCTTTTCCGACCTGGGACAGCGATTAGTCAAACACCTGGGCTCGATAACTTTTTAGGCCCGCTTAGTGTTTCTCGTGCCCGTGCGTGACCGCACACAGTTTGGCCAAGATCATCTCCGCGATGCGTCGACGATCCGCCGCATTGCCACCCGTGAGATAGAACGACATTCCGCAGTGCGACCAGCCGATGCCCTTGCCAGACTTCATCACCACGTCATGAACCTGCTCGCCAGGCAGATTGGCGTTGTCGATCGCCTCCGTGCCCTGCTTCATATAAAGCCGATACTCGGTGCCTTCCGACTCGTACGTGTACGCCGCCCAATCCGGACCGCATTCGCCCTTCACCAAGCAGCAAGAGGTTCCGCAGTCCAAGGCCGGAGCCGCGATGCCCGTCTCTTTCGCCACCCAAGAAGCGGCGGCGGCGGGAGTGAGTCCGGCGCGAACCGACACCACCGAGCCCTTCGCAAAGTTCATCGGATCGTAGTTGAAGCGCAGGTAGCCACCCACCATCAGCACCATCAACATAGGAACGAACGCCCACCGAATCCACGGCGATCGCGGCGAGACCACGGGTGCTTTCGACTTCGGAATCAACGCTTCCAACCGCTCTCTAGGAACGGCAATGTCCAACCTAGAATCGAACAGCGCCGCTTTAAACGTGCGAAGGGCCGCCACTTCGGCTTGAAGCTCTTCGGAGGTCGCCAGCTCGCTCTCGAACGCGCGCAGTTCGGCGCCACTCAGGTCACCGTCCACATATCGCTGGATCAACTCGTCTCGACCGTTCATCTCCATCTCTGGATTCATCTCTAGTGCGCACCTTCCGCAACAAAATCTGCGAGCAACTCTCTTAGTCTTGCTCTGGCTCGGAAAAGGCGGGATCGAACCGTTCCAAGCGGTATGTCGAGCGCTTCCGAAACTTCTTCGTAGCTCATCTGCTCCACGTCGCAAAGCAGCGAAACCATTCGAAACTCTTCCGGCAACTGCTCCATGGCCTGAATGATCCGCTCGCTGTTCAGCCGATCCGCGATTCCGGTCCAAGACTTGTTCTGATCACCGACCTCCAGATCCAGCTCGGTTTCTTCCGGACGAGACCGTTGCTTGCGTCGCAGGCCCAAAAACTCGTTCTTTAGAATGCGAATGAGCCAACTGCGCGTGTGTTCGCCGTCGAACCGATTCCAGTTCTTGTAACCCAGCAACAGGGTTTGACCGACGATGTCTTCGGCTTCTTCGGCGTTGCGAGTCATTCGGCGAGCCACTCGGTACAGCACATCCAAATGAGGACGCACCGCTTCTTCGAAGCTTCCGCGACCCCCGCTGTGAGTTTGAGATTTGGGGGCAAACATCTCTATGGCTCGGTTCAGTCCGTGCATACCCTATCCGCCGGGCGTTTCGTTCCGCACCCGTTTCCCTACGTCGAGGTTTTCCCTTGCTAAGGTTTCCCCTTGCTAAGGTTTTCCTGCGCAGAACAACGGCTGCGATGATTCCCAATGCGCCCCACCCTAAGCGGGTTCCCGAAAATGGAACGTTTCGTGACAACATAAAGGGGTGACGCCGGACGAACACGGATTTCTACTAGGCATCCTGGTGGGAGAAGGCAGCTTTGGCGGAGACGGTAAGCAGCCGCAAGTCTCGGTGCGCATGCACGAGCGTCACGAGCAGTTGTTTAAGCGGCTGGAGTCGTTGATCGAGGGCTCCAAGCTGTACGGACCGTATCACCATTCCAACCGGGCCTACTATCAGTGGATGGTTCGCGGCGAACCGCTGAAAACCCTCATCCAAAACGGCTTTTTCGACCCCATCGAGCAATGGGATTCCTACGCCTGGGAGCGGTTCCAGACCATGTGCACCAAGTATCGGATAAAGAAATAACCCCGCCGATACGGGCGGGGTTATCAAGAGACTTACCGAAAGAAGATTTACTTCTTGTTTGGATTGTTGGGGTCGTTTTGAGCCGGAACCATCACAAAGGTCGGCTCCTTTCCTTCAACCTCACCATCCGCGTTGCGCCTTTGCGCATCGGCGATCGGAGCATCGCTGCCCTGACAGCCGACCAAACCAAGGGCGACGACCAGAATCAAAAAGGCAAAGATTCTCTTCATCAGTTAGGAATCCTGTCCGGTCGGAACAACGGAATGTGGCACTGCGAGTCTTGGTAGATGCCTGCCTGGCTAGGAACACCGTTTTGCAGATAGGTTCCACCCGGTGCAAACGGATCGTTTCGCGGGTCGCCCGTTCCGGAAACTCGAGACTTGGCGTGACCGTCTGCGTACACCCAGTTCTGAGTTCGTTGGTAGATCCACTGCGTTCCGTAAGAAACGTTGCCAAAGCTCGACTGGATACCGTTCGGATCAGCGATGCCTCGGTTGTCTCGACCCGCGTTGCAAGAACTGATGCTGCTCACAAACGGACCAGACGCGCTGAATCGGCAGTTTTGGTTGGCTTGTGGGCAGATGAGGAACGGGTTGGTGTAGCCACCGCCGCGCTCGGCCTTCTTGCCAAACATCGGCCACCAAAGCGGCGTGGTCGAAACCGACACAGGCTCGGTGTTGGACATGGAACTCATCAGACCGTTGAAGCTGTAGGTCATGTTGATGGGCTGAACCAAGAGGTTCGCAGGCGAAGTATTGAAGTCTCCACCGCCGATCTCTACCACCGGAGCGTCTGGAGCTTGGAAGATCTGGTTGTTCTTCACGTAAGGAAGAATCGAGTTGGGCGCCGCGTTAATCCCACCGCGAATTCGGCGGAAGCAACCGGCCGCTTCTGCCGCGTTGGCCTGGATGTTCCAGTTAGAAGGGAAGAAAATTCGCGAGTTATAGTTCCACTCACCGTCGCAGCTAATGCTGGCCTGGAGCATGAACACATCGTCGTTATCGGCGGCGTAAATCATAGACGCCGTGCCCATTTGCTTCAAGTTAGAAAGGTCGGCTGTCTTCTTTGCCGCGGTTTTAGCTTGTGCAAAAACAGGGAAAAGAATGGCAGCTAGGATCGCGATAATGGCGATTACAACGAGTAGTTCAATAAGAGTAAATGCTTTTCTTAGCATGGAGCACCATAAGCCAAACGGAATCGCCACCATAGGTAGCGACCAAAAATCAGGTTAAGACGCTATTGTTAATTTTATGCAAATTGTTAAGGAGCCTTAACCTCTAGAATGCTCGAGTAACACTTTTTCGGGACCGTCTTGAGCCCCGAAAAATGTTTAGCTTTTTAGCAATCATTTCGCCGCCGAAGCCACCAGTCGGTGAACGTCGGTGTTGTCCATGTACGTTCCTCGAACCGGATCGCGCTTGGTGGAAAGGGTCTTCAGCATCTCCGCACCCGGACCCTTGGCGTAAACAGGAATCAGCACGTTGGTATGCCCGCCGCTGTTGAAACGGAACTTCGGCAGCTTTCCTTTCCCGGCAGACTGAATGGGTTGGAAAGGAATCTTGTCCGACTCCGGTCCGTAAACGCACCCGGTCTCATGGTCAGATGTGATGACGATCAGGTTATTCTCGTACCCGCCATTTCGCTTCACCCATCCGTCAACCGCTTCAATGGCTCGGAAGAAATCTTGAGCCTCTTCCACCATCCGCGCGCCCCAGTTGTAGTGACCCGCGTGGTCCACCGCGCCCCCTTCCACCATCAAGAAAAAGCCTTTCTCATTCTTCGAGAGCACGTTGAGCGCCCCCAGCGCCATGGTGCCCAGACTCGGAACCGTTTTGATGAACGGGTCGCCGTTGAGCGGAGCCACCTTGCGATCCTCTCCGTCGATCTTTCCGTCCTTGTTCCAATCTTTCGAATCACGCTCGATCTGCAAACCCGCATCCGCTCGAACGGTGCCGACGATTCGAGATCGACCCATCATGTCCAGCTTCCCCTTGGCCAGAGCCTCAAAGTCCTCTCTCGACTCGATGATCCGAATGTCTTGCCAGGCCTTAGAGCCATCCATCAGATACTCACGCTCGCCGATCCAACTCGCGTCGCCCAGCTTTTCTCGCCGTCGACCGTGGCCGTCGTACCATGGGTGACAAGCGCCCATGATCACCGAAGCGCCCGATTTCTCCACCATTTCACGCGAAACCTCCACCCGATTGTCTCGGTTCAGGTTGTGAGCAATCATCGCCGCCGGGGTGGCGTCGCTCCATTCAACGGAGGTGACCACTCCTACAGATTTGCCCGCCGCTCGGTACAGGTCGTTGATGTTTTTCTGAGCCTCACCGAAGTCGCTTGTGCACAGCGAATGCTTGTAGGTTTTGTTTCCGGTGGAATACGCGCTGGCACTGGCACCCGAATCGGTAGGGGTGGATTGGAGCCACTTGTAATTGTCTTTCTCGTTCCACGCCTTGGCAGGGTCGTAAACAATTTCCGGATCCTGCTCGCCCGTTTTCTTGGGCTCCTTCGTCATTTGAAGGCAGTAAGAACTCACGCTGGAATTCATCCAACCCGGACCCTGAAAGACCTCTTTGCCTAGCCGGTCGTTGGCCATGGAAGCGGCCAGATACTGGTTGTATCCGCCACCGTCCATCACAAAGAAGATCACGTTTTTGGGCGCGGGTGCGCTCAATAGACCCAAGGCGATTCCGGCGGCTAAAAACACGTACAAATGCTACAAGACGACAAAAGGGGTGCGAGCACCGCCCTGCTCACTCTTAATAAGACCTTTACATGACCGCAGGCTTATTTGATCTTCACTTGCTTCGGTAGAGTCTTGAAATCCACCTCAGAAAGGTCGGACGACTTAAACATATAGGTCGCGGTCCAAAGCGTTCGCTTTTCGCCTCCCTTCTCCGGAGTGTTCACGCGCACCACGGTCGGCAACCCAAAAGCATCGTCCGAGATGATTTCGACCTTCTGCTTGGTAGGCGAGGTGAGCAGGACCCTTCTAAGCTTTTGCTTGCCCTCGGCAAAACTGTTTGTCTCCACCTTCCAACCCTCTTTCTGAGCTTGAGCAATCGCCTTGGAAAAGACGGGCGTTCCGTGAATCACTCCCGCCGCCACGTATTGCGACATCCGGTCGCCGAACCGAGCCAGGTCTACTTCGGGAGCCTTCGGCTTGGATTTCAGTGCGCCAAACTTGTCCACGGTAAGAACCGCCGCGCCGCTCGCATCCACGGTGGTCTTCGGCAGCGGAGCGGTTGGGTCAGATTCGTCCACCACCGAGTACGCGACGTAGTATCGCTTCGGACCCTGAACCAGCATCACGTCCTTCGTGAGCCCTCGACCGAACTTGGGATAGTCGATCTCCATCGAGGATTCCACCAGAGCACGCTTCAAGCCCTTGATCTTGGTATCGAACTGAGCGAACAGCGGCTTCGCATCAAACGCGCTTGCTTTCCACTTTCCGCTCCCAGATTTTTGGATCACGGTTCGCTTGGGATCCGGCTTAGGGGTGCTCTTGATGACGTCTTTAGGGTCTTTACCGCCGAACGGGTCGTTCGGGTCGGGCTTTTTGCCCTGACCCTCACCGGATGGTTCGCTTCCCGAATTGGAACCTGGATCGGTGGGGGCGTTCCCGTCCTGGGTCCCTTGCGAGGGCACATTCTCTCCAGACGCGGATGCCTCTTTCTTGCCACCGTCGCAACCCAGCAGACTTGCGCCTAGAACAAGAGCCGCAAGGAAGGCCCACGAGAAGGCCGGGGCGGAGGCGTGTTGATTGCAAGAAAGGTGATCCATGGGAACGCTTTAACATTATCGCCGAACCGACCCGAATGGTTCCCCCGCATTGGTTGCCTTCAGTTGGATCAGCCCCAGACCGCAGGCTTGAACTCTTTGGGGATCGGGAAGGTGTTCGGCACCGACTTCGGCAATTTGTCGGGACGCTTTTCCGGCCCCAATCGTTCGAACATCTCAAACTCGATCGCCTTCAGCGCCTTGGAGTTTCGCGGTCGGAAGTCGCCGATCTTGGGGTTTCGAAACTCGGGGTCGGCAAGGATGGTCCCTTCGTCTTGACCCTTGCTGCGCCACTCCTCCCAAGAAAACGGCCCAAGCTTAAACGGAGCTCCACCCGGCTGCCAGTACAGATTCTTCTTGAACTGAACGTTGTCGCCCGTTTTTCCCTGATACTCCAGCCCAAACAACTGCCCCGATTTGAACTCGACGATGTTGTTGGAGAAGGTGAACGAGAGGTGATCTTCCCCGCGCGACCGGCGCACCTGCGTCTCTAATCCGTAAGCAAAAACGTTGTTCCGCACGGTGTTGTTCTTGCCGTAATGAACGTGAAAACCCTCGCTGCGAGTGTTCCAAACCACGTTCTTTTCGATGAGCATTTCCGAGGAACCCTCGTCGGGATAGATGCCCCATCCGCCGTACGAATACCCCTGCACGTCGTTGATTCGGTTGCCCCGAATAACTGTCCCCGGCGAGGGGCTGAGCGTGTAAATGCCGCCCATGTCGCTCATCACCCGGTGACCCAAGCGCGACATCGTGTTGTTCTCGATCACGTTGTCTCGCGATCCGCTAGGCCCGTATCCCCAACTCCAACCCACCGATATTCCGGTGTAGTAGCCGTCTTCAATCCAGTTGCCCCGGATCACATTGTTCGGGTTCTGCCCCACCCAAATGCCCACCGCCGCCGGGTGCAATCGGCCGAGGCCGATCATGGCGTTGTCGGCGATCACGCAATTGCCCGACCGTCGATCGTCTTCAAACCGCTCCATCTCTCCCAGATAGATGCCACCGCCGCCAAGATCGCTCATGACGCAGTTGCTCACCGTGGAATTCTCGACGCCCTGCGTTAAGCGAATGGCGTGCCCGCCCGTTTGTCGGAAGGTGCAGTCATCGACCGTGATCTCTTTCGACCGCTCGATCTGAAGCGCACCCGTAAGGTCGGCCTCGGCTTGATACATAAACCGCTGGGGGCCTCGCACCGCGAACTTGGTGCCCTCGAAGGTGAGCCCCTTCACCGTTACCTGCGAGGTCCTTGCTTTACCGGGGTCGGAGGTGATGACGAGGAGCTTTTCCAGAACCGGAATCTCCACCTTGGCTCGGTTGTTTTCGCTACGCAGCCCCACGTAAGTGAGTCGACCCTCTTTGCGATCCGCATAGAACTCGCCCTCGGTTTGAGCCTCTCGCACGTTTTCCAGGAAGTACCGATACCCCTCGCGGTACCTGGCCCACATGTCGTTGATGCCGGTTGGTTGCTTGAATCGCACCTGCCGCCGATCCATGTCCAGCTCCTTGATCTGGGCTCGAACGATGGACCATTCCAGCCAGTTGTAGACCTCGATGGCGTCGAGGTCGTACCAATCTTTACGAAAAGAACCGGGTTGAAACATGTACCCGTCCGATCCCTTTCCGGAGTTTTCGGGCAGCGGGTCGAGCCGCTTATCGATGTGGAAGTAGTCGTTTTTGGGCAGTCGGGGTCTTAGCCGGCGCTCGCCGTCGACAAAGATCTCGGTGAAGTTGATTGCTTCCGGGGAGGGGTTGATCTCGGCGCTGAACACCCGCTTGCTGTCCCAGGTGCCTTTCACCTCTTGGAGTCCGGTGAGAATGGCGCCCTCTTTGCCTTCTAGGATCAGGTCTAGGTTGGCGCCTTTGATTTCTATGGGCTCCGTGAGTCGGTAAACGCCGGGGAGGAACACGACTTTATGAGTTCCGCCCATGCCAAGAACGGCCTGAATGGCTCGCTGAGGGGATCGCATCGCCTTGCCGGGCGAGGTCCCGTTGAGTAGATCGTTGCCGTCTGGCGAGACGTAGAGCGTGCTCACCTTTTTGGCTTGCGCGGGCGCACTCCCGCCCAGGGAGATGAGGGCGAGTAGGCCGAGCGCCGTTGCGGGCATCCCTACATTCTAGTCGGACGGGGGTCGGTTGGACAGTGAGGAGAGATTGTCGGGGTGGGGTGAGGGGTCCGGGAAAGCGGCGGAGCCGCGACCATCATCGCAGCCCAGGGTTTCAACCCTGGGTCAGGGGCTCTCGTTTAACGCCGAAAGGGCGGAGCCCTGGCAATACAGTTTTCCCCCTTGTTGGTAAGTTGTCGGGAGTATCTGGTCGGTCCTTCCCGATTCTCGGGACAGGCCTGCCCTTTCGGGATTTGGCAACCCAACCCAGACCTATCGGTCTGGGCTAACAGTCTTGCCGGTCCTCCGGACCTCGCGGAAATGGAGGGCACCACATTCCCCTCCTGGGAGGGGTGCCCCAACGGGGCGGGGTGGTTCCGGATTCCAATGCCTGATGACGACCGAATTGGTCCCCGAACTCATTGGCAGCTTTGGAGGTAATCGCGAGGAAGTCGAAAATGCCGACCACCCCTTCGCTCCGCGCCACCCCTCCCAAGAGGGGAATTTGGTTTGGACCTTCTTTCCGAAACCAGCGGGGCCGCGACCCTCATCGTAGCCCCGAGCTAGCACTCCCCCTAAATCGAATCCACCCAGCGCAGAACGACGTCCACAAACGCGTCCGGCTGCTCTTCCGCCACCAAATGACCACAATTCTGAATCACGGCCTTCTCCACATTCGTCGCGACCAACTCCAATTGGTCGCCGACCCCAGGGTGGCCGTACTGTCCGTTCACACCCAGCACCGGCACCGAAATCGGCGTCTGGGTGGCTTCTCGAATCTGGATGCCAGACTGGAGCACCTCTCGATACCAGCCGAACGAACCCTCGAGTCCGCCCGGTTTGCGCAGCGCTCGAACGTATTCCTCCTTTGCCGCTTGCTCCACCGAGCCGGGATCGGCGGTCATAGCGGTGACGAAGTAGTCGAACAGTTCAGCCTCTTTGCCCTGCCACATAAACGCGGCCAGATTCGGCTGCGAGTTCAGCCCAAACCACCAGTACACGAACGGATTCTCTTCTGAAAACGCAGTGAATCGGTCTAAGTTGTAGCCCGGCAGGGGCTCATCGACATAGCCCATAAAGTCAGTGCGATCAGGATGAGTCGCCGCGAAGAGCAGCGCCGGGATCGCACCCATGTCGTGCCCGATGATGGCAACCTTCTGAAGGCCGAGCGCATCGCACAGACCCAACAGGTCGTCCACCAACGTGAGCCCATCGTAACCGGATGCGGGCTTGTCCGACTCTCCGTAACCGCGCATATCCGGCACGATCACCGTAAACCGTTCGGAAAGCTTCTCCACAACCTTGCGCCAAGAGATAGACATGCCCATCCAGCCGTGAATGAGCAATAAGCCGGGTCCAGATCCAGAGATTCGAACGTGCAATCGAATCCCGTTTGTTGGAATCTTTACCGATTGTCCAATGGGATAAACGCTCATCGGGGGCCCGCCTCTAGTCGCGAACTAGCGGAAGGAATGGAAACGTAACGGAACGATTCGGGCGTATGAAGCGGGGGAGTAATGTTAAGAGAAGACATAGGGCTTGATCCAGATTCAACGGTTGGTTCTTATCTGCGGTTGAATCCCCCCTTCTACGCCTACTCTGTTCGACTCCATTTATTCGTTGTTTGAATAGCCGCTATGCACGACGTCAGCTCTTTTAGCCTGCGACACATTCAGGCCATTCTTGCCGTGGAAGAGTCGGGATCCATCTCTAAGGGCGCGACGATCATTTCGCTCTCTCAGCCCCAAACTTCTCGCTTGATCGCCGAGGCGGAGCGGCTGGTTCAAGCCAAATTGTTCGAACGCACCAGCACCGGAATTCAGCCCACCGGCGTGGGAAAAGCCGCCATCGGTCAACTGCGAACACTCGGGTATTCGATCGAAAAAACCCTGGAGCGAGTGGCTGAAACGCGGTCCACCTATCTGCCCGAAATCCGGGTGGGATACACCTCGATCAGCTACGGTCACGGGCTGGCCATTCTCGGGCGATACTTTCGAGATCGCAAAGACGACACCCTGCTGCTTCCGATTCAAATGAAAGGATTGCAGGTGATGACCGCTTTAGAACGGGGCGAAATTGACCTTGCGATCATGCACCCGCCCGAACGTGGGGGAACGCTGGCGAGTGTCGCTTTCAAGGACGACGTGATGGATCTTGTGGTCCCGAAAGGGTTTACCGATACCGACCGAGCCCTTTCTGAACTTCCCCTGGTGGTTCCGCCCGTAAACGTTTGGCCGTCGCTGTACTCGCGGTTCATCAGCCAACTCAACGAGCGAAACATCACCCCCAATTTTCTCGAGCGATCGGTGGATGGGTTCACCGCTCTGACCATTGTGAACGGCGGAAAAGTCGCCACCATTTTGCCGCAAACCATGCGTCGACTCGCGCCGGAACGGGTCGATTTTCTGCCCCTGTTTCCGGATCATCCGCTCACTTTGCCCTCGGCAATCGTGTGCGCTAAGCCCGCTCCGGCTGGGCTGAACGGGTTCTTAACGGATTTTGACGATTGGTATCGGTCGACGTCGTCGGTCGGGTCTTGAAGGTTGTGGGCTCGGACCCCGGCGTTGCTTGCTGGAGAAGGTGAGGAGTTCCAAAATCCCTTCCCAGGAGGGGCATGAGGTTCGGACCTTCTTTCCAAAAGCGGCGGAGCCGCGACCATCATCGCAGCCCAGGGTTTCAACCCTGGGTTTAGGAATCCGTCAAAAGCCTGAAGGGCGGAGCCCTGGCAATAGAATTCCACCATGGGGGCAAAAGTTCCCGGAGCTTCTGGTCGGTCCTCCGGACCTTGGGTTTTTGGGCATCCCCACCCAGACCTGTCGGTCTGGGCTAACAGTCTTGCCGGTCCTCCGGACCTTCTCGAAGAGAAGTTGAAACATCCTACGTCAGACCCTCGCCCCTCTGGGGGAGAGGGTGCCCCGACAGGGGCGGGTGAGGGGTCCCAAAATTCCCCTCTATGGAGGGGTGCCCCGACAGGGGCGGGGTGGTTCCGGGTTCCAAGAACCCTCGCCCCTCTGTGTTCGTGGACAGGACCTTCTTTCCGAAAGCGGCGGAGCCGCGACCATCATCGCAGCCCAGGGTTTTAATCCTGGGTCAGGGACTCTCGTTTAACGCCGGAAGGGCGGAGCTCTGGCAATACGGTTTTCCCTCTTGTTGGTAAGTTGTCCGGAGTATCTGGTCGGTCCTCCGGACCTTCTTAAGGGTGCCCCGCTGAAATTCCCCTCCTGGGAGGGGTGCCCCGGCAGGGGCGGGGTGGTCGGCAGAGCCGGACGCCTTTCAGCCCCTTTTCGCGCCCAACAAAACCTTCCCGAACCCGAACGGGTGGGGGTGGATTATCCGGAGACCACCCCGTCGCTTCGCGCCACCCCTCCCGGGAGGGGAATGAAACCTGGACCTTTCAAGGCAAGTTATCAATCAACGATCCCTCGCCCCTCCGGAGGAGAGGGTGCCCCGGTAGGGGCGGGTGAGGGGTCCGGAAAAGCGGCGGAGCCGCGACCATCATCGTAGCCCAGGGTTTTAACCCTGGGCTGCGATGATCCCGTTTAAGATCAGAACGGCGGAGCCGTGGCAATAGAAGATCTACGACTTAAAGCCACCCCTCACCCCCTGGCCCCCTCTCTCCTCCAAAACCGGATGGGCGAGGACATTGGAACGAGCTACCCCTCAGTCGCACTCTTGCCGCATCGACACCACCTGGCAACGTCGACAAAGATACGCCACCGACTGCACATAGTCGTTATCCACAATCGCCTCTCCAACGACCGTGCGATCTGCCACCGTTGCCAAAAACTCCATGCGATTCCCACAACACGGGCAAAGCGTCTCGGACCAGTCGAAGAGAAACGGCACCCCACCCACCTGATGCCGAGGAGTGGAAATCTTCATGTGCCGATGGATATCAAATCGCTCGTCGACCCCTAGCCCATCTTCGAATTCCTTCCCCAGGTAGAAGTGCGCTCGGAGGTCGATATCGAGTTCGGAATCAAGCGGCTCCAGGTTCACCCGCGCCTCCGCGAACCAGCGAGGGTAGTTCTCGTACGGGAAATCGGTTTCGGGTTCTCCACGCTGAGCGTGGAGAATCTCGAGTTCATTCGCCGCATTCACCCGGTAAGTGAAAGTGTCTTGCCCGAGCGGACATTCCCAGCAAAGAAGGAGTTCCAAACGAGGTGCCGACCAGCCGAGACTCACAAGCTCCGGCGCTGAGGCATCTAAGGACAAGAATCGCTGAAGAGGCTTTTGGCAGTTAGGACAGTCGGCGTTCTTCCAACTCGGCTTTCCGCCCATCTGGTGGGCAGACGACCCCGCGTTATCGAGAGCAATGCCGTACGCCGTTTCAAGGGCTCTCGGGAAGTAATCAGGGGTCACTCGCTGGGCAATCGCCGCCCGTGATTTCGGCAATTTTGCAAGTTGAATCAGCGAGCGAACGAAGCCCATCGATGGTTCTCTGACCAAGGTTACAAGACCCGCCCTCGAATCGGTTAAGATACCGATGTCGGCAACGAATTTTGCGGGGTCGGGATTGCTTGTGATCGAGTTCAATAACGTTCTATCCGCGGGTCGATCTGCGATCCGACTCTTGGGGGTCGATTCGACCCTTCGATCTGCCGTGATCGCGAGCACCCTCGCCCTGGCAACTGCAGGACTGGCGCAAACGGGCCCATCTCAGGGGAGCGGCGGCGAGATCACCATTCGCATGATGCCCGGCGCGGGCTACGGCATTCCGCCCAAAGAAGCCACCAGCACCACCGCGCTCATTCGCCGAGCCACCTTCGAAGCCTTCCACGCCAAAAACCCGGGCATTCGAGTGGTTAACGCGGGTGGACTCACGCTGGCAGGCGATCTCGCCGACAGCATGTTCCTGATGTCCATGGCCGGGGACACCTCGCCCGACATTTTTTACGTCAACTTTCGGCAGTACTTCACCTTCTTGGAGCAGGGCTTCGCAAGGCCGCTCGATGACCTGGTGGCGAAGGATCCAGAGGTGTTCAACCGCACCAACCCGGTGGTGAAGAAGGTGGTCACCGGGTACGACGGCAAGGTTTACGCGATCCCGTTTTTCCAAGTCGCGATGGCGCTTTACTATCGCAAAGACTTCTTTTCTAAAGCGGGACTAGACCCCAACAAGCCGCCTCGAGACTGGAAGGAGTTTTACGAGTACTCGCAGAAGCTCACCGACGCCAAATCGGGTCGATTCGGGTTCGCGTTTTCCACCCCGCCTGCGTATCTGTGGGCGAACTTCCTCTACGCCGCGGGTGGCGAGGTGGTGAAGCCCGGCGACACTCCGCAAGGACCCTGGAAGTCGGTCATCAACTCGCCGGAAGCGGCCAAAGCGGTCGAGTTCTATCGAAAGCTGGTCACCGAAACGTGGAAGGGTCCGGACGGGAAATCGATCGGTCCGGCCGCCTTCAACAGCAAGAACCTGAACGACGACATTCGAACGGGCAAGATCGCCATGTGGCTGAACTACACCAACGATGTGGTGCTTCAGCAAAGCGACCTTCCGCCGAGCCAGATCGGCATGGCACGCGTTCCGGCAGGTCCCGGTGGATACGCCAACGAGATCAACGCGGGCATGTGGGCCATCTCGTCTCGAGTCACCGATCCCAAAAAGCTGGAAGCCTGCTGGAAGTTCATCAAGTTCTTCTCCGGCGACGAGGCGGCGCGGATCAATACCGAGAAGTGCATCGAGCTAGGGCTTGGCAACCTGGTGAACCCGGTTTGGCTGAAGAAATTTGGTCATACCGACTACTTGGCGCAGGTGGATCCCGACTACGTAAAAGCCAACGAGGAGCTGTTCAAATCGGGTCACCCGGAACCGTACGGCAAGAACTGTCAGCAGGTGTACACCGTCATGGACAACGCGCTGGACAAGGCGCGATTGGAGCCCAACACCGACGTTCGAGAGATTCTTGCCGAGACCGAGCGGGAGATGAATAACAAGCTGCTCGGCTACACTCCACCGGAGATTTTGGCTCGTCAACGCGCGTGGGCGGCGGGAATCTTTGGGTGCATAGGCCTTGCCCTCATTCCGCTCAGCGTGTGGGGTTTCAAGAAGGCTCGCGCGGCGGCGGCGAACACTATCGACCGCGTCCCATCGGGAGTCGATCGACGCAGCATGTGGCGATTTTTGGCGGTTTGCCTTGGTCCGGCGATGCTCACCATCGCCCTTTGGCACTACTATCCGCTGCTGCGCGGGTTGGTGATTGCGTTCCAGGAGTACAGCATCATGCGCGGGACTCGGTGGGTTGGTTTCGACAACTTCATCGGCGTTTTCACGCAGCCCGTGTTCTACAAGTCGCTTTGGAACAGCTTTGTTTACGTGGGTCTCAGCCTGCTCATCGGGTTCTTTGTGCCGATCTTCTTGGCATTGGCGCTCAACGAGATCCCGCGTTTCAAGACCTTTTTCCGAACCGTTTTCTACCTACCCGCCATGACCAGTTCGATAGTGGTGGCGTTTGTTTGGCGGCAGTTTTACGACAAGAGCCCTCAGGGTCTGTTGAATTCATTGGTGGGTCCTTTTGTGGAATCGGTAGTGAATCCGGTGCTGGGCGCACTGGGTCAACAGCCTTGGCCCACGGCTTACGACTGGCTGGGTGATCCGACTTTGGCGATGTTCGCGGTGGTTCTCCCCGGAGTCTGGGCGGGCGCGGGTCCGGGTTCGATTCTGTACCTGGCGGCGCTCAAGAACATCTCCGAGGATCGGTACGAGGCGGCGGATTTGGACGGCGCGAACTGGGTGAAGAAGATTCGGTACATCACCCTGCCGGGCCTGAAGCCGTTGATCTTGATCAACCTGCTGGGAGTGTTCATCGCCGGGTTTAAGGCGATGGAGAACATCTTCGTCCTCACGCAGGGTGGCCCGCTGAACTCGACGCGGACGATCGGGTTGGAGGTTTGGCAGAACGCGTTTATGTTCCTGAAGTTCGGCTACGCGACGGCGGCGGCGTGGGTGATGGGGTCGATTTTGATCGGGTTTACGTTGATCCAGATTCGGTCGTTGCTGGCGATGCGGTTCTCGACGGCTCGGGCGTAGGGTCGAAAATTCCCCCCTAGGTTTGATCGGAGAGGGGAATTATGTCGGGGTCTGCCCTTGAAAGTTTTTCAATCGCGAGAACCCTCGCCCCTCTGGGGGAGAGGGTGCCCCGTAAGGGGCGGGTGAGGGGTCCGGAAAAGCGGCGGAGCCGTGACCATCATCGCAGCCCAGGGTTTCAACCCTGGGTCAGGGGTTCTCGTTTAACGCCCGAAGGGCGGAGCCCTGGCAAGAGGATCTCAAATAAGAGGCATCTCGGATTCGGAGTATCTGGTCGGTCCTTCCCGATTCTCGGGACAGGCCTCCCCTTTTACCAAAATGGGTCCTCTACCCAGACCTATCGGTCTGGGCTAACAGTCTTGCCGGTCCTCCGGACCTCGACGGGAAGATATTGAACCGCTTCAAGAAACCCTCGCCCCTCCGGGGGAGAGGGTGGTCCGAAGGACCGGGTGAGGGGTCCCAAATTCCCCTCTATGGAGGGGTGCCCGCGGGGCGGGGTGGTTTCTGTTCAATCTCAAGGTTCATGGGGTTTTCGGATCCCGGACCCCATTTCCGGAGATGACTTCGTTCTTGTTCTCCGGAGACCACCCCGTTCCCGATTCTCGGGACCACCCCTCCCAGTGCCTGCCCCGATTTATCGGGGAGGGGAATATGGTTTGGACCTTCTTTCGAAAAAGCGGCGGAGCCGCGACCATCATCGCAGCCTAGGGTTTCAACCCTGGGATTAGGATCACCTCTAAAACCAAAAGGGCGGAGCCCTGGCAATACGGTTCTCCCCCTTGTCGACAACGTGAACGGAGTATCTTGCCGGTCCTCCGGACCTTACGGGAACCCGGAACCACCTCATTCCCGATTCTCGGGACCACCCTTCCCGATTCATCGGGAACGGGATACAACGAAAAAACCCTCCCCGACCCAAGAGCCGGGGAGGGTTCCGTAAACCAGAAGACCGCTTAGTAGCGATACCGCTCGGTCTTGAACGGACCTTGCCGATCCACGCCGATGTAAGACGCCTGATCGGACGACAACTCGGTCAGCTGAACGTCCAGCTTGCGAAGCTGCAGCCGAGCCACCTTCTCGTCCAGAATCTTCGGCAGCACGTAAACGCCCGGGGCGTACTCGCCAACCTTCGACCACAGTTCGATCTGCGCCATCACCTGGTTCGCAAAGCTCGAGCTCATCACGAACGACGGGTGACCCGTTGCGCAGCCAAGGTTCACCAAGCGACCCTTTGCCAGCATGATGATCCGCTTGCCGTTCGGGAAGATCACGTGATCCACCTGCGGCTTGATCTCCTCCCACTGATAGTCGCTCAGCGAGGCAACGTCGATCTCGTTATCGAAGTGGCCGATGTTGCAGACGATCGCCTGATCCTTCATCTTCGCCATGTGCTCGTGGGTGATCACGTGATAGTTGCCCGTAGCAGTAACAAAGATGTCGGCCTTATCGGCGGCGTAATCCATGGTGACGACCTTATAGCCTTCCATAGCCGCTTGCAGCGCACAGATCGGGTCGATCTCGGTGACCCAAACTTGGGCGCTCAGAGCTCGAAGCGCTTGGGCGCTGCCCTTACCAACGTCTCCGTAACCGCAAACCACTGCGACCTTGCCCGCGATCATCACGTCGGTGGCGCGCTTGATGCCGTCCACCAAAGACTCTCGGCAGCCGTAAAGGTTGTCGAACTTGCTCTTGGTGACCGAATCGTTCACGTTGAACGCGGGGAAGGGAAGCTTGCCCTCGGCTTGCAGCTTGTAAAGTCGCATCACGCCCGTGGTGGTCTCTTCCGAAACACCCTTGATGTTCGCCTTGATGCGGCTATAGAAGCCCGAATCTTCTTGCAGCTTGCGCTTGATGGAAGCGAACAGGAAGGTCTCTTCCTCGCTGGTGGGGTTCTCCAAGAACGAGGCATCCTTCTCCGCGTCGGACCCGATAAGAACCAGCAGGGTGGCGTCTCCGCCGTCGTCCAGAATCATGTTCGGCGTTCCGCCATCTTGCCACTCTAGGATTCGGTGGGTGAAGTCCCAGTACTCGGCAAGCGATTCGCCCTTGAACGCGAAAACGGGAATTCCGGCTTCGGCAATGGCGGCGGCAGCGTGGTCTTGGGTGCTAAAGATGTTGCAGCTTGCCCATCGAACTTCGGCGCCGAGTTCTACCAGCGTCTCGATGAGAACTGCGGTTTGAATGGTCATGTGGAGCGATCCGGCGATCTTCGCGCCCTTTAGGGGCTTTGCTGCGGCGTACTCCTCTCGAATGGCCATCAGACCGGGCATTTCGGTCTCAGCGATCCTGATCTCCTTTCGACCCCAGGGCGCAAGCCCGAGATCGGCGACATGAAAGTCGGTGCGTAACGGATTGTTGACGGTGTTCATTTGTTTTCTCGCTTGTAAGGCCCGCGGGGGTGCGATTTCACAAATGAAAAAGCGCCCGTGAACCCAAGTTCACGAGCGCAGTTGTTGCCGATCTCTCGGTTGGCCGAGCCTGGTCCTCTCCTCGAACCAACCTTCTTGCTCTGGACAAGAACGATGTTTCGGAAGGGATCGCAGCGCCCCTCGACCTTTTCCTATTCTACGATATTCGGTTTTGAACGGTTCTCGCCTCAGACGCCCTCGTTGAGAAAGTCTCGAAAAATGCAGTGCCGAAACTCACGTCAGGCTTCCACTAAAGCCCGACCCTCTTGCTTCGCCATACCGACACTGTTGCGCCAAACAGAAACCATCAAGCCGAGAAGCACCAAGAGCATGCCCGACCGGAGAACGGCAACCGCGATGTCGGCCACGGTCTGAGACTGGGTGAGAAACGGAGGACTTCGGCGCAAGAGGACCGACGAAAGCACCGCATAGCCAAGAAGCAGAATCCAGGACAACGCTTCTTTGACCTTCGATGCTGGAAAAGCCACCAGGAGCACGCCAACGCAAGCGGTTACCCAGATGGCGTAATTGACTTGCCCAAGCTTTCCAAATGCGACAAAGATCACGGTTGAGGCAATGGTGAGCCAAACCATCTTCTCGGCGGCGCTTCGGTCTTTAGCTCGATGAGCGTTCCAATACAAGACGCCAAAGAGCACCAGAACGACGAGCGTCGAGACCTTGGTGAAGACTTGCGCAACGGAGCCCGTCATCGTATTGGTCGAATACTTCCACTCCACAAGCCCTTGCGAGACTCCTGCCTTTTGCAGACAAAGATCGATGGCTCCCCACAGCGAGTACATGTCGATCGTGCGGGATCCGTGATACTTTAAAGCTTCAAGAAATCCAGACCAACCCGCAACAACAAAGGCCAAGCAAAAAAGCGATAGCGCTGCGAAGGTAAACAAGAGCTTCTTTCTATCGGGCTTCTGCAAATACACAAAGAACGCGGGGACAGCAAAGACGGGAACCACCTTTACAAAGGCCGAAGCAAGAAGAAGCGCCGAGCCTCGAAAAGCCTTTCCTTCCAAAAGACACGCCGATCCGACCAAGATGGCGCAAAAGACGGTGGCGTCAAACGTCATTGCGGTGATGGTTCCCATCAGGTTCAGTGCGAGAACGCACAACAAGGTTCGCCACCACGTTCCCCGGGTTTGAATCTCAAAGTTGGCGAAATAGCCCACCGAACACGCCAGAAACAGGAATGTGAACGTGCTCTTCAGCAGGATGAATTGCTCTAGGGTCTCCGCCTTGGAAAAGAATCCAAACCCAAAGATGAAAAATACAGCCAGCGGGGGATACTCGAACGAAAACCCCGACCAAGGGAGCTTGCCTTTCACAAAAGGTAAATAGTATAGGTCGTAGTAATAACTAAGAAGAGTATGCGAGAGCGCAATGCCAGAAGCTGCAAAACGCACGTAGATGGTTAGGACGAGAATCGCCAGAATCGATCGAGCGACCCATGGGTCTCGCATCAGTGTAGAGGGGGATCGAGAAGTATCCTGCATGTCCGCTTTCCGGTGTAAGAGAAAATAAAGATCTCTCGAAAGCCTCTTTGCTACTCGAAGTCTAAATCCAATTCTACAATGGGTAAGTACTTATTCGAAGAACATCCAAGACAAACTTTCATCGGTTGACACCAGGTTGTCACCTATAACAACATGGCCAGTTGATCTTTGTTAGCCTTACCGTGTGTTCTTAAAACATCGGAGTATAGCTGAACCAGCGATTCAAGGTGGCTTTGCATGGTGTGAGCCGATTTCCAGTAGTTGGTGTAACCGGTTTCACTAAACTGTTTCACCCGCTCCGAATCTTCAAACTCCTGCAGGGCGCAAACAATCTGATCTCTTTGCCCAGGGGGATGAATCAGCCCCGCGCCGAGGTTGTCGACAATCTCGGCGGCGGCGCAGACATTGCTCACGATGGCGGGTACTCCCAGCGCCACACCTTCCATAACCGTCATCCCAAAGGTTTCATGCCAAAGCGAAGGCAACATCACGGCGCGGGCCTGCTTGAGGAAGTCGACCACCTTTGAGGCGGGTTGCCAACCCGTGATCTCGGCATTCGGGTTCGCTTTCTGAACTTCGTCCTTAAGAACTCCGTCCCCAACAAAACGGATCGGCAGGTTCAGCTCCTTTGCGGCGATGGCAAGCTGCACGGGATCCTTTTCGGGAGAGAGCCTGCCAACGAAGGTGAAAACCTCGTTGTCCTCGGCTCGAACTCGCTCACCCTTTTCAATTTCTATGGGAGGCGGAATGACCACGATCTCGACCTTCGAATCAATGCTGCGCTGCAGCAAGGTTCGGCTCAGGTTGCTCACCGTCACAATCCGATCGAAGCAAGCTGGGATCTTCGCCCGATGAGTTTGGATAGCAAACTTCGCAACGTTAAACTGCTTGCGAACCATGTTGGTGCCCTGACAGTTGCTACAAATGCAAGCCGCGCTCATTGGCTTGAGCGTGCAAACGCGCCGCTCGGCCGCATAGTAAAGACCCACGTGCGGGCACACCACCGAGTAGTCGTGGGCGGTGTACACCATTGGAAATCCCATGTCGCTGGCGGCTTTCACCACCGAACCCGTGTGAGCGTCTTTGAAGGAATGAACGTGGACGATCGTGTTCTTGGGGTCTTTGGACTGCAGGATCGCCTGAATCTCCGACGCGCCTTTGTGATTCCAAAGTCCAGCAAAAATGGCCGCCTTCCCAGACATTTCCAAGTAAGGATCCACACCCACAACGTGGACCTGGAGTTTAGGATTCCCTAAAAGCGACTCGTCAATGGGCCCGGCGGAGGCGAAGATGGTGACGCTTTCAACCTCGGCGAGCTCGGCAAGCTCACGAGCGGTTTGAAGCGCAACACGCCCACTCCCCCCGCTGATATGGGCAAAATCGGTGACTATAACTAAGTTCATTAGGCAACGCGGGAGAGCAAAGTCTTCGAGCGTCATTGCCTGCAGACGAGGTTACATATTCAAAGGAGCACTGGAACTAAAGAGTCAGTGACCAAATCAAACAACTGATTCGACCTTTGCCAGCTCGCTTGCTCCGGATAGCTCGACTGTTGAACGCACCCTCCCAGAATCGTTCTTCAATCAAGCCCTTTATTACTTCTTTTATATCTTGCTTTCTGCCGTTTGGGTGCAGTTGTTAATCGAAAACGCGCAATTGCCATTCGTCCTAGGTGAAACCAAGTAAAAACACCGAAGGACCAACCTTAGTTGATCATGTTCAACCGAATCTAGGGGTTACGTCAGGCGGCTTGTATGGAACGCTTGGTCCAGTATTGGTAAAGTTCAAACCATGCGCGTCTTCATCTCGGTGGATATGGAAGGGATTACGGGTCTCGTCTCGTGGTCCCAATGCTCCCGACCCAACGGCAAGTTCTACGACTACGGCTACGCCCGGCAGATGATGACGCACGACATCAACGCCGCCATCCGAGGAGCCCGTCGAGCCGGGGCGACCGAGATCGTGGTCAAAGACTCGCACGGCAACAGCAAAAACCTGCTCATTGCCGACCTCGAGCCCGGAGTCGAACTCATCTCCGGCGAGGGTCGACCCGGGGACGGAATGATGTGGGGAATCGGGGAAACCAACAACGGCAAACCGTTCGATGCCGCCATGCTGGTGGGTTATCACGCCAAAGCGGGCACGCTGAGGGGCATCATGGAGCACACCATCACGGGCGGGGTTCACCGGATGTTCCTGGAATCCGGCGAGACAAAAACCGAGATCGGAGAGATCGGCGTGGCGATGCTCACCGCCGGCGCATACGGAATCCCGATCGTCATGGTCAGTAGCGACGATCTAGCCTGCGCCGAAGCCAAAGCGCACGTACCTACCATTGTCACCGCCGAAACCAAAACGGGTTTGGCGCGATACATGGGCAAGCTCAAGCACCCATCGGTGACGGGTCCCCTCATTGAAGAGGCGGCGTATCAGGCTCTGCAAAGCAAACACCCTCTCTTTCACGTGGAACTCCCGGCGCGAGTCTCCATCGAATTCAACCGGGCTGAAATGGCGGAGATGTGCATGTGGCTGCAAGGAGCCGAGCGGCAAGACGCCTACACGGTGGCCGCAACCTTCCAAGACTTCCATGCGCTACACAAGTTCTGCTGGGCATGCTGGATGCTCTCGTTCAAGGGAATCGATACGCAAGACTAAGGCTCTTTCAAACTTAGAATCACGAGTTTTTGTCTGAAAAAGTCAAAGTTCAACGTTTTAGCAGAACGCAGAATCGGCTGGCGCGTTATGCTGGTAGGGGACTCGCGTCAACGGGTCCGACTAGGAGATTTTATGGACCGTTCTATGGTTGCTCGATTTGTCGCCGGTGCAGCACTTTTGGGTGTTTGCGCGTCGATGCTCTCTATCCCATCGCAAGCCGTTGCCGTTCGACAAGACCCACCGGCAGAAGAGCCGCTGAAGTATGAGAAGGATGCATGGCCCTTCGTTAAGAAGTACTGCATCGGTTGCCACAACAAAGACAACGCAGGCGGAGGACTCAAATTTGCCGACGATCTTAAGGAAGCCGACGCGCTGAAGATGAAGAAAGAGTTCACTCAGTCCATGCGAAAGGTTCAGCGAAAGCAAATGCCGCCCGCAAAGGCCGCTCAACCGGGCGATAAAGAGAAAGCTCGATTCCTGGATTGGGTGAAGAAGACCTTCCCCAAGAAAGACGAAGCCTAAGTTTTCTAGCTCCATCAAGGAAAAAAAGGGGTCGTTCCAATTAAGGAACGACCCCTTTCTTTTCAACCCATCAACGCTTCGAGAACCTATCGTCGAAGCATGTTGATCACGTCCTGAAGAACTTCGTCCATGATGGTGAGCGTCTTTGCCGCCGCCTGATACGATCGTTGGAACTTCAGCATGTTGGTGAGCTCCTCGTCAATGGAAACCCCAGAGACGTCTGCCACCTGTTTTTCCACCTGTTGAATCACGGCTCGCTGAGTGTCTACGTTGGACTGAGCAACTTGCACGCTTCTTCCCACGTCGCTCAGGATGTCGCCGTAGAACGCCCGGAAGCTCTTGTTTCCAAGCCCTCCAAACTGGCGATCTCGCATCTGCGAAAGGCCAAGGGCAATCGAGCCATCGCCCGGCGCGCCCATACCCGTGACAATCGCTTCGTAGTCTCCGCTGATCGTCGCATCGATGTCGAAGTCCACCGCTCCGGATTGAGGGGTCGAGTCGTTGAAGAATCGGACTCCAGTGTTTCCAGCCGCGTTGGTACCCGCCATGTGAATCGCGTTCACCTCGGTGCGAAGGGTGTTCGCAAAGGTATCCAACCGAGCTTTCATATCGCTGATGAAGTTCAGCGAATCAAACACTCCGCGAAGTTCGCCCGCGTCCACCGTGTACGTGCCATTCGCGTCTGAAAGCGAATTGGTGGCGGCGTTATAGCCGCTCGCAATGTCCCGAGCGCCCACTGAGTCGATCAGTGTGAACTGGTTCACGTACACCGAGACCGAACCATCCGGTTGCTCCTGCGCACGGATGTCGATCATCTTCGACAGTTCAGAGACCGCCGCGTCGCGCTTGTCTCGAACGTCGTTCGGATAACCTCCGGCAGCCAGCGATTGTCGAACTTCGGTGTTCAAAGTCGCAATCTCGTTGGCGAGGTTTTGAACCTTGGTGATCGCCTCCGACGCCCTCGACATCTGCTGGTTTTCCAGTCCCTGCAAAGAGGCGTAAATGTTGCGAACATTGCGTGTCAATTGCAGACCCGCTGTTTGCACATTCACCTTATTAGAGGGATCGGTTGGGTTCGAAGAGAGTGCAGACCACGAATTGTAGAATGCGTCGAGCGAACTCACCACACCCTGGCCGCTTGCATCGAGGAAAAGGCTCTCCACCCGGCGTGAGCCGTTGCCCATTGCCGAATGTCGACCCAATTCCGAGAAAGCGTCTCGCAGACGGGAGTCTAAGAACTGGTCGCGAATGCGGGTGATCCCCGCCATGTTCACGCCCGTTCCCAACGAGTGGGTGTCGCCTAAAACGTACTGAATCGGATCCGAAGTCGAGAGATCAACCGTTTGTCGTGAGTAACCCGGCGTGTTGACATTGGCAACGTTATGACCGATCGTATCCAGCGATCGCTGAAACGCTCGGAGGGCTCGCGAGGCGGTTTCGATACCGTGGAATGGACTTGGCATTTCTCATTCTCCTTAGGCAGCGGCGTCCACCAGCACGGCGGCTCGGGCGACTCGGGGCTTGTACGGTCCGCGCTTACGAGGAACAGATGCTTTGGCAATCAGCGTGAGCGAACCGTTGATGTAGGTCATCTCCGATTCAAACAGCTTCTTGTTCTTCTTCACCACGTCGCTCACGTTCTGAGCCGATGCGGTGACCTTGTTTGCGATCTGTTGCACCTGTTGGGCCTCGTTCTTATCGAGAACGGCCACAAGACCTCGAATGTTGGGTTCGGCACCCAACGCTTCGGCCAGCCTTCGTGCAGAGTCAAGCGCTTGTTCGTCGATGGTTCGCATCTCCGCCATAAGCTCTTCGAACGAGGGTTGCAGCTTCTCTACGCGAGCAACGTCGCGTAGGGTGACTGCCACCGTTTGCTCATGGAGAACCCGTAGGAGCTTGTCCGACGTGCTCAGCCATTGTTGCCAGTGGTTGATCAGTTCTTTCGATTTCATAGTTCAGTGACCTTCCCCAGAGTCGTTTCTGAAGGGCCTTGGTTTTCGGTTGATGGGTTGGTTGATGAAGAAGTCTCTTGCGCCTTTCGGTAAGCCTCCAGCGCATGCTTTTGTCGATTGGTCTCTCGAAGCTGCGCCATCGCCGCCTGGGAGGTCTTTTCGAACAAGGTGTTGCTGATTCCGAGCGCGCCACGTTGCGCCATAGAATCGGCGATGCTCTGCTCGAACATGTCGCGATAGATCTCGCCGCCCGGCACCTTGCCAAACAAAGAGCTCGTTCCGCTGTTCGCCGTGGTCAGCATTTGCTTGAACATGAACGATTCCAGTTGATCGGTGGCTTTTCGTAGCCGGGCAAGCTGCGGACCCATTTCTTTGGCGTCCGCCACTGCCTTCATCGCCGGGAACATGTTTGTGCTTAGGCTCATTGAATGATCACTCTCGCTTTCAGCGCGCCTTGCTCTTTAAGGAGTTGCAGGATGTTGATGATTTCAAACGGTCGAAGTCGAAGCTCTTGGAAGATACGAGCTAGATCCGCAACCGTAGTATTCGGTGCTAATACGGCAACGTTCGATTCTCCCTGCTCCACGTCCACCTGCTGGTTTTGCACGGTTTGAGTGGTTCCGGTTTGAGAGAAAGGATTCGGTTGGCTCACGGAAACCTCTTCCTGGATTCGAACCGTGATGGTGCCCACGCTAATGGCAGCGGGAGCGATTCTCACGTTTCCACCGATGGCGATGGCTCCGGTTTTCTCGTTGATGACGATGGTCGCCTTGTTGTCTACCTTCGCAACCACCTGCTCGACTTTCGCCATAGCGGCCGTTGCCGAGATGCCTTCGGGCAGAGTCAACTGAATCGATCCACCGTTCTGCGCCACCGGGTTCATCTCTGGATACTTGGCACGTATCGCGGCTTCCACTCGTTCGGCAGAGGTGAAGTCGGCATCGTAGAGGTCCAGATACATGAAGCCGTCGTAGACCAATCTTGTGGGCGCCCCCCGTTCCACGAGCGCTCCTCCGGGGATTCGACCTGCGGTTAGGAACCCAACCGTGTTGGAGTTGCCTCCGGCCTGAGCGCCGACGCTCCCGATGGAGACGTTGCCCTGAGCAACCGCATAGATGGTTTCGTTATCGCCCGTGGCGTACAGTTCCGTTCGAAGCAGCACACCGCCCCGAAGATTGGTGGCGTCGCCAATGGAGCTGACCGTGATATCGATCGGTTGACCATTGGTGGCGAAGGGCGGTAGTTCCGCCGTGATCATCACCAACGCACCGTTGCGGGGTTCGATCGTTGCCGCATCCACGTCTTGGCCGATCGATCGCAGATAGTTGCTGATCGCACGCGCCACTTGCGGGTTTCGCCTAGTGTCGCCCGTGCCCTGCAGACCAAAGACCACGCCCACACCCATGATGGAGTTCGGACGAACGCCTCGGAATCGACCAATGTCTTTGAGTCGAACCTGAACGCCTTCCAGTTCCTGTTTCTGGATCGAATCCATGCGGCGAATCCGCTCGGCCTCGATCGCCTTCAGGCGCTCTTGCTCTTCTTTAGACTGCGCCGGCTTCTTTTGGCCACCCTGGCCGCCGCCCTGGGCAAGTCCAATCGGTGCGCCAAGGAGCGAAACCAGACAAAGCAGAGAGATGAGAATACGTTTCATGTTTAGAACAGCCAGTCCAGAAGTCGAGTCAACAAGCCCTTTCGTTGGCGATCGTAGATAAGACCCACGCCTTCGCTCTTGATCTCTGCGTTGGCGATGTTCTCGCTGAGAACGGTGTTGTCGCCACGAACGTCGTCTTGCCGAATGATTCCGCTAAGGGTAAGAAGCTGCGCCTCTTTGTTGATCTTCACTTGGCGAGTGCCCTCAACCAAGAGGGTGCCGTTCGGAAGAACCTGCTTCACCACCGCCGCCATTCGCGCCGAGAATCTGCCCTGGGCCGAAGTTTGACCTTGGGTGTTCATCTGCGAGTTCACGTTGGTGCTTCCACCGCTCAGCAGGGTGTCCAACAGACCCACTTTCAGCCAGTTGGCCAGCGGGACCGAGTTGGGACCCACGTTGTTCTGCTCTTGCTTGGTGACCTGAGTGCCACCCTGGAACTGGGCTTGGTTGATCTCGCTGATGATGATGGTGACGATGTCGCCTTGGGTGATCGCGGTTCGGGTTCGAAACGCCGGCTTGTACTTCACCGGAGTGAGCGAACCAAAGTTCTCTTCCGAGTTGGTGCGCCCGCCCGCTTGTGAGCCACCGGTTTGTGATCCGCCCGTTTGCGCAGGAGTGCCTTGGGCTTTAGCAAAAGAGGTCAGCACCAGAAACACGGGCACGATGGCCGCGACTTTGAGAATGGAAGTTCTTAGGTTCATAAGATCACCTCGACGGTGTTGGAATTGATGAGCTTTCCGGTGTGCATGACGGTCTCGCCGCGTTGCTTGCCGGGTTCAGGAGTGGTTTCACGAGAAACGGTGACCATTTGACCGACATACGCGATCTTGGTGACCAACTTGCCTTCGCTTTCAACGGTGGCGCCTCGGCACACCATGCGAATGCGGACGCCCGTTCCCGCCTTCAAAGAAGGCGCGCTGGCATCTGGAGCGACGCGCAAAACCTTCTGCGCGAACTTCTTGCCGTTCAGCATGATCGAGAGATCCACGCTGTAGCCATCGCCAACCTCTAAAACAGAGGTGGCATGAATTTCGATTTCCCCGTCTGGAATCGGCATGTCTTCCATGGGTTGAAGCACCCGGAAGGGCATTTCCAGACCGGATTTCGACTTCGCCGACTCGATGGCCTTCTGGTTCACATCCTCGCCTTTCAACACGGCGGACTTGCGAACCAAAGCGGCGGAAGTGGGAACGTCTAATGAGAACCGATCCGCCTCGATTCCGGCCGCTAACAAAGTGGCTTTGAGGGTTGCCTCGTTGAAAATCTTGCGGATTCCAATCGGCGGGGTCTTGCCGAGATCCACTTTCGCCAGCTCTTCGCACATCACTTCGTCTCCAGAGAGCGTGGCGATATCGCCCAAGGTGAACGTTTCTGTGCTGACCTCGGTGCGCTGCTTCAAGCGAATGTGCACCGGCTTGGATGTTTCTGCTGCGATGGGCTTAGGAGCCTGTCGAGAAGCGTTCGAAACGATCTTCTGCGAAGAAGACGCCGAGACTTTCTCGACGCTTTCGTTGGTGGCGTAAGGGTGCTTCTGAGGCTTAGTAGTAGAAGCTACGAATTCTTGCTCTACTCGCACAACTCCGGCGAGCTCGTCACCCGGATTCACTAGGCTCGGCTTTTGCACTCCAACCAGATAGGAACCAACCTTCTGCTTGGGCTCCATCCCCTTCGGAAACTGAGCTAAAACAACCTGGCCCACGCGCATTCGACCCTTTTCCGTGGTTGCGTAGACTTCACCTTCTAGGTTCACTTCAAACTCTTCGGCACCCTTGGGAAGCACCATTCGAGGCCAAAGAACCGCACCGTCGGCGGCGGTCATCACGTTTTGCACGGGTCGCAAGGTTGCGCTGCGGGTGTAAACAATCTTCCCGCCTTTGGCAAGTCGCAGATAGCCTTCGCCATCCACCATGAGCCTCACCTCCAGAACCGTTCCGCCCTTTGAGGGAACGGCTTGAGGAGAGACTTGACCAAAGGATGCGGAGGAGATCAGCAGCATGGCCGCCGTCGCACTCTTTCCTATGTTCGCCATCGATCGCATCATGAGTTTCACAAGATCAAGAATCAGCGTTTGAGCTGGTTGAGCACGCTCAGAAGCTCGTCCGAGGTTTGGATCGCCTTCGAGTTGATCTCGTACGCTCGTTGAGCGGTGATCATGCGAACCATCTCTTCAACTACCGAAACGTTGGACCCTTCCAGGTAGCCCGCTCGGACCTCGCCTGCACCGTTGAGTCCCGGAGGGGTCACCTGCTCGTCGCCGCTCGCCGCGCTGGCCGCGTAAAGGTTCTGACCAATGCGCGAGAGACCGGTTGGGTTGGGGAAAACCGCAAGCGTGATCTGCTCGATCCGGGTCGGCTGGGTTTGGTTCGGCAGAACCGCTTCCACAAAGCCCTCTGGCGAAATGGAAACCGCGCTTGCTCCGGGCGGAATGGTGATCGGAGGCTGAATGGGGTAGCCGTCGCCCGTAACCATTTGACCCGCGTTGTTGGTCTTGAACGACCCGTCTCGGGTGTACGCGGTGGAACCATCCGGCCTCAGAATGCGGAAGAACCCTTGACCCACAATCATCATGTCCAGCGGGTTGTTGGTGTTCTGCGCGCCGCCTTGCGAGATGTTGCTGCTCACCGTGGCGTTGCTGGCGCCCAAACCGTACTGCAGACCCGCGGGTCGCAACTGGTTTTGGCTGGAGATGGCACCCGCAGCGGTGATGGTTTGGTACATCAGGTCCTGAAATTCAGCACGCTGATGCTTAAACGCGGTCGTGTTGACGTTCGCCAAGTTGTTGGCGATAACGTCCAAATTTAACTGTTGAGCGGCCATTCCTGTAGCCGCGGTATTCATCGATCTCAGCATTGTCCCAAGTTCATTGCCGGTCCGACTTCCTTGTTGTGTTGCGCCGCAAATCCTTTCGCGACGTTGCCTAAAATGCCCTTAGGCGGGGCTTAAACTTTGCTTATGCTTGCCGGAGCGCCTCGAGCAATCGACCGAGTTGTTCGTCCTCGGTTTGGATGGCTTTTTGGTTGAGCTCGAAGTGGCGACTCACCCGAATGAGATCGACCATGGCCGTAATCGCCTCTGCGTTACTGCCTTCCATCGCCCCTTGCTGTACCGCCGGATCGGTGGAAAGCGTGGGTGCGGGAAAATTAGGAGCCGGAACCCAAAGGTTCATTCCTTCCTTCAAGAAGGCGCCTTCGTAAACGCCGATGGTGGCAACGAACTCGCCGCCTTGAGAAACCGTTCCGTCTTTGGCGATGTCGATTCTGCGGTTATCCGGGAAGACAATCTCTCGCCCCTGGGAGTCCAGCACTGGGTCGCCAACCTTGGTGACCAGGCGCCGATTCTCATCCATTTGGAACGAGCCGTCCCTGGTGTAGCGAACGTTGTTCACGGGTCCGCCCGTGATGCTCTTCACCGCAAACATGCCCTTCGGATTCTTGATAGCAAGGTCCAGAGGGTTGTCGGTGGTTCGAATGGGACCCATTCCGAAGTGGGTGTAAGGCGTTGCCGTGGTTGGACCCGTTCCTATGGAGCCCAGCTTTTGACCCTTACCGCCGGAGGCATACATTTCCCGCTGCATGGTGTCGGCAAATGACATTCCGTCTGCCTTGTAACCATCTGTGGAAACGTTCGACAAGTTGTGCGCAATCGTGTCCATCCACAGTGTGTTGATGGACATGCTTCGCGCCGCAGAATAAATGCCTCGGTTCATCCCGCGTTACATTTCGGGATTCCCCGCAATTCTTGCAGGGGCAAAACCTGACAATCTACTTGAGGTTTTGCATTTTCTTGGAAATTATCCTAAGGATTGGGGGATCGGTTTTCCGAGAATCGCCGATCTGGGCACCCTTCGCCGAGGCTCGCAATAATGCCAAAATGAAAGGGTTCGTCTGTAAAGGCGAACGTGAACTTCTCCATGAGTCAATTCCGAGCCGTCATTCAGTCCGTTGGACACGCTCTCCCCAAAAAAGTAGTCACCAACGACGATCTGTCCAAGATAGTGGACACGAACGATGAGTGGATCGCCCAGCGAACCGGGATTCGTCAGCGACGAGTCTGCGAAGGGGACGAAGGCACGTATAGTCTTGCGGTGGAAGCCGCTCGCCAGGCGTTGACCAACTCTGGCCTTTCCGCTGCAGATATCGACATGGTTGTGGTCGGAACGGTCTCGGGCGATTATTTCTGGCCCTCCACCGCTTGCCACGTTCAGGATCAACTCGGCATCAAAGACGCGGGCGCATTCGACGTGAGCGCGGCTTGCGCGGGCTTCATCTACTCCCTTGCCAACGCCACCGCCATGATTGAATCGGGCGCGGCGAAGAACATTATTGTTGTCGGCGTGGACTGTTTGACGAAGCAAGTGGACTGGACGGATCGATCCACGTGCGTTCTGTTTGGCGATGCCGCAGGTGCGGTGGTGGTTTCGGCGAGAGAGAACACCGATCGCGGAGTTCAAAAGACGGTGATGCTCTCCGACGGTTCGGGATCGGCGTACATCTGCATGGAGATGGGCGGCACCAAGTTCCGCCCGGGTCGACCGGAGTCGGAAGGGCGAACCTATGGCATTCAAATGGCGGGCGCCGAGGTGTACCGCTTCGCGGTTCACGCCATGGGCGATGCCTGCGTTCGCGTGCTCGAGCAAGCGGGCGTGAAGCCGGAAGAAGTGGATTTGTTTGTGCCGCACCAAGCCAACCTGCGCATTATCGATTCGGCGGCTAAGCGATTGGAACTGCCTCCGGAGAAGGTGTTCATCAACGTGGATAAGTACGGCAACACCAGCGGCGGATCGATTCCGCTGGCGCTTTATGAGGCGGTAGAGTCGGGTCGCTTGAAGCCGGGGATGTTGGTGCTGACGGTCGGTTTCGGCGCGGGCCTTGTCTGGGGCGCCAACCTGATTCGCTGGTAGGTCGGAAAGGGGCGAGGGTTCGATTTAGCGATGGTCCCGACGAAATTCCCCTCCGTGGAGGGGTGCCCCGATAGGGGCGGGGTGGTCGGCAATTGTATGTGCCGATGGCTTCGAAAGTGTAAAGGGTGTCTTGTCCCGCTTTGTAAACAATGTCCTGTCTATTGAGACATAGGGTCGAAGGGATTCCCGGGAGACCACCCCGTCTCCTTCGGATCCACCCCTCCATAGAGGGGAATGAAACTAAATCCCTTTTACAAAATCTGCCGCATGAGTTCCGATTCCTCCAGGCCCTTGAGACACCACTACGTTCGCATCGCGCGGACAAGCCGCTCGAGATCGAGCTCCCGCTGAACCTGCCACAGCGTTTGATCGTTGATCACGCCCTCATCGCGAAGATTCACGAGCGCGGCGGTTTCCGCCTCGATCAACTCCTCGCGCATCCGTTCGAGGGTATCCCGGAACTTTTCGGCGTCGGGGTGTTCGCTCCCTTTCATCCGGTGCTCGTACTGCAGGTGGATTTGGTCGTACCGCTTGCGGAAGACCTCCACGTGCGCGGGTTCGACCCAATCCTGTTTAGATAGGTCCTCGAGCTTACGCAAGCCCGCCATGGTGGCCTTCACCCGAGCCGTCGCCTCCTCTTTTCGGTGCGAATGGTCTTCGTGCCGCGGGAGTCGAGGCACCAGATACAGCAACGAAAGCCCCTGGCCCAGCAGCGTGCCCAGCACGCCCATGACGGTAAGGAACACCAGGAGTTCGCGCTCCGGGAAGTTGTCTGGTAATGCCAGGGCGGCCGCCAGCGAGACAATGCCCCTCATGCCCGACCATCCGACCAAAAACACATTGGTGACAGGCGGGTACGGATCTCGATCACGAATCTTCTTGAAGACGAACCGGGGGAGATACGCCGCAGGGAAGAGCCATAAGATCCGCGAAAAGATCATGGCGCCGATCACCGCCAGCGACAACATCGCCAATTCCGCAGGGGGGCGCTTGAGGGCTCCGACGATCACGGGGAACTGGAGTCCGATGAGCAGAAACGCGAGTCCGTTGATGAGGAACACCACAATCTGCCACGCGGCCGCCCCTTCCACACGAGTCTGAGGCGACATGGCTTGGCTGCTCTTTTGACCGAAGTAAAGGCTGGTGAACACGGTGGCCAGCACTCCAGAAACGTGGAGTTTTTCGGCAATGAGGTAGCTCCCGATCGCGTTGATGAACGTGAGGACGATGGCGACACCGGGGTCTTTCACCCGGGGAACGACCCAAACGATCAACCATCCCAGCGCAAGACCGATAGCGATGCCTCCAGCAGAGGCGATGACGAACTGACCGACCGCATTGCTTAGGGAAAAGACGCCCGTTAGAGTGGCGGCGACCGCCATTTTGTAAGCCACCAGCGCGCTGGCATCGTTCACCAAGCTCTCGCCTTCCAGGATCACCACAACTCGGTGCGGCAAGCCAAGACGCTCGGCGACGGCGGTCGCCGCAATGGCGTCGGGAGGGGCGACGATGGCTCCCAGCGTGAAGCAAACCGCCCACGGGAGCGATGGGATGAGCTGGTGCAAGGTCCAACCCACCGCGAGCGTGCTGAACAAAACCAAGCCGACCGCCAGCAACAGAATCGAGCGGAGGTTCCGCTTGAAGTCGCGCATAGGGGTGAAGAACGCGGCGGAGGCAAGGATGGGGGGGAGGAAGATGAGGAAAACCAGTTCCGGCTCGACCTCTATATGAGGGACTCCGGGAATGAATCCCATGGCAATTCCGGCGATCACCAGGAGCATGGGGTACGGAATCTTCACCTTCCGCGCAAGCGCGATCAGGAGCACCATGACCGTCATGAGGGCAAGAATGATCGGGAGGTCTTTCATGAGGTCGTGAGTTCTCCAAAAGTCTACGCCGATGGTGCGATCCGCGCTCGGGGGTCTTGGCGGAGAATGGGTGAACCGTTGCAGGTTAAGACACGTCCTGTGATTGGGGATCGGTATTTCAATGGGACTTTTTCTGGCACTTGCACTCATCGGCACTCCAACGAGCGCGGCGATTTTTCAAGCAGCCGATAAGCCGATCACCATGCGTGAGGAGCTGATCACGATGGAAGAGTTCGGTCAGAAGCTCCAGACCGCCAGCGGGGTGACCATCGAAATCCCACGTCCCTATCGCGAACGCAAGCTCGACATTTTCGTCGACGATCTGCCCCTGAACCGGGTGCTTAAGGGAGTCGGCGATGCGCTGCGAGGTTATTGGCAGAAGACCGACACCGGCTACCGATTCGAGATCGAGACTCAGCAGCGGAATCTGGAAGAGCGTCTGCGGCAGATCGACGAGGTCGAGAGTGCCGAACAGGTGGAGGCTTTCTTTTTGGCGGCAGACGCTTTGAAGGAGATTGGTCCGGACCAGTTCAATATGAATCTCGCCATCGAGTGGCGGAATAAGAAGACTCGGGGGATGGATCCCGCCGCGCCGGGGGCTCAGAAGTATTTCAAGGCTTTTGACGTGCTAACCCGAACGACTTACCCCGGGCTTGGGTCAATCCCGGGATTGCTTGTTGCCGGGCAAATGAGCACCAAAGAACGGCAGCAGTTCTTGGACGGAGAAGCGTTTTACGTTTCGAGCAACTCCACTAACCTTGCCTCTAAGCCCAGGCTGGCTGGCTATTTTGAGAAGCAGTATGGTCCCGGCACCTTTCTTAATCTGCTCTCCGTCGACCCTGGATCTCGATCGGCGACGATCTTGACGATGCGGACTCCCAATTCCGACAAGCTGCAATTACCGCTCATGATGCAGTCGAACAGCCTGTTCAGCGGAAGCTGGATTTCCTCCAGTCCGACCGGGCTGGAAGGAACGCCATACGGGGAGGCTCTGAAAAAGTGGGAGACTGAAGAAGAGATCAGGAAGACGCTTGATTTCAAACTCAAAAATGTTCCGAACCTCAGTCGTGGAGATTATCAGAACGGCTACTTCCGCGCCGCCGACTCCTTAAAATTCCTCAACCTCTACGGCGGGTTGAACTGCATTGCCGAAGGCAACCGTCGGTACACAGGAAATCATCCCCTTCGCCCCCTGACCTCAAAGGCTTACGAGGTTTTGACGAGGTCATACGACCCTACCTTTGCCCATCTTCACTGGGAAAAGACTGCCTCTGGCCCCGGTCTTTTGGTCGTTCGAGACGCGGCTCACTGGCGCAATGTCCGCGAACCATCGGAGAAGGTTTTGCGCTGGGCTGAATCAAGGGTGGTCGACAAGAAGTTATCGAAAGAAGACTGGGGCACCCTCGCCGCCAACCTTTCGGTTTCGGAGTTTGCTCGCCTGGGCAACCTTGCCTTAAAGCTGCCTAGCTCGCCAGACGTGAACAAGTGGCTGGCGCTAAGACTTTATGGGAGCCTCACGGCCGAGCAGAAAGCGGCCCCGAGCGTCTCCCTTGCTTCCCTCTCTCCGGCTCAGCGGTCGATGGCACTCAGCGCATTCTTGCGAATCCTTGGGCAAAACGCGAGCAGTGAAAATGGGATTCACCAAGCAGTGATCGATGGTGAATTTGAAGGCGCCGGGGTGGGCAAGTTGAACATCTACTTGGTCCGTACCGAGTCTTGGTTCCAGAAAACGCCGTTCAGTGCGTACGACAACCCAAACGTCTCGCCTAAGTTCCCAGACGATTACGAGAAACGGTCGGTGGAGGAGTTGCGCCTGGGTACGAGCGCGAAGAACTCCATCGGAATCGGGCTTTAGGCTGGGCTGATCAGTTCAGTTCAGATGCTTGCTTGATTCCTGCGAACGAGCTCAAAATCTCTTTGAATTAAGGAAACGGGACGTGTTCAACGTACGTCTGCCTATCGGTTGAGTTGACTAGATGGGACTTTTTCTTTCTCTCGCGATCACTTCGTTAGTCGCTATTCAAGAACCGGTTAAGAGGTTCACGATAGGTGAAGGGCTCATTACTCTGGAAGAATTCGGGAAACGAATTCAGAAGGAATCCGGAATCCAGATCGAAGTTCCGAAGCCTTACCGAGAGAGAAAGCTAGACATCTTCGTCAAGGACCTAGATCTATCCAGCCTATTGAAAGGGGTCGGGGACGCCCTGAGAGGCAAGTGGGTCAAGACCTCGACCGGTTTTCGATTTGAGATCGAAACCCAACAGCGGAATTTAGAAGACCGACTCCGAGCGGGAGATCGGGCGCGTGAAGAGGCGGAGGTTCAAGGACTCTTCCTTGCGGCAGACGCCCTGAAAGAGATCGGCGTAGCGAATTTGTCCGAAAAGAGCGCTACCGCGTGGGTCAAAAAGCGATCAAACGGCATATCGGAAAAGGATGCCGCCTACCAAAAGTTTGACGTCGCTCGGGACCATCTCCTCGGATACCGCAACAACGGAAAACCCCTGCTCACACCGCTCACATTTTTTGGGGCGATGAACCAAGATGAGCGTCGCCGATTCTTGGAAGGGGAGGTCTTCTACTCTTCTCGGAACGGTTCGAACCTTCAGGTTCAGCCCAATCTCGACTCGCTTCTTTCAAACCACGTCTCTGGAATGCCGTATCTAGTGACCGTTCGCTGTGATCCGGAATCCAACTCGACATCTTACAGCGAAGTCACGACCGCCTCTTTGGATCCTCGTAGCCGTCCAAATTGGTCTCGTCCAAAAGCGCTCTCGGGTGGAACTTTCGATTCTAGTGAGCCGGAACTCATCAAGGGGACAAGTTACGAAAAGGAGTTGAAGGCGTGGGAGAACGAAAGCGAGGTGGAGGCCGCGCTGGATGTTAGGTTCAAGAATCTTCCAACCCCGATGAAGGGTGTGTATAAGAACGGTTACTTCCGCAACGGGGACATCCTAAGAGTTCTGCACGCCTATGCGGGAGTGAATTGCCTTGCGGAGGGTAACCGGGAAGTTATCAATGGTGAACCGCTAAAATCGCCGCCTTCCAGTGCATATGAGCTCCTGAGGACTTGCTTCAATCCCCTTTATCACGGGTTTCACCTTGAGAAACCAGGCAAGGGTCAGAACCTGTTAGTCGTTCGTTATGCCTCGCACTGGCGAGCCGTGCTCGAACCGAACGAAGCTTTGCTGCGGACTATTGAGGCCAAGGTGATCGATGGGAAGCTTGCAAAAGAGGACTGGGCCGATCTTGCGGCTCAAACATCGCTGCGGCAATTCACTTCTCTGAATGGTCTGGCGACCAAGCTACCGGCTGCTCCCGATGCGACGAGATGGTTTGCCTATCGGCTGTACGGCAGCTTGAATTCTGTGCAGAGGAAGGCCGGAGCCGTCCCCATCGCTCAACTATCTGCTTCCCAGCAGTTCAATGCGAGGCAGTTTCTGCTGCGATGTCTCCACCAAAGGTCGCCTTTCGAAGACGGTCTTCATGAGCTACTCATGAGCCCCGAGTTTGAAACTCGGGGGTGGGCAAGTTTGTCTTTGTTCATTGTTCGCAAGCCCCCTACCGCTCCCGGATCAGATCGGCGCACGGGTCCAGACGGTCGAGAAGTGAACGAGACCTTCGTTGACGAACTCCGGATCGGCATGAGCATCGAGAAGTCTGTCGGGATCGGGATCTAGGTGGAGGTTAGGGTGTAAAAGACGACCCGCTACCCGTTTGGTCCTCGCCATTTGGATAGCGAATGATCTCGAATCCAACCCTGCTCTGTTCGAATTCATCCAGTGTTTTCGCGTTGCAGGGCATTTGCTTCGCAGTACCCAAATCGGCTCGCGAGCGTCCTCTCCTCGATCGTGGAGATCACGAGCGAGAACAGACTCATCACAGCGATCCATGTAGGCGAATGCCAAATTATCGTCATACAAATCGCAATGCATTATGGTATACATATTGTATGTCAAGTACAATTCAGAAAAGCTTCCGTTTGCCAATCGACGTCATTGGAGTCCTTGACCAACAAGTAAACGCAACGGAATTTGTTGTTGAAGCTATTCGTGAGAAGCAGCGACGCGACGAGGAGGAACTATTCAGGAGCTCTGCGCGGCGAATTGCATCTCTTAGCGATTCATGCGGTGGAGACGCGGACATCGAATGGGCGATGGCAGCCCAGGCAGAAATCCTTGGGGAATCCAGCATTGAGAAGTAAACGTCCCATCCAAAGGGGCGACATCTGGTGGGTCGATTTCAATCCAGCAAGAGGTTCAGAACAGGCTGGTAGAAGACCTGCTCTCGTGCTACAAGCAGATTTATTGACGTCTCAGGGTGTTCGAACTGTTGTGGTCGCGGCAATGTCCACCGGGTCCCACGGACCGGAAAGTTTGGGGGATGATCTGATTCACATCAACGTCGAGCCAAGTCGACTAAATGGACTTGTTCATTCAGGCGTTGTGAAGTGCGAGCAACTTTTGACCGTTGCAGTTGATCGGCTGGAAACGTATAGCGGGGTCCTTGAACCCAGATTGCTTCAAAAGGTTGAGCGTGCTCTTCGGGTTATTCTCAGTCTTGGATAGCACACCCATCTCGATTTCTCGCACAGCCCTGAATCGCCTTTTCAGGCGAAAACAGCCGCCTCCGGTACAATACAAACCGTGAGCGGCGTCGACTTGGAACTGATTCGGAACACCCTGCGCCTAGCCGCCGAGCGGGGTTACGCCGAAGTAGAACTGGAAACCGAAACCGATCGGTTCCACGCCATTCTCCCCAACAAGCCCAAGAAGGCGACCAAGCCTTCCACGAGCGCAGGGGGTTCAGAAGCCGAACCCACCGGACCCGCCACCGCCGACATCAAGAGTCAATGGGTGGGTTACTACCGAGCCAAAGAGGGCGCTCTTGAACTAGACGCCGAAGTGAAAGCCGGAGACGTGGTCGCCGTTATTGGAGCCCTGGGACACGGACACGATGTCGAAGCTCCACAGTCTGGCAAAGTTGTGGAAGTGCTGGTTGAAGATGGCGCGCCTGTGCAATTCGGTCAGGTTCTTGCCCGCATCGAAATCGGCTAAGACTTTTTAGGAACTTCTTATGGCCAATTCTCCCCTCCGCAAGCTTCAAAGACAGCGCGGAAACACTCTTGCCAACATCATGATCAGCCTGGTGATCATTGCCATTCTGGCGGGTGGAGTGATGTACGGCACCGGTAGCTTTGGCCCCGGGAAGTCTTCTCGAAAAGACGGCAAAGGCACCACGGTGCTAGGCGCCACCAAAGCAAAAGCCCAAGACACGGTTTGCCAAAGCAACCTCAGCCAGATTCGGCAGATTGTCGAGGTTCAAAAAACGTTAGACGAGCCTTTGCCCGCGACCATTGCCGAGCTTCCCAGCGCCGGTTCGCTCACCAACTGCCCCATCGGCAAAGAAGCGTATCAATTTGATTCTGCCTCCGGCGCGGTGCGATGCCCGCACCCCGGCCACGAGGCTTACTAAGCCCAACCCGACTACCATCATGTTCTCCAAAGTCTTAATCGCCAACCGTGGAGAGATCGCTTGCCGAGTGATCCGCGCCTGCCGTGAAATGGGGGTGAAAACCGTTGCCGTCTACAGCGAAGCCGATAGCGAAAGTCTGCACGTGAAGCTCGCCGACGAAGCGGTTTGCGTGGGTATGGGCACCAACGCCGACTCTTATTTGAACCTAGCGAACATCCTTATGGCGTGCCAAATCTCGGGCGCAGAGGCGGTTCACCCGGGTTACGGATACTTCAGCGAGCGAGCCAACTTTGCGGTTGCGCTGCGATCGCTGGGCATCGCATTCATTGGTCCCCCACCCGAAGCGATTGAAGCCATGGGCGACAAAGCAAGCGCGAAGGTCGCGGCGATCGCCGCGGGCTGTCCGGTGGTGCCTGGTTCAGATGGATCGGTGCCTTCCGATGTGGAAGCGCTTACGGTTGCGGAAGAGATCGGCTACCCGGTGCTTCTGAAGGCAGTAGCAGGTGGCGGCGGTCGAGGCATTCGCCGAGTCGACGCGCCCGAAGAGCTCGCGGGTCTTTGGAAGACGGCTCAGGCTGAAGCGCAAGCATCGTTCGGATCGGGCGAGATTCTGATTGAGAAGTGCGTGGATCGACCCCGCCACGTCGAGATCCAAATTCTTGCCGACTCCCATGGCAACGCGGTTTATCTCGGCGAGCGCGAGTGCTCGATTCAGAACCTCCGACACCAGAAGCTGATCGAAGAGGCCCCGTACACCGATCTTCCTGCCGAGGTTCGAAAAGCGATGGGTGAAGCGGCAGTTCGAGTCGCTCTCTCGGTGGGTTACGTCAACGCGGGAACGGTGGAGTTCCTGGTCGACGACGACTTCAACTTCTACTTCCTGGAGATGAACACCCGACTCCAGGTGGAGCACCCGGTGACCGAAGAGATCACGGGGCTCGATATCGTTCACCTCATGCTCAAGATTGCGGCGGGCGAAAAGCTGCCGATCACTCAGGACGATGTGAACCTTTCCGGTCACTCCATCGAGGCTCGCATCACGGCTCAGGACCCAGATAACGACTTCGCACCCAGCACGGGTTGCATCACCGGGTGGCGACCTCCGATGGGTCGCAACATCCGGATGGAGTCTCACTGCTACGCGGGTCTGGTGGTAAGCCCCTATTACGATCCCCTTCTCGCGAAGCTGATCGTCAACGGTCGAACCCGAGAAGAGGCGGTTCGCAAGCTGCAGTGCGCGTTGGAAGAGTTTGACGTTGAGGGAATCAAGACGAACATCCCGTTCCTTCGCCGGATCGTGAACAGCGAAGGCTTCCAAGCCAACAAGTTCGATACGCGATGGGTGGGCCGCTTCATGGCGGGAGAAGGACGCTGATAACCGCCAGTTTTAGACGGGTCTCTCGTGAAGCGGCGCTGCGCGCGCTGTACATGGTAGACACGGGCGAAGCAACCATCAAATCGGCTCTGGAGGTCTCTATGACGGCCCTAGAAGACGAGGAGTACGGCAAGCAATGGAGCGGTGGCTACAAGTATCTCGACCTCGCTCGCGACCTCATTGAGCAGTACGCCGAGGACCTGGCACGAGGCGCTTGGCAAGAGCGTCGAGAGCTGGACTATCGCATTGCGGATGTGACGCCGGACTTCGATCTGGATCGACTCTCCATCATCGATCTCAACATCCTGCGCATCTCGCTTTACGAACTCGAGTTCATGCCTTACATCGCCCCGGCGGTGACCATCGACCAGGCGCTTGAGATCGCCAAGCGGTACTCCACCATCGAGAGTCCGCGATTCATCAACGGCGTTTTGGCAACCCTGGCCTCACGCTCGTTCAAATCGGATTGGGACCCGGAGCGCGCTCCGGAAGATCCGGCGAAGGAGCAGATGGAGCGTTTGAACGCGTTGCTCAAGATTCGTAACGCAGAAGATGCGCGTCGAAAGGCTCTTGCCGCAGCGGCAGCGGAAGCTGAAGCGGCCGATGACTCTGAATTTGAGGAAGAAGAATCAACCGTCGGCGGCTGGAGACTGCGCTCGAACGCCGAAGACGTAGAGGACTCGGACGAGTCGGAAGAGCTCACCGAAGACTTTGAGGAATTGGACGAACCAGATGAAGCCGATTCGCTGGAACTGGACTCGCCGGAACCAGATTCGCTTGAAGCAGTGGACTCGCCAACAGACAAAGAGTCTCCCTTAACCCCCTGAACCCGACCCAATACGAAAATGACTGCCACCCTTCTAGACGGACTCGCCCTTTCCAAAATTGTTCGAGAAGACCTGAAGAAGCGGGTCGATGCGTTGCGCGCCAAGGGAATCGTCCCTCGGCTAGACGTAGTGGTGGCGGCTCAAGACCCCGCTTCGCTGGCGTACGTGCGCATGAAGCGAAAGTGGGCGGAAGCGGCAGGCATGCTCGGCGAGGCTTACGAGATCACCGAGGCGACCTCGCAGGCGGAACTCCTAGACCTTCTCCACAAGCTCAATGCCAACCCATCTGTCCACGGCGTGTTGCTTCAGCACCCGTTGCCGAAGCACTTGGACGAGGATGAGGCCCTGCTTGCTCTGGGACCAGAGAAGGACGTCGACGGAATCACTCCGCAGTCTTTGGGCCGGCTAGTGGCAGACCTTCCCGGGTTCCGCTGCGCCACGCCGCTAGGTATCACGAAGATCCTGGATCATTACAAGATCGACTGCACAGGCAAGCAGGCGGTGGTCATTGGTCGCTCCGTGATTTTGGGCAAGCCCATGGCGCTGATGCTGCTGCAAAAGAATGCAACGGTGACGGTGGCTCATTCCAAGACCGTGAATCTTCCCGACCTTTGTCGAACGGCCGATATTTTGGTTGCGGCGGTGGGTCGAGCGGAGATGGTGAAGGGCGACTGGATCAAGCCGGGCGCGGTTGTGATCGATGCGGGTTACAACAAGGTCGAGGGTCGAAAGTTTGACGTGGGCGACGTGGAGTTCGAATCTGCTGCACTGGTCGCTTCGGCGATTACGCCGGTCCCCGGTGGCGTCGGTCCGATGACGGTTGCGAGTCTGCTTGCCAACTGCGTAGAAGCGGCTGAGCTCAAAGTAGCCGAGTGATGATGCGAAAAGTTCAACTTTCCGGCACTAACTTACACGTTTCTACATTGTGCCTCGGCACGGCTGACCTTGGGAGCAAGGTCGATGACGCCACCGCTCACGCTCTGTTCGACTGGTTTCTGGCGGCAGGAGGCAACTTCATCGACTCCGCACATTGCTACTCGGCTTGGGTTCCGGGCAAGTTGGGCGTTTCCGACCGTTTGGTCGGAGAGCTGATCGTTCGCGTGGGTCGAGAGAGCCTGGTGATTGCGGGGAAGGGTGGTCACATCGGATACGAGGGTTATCCCCGTCCCGAGTTTTTCCTGACGCCGGAAACCATTGAGCGCGACCTGATCGAGTCGCTCGATCGGATGAAGACCGACTACGTCGACCTTTACTACCTGCACCGAGACGATCCCCGATTGCCTGTTTCTGAATTGATTGCGTCAGCGGGAGAGCAAGTGCTCAAGGGTCGCGCCAAAGCCATTGGAGCGAGTAACTGGAGCGTCACTCGCCTTGCGGAGGCGAATGCGTTTGCCGACAAGCACGGACTGCCGAGATTTGTCGCCTTACAGAACCAGTGGGCGCTCGCCGAACCCAGTTGGGCGGATCGAGAGGCTCCGGGTGTGTTGCGCGTCACCCGCCGGAACGAGTTGGAAGCACTGAAAGAAGCGGGCGTGGCGGTGATTCCTTGGGGTCCCAATGCCAACGGCTTCTTTGCCAGCCATGGCGAAAAGGGCGCCCAGACTTACGACTCCCCTGACTCTCAGGCAAGACTCGCTCGTGTGGAAGCCATGGCGGCCGCAGAGGGTGTGAAACCGGGGTCGCTGGCGCTTGCTTATCTTCTCGACGATCGCCTTCCGGTGATCCCCATTCTCGGCTCAACCCGAGCGGAGACTCTGCAAGAAGCGATTGAAGCCCTTTCAATCTCTCTCACCGAGCAAGAGAAAGCCGCTCTCGAAGCGCCCCTCTAGAAACCCAGTTGTTCGTCACCCAGTTGGGAACCCTTTGCTCGGGCAAGAAAAAATGCCCCTGAGCGATGGCTCAGGGGCATCCAATGTGGTTTTTTCTAGCTTAGTTCTTGCGTCGTCGTCGCGCTGCAACCATGCCAAGACCCATTACGAGGGCAGCCATGGAAGCGGGCTCGGGAACAACCGTGAGGTCACCAACGAACGAGGTCGTCGAGAAGTTGGTGTTGGTTCCGGGAAGCGAGATGTAGGAAGCGCTCCACGTACCCGAACCAGCCGAGACTGCTGCGTAAGCACCAGTTCCGCTGAGGAACGACCACGATCCGGAGATCGAGGACGTGATGCCGGTGAGGGTGAAGGGTCCACCAAGCACGGAGAACACGAGCTGATCAGCGCCGTTCTTGAAGGTTGCGGTGCTACCCGTGGTGATTCCGTTTGACGGAGTCGCCAGGTAGATGCCCAAAAAGTCCATCGTGGACGGAGCGGGCAGCGGGGCAAAGTTGCCCGAGATCACGGACTCAGCAGTCGTGTACTGCGTCGCCGAGGTCAAGGTATAGGTTCCGGTAGAAACCGAAACGAAAGGGTTAGCGGCGGAAAACGCGGCTACGGACGCAAAGGCGGTAAGGCCTGCAATTCGAACTCCCAACTTCATATTAATCACCAAGTAGAAAAAAGCAACATTGCTCTCTTACAGGCACTAGTGTATCAGCATTCTTTCTGCAACCAAGTTGAACCTGGCGTTTTGGTAAATTTACCGGTCGAGTTTTGGGCACATTTAACTGTTTCTTGACGTTTTCGAGCCTTTTTCGATCGATTAGCCGATCACCTTGCGCAGCTCGGTGCCTCCGCCCTTGTTGACTCGCCAAATGAACGCGTCCAATACGTAGTGGGCGGCTTGGGGCATCGAGAGCAGTGGAACAAGAAAGATGAGGAGCAGAGGCGCGGGGGTGAACCCGGCAAGAGCCTTTCCGAAAACGTCGGCGCGCTCCTGCCAAACCACGGCGTCCCACACCCATTCTTCGGCATAGGCAATGGCGAACAGGGCGAGCACATACAGCGGAATGAACTTCCACTGGAAGAACCTTAGGAACGGGTTGGTCTTTGGCGTCTCGGCTTGAACGGGCGCCTTGGTCTTGCGATATTGGTAGATCCAAACCAGCGCCATGTACGGCACCCCGTGCGAGACAATGTTGACGATGGTGAACACGAGGTCGCCGTTGAAAGCCACAATTCCGACGTACCAACTGGCGGCAGTGGAGACCAACAGCGCCACTTTGCCAAGATTGAACCCTTGACCCACGAACGGCTTTCTGGCTTCTTTTAGCAAAAAGGCCGCCATCACCAGGGCGTAAACAACGGCGACACCTTTTTCGACCAAGGGGGTCGGAATGCGAAGCATCTCGGCTTGATCAAACCAGCCGAACGCCTTTGGATAGGTGTGCCAATAGATGAGCGGATAGAACGTCGCCAGATAAACGGCGGCTTGATCCAGCCGATACTCCCACTTCACCGCCGTGGAAGGGTCGGAACTTGGCACGGGCTCGCCCCTTCGGTAGAGCATGAAAAAGCCGTATTGTTGACGTACAAAGTGCCAGATCGCGGCGTAGGCAAGCACCACCCAAAAAAGCATCGGCTGAATGGCGTAGAGCACCGCCCCAATTCCCCAACAGGCGAGGGGGACGGTTAAGTACAGCGTTCGACGTTTGGCGAACTCTTCTTTGTCGAAATAGGTGCGGAACAGCGAACTGTAAACGTGGGCGACATCGATGCCGAGCACGAGGAAAATGAACACCCAAATCGGCACTTCGGGGGTCGCCATGATACGGCTGCCGAAGAGGAGAACGATGGTGGTGACGAGCACGGATGGCCCAATGATGAAGACGGCATCGAACCAAGGGGAATAGATCCACTTGGTGGTGGATCGCCACCGCCCTGGGTTTTGGGCGGGCGATCGCGAGTCGGTAGAACCGAGGGTCGCCACGGTAGGAATTTACCGTTTTCGGCGGGTTGTCGTTGCGAGATTTGTAGTTGGGGTTGGGTGGGTGATGGGAACTAAGGAAGGTTCCCCGTGACATCGTAGGCCAGGTTCGTTGCCCTCTTCGAGAAGGTCCGGAGGACTGGCAAGATACTCCTTATCCACTCTCTATTTTAAGACGCTATTGCCAGGGCTCCGCCCTTCTCCCTTACAACAAGAACCCCTTACCCAGGGTTGAAACCCTGGGCTGCGATGATTGTCGCGGCTCCGCCGCTTTTTCGGACCACCCTCTCCCAAGGCTTATCCGGAGAATCGGGAAGGGGCGAGGGTCTGTTCGGGGACCGACTATCACATTCCCCTCCCCGATAAATCGGGGCAGGCACTGGAGGGGTGGCCTGAAAGGCCGGGGTGGTCTCCGGATGACAATCTCTTTATGGTGACCAATCTCTTCGTTTGAGGTTCTCTTGTGGCAATTGAACATTGAAGAGTTCTCGAATCTGCCGACCACCCCGTCGCTTCGCGCCACCCCTCCATAGAGGGGAATTTATGCTGGTCGGTTCCGTACAAAAGGTCTGGAGGACCGACTAGATTCGTCCACGGAACCAATGAACGGAGACGACCAGAACAAAGGGGCGGAGCCCCGGCAATCATCGCAGCCTAGGGCAACGCCCTAGGTTTGGGAGCCATCCAGAAAATTCCCCCTCTCCCATCCGTTTTCGGAGGGGAGAGGGCTTCGCATACAGACAACTTGCGATCGAGAGTCCGAACCCAATTCCCCTCTTGGGAGGGGTGGCGCGAAGCGACGGGGTGGTCGGCATTTTCGGCAGCTTCCGGGTTACCTACGAAACGGTAATTGCCTTCAGGGACCAAATCGGTCGTAATCGCGCGTTGGAATCCGGAACCACCCCGCCCCGTTGGGGCACCCCTCCCAGGAGGGGAATTTGTTTCGCCTGTTTCTTCTTGAGGTCCGGAGGACCGACCAGATACTCCGGACACCTCGCCAACGAAAGGAAAAACCGTATTGCCAGGGCTCCGCCCTTCTGGCCTTATATGAGAACCCCTGCCCTGACCCAGGGTTAAAAACCCTGGGCTGCGATGATGGTCGCGGCTCCGCCGCTTTGCCGGACCCCTCACCCGGCCTTCGGCCACCCTCTCCCCCAGAGGGGCGAGGGTTCCTCCAGGGACCGCCCAATCACAATCCCTTCCTCAGAGGGGAATAAGGTTCGGACCTCTAGCCCAGCACACCATCCGCAGGCTCCGGGCGACCCAGGTGCCGATACGCCGCCGACGTCACACATCGACCCCGAGGCGTGCGCGTCAACATTCCAATCTGAATCAGGTACGGCTCGTACACATCCTCAATGGTCGTAGCATCCTCGCCCGTCCCCGCGGCGATGGTATCCAGCCCCACCGGACCGCCCTTGTGGCGATCGATGATCACCGCCAAAAGCGTTCGGTCCACGCGATCCAGACCGAGCGGGTCGATCTCCAACGCATCCGCCGCCTTGTCCACGATCTTTGCATCGATCGCCTCCAAACCGTCTACCTGCGCGAAGTCTCGCACCCGACGAAGGAGTCGGTTTGCGATTCGAGGCGTGCCGCGAGACCGCGAAGCAATCGCCTCCGCGCCGACATCGCTGATGCCGTACCCCAAGATCCCCGCCGAGCGGCGAACGATTTCGTACAAGGCCTTCTCGTCGTAATACGCAAAGTGGGTGATGATGCCAAACCGATCTCGTAGCGGACCGGTGAGCAGCCCTTGGCGAGTGGTGGCGCCGATGACGGTGAACGGGGGGACGTCCATTCGCACCGATCTCGCCGCAGGTCCCTGGCCGATCATGATATCGACCTTCCGATCCTCCATCGCCGGATACAGATACTCCTCGACCGCGCGTGAGAGCCGATGAATTTCATCGATGAACAACACCGCGCCTTCATCTAAGTTGGTGAGAATGCCCACCAGATCGCTCGGACGTTCGATTGCGGGTCCACTGGTGACGTGGATGGTCGTGCGCATCTCGTTGGCAACAATGTGCGCCAAGGTGGTTTTGCCCAGTCCGGGAGGACCGTACAGCAAAACGTGATCGAGCGGTTCGCTTCTGCCCCGAGCGGCTTCGATAAAGACGCTGAGATTCTGCTTCAACTTTGCCTGACCGATGAACTCCGAGAGTCGCCGAGGGCGAAGCGAAAGATCGTCACTTTCGCCAGGCAATGGGTTCGGGTTCAGTTCGTCGGGACGCATGAGGGATCTCGGGGGTATCGACCAGGGCGATCCAGGTCGAGGCAAGATAGTAGAGTCTAGTCTACCAATGACCCTTCAAAACTGAAAGTGACGCCATGCCGAAGTTGCACCGAGCCGCATTCTGAACCTAGTATTATTAACACCAGCAAAATTACTGGGCTAGAAAGCTGATGGATTGCTCTAGGTTTCCGATATAAAGGGAAAAGCCTGTGAAAGTTTTTCGCAATATTGTTTTGGTTTCACTCCTGGCCGCGGGCTCGGGATTGCTCAACCGAGTCGCTTCGGCTCAGATTGTCACCACCTACGACATCCGCAGTTCGGTGACCAACTTTGCGACCTCGTTCAACGCACCTTGGTCAGTGGGTTACCGCACGGCGCGGGCGAGCACCGATTTCACCGCCATGTCTCAGTACGGCGCGTTTGCTTACGGAAACGGTGTTGCCACGCGGCTCACCTCTTCTGGACTGGGAACGGCAGGGGTTTATCGAAACTTCAACTCGTTCCAACTGAACGCGGGCGATCCGTTTGGAAGCATCTTGGAGGCAAACGGAATCATGATGCACCCAGACATTTTTGGCATGTCCGTCATTCGATTCACGGCTCCTAAAGGCGGGCTTTACGATATCAGCTACCGAACCGCGCGATTTACACTGGGCGCGGGTACGGCACGGGTCTCGGTTGTTCGTAACGGAACCATCCTGAGTTCGCAAACGGTGAGCGCCAACAACTATGGTTTCCTGCCCGTGACCACTCACTCCTTCTTTGCGGGCGCGGGGGAAGTTTTCGATTTCGTTTCGGACATGGGCGACAACTCCTCTTTCTATGACAGCACCGGGATTCGGGCGACGGTGGTGATGACCACCCCGGAACCTGCGACCGCCATCGCTCTGGCGGTGCCCGCTTTGGTGGCGATTCGAAAGCGTCGTAAGCGTTCTTAAGCGGTTTCGTCCAAACGGTTAAGTCCAAACGATTTAGGCAGGTGGGAAGATAAACTCTTTCCCTACCCATGCTTGCCGCTCATCAATCCGTTGCTCTGTTCATGGAAGGTGCCTTTGGCGAGGCGCACGGCAAAATGGGCTACGGCGCCATTCGATTCTTGCCGAACCCAATTGCCGCCGTCATCGATTCCCGGTTTGCGGGTTCCAGTACGGGCGATCACATGAAACTCCCCCGATCCGTGCCCATCGTGGCCTCGGTGGAAGAGGCCCATGCCAACGGGGCAACCGTGCTGGTACTGGGAATCGCGCCCTCTGGCGGCAGGTTGCCTTTGGAATGGAAGGCGGCGATCGATCAGGCGATCTCGCTCGGCATGAGCTTGGTGAACGGACTTCACGAGCCAATGAGCGACCAGTATCCGAACCTTCCCGCAGGTCAGTGGGTTTGGGATATTCGCGTGGAGCCGGAAGGGCTGGGACCAGGTCAGGGCAAAACCGCGATGCTCTCTAATCGGCGACTGTTGATGGTGGGTACGGATATGGCGATCGGAAAAATGACCGCCGGGCTGGAGATCATGTCCGAGGCTAAGAATCGGGGCGTGAAGGCTTCCTTTGTCGCTACCGGGCAGATCGGGATATTGCTCACCGGAGGCGGCATTCCTCTGGACGCGATTCGGGTGGATTACGCGTGCGGCGCGGTGGAAAACGAGGTTTTGAAGCACGCCGATTCGGACCTGGTGGTGGTGGAGGGTCAGGGCTCTTTGGTGCATCCGGGCAGCACCTCTAACCTGCCGCTGCTTCGCGGAACCATGCCAACCCACATTGTGCTGTGTCACCGAATGAGCCAAACCCATTTGATGCGGGTGGAGCATGTCGCCATTCCGCCTCTGCCGGACTTGATTCGCCTTTACGAGGCAGTGGCTACCTGCTGCGGGTCGTTCCCAGCGGCGAAGGTGGTTGGAATCGCGCTGAATTCGTCGGATTGTTTGGATGATGTGGCGGCGCTGGCGGAGTGCGAGCGAATATCGGCGGAGACGGGTCTGCCCTGCGTGGACCCGGTTCGGCACGGGTCGGCGAGGTTGGTCGACGCGGTGATGGCGTAGGTCGGGGGAGGGGTCGCCGGAGAAACCCTCGCCCCTCTGGGGGAGAGGGTGCCCCGCCAGGGGCGGGTGAGGGGTCCGAAGAGTTGGTGACCGGAGCTTCTGGTCGGTCCTCCGGACCTCTTGCAAATTGCGATCCCATACCCAGACCTATCGGTCTGGGCTAACAGTCTTGCCGGTCCTCCGGACCTTTAGGACCTCATGGATCTACCGATTCTCCAGCGCCTACGAGTTTTGACCTCCCTGGCCTTTCAGGCCACCTCCTCTAGAAGGGAATACGGTTCGGTCCCCGGAGAAACCCTCGCCCCTCTGGGGGAGAGGGTGCCCCGATAGGGGCGGGTGAGGGGTCCGAAAGTTTTCGTCGCGAAGGGTGTAGCCTGACTCTATTGCCACGGCTCCGCCGTTCTGGATTTAAAATCGATCTACGATCCCAGGGTTAAAACCCTGGGCTGCGATGATTGCCGGGGCTCCGCCCCTTTTGTCCGGATGGACGACTCAAAAATTCCCCTCTATGGAGGGGTGCCCCAGAGGGGCGGGGTGGTCGAAATGACCGAATACTTGCCGCTTAGGTCACGCTGGTTAACGCCGGAACGCGATAAAGGCTTGGGGTCAAAACAAGACTAAGAACCACCCCGTCGCTTCGCGCCACCCCTCCATAGAGGGGAATTTGGTTCGGACCTTCCATTGCAATTTGTCTAACAACGGCACCCTCGCCCCTTCCCGATTTTTGGGACAGGCTTACCCTCTGGGAAATTTCGATCCCATACCCAGACCTATCGGTCTGGGCTAACAGTCTTGCCGGACCATTAGGACTTCATCGATCTACCTATTCCCCCGCGCCTACGGGTTTCGACCACCCCGCCCCTACAGGGGCACCCCTCCGCGGGGGGGGGAATTTCGTTGGGTCGGCATGGAAAGAATCGTTCGACCCAAGGCGGTTCTCGGACCCCTCACCCGGCCTTCGGCCACCCTCTCCCCCAGAGGGGCGAGGGTGCGCCAGTGGATGTTTCAGCCCGTTTTTATGAAGGTCCTCCGGACCTTTCGGACCTCATCGATCTACCGATTCCCCAGCGCCTACGGGTTTCGACCACCCCGCCCCGACCGGGGCACCCCTCCCAGGAGGGGAATTCCTGCAGATCGGCGGTAACCTTAAAAGCATGGCGCTGACCATCGCCTTCCGCACCATCACCAACCCAAAGCTGTTCCCGCTTGCGATCAGCCGTGGGGTGACCTCCTCCAGCGACAACCTATACGTCACCCTCTCGGACGGTGAGTTCGAAGGTTACGGTGAACTCAGCCCTGCCACCGCCAAAGAGTGGACCGCCGAGCGCGGACAGGCTCAACTTCAATCTTTCTTCAGCGAATACTCCGGGTTCAACAACCCCGTCGCCCCCGCTCCGCACGACGTGTGGCAAGCCATGCGAGATCGAGAAATCGATCCCCCGGCGATGGCCGCGCTCGATTGTGCCCTTTGGGATCTTCTTGCCAAGCAGGCCGGGTTGCCTCTTTACAGACTCCTGGGACTCCCCCGCCGAGCCGTTCCCACCAGCGTGACGATCGGTCTCAACCCGCCCGAAGTCACAAAAGAGCGGGTGCCGCAGATCCTTTCCATGACGGGTGGCAAGAACCTCAAGATCAAACTCGGCTCGCCTGAGGGGCGCGAGTTCGATAAAGCGCATTTTGAGGCGGCAAGGGAAGCGGCGGCGCCTTTTGGGGTCGGCCTGCGAGTGGACGCGAACGGCGGTTGGACGGTCGAAGAGGCCCTGCAGATGATCCCTTGGCTGGCAGAAAGGGGCGTGGAATATGTGGAGCAGCCTCTTGTAGAAGGCGGGGAAGACGGCTTGCCGACCCTGTTCAAGAATCGCGCGTTGCCGATCTACGTCGACGAATCTTGTCGATTTGCGACCGACATCCCCAAGTGGGCTCACGCCGTAGACGGTGTGAACCTGAAGCTGATGAAGTGCGGCGGTATCACCGAGGCCCTTCGAATCGTTGCCACGGCAAGAGCTTTCGGTCTCGGCACAATGATCGGTTGCATGAGCGAATCGAGCATCGCGATTGCGGCGGGAGCGGCTATGTCTGCCCTGTTCGACCACATCGACCTCGACTCTCATTTGAACCTCAACCCCGATCCCGCCACGGGCGCACCCATCACTCAGGGGTGTGTTTTGCCTGAGGATCGACCCGGTCACGGCGCGAGATTAGACTACGCAATCTTGTGAATCAGGTTCAAAAACATATCATGGTTCACTGATATTGAAGAAAGTACGGGAACTTACTAATTTTATCTCTGTTTATCCTGAGACTTGTCTAGACACATCCAAAGATCAGTAGTGCCGGTTGCGATGGCTCTGTGCCGATCTCTCCCACTCCCGTTGCGTAGTCGCCTGAGCTTCCGGCATTTTCTGGGTCCGTAGGGCCCTTAGGCAAGACTATGGCGAGTCTCATTACACGACGTGGCAGGGGGTTTTTCAGCAACTCCGGGTTGAAGCTCGTCCTATTGTTCGCCATTCTCGCCGCCGGGATTGTGTGGTTTGCGGGGTATCGCTTTGAAGCCGACCGCAACCTTGCCACCACCCTAGAGATCAAGCTTCATTTGCACGAGATTGCGCTCGACGTGACGCGCTTAGAAGATCGGATCGAAGAGATTCTTGAAGGCGAAACGGATTCTGTTCTTGCAAAAGATGGAAGCCGGGGCATTCTCCCCGCGCACCTCAGTCGAATCGACTCAACCCTCAGCCGAGCAGAGAGAACAGCCGCTCCAAACCCGGTTCTGCGCACCGCGTTACAGAATGTGCGAGCCGAGCAATTAGGTGCTTGGAGCGGGATCGGACCGCTTCTGAATGATTCGTCAGAGGATGATCAAAGAGCGTTTCCCGCACTATCCGGACTGCGCAAGCTTCTGGTCACCGTCGAAAACGCCCGTGCCCAGTGCTTTGACACGATCTCCTTACAGAAGCAGGACGAAGCGATTGTTGCCTTCACCTCGCTTTTCGGATTGATCGGATGGTTCGCGGTTGCCATTGGTCTCTGGGTTCGCCCAACCCTCAAGTCGCTCCGCATGGCTCTGTCCGAAGTGGAAGCCCACCGGTCGGAGTTGCAAAAACAAGAGTCGGAACTCGACGCGTATCGAGCGGTCATTGATAGGCACTCCATTGTTGCAACAACGGACAAGAGGGGTCGAATCCTTTCCGCAAACGATAAGTTCGTCGAGTTGTCTGGGTACTCCATCGAAGAGCTTGTTGGATCGGATCACCGAATCCTAAACTCTGGGCACCATTCTCGAATGTTCTGGAAGGAGCTGTATCAAACCATCCACCACGGAAAGGTTTGGACGGGCACTATCCGCAACCGAGCAAAGGACGGAACGTTTTATTGGGTCAACACCAGTATCGGACCGAAACTGGACGCCAACGGAGACATCTGCGGGTTCATTGCCGTCCGAACCGACGTCACGGCCGAGAAGGTTGCAGAGACTCTGATCAGCGAGGCCTACCAGCGAATCGAGCGGATCACCGATCACATTCCGGGAGCGGTTTTCCAGTGGAGATTCTCTTTGGACGGAGAGCCGGAAACCGTTTTTGTATCCCCTCTCGTCACTGATCTGCTGGGCGTAACCCCCCACGAACTTCAAGCCGATTTCTCCCTCTGGACACAAAAACTGGGCGATTTTGGGGATCAGATCGAAAGCCTTGGCGACGAGTGGGGAGGCGATGCTTTTCATCAGCGAGGGCTCGAGTACGAATTCGAAATACTCCACCCGACGAAGGGCAAACAAAGGCTCTCGGTTCGCACCTCCTTTGAGCGCGATCCCAACGGCGACTTGTCAGTTTTCGGCTTCTTAAGCGACGTCTCCGAAAAGCGTCGAATCGAAGAACGCATTCGCGAGCTCGGCGAGCGGTTCTCGCTTGTTCAGCGAACGCTGGATGTGGGCGTGTGGGATTGGAATGTCGTCACTAACCGCCTCGACTGGGATTCGGAAATGTTCCGCATCTTCGGTGTCGATCCCAATAACTTCAATCACGGTTACGACGACTGGTCGGCGTGTTGCGCTCTAGGAGAAGGCGAGCGCATTTCGAAACTGCTGAACGAAGCGATCGCCAACGGAAAGGAAATCCACGATGTCTATCGCATCAACCACCCAACCCTAGGCGAACGACACATCACGGTTGATGCAGTCATCGTTCGAGATCGGAAAGGGGCCGCCGAGCGGGTGGTTGGTCTGAACTTCGATATCACCGAGAAAGTTCAAATCCAGCATTCGTTGAATGAAACCGAAGAGCGTTACCGACTGGCACTTGCCGGGTCTAACGATGGCGTTTGGGACTGGGATATCGAAAACGGAACCGTGCTCTACTCGCAAAGATGGCGAGAGATCATGTGCCTTCCCGAGATGTCGGAATCGGCCGGACCGGATGTTTGGCTGGATCGAACTCACCCCGAGGACGCCCCTTCGTTAGTCAAGGAGATCGGTGCGTGCCTTTCGGGAGATATCAGCCTTCTCGATATCGAGCATCGCATTCTCCACGGCAACGGCTTCTATCGGTGGGTGCATGTGCGCGGCATCTGCTTACGCACCGATGGCAAGGCGAAGCGGTTTGTCGGCTCCATTTCGGATATTCACCCCCGCAAACTGGCCGAAGAAGCGCTTCGGGAAGCGGCCACTACGGACAGACTCACCGGACTGCCCAACCGAGATTCGCTCTACCAATCGTTGGAAAGCGTCATTGACAGAAACACGGGCAGCAAGCCGGTTCCGTTTGCCCTCATGTTTCTAGACTTCGACCGGTTTAAGGTGATCAACGACAGCCTCGGTCACGAGGTCGGCGATGCCTTTCTCATCGCCGTCGGCCGGCGACTGCGCGATCTCGTCGCGGGTTTGGCGAAGACGGATGGCGGCTACAACATGGTGTCGCGATTGGCGGGCGACGAGTTCGTCATCTTGGTCGATAACTGTGACCAAGCCAAAGCCCTGGAACTGAGCGAACTCATCCTGGAAGTGCTCAGCGCTCCCATCGATGTGCAGGGCAACACGCTTTACGCCACCGCAAGCATTGGCATTGTTACAGACGCGCAGTTGGATTATTCGAAGGGGACGGAAGGCGCTCTTGCAGATGCCGACCTCGCCATGTACACCGCCAAGTCCAATGGCAAGAACCGAGTTGCGTTGTTCGATGAAAGTCTGCGCACCCAAGTTCAACATCGTCTGGAACTTGAGCAGGACCTTCGAAGGGCGCTCTACTTCGGCGAGTTCTCCATGAAATACCAGCCGATCATGTCTTTGGCGGAGGGAACCATTGCCTCCTTCGAAGCCCTTATCCGTTGGAATTCACCCACGCGCGGGTTTGTTTCGCCGGCCGATTTCATCCCGATTGCCGAAGAAAGCGGTTTGATCATCGGAGTCGGCGACTGGGTGATGGAGGAAGTTTGTCGCCAGCTCTTGGAGTGGCAAGCCGTTCAACCCGGAAAGAACATTTCGGTGAGCATCAACGTCTCCCGTAAGCAATTGATGCTGCCCATGTTCGCCGAAAGGGTTGAGCATCTGGTGCGCGGCATGGGCATTGAACCCAGCTGCATTCACTTGGAAGTCACCGAAAGCGCCTTGATGGCAAACACGGAAACGGCGACCAAGACCTTGCAGCAGCTACGAGACGCCGGGTTCCACATTGATCTAGACGACTTTGGCACGGGTTACACCTCGCTGGCCGATCTGGATCACTTCCCGCTCAACGTCATCAAGATCGATAAGTCGTTTGTAGACGACCTAACGGCAGGCGGTCGAAGCATGGAAGTTATCCGTGCGGTCCGAACGCTTGGAGACGCGATCGGCGCGAGCATCATTGCCGAAGGGGTCGAGACCGAGGACCAACTGCGCATGCTCTATTACATGGGCATCGACATGGTTCAGGGCTACCTGATCTCCAGGCCGCTGGATCCAGGCGACGCTATCCTTTTCGAATACGACCTCGGCGCAAAGCTTCGGTCCGCCGCCTAACCCCTTTCGAGCCACGAACGGACTACTCGTCGATACGGCTGAAGTAGATCACGGTGACGGTGTGGTTGGGCGTGATCAGATCGCCGTAAATGCGACCCATGAGCGCCAATACGTCGTCGGTGCTGCGAAACTCGGGGTTCTCTCGCTCGATGTCTCGCGGGGAAAGTTCGGAGATGAGCTTCACCTCCACCCGGTCGACCAAGGCGGAATACAGCTTTTGCCTTCGACCGAATCGAGGACCCACGGTGACCCACACGACCATGCCCGTCTTGTACTTGTCCGACTTATCGCCGAGCCGGATGGTGACCGTCTTCCGGTTCGTGAGAAGAATATCGGCGTAGATGTCGGAGTAAAAGTTGAGCGCGTACATGGGTTTACCGGGTTGCCAAGATCGTGGACCCTATCATTGTTTGTGAAACGGGGTCCTTGAAACAAGCGTTCGCTACCTATACACGACGCTTGAAAACGAGAAAAAAGACTGTTAAGGGGGAGAATCTACCATCACTCTTTGCCAAATCAAGCACCAGAATCCAAATTGATCTCCTTGTCCGATTCACCCACCTGATCGCTTGCAGGCTCGACAGACCCAAAGATCACAGTTGAATCTGCCGCAGGAAGATCGTTTCCATCATCCCAATCAAAGGAAGTTTCTTTGCTTTCGCCAAGTAGAAACTGCCGAAGTTTGACATCTTCGAAAGACAATTCTTCAGGCATTGACGCCCAGCCTCGCCACCCATATAGGGTGAAAACCGCCTTGGAAAAATCAGAGCTGCCCGTATCAGCTGGCCTGAAGGGGTCTCTTCGAAATACCGATTGGGCGAGATACGCTCCGGAGAAGTCGGCACTCAAACACTCCGACGCCACAAAATCTGCGAGGCGTAGGTATGTCATTCGAAATGAGGAACCCGACAAAACTGTCTCTCTAAAAATCGTCGAATGCGCAAAAGCCCAATCGAAGTTGCATGTCGCCGAACCAGCAAACTTGAAATCTGCCATGAACAAGTTCGTCCACGAAAAGATTGATGAGTGAACTTGGGTGTTCTTGAAGGAAGCATTTTCTAGAATCGCGCCAGGAAGTTTTGCCATCGTCACCACTCCTCCGAGTAGCTTTGCTCGAGATAGGTCAGCGCAATGCAAGTTCGCCCCAATCAGACTTGGTCCAAAAAGTACAATATCCGTAAGTTGCAGGTTCCGTCGAACGAGTAACCAACCGAGAGCAAAGAACGGTTCTTTTGCATATTTCTTTGCTTTTATTCGAACAGCGAGTCGCGGTACCCACGAAGAACACAATGGCGGATTTCTCTCGTCCTCGAAGGGCACCCAGTCTGGAGGTTGCGAAAGTGTTTGGAGTGCAAAACAAAGGATTTCACTCGATAAGCAGAAGCACCGAACATGAAAAGCAATATTCTCCTCGTTGATTCTGTCTATTTCAAGTATGGTTTCATTAGATACGTCCTCATCTTCGGATATTAGTTCCAACGAAAGTCGAGCGCCTATTTCTGCTTCGAACTCGTAGATAGAAATAGGGACATTTACATGCTTTGCGTATTCAATAGATGCAGCTGTTGCAATACGATTCTTTTGACATGAGTTCAATTTATGGTGCTGAAGACGCTCGCAGATCAAATTCCAAGCAGTCTTGTTCGCACTAGCCATCAAATTGCATACTTCGTGAAGTAGTAATTCGTCTGTACCTTCGTCTTTCGCCCAGTAAACTATCTCCTTCATAACGCGCACTGATTCCGCGATTGCGCTTTGACTCTCCCACACTCGCAGGGAAGCAACCAGACGATTAAATGCTCTCAAAAAATAAGGATAAACCTGGGGATTCTTTTGGCTCCGGAGATAGTCGGGAAAGTCTGAGATGATTTCTTCGCCGTCATTAATTGTGACCCGAACCTGTCGCCGAGCAAGCTCTTTGCCAACCATCCGTGGGTCCGCTTTTTGAGCAATCTCGCCAAACCCGATCGCTGCGTTGATTCTCGCGCCATCGTCGTCTTTAGCAAAATCTTCTGCTAATGCGGCAAATTCTGCTTCGAGCCTTTGCAACTCGGCCAGATCCCTCTCCCTTCGTTCTTCTTCACGCGCATGCCTCTCTTTTTGTTCGCGATTAAGGAAAAACGTCCACAGACCTACCACTCCACCGAAGCAAGCAACAATTGGAGTTAATGCTTGAATACTCGACACCCCAGATCCGTCGGCGGAAGGCTTGTCAGATTTGGGTAAACCCAAGCCAAAAATCAAGCCACCATTTGCAAGATATAGAATCCCATATAAACCAATACATCCAGCAATAAGCACGGCGAGAAAACCGATTACGCTCTTAAGTGCCTGCTGGAAACTATTCTTTTGAAGAGATGTAGTTAGTGATCTTGAACCTATTTTTATCAAACGCTTAAATATGAGATAATATGCTTTTACTTTAGAATTAATGGAAGGTTGAAAGTTCTTCATTCGAATTGAAAGCCTCCGTAGAATTCCCAGATGTTCGATCCACTTCTTTGCCCGCTCCACGATTGTCTTCATTTACTCGATATTATAGAACTTTGGTGGTGAATCGAATTGGATTCAATTACTGCAACCGTTCTGTGCTTGAGTTCGTATTTTGGTAAATTCCCATCACCCAGTCTCCCCTTGACTTCGCCACTGACATGGCAACTCGCACGCTACAAGTAAGTTTCTGACAATGCAGATTCTCTTTGCCATCCTCGGATTTCTCGTTCTGTACTTCGGCGCTCTCGCCATCATCGCCCGAATCTTTGTCTTCCCCTACCGCACCCCGGTCTACATCTCCCCGGCGTACATGAACCTGCCGCAGGAGAATCTGATGCTTACCAACGACAAGGGGCACAAGCTCATGGCGTGGTGGGTGCACCGAGACGACCCCGATCTGGTGGCGATCTTCGCCCATGGCTACATCATGAACCGCTCCGAACTGGTGCCGACCGCTCGCGCCTTTCACCGGTGGAACTGCGCGGTGCTGATGTTCGACTTCCGGGCGCATGGACACTCTCAGGGGCGAAAAACGACTCTCGGCTGGGAAGAGCGGTTCGATTTGAGAGCGGCGGTCGAGGAGGCTCGCAAGCGTTATCCGGGCAAGCGGATCGTTCTTTTGGGATCGAGCATGGGTGGAGCTTGCGGCGCGTATGCGGTTTCAGAGGACCCCGATCTCTTCGATGCGATGATCCTAGATGCCGCCTACGGCGAGTTGCTCTCGGCGGTCGACGGTTGGTGGGACCTCATTTTCGGGCAGCGATTCAAGTGGATCATGGCCCCCGTGCCGCTGCTTGGCGCGCCGATGATGGGGGTGAACCCTTACAAGATTTCGGTCACCCGGTCTTTGGCGAACTATCGCAAACCTGTCCTACTGATTCACGGCAAAGACGACCGTTTGGCAAAACCTTCCGACGCGGAGGCGAACTTCAGATCGTTGCCCGGACCCAAGAAGTTGATCTGGTTCGATCACAGCGGCCACAGCGAACCGCGACTGAAGTATCCGTTCCAGTACGACGAGAGCATTCACGCGTTTCTGGTGGAGCACGGCCTTTTGCCGCAGACCACGCCGTTCAATCATGAATCGGACTTAGACGCGGTGGATTTGGACGTTCATGCTGGACTCGCCCCTTCTCCACGAACGGGTGTATCGGTCGTAAACGGCGATCATTAGTCGATAGTCGCTACGATTCGAAGGGTTCTGCGATTGCTTGCGGGTCAGGTGCGCTAAAATGACCTACCGCGAACCTAACGGCTTGCACCCTACTGGGCTTGTCGTAGGGTCTTTTCGCGCATAGGAAGACACCGATGTCGGAGACCATTGAGAGTTTGCTGCACGAGGCGCGTTCTTACCCGCCCAGCCCCGAATTCGTTGCCCAAGCCAACGCGAACGACCCCAGCATTTACGATAAAGCCTTTCACGATCCGCAAGGGTTCTGGGAGAGTTGGGCAAAGACTCTGCATTGGTTCCAGCCGTGGAATCGGGTTTGCCACTTTGAGCCTCCCGTGGTGGAGTGGTTCGTTGGCGGGAAGCTGAACGCTTGCTACAACTGCGTCGATCGCCACGCGGAGGGAGATCGAGCCAACAAGCGCGCCATCGTTTTTGAAGGCGAACCGGGCGACGTTCGAGAGATCACCTATGCCGAGCTGAAGGTTGAGGTTTCCAAGGTTGCCAACGCGCTGAAAGAACTCGGGGTTCAAAAGGGCGATCGCGTTTGCATCTACCTGCCGATGGTGCCGGAGCTTCCGATCACCATGCTCGCTTGCGCCCGAATCGGCGCCGCGCACACGGTTGTCTTTGGTGGGTTCAGCGCCGACTCTCTCGCCGAGCGCGCCAACGACGCCGAGGCGAAAGTGATTGTCACCGCCGATGGCGGATGGCGACGCGGCAGCGTGGTTCCGCTCAAGAAGATCACCGACGAAGCCTTCGAGAAGCACGGCTGCGAAACGGTTGAAAAGGTGCTCGTCCTGAATCGCGTGGGCGAAGCGGGCGGCGACGTGAACATGGTCGAGGGTCGAGACGTGCACTGGTCCGAGATCGTGACTCGACAATCGGAGGATTGCCCTTGCGAGGTCATGGACTCTGAGGATCTGCTCTTTATCCTGTACACCTCAGGTTCCACGGGCAAGCCCAAGGGGATCACTCACACCACGGGCGGATACCTCACGGGCGTCACCGCGACCTCGAAGCTGGTCTTCGACCTGAAGGAAGACGACCTTCATTTCTGCACCGCCGACTGCGGCTGGATCACGGGTCATTCGTACATCACTTACGGGCCGCTCTCTAACGGGGCGACGGTTCTGATCTACGAAGGCGCGCCGGACACCCCGGACAAGGACCGCTTCTGGCGGATCATCGAGAAGCACAAGGCGACGATTCTTTACACCGCACCAACCGCGATTCGAACCTTCATGAAGTGGGGCGCGGAGTACCCGGCTCGATGCGATCTTTCCAGCCTGCGACTCCTTGGCTCGGTTGGCGAACCCATCAACCCCGAGGCGTGGATTTGGTATCACACCAACATCGGCGCGGGCAAGTGCCCGATTGTTGACACCTGGTGGCAAACCGAAACGGGAGCGATCATGATCACCCCTCTGCCGGGAATCACCGCCACCAAGCCCGGATCGGCGACTCACCCGTTCCCCGGAGTCCACATCAAGGTGTTGGACGATCACGGCAACGGTGTCGAAATCTCGGGACCTCATGCCACGAACATGACTCGCGGTGGATATCTGGTTATCGAGCAGCCTTGGCCGAGCATGACGCGCGGCATTTACAACGATCCTGATCGGTACAAGAAGACCTACTGGAGTCGGTTCCCCAAGAACTACTTTGCGGGAGACGGCGTGAAGCTGGACAACGATGGCTACCTTTGGCTTCTGGGTCGAGTGGACGACATCATGCTGGTGGCGGGTCACAACATCTCGACCATGGAAGTGGAATCGGCGCTGGTGGATCACCCCGCGATTGCCGAGGCGGCTGTTATTGGAAAAACTCACGACATCAAGGGTCAGGCGATTGCCGCGTTCGTGAGCCTGCGAGCCGGATTCACGGGATCAGACGCGCTGATTGCCGAGATCAAAGGGCACGTTGGAAAGAAAATCGGTCCCATCGCGCGACCCGATGACGTGTTCATCTCTGCCGACCTCCCCAAGACCCGATCCGGAAAGATCATGCGGCGATTGCTGCGAGACATTGCGGAGGGTCGAGCGCTGGGAGATACGAGCACCCTTGCCGATCCTACGGTCGTTGCTTCGCTGAAGGATCGTTACGAGACCAGCGAAGGCTAAGCAATGCCGGTCGGTTTCCCTTTCTGCGAAGCAGATTGGGGAACCGATACGTCTTTTCTTCCTTTAAAATCAGTGTAGAATCGAATCGGCGAGTCGCTACCTAGTTGGCGTGCGCGTCCGAATCGTGTAACCTAAAGGTTCAACGGGAAACCATCGGTCATGAACAACAAAGACACTTGGAATCTTGCCCTTTCTATCGCCGCACCAGTGCTGGCGATCATCGTGGCGCTCACTCTGTTCTTCACGAAGCCGGAGCCGAAGCCGCCTACGCCTGTTGAGCAAGCAAATTTGACCGACGCGAAGCTTCCGGATGCTCCTGTTTCTTACGCTAACGCCCTTCCTAACGCAGGAGCGGGTGCCTCAGGCGGCTTTGGTGGCGGCGGCGGCGGTGCTTTCGGTCCCGGCGCAGGTGCATTCGGCCCTGGCGGTCCCGGTGGCGGAATGCGATCTGGCCCTCCAACCGGCGGTGCTCCGTTCGGTCCCGGTGGCGGCGGCGGTGGCTTCTCGCAAAAGCGGCCCGGCGGTGCGCTGGGCGGCGGCGGCGCGTAATAGAATTCTGCAACGTACGGTTTCCACTCCTCGGTACACTCTGTGAACCGAGGAGTTTTTTATGCCTGTCCCAACGGTTCTCAATGTCGGCTTTTACAACTATGTGTTGACCGACAAGATCGTGGCCTTGGTTAGCAGCGAATCGGCACCCATGCGGAGACTCGTCCAAACCTTGCGGAAAGAAGGGACGTTGATCGATGCCACGCAAGGTCGAAAGACCAAGTGCGTGATCTTTACCACCTCTAGCGCCGTGGTGCTCTCGGCGATTAGTCAGGAAACTCTCTCGAAACGACTCACCGTCGGGGACAACTCGGTTGGCCAGGCGGAAGAGGACGAAAACTAAATGGCCAACGGTTTGTTTGAATCTTTTCTTAGCCGGTTCTCCCGTGATATCGGAATTGACCTTGGAACGGCCAACACTTTGGTGCACGTTGGAGGTCGTGGAGTTGTTCTGCGTGAGCCAAGCGTGGTTGCGATTAGCAAAGACGACGGCAAAGTTATGGCCGTGGGTGCCGAAGCAAAGCGAATGCTGGGCCGAACCCCGGCGAACATTGTTGCCACGCGTCCGTTGAAGGATGGCGTTATCGCAGACTACGAACAGACCTTGAAGATGCTGCAGCACTTCATCAACAAGGTCAGCCCAAGAAGTTTTCTCTTGAGAAAGACGGTTGTCGTCGGTATTCCAAGCGGCGTCACCGAAGTCGAACGACGAGCGGTTATCGAGGCGAGTAAGAATGCGGGTGCCACCCACGCTTACGTTATCGAGGAGCCCATGGCGGCCGCGATCGGCGCCGGGCTTCCCGTAGACGAGCCATCGGGATCGATGATTGTCGATATCGGCGGAGGCACCACTGAAGTGGCGGTGATCTCCTTGGGCGGAATCGTGTTCTCCAAGTCGATTCGGGTTGCGGGCGACGAGCTTGACGATGCGATTGTTTCTTACGTCAAGCGGGCCTACAACCTTTCCATCGGAGATCGAACCGCCGAGAACTGCAAAATCGAAATCGGTTCTGCTTATCCGCTCGAGCGAGAGCTGACGATGGAGATCAAGGGTCGAGACCTGATCACCGGCCTCCCCCGAAGCACGACGATCTCAAGCGATGAGCTTCGAAACGCCCTTGCCGAGCCCGTGAATTCCATTGTTGAGGCGGTCAAACTGACCCTGGAAGCCACTCCCCCCGAGTTGGCAGCCGACGCCATGGATCGAGGCATCATGCTCGCTGGAGGTGGCGCACTGCTGCGCGGGCTAGACCGCCTTCTGCAACGCGAAACGGGCATGCCCGTACACATCGCCAACGATCCTCTTAGCTGCGTGGCAGTCGGCACCGGCATTGTTGTAGAGTCCATGCACAACAATCCGCTCCTGAGAAAAATGTTGGAGAAATCGTCACGGACGTAAATCGCAAACCCACCCTTGGTTCGACCCTCCTTTTGGGCCTTGTTTTGCTGGCCGTGGGCATCGCTTTGAGCGTTTTTCAAAATCGGGAGCGTTCTCAGAACCGGGTTAGCATCTTCGACACAATCCTTCGAACTGCGGTTTCGCCCATTGCCGGACCCTCTGGCAGGGTGTACCGAAACCTTTACACGTTCGGCACCATTGCCTGGCAGGGGCAGGCGATCCTGAATGAGAATCGCGCGCTGAAGGCTCAGATGGTGGCGGTTTCGCAGTATCAGGAGACCGTCGATCGGTTGCAGAAAGAGGTCGATGGGCTTCGAACGCTCAATAGCCTCGCTCCTTCTTACAATCGACCCCGAGTGTTCTCCGACCTGATCGGACTCTTTCCGAACGAGAACCGAATCACGCTCGGAGCGGGTTCAAAGAAAGGCGTGCGACCTGGTTGTCCGGTGGTGACGGCGGATGGCTTGCTGGGTATTGTTCAGACAGTTTCTCCGGGCGAATGCCAGGCTCTTCTGCTGAACAGCGTCGGCGTTACCGTTGGCGCGCTCGCTCCAGCGCACAACCCGCCTCTTGCCGGACTCTGCCGGGGAGACGCTCCGTTTGCCAGCGTGACCTTTGAAGACCCCAACGCACCCGTGGCGATGAACGATCTGGTCGTCACGAGCGGATTCAGCAGCCGGATTCCCCGCGGGATTCCCATTGGACGAGTCGTTCAGATCATCGATCGGCAAGAAACGGGCGCTCGCAAAGCCTTTATCAACCTGAGCGCTTCGGTGGGGACTCTGCGAGAGGTGGTGATTCTTCTTTGACCACTGCCAAGTTCGTTTGGACCTCGGTGATCACCCTCTGGGTTGCGGCGGGTCTTCAGCAGGGAGTGGGGGCGATGGCAACGATTTTCGGCGTTGCTCCGGACTATTTGGTCACCGCAGTTTCGGTTCTGTCCTTGTACGGCAATTCGCGTTCGGGGATGGTTTTGGGCTTCTTCGCGGGTCTGCTCACGGGCTCCATTTCCGGGGCGAATCTTTGGCAGTACGTTGTTAGTCGAATGCTCTCCGGATTTGCCACCGGAAGCATTCCGGAATTGCGTTTTAAGAACAATGTTGCAGTTGCGGCGAGTTCAACCGTGATCGGGACTTTGATCGCCCAATTCTCACTGATGTTTGTCGCCCCTCCCCGCTTACTCGGACCCTTCATCGGGGCTACAATTGGATCAGCGATGTACAACGCCGTCATCGCGATGCTTTTGAGCATCGTTTTGAATCGGGTGTTTGCGGCTCCGCGATACGAGCGCCTTTAGGCACCTGCGGACCCGCCGAACCGGCTTCAGAACTCTATCGGCGAATGCAGGAAGCACATGAGCGAACACGTCGACGTTCTGACAATGGCCCGCGAGCAACTCGCGATTGCCGCGCGCTACTTGGATCTGGATGAAGGGCTTCACAGCGTTCTTGCCCACCCGATGCGGAAGTTGGTGGTCAATTTCCCCGTGGTGCTAGACAACGGAGCGGTTCAGGTCTTTGAAGGGTATCGCGTGCAGCACAACTCCTCACGAGGACCTACGAAGGGCGGTATTCGGTACCACCCGTCGGTAGACGTGGATGAGACCACCGCACTTGCTATGTGGATGACCTGGAAGTGCGCGGTTGTGGGTCTGCCTTACGGCGGCGCAAAGGGTGGCGTGAAGATTGATACCAAGCTTTACAGTCGCCGAGAGATTGAGAAGCTCACCCGACGCTTTGTCACTGAGATCAACATGGTGCTGGGCGAATGGCGAGACATTCCTGCTCCCGACATTGGCACCAACGCTCAGGTGATGGCGTGGATCATGGACACCTTCTCCATGCAGGCGGGCTACACCGTCAATGGAGTGGTTACCGGTAAGCCCGTGGACCTGGGTGGATCGAAGGGGCGCGTAGAGGCCACGGGTCGGGGTGTCACCGTCATGGCCCAGCAAGCCGCCAAGACCATTGGCATGGACCTTTCGAAGTCGAAAGTGATTGTTCAAGGGTTTGGTAACGTGGGCTCGGTTGCGGCTCGTCTTTGCGAAGAGCACGGTGCCACCGTTGTTGGCCTATCGGATGCGATCGGTGGCATCTACAACGAGAACGGACTTCCAGTGAGCGAACTTGTGCACCGATACAGCGGTCGCGAGGGTGGGATTCGCGAGTACAAAGACGCGCAGCAGGTGAGCAACAAGGAACTGCTGGAAATGCCGTGCGACGTACTGATTCCGGCCGCCATTTCGGGTCAGGTCACCAAAGAGAATGCCGACAAGGTGAAGGCCAAGTTGATTGTCGAAGGCGCCAACGGACCCTGCACCCCCGATGCCGACCGGATCTTCGCCGATAAGGGAACGCTTGTTGTTCCGGACATTCTTGCCAACGCAGGCGGCGTCATTGTTTCCTACTTCGAGTGGGTGCAAGGACTTCAAAGCTTCTTCTGGGAGGAAAACGAGGTCAACGACAAGTTGGAGCGGATCATGACCACTGCTTTCCAAGAAGTGGAAGCAACCATGCGGGCGCACAAAACCGACATGCGCAACGCGGCATTGATCATTGGTGTGAAGCGAGTGGCCGACGCTACCGTTAAGCGCGGAATCTTCCCTTAATTTCCATCTGGAATCTCGATTTCATACGGTCGCCGAGAGCCCTCTTCAACGGGGCCATCGGCGACCGATGCTATAAATCGGAAAAGCGTTATTTTCCTCTCCTCGGTACCGATAACCTCGGTTGGACATGTTCAACAAAATTCCCTGAAGTCGAACTCCGCGCGACTATCCTTCGTCTATAAGGGTGTACGAGGATTTTATTTGTCGCCTTATGGCGTTATGAGCAGTTTATTGCAATTAATCGCACAATTGATAATAAGTTGAAATGTCATTGACTCCATTCACCATGCTAACATCTATGTGATTGAACGATGAGTGCAGGACGCCGCGCCACCATACGGGAAGTTGCGCGTGAGTGCGGATTATCGCCGGGCACTGTGTCCAACGTACTCAATTCTAGAAACGACTTAGTTAAACCTGAAACTAGAGAGCGTGTTTTAGAAGCGGTTCGGCGATTAAATTACAAACCTACTACTCGCACCCGCGGAGATCGACCGACTCTTTCCAAGAACCTCGGACTGGTGATGTACGCCCCACGGGGTCGAATGCTGTTTTCCCAGTCGTTCACCAGCCTGCTCATGGCAGGTGTCACTGAAGAGGCGATCAATTTGGAGTGGAGTGTCACTCTTTTCATGGAAAAGATGTGGCGAGACCCGGATACCGCCATACGACAGTACTGTTATGGCCAGTGCGACGGTTTGATCATTTCTTCAACCAGCTACGGAGCCGCTCTGATCGGTCCGCTTCGTGAGCGAGGGATTCCGTTTGTCATTCTTGGTGCCGGAAACGGATATAAGAATTGCCATACGATAGACATTAATAATACGGAAGGTACTCGGAAATCGACCGAGTATCTCATCAGTATTGGCCATAAGAGAATCTTGCACTTAACGGGTAACACCACGCGACAATCTGCCAAGGAGCGGGCTCAGGGCTACCTTGAGGCCATGTCTGAAGCGGGCTTGGAACCCCAGATCGTCGAAGGCGAGTTCACCCGTGAGGCGGGCGCGGACTTAGGTGATAACTGGAAATCGTTTACCGCCGGTTATAAGCCAACCGCCGTGGTTTGCCCGAACGATGCCTCGGCCGTTGGTTTGCAGACCTCCCTTCTGAAACAGGGGATTCGTTGCCCAGCCGATGTTTCCATCATGGGCTTTGACGACTTTGAAGAGGGACGAAACGCACCTGTTCCTCTCACCACGGTCCGTTTCCCGCTAGAGCAGGTCGCCGCGCAGGCGGTGAAAACCCTGGTTCAGATCTGCGAGCAAGAAGAGGGTCCGCCCAAAGCGCAAAAGTTTGCGGCAGATTTGGTGGTTCGAGACAGCACCGCCCCTCTCATTGGCTAATCTGAGCCTATGGCTCTTTTGCTCGGCGGTCCCATTTACGCGCGCTACCTTTCGTCCGACGAATGGGTGGAACGCGTTCGCGATGCAGGCTGGAAGTCGACCACTTGTCCCGTCGACCTCGACAGTTCGGATGCGACCCTCGAAGAGTACGAGCGGGTCTCCAAAGCCGCCGATATCGTGATTGCCGAGGTGGGCGCCTGGAGCAACCCCATCAGCCCGATCCCGGAAGAGAGCAAGACGGCGATTGCGAAGTGCAAGCGCGCTCTTTACGTGGCCGACAAGCTCGATGCGGGCTGCGCGGTAACGATCGCGGGGTCCAGAGGCACCCTCTGGGACGGTCCTCATCCGGACAACCTCAGTGAAGAGACCTTCGACCTGATTGTTGAGGTCACTCGGGAGATCATCGATTCGGTGCAACCCAGCCGTTCGACCTTTGCCCTGGAAACGATGCCGTGGGTCTGGCCGAACTCGCCGCAGTCTTACCTTCGCCTGGTGGAAGCGATCGATCGCAAGGCGTTTTCGGTTCACTTAGACCCGGTGAACATGACCTGCAACCCTGAGCGAGCCCTCAACAGCACCGCGTTTTTGAAGGAGTGCTTCGAGGTGTTGGGCGATCGGATAAAGAACATCCACGCGAAGGACTTCCAACTGGCGCAGAAGCTCACGGTGCATATCTCCGAGGTTCAACCTGGCAAAGGGGCGATGGACTATCGCACGTTCTTGCGGCTGGCGAATCAGCTCCCCGGCAAGGTGGGATTCATGCTGGAGCACATGGAGTCGTGGGCGGAGTACGTCGAGGCTCGGGACTACGTGCGCGGGATCGGCGCGGAGATCGGCGTGCCGATTTAGAAGCTCCTGTTGATTCAGGTTTAAATCCCTCGAATTCGGGGGGTTGAGGCTCGGCTTACAAGCCTTTCTTTTCGATAGGCTTCTCGATTTTCGGTGGCTCCGCCATCGGTTCTTGCGGCTTCGGTGAGTCACCCTTCGGCTTCTCTGGAGCAGGCTTCTCGGGAGCGGGTTTCTCGGGAACGGGCTTCTCAGGAACGGGAACCGGGGGTTTGGTGCCCCGAATGATCAGCGGCTTCGTCATGCGATAAGAACCCGTGCCGAATCGGCTGGAGTAGTCCACCGACAACTTGTACGGGCGATCCTGGTCGAAACCGAGTGAGAAGGAGAGCGACTGGATGAAGTTGGAGCCTTGTCGGGGGCGGTACACAAAGCGGTAGTCGAACTGCTGCGGCTGACCCGGGAGCGGCTCGGAAAGCTGGGTTCGACCAAAGAAGAACCAGCTCGATCCGAACGACTTCGCCGCCGCCGCCGAGAACTGCTCGACGCCGTTGTAGTCGATAGTCAGGTAATCGAACCCGAGCGACTTGGAGAGCGGGTTGGTGAGCCCACCCGTCAGCGTGGGCACCGCAAACGCGGTGACCATGTTCTGCAGGTCGCGGTTGAAGTCTCCGCCCGATTGCCCGGTCGCCAACGACTCGATGAGGTCGATCCGGCCCAGACGGTTGATGATCTCTTGTTGACTGAGTCCGGCCGGTTCACTGATAGCCGTGTATTGCAAGCCGTCCTCCATCATCAAGTTGCCTCGGAAGGTGAGGATCGCTTCGTACCGCTCGGGGATGGCGTTGTTGCGCAGGGTGGTGATGCGCGTTCGGCCGACCATGTTAGTGTCCAGCCTTGCATCTACAGCCAGTTCGCTCTTGGCTTCATAGATGAGCGATATGGTGCCACCACGGTCTACCTTTACTTCGCCGCCGGGTAGGTTCACCGAGCCGTCTCTGACGACCAGTTCGGAGCGGACCATGGGCCGGGTGAGTTGTCCACGGATGGACGCCGATCCTTCCAGTTGAAGCTTCGCAAGCGGAACTCGGATTTCGGCAGGCTCGACGAGCGCGATGACGAGGTCGAATCGGGGATCGATGGGTGGCGCTTCTCCTCCGCCTTCCGAGGGGACAATCGGTGGAATGGCGGTTTTGACCTTGGACAGCTCGATTCGACCTGTGATCGAAGGACTGTCGGCAGTGCCAGAGATGACGACGGGGTTGGGCGTATCCAGTCTCAGTTCACCCGACGATCCATCGGCAAAGGTCTGTCGAACGTCCAGAACGTCCATTCTCAGTTCGCCCTTAACGGGTCTGCCCTCAATCGGCGAGCGCGCCCGGGCGTCGACCTTCACCTTCGGGTCGGGGACCTCCAACAAGTCTCGAATCGGCACTTCTAGGAAGGCGACCAGATTCGGCTTTGTCTGCAATATCGACTGCCTGCTATTGGCGGTGACATCAAGCCGAGCCGTTGGATTGTTAGGATCCTCCACCTTCAGCGAAACCAACACGTTACGCAGACTGGGGTCGATCTTTGGAGCAATCGCTCCGCTGCCGACAAACTCCAATTCCTCGGCGTAAAGCTCAATGCTGCCTTCCACCTTCGGCTTAGAAAGGGTGCCCGAAAGGCGAAGGGGGATCGGCTTGCCGTTCGCTCCGATACCGCTTCGAATCTCGGATTTCGCGGTGCCGACATTCAAGACCGGGACAAGATCGATCAGGTCGTTGAGCGGTCGGGTTGCCAGAGCGATCTCGGCCGAAACGGGCTCGTCCATCGCCACGCCCTTTTGACTGGAGATGGGAACCGACGCCTTAAAGTCTCCCTCTAGCAGGTTGACCCGGAAGTGGCCGAGGGGTTGAACCCGGCTGATTCCTTCTTGGTTCAGCTTAAACGGCGGGAGAATCAACTGCACGCCAAGTGGCTCGTAGACCAACGTTTCCAACGTGGGAGAGGCAAAGTTGGAAGCAAGGGTCACGTCTTCCGGCTTGGTTCGAGCGGCTCTCACGAGCATCGAGGTAGGCGATTCCACCGCGGTGGCCTCTTGTATCGATGCCATGAGCCCGTCGAAGATGCGGTCCACCGAAGACTTGGGTCGGCTGGCGATCGTTTCCTTAGGTGCCGCTTCTTGAACCCGACGTCGGAACGCGACCGTTGCCGAGGCTGAACCTTGGATAACCGGCTCCACCCGTTTTCCGGTGACCTCTAGAGAAAGCGCGTCCAAACGGGCGTTGAAGTTCTTGACCTGAGGAGCGATTTCGGCAAAGACCTGCGCATCCAGGTTGACCAAATCTGCCGAGAGGGAGACGTTTCCACCCGCTTCCAGATCGACTTCTCCCTTCGCCACCAGATTCAGAGGGTCCCCTTCTAAGCTGAGTCCCTTTAGGAAGAAACGTCTAAGTTTCGATACGGAATCTTGCTCATAGTCGAACGTGGACTTGAGATTGCCAAGGATGTTCTCGCCCAGAGAAAGGTCGTTGATGAAGAGCGACCCTCCGTAAATGAAGAGTCGATCCTGACGAGTTTGGATGTCGCCACGAGCCGTCTCTGTCGGAACGTCTTCCTCGGTGGGATTTAGGCGAGTGAGCGGCAGGATTCGGTCGAGTAACTCGTCGTCGGGCGGGACTGGCGGCAGTTTCTTTCGAAGCGGGTCCGAGTTGCCGAGGTCGATTTGCCCTACCAGTGTCGCCGCACCCGAAACCTCGCCGCCGAGCTTCTTCACAAGCTCCAAAGATTCGTCGCGACCGTTTTCCTTCGGCTGAATGCCCGCCAGCAACAGCTCTCGAAGCGGCATCTTAAGCAAACCTACGGAAACCTCGAGGTTGCCCGTGTCTTGCTCAAACTTCTTCGCGTTCAACTCCACGAACCGACCGATTTCACCGACGATCGCCTGCCCAGACCAGACTCCGTTCTCGGCGCGAATGACGGACCACTCGCCGTCGATCGGGCTGGATTGGTTCAGCTTCACCGAGCTCAGTTGTCCATCGGCGGCCACTTCTGCGAGCTGCCTGTTTGCCAACCGAATCGTTGCTCGCCCGGCGAGGGTTCCCTGCAAAGATAGGTAGCTCACGAACGGCGCCAACAAGGGGCGGATCCCAAGATCCTTCCAGTTCGCGGTGAAAACACCTTGGTTGTTGGTGACGTTGTATCTGCCGGTGACCGTGGCGGCACCCCCGGCAAGACTCACTTGCGTCGGCTCAACTTCGGCGATCGAGTTTTCAAACTTCAGTGACCCGGCGACCTTGTCCACGCGAATGTTGGGCCCAAGAAGGTCGGTCACCACGAAGGATGCGGTGGCTTTCGGCTTCTTCACCGTGCCCTCCACGCGCACATCCGGAATATCCACAATGGCGTTGAAAGGCGGCTCCTCGCCATTGGAGATGAGCTCGCTGACGTCTGCTATTTGGAGGCCCCTAACGCTGAGTTTCCCAGCGATCTGCTCGCCCTTGAGGACGTAATCGAATGCGCCCTCGACCAATCCGGTGCCCTTATAGGCCTCAATCTCGGTGACCCTCACCCGGGTGAGCGTGGCGAGGAATCGGGCACGGGCGCTGGGAAGCTTCACGTCTTTGCTACCAATCCGAAAGGCCTCGATGCGTCCTGAGGCAACCGGCTTCTGCGAGGTGCCCGTGATCTTGCCGAACACGTCAACCGTTCCGGAAACCTCGTTTGTGAACTCTCCAAGGGGAATCGCGCGGGCGTGGGTGTCGATGGCAAGCCCCCCGTTGAGATCGACCCATCCCTTGGCGCTTACAATGCCCATCGGACCCGTGTAATTCACGCGGTCGATAGAGAGCCTCTTGCCGTCGAAGAGTCCGGCTGCTTGGACAATTCCTTGTGATCGTTTCTTATCGAGCAGGGGGTCTCCGAGCCCGGTCGCCGTGGCTCGACCAAGAACCCGGAATTGAGCTTGGGGCTTCTGGGCGGTTCCGCTCAGCGAAACAAACGCGTTCACCCTTCCTCGTGCGCGCTCGGCGACCTCTTCCACGGGCAGTCGTGAAAGCACCAGTCCTTCGGCGCGGACAAACCCTTCCACGTCACTCTTTTGAATGCCGTACCGCACGTTTCCAGAGAGCGAGGATCCGGCGAACTCACCGCCCGTGACCACGGCCGAGACCGCTGTTTCGGTGAGGTCTACTTCTGCGCGAGGGTTGGTGATGGAAAACTCTTGGTACGCAACCTCATCTGCTTCCACTTTGAGGCGAGCGGTGACGGAGACGGGTCCCGGTTTTGGAGCCACTGGATTGATGGCGCGAACCTCTGCGGCCTGTCCCGCCACGCGCAGATTCTTCACGCGAAGCTCTTTCGGAATTTGCGGAGAAAGAGCGGTGAGCTGTTTCCAATCGAAGGCGGAGTTTTGAAGCGTGCCGCTCGCAACGACGTTCTCGATCTTGCCGGATGCGAGATCGCCCCGAACAAGCGCGTTGAGGTTCACGGGCAGCGTCAGCCCTTGCGACCGGGCGATTCCTTTGCCCGTTGCCGCAATCGCCTGACCTCTCATCTCCAGAGTGATGTCCAGGTTTTGGACCGTATCTTTTCCAAAAGCGATCTCGCGGGCGTTGACCTTCGCCTGACCCGAAACCTCGAGGGGTCGGTTGGGTTTCCACCAGGCGGTGACATCGCCCGCAACATCGGTTTCTTCTAACCGAAGGGGTTTGATGGGGTCGAGGGCCGTTCCGAGGTCAATCGAGCGGAGTTCGCCAACAAGCCGGCTGGCATCCACCTTCATGTTGCGGAAGCGCACGATCGCACCATCGATCTCGCGGGTGGAATAGTCTTTGCCGGGTTTGGGTGGAACCTCTTTCTGGATGGTTCTCAAATCCAGCAGACCCGCGAACGTGTTGTTCACCTTGAGGTCGCCTCGAGCCTGAATCGCTTTATCGGTGAGCGAGGCGGTCAATCGCCGACTCGAAACGCGAAACACGGTGGGTGTTTGCGATCCCTTTTTAAGGGCGGTTCGATCTTGAAACTCGATGCGAGAGTCTCTCGCCTCCACGCGAATGGTGACCGGATCTCCCCCTTTCTCTTCTGGCGGGAAGAACTTTTCGTGCTCGAACTTGCCGTCCTCTAGGCGAACCGCGTTGAGCCGGAGCGATTCGGTGAGAACATTGGGCCGGAGCCCGGTTAGGAAGGTGAGTCCGGTGGCGAAGACCCGCTCAGCCCCGGCCATGAGCTTGCCATCGGGCTTGGTGATTTTCAGGCCCCTCAGCTCCACGGTTCCTCGGACCACGTTTAGGCTCACGGTTCGAGATTCAACGGTGAGTGTTCCGCCAGGAGTCTCGTGGGGGATCTTGAGTCCAACACCCGGCGATTGAAGGAGCTCGAAACAGTCGTTTAGGTACGACGCGGAAAGCACACCGATCAAGATCGGCGGCACAAAGAAAATTCCGACGCGTGCAATTCGGGAAAGCATCCCAGCCTAAACCACTTACCAACCCTCTTCCAAGAGAGTTCGAGAGCCGTTTCGTAGGCGACTCTCGATTTCGTCTTTTCAGGTTACAAGAGTTAGACGCGCGACGGGACCGAGTTTTCGAACTTAACGTTCGATTTGGGTGCTTCCGGCTTTTCTGCTTGCGCTTCCAGATCGCCCAGCCACTTCGCTCGCTCTTCGTCGTCTAGCTGCGCGAGGCGGTCTCCCATGACCTTTTTGGAGAACTCAATGGCGTTGTAAGAGGAGCGAATGAACGGACCACTCGCCACAAAAGCGAAGCCGAGATCCTCGCCGATCTTCTCGTACTCCTTGAACTCGTTGGGATGGATGTACTCCACGACCGGGAGGTGACGCATGGTCGGACGCAGGTATTGACCGATCGTGACCGCATCGACGCCAACGGCTCGGAGGTCTTTGAGAACGGAGATGACCTCTTCTTGGGTCTCACCCAATCCGAGCATCAGTCCCGACTTCGTGTAAATCCCAGGGTCCAGTTCCTTCACCAGCGCTAGAAGGTCCATGGTGCGGTCGTACTTGGCCTGGGGTCGCACGATCGTGTGCAGCCGCTCAACGGTCTCGATGTTGTGGTTGTAAATCTCAGGCTTCGCGTCGGTGACGTTCTTGATGAGGTCGCGCTTGCCCTTAAAGTCGGGGGTGAGCACTTCCACGATGCAAAGCGGGTTCATTCGGTGCAGCGCTTCAATGGTTTTAGCGAACTGGATGGACCCCTCGTCGGCAAGGTCGTCGCGAGCAACCGAGGTGACCACGATGTGCTTCAGGCCCAGATCGGCGGCAACCTTCGCTACGTCTTCCGGCTCGTGTGGGTTGACGGTAAGTCCTTTACCAACCTTGATCGCGCAGAATCCGCACGATCGGGTGCAGGTATCGCCAAGGATCATGAAGGTGGCGGTCTTCTTGCTCCAGCACTCGGGAAGGTTGGGGCACCGGGCCGATTCGCAAACTGTGTGCAGGCTTTTCGCCCGCATCATTTGCTCGACTTCCTTCACGGTGTCGGGTCGCGGCAAGCGAATTGTTAGCCACTCTGGAAGCCGCTGGTTCATGGTTCATTATAGTCTACGCCCCGGAAGGGCTCCTATCTCCTTCCGAGGCGTATTGGGTTGGTGGACGCGTTACCGGTTCTTGCCGGTCAGGGTCCTTTACTTGCTATTGGCGGGCGCTTTCACGAATTTCAAGACGGGCTGCGGTCTGCTTCCTAGCCCGTCCTTCTTCGTTGCGCTGGGAAGGATGAAGCCGTAGTAAACGGTCGACGAGGCGGAGTAGCCATCTTTGGAGATGGTGAAGGTGACGTTCCCAGGATCGCCGCCATTGTAGGTGACGTTCAGATTCGCGGTGTTCGAACCTTGCGGGACCACGATGGTGGACGGCACGTTCGAGAAGTAGCTCGGCGCGCTGCAAGAGACGTTGTAGGTCGTGTTTGCGGAAACGTTGCCTTCCGTCTCGAAGACGTAGCCGACGTTGCCCGAAAAGGCGATCCAAGGCGCGGGTTCAGCAAGGATCTTTGGACGAGTGGCGATTTCCGGAAACGCAAGGGCAAAGGCAGCTAGTGAAAATGTCAGGATGGTTTTCATCCCGGTAAGTTTTTAACTAATGCAACTTATTTATATATTACTTTTTACTTGTTATTGCGTCATAAGAGCATTTTAAATACTCTTCGAACGACATCGTCTGCCCAACCATCCAAGCTTCGGAAAATTGCTCCGGAGAAAGGTTTGCCCTCGCAGACTCGAGAAGCCTGGAACACTCGGCTTGGATGTCTTCCCGATCCACGTACTCCATTTGGGAGACCACGGCATTGCGCCAACTGAGGCTGACAACAACCTGTTCATGCCAACCCAAGTGGTGAAACAGGAGGGCGGACGTGTGGGCCGTCCGGTAGGTGTTCGTTCGATCCTTCGTTTCTAAGCAAGAAAGGAGCGCTGCTGGAAGCAAATCCATTGCGCATGCGTTGTCCCCGGCTATGGTCGCCAGGTAGGCAAAATTGCCACCGGACAGTCCGTCCTCTCTGATTGCTTTGGGGAGGGCGCAAAAGATTTTTTTTGCTAATTCATACCCTGAATGGTAAAAGGCGGCCTCGAAGGTCACGTTTGCGGCATAAAGCTTCCTTTCCAGTAGGGTCTCGGCATCCAATCCCTCGTATGCCCGTTTGCCCCAACGAAAGGCTTTTGCCCAGTTCCGCTCTTTATAAAGGCGGCTGAACGCCATCATGGCGGTTGCTATGCGAACCTTGTCTCCGGACTCGAACGCAAATTTCAGCGCTTGTCTGGCGTACTTTCGGAGTTTCTCATCGTTTTTGTCGGCGTTGTAATCTGCATGTAGGTAGAAGTTCATCAAGAGCAGCCGGTCTAAAAATGGCAGCTTCTTTTTGCCGATCCGTTTGAGCAACTCATCCGCATTCTGAATCCCCTCCACAAAGAAGCCCATCGAGTACCAATACTCAAAAACACTGAAGGCGATTTCGGACGCTAATGATAAGTTTCCGCGGGCAGCGGCGAGGTTCATTCGGTATCGAATATCGCCGTAGAGAATTTGAATGGGCCCGTTCTCCCCTTCCTGAGCGATTATCAATGCCCATTCATCGAGCCTCTTTTCGAGGGCGCGATTCTGCTCCGGCTGGAAAATGTATTCGTTTGCAATTTGCATCCCGATGGGATCGGGTTGAAAGAACTTGTCCTTTTGATCGCTTTCGAAGGGATGGAACCAACACCATTCGTAAAGACCGTTGAATGCTTGGTAGACCTCTTCCTCTTCCAGAGTGTCCTGAACGATGTAGACGAGATCGGAGATACGGAAAGCCCCCCTCAACGAGCCGATCGCGGCGAGAAGGAAGCGCTGGTTTTCATCCGCATCTTTCCATGCCGGACGCCACCCTTCTCGAAGGTTTGACTTGGAATTGAACTTCCCAAATCGGTCGAGCGCTTCATCCGAAAACTTCGCAATTTCGGCAAGTGTGAAGCGATCGACAAGCGTTGCCGCCTGCTCAATTCCGGCCGGGTTTCCTCCCAGTTTTTCGATGAGCTCGATGAACGGGGCCCGATCTTCTACGCCAATGGTGAAGTTCGGCTGGATGAATTGAGCCCGGTCTAGGAAGAGGTCAACCGAGTCAAACGCGGCGCTGGAAGCGACTTCGTCGAGTACGACGGGTCGAGACAATCCTCCAAGAATCATCTGCGCTGCGCCGGGAATCGCCAGCATCCGTCGCGTTGTCACGACAATCGTCAGGTTCGGACACTGGCTAATGAGAATCTCGATGAAGCTCTGAATCGCGTCGACGTTGTTCTCGGCGTGGTGAAGCGAGAGGATCAGATCGCGATCGCCAATCTGCTCAGACAGACGCTCTATTTGAGAGGTCGCAAGACCGTCGACCTGGCCCGATATCTCCGCGACCAAGTTGGGGAGAATCCCAGAGAAAGTGGCGGTGACAACCCGTCGAGACCCCTGCTGAAAAATTTCTGAAAGGACCTCTTGAACAAGCGCCCTTTTGCCAATGCCAGGACCACCGCCCACGACCACGCATCGGTTCAATTCTAGATACCTAGAGAGGAGTTCTCGCTCGGTAAGTCGACCGTAGAATGGCGCATGTCGATACAGGTTCGCCTGAGCGATTCCCGTGGATTCCAGATCAATTAAGCCAAGCCAGACCCCGGTTTGAGATAGGTCGAAGAACGATTCCTGCGAAAGAGGACCGGATTCGATGATCTCCCACGCGATCGACTTCTGAATCTTCATTCCATCGAACGAGGTATCGAGAAGAAACCACCGCTCATTCAGGCCTGGTCGGAACAGGAAGGCGTTCCACTTCTCCACCCCGTCCAGAAGGACGAGTTTGTTCACCGCATCGGGCGGAACCAAAAATGCTCTCGTACCGGCACCCGGTTTCAGTCCTAGCGTCAGCAGGACTTGCACGAGGTCAACCGGGGGCGGTTGAAGGAATTCCAGAACCAGAAGCAACGGACCTCCAACGCTGGCGAGCGTCTCCTTCCGCCGAACAAAAGTCCGGCGGAAGGTCCGTAGTTTATCTGGTTAGGGATCGAATGATGGCGATGAATAGACCCGTGTTGAGGACCGTATTGAAAATTTCCTCAAAGGTCGATTTAGATTCGGTTAATCGCGCAACCATGACCTTAGTGGGAACGAAGATCGTGTCGCCAAGCTCGATGCGAGTGGACGGCCTACCCTTTATGATCGTGCCCGTTGCTCGGATAACGAGAACCTCACGCTGATCGGCATCTTGCGTGTAACCACCCGAGCGGTCGGTGTAGTACCGCAGATCACGTCCCGGGACGAACAGAACGTTCGACGGAAGGATGACCGCACCCTTGATGGACACCGTATTTGGTCTCTCGGGAATGTACAGAATGTCGCCATCTTGGAGTTCGATGTTGTCTCGAACCTTCTCGTTCTTGAGGGCCTGGTCTACTCGAAGAGGAACGTTGCCGAACGTCTCGAGCTCGTTGGCACTGAGTTCTCGAGCAGGGGTGACCGTTTCTCGCTTGAGAAGCGTGGAATCGGAGAGGTCCGGTCCAGCCGCCGCTCCGGTTTGCGGCATCATCGCACCCGTGAGACCGATGTTCGGCAGTCCACTTTGCCCCGACTTTTGAAGGACTCGAATCTTATCGATGTCCGACTTCGCGAGTGCTCGAATATATTCCTGCGACTGAACAGTCTTCAAGATCTCTTGAACCCGTGGCGTCAACCGAATTTGGGCATCGGTCGAGAGCCGATCTGGATCGCGAGTGAACTGCGCTCCCTCGCTCCACGCATCGGTCATAAGACCACCTGCGCGCTTAACCAGGTCGCTGATCCGTTCGCCCTTGCGTCGAATGGCGTAGACGCCGGGCTGCTTTACTCGACCGGAGATAGACACCAGAATCGGCTTCAGCAAGATGTCTGAATCGGCCAGCACGCTCACTACGTCGCCATCAGCCAAAACCGGGTTGTTGCGAGAGGTGATGACATCGGCTATTTCGATCTTTGACGATGCTTCGTTTTCTTTCTTCAGGGGCTTCGCGTATTCCAGCGCGTTCGCCGCGTTGGGCAACAATCCACCCGCAAGATCGATGAGATCCTTAATGGTGAGGTTGCTCGAACGCGGATAAGTACCGGGGCGTTGGACCGCACCCACGATCGTGACTGACTGCTCCGGACGGTATTGAGTCTCATCCGCGCGGAAGACGGTGACGCGATCCCGATCGGTTAGCAGAACGTTGTCTTGGGCGTTGCCCTTGATGGCGCCAATAAGACTGACTCGAATGAGTGGACCTTCCGATCCATCGTCGTTTCGACGTCGAATGAACGCGTACTCACCAAAGGCTTCCGGGAGCAGGCCGCCCGCCTGAAGAACGAGGTCGGCCAGGCGCAGACCATCTACCCGGTTGTACGTTCCGGGTCTTTGCACCGCACCGATAATCTCCACCCGTCGCTCGCCGATGAACTGGGCAGTTCGTAACGAGTAGACCACCAGTCGATCGCGAGGTTTTAGCGTCAGGTTGGCGTCAGGATCTCGTTCGAGGGCTTTCTTTAGGTCAACGCGAAGAAGCGTCTCGGTTAGGTCGTCGTTCAGTCGATAAAGGTCGGCGCGCTCGATGTAGGCGTCTTTCATGAGACCGCGCGCCTTGGTGATGAGGTCCGCGACCGTCATCTTGGACTCGTACGGATACTCACGCGGTTGATCGACACTGCCCGTTACGGAAACCGCGTTCAACAGGGTGTCTCGAACGGGAAAGAAGGTGACGACGTCGTTCGATCGGACGAACGGAGAAGACTTCGCCGCCCGAGCGGTGAGATCGACGTTGAGCAGGATCTTCTCCTTGCCTGGATCGTATGATTCCACTTGGACTCGGTCCAGAATCGCAGAGGGTTCGGCTCCACCCGCGTAGCCAAGGGCGTCGTCGAGTCGCTCGGTGGGCAATGTTTCGTAAACAGCAGGTCGCCGAACTTCACCCTTCATCGCGACTCGGTTGCCCGCAGTGGGAACCAGAATAAGGTCGCCAGGCATGAGTGGAACATCTTGCGAGGAGTCGCCGCGCAGGAGTAGGCCGTAAAGGTCGATGGTCTTCGGGGCGGCGTTTGCCCTTCGAAGTTCGATGCGTCGCATGGAGCCCAACGGAGTGGGACCACCCGCCAGGTAAAGCGCATTGAACAGCGTCATCACCGAAGGAACTTGATAGTTCCCCTGGGCGACCACCTCACCGACCACCGAAATGCTGATCGTTCTCAGTTCGTCGAGGGTGACGATGACCTCAGCATCTCGAATGACCCTGCCTAGCTCGCGGGCGATAGCCTTTTCAGCGGCGACCAAGTTTTGTCCGCGAACGAGAATTGGCTTGGAGACACCGGGCACCACCACGTATCCGCGAGTATCGACCTGGATCACCACGTTCTCGGCGGCGCGGGTTGGGCTGGAAATACGCAGCTTGAGTTTGTCGCCGGGACCGAGCAGATAGCGATCTGGCGCCGGAGTCTGAACGTTCACAAACCCGGTAACCGCGGGATCGACGACTCCCTGGGTCGCTTCGACCGGGTTGGGTTTCACGGCAAGCTCTTTGAGCGGCTCCGTCAGCAGTCGGCGTCGATATTCGACCAGGGCTCGAGCGGAGGAGAAGTACGAGTAGCCGAACAACTCCATTCCTTCAAACGGTCCAGTGCGGAAGATGTATTTCGGCGTGGGATCAACCGGGGCGTTTGGGCCCACTCGGTTGTCGTTCGGCTTCATCGCCGGCGGAGTGTCTTCGCCCAGCTTCTTCTGCTCGCCGCCGTTTCCGTTCCCGTTGGATTTCTGAGGAGGAACCTTCTGGTCGCTCCCTTTGGTAGGCGGCTCGGTTTGCTTTTTCGGGTCTTCCTGCTTCTTCTGGTTCCCAACCTGGGCGGTTACGGCCAGCCAACCAAGCGACTGGGGCCCTAAGCCGGCGGCGTTGACCGAACCGAGTCCAGTGAACACAGAAAGCGTTACCCCAACGAGAACTTTGAGGGAACGACGAGTAAGCGAAAAAGCTCGCATCCTGCCCGATAATTTACCAGAGAGTTCCAGATTCACCTAGGAAGAAATTGAACCTGAAGCCAATTGGCGGTTCAGGCCCACAAAACACCCCGTGAGGTCTGTTTGGGGGTCATTTTGTGTCTTCGGCAGAAGGTTGCCGAGCACTCCAAAAGGAGTGGTGCGCGAGGAGAGACTCGAACTCTCACGACTTGTGATCACTACGACCTCAACGTAGCGCGTCTACCAATTCCGCCACCCGCGCGTGGACTGAGAAGTGTACCACAAGGTCTTTCGGTGTCGCAGGCCGGAAAAAGAAACAGGCTGAAAAAAGAAAGACGTGTCAAACAAGCTAAATGCCGCCTAAAGAGATAAAGGCATGATAAGATTTCGGGTGTCGATGTTGACGCGTGCCACCATTCCCCTGGGTCCCGTTCTTTTGGTGATCGGCATCGCCGTGGTGGCCCTAGGCGCCTACGGCGAGAAGGTTGTCACCCGGACCGCCCGCAAGGATCGCATCACCGTTGTCTATTGGGAAAAATGGACCGGCGACGAGGGCGATGCCATGAAGAAGATCGTTGACATGTTCAACGACTCTCAAGATCGCATTTTCGTGAAGTACCTGAGCATCTCAGGCATCGATCAAAAAACGATCCTTGCCACTGCGGGTGGCAATCCGCCCGATGTTGCGGGCTTGTGGCAAAACCAAGTTTGTATGTTCGCCGATATGGGCGCTCTCTCTGACCTTTCCGAGTTGGCAGCCAAGCAAGGCGTTAAGAAAGAGGATTACATCGAGGCGTACTGGGCGCCTTTGTTCTATCGCAACAAGCTGTGGGCGCTGCCCAGCACTCCGGCTTCGATTGCTTTGCACGTGAACCGCGATCTCGTCCCGCCCGAGTACGCCTCGGAAGAGACCTTCCCAAAGACCATTGAAGAGCTCGACGCTCTTTCCGACCGGATTCGCAAAGAGAAAGCGGGTCCCAACGGGGAGTTGAAGACGGTTGGCTTCCTTCCTTCGTCGCCGGGTTGGTTCAACTGGGCATGGGGCGGATTGTTCGGCGGCACGCTCATGAAGGGCGACAAGATCACGGTGAACAGCCCGGAAGCGATCCGCGCCTTCACCTGGATTCAGTCTTACGCCAAGCGATACGGCGTCACCGAAGTGCAATCTTTCCAAAGCGGATTCGGCAACTTTGCCTCCCCAATGGATCCCTTCATGGCGGCCAAAACCGCCACCGAACTGAACGGAACTTGGAAGGCGAACTTTATTCGCATCTACAACCCCAACATCGATTGGTTTGTGGTTCCGTTCCCGTATCCAAAAGATCAGCCGGAGTTGGAAGGCCATTCCATGACCTCTCAGGACGTGCTGGTGATCCCGCGTGGCGCCAAGCATAAAGAGGAAGCCTTTGAGTTTGTGAGGTTTGTGCAAAAGCAAGAGAACATGGAGCTTCTGTGCAAGCTGCACGGCAAGAATTCGCCGCTTGCAAAGGTGAGTGAAGGGTTCAACAAGAGTCACGTGAACAAGGCGATTCGGTTCTTCGACACGCTTGCTCGATCGAAGAAGACTCTGTTGCAGCCGCAGGTCGGCATCCTCACCCGAATTGAGGCGGAGATCAACGTGGCGTTCCAAGAAGTGAACTCGGGCGTGAAAGAGCCCAAACCGGCTTTAGACGACGCTCAAAAGCGCATCGACCGTCAGTGGAGCATCTATAAAGAGCAGGTGCTGGACGCACCGAGCGCACCGGAGGCAAAGTGAAGAAGAAGAACCCGAACAATGCAGGCGTCGCTTACTTGTTCGCGGCCCCTTGGATCATCGGATTCGTGCTGTTCATGGCCTATCCGCTGATCTCCTCTTTCTACTTCTCGTTCACCAACTATTCGGTTTTGAAGCCCGCGAAGTGGGTGGGCATCTCCAACTATCAGGAGCTGTTCACAGACGAAATCTTCTTTACTTGTCTGGCAAACACCGCCTTCTACGTAGTGGGAGCGGTTCCGCTTGGGACGGTGATGGCGATTGCCCTTGCCTTACTTTTGAATTCGAAGGTGAAGGGTTTGGCGGTGTATCGCACCCTGTTCTTCTTGCCCTCGCTGGTGCCGATGGTGGCTTTAGGGACCCTTTTCTTGTGGGTTTTCAACGGCGACTACGGACTGATGAACGCGGGTTTGAAAACGGTTGGGATCACTCCTCCCAACTGGCTCGGCGACCCCGCTTGGGCGAAGTGGACGCTTATCTTGATCGCCATGTGGGGTTGCGGAAACGCGATGATCATCTATCTGGCGGGTCTGCAAGATGTTCCGGTATCGCTTTATGAGGCGGCGGATTTGGACGGTGCCAAGGCATGGGCGAAGACGAAGAATGTCACGCTGCCGATGCTGTCGCCCGTGATTCTGTTCAACGTGATCATGGGGATGATCGGATCGATTCAGGTGTTCGCGGTGCCGTATGTGATGTTCCCGGGCGGTGCTCCGGCACGCTCCACTTACTTCTTTGCGGCTTATCTTTACGACAACGCCTTCCAGTTTCAGCGCATGGGTTACGCCAGCGCGATGGGCTGGGTGATGTTCGTCATCACTCTCACTTTGACCCTCGTGTCCATGAAGCTTTCGGAGAAGCATGTCCACTATGAGGGTGGCTAGTATGGGGAAGGCGGCTAGTATGGGGAGATTTGTATAAGAAAATGGCAGGAAACTTATTAAAATCAAACCGAGCACGGAAGGCGTTGACCATCAGCGCGACCCATGTGGTGCTCATCCTGCTGGGCATTGTGTTTGCCATCCCGTTGCTTTGGATGGTCTCCACCGCGGTGAAGCCGTTGGAAGAGACCATGAAGGCGCCTCCGGTCTGGATCCCTTCCGAGTTTCAGTGGGGCAACTTCTGGAAAGCGATTAGTTATAAGAGCGAACAGCTTGGCTACATTCCGTTCTTGGTTTATGCCCGCAACACTATTGTCATCACCTTGCTGACGGTTTGCGGATCGGTGTTCGCCAACTCTCTGGTGGCGTATGCGTTCGCTCGCCTGAAGTGGTGGGGTCGCGATCAGTTCTTTGCGGTGACTCTTGCCACCATGATGGTGCCCTTCCCGGTGACCATGGTTCCGACCTTCTCGCTCTTTAGATGGTTAGGCTGGGTGGGCACGTTTAAGCCGCTCTGGGTTCCGGCGTTCTTCGGAAGCGCGTTCTCTATCTTCTTGCTGCGACAGTTCTTCCGCACGATTCCGATGGAGCTCAGCGAGGCGGCGAAGATCGACGGTGCCAGCGAGTTCCAGATCTTTCTCAACGTGATCATTCCGCTCTCAAAACCCGCCCTCGCGGTGGTGGCGCTGTTCACCTTCATGGGAGCTTGGAACGACTTCATGGGTCCGCTGATTTATCTCATCGACCAAGAGTCGTTTACCCTTGCGCTTGGATTGCAGTCGTACCAAACCACGCACGGCGGCACCCCCTGGAACCTGCTGATGGCGGCCTCCTTCTTGGTGATCCTGCCCATCATCGTGGTGTTCTTCTTCGCTCAGAAGTTGTTCATTCAGGGAATTGCGACCAGCGGTCTGAAATAAAAACTTCTCCGCCTCAACCCGTTATTGTTGTGCCCTGTCAGAAAGATGGGGCGCATGGGGGTGTTCTCGGGGGATACAATTTAACGGGCCGTTAACCGGGCAAACGCTTGGACTGGGTCTAGTTTGGGTGACCGATGAACAGAACGGTGATGACCATTGCAGGCGGAACGGGCTCGGGCAAATCGACTCTGACCGACGCATTGGCCCTTCATTTAGACGCGGCTGTTCTGCGGATCGACGATTACTATCGCCCGCTGGATCACCTCACTTTTGAAGAGCGCGAACGCGTGAACTTCGACGCTCCGGAGGCGATCGACCACGACCTTCTGGTTCGCCACCTCATTGCCCTTCGTCGCGGCGAAGCCATTGAAAAGCCCGTTTACGATTTCTCTCGCCACACTCGGCGGGTTTACGGCGAAACGATCGAGGCGAAGGAAGCTATTTTGGTCGAGGGCATTTTCGCCCTGTACTGGCCGGAACTGAACGAGATTGCCGATGTTCGCGTGTTTGTGGATACCCCTGCGGACCTTCGATTCTCGCGGCGGTTGTATCGGGATGTGCACGAACGGGGTCGGGATGAGGACGAGGTCACGCACCGATTCCGCGATCATGTGGGTCCCATGCACCGGATTTACGTGGAGCCGACTCGACGCATGGCGTCGGTTTGCGTGAGCGGAAATCAGGATATTCGGGTGTCGGTCGGCGCGGTTTTGGATGCGATGAAGCCCGTCGCGCTGGTCGGCGCGGAAATTTTGTAGTCGGGGATCGACTGATATTCCCCTCCATAGAGGTGCCCGGTAGGGGCGGGCTGGTCGGCAGGACCGATGGCCGTTCAGCCCTTTTTCGCGTTATAGAAACCCTTCTGAACCCGAATGGGTGGAGGAAGATTATCCGGAGACCACCCCGCCCCTCTGGGGCACCCCTCCCAGGAGGGGAATGAATCTGGTCTGCTCTTACAAACTCTGCGAAAAAGGGGCGGAGCCCCGGCAGTCATCGCAGCCCAGGGTTTCAACCCTGGGTTCGAGAGTCCCCTTGGGGCCAGAACGGCGGAGCCGTGGCAAGAGTGTGTCCCGCAAGATTGGGTGTGCAAGAGAGTATCTGGCCGGTCCTCCGGACCTTTTTAGAAAGCAGTTGAAACATCTGATCTCGGACCCTCGCCCCTCTGGGGGAGAGGGTGGCCGAAGGCCGGGTGAGGGGTCCAAGAACCGCCTTGGTTCGAGCGATTCTTTCCAAGCCGACCCAACAAATTGCACACTGCGATAAACCGGGGAGGGGTGGCCTGAAAGTCCGGGGTGTTCGAAACTCGTAGGCGCTGGAGAATCAGGAGATCGATGGGGGCCTAAAGGTCCGGAGGACCGGCAAGACTGTTAGCCCAGACCGATAGGTCTGGGTATGGGATCGCAATTTGCCAGAGGTCCGGAGGACCGACCAGATACTCCAGTCACAAACTGCCCGGACCCCTCACCCGCCCCTGTTGGGGCACCCTCTCCCCCAGAGGGGCGAGGGTTCTCTGGGGACCGAACCATATTCCGCTCCCAAGAGGGAATTTACGCGTCGGCCGCCCCTTTTGACAGGACCTTCCCCGATAGATTTTCAATCACGAGAACCCTCGCCCATCCGGGGGAGAGGGTGGCCGAAGGCCGGGTGAGGGGTCCAAGAACCGTCTTGGTTCGAGCGATTCTTTCCAAGCCGACCCAACGAAATTCCCCTCCTGGGGGGGTGCCCCGGTAGGGGCGGGGTGGTCGAAACTTTCTCATTGAATCAAGTTCGGGGTCGAAAGGAGATCCTCCGGACCTTCGTAAAAACGGGTTGAAATATTCAACGGCGGACCCTCCCCCAGAGGGGCGCGGATTTCTCGCGGGACCGCCTAAAATTCCCCTCCCCCAAAACCTACGCGCCGCGGACACCCCGTCGACGTCGACGCACCATCGCCGCAAGCCCGACCCCAACCGCTAGCAGCGTCCCGGGCTCCGGGACCGCCTGTACCGCTCGGAACTCGTTCACCGGAGTCACCGCGATGTCGTCGAAGTAGTTCCGAGCGTTCACTCCGGTCGTGCCGTAGTTCACCAATCGAATGGTCATAGAGGGGTTGTTTGCCACAAACGTGGCGTAGCCGAAGTACCACTTCCCAACCGTTTCAGAGGTCTTTGCCACATTGGTGATGGCGGTGATGCCAAAGAATTGGCCAGCAAAGTTGCCCAAATCAAGTCCAACGCCGCCGCCTGCCTCTTCGCCTCTAAAGAATGCGCTCAGCACGTAAGTCTGTCCCGAAACCAAGGGAATCCCATTTTTGTGATACTGATAGTAGTCGCCCGAGCCACCGGAGGTGAGAAGCCCGGAGAAGCTCCCTTTCACCACAGGATTGGACACCCGAATGACGTTTGCAATGTCCAGGCCAATGGGATCGCTCCAAACGTCGATAGGATCGCCCGCCTCAAAGCTGCCCCCTTCGATAACGTCGTAGTTACCCGAATGCGGGTCGAACGGTCCGCTGATCAGGCCGCTTTGGGCCGAAGCAAGCGTGGCCGAGCCAAGCCACAAAGACGCGAATGTAATGGATGAAACAAAAGATCGATAGTTCATGGTGGATTTCTCCTTTCCGTCTCCCACCAGTCTAAAAGCCACCCATTACATAGCCATTACAGATCCCAACTCCCCCTAGAACTACCGAGAACTTGTCGCGAACCGCCTCGACCGGTACCCTACAGCCATGATCCTTGCCGGACTTGGCATCGCGCTTGCCTTGCACCAAACCCCCACCTACGATGTTCAAACGGTGCGGGGGTGGCAGCTCAAAATCAATCGAGAGCTCACCGAAAAGATGCCGAAGGAAACCAAGAAGGCCATCGAACTCTTGGAAAAGCAGCTAAAAGAAGTGGAGCAGGTGGTGCCCAGGGCGGCGGTGACCAAACTCAAGCAAGTGACGCTATGGTTCTCGCCGGAATACCCTGGATCGGTCGCGGGGGCGGCGTATCACCCGAGCGTGGAATGGCTCAAGCAGAACAACCGCAATCCAGACATGGCGAAGAGTGTGGAGTTCACCAACATCCGAATCTTCGAGGCCGAGACTCGGCGAATGCCGAACTTTGCCCTGCACGAACTCGCCCATGCGTATCACGATCGATTCCTTCCGGACGGGTTCGGTAACAAAGAGATCGCGGCTCGGTACGAGGTTGCCAAGGCGTCCGGCGCGTACGACAAGGTCGATCGAAGAGATTCAGAAGGCAGAGTCACGAAAGACAAGGCGTACGCCATGAACAACCCCATGGAGTACTTCGCCGAGACCAGCGAAGCGTTCTTCTCCACAAACGATTTCTATCCGTTTGTGAAATCGGAGCTGAAGTACCACGACCCGAACATGCACTCGCTACTCGGGAAGTTGTGGGGCAAAAGCTAAGTTCTGCCCCACAACTTCAAATGGGCGATTAGCCCTTTCGGCGACGCTTCAGCAGCGCCAAGGCACCTGCGCCGAGAGCCATGAACGTAGCGGGTTCCGGAACGGCCTGCACCTGAACTTCGGTGAGAAGAAAATTACCGTTGGAGTAATGTCCTGGGCCGCCGGTTGGTAAAGAGCTATCGTTCATCACTTCAAGCCGAAGACCCGTGACGCCCGAAAGTGCGGCTCCAAAGCCCACCGTGTAGGTTGCCGTTGAGGGTGTGTTCGCAATCGAGGTGAGGATGCTTCCATCGCCCAGGATCGAGTAGCCCATCCCAATCGGAACGCTCACGTAAGTCGGATTCAGAACGGTCCAGTTGGCGGTTACATCGCCGCCGTTTGCAAGTCCATCGGCAAAATCGGCTCGATTGTCGGTGGTGTAAGACCATCGGAAACGACCCACCAGGTGCCCCGGAAAGTTTGAATAGTTCTGGATCATATCGATCTCCAGCCCATCACCCGTGTAGTCGGAAACGGTCTCGAACACCGCTGTTTCCGGTAGGGTGTCGTCACCACTGATGTTCCGGAAAATCGCCCAACCGTTGCGGACGGCCGTACTGCCGTCGATCATCTGCGAAGGATTCCAAGGTCCGTCAAACGCTTGGCTAAAAGTTGCCGTGGCGTTCTGTAACGCAACCTGAGCATTTGCCGAAGAGGCAAGAACCGCGAGCAGCGCGAGGCTAAAAATAGATGAATTGTGAGCTTTCATAGGACACACCAAAAACAGAATCTGTCCCTGTCAACCTAACACACTTCTGCAGAGTCGCTCTCACAGAGGGCAAAAAGTTAACGCTAATTCACGGTGATTCACGCTACGACTAGCACTTTTACGGGTTCCTTATGGCAGATGCGGGGGAATCAACCCTGTTCCAAGAAATGGTTCCCCGGTCCCACCGTTTTCGTCGTTCCGTTTGGAAACACCACCTTTGCCTGACATCCCTTCGGAACCGTCGCCGAGATCACCAGTTTGCCGCCATCCAGCTTCCATTCGACTTTTACCGGACCCTTGGGAGTTGGTACCGAACCCTTCGCCCAAGTTAGATCGCAAGGGTGCGGCTGAATGAGAACAGTTTTGAACCCGGGCGAAGTCGGAGTGACGCCCAAAACGCGGGCGCTCATTTGGTAGGTGGGGGTGCACTGCCAGGCGTGGCTCAGGTCGCCGCGATCCCACATCTCCGGGAAGGTCTGAGTGTCTTCCACGGGTTTCCAACGACGGAATTGCTTCGTCGCCCACTCGTTGAATCGACCCGAAGCAGCCAGCGCATCGAACCCGAAGTGCATGAAGTAAGGCTGCAGATTCGCCGGACCCGATGCCATCACCTTATCCACTAACTGGGTTAAAGAACCCTCGGGGACCAAACCGTATGCGGCGGCGAGCAGGTTGACTTGACTGGAGAACGACTCCATTTGCTTGTCCGCCGGGAGCCACTGACCCAGCGGGGAAGATGACTGTCCGGGTTTTCCGTCGCGAAACATCTGCCGCTCTTCCGACCACAGTTCGCTTTGAAAGGCTCGCTTCAACGTGTATCGCCGCTCTTGGTAGGTGCGGGCAAGCTCCTTTTTGCCCAGCAGATCGGCAATGGCAATGCCGTCTTCTAGGGCGCGATAGTAAAACGCGCTCAAGCATCCCTGACCGATCACCGCGGGTGGGTGGTGCAAGTTGAACCCTTCGATCTCCACCCAGTCGATGAACATAAAGTTGGGCGGGTTCGAGACGATGCCATTGGGTCCGCGCCAAGATTCCCAGCTTTCCAGAAGCAGTTCCACGGTGGGCGCCAGTTCACGAACCAAAGCTGCATCGCCCGTGTAACGGTGATACTCCATCAGCATTTGCAGCCAAAGCAACGCGTAGCTGGTGTGAAACACTCGGCTCTTGCGATCGCGAATGATCTGCGCGTACTTGCGCAGGTCTTGCTTGGCCAGGCCGGGTTCGCCAAAGGTGTAAAAGTTGATGAGCGATTCGATCAGGTAGTCGCCGGGATCGCTGATGGGCTCTTGGTGGTGCGGCGAGTCCAGGTGGTGGGTCTGCATGCAGATCTGGGTCGACCACCTGCCGATCTCCCAAATCCGGTTCAGCTTAGGATCGCTGCACTCAAAAGAACCCTTGTATTGCACCGGATATGAGCGAAACACGGCTTCGATGGAAGCGATCTCGATGGGCGAAGTCACGCCCGTTGCCTGCACGTTGATCACCGAGAAACTATCGAAGAAGGGGACCTCAAAGGTTTGCGAGCCCTCGCCGAGTTCGAGGCGAATCGCCCGGTGGTAGCCCGGCTCGTTGCGCTCGTTGGGCATAAGAGTGAGCACCGCTCCCTTGCCGCCATTGACTCGCACCACGATATGCGCGCTGAGAACTCTATCGAAGCGCACCGCAAAAGAACCGTCGGCGGTGATCATCGTCGGCGTTCCTACACGAACGCCTCCCGTCGGTCTTTGAATGCCAACGGATGGATAGACCGCTTCCATGGGAGGCGGAATCTCGCTTTGCCGCAAGGGACGTTCGGCGCTCGGCTGAAGCTTGGCGTTCGACCAGCCGTTCGGATGCGGATACATCCATCGTGACTCCGGTCCGCCGTCTCGAAGGGTAAGGAATTCGCCCCGCTGATGGAGAGGCTCACCGGGCTTTGCCTGAGCGAAACGGAGCTCGGAATTGGGCTCGGCGAGCCACGATGCGTCCGACCCGACTGTTTGCTGATCAACTTCGATCTCGGCCCACAAGCCGGGTTTACCAAGCGTCCCTTCGCTCTGCACCAATCGTCGACCCACGACCTCCACGCCAATCCAGTTATCGCCTTTCTTCAGCCACCGACGAATATCCACCACGTCGTACAGCCACGGTCCGGTGGGGCCGATATCGTAGTCTCGACCGACGTCGGCGGGTCCGCGAGCCACTATCTGACCGTTCACGTACAGTCGGTAACTGCACTCGGAGGTAATGCGAACCACACCGGATTTCGGAAGTTGGTCGACTTCAATCTTGCGAAGGAATCGCACCGAAGCGTGATCGCCATCTAACCAGATCCACTTGCCGATGCCCTTCGCAGGACTCAACTTGGGCGCGATGGCTTTCGCTTCCACCCTGCCCGGAGCGACGGTGACCTTATCGGTTGGGTGCGGAATCGGTCCAACGTGCGAGGTGGTGGAACCCGCGAGCAGAGAAAGGAGAAGGGTAGGGAACATGGTCGATCGGTCAGCCCCATCAATCTACAGGAACTTGGGAAAGGATGGAATTCACAAATTGGGCCAAGCGTTAGGCAGATGTTCTAGTACCATTTTCAAAAGGAGATCGGCGATGCGGCAACCACCTCAGACACGAGAAGAGTGGATTCGAGTAGTGTGGGCGCCGCTTCTGGTGCCGTTCTTGGTGAATTGCTGCCTGTTTCAGTTTGCCCGCGAGTGGCTGTTGCAGATCAACCTCAAGCTTGTTCCGTTGCTTGTTTGGCTGACGGCGATACTCCTTATCGGTTTTCCGTTGCCCTGGAAGCTATCGATAAAGCAAGCTTTTCGGCCGTCTGCTCAACATCGGGGATCGCCCAACGTCTACGTCCTTGCTGGGGTCGGGATACTTTTTAACGTTGTGAATGGGCTCTCATTCACCTCTCTTCGCGAGGATAACTCCCTGCTTCTTAACGTCATTCACCAATTGCTGTGCCTGCTTGTAAGCGTTTGGATCACCTTCCTTTGCTTTAAGTACAGTCCGCAACCGGAAAGGGTCGAGTTCGAGCTCTAGAGGCAAGCCGGTTGGGACAGTCCCCATCTTCCGTGCAGACGGCAAGATCGGCCCGCCGCACGGCGATAATTTTCCTTCTGATGTTTGCCTCGACTGTATTCGCAACCGTTGTTCTAAACCTTGCAACCGCCAACCCTTTGGTGGCAGAAGGTTTTCCGAAGTACACGTTTAAGGAAGGAGACACGTGGACCTTTGCCGTGAAAGCCAAGGCCGATATCCAGCCGTACGGCGTGGGTGGCGACCTTACCATTCAGTTCCAGTCCGTTCCGGGTCTCAAGTCTTTGGCTATGGTGCTCAAGCACAAATCGGAGATGGTGGTTGGGAACGATAAGGCTCCCGGGGCGGAATACGCCGCTGCCTACGCAGTGAACGAATCGCTTTTGCCCAGCGGAGCCGGAGAAGGCGCGCTCATGTTCGGTCCGCAGTTTTTGGCCGCTCTCCTGCTTCCTTCCGCACCAGAAGCACGCGTCCCGCTGAACGGGTTGCCGCACGTTTACTCTTCCAAAGTGGCTTTGGATAAGGAGCTCACCAAGGTTTCCAGCGTTGCCAAGGGTCCGGTGGAGAGCTACACCATCGACCAATGGGTCGATGCCAAAACGGGTCGATTGGTTAAGGCGACCGTGGTCACCACCAACGCCACGGGCAAGATCACCCTGGAATTGACTTCCAAAAAGTAAGCAAAGGGGGACCCCTCTTGGGGCATCCTTTTGCGCATGCGCGCAGAAGAGTTTCGGCGACGAGTGAAGGCGACGGGGTTCGCCACCATTGGTCAACGGCTTCTGCGCGCCCGGCTCCACCGCGAGCTTTCGGTACGCGACCTTGCCGACCTCGCCCAAGTGAGCAAGAACACGGTCACTCGCGCCGAAAAAGGTATGCCGATCCAGGCAGAAACCCTTCGTCTGCTCGCGATTGCGCTGATGGTGAAGCCCGCCGAACTGGTGGACGCCACCTTTGAACTCACCGACACCTTGAGAGTCGCGCGCAAAGAAACGGGTCGTTGGTTCGATGTTCACGCTTACACGGGCTCGATTGCGGACAGCCCGGAACTTCCGCATGATCCCGCAAGTTGGGGATCTGGAGTATTGCCGTTCTGCCCGCTCGCCAGTCGCGATCCTGGCGGCAAGTTCAACCCCAATTTGCTGGTGCTCACCCAGGCCACGGATCGGCGGTCTCACCGTGGCGAAGAGTTTGTATACGTGTTGCAGGGCTCGGTGCGGGTGGCCTTCGACCAACGGTCGGTGGAGTTGTCGCAGGGCGATAGTCTTTACTTCTGGGCGGGCGAGAGTCATCGATACGAGCCGCTGGATTCCGAAGTGCGCCTGCTCAGCATTGTCCTCGACCCCTTCCCAGACGACGCTCGCGCTCTCCAGTTTGAGCGCGAGGACGACCCTAATCGGGGCGAGTAACTCTAAACCGTTCGACCAGGCCGTCTTCGGGGTCTATCACTTGACCCTCGTGCTGGAAACCGGCTTTGGCGAGAACTCTCTGAGAGGCGTAACCGTCTGGCAGGGTGTGAGCGATCACCGATTGCGCTCCGAGATCGAACGCCATCTTCACCAACCCCTTTGCGATCTCGGTGGCGACCCCTCGACCCTCTACCGAGGGCGCCACGCCATAACCGATCTCGACGGTGCCGTTCAACGGTCGGGTTTTGCACATGCCAGAGCCCGCAATCGCGCCATCCACCACCGCCCAAACGCCTAGCCAAGGAGCGTTGCCCTCTGCGTTCGGCAAGAACTGAGCGACGAATTCAGAAGGCAGAACCCCGCCTTCGATCACCTCAAGCCCCATGAACTCCCGAAAAGCGTCGTGACTCTGGGCAAGCAATCGTAGTTCTTCAATGCGAATGGGTCGCAGCTCGATCATGCCTTTTTAGGATGCTCTCTAGAGGGGTCGAGATCAACTTTCAACGTTAAGGATTTGGCGATTTTGCAGTGCGCATGCAAGACGCGGAGTAGCATGCTCGCATGACCATTATCGACCAGATCATCGATCTGTTGAACAACCACGGCGGCAGTCTTTACTTTGGCGAACAGGTCACGGAGACCGAGCACGCTCTGCAAGCGGCGTACCTTGCGGAGCAAGCGGGCGCGCCGAAAGAGATGGTCGCCGGGGCGTTGTTGCACGACATTGGTCACCTGCTGCACGGACTTGGTGAGGACGTCGCCGATCATGGCATCGATGGGAAGCACGAGGACGTGGGGCACCAATGGCTGGAAGGACATTTTCCGGCGGCGGTGCGGGACTGCGTTCGGCTCCACGTAGACGCGAAGCGGTACCTGACTGCCGTGGATCCGGAGTATCTGGACGGCCTATCGGAGGCATCCAAGCGGAGTTTGGAACTGCAGGGCGGCCCGTTCACACCGGATGAGGTGAAGGCGTTCGAGGCTCGTGAGCCCAACTTTGAGGCGGCGATCCAGGTGCGCCGGTGGGACGATCAGGCGAAGGTGGTCGGGCTGCAGGTGCCGGATGCGGCGCATTACCGTTCGGTACTAGAGTCGGTGCTGATTCGGTCGTAGGGCCTAGAAATCAAGATTGGTCCAACGATCAACGAGTCATCGAATGTTGTCAGTATCTGACTTTGAGAAGTGCGTTTTCCACTGTCTCAAGTTGGATGTGATGGTTGTTTGTGACGCCCTGCATAGATCGGATGCAATGCGACAATAATCGCAGGGTTTGGAATTTTGAAGTACTTCGTTCCCCGAGCAAATAAGCCGTTCGACAACCTGGAGCGATTCACCAAGTTGTCCGCAAAGTACAGGCGGCACCTGGAGCAACTACGTGGAGTTCTGCCCGACAGAGTCCTCGAGTTGGCGAAGCCGTCTGGAATGGAAGATGCACTGATGATTCAGGTCGAGCACGATAGAGCTCTTCGTTCGGTGCGACTAGTGCTCCGGTGCGGGGACCTCCAGATGGGCTATTACGACCTAATCGTTGATTATGAGGAGGCAGAACTTTTGCCAAAACACGATGTTGCACTTGCCAAGGTCGCCCGAAGTACCGAGTCTGATACGGTTCACGACTGCGACCTTGCCTATCACGAATTGGACGCATTGTCGGATGGGAGGATAGTTCATCGGTATCTGTTCCATGCAAACAAGACTGACTCTGGGGGATGGCTTTGGTTTTCTATCCGGTGCCGTGCCCTTGATTGGCGCAGAGAGCCAAAAAGTTCTCGGGAACTGCCCCCGAGCAATGATCGATACCCTGGCGGCCCTCAGACCTGATCCGTTTGACGATGGGGCTGATTAAGAGATCGAGTCCTTGTGTCGGATAGCCTCGACGATAGCCGCCCAACCGTAAACATCGCTCTTCCCGTCGAGAACTCCTCCGCAGACCTCAATTTCGCCCGACACGGTCTGCAAGGTTGCGGCGTGAACCATCACGTATCCTTCCGCCCAGACCGCCACCGTTGGAGGATGAGTTATGGTGTTGGGAAGGACAACCCCTAAGACTTGTGTATAGGGGAGTTCGACCATTTCTTTCATCCTATCGACTGCCGTAACCGGATCGACGCCTCTTTGAAACTCTTCTTTGATTCGCTCGCGAGTGATGGCCCGGTTGTCTTCGATCTGGATGGAAGACTCGGTGAAGCGGTATCGCACCACCGGATTGCTTGGCGAAAGGCCGACAAAGAATCCGATCGCATCAGGCAGTTGATGCCGTGCTGGAATGTGCTTCCGAACGGCTCGTTCGATCAGGTTGATGGGCGATTGATTCATTGCAGCGCTCGTCAGTTGGGGAGCAGTTTTAACTACTTCTTGCCCAGCACCGCCGCCGCGACCTGCCGAAGCACATCGTCTCGACCCGCCGGTTTCAGCGTGGAATCTCGAAGCAACCCAACCAGAATGATCCACTCCCCTTTGGCGTTGCGAACAAAGCCGACATCGTTGGTGGCGCAGGCTACCCCCTTGTGTGTGGAACTCGTTCCCGTTTTATGAGCCAGTTTCCAACTCTTGGGAACGCCCGCCTTCAGTCGATCGGTGCCCGTTACGGTTCGCTCCATCACGCCAATGAGGTAATTGGTGGAACTCGGCGAGAGCAGTTTGCCCGTCACCAGTTTTTCCAACAACTTGCCCATCGCCGCCGGGGTGGTGGTGTCTCGGGGATCGCGCTGATACGCCTTGTAAGCCGCGTCTCTTTTGGCGGCGGGCACCTTTGCCACCGCCGCATCTAACTTGGCGGGATCGACAAACTCGGAACGCCACGTCAGCCCGTCGATGTTGGTCTGGAGGTCGCGCTCTTGCCGATCTACCGACATTCCGTCGATCGCATGCTTGCGCAGAAACTCGTTGACCTTCTTGATGCCGCCCATCTTTCGAGCAAGAAAATCGCCAGATGCGCTGCAAGATTCGGTGACGGTGTACTCAATGCAATCGGCAACGGTAACCGTGATCGACTTCTTCTTGCCGAGCTTCTCGAGCAGGGTCTGCGCGCCAAGACTCAGGTCGGCGCGGGTGAACGTGAACTTCTGGTCGAGCTTCCATTTGCCCTTGTCCACCTGGTCCAGCGCCGCCATAGAGACCATGAGTTTCATCACGCTTTGTAGCGAGAAACGGTCGTTTTGGTGGAGGTAGATGGACTCTTTCGGGGTGATGACGGCGACGCCGAGCCTGCCCTGAGCCTTCGCCTCGATCGCCTTCAACCGGCTCGGGAGGTCTTTGCCGAGGGTGGGCTGAAGGAGGATCGGCAGGAGCAGCAGCGGAGTCATTGTGTGAAGACCTTACACCGGTGGTTGTTGAGGGGAGGGACTTTCGGTCAGGGGGGATATTTCGGGACGCTGCTTTTGCAGGGAACGTATCAGCCAGATTGCCCTCCCCGATACATCGGGTCAGGCACTGGAGGGGCGCCCGTATCTCGGGGTCGCCTCCGGGAAAACACTCATTGAAAAACCGATCACTCGCGAATGGTTTTTTTGCAGACCTCCTAAGGGCTGGACGGCTTGTGATTCTGCCGACCACCCCGGCCTTTCAGGCCACCCCTCCGAAGAGGGGAATTTGGTTTGGGCCTCCTTACCGAGAAGCGGCGGAGCCGCGATAATCATCGCAGCCCAGGGTTTCAACCCTGGGTGTATGGTTCTCCTAGAAAACCAGAACGGCGGAGCCGTGGCAATAGGTCTTTCTAAAATTGGAAGTTCCCGAAGCTTCTGGTCGGTCCTTCCGGACCTTTGAATTTTAGGGTTGGTTCTACCCAGACCTAGCGGTCTGGGCTAACAGTCTTGCCGGTCCTCCGGACCTTTGGGAGGAGCTGACCCGAGAAAATTCCCCTCTATGGAGGGGTGGCCTGAAAGGCCGGGGTGGTCGGCTCTCCCGAATGCCGCAAAGTTGATCGCCTTCCTTTCCTAAACTGCTAGTTGTTGCCGGCCTTTGGAACCCGGAGACCACCCCGTCGCTCCGCGCCACCCCTCCATAGAGGGGAATTTGGTTCGGACCTTTTCGAAACCTTCGCCACTTCCCCATAAATCAGGACAGGCTTCGGGAGAGGGTGGCCGAAGGCCGGATGAGAGGTCCCTCATTCCCCTCCTAAGAGGGGAATTTGAGTTCGGTTTCCCGATATGAAGTCCAAGAAGCGGCGGAGCCGCGACCATCATCGCAGCCCAGGGTTTCAACCCTGGGTGATTGGGTTCTAGTTAAATCCAGAACGTCGGACCCGTGGAAATATGGTGCTCCGCAGTTCGCCGGAGAACCCTTCAATAATCTTCCCGAGTGGCGCGCGTAATCTGGGTTGAGCAGAATGGCAACTTTGCCAGACGTGAACCGCTTCGTCCCGGGAGTGATGCTGATTTCGGTTGGGTCAATCGGCCTTATCCGACCACTGTCTCGATCCGTTTCTATAGTCTCGCGGGCTGCATCCGAGCGTCTTCCTGAACGCCTGATTGAAGCGACTCATGGAGTTGAATCCCGATTCGAGCGCAACTACTTGGATCAACTCGTCAGTGGTGGCCAGGAGCCGTTGGGCGTGAAAGATCCTAACTTCGGTGATGTACTGCCCTAGGGAGCAACCGAACACGCGTTTGAAGAGCCGCATCACCGAATTTGGGTGGAGAGAAAAATGTTCACTCAGTGTTTGAACTGAAATGGGGCGTGTAGCGTTCTCGGTAACGAAACCGGCAATTTGCTCGGCAAGAAGGACGGCTCCTCGGGAATGTTGGTTTGTTGATGGGACGGGTTCCAAGGGAATCCTAGCGGCCAACCGTAGCAACCAGGCGCGAATTTCCAATTGGAAGATCGCTTGAGAATCCGGCGCATGATTGGCAAGTTCTTGCTCCCAAATGCCGAAGCGCTCGCTCTCAAAGGCGATCCGATCTTGAAAGTCATACATCAAGAGGCGTCCATGCAGAATGGCTTTCACAAAGTCTTCGGGAAGGTTCCACTGCAAAAAACTGCTCACAGGAATGGTTACTACAAAATAGGAGCAATCAGGGGTGAAGCCGGTGATCTGGTGAGGAACGTCTGCCCAGAATACGGCTGCTTGGTCCTGTTGGAGTTCAGCTTGCGCACCCCCAAGCCAGTAACGAAGTGTTCCAGAAGTGATCAGATTGATCTCCACCTCACGGTGCTTATCAGACCTGTCCATCAGGGTGGGGACCCAACTTGCACAGGAGAGACCATAAGGTGCGGCGAGCGGACGCGAACCTTGAAATTGACCCACGAGGTTAGAATACAGGTGATATTGGTTGCAATTGGGTCTGATATGCAGAAAAACTAGCGCAATACTAGCGTGATATATGCAGAGTCTTCCCCTCTTCCTCTTGATGGCTAGCGGTCAGGGCCCCGCGCTATTAGAGAATCTAGCGATGAACGCGGAAGCATTGCCCAACGGAAAGGTTCGACCGCGGATCGTGATCTGCACAGACTTCCCGCCTCTCGACGTCATTCCCGTAAAGGCTCCTCCAGGGGGGCGACCCGAACAAAGAAGCGACCCAGACGATGTCCAGTCGATGGTTCGGTTTCTGTTGTATGCGAACGAGTTCGACGTGGAAGCCCTTGTTGCGACTTCGGGCACCTTTGCGAACGTCGCCAGAAAACAGAACCTGCTGGATATGGTCGATAAATACGAAGAGACGTATCGAATTCTTCGTCGAAAGGACCCCGCGTTCCCCACACCGGAATACTTGCGAAAGAGAGTGTGGGAGGGGCGCTCTGGAGCATGGGGTAGCCCTACCGTTGGTGGAGTCTACAAGCCACTTGCTGAGATATTGGGCGAAGGAAAAGACACCGAGGCGTCCGAGGCAATCATTCGGATCGTTGATTCGCCAGATAAGCGAGTTGTCTGGGTCTGTTTCTGGGGTGGCTCAGTAGACGTTGCCCAGGCACTGTGGAAGGTTAAGCAAACGCGCTCTTCAGCCGAAGTCGAGCAGTTCGTGTCTAAGCTTCGACTGTTCTTGATCGCCAAACAAGACGCAAGCGCGGATTGGCTCCTAGAAAACTTCCCGTCCCTCTTCATCATCCTTTCTGAAAAGGCCTACATGGGCATGTTTTGGAACATGGTTGGAGGAGCTGCGGAGCTTGCAGACGAGAAATGGGTAGAGGACAATATCAGGACGGGACATGGTCCTTTTTGTGCCGTGTATCCAAGAAGCGGATGGGATCCTGCTTACCCTGGTCAACAAGAGGGGGACACGCCCTCGTTCTTGTATCTCTTAAGCGCCGTTCGAGGGTTTAACGACCCTGAGAATCCTTCGGAACCCTCTTGGGGCGGACAGTTTATGCAGCCAGATAAGAGCAAGAAGCATTGGTTCGATGTACCGGAGGGAGTTGCATCGGTCACTAAGTGGCGCTCGGCTGTTCAGGCCGACTTTAAGAAGCGTCTTGATTGGCTGAAAACAGACTAACGAAGAGATTCATGATAGAAAAGCCCCGAGTGTTCATCCTTACGGATATCGAAGCTGATCCCGACGACACGCAGTCGCTGGTTCGATTGCTCCTGTACGCGAATCATTTTGAAATCGAAGGCCTGGTAGCAACCACTTCGGTCCATCAGAAAAACCGGGTCGTACCAGAATCGATCCATCGCGTTTTGGATGCGTACGACAAAGTTCGCCCGAATCTGCTGAAACACGAACCCGGCTTTCCGACGACCGATTCGCTTCGCAGGGTGACGTGCGAAGGTCAGCCGGGCTACGGCATGGAGGCGGTGGGATCAGTGAAAGACTCTGACGGATCCAGGTTGTTGGTGCAGGCGGCACTAAAGAGCGATCTGAGGCCCCTTTGGATTTGTGTTTGGGGAGGTCCAAATACATTGGCCCAGGCACTTCATTCGCTGATGGATCAGTTAAGCCCAGCGGAGCTTTTGAAAGTGGTGAAGCGACTGCGTGTTTACAGCATTTCGGACCAAGATGACAGTGCTCATTGGATAAGAAAGAACTTTCCAGACCTTTTCTACATCGTCAGTCCCGGAGGCTACGGTGCCGCCACGTGGACAGCGATCAATTCAGAGATCAAAGGCATCGATAACACCACCATCTCTAATGCCTGGTTGGCGTCCCATATTCAACAGGGACACGGACCTTTAGGAGCGTGCTACCCAGACGTGGCTTACGGAATGGAAGGCGATACCCCCACGTTCCTAGGGTTGATCCCGAATGGACTCAACGCCCCCGAACATCCAAATTGGGGTGGTTGGGGAGGTCGATATGAGCTTCGGATCCCACCCCGAGAATCTACCGACCCTGACGGATTCAACGGTGGAGTGCCCGTTGTCCAAGAGCCCCGACCCATCTGGACAAACGCTGAAGACACGTTTTCTCCCCGAGTAACCCGGGAATTTGGGCAAGCCACAGGTCCCATTGATCTCAAAGTAAAGAATCCGTGGGTCACCCTTTGGCGATGGCGAGACGACTTCCAGAATGATTTTGCAGCTCGAATGGACTGGTGTCCCAAGTCGTTTGCCGATGCAAACCACCCTCCCGTAGTGAAACTTACTCATGCGAACCGGCTGACGGTAAAGGCGGGTGATGAAGTGGTCCTGGATGCCAGTTACTCATACGATCCGGATGGTGACAGCCTCAGTTATTGGTGGTTTCAGTATGGAGAGGCAGGAACCTACGGTGAGCAAGTCACCCTTCGGGGCGCTGAGAATTTACAGCGCCGTGGCTTTATCGCGCCAAAAGTGGACGAGGAGCGAACGGCTCACTTTATCGTGAGGGTTTGCGATAAAGGGGAACCTCCACTCGCCCGATACGAACGCGTCGTCGTGACATTCGAGCCTAGCTGAAGGTCATCGTATTCGGCAGTTGACCAGTCTTTTTTACGGATCGAGCAGGACATCGCCCGACAACCCTTCCGTGATCTTCCGCGTCCCGCGAGTGACCGGGTCGAGGAGGATAACCGCCTTCCCAAACTGAAACACGGTCTTGCCATCCGGCAACACGATCGGAGACCTTGCCAAAACGGAGAGGAACGGGGTTTCCAGTGCAAAGCGATTTCCCTTCACGGTTAATCCTTCGTATGCCCAAAATCCCGCCGATACTCTCTGGTCCTTGATGAACGACCGAGTAGAAAGGCGAATAGTGCCTGAGGCAACCTGACCGTTCCAATCGGGAGCGATCTGCTTCGAATCACCCACTCGCTCTTGCAGAACAATATCTGTCTCGCCGGATCCTGCCAGAACCAATCTTGCAGTTCTCTTGTCTGGCGAGTGTCTCAGATAAATCCGATCAAATGAACCTATCTCCTCTCTGATCTCAGCTACGAATTCTGTCTTCGAGCCATCTAGCCGAGTGCGATACACCGTGCGCATATCGGGTCCAACCGTATACACCCACCCCGGCACGGTGGAAAGATTTAGGTTGGTATGCAAAAGGGTGATCGCGCTTACCGAGCCCAAAACCAACGCGATGAGATTCATTCCGACATAGGTGATGGACTGCACTATCAGGCTAAGTAGTAGGGAAGAGAGGTTGAGTTTTTGCTCGGTCGCCTTTGCGACGAACGGCCACTCCAACAGAATGGTGAGCACCCAAGCTATCGCCATTAGTCCAAGAAAAACGCCTAAACCTAAACGAATCGGATCGTGTTGAACGGGTTCTAGAAGAGGGTTCGCCAGGGTCAGCAGCACGTAACCCACGATCATGCTGAAGTAATTTGCGAGGATCAACTTGTCGGGCTTTATTGGTCGTTTCAGGAACTTGGAAAGCAACCACGCCTCGATGCCTCCGAGGTAAACGTTGCCCGCTAACAACGTGAACATGCCCGCCCACATCAGGGGCGTTCCGGCGTTGGCGAGCAGGATCATAGGGTCATTGTAAATCAGTACCCCTTTTTGCGTGATTCACGGGTGCCCCGAAGGGGCGGGTGAGGGGTCCCTCATTCCCCTTTACGGAGGGTGCCCGTAAGGCCGGGGTGGTCGGCTCTTCCGAATGCCGCAAAGTTGATCGCCTCTTTTTCCAAAACTGCTATTGTCGTCGGTCGTTGGAACCCGGAGACCACCCCGTCGCTCCGCGCCACCCCTCCATAGAGGGGAATGAATGGGGATCGCTCTTACAAACTCCGAAAAGCGGCGGAGCCGCGACTATCATCGCAGCCCAGGGTTTCAACCCTGGGTGAATGGTTCTCCGAGATAACCAGAACGGCGGAGCCGTGGCAATAGGTATTTCTAAAATCGGAAGTTCCTGGGGGTGTATCTGGTCGGTCCTGCCGGACCTTTGAATTTAGGGTCGGTTCTACCCAGACCTAGCGGTCTGGGCTAACAGTCTTGCCAGTCCTCCGGACCTTTTGTAGGGCTCAATCCGCATTTACGAAACCCTCGCCACTTCCCGAAAAATCGGGACAGGCTTCGGGAGAGGGTGGCCGAAGGCCGGGTGAGGGGTCTCTCATTCCCCTCCTGGGAGGGGTGCCCCAAGGGGGCGGGGTGGTTCCGGAATTCCAAACTCCCTCTTCGGGAAGAAGCTGCGCACGAAGGGGCGCACTTGATTCCCTTCAAATTGGTTCCAATTGGTTTCTGCCGACCACTCCGTCTCGATTCTCGGGACACCCCTCTCAAAGCCTGCCCCGATTTATCGGGGAGGGGAATTTGGTTCGGACCTTCGTAAATCGAACCCTCGACCATCATCGCACCCCCGGGGCAACGACCTTTTAGCGGCTCACTTCTTCTTCCACCGCCAGGCGGAGACCTCTTTCCCGCCATCCATCGGTACAAGGTTTCCGTCTTTGCGGGTGTAATCCGTCTTCACCACCTTATTGCCAGAAGAGAGGTTCAGTTTTTCGCCTTCTTGAGTCCAGTTACCCGTGAGCAACTTCATAGGACCCGCTTCTATCGCGAAGGTTTTGTCCTCGTTCAGCTTAAGCGTGATCTTTTCTGCGCCTTCTCCCATGGCCTGACCTTCCTGCTCTACGCGATACGTTCCTACCATAGAAGCGGGGCCCTGATTACATCCCGTGGCGATCAGTAAGGGCAAGATACAAACAAAAAGAAACCGTTTCCGCATAACGGAAATGTATCAGGAGTCTCGAAACTTCGTGGCAAAAGGCACGGAAAATGGTCAAAAAAAACCCCTCGTCGGAGAATGTTCCAACGAGGGTTTCTACCTTGCGAGTACGAACCGTTTAAGCCTTTCGGCGACGTCGCAACAGACCTACCGCACCCAATGCCAGCGCCGCCATGGTTGCGGGTTCCGGCACGGCTTCTAACTGAATATTGTCCAGTTCGGTCAAATCGTCGGAAGGGTTGGTGAGGTTGTTGTAATCGGTTGCGATGAACAGACCCGTGGGGGCGTTCAACACCGCGAGCATTTCAGAGAGACTGGCAGCAGGGGCCGAGTTGGTGTAGTTCTGCTGAATATCAGAGAACTTCCGCCAGCCCGACAGGTGGTCCATGGTGAACGAGTAAGTTGCCCAAGAAGCGGTTGGAATCACCGACTCGTTGATAAGCGTCAGACCGCCGCCTTGCAGCGCGACTCGCACCTTGTAAATGGGAGATTCCGTGCCCGTGTGCTTGAGGTCGAATCGGAATGCCGAACCAAAGACCACGGGCTGAGCCGTGTAGGCAGCCGAAGCGCGGGCGTAGGCCCATCCGCTATCAGCATCGCCGACTCCGATGCCGCCACCGGGGTTGCCAGAGTTGACATCCCAGAAAAATTGCCCTCCTAAAGCCGTCCAACCCTCGCCATCAGAAGTGAATGTGCTGATGATCGCCTGGGCTTGACCCACAGCGGATAGGGACCCGATAGCCAAAGAAACTGCAAAGAATTTATATTTGCTCATCGCAAAAATACGTTACGCCGGTTTCTCGATTCTTGTAAAGGTAAGTGAGTGTTGGACGCGGGCTGTGGGTTGATTTCCGCAATTTTACGCCCGTCTTGCACCGAGATTTCGAGGCGGCTTGGATGGACGGGGTCGTCTCCTGAACTCCCGCCAGGCAAGAAGCGTTTATCCAGGAATGATCCCATTTCTTGCGCTCGTCAGCCTTGGCTGTGGCTGGATACAAGAATCTGCCCGAGCGACAAACCAACAACCGGCGGTGGAATGGGTGACTCGAGCCGTCACCGCGCCCAAGGTGAGCTTCCACAAGTTTCAAAGCAAGGCGGCAAAGACAGAGGTGAGCTACCACCTTTACACGCCCAGCGACTATCAAAAGGACCCGACAAAGCGATTCCCGGTGGTCTACTGGTTGCACGGATCGGGTGGCGGGCTCGGCGGGATTCCCCAAGTGGCAAAGCACTTTGACGATGCGATTGAAGCGGGGAAGACGCCACCGTTCTTGGTGGTGTTCGTGAACGGAATGCCGAACGGCATGTACGTGGATTGGAAAGACGGATCGGTGCCGATGGAGCAAGTGATTGTTCAAGACCTGATCCCGCACATCGATAAGGAGTTTCGAACCGTTGCCGACCGCAATGGTCGATTGCTCGATGGGTTCAGCATGGGCGGATACGGCTCGGCGAGGCTTGGTTTCAAGTACCCGGAGCTCTTTGGTGCGATGTCGATTGTGGGTGCCGGACCCATGCAAGCAAACCTTCTCAACGCCCCACGCGCGGGACGAGCCAGGGCGCAAGAGGTTCTGAATCGGGTGTACGGCGGCGATCCGGATTACTTCCTCGCGGTGAGCCCGCTCAAACTTGCGGAGAAGAACGCCGAGAAGGTGGCGAAGGGGTCGCTAGTGAGAATGGTGATCGGCGCGGACGACAACACTCTGCCCGCAAATGAGCAGTTCCACAAGCACCTGGAGTCTTTGAAGGTGCCGCACACCTGGAAGGTGCTGCCGGGGATTGGTCATGACCCGATGGGCGTTCTTCGGGCCATGGGCGATTGGAATTGGGAGTTCTATCGAGCCGCTTTCGCCGGCAAAAGTTAAGACCGAGCATATTTGAAACCCAATTGACCCTTAAGTAGTACTCTTACCTCGATCATGGAGCCGGCTTATCATGGCGGTGCCTTCTGGGATCGGCTAGGCGATACCTTCCCGACCAACCCTCCCACTGTGGTGGCAACCGACGTTCTGGATGCTTGGTTCGATCCTCCTGCCGAGCTCCTTTCTGAACTCACGCAAGCCCTCCCGATGCTGGTTCGCACCTCGCCCCCGGTGCATGCCGAAGGGGTTCGACGGGTGATCGCGGAGGCTCGCGGTGTGCCAGAAGAGGCGGTGATTGTCGCCGATGGGTCGTCTCGATTGATTCATTTGGTGCTGCAAACCTACGTGCAACCCCAAGACACGGTCCTGCTCTTAGAACCCACGTACTCGGAATACCGATTCGTCTGCGAGCGCCAAAGAGCGATCGTTCACGAGCACGTCTTAGACCCCGGCACTGGGTTTCAATGGGATGGGCACTCCTGGCTAAAGCAGGTGCAAGAACTGCAGCCCGCGATGGCGGTTTTGGTGCGCCCCAACAACCCCACCGGCACCCAAGTGGACATTGCCGAAGTGATCGACCAGATTCCCACAAGCACGTGCGTGGTCGTGGACGAAACTTATCTGGAGTACACCGATCTCGACTCGCTTGAATCGCTAGCGGTTACGCGGCCGAATCTGGTGGTGATCAAAAGCCTGAGTAAGGTGTACGGACTCTCGGGCATTCGTCTGGCTTACGCGGTAACCGATCCACAGCAGGCGGCTCGGTTTCGAGCGCAAATGCCACCATGGTCTGTCTCTGCGCCTGCGCAGTGGTTCGGCTGTAAGGTGTGGGACCACCAAGACTACTATCGAAGCAAGATCGCCGAGACTCACGGACTTAGGCGAGAGTTTTTGGAAGCCCTTGTTACGCTGCCTGGGAAGGTCCTTGCCGATTGCGCCAACTGGGTGTTGTTCGAATACGAATCGGAGCAGGTGAACGCTCAGGTCGTGCCTCGATTGAGAGAACGAGACGTCTTTGTTCGCGACGCTTCCAAGACGGCCCGAACGCTCTCGGACTGTACGCTGCGGATCGCGGTGCGCCCTCGGGATGAGCAGGCGCGGATCCTCGACGCGCTCAAGCAAGTCCTTGGTTAAGGTCTTAGAAGATAAAGCTCAGCACGAGCACGATCGCAAACCCGATCAGCCCGAGGAGGGTCGCCATAAGGGTCCAAGTGCGCAGAGTCGTGCGCTCGTCCAAGCCGAACATCCGCGAGAACAGCCAAAAGCCGGAATCGTTGAAGTGGGAGAGTACGGTCGACCCACAAGCGATGGAGATCACGATGAAGCAGAGGTCGAGCGAGGAGAGCCCTTTGGCAGATGCGACCATCGGTGCGAGCAACGCCGACGTGGTCGTGAGCGCCACCGTTCCCGAACCCTGAGCGATTCGCAAACAAGCCGAAACCACAAACGCGGCGATGATGACAGGCATGCCTGTATCGCCGAGCACCTTGGCGAGCGCATCGCCGATTCCGCTTGCTCGCAGCACTCCGCCGAACATGCCGCCCGCACCGGTCACCAGGATCACCGCGCAAATGGGGCCGAGGGCATCGTTACAAAGCTCTTCCAGTTTTGCCTTGCCGAAGTCTTTGGCGAACACCATTAAAGAGACCAGCAGCGTGATGAGCAACGCTACGGGTGTGTTGCCCAGCATTCGCAAGAACTGAACGGCGGGCTGCGTCTTATCCACCACGCCCGCCACCGAGAGGGTGTTGAGCCCGGTGTCCATGAAGATGAGCAGCACGGGCAGCATGAGCAATAGCAAAACCGTGCCGAACTTCGGCGGCCTCACGTCTGACTCCGGCGCGATCGGGGTGCTCAGCAAAGACCCAAGGGATTCCACCGAGAGTCGTTGGGAGGTGCGGATGCTGAACAGGTACGAGCCCAGAAACCAGGTGGGGAAGGCGACGAGCAGACCCACGATGACCAGCATCCCGATGTTCACTTTCAACGCCTCGGCGGCCGCCACCGGACCCGGGTGAGGCGGCAAAAAGGCGTGCATCACCGCGAACGCTCCCGCCGAGGGCATGGCGTATCGCAGAATCGGTCCGCCTAGGTTTTTGGCGACGCTGAAGATGATGGGGACCATCACAATCAGCCCCGCATCAAAGAAGATGGGGAATCCGAAGAGTAGGGAAGCGACTCCCAGCGCGAACGGCGCACGGTCTTCGCCAAAGCGTTGAATCAGCGAATCGGCGAGCACTCTTGCTCCCCCCGAGACCTCTAGGAGTTTGCCGATCATGGATCCCAAGCCCACCAGCAGCGCCACCGATGCCAGGGTGCTTCCGAACCCGGTCATGAGCGTGGGCAGAACCTTATCCCACGGAATTCCCGTTGCGACCGCGGTACCGAGGCTCACGATGGTGAGCGAGACGAAGGCGTGCACCTTCAGCCGCATGATCAAAATCAGCAAGAGCGCAATGGCGATAGCGGCGATGGAGAGCAGAATCGCGGGCGGATGGTTTGCGGTTGCTACTGGCATAGGGCATCGTCGCCGTTAAAGGTGGCGTCATTCTACGCCGATTGACTGTGCGAAGACCAGAAACAGAACGACCCCTGCACCGGGTGATGCAGAGGTCGTCTGGCGAAAGGAGGGAAGCCTTAGCTTCGCTTGCGTCGGCGAAGAAGAGCGACTGCGCCTGCTCCAAGGGCAAGCATGGAAGCGGGCTCCGGTACGGGGTTCGCCGAAAGTCGAATGTTATCGAAGCTGACGTACGATCCGCCTCGGGTGGTGCCGAGAAGACGAACCGTGAGAGCTTGGCCGATGATGGACCCTGCCGAAGGCGAGGTGTAATCCATTGAATACTCGGTCATCACACCCGAATTCAGATTGACGGTCTTGGACGCCAGCAGCGTGCCACCTGTGACAACGCCGTTTGAAACCGTTCCGCCTGCCCAAAGTTCAACCGAGCCGTCAGTGGTGCTTCCGGTTCGGCCCAAAAGGTAGTCCAAAGTGTAGGTGCGATCCGCAACGAGCGTTGCCGAAAGTTGCTGGGCAATCGCGTTGTTGGCGTAAGCAAATGCGATGTTGATAGCGTCTTTTCCGGTTGCAGTGGTGTGCCAAACTCCCCGATCTGCCCCGCCCGTGGCGGTGGAACTCCAGCCGGTGATCTGGGTCGGCGAGTAGAAGAAATCTCCGCTACCCAAAGTTTGGGCTTCGAAGCTGGGGTTCTCGATGAAGACAGGCGTCGCGGATGCAAAGGCTCCCGCCGCAACAGCCACTAAAGAAGCAATGTAGCGCATGATGTAACCGTACTCGCCAGAAGCGTGGTTGACAAGGAACCTTAACAAACTGCTCTAAGTTTTCGCCACATTTTCGCAAAATTGCCGGTTCACTTTTCAGGTTTTCCTTGTCATTCCAACCACACTCGATAAACCTTCATCGATTGTCCCGGTGCACCGTTCGGAACCGGGTCGATCCGAATCTGGGTGATCGCACCGCGATAATCGGCGTGCTGCGAGAGAGGTATTCGAACCACGTGCCGCCTGTCTCCGCCTGGAGATCGGAACGCGACGCTTCTTTCTGGCGAAAAGTTGGGGGCGTCTTGCCTTGTCCAAAACACCTGGCCTATCGACTGCGGCTCGCCGGAAACTTCCATCGCCAGTGTGCCTCCATTGGCGGCAAGCCAGTATGTGGCTGGGCTCACCAGGTACGGGTCCGGCTTTTCAAGAATCAGGTTCAACCCGTTCTTAATCGGCCAGCCGGTATCGGTGGCGTTCAGGTAGTGCCACCCTTGGCGATCGCTCTTGAATGTCCAAGAGGGGTTCTTGGGCAGCTTCGGCTGCGCGTAAACCCACTTCCGAATCTCGGCGAGCGAGCCCACGATCAGCGCACATTCAGAATCGAACGCGATATTGTGATCCAGGATCTCCTGCTTGATCGGAGAGATATAGCCGGCGGGGCCATCGAGGGTTCCGCCTTTGCCGGGTTCGCCCACAAATCCGCCGCTGAACCGAGGGTTGCCAGGCGACCAAACGCCCACCCCGTCGCCGTTATCGTCCACCAGCGCCGACCAGCATTCGGGGGTGAAGAAGGTCGTCCATGGACCATTTTCGTCCCACGGCCTCTTCGGAATCTCAACCGTCGGCGCGTTGGTGTAGGGCGCGTCTCCGGTGTATGTGATCAGCTTGTGCCAGGGACCGTTCAAGTACACGGCGGGTAGCTCCTGCGATCGACCCTGGTACTGGGTCTTATCGGGCCGGTTGTTGGTGATGCGCTGTCGCAGCCGAACGGCGTTCCCCTTTAGCTCCACCCAAGATTCAAACACGCATTCGCCCGGCACGTTGTTGAGCGGCCAGTGCATGGGAATGCACTTCACATACGCCTTCGTTTTCTCGAACTTGGATTCCAGAACCTTGGAGGCATGCCCGTAAACATCTCCGCTTTGTATAGGATTCCAGCCCAAACCTGCCCAGAACGGCATCGGCTTTTTGCCATCTGGCTCGTAGGGTACGGGTCCGGAGTAGTACGACATCTGGATCTGCCGACCGAGGTCGTGGTTGTTCACAAAGTTCGGCCCGCCTACTCGGGAGAGGTGGGTGATCGCCCCTCCGCGAGAGAGGTCGAGTCCTACTTGTAGCTTGCCGTTGTCGATGAATCGAACGGTCGGTGCCAGGGTTATCAGAGCCAGCGCGGCAGCGATCATGGGGTCAGTATAAGTCTCTCACTCGGGTTGCTGCGGTGCCCATGCCCACTCTAGCCCGCCGGGGAGATTCGCGCCGGAGTACTCGATGTGCAGCACCCGGCGATGGTCGACGCGTTGCGATTTTGCGGATCCGTGAAAGACCAGCGGTCGCATCCAAATGACGTCACCTACCCCGACGATTAAGGTCACGGCGGTTGCGATCTCCTCTTCGGTCGGGTAATCACGCAGGCCGCTGAGGTGGCTGTTCGGGATCACCTGGAGCGGGCCGTTGTCGGCCGGACAAGGGTCTAAGTGCAGGCGCAGGGCGACGCACCGTTCCAAAATCTCGAGAGGCGGCAGGGTGTGGGTCACCCCCTCTTTCACGCTCCAGCCTGTGAAGCCGGGAACGTCTTTCGCTTCTTTGACCGCGATTTTGGTGTCTTGATGCCAGCCGAGCGTCCAGTTCCGACCTTCTACCTTGTCGAACAGAATGGCTCGAACGGGTTGGGCTTTTTCACCCAACAGATTGGTGGCGAGGCTTTGAAGCCGATCGTCTTGAGCGAGAGTGACACACCAGTCGAGTTCAAGAAGCCCCCGAGTGCCCGCTTGACTCCCTAGGCTCGGCAATCGGTCCTTGATCGCCTCGATCTCATCGGGCGCGAAAAGTTGCCCAACCAATCCGTAGCCCTGGTCCATGGTCTAATTTTGAATCCCCAAAGCTCGATTATCCAGAATCCGGATATTGGATATTTCTCAGCGACTCATCTGATTTCCCTTCGATCTATGAACTGATTCCGAAGCGGATTACACTTTCTCCATGACCCACGAAGAAGCCCTAACCCCCATCGACTCCGCGATTTGGGAGATGAGTGAGGCCTTCGACGGCTTGCAAGACGCCGACGTTTGGGTGCGACCCAACCCCCGTCTGCTCAGCATTGGCGAACTCGCCGCGCACGTGGCGTACGGCGAGATTCGATGGATGCATCCCGAACTCGAGAGTCCGTTCAACCGAGAAGACGTCGGCTACTATTTCCATTCGGTGAACAAGCCTCTTGGGCTCCCCATGAGCGCAAAAGAGGTGTACGACGAAGTGAAGCGAGTGCATGAGGCGTGCAGGCAGCACATCTTGGAAACGAGGCCCGACCTAAAGGCAACGTTGCCCCAGCGCGAGGACTGGACGTGGGGCTACACCCTGCAGTACATGGCGTTCCATGTGGCGTACCACACCGGGCAAATGTATTCGGTGCGTCACCTGATGGGGCATGAGACGGCCGATAACTAGCCCAAGGGGACTACCGGCCGTCCTTTTGCCCAAGTGAGGCGCGCAAGTTAGCGAGCCAGCGTGGAAGGTCGCGGGGTTTTAACTCCTCTAACCTGGAAGGGACGGTGATCGGCGTTGTCTGAATGATTCGACCAGATTTCCGTTCGGCGTTCCAATCACCAAGGGTTTGCACCCGCTCCTTTCCTTGAACCTCCGAGCGGAGAATGGGCGCGGTTGAGCCGGCAAACTTATTGCCGACCAGTTCTACTTGATGCACTTTCGGATCGACAAGGCTGCTCCAGAAGACGGACGGCCCCTTGACGTCTATCTGCACGAAGTTATCTTTGAACCTCGCCCCCGTCAGTGGTTGCTTATCCACCGTGACGCGATCGTCCTTGATGAAGGATGCCCAGATCCCACCCAGATTGGTGATCTTCAAAGCGGGTTTGGAAATGATCACGATGTTTCGCTCGATTGAGCAGTCGTAAAGACCCGACCCCCAAACGCAGAACCCAAAGCCAAATTGTCGACCGTTTGGATTCCGACCGTCGTTGATGCTCACCGAGTCTCGAATAACGTTCTTCTCGGTTCGGGGAGCCGATGGATAGTCGCAATGCATGTATCCGGCGGAATCGTTATCGAAGGAGAGACAGTTCTCAATCAGGCAGTTCACAGAGCCACCGTCCAGATCAAAGCCGTTTCCGTCGTCATCGCCTCTGGTTCCAGATGCGATGCAATTTCGGAACGTAACGTTTCGGGCGCAGTAGGTCCACATTCCCAAACAAACCTTCTTCGCGCGCTTGTTTCCGGCGGCTCGGCAGAATTCGAAGAGCGCTCGGTCCACGCCCGAGAAGATCACGCCGTTACCACCGAGATTCTCGTTGAACTCTGAATCTTGGATCAGGAAATCTTTGTGGGCGTAGGTGTTTAACCTCTTCTCAGCCGGAACGGAATCCCACACAAACAGTCCGTTTCCATAGTTAGATGCAGACTTCGTTCTGAGAATCTTTACGTTGGAGAAGCCGTTCCTAAACGGGGCAGTGGTATCGCCGGATACCGAGATTCCGTCTTTTCCGAACTTGCTGGTATCAAGCGAGTCGATCGTAATGTTTTTGAAAGGCTGCTTGTCAGATCCTTCCAAGGTTAAACCGTTGCTGCCACCGTACTCCGTTGCGTTGCCCTGCAGATTTAGATTCTTCAAGACGACATTGCTGGCTCGTAAGACAATGCCAGACTTATCGCCAGACTTATCGCCAGACGCTATCGTGGCTCGCCCCCCAACGGACTCAAAAACAATCGGTCGATCGTCCGATCCCGAACTTTCGATAACGAGTGTGCCGTTGAAGTTTTGCCCCCCGGAAAGAAGGACCTTATCACCCGGCTTCAACTGGGCCTTGGAGAGCCGATCTAAGGATCTCCATGCCCGATTCGGGTGGGTCCCGTCAGAGCGATCATCACCCGCATTCGAGAGGTAGAAGGTTGTTGCTCCGCCCTGTAAGAGAGGGGAACTGACGGCTAAGGTGAGGGCTAAGAGATTCATATTCGGTACCGAAAACGGTTTGGGAGTTAGGAATTAGGGTTTGGCTTTGGCCCCAGGATTCACCCTGGAGCCCATGAACGCGACCATCTGCTTCGCCGCATTTAGATTGCCTCTCGCCTTGTCTAGAAAGAGTTTTTGGTCTTCGGCGGAAAGTCGATCCCACTCTCCTCCTGCCGCCTTTGCCGCCGTCACGAAGGGTTCCTGTTCCTTAGCGACGGCAGCCTCGTCTACGCCATCATCCGCGTTGGGAGCGCAGCCGGCCGCTCCCAAAAGCAGGATCGCGGGCAAGAGAAGAAGAGACGCTCCTTTCATTGCCCCGGAACCACAACCCATCGACGTTGGTTGAGGTAGAGATTGTTGACAACCAAGTTGCCCGGCTTCAACGACTTCGCGCTAGAGTCGGCGAATACGAAATTGCTCGATCCCGAAAACTCCCGGAATACTTGAGCGGGAGCCGGGCTGACTCCGTAGTAGTTGGCTACAAACCACAACACTCGCCAGGTTTCCGCAAAATCTTCTCCGCAGTAGTTCATCTGTGTGTTCGCCGTGTTTCCACATCCGGAACCGGGGTTGTAAGTTTGCCAATACGATGACATGCTCGATCCCGTACCCGTGAGCATGATTAGTTCGGACGGGAACTGGACCAGACTGGCGGGGGTGGCTCTCCCTTCCACCGAATTTGGTCCACCAACGTACGGGTTGGCCGGTCCGGGTCCAAATAGACCGGACTGTGCGGGCGGGGCGATCTCCGCCGGGCTAAAGGCCCAACTATCTGCCCCGTTCGGACCAATAAAGAGGGCGTTTGCTGAATACGAGTTGACGAAGACTCGACCTCGGTTGCTACCGCTGAATTGGGGATAAGTATTCATCCAGGTCGGGATTCCGCCGAGTGTAGACGAATCCGCCGGTCCTTTGAACAACTGTCCGTTCTTTAGGTAGGGCTGAAGAATTTCGTTTCCGCTCCATCGAACGTGGTCGTTCCAGCCTCCCCCGTTGTTGTAAATGCGAACGCTATCCAGCGGGTAGGTGTCGTCCGAATCTGTTAGGTAGATCTGAATACCCGTTCCGATTTGCTTGATCTGTGAAAGATCACTTGTTTTCTTTGCGGCGAGCTTCGCCTGGGCGAATACTGGGAAAAGAATCGCGGCGAGTATAGCGATAATCGCAATTACGACGAGAAGTTCGATAAGTGTAAAGGCTTTTAGAGTTTTCATAGTGCACCGTTGCAACAATGTCTTTTTGAATTTGAAGTGCTGAGTAGATGTTCTTTGATGAATGCGGGGTCAAGCTTTTTGCCGGTCCGACTTAGCTCGCTTGCGTCGATGATTCTCCTTTCACCAGGGTCGGGGTAAGCACCGTAAGCACTGGATACGAGTTGCCTTCGATTTGGTCGATCAAAACCTGGGCGCTGAATCGCGCCTGTCGTTCGACTTCGGCATCGATTGTTGTGAGCTTTGGGGTCGGCAGAGATGAGTACCAGGTGTTGTCGTAACCCACTACGGAGAGCTCCGTGGGAACGTCGATTCCTAACTCTTCAGCCGCATCCAAAATGCCGTGCGCGCTCAGGTCGTTTGCTGCAAAGATCGCGGTTGGGCGCTCTTCTCGGGGCAGATTGAGCAACTGAATGGCGGTTTGATAACCCGATGCTCGGCTGAAGTCGGAAGTTTGTTCGGTCGCGTAAAGGTTTCGAAGCCCGTAAGCCGCAAGAGTTCTTACAAAGCCGAGTCGTCTTTGCTCTGTTGTATAGATGGCCGGATTACCAAGGTGGTGGGCAATTCGACGGTGACCGAGTTTGATCAGGTGTTCAGTGGCGAGGCGAGCCCCTTTTTCCTCGTCGACGTTTACGGTGGCAGCGGTGATTCCCGGTTCGGAAGATACAGAAACGGTCGCCACACCATTGCGGGTGAGCTCCTGAGCCACATGAGAGGAGGGCTCGGTCATCATGAGCAAAACTCCGTCGACGCCCCTTTCTAGAATCTTTGTTGTTCGCTTTTCATCGTCTTTCGAAGCGGCGGTGAAGAACATGACGTCGTAGCCGCGCTCCGCTGCAACTGCGGAAAAGCCTGCCGTTACGGTGGAGTAGTAAGGGTCTGGCCCTCGAAAGACGTCCACTGCGGGCAGCATCAGACCGATGATTCGCGACTTGCCCGTCACCAGCGAACTGGCAGTGAGGTTTCGCCGGTAACCCAGTTCGCTGGCGGCTTTAAGAACCGCCTCCCGCTTCTCGTCGCTCACGCGCAGGGTTTTGCTCTTTGCTCCGTTGAGGACAACCGAGACAACGCCCACCGATGTTCCGGAGTGCTGGGCGACATCTTCCATGGTGATTCTCATAAGTTACTCCTTTGATTAAGCGTTTGATTATTTCTACCTTACAGCAGTTTTTGGCTTTTTGGTAGAAGTTTTTTGTGGATCAAAAGATCCTCAAGTCGAGGCTCCGCCCGAGGGTGGGGGAGTCTCAGAGTTCCCGGAGGAGGTTCCGCTGAGCAATTGATTGTTAAGAGAATCTCGGATGTTTAGAGAAAACTGTTGCCGGCCAAACAAGCGTCCACGAAATTGAATACGATAATCGCGGAGCTGAAACATGGGCGAATGGGGCAATGGCATCTTTCAAAACGACCTTGCGCAAGACGTCAAGACGTACACCCTCAAAGTCCTCGGAGACGGGTTGGACGGCGAGGCCGCCGTTGCGGAGGTCTTTCGAACCTTTGATGAGATGGGAGCGGTGGAGGACGATACTCGGCCCTCTTTTGTGCTCGCATTGGCTCTTACGCTCCAGGGCAAGGGCTTTTTAACGGAGAGCGTAAAGGCGGAAGCCCTGCAAGTGATCGATGCAGAATTGGCAAGCCAACCACCTGAGGGTCGTAAGAAGCATTTAGAGAAAGCGGCCCAGACGTTGAACACGCCTCAGAAGCGTCCAAGTCGACCAAAGCGGCTCATTCCGTTTATCGCTCCGTTTGAAACGGGTGACTACCTTGCGGTTGAAATTGAGCCCGGGCTCGAGGCTTTGGTTTACGTCACGGCAAAAGGGTTGCCCGATATCTGCGGCGATTGCAGCAACTATCTGCGCGTTCTAGGAGCGGTTCCGCCCGACTTCGATGCCAACCAAGAGCCGGATGTTCCCTACCTCCACGGGAACGAATTCGAGACGCCCGACCGGTACTTCACTCTTTGCATTCAGCAACCTCCAACGGGTGTGCGGGTGCTAGGCAGGTATCTCCCCGTTCCCGATAATCGCCCGCAGCAGTTGAAGGACTTCATGAACGAGCAGGAGGCGAAAGGGAATCTCAGACAACTTCCGCCAGAAAACGGCCGTTCCACCGGGGGCCCAGGGGTGGATTGGCCTCGGTTTTTGGTCGCAGCGCGGAAGGTATTGGAATCACTGTGAAAGAACTTCGCGCCCTGTGGGATGCTGAAATCGATGAGCGACTCCACCCCACCCTTGCCAGTGCCGGGTTTCGGCGAAGCGGGAAGGGATGGACGAAGACGAACGAGGCAAAGAGCAAGCAGGCCCATCTCTCCTTTGAAAGAACGGTTCTAAAAGCCCACTTACGTGTGGTTTTTTACTCCGATGTGTGGGTGGCTCATCGTCGTCAAGACGCATTCGGATGGGCAACCGGAACGCTCGCGGGTGAGCTGCCGCTGCTGGAGTGGAAGATCACCGAACCTCGGGAGGTTTCCGCCTTTGCGGAAGAGGCCGCGCGTTACGTGATCAACGAAGCGCTGCCGTATCTGCAGAGCATCTTGGATTCGGACGCGCGCGACCTTCCTGGCATTCGTGTCGGACGGCTAGACGAATTGGGCTAGACGAATTGGGCTAGACGGTCACAAAGGTTCTTACCCTTTTAAGATTGCTGAGGCGCCCCCGATTTTCCCTTCGTCCAGCGAGACACGATCGACTCGAGCGGCCCTTGCCGGTACCGAGAGAGGTAGAGCTTGGCAAAAACCTCGGTGACAAGGCAGCTCAGCACGGCAATTCCCGTGACGGCAGCGACACCCAGCTTTCCATAGAAACCGAAGCCCCACCCGCAGAAGACTGTGGCTAGGATCACCGACTCCAGGATGTAGCAGGTCATCGACATTCTTCCGGCAGATTCAAAAGCCCCGAGCCATCGAACGCTTTTGGCATGCAGAGATACCAACACGCTCACGTAGCCCCAGGACAGAAACGGAGCGAAAACAAAGACAATTGGAACAATCCAATCTTCTTTGATCGTGCCGGCAAGAATGGCAATCGGTAATCCCACCCCCAGGCCAAGACGGCGACCGAGAGACCAAACCCTAGCGTTGGGATCAGGGTTTTCAAGAAGCCCATTGTCCGCCGCTAACGATCCGAGCAGCATCATACAGAAGCCAAACCCGTAGTTCAGAACTGCCAGCCCGATTTGAATAAAGGGCCACATCTCCATCCTGGCAACAACGCAATCGATGAACGATCCAGAACCGAGCGCGACGTTGTAGCGAGTTTCCCAAGGTTCAGGTGTGGAAGACACAGGGATTACTCTCAGCAAAACTCCGATGACTACAAAGACCGAGGCTGTGAGTGCCGCCGTACCGATCGCTAGTCTTCGACGGTTCTCGAACGGTTTCTTAGAAACCGTCAGCAAGGCAATCCCCAACAGGGAGTAACCAAAAAGGATATCGCCGATAAAGAAAAGCCATGCGTGCAACATCCCAAGAGCCGCCAGAGCCCAAAGGCGACGCTTGAATCGGTGCCGACCTTCGCCGCTCTGGATCTTCATGAACCGGAACGCGCTGTACCCAAAAACGAAGCTAAAGATGAGATAGAACTTGCCCTCGGCAAAGCTGTTGACAAACCACAACGCGGCAGAATCCCACCAGGGCATCGCCGGAGAATTGACGGCCCCGAGAGCGCTCATCCCCAAGAACGGAGCATTCACCAGGACAATGCCAAGAAGAGCAATGCCACGTAACCGATCGACAAAAGAAGTTCGTGTGGAAGTCATCTCGCCAGACCCCTTAGCATTGTGCGAGTGACCAGATCGGCCGATTGTTGCAAGGTGAACTCATCCCGGCTTCGGCACTGCCAAGCAGAATAGATCAGGCCTTCTATCACCGTACGTACCCACCCCTCGGGAAGGGAGGCATCGATGAGCTGCTCTTTGGCGAGTTGATCCAGAATGGGTCCAAACCACTCCTCAGTCGGATCGGCGAATGCTAATCCATTTGCGGTTTGGTGTAGGAAGTAGAAACGCAGGACATCTCCCTCGGCAATCAGGCTCTTGATTCCTAGGGTCAGTTGTTCCACCGAGTTCAGCTCGGTACTCGGCGCTTGGATGGAGGACAGACGGTCACGAGCGAATTCCAAGGCTGCCTGAACAACCGCCTCGCGATTTTGGAAATACCGCAGATAGGTGGCTCTACTGACACCGGAGGCACGGATGAGGTCTTCCAGCTTGGTCGTCAAGTTCTCGGCGAGGCAAGAACACGCCGAGGTGAGAATCGCCTCCCTTGTTCGAGATTTCATGAAACATTTATATCTCAAATGAGACTGTTTAGTTTCATTTTAAGCGATTCTCTCGTAATTTTTGCGGGAGCGCGCGCCTGCGGATCAGTGATAGAACGTGACGACATCGCACCTGCCCGCCACGGCTTCTGCTCCCCAACTCTGAATGGTTTTGATGCAGAGCAGGGTGTAGTCGGTGGGTGTGGCGTCTTCTTCATCCCCGTCTTCCTCATCGTCATCGTCATCCTCGCGAAGGTAGCTGGGGATCTTGACGCCCGAGGTGTCGATCGCGGCGAGGGCGGAGCTGTTCTGCTCCCAAAGCGAGAGGGGCAAATATCCGATGCCGGGGAAGTCATCTGGCGAGGGCACCCCGAACGCTTCTTCCTGATTGAACGTCAGCTTGCCCAGGGCAAGGTTCACCCCATGCTTGGCAAACGCCACATCCAGCTCTTTCATCCAATTCTCGCCTCGACGAATGCCCGCTAGCCCGGCATCTTCTTAAGACTTTCCTTCCAATTCACAGATCATCTTCAGCACGTAGCCCATCTTGGATCCGCAGCGGAGGTCGATGGGATCGCCGTTGATGAACGCCTCCAGAAGCTGTTCGCTGCTGGGCACGGGTCCAGACGTTCGCGCCTTCGCCTGTTCTTGTTCGAACTTCTTTTTGCCAACAAAGAGTCGAAGGATCCCCGCCAAGCACCCTTTCATCTCGCCTTCGGCTTCTTCGTCCTCCATGTCCTCAAAGAACTCATCGTTCTCTTGCAGACCCTCCGCCAACTTGGATTTATAGAGGCTCAGCTTTGCGCCGTCTTTCGACCCGGCCAGCTTTTGAATGCTGCCTGCCGGGACCGCATAGGTCATGAAGGAATAACTCATCTTCCGATGAGTGTAGGTTGTTCTGCTTTAGCAATCAAGTTGCTTTAGCCTCTCTGCTCTCTATCCAAAAGAGCCGAACGGAAAGTTCGCGAACACCCATATGAGGGCGATCACAACCGTGCCGCCCAGAATCCAACCCCACCAGGGAAGTCGCTTGTGATCGGGTTTGCGGGTGAGCAAGTAGGCCGCCACCGCGATGCCGAGTCCATCGATCACGACGTCGCTCAGCCGACCCCCGCGAGCGGGCACGCTCACCTGATGCCACTCGTCTAAAAAGGCGAATCCAAAGGCGACCAGAGTCGCGGTGAGCGCACGTCGAGGCACATGTTTGCTAAGGGCAAAGACCAGCCAGAAGAGCAGGCCGAATTCGGTGGCGTGCCACCCCTTCACAAACAGCCACCAGCATTTGCGCCAAAAGGCAAGGAAGGTCTCGGGTGAGATGGGGAGCAGGCGCGAAACCATGTTCGCCAGTTGCTCCATGGTGACCACGGTGCTGCTGCTTAGCCAGATAACAACCGCAAAGCCGACGGTAAGAACAAAACCGACGATGTGCCTGGGTTTGATTCTTCCGGAACCTTCCGTCATCCCGATCCACCCTGTGGGATTCAATTTACTCGCCCAAGCAATTTATGAACGGGCAAGCAATTGACGGAGGGATTTCGATGGGGTCGAGTTAGTCAACGAAAAAGCCTCGATCAGTCCCCGATTCGCATGCGAAAACAGGGCCCGATCAAGGCTACGATTGAGGCTCCCCTTTCTAACGGCCTCAAATGATCTGAGTGGAAACTCGAAACGCTTATGCCTGCGAATTCGACTTTCGGCGTCGAGCAAGGATTCCAGCGCCTGCCATCAATGCCAAGAAAGAGGCGGGCTCGGGAACGGTGCCAATGGCTTCCAGTTCGGCCAGGTGAAGGTATTCCGTCCGGTCGAGTTGGACCATCACCGAATCTGCGAGGACGTCTGGCATAGAGAAGCTCATTCCAGAAACCGTCGGGTTCGGGTCGGTAATGTCTTCGGCGAACGTCTGGTTGGTTGCGCTCCAAACCGGGTTGCCGTTCAGCGAAAGCGAGACCGTGAACGGGCTGAGTCGGTCGCTGAACGAATCGGTGCGATTGAACACATTGATCTGCGAGATCGAAGTTGCGGAGGCGAAGTCGATCTTGTACCAGGCTCCAAATTCGGAGTTGGTGTGCATCATCGAACCTGCGTTGTAGTCGCCGTCTCGATTGCCGTCGTTGCCTTTCTCGGGCGTATTTGCCGCGTTCCAAACGGAACTCTGGCTGGCAACACCGCCATTGGCGGAGGCTGCGTAGTTAACTTGAGCCGAAGCAGTGAATGCACCTGCAATTAAAAAAGAGGCTGCTCCAGCGCGGAGCAGCATAACGTTGGGTAGTGACATGATGGAACTCTTGGGAGTCGGGCAAGAACCCCGATCCACACCCAAGATGTTGCGTACCGGGCATTAGCCACGAGTTAATCGCTTAACATGACTCGCTTTAACCGGTACTTTTACGGTCCCAAATGGTCCCATTTAGAACAAGACCCGTCTGCCTTTGAAGTTGTGAGAATTCCTGCCAGTAGCGCTCGGCCAAACTAGCATCCGCCTCGCAAGCGGCGATTTCGGATAAGAAGAATGCGCAATAGAGTTGGATGGTTTGGCTTTGAAGAGTGTTCGCCGAGTTCTGTGCCCTAAGAAAGGTTGCTTTGGAAGCCGTGAGGTCTCCGCTGTAGAACTCCGCGACCGCCAGGAGCAGGTAGGCCAACGGGTGTCGCCTGGATTTTGGACTCACGATCTCGGAGAGTTGAGACGCGTAGTTTTTCGCCTGATTCAATGCGTGCGTTCTCGCAGGGTCGTCTTCGGGCAGCAGGCGGGCGTACGAGTGTAGGGAACCGCTGAGGTGGGCCAGGGCGCTTTCTATGTACTTCGGCGAGTCCAAACTTTGAGCAAGGTCCAGCGCGCGTCGGTGACACTCGACGCCCTCGTTCAGCTCATTTCGACGGGATAACACCAACCCAAAAATGATTTGGTATTCGAACTCGGCGATAGGATCACCTTCCTGAATCGCGAGCGATCGAAGGTCGTTTGTGAAGTCCAAAGCCTCGTCGAAGAGCTCCACTTCAGGAAGAATCTGGAGGGCGGCTACGATCCAATCTCGTTTCACAGAAGGCGACGCGATCTGGTCTATGTGGTGCCGACTGGCGCGAATTCTTCTCATGCCCGCCGTGTACTTTCCTCGGAGGAAAGAGTAGGTGAGGGCGCCTATGCAAGCCTTCCAATAGAGCGAGTCGGTTGGGTCCGGGTTGACGAACGCCGCTTCGATATTCGACCCGTCCTGGTCTAAGGGTTCAAGCGTGGTCAGGTCTTCTTCATCAACCCTTGCCACCAGTTCCAGAAAATGGCGCCGATGCCGCTGAACAGAGTCTTGATATTGCGCGTCGGATAGCTTTTCTTGCGCAATCTGGCGGACAGGCTCTAGAAAAACGAACCGCGTTGGATGGAACTCAAATTGGGCATTGATGAGCGATCGCTGAACCAGTTCGTCGATGTGCTCATCGCTCTTTGGGTTTCCGGTTATGATCTTGGCGGCCTCGCGAGTAAAGCCACCCCAGAAGCACGCGAGCTGACCAAGAAAGAGAAGGATGTCTTCGTCTAGTCCTTCAAAACTGCTCGCAATGGCTGCCCGAAGCGACCGGTGCTTGGGCGACAGCGTGCGTTGTCTCGACTTGAGTTCCAGAAGGTTTTGCCCGAGGAGATTCAGGATTTCCGGGATGGAAAGGGTCGAGATTTGAGCCGCAGCAAGTTCAACCGCCAGCGGGAGCCCCTCCAGCCGGGCGCAGATTTCTATGATGAGCGGTAGCTGGGATTCTTGCGGTCGAAAGTCGGGACGAGACTGAGCGACCCTCTTAAGAAACAGAGCCGTCGCCGGATACCGATAGAGATCCTCCAGGCAAGCTTTTTCGGTTGGAGGGTGGGGAAGGGTGTCCAACCGGAACGTCGTCTCGCCGGGAATCTCGAGCGCTTGTCGCGAAGTTGCCAGGCACCGAATTTGGGGATTCACCGAAAGGGCAAGGCTTAGGAAGTTGCTCGCTGGCTCGATGAGATGGTCGATGTTGTCTAGGATGATCAACGAGGAGTCGACCGCCGGGAGCGCTTCAAGAAGTTGCTCTTCCGGAGAACGGGCGTTCTGCGTGCCGACCCCTAACGCCTTGATCACCGCTTCGAAAAACTCATGGTCGGCGGTGCAGTGGGCAAGCGGCACAAACACGGCATTGAGTTGACTCGCCCTTGCGGTCTCGATGCTCAAACGGGTTTTTCCAATGCCGGCCGTTCCGGTAATGGTCACCAGACGGTGCTTCTGAATCAGGTCGGAAAGCTGCGCGAGTGTCGTTTGGTTGGGGACGTATTCGGTAAGAAAACTTGGCAGATTCGTTTTGAACCTTTGGGGCTGCGTGGCGATCTGCCCAACGTTCTGAGCGTGGCCGCCGGCCTCACCCGGCGTGGACCTATGCGGTGCCAGTTCTTCTTCCAGCAACGCGTATCGGGTTTGAAACTCGAACGCCCAGTCTTCATAGACGGCCGGAAGGAGGGGCGCCTGCATGATCTCGGCCGCGCGAGCGAGGTTGCCCAGGCCGTACTCCGACTCGAATTCCACGACATCGCAAGTGGTTGCCCCCTTTCTCAGCGAGATGCAGTTGGCGACCGAGTTGTCTAACACCGAGCCGAACGGAAACCCGGGTGGTTCCAGTTGCTTTCGGAGCGAGGCAAGCGTCACACGGAATCGGTTTGGGAGCGCGCTCTGATCGGAATCTTCCGGCCAGAGAGCTTCCATGAGCGCCTCGCGGGAACATGGTTTTTCGTGATGCAGGGCCAGGTAGCAGAGCAGGGCCGCCGCCTTGCTCGATCGAAATCGCGTGATGTCTATCCCGGTTGATGAGTGCAGTATGGGTCCGCCGAAGAGTTGAATTCTCCAAACGGGGGTCGAGGGTCGGGCGGAAGGGCTCTCTTGCTCGCTCTTGCCCTGCGCAACTTTTCCGGGGTCTTCATTCATCTCCGGATTCACTCCCGCTGGTCACCTTTTTTGCGCCGAAAGGGTTTCGTCGTCACCCTACTATTCCACGAAAAAGGCGTCAACACCCTTCTTCGTGGCAACTGCCCCTGATCTCTAACGGAGAGAGTTTCCATTCCGGCTTATCTGCGTACTTTCAAGTTTCAGACCAAAGCGGGAAGTTGTAGGCTTAAGATCATGGTCCGACCCCAGATGCCGAAGCTTTGCCTAGCCGTTGTTGCGATGGTCGCGTGCAACGCGTGCGGCTTGGTTCGGGTGGAGGAGAGTTTTTCTGCCGGCACGGTTGGCAAATCTGCAACTCCCACTTCTTCAAGTCCCGCTTCGTTAGGTGGTGCGACCCGGACGGTGGAGGTTTACAAAACGGTCGGGAACACCCGACTCTCGGTGGAGATCTTCGATGAGGGCGGGGGTTCTAACAAGCCCGCGATCGTGTTCTTCTTCGGCGGAGGGTGGAGCAACGGCTCTCGGCAGCAGTTCGAATCGCAGGCGCGGTACTTTGCGGCGCGAGGCATGGTCGCCATCACCGCCGATTACCGAGTGCGGTCGCAGAACCAATCTCGGGTGATCGACTCTATTTCGGATGCGAGGTCGGCTATGAAGTGGGTGCGCGCCAACGCCAAGCGGCTCAAGATCGACCCGAACAAGATTGCCGCGAGCGGGGGCTCGGCAGGCGGACACTTGGCGGCTTGCACCGCGTTCGTCTCGGAATTCGACGATCCCAGAGACCCGCAAGCGAGCGCAGTGCCCAACGCGTTGGTGCTCTTCAACCCGGCGCTGGTTCTCGCCCCGCTGACGCCTGGGTCGGGCGGAAGCTTTGCGGGCGTGCCTCCCGTTTCGTTCTTAGGGGCAGAGGCGCCTCGGGTCTCCCCGGCTCATCACATCACCAAGAACGGACCGCCCACCGTCATCTTCCACGGTCAGAAGGATCGGACGGTGCCGATTGAGACGGCTCGTATGTTTGTGAGCCGGATGAAGGAGAGCGGGAATCGGTGCGAGTTGGTGGAGTATCCGGGTCAGCCGCACGCGTTCTATAACGGCGAGCCGTGGAAGTCTCGCACGCTACAGGGGTCGGACGAGTTTCTGGTGTCGTTGGGCTGGATCAAGGCGAAGTAATCTGGCTCACGGTCGAGCAGGATGATAGAACCGATCCACATCAAGCTTCGGAATCGAAACATCCTGGTCGGTCCAAACCCCTCGCCAATGGGCGACTTGAGTCCCGACAATCAGCGGCGCTATCGGGAGGCATGTTCGGAAATACCCAGGGTCAAGAAGTATGTTCCGCCCTTCAGCATCACGGCACCGCTGGTGACGAAAGGCCAGTTCTTCAGCTTCTTAAGTGATATTTGGAGCACCCGAGGCGTCCTGCACGATCGAGACCGTGTGTATTGGGACCATGTCCACGCCTTCGAAGGCTATGACGATTCATTGCCGATCATCGGTGTCTCCATTGCAGAAGCGATCACGTATGCACACTTTCACGGCGGACGCTTGCCGCGAGAGGAAGAGCACTTTCTCGGAGTGAAGTCGCTCCTTGGGGACAGGGTGGTTGAAACTGAACATGCTTCCGAGGAGCCTCTCTATCCAGAGGATTTCATCGCTGGAATGAGGGCGGGCGTGGAAGCCGATCGGTATTCCCTTCAGCTCTTTGGAGTAGTTCGAGAGTTGGTGACTTCTACCCGGCAGCTTGTTGGGGCTTATGAGTCTTCTCACCTCTTGGCGCGAAGTACGTACACCGCTTGGAACGACCGCTTTTACGCGGCGGGACTCTCCATCCCAGTGAGCGACGCCTACCTGGATGGACCAAGCAAACAATGGCCCCGTTGCTGGATCATCAGCCCCAACGGGTTCCGAGTCATCCAGGACTGAAGCCTCGCCGAGAGCCTTACCGACCTAACCTCATCTGCCTACCTGGGAAAACCGATAAACCGTCGACTCCGTCGGTCCCAACCGAGCCGAGAACGACCCGTTCACAGCCTGTCGCCGACCGCTCCACAGATCCACAGCCTCCCAACGGCCCTTCACCCCGACCCTTGCCAGCGGAAGCGAAACCTCTTTGGAAGCGGTTCGGCTGAAGTTGAACGCCGCTAGATAGAAGGTGCTGCCAGTACGGTGGATAAAGAGGTCACCCCCCTTGTCTCCACTGGAGCCAGACACGAGCCGAAAAGCAGGTGAGGATTTCGCCAGTTCCAAAAGCGACCGGTTGCCGAACACCGCTTTCACCCGCTCGCGAGCGGCGGGGTTGGTGAGGTTGTCGCCTTGCAGCAGCATCCCCCCACCCACTACGGAAGCGTTAAACCGGGTGCGACCCTCCGCCATCGAGACGGGTTTTTCGCCCTCGGCTTGGTACACGCAGGCATGGTCGGGGTCGTTAAACGCATAGAGCCGTCCCGCCGACCACCACCCAAAGTTTTGGGAGTTCAGCAGATACTCACTCGCGCCGATATCGGCAAAGACGTCGCAAGAGATTCGCCGACTATGGGCGTAACCGTGCGGAAACAGCGGGGCGATGCTGAGGCTGATGAAGAACGGCTTGCCCCTCGTGTGCTTCTGAATGGAGCGCAACACGTACGCCATTCCATAGTTATAGGCGGCGGTTCCGGTTTGGATTTTAGAGTCAAAGTGCTTGCCTTCCAGGGCTCCGTGAGTCAGGAAGTCGAGCTTGATGAAATCGAACCCCTGGGCGGCGAACTCCGCAATCTGCTTATCGATCCTTTGAAGCGTGCCGGGGTGGGTGGGGTCGAGCGGCCAAGCGCCGTCGTGCTTCGGTAGGAATTCGCCGTTGGCACCTTTCAGTTGGATGTCGCGGAATCGGTAGTCGCCCGCCGCGTTCCAATCGGGCTCTCCCCAGTTCACAAAAGGCGACCAATAGATGCCCGCCTTCAAGCCTGAAGCGTGCGCTTTCTTCACGAATCCGTCACGTTGGGCGGGGGTTAGGTTGTCCCAATAGGAATCTAGATTGATGTAGGCGGTGCCGTTGTTCCGCAGATCGGGAAGCTCGGTTTTGATGAAGTCGAGCGCGGCGAGCGCGTCTTGTTCTTGCAGTTTGGATTTGTGACCCGACCAAGAGTTCCAGCCGAAAGGCACCTTTCCGGTCCACTTCAAAGGGGGCTTTACGAGAGCGTTCAGATCGCCGTACCGCTCCAGTCCTTGTCGCCAGTCGGAATACAGCCCCATGACGAATCGGGGAGATCGAATCTCTTTGCCCGAGACGGTTCCGTGAGGCTGAGTGTCGTGGGTGAACTTTCCGGTGACTCCGGCTTGCAGTTGCACGCCTCCGCCTTTGGCAAAGGTCACCCCCGACTTCCACAGGTCGTGGTCGATCGAGCCGATGACGAGTCCTTTTCGAGTGGAATCGTCGTACAGCGCGCCAACCTCGTAGCTGCCCTCGTCTTTGCTCTTTCCAGACCATGCCTGGCTGCTGTATCGCGAGTAGCCATCGTTGTCGTAAGGGACAAAGAGCGACTGGAGGGGTCCTTTATTCGGGAATCGAACGGCGGGTTCAGAGACCACGGGGAGGATCTGGTTGCTCTGCTGATCCTTGGAATCGAGCACATCCAGCCGAACCGCGACCTCGTTCGAGCGGTGATAGATCCAGAAGGTGTGCCGAAGCTCGGGGCTGCCGGGCGAAGTGTGTCGAACCGTTACCCGGAGGGCCTCTCCGATGGCGTCTTTAGTCTTCTCCGACTTGATCTCGTGCTTGCTGAGGGAATCGGTTCGAAGCGTCTTCCCGGTGGAGACTTTCGCCTGGCCGTAAGCCTTTAGAATCGCCGCCTCTTTTCCCCAGTTCACACTAAAGCGACCCGTGCTCCTGGAGATAGCGAGGGTAACGCCCTTATTAGTTGAGGCAAATACTTTATCTGGCGATTGGACCGGCGATTGGACCGGCGATTGGAGAAGGGCGCCTGAAAAGCCAACGAGGAGCGTGGTGAGCATGAGGGGTGGAATCGACCCGGCTAGAGCGTTCTAACCGGGTCTTATTGGTGCGGAGACTATCGCCCCGCGGGGAAGTTCTTCTCTTACTTGTTCCTTTCTTGGCCAGGCGGATTCATGGGTGGTGGCCCGTTGCCTTCTTGCGGAACCGCAATAGACTTGGCATCCATCCCGGCATCTTCTTTGGCGCCGCAACCGGCTAGGAGAAGAAGAACCAACCCTAGCGCGGCGAATTTCAACGCCATTCTCCCATCTGCGACATCCAGTACGTAACTGCGGGTGCGCCCGGCCAGTTCTGCCCCGGAACGCGCACTCGGTACATGCCCCACACGTCGTCGGCAAAGGTCTTGAACCCGTTCATCGACTTCACGTGACCGTCAAAGAACGAGAGTCCTACCTGCTTCGTGCCCATGCTTCGGGCGTAAGATTGCTCGCTGTTGGCGTTTCCGCACCAGTTGGCATCGCATCGGTAGGCGAAGTATCGAGAGTTGAAGTTCGGGTACGGCGTTCGAGTTCCCACGATCATTGCCGTGTTGGCGGGGTTTTCTAGGGAGTCAACGATTCCCGATCCGCCGCGCACATAGATGGGGTTGTTATCCCACGTGTAGGCGCGCTTCCAAACGGTGGCGTCTTCGCTTTCCACGTCGGTGTCGCCGAGGTTCTCGTTCTTACCTGCGTCGGTGTTGAGAGCGTAGGCTCGGGGGAAGCGGCTCGTCATATCGCCTCGGTAGGTGTTGCCACTATCGGAGAAGTTGGCCCAATTGCCGTCGTAGGTGGGGGCTCCGAAGATTCCGCCATCCCTTTGCTCGGCGGCGGTGTAGAAACCACCGTCCATCTTAGGCAGTTGTCCACCGTTTTTGATGTACGGCAAAACCGAGTCTTTCCACTGGATGATCTGGTGCCGAGGTCGGCTCCAGTTGGCCTGATAGGTGAGTACCAGTTGATCATCCGCATCGGCGGAGTACATGACTACACCAAGGGTGAGGTTTTTGAGATTGCTGATCTCCGAGGTCCGCTTGGCCGCGGCTTTGGCTTGGGCGAAAACCGGGAAAAGGATCGCCGCCAGAATAGCGATGATTGCGATAACAACCAGGAGTTCGATGAGAGTAAATGCTCTTTTCATAGGAATGCTCTTCTTTGAGAAATCTGTTGACAAGGGGAACCCGGCGGTTATGGCGCCGAAGATTCGCGGATGATGAGTTGAGGAACCAAAAGCTTCTGTTGAAGGGGGTGGGATGGGTCGTTGATTTGCGCGTGGAGATAGTCCAGCGCCAAGCGACACATTTCTTCGTAGGGCTGAGCCACGGTGGTGATGGGTGTCTCGGCGTATTCGGTCTCGTCGATACCGTCGAAGCCAACCAGGGCGATATCGCGACCAACTTCCACCCCGAGTTTTGAAAGCACCCGGGCGCAGATGAGCGCGCCTTCATCGTTCATGCACAGCAGCGCTTCCGGGAGGCGATTCATGGAAACGTGCGCGGAGAGGCAGTCGTGAATGTCGCGATGGCTGAAGGTTTTTGGCAGCAGCGTTTGTTTGGCAAGTCCGGCCGCCTCCATTGCCGCCACGTATCCCTCGTATCGTGGACCCGCCGCTCGTAGGTCGGAGGTGGAAGGTGCGAAGTAAGCAATTTTTCGCCTGCCCGTGGAGAGAAGGTGAGCCATCGCCTGCTCGGAGCCCGCGCGAAGGTCGATTCCCACATAGCTTCTCTCTTCTGACCAGTAGGCGCCCATGCTGACGAACGGAATGTTGGGGGCAAGCTGGTTGGACTTAGAGGTGAAGGCGTCGACCGAGTAGGAGGTATCGAAGGCGATGATGCCGTCGAGCGGAACGCGGAGGGCTCGGTCGAAGGTTTGGACGAAGTGGTACTCCTCGTCGATATCCGTGACGGCGAAGGTGAAGTCGATGACCTGCATCATGCTTCGCATCGTGTCTAGAACCTGCCCTCGATACTTGGAGTAGGCAAGGCTCATCCAAAGGCCAATGATTCCGGTTTTGCCGTTGGTCAGAGCTCTTGCGGCGGGGTTGGGCGTGTAGCCAAGCTCGGCGGCAGCCTGAAGAACTCGGGCGCGCGTTTCGGCGAGGATGGGGATATCGGTTCGACCGCTGAGCACGCGCGAGACGGTCGCACCAGACGTGTTCGCTCGCCTGGCCACATCTTCTCTTGTGGCGCGCGGCTGTGCTTGATCCTGAACACGTGTTCTGTACACGTGTACATCGTATCACAAGATTGCTCAAGATGAAAAAAAAGAGTGCCCCCGAACACTTCGGGGGCACTCATGCGCGCTTGTCGAAAAGATTACTTAGACTTTCGTCGACGGGCGAGCACACCAACACCTGCCATCAGTGCCAAGAAAGACGCGGGTTCAGGAACAACCTCGTACGCTTCCAGTTCGGCAAGGTGAAGATAATTGGTTCGGTCAAGTTGGACCTTCACTGAGTCGGCGAGAATGTTCGACATCGAGAAGCTCATTCCCGAAACGTTCGGGTTAGGATCGCTGATGTTCTGCGCGAAGGTCTGGTTCGTCGCGCTCCAAACCACGCTGCCATTCAGGGAAAGGGAGACCGTGAACGGGCTTAGTCGACCGCTTTCAGATTCGGTGCGGTTGAAGACATTGACCTGCGAGATCGAAGTGGCGGTTGCGAAGTCGATCTTGTACCAGGCTCCAAATTCAGAGTTGGTGTGCATCATCGAACCCGCGGCGTAGATGCCGTTTCGGTTGCCGTCGTTACCCTTATCCGGGGTATTCGCAGCGTTCCATACCGAACTCTGACTTGCCACACCGCCGTTAGCCGATGCAGCGACATTTGTTTGAGCCGAAGCTAAGACCGCACCCACAAGAAACAACGAAGCAGATGTGGCCCGGAACAAAAAGCAATTCTTAACTGACATGATGAGTTTCCATAAGATCAGTAGAAACACCGATCCCACCAGCAAATATAACAGAAATTGCATTTAGCCCGCTCTCCGGAGGGCTCAAAACTTGATTGCCGGTAAATTTGCGGTCCAATCAGCCGGGCCGCTACCTGCGATAGACGCCGAGCTCTTAACCGTCGTTCCGAAGGGAAACTTAACTGAACTTAGCGAGAAGAGTTGTTTGAAGACACTGTTGGCACCCGGTGGCTTCCCGGGTGTTGGGCCGTGGGTCGTCTCACAAAAAAATCCCCCCGATTGCTCAGGGGGATCTATACTCTCCTTTCAGATAGAAGCCTTAGACAGGCAGCCCAACCTTCGTGATTCGGATCTTGGTTTGGACCCGGTGCTGTTGCCACCAAAGGTTTGGGGTGATGGTGATGGTTTCGCCCTCAACGCCGGTGACGTCGCCGAAGATTCGGTTGGTCCGGGTGTCGAAGAAGAGGTAGATCGAGGTTTGGCCCGGAACGATGCTGGCGGTGCAGATGTCATCCGGATCGGGGAAGTCCAGTTCCTTGACTTGGATGCGAATCGGGATGACCGTGGTCGGCATGCCGTACCCGTAGAAGGGTTGAATGCCGCTGGTGATGTTGTCCCCTTCCGGTAGGTCCTGCGTCTTAGAAGTTCCAGCGATTCGAACCGTTACTTGCAGCTCATCGTCGCCGTAATCGATGTCTCCGGTGATGTCCTTCACTTGCAGAAGTTCCACCTTGATGCTGTTCGAAGGCGTCTCCGGCGAATCGGAGTTGCCCCACACGCTTCGACGTGCGCCGCTGCTCACTACGGGACCGGCCTCTCGAATGAGTTCGTTATGAATCCATGCGCCGTTGCCTGCGTTGAACATCATCGAACCGTGGTTGTCGATGTCCCAGGGGAGCAGGGTGCCATACATTTGGTTGTCGAAGAGTCGATAGTAGTTAGGCGCGTCAATTCCGATTGCTTGTGCCGAATCCCAGCCCAAGAAGCCGTCGTCATCCCACTGACCATCGCCCGTTTTGGTTCCATAAGGTTCGCCGGCTAGGAAGTGTCTTCCGACCGTCAAAAGATTCAGAAAGTTTGGACCCCATCCTGCTGCCAAACCGCGAGCCGTTCGCGGACCCGTTCCTTCAAAAGGATTGGAGACACGATCGCCCTCGGCAAGAGTGGCGGTTCCCCATGGCCTTCCACCTTCTCGCCCGTAACCTTCTTGGTGCAATACGGCGCTGATCAAGTTGAGAAGAGAGGCTTCTTTCCCGAATCGACCCGCTTTCTTCATTAGGTCGATGGTGTCCACTGGGTTCCACTCCACTCCACCGAGGTAGAAGACAGATCGATCGTCGTCAAAGTACCTGCCACCCGGGTTCCGACCCGCTGCGGTATAAATCGGGACCATCGGGCCACCGTCCCATCGGCGAGCGGTGTTGGGGTGAAGAATGCCCGCATTGTATTCGGGAACACGGCGGAGGTCCTCTAAGCAGTCTCTTTTGCCTGCGATGGCGTTCAGTGCCCCTTCAAGGGCGTTTCGAGTTTCGTTGTTAAGCTCCTCTTCAGTGAGGAACTCCCCGCTGGCTATGGCGAACAGCATGTTCCCCATAATGGCTCGGATGATGCCCCAGCCATTGGCGCTTACATAATCTGCGACATCGCTCGCCGGGTCGCCGATGAACGTGCCGGTGTGAGGGCCTGCCATCGTATTGACGAGAACTACCCGCTTGCGAAGATACTCGCACTTCCTGCGCTGGTTCCCCGTGAGCTTCCTGCCAAACAGGTCGGGTTGGGTCGGGTTTGCCAAAATGCCGCGAGCAATGATGCCGCCAAAGCTGTGCGTGACCAAGTAGATCTGCGGCTGCTGCGCTTCCGGAAGATCGCCGAAAGCGATGGTGTAGCTGGCGTAAACCTCTTCAATGGTCTCGGCAAGCTGGTGCATGAAGTGCTTGGAACCGTCGCGAGTATTGATCATGACCATGGTGTTTTGAGCACCGGGCGCCTTGGTCATCAGGCGAATGTGGTCCTTGATGTACGCTTGGTCGTTCTGTTTTCCTGCCGGAATCGTTCCCCAACCTGAGATCGGGAAGCAGATGGGAGCGTAGTCGGTGGCGTTTGCGTCGGGGGTGTCCGGTCTCCAATCGTGCGTGGTCGTATTGGTGGCACGTAAGCTTCCGTTTATACGAGGAGTGATGACTCCCATCTTGTCTTCATCGAGCCGACCTTGAAGGCCCTTGATGAAGTCGAAGCCCCAGTAGTATCGAGCGTGACCGGGCTGACCGATCTTCGCTTCGGGATCTTGTCCTACCTCGGGAGTGACGCCGTGGAGGAGGACAACGAGGCGGGGTCGGGTCTTATTGATTTGGAAGATAGACGGATCGCGAAGTTGCGCGCCGGCGACGGAAGAAAGGGTCATGGCGGCTAGTCCGCAAACTACTGCCATTCCTTGAGAGATGTTCTTTAGGTTTTTCATGTTGGCTCCGAAGGGCTTGATGGAGATGTTAGGGGGTGCCCGTTACGCCTCAAGGAGCTGTGCGTTACACTTGCGTTACAACCGGCGTTACAACGCAATTTGAATCTGAAAAGCGGTCACATTGAACTCACGATGAACACAAACCCAAGGGAAAAATGGCCTACGCCGGAGCAGATCGCGATTCTGCGCGATTCTATGGTGCGCCTTATTCCGGCATGCGAGGATGTGAGTGACAACTTCTATCGAAAGCTGTTCGAGAGCCATCCTCAGCTACGCCCGCTCTTTGCTGAAGATATGGAGCCGCAAAAAGAGAAGCTCATTCTCATGCTGGCAACGGCGATCGACTTACTGGGCGATCGCGAGGGTTTTGAAGAGGCCTGTGCGGAGCATGGTCGGCGACACGTAAAATACGGCGCCCTTCCCGCCCACTATCCCATTGTCGCTCAGTTGACCTTGAGCGAGATCGGTGGCGCAGCCGATCCACCGTTGAGTCTGGACGAGCAAGAAGCTTGGACCTTACTGCTCGACCTAGTGGTTTCGCATATGCTTAACGGAATACCGTCAGCATCGAATGACCTGCCTCAAGGCTAGTCTCCGACCGGAGCGGCTCAATCGGACCGATTTGGTTCAGTAATCCTGCGCGAAAATCGAGTTCGCCTTGCATGAGTAGGAGCGAATGCTCCTGTTCAAACGCGAGAGCGAATGACAGGAGTTCTTTTGCGTAGGCCCGTTCCCCAAGGTGAAAAGCGATCGCAGCGGCAAGCGCGAGGGTGCAACAGAGACCGCCTTTGTTGCGATCCACCAGCCAAAGGTCGCCCGCTGCGACCAGAGGCCCCTTCGCTTCCACCCAACGACCCTGATCGATGAGTGATCGGGTGAGTGAGTGATTCTGATCCGCCTCTTGGAAGGCGCTGCCGATTGTTGACCAAAGGCGCAGAGACTCTCGAAACTTGACTTCGGCGTCTGCGGGTCTTCCTTCGTCTATGGCAAACCGACCTTCGATCTCGTTAAGGTACGCAAGGCTTGCCGGTTGACGCGCCTCCTCTAATTTAGCCCGGCAACTCGCAAGGATCGATGCCGCTTCCGCCTGCTTGCCAATGTGCCACAACTGGTGCGCAAGATAAACACCTGTCGTCGCAGCCTCAGAATCGGACTCGGTCGCGAGGAAACCGTCGTAACTTTGCCTCAGCAACGCAACTGTCTCTGCTTTATCGTGTCGCGTAGTTGCGACATGGGCGAGCGCCTTATAAGCTCCCGACTTTAGGAATCGGTCGCCAACGGAATTCGCATAGTCGAGTGCCTGCTGAGAAACGGAAGCGGCATTACTGAGGTCGAAGCGGAAAGCATACAGAGACATCCCGTAATACACCCGTGCAAGGAGGGTTTCGTCTCCAGTAGCGATGGCACATTCCCTCGCCCGGTGCAGAAACGGATGCGCGGCGGATTCTTCATGAAAGGCGAACTTGAGGAATGCCGCACAAAGCTCCATGTAACCGATACTGACCTGGTCTAGGCTGGTCCACTCCGGGCGTAAGGAATCTAGCAACGGAATCATCCGCGAGGCGTTGCCTCGAGCGATTTCGTATCGAAGAACCGCAGGGAGGGATTGGAGAGCGAGTGCCACGTTGTTGGCGGAGGCCCACCGGAAAGCGAACACGATGTTGGTGGATTCTGGGTCTAAGACTTCCAGGTGCTTCAGACTCAGGGGCGACCACGGGGCGATGCCAAGTTTCGTGACGAAACTGAGAATGTTGCTCGCCGCATGGCTCTGCAACTCGGCGAGACGACCCTCGGAGGTTTTTGACTGAAGGTGGTGTCGAACGGGCGACAGCACGCTGATTCGAACCGAGTTTTGGCGATCTTCTAAGTTCACAAGCGCCTGATCCAGGAGTTCTTCAATGATGTCTAGATAGGGAGCGTCCTTGAATTCACTCTTGGCGAGGTCCATGGAGATCCCGCCCGGGTACGCGGAGAGCCTTTCCAAGAAGGATCGCTGCTCAGCGTTGAGAGATGAGAATGCGCTCCCCAGTGCGAGCTCAATGGACCGGTGACGATCGGCCAAATCTCCTCGGGCTGGGCTGCTGAGAAACTCGTGGAGCTGCTCGATGAGGTCGCGCGGAGAAAGCAGGCGAAGCCTCGCCGCCGCTAGCCGAATGGCAAGCGGATATCCATCCAATCGACGGGCGATTTCCAGCAACTCCGTCCGGGTTTCTGGGTTAGTCAGTAGCTGGGGTCGAACCGACTGCAGGACCGATTCTAACAGTTCCATTCCGGACGTCAACGGATCGAGAGGGGCAACGGGAAGAAGGCTTTCTCCTTCAATTCTCAGCGGAAAAACGCTTGTCGCGAGGATCTTTAGGCTGGGGGTCTGCCTAAGCACTTCCCGAATACCTGCGGCAGCTTCGGGAAGGACCGATTCCGCGTTGTCTAGAACCAGAATCGTGGACTTTTGCCCAAGGACAGATGCCAAGTACTGCAAAGGATCAGATTCGGTTGGAGATTCTGACCGGAGTTGGGAAAGGGTTGCTCGAGCCCACTCCTTGTTTTCGCCGACATCGGCAAGGGAGACAAACGCGATCCGAATCTCGCCGTTTTCTCTCAATCGGTTGGCTACCTCGATGGACAGTTGGGTTTTGCCGATCCCGCCCGGGCCAACAAGTGTCAAGAGGCGGGCTCCGGGTTTTGAAAGGCGAGAAAGAGTATCGGAGATCGCGCTTTCTCTTCCGATGATCGGATCGAGAGTGCTGGGGAGCGAGTTCTCCCAGTTCACCGACGGCGGAGCGGCAGGGACTTCGACGAGGCCTGCCAGATAGGCGGTGTCCGGCGCGGCGGTTTCAACGCCCAATTGCTCCCGAACCTTTCGACGGTAGTCCTGGTACTCGGCAACGCTCGCGGCGACGCTGCCCAGTTTTGCGTTCGAGTGCACCGCCACCATCCGCAACTCTTCGTTCAACGGGTATCGCTCGATGACGCGCTTGGCGAACTCCAAAGCACCGGAAGGGTCGCCCGCCTCGAGTCTCTTTGTGCTGTGCGCTACCGCGGCTGAGACTTGCAAGTTCTCGGCTCGGTTGCGTTCGGCTATCACCCAGTCGTCATGCCAACCGGGAAGAAATTCTTCAGTGAAGACGGTCTCGGGGAGAAGGCGCTCTAGGCCGCGACCAATGTCTTCTAACAATTCGATATCTGTAGTGAGCTGCGCCTTGTCTAGCCAAACCTCCTTTGCATCCGAGCCAATCAGATCGGCATCTTCCCCGAGCGCGCGCTTGAGTCGGTGGATTTCTTGGCGCAATCGCAAGCGGGTGGCATCGTAAAAGTCATCCGGCCAGAGTTGTTCGGCAAGCTGAGATCGCAGCATTTTGCCGGACCGGACGAGGCTGAGCAGCACCAAGAGCTTGGCAGAGCGAGTGGTGCCGAAGTTATCGACTTTCGACTCGCTCCCCGATAGCCACACCCCTCCAAAAAGGTGTAGATGCTTCTTGCCCATGCGAGGGCATTTTAACACTCATGCATCGGATTCAACAGGCGTCAAACAGATTCGAAGGTCACGACTTCCGTCATTGAATCTCCCGGTACCGGTTTGCTCCGATTCGGTCCCAAACACCGGTACCGCTCATCGACCGTTTTGCAGAAAGGGGTCCATTCGGCGAGGGGTCTCCACGAGGCGGTCCAATAACACCCGCTAGCGAATACAGAGCCCCAAATAGGAACGGAAGCCTGGTTCCGGAGGTGCCGGAAAGTAGTTGAAGACGACATGCGTTCCATCCAGGTAAAGCACGGTCGAAAATGGCGAACGCCCTATCCGGCGCCGAGAGCTTTGGTGGTGTAACCTTTGCCTTCGAGATCTTTAAAGGGATGTCAGTTTGGAGACTACAGCTACTCGGCGAACCCAAAGTCAGCGGCCTTGATCAGGAAATCAAACGATTTGAATCAAGACGAGCCGTTGCGCTGTTGGCTTACCTGGTGCTGCACCCAAACTATGCGCACCCACGTGAGGTGTTGGTTGATCGCATCTGGCCGGAAGTCGATCCGCAGGTAGGTCGCAACCGCCTGAAGCAAGCTTTGGCATCCCTGCGCAGACTTCTTGAGCCTCCTATTCTCGCCCCAGGAACCGTGTTCATTGCGGATAAGCAATCGGTTCAGATTCGCCCGGGAAGCTTTAGTTGCGACCTTATCGAGGTGCTTGAATCGCTCGGGGCATCGTTGGAAGAGTGGCAGCGGGACGCCGATTTATTGCCGGGGTACTACGACGAGTGGCTGGATGGCTTCCGAACTCGCTACGATGCCATCCGGTTTTCCGTTTTTGAATCCTCTGAAGAGCAAGACCTTCCACAAACCGCCCGGGAGGCACAACTAAGAACCCGGCTTCCGGAGAAGATTGGTCTGCAGCCGGAAATCCGATCTTTCATCGGCCGGGATAAGGAGATCGAAGAGGTGGTCTCTTTGACCAGAAGCGACCGCATTATCACCCTTATCGGAATCGGAGGGATTGGCAAAACAAGTCTCGTCAATCGGATCGGCCTCATCGAGCCTGATCGACGGGTGATCTTTGTGTCTTTTGCGGGGACTCCAGACCTCTCCGTGTTCTTTCACTTGATCGGACAAAGAATCGGGGTCACCTCTCAAGATTCGAATCGGGTGGAAGAAGTCGTTCTGCAAGCCTTGGCTCTCGAGCCCACCTTGCTGATTCTTGACAACCTGGAGCAACTCGCCGGGCCATCGCTTCAGTCCGTTCTCCGGGATTTACTTGCGGCGAGTGAACATCTGGATCTGCTTCTAACCAGTCGAGTGGATTTGGGGATTGGCGGTAGCACGAGGAACCTCTCTTTCTTCCCTGTTCCAGAAGAGTTTCAGGAGATCGAAGCCGTTTCTCAATTGGAAAGCACTCGGCTGTTTGTCGAGCGAGCTCGAAAATCAAGGGCGGATTTCCAGATCACTCCGCGAAATCTGGGAGCGATGAAATCGCTTCTCAAACTGCTGGGAGGTCACCCATTAGCCATTGAACTGTGCGCCTCTTGGGTGCCGATGTTTTCGGTTAGTGAGATCCTCTCGCGCTTATCGGAATCTAAGTTGGTTCTTAGTTCCAAATCAACTCAATATGATCTTCGGCACTCGTCGCTCGATCAAGTTTTGGCGACCTCGTTTGAACTCCTTAATCCAGGAGCAAAGGATCTCTTAATCAAGGCGGCCGTGCTAAGAGGAGACTTTTCGTACGAACTGTTAAACCTCTTAGAGGACGGTGGGGAAATCATTGACTCTCTAAGCGAGTTGATTTTCTCGGGATATATTCACACGGTTGAAGTCGCGGGAGATACGAAGTATCGGATTCCGCAAGCCCTCCTTAGGTTTTTAAATCACTATGAGGGCATCGATGAAGAATTAAAGGCCGCTGAGCAAAAACTCGATGAGGCTCTTTTGAGTTTGCTGCGCGATTCTCGGAGCATGAAGGTGCAGCCTTTATTAGGAATCCAAGATCAGACAGGCTACATGACCTTCCTTCAAAGTGAGTGGGAAACGGTTTGGAACTCGATGCAGAGGATGCGTGGCAAAGATCCCAGCCGGGTAACCAAAGCGTGGCTCGACTGTCTTTGGTATTGGATCGTTATCCCAGAAAGCCAACTGATCTATCACGAACTTCTGGAGATGTCCAACGACTCCCGTTTGGACGCGGAGCTCTTGCCTATTTGCGAGAGCCTTGGCCTGTTATCTTATAAGCTTGGTCATCACTTAACCTATGTCCTAGAACAACTCGAGTTAAAGACTACGAAGGAGTTTCAAGAAGGGTCGTTGGCTTGGGCGGAGTGCTCTATCATTCGGGCTCGCTTCAACATTAAATTGGTCCGGAGACTCGATAAGGAGTTCGCGGAGAAAGTTGCCGCTTACTGGGCTGCTGAAGGCGATACGTTCCGGAAAATCTTTATCCACCGAATGTACGTCACCTCCGTTTTAGTTTTTAATACAACTGACGATGTTCTGCCCTTGATCGATCTTTATTTCACGGAACTATCAAAGTCGAACTGGAATCTACTGTTTCAACTCACAAAGTTCGATCGTGGTCAATACTTCTTCTATAAGGGCGATTACAAGAAGTCAACGCCGATTTTCGAGAGCATTGTTGAATGGGGCGAGAAGCACTCTAATCCGCGGCTGATCTGTTTGAGTTCTAGCTTTTTGGCTTCCTCCGCTTCTGTTCAGAAAAGGTGGACAGAGGCGGTTATCTTGTTTGCCCGTACCGGTCTCTTTTACGTAGAGTTCAACGACATTGTGGCTCTGTCTTTCCCAATCTGGAACTTGGCCGACCATTTGATCAACCAAGAGGAGCAGTATTTGTGGGGAATGAGAGTGGCTGGATGCTCGGCTAAGGTTTGGCGACACGCGGTCGGAACCGATCTCCCGGAAGAGGATCAGCAGTTGATGCGAGAGTGGATGAAGGTCGCCGAGCAATCCGTTCCCAGGGACCAACTCGAAGCAGCGCTTCAACTGGGATCCAGTATGTCGCTGGCGGAAATAACCGATCTTCTCATCCATTTGGATGCCGGGGGCCGGTTCGAAGCTTTGAACTGGTGAGCCGCTGCCTTGGTGAACCGCCACCCTCTTAAACGACTGCCCTGTTGAACCGGGCAATGGCCTTTTTTTCACTTTTTTCAGATCGCAATTTCCACCTTACGGTCTCCTTACGATGGATTTCTATAGTCGATCTTGTTCTCAACCCGAGAACGAGTGACTCTTATGAAACGCAACACACACCTCTTGGCTCTGATGGGCGGCTGTCTCATCCTCTCGACCACGTCTCTGGCCTTTGTGGCTCCGGCCACGTTCGTCGCTTCTAGCACCTTATTGGGTGTTCAAGAAGAAAAGGCTCCCCGGTACATGGTTGGGGTCTTGGAGAACTTTGTCTTTGGCGACAGCGCGAACGTCACGCTGAAGACGGATGAAGGAAACACGGTTACCGTGTTCGTGAACTCCGCAAGCAAGATCATGATCAACAACGCGGTGGGCACGCTCACCCAGGCCTACCAGAATCTGAACAAGAAGCGAGTGAAGCTCCTCGTGGAGAAAGAATCGTTCGGGCTGCGACTGGTGACCCTTTGGGATGATGCCAGCTATCTGATGCACAAGAAGAAGCACGAGGGCACTCAGCAGGCAACCATCAAGAGCATCAGTGGACGCATGTTGGTCCTCTCCGATGGCCGGCATTATCGGATCGACGACACCTCTAAGTTTTCTCGCGGTGGAAAGATGGTTGGTCCTAAGAAGATGGAAGGGCTCACCCAAGCGTGGGTCGTTGGCAACGTCACCGGGGAGTTTCCTAGCGTGGCAATTCTTGGTGACACCTCCGCCAGCGTGAACGCCAACGTCGACACCTCGAACCAGCCCGAAAGACCGGAATCGAACAGCAACAATCAACGCCCGCCCAGCAGCGGTGCAAACACCACCAAGTACCGAGTTCGACTGGAGCTAGACGTCTACAACGAAGAAGATCTGGAGAAGATCCCGTTCCTGCAAGAGCTGAAGGACCGCATCAAGTTCCCAGACTTCAAAGATGGTCGGATCGAGCCGTTTGGCAAGATCAAGTTCAACAATCGCGTGGTGTGGGATGTCAGCGAGCAAGCCGCTCGGTCCTATCAGTTCGGTTCAAAGGCCACCTTCACTTTTCAGCCGACGGAGCCTACGCCGGGAGCAATCGGCGAGTTCATTGTGACGGGTCCAACCCTTAAGATCACGGGCACGGTTTGGGATGATGACCTGGTGGGCAAGAGTGACAAGGTGTTCGTCTTCAACAAAACAATCGATCTCGCTCAGTGGGCTCAGGCTTCGGTGGCGCAGTACATCCGCGACGATCTTGAGCATGCGGCTGTTCGATGCGTGGTGGTGAAAATATGAAACGCGGAAGAGCCCTTCTTGGAGTTTCAATCATGATGTTCGCCCAACTGGTTGCCGCTCAAGAGCGGCAACCCACCCAAGCCGAAAAGGACCGGACCGTGAAGGTGTGGGATGCCTTGATGACGGAAATCGCTCCCTATCGCGAAAGCCTCGCGAGTTGTTCGGTCGAATTCGATCCCAACCGCTTCTATGCGCAAAACCGAGTGATGCCCTCTACAGCGGAAGAGTTTAAGAAGTTCTTAGACGACTTGTCGGCCATTGAGAAGCTGATCCAGACCGAAAAGTACAAGGGTCTGGTTGGATTCTTTGGTCCCAGCGACGACATCATCCATCGGCCCCAGTATTGGGAAGAAGTCGTCAAAGATCGGAACGCGATCTGTCAGCGAATGCTCACCCGTGAACTTCCGAGGATCTTGATGCCGCACACTTTGCCGCTCAAATCCATGATTCGTTCGGTAGAGGAAAACGACGGCTGGGGTCTTTCAGAGGCTGGCCTCAGTATCGTAACCGGAAACCGGGCGGTGGTTCGGCAGAAGGTGTTTGACAAGGTGAAGGGCCTCGCCGCAGTGGTTGGGCTGAAACTGGATGAAAACGCGGCACCGGAGTGGGAGAAGCTGTGCGATCGGCTTACTGAAGTCTCCTTCAAGAAGGCGAAAACGGCTAAACCCGCCGCAACTTACTCCATGCCCGCAGTTGCGGAGGCTCTCAAAAAGCGGTGGAGCAGCGGACCTTGGGCTAGCCGGAAGATCACCAAGATCAACACCGAATCCAACACCTGGAAGATCACCCGAAACGCCATTGGCACACCGCTGTATCGAACAGTGAGCGTGGTGGTGCGGTTTGAACTTGCCGGATTCGCCGACGCCATCGAGTACTCAACGCAGATCAAAGAGGACTACGTGGGGTCTGGCAAGTATGCGTTCGTGACCAGCAACTTCGCTCCCGACTATCGGCTGGTCGCCCGATAATCGGTCTCCCCGTTCTGGTTCACGCGACGTGTTTGTGTGAACCAGAACTTTGTGGGCCAAAGAGATCGCGGCGATTCAACAGCATGCCCCCCACCAGGATCCTCTTTTTGAAATAAGTTGACACTGTCTACCTTTTTTGGTTTACACTGTCAACCATGAACGCGAATCATCCCTCGGTCTTGAAGTTCAAAGAGAGCTCTGAAACACGACCTCAAGGCCGCATCTCCCTAAAAGAACTCAAGGAGATTGCTCTGAGTTGCGGTGCGGATGATGCAGGCGTAGTGAGCATCCATCGTTCAGAGCTACGCGAGGAGCTGCCCTTTATTCAGGGAGCGATGCCCTCGACAAAGTCGGTTCTTTGCATCGTCAAGCGAATGGCTCAGGCGCCTATAAAGACTCCCGCAAGAAGCCTCGCCAACCACGAATTTCATGCCGCAACCAAGGAGATTGGGGAGGTTGGTCGCGACATTGTGGAGCGGCTTGCCGATTACGGAATCACGGGGCTGAACACTTCGGCAGGCTTCCCAATGGAGATGCAGGAGTTCCCAGGGCGAACTTGGATTGTTTCTCACAAGCTTGTTGCAGAGGCTGCGGGAATGGGAAAGATGGGCGTTCATCGAAACGTGATCCATCCAAAATTCGGAAACTTCATCCTTCTCAACTCGATCCTGCTGGATTGCGAAGTGACAGAAGAATCGGCACCGATCGACTACAACCCGTGCCTGGAATGCATGCTTTGCGTTTCGGTTTGCCCGGTTGGAGCCATCTCTAAGGATGGTCATTTTGATGCGGTGGCATGTCTGAATCACAACTACCGCGAGTTCATGGGCGGATTTATCGACTGGGTCGACACCCTTACTGAAAGCAAGAACAAGCGCGAGTATCAAGATCGGGTTACCGATCAAGAAACCGCCTCTATGTGGCAGAGCCTCTCAACTGGGCCGAACTACAAGTCTGCTTACTGCATGGCGGTGTGCCCTGCCGGGGACGACATCATCGGTCGCTTTCTCTCTAACAAGCCCCAATTCGTTCAAGACACGGTTAAGCCACTTCAACGCAAGGTCGAGAACGTTTACGTGGTTGCTGGGTCGGACGCGGAAGATACGGTTTTGAAGCGATTCCCAAACAAGATCGTTCGCCAGATTGCCAGTGGGGTGCGACCGTCGAGCATTCAAAGTTTGTTGCGAGCCATGCCGCTTGCTTTTCAACGCGGAAAGGCGAAGGGCCTTCGCCTAGAACTCTCGATCCAGTTCACGGGTGAGGAGCAAATCGAGACCACGATTCGGATCAAGGAACAACAGATCGAGATTCTGGAAGGGCTCAGCCCGGCGTCAGACCTTTCGCTCACTGTCGACTCGAAGTCTTGGCTGGGCTTCTTGGCGGGTCGAGAGTCGCTCCCGTTGATGGTTTTAAGAAGGAAGCTGTCTTTTAAAGGAGATCTGCGATTGCTCGCCAAGTTCGGGCGGTGTTTCCCATCATGAAATCATTTGCAGAGAAGTACGGACCGTATGGAGTTGTCACCGGGGCTAGTTCCGGAATCGGTCGCGAGATCGCCCGCGAACTTACAGCGAGAGGATTGAAGGTGATTCTTTCCGGTCGAGACCAGGCTCGGCTACAGGAGCTTCAAAACGAGCTTCAAGGGAGCGTTGTCGTGGTTGCCGATCTGGGCACAGAGGCAGGCTGGGAGAGGCTGCTCCAGGTCATGGAATCGCACGAAGTTGGTTTGGTGGTTGCCAACGCGGGGTTTGGGTCTACCGGAGAGTTCGGCCGAGAAAGTTTGTCTTTTGAGCTCGAAATGCTGCGTGTGAACTGCGAAATCCCGCTGCGAATGTCGCACTGGGTAGAGAAGAATCTGGTGCCCAAGGGTCGAGGCGGAATGGTGTTCGTCAGTTCGATTCTTGCGTGGCAAGGAGTGCCGCTCCAGGGTCATTACGGAGCAACGAAGGCATACATTCAATCTTTGGCAGAAGCGCTCCATGCGGAATGGCGCGGAAACGGGGTGGACGTACTGGTCGCTGCTCCGGGACCCGTTGCCACCGACTTTGGAAAGCGAGCCGGAATGGTGCAGGCCAAGGCTGACGATGCGGAGTTGGTTGCGAAGGAGATTGTGGGCGCACTTGGACGGAGAAGAACCGTGGTTCCTGGCAGGCTCGGAAAGGTCCTTACCGGGCTTCTCGCCACCGCTCCCAGGGCGATTCGGATTCAGATCATGGCCAAGGTTATCCGTGGTAGTCTGCCTTCCTAAGCATGGTCGAATCTCTCCGCGAACGTTGCGTCACGGAAGCAATGCGGTTGATTGGGGAAGGCGGTGTCGACCGTCTCAGTCTTCGAGACGTCGCCCGACGACTTTCTGTCTCTCACCAAGCCCCTTACAAGCACTTCACGAATCGAGAGCACCTTCTGGCCGCCGCTTCCGGGCGGGCCTATGAAGCCCTCGCGACGAGCATTAGGAATCGACCCAGGAAAGCCGAGCCAGCCGAGGACCTGTATGAGATCGGTCAGAGCTATCTGCAGTTTGCCAGGTTGCAACCGGAGACGTACCGGCTTCTATTTGTGATGAGCCAAACGGAACTTGAGAGGTACCCCGACGTGCAACTGAACGTGGAGTGGGCTCGCGAGGAACTCAAAGCCGCCATTGCCGCACTCACTTGTTGCAAGGACGCTGCGTATCTCGACTCAGCCTCGCATTTTGCTTGGTCGTCCATCCATGGGATTGCCTCTCTGGAGTCCCACCGACGCGGTGGCCATTCGGTTGACCCAGGCGACAGGTTCTCGCTGGAGTCGATGCAGGCGCTTGAGTACATTTGCTCGGCGATTGTGAATCTGGCTCCGGCAGAGTGACCGAACTCTGGTTCAGCCCGATTTGCTATCAAAGTCCGCTCACGTTGTAAGCTTTGCAGTCACGGGAAACAGCCATTGGAGACAAACCCTTACGACGACCCAAAAGTAGAAGAAGCTTGGTGCGATGAGTGCCGAAAAGTAGCGAAAGATTACATGCGCGCAACCGGGGTGAAGCACGGTCAGATTGGCGAGTGGCCCGCCTGGCACTTTGCTCCGTACGTATCCGTTTGGGCGGTTGAAAGCGGGGAGCGTCGAGGATATGTCGGCTGGTGGGTGTTTGTTGGCGATGGTCCTACCGACTACCTTTCCGCCGGTGACCTTCACACTCCTCGGGATGCGATGCGAGCTCTCGCCGAGCAGTGGAACTCGGTTGCGGAGTGCATGGAGAAGGGCGTCGAGCACCCGACGATGTCGATCGGCGACCCCGAAAGTTGGTCGGAGCTTGCGCCGATGCTCCGCGAGCGGGCGGGGATGCTGGAAGAGATCAGCGCTGACGACGAGAACTGGGAAGAGTAGAGACCCAACGTAACTGAAGAGGCCCGGACGGTAGGGCAAAATGGACCATCATCCAGCCGCCTTTTGTGCCGTACCACCTGCCGTATGTGCCGCCAGAAGAGGCGACCCATCGTTTGGCAGAGGAGTACCAAATCACAAACTCGCGTCGAACCGTGCGTCACTTTAGCGACCAAGCCGTGCCGAAAGAGGCCATCGAATGGGCGATTCGCATAGCGGGCACCGCGCCGAGCGGGGCGCATCGGCAACCGTGGCGATTTGTCGCCATCGGCGACCCGGAAAAGAAGCGGCAACTACGAGAGCGGGTGGAAGAGGAAGAGCGCAAGTTCTATGACGAGCGCATCACCGAAGAATGGGCGGATGCTCTCCGCCTGCTCGGCACCGACTTTGTAAAGGAGCACATCACCACCGCTCCGTGGGTGATTGTTGTCTTCCGAGAGGATTACGGAGTTGCCGAAGACGGGTCGAAAATCAAGAACTACTACATGACCGAATCCGTGGGGATCGCGGTCGGGTTCTTGATCCAAGCACTGCATCGAGCCGGTCTCACCACCCTTACTCACACCCCTGCCCCCATGAGTTTCCTGCGCGAAATTTGCAACCGGCCCGTAACCGAAAAGCCGTTTGTTTTAATGCCGGTTGTCTACCCCCATCCTGAAGCTCAAGTGCCCGATCTACAAAGAAAAACCCTGGAAGAGATTGCGACTTTCCTTTAGTGCGGGGACTTACTTGCCCGAATAACCGAACACCTTCCGGTGGAGGTTCAGCATGCCCTCGAAATCTCGAGGTTTCGCTAGCCCCACCGTAGTGATCCATTCGCGATACTTTCGACCGCCGGCATCCTTCTTCCACTGCGATTCCCAATTCCGATCGGTTGGAGCGCCCACGTAAACCAGACTGGAGTGTGTGATCTGCCCTCGACCCTCTGCCTGCGAGTTGGTCTCGTACATGAACGGTTCGTTGTTGAAGGGGAAATGGCAGAACCGCCAAAACCTCTCCCGATGCCAGTCTCGATCATCGTCGGTTGAGATTTGATAGGGTGGATTCAAAGTCCCCTTTTGGTCGAACACGGCAAAGACGTCGGGCAGGTTAGGATCGAGGCTGTGGGCGGCGATCCCATATACCTTCTCCCCACTGAAGAGAGGATCACTGGGTTTGCGTTGAGACGGATACTCGATTGGCAACTGCTTACCGGGTGCAAAAATGGTGGCAGCCTGCTTTGGAGTCACGTCTTCCGGAATAACGTTGGAAGCCCAAACCACATCGAATTCGGCGACCTGGGTTCCTAAACTATGTTGCTCTTCGGAAGTGTCTAGCGGCGCCCAGTACCGCTGAACTCTCTTTGCGGAGCCGTCGGGATAGATCGTCCATATTTCTTCCGCCGTTGGGTCTTGTTTAGAACCGAGCGGCTCACCCCAGCGCACGTAATCGGGGTTGATGAGCTGATAGGTCCACCGAAGTGTCTTACGATCTTGGCGATCTTCGATTAGTTCAACTTTAGAAAAGCGATTCACCCTATCCGACATAGGCTCGTAGCAGCCTTTTGCCCCGCCGCCCCAGGTCTCTAGAAACTCAAACTGCACCATGTGCTTGTTGGAAAGCTGATATCCCGGCACCCACGCGCCTTGTTCAGGAAAGACCAGTTTCACGTCTTGCGATCGCCACTTGCACCGGTCGTCAAAAGTGACGACCCACGCTTCTCCATCTGTGCCGCTCCAGTGGTACTTCCTTTTAGCAGCCTTGAAGCCCGTTTTACGATCATCGTTATCTTGGGTTGGTAAGGATCGAACGACGGGGCGCATTTCAACCTGTCCATCGGTTTTGACTTGAAGGTTTCCCGTGTTGGGCAGTGGGATTGGCGCAAACTCCGTCCAGCCGGAGACGTCCTTTCCGGCGATCGACTCTTGAAAGCCCCAATAGACTTTGACCGTGCCCGCTAGCGAGTCTTGGATCACTTTGAATCGACCGTCTGGCTGCTTCGCGATCAAGGAATAGCGTCCGTCGAGGACGTGACGGTAGCGATCTTTTTGAAACCGGCTATCTGCCCCGATAAGGTCTTTGCCGTTTTCGGTGGCATCGACCCATACTTCCCACCGACTTCCCATCTTTGCTGCCGAGACCTTCAAGTTGACCTTGTCGTTTTCAAGGGCGACCGCAAACCGCTCTTTTGGAGAGAACTTCAACTCGGTGACTATAGAAGGAGTTGCTTGAAAGCCGGCAAGCAAAAGCCAAGGCAGCATCAAGAGCAGTGTAACACGGGTTCGGCGAATCGCCTCTCTTATCCACCGCCTCCGCTGGCAGGGACTCACGGGAGTTTTTACCTTTTGCCTTTTACACCCCTTTGCTATGATGGAGCGGTGAGCCTATCACGACAGGCAACTTCCCCATGACTGCTAGCCAAATACTTGCTGAAATTGAGCCGCTCGGCACGGAATCGTACCGAAAGGTGCTGCGGAATCACGGCATCACGGGTCCACTGTACGGGGTGAAGATCTCCGACCTCAAGAAGTACGAGCGGAAGCATCGCAAGAACCATCAGCTCTCTAAAGACTTATTCGCCACCGGAGTCTATGACGCCATGTACCTGGCGGGGCTGATTGCGGACGAGAATGCAATGACCCCAGAGGATTTGAAGGGCTGGCTCGCCGCTTCTGATTCAGATCAGATCGCCGAATACGCGGTTGCGTGGGTTGCCGCCGATGGTGCGCATGGCTGGACCCTGGCGCTGGAATGGATCGAATCTGTCGAGGAGAGGTCGGTGGTGGCAGGCTGGGGAACCCTTTCGGCTCTGGTCTCGGTGAAGCAGGATTCCGAGCTGGACATGGCGGCGCTTCGCGCCCTTCTGGAGCGGGTCCGAACCACTATTCACGACCAGCCAGACCGCGTTAGATACAAGATGAACGGGTTTGTGATTGCCCTCGGCAGTTATGTCGCCGAGCTTCACGAGGAGGCCCTGAAAGTGGGCGAGGAGCTCGGCACGCTTACGGTGGATATGGGCAACACCGCCTGCAAAGTCCCTTACTCGCCGGAATACATTCGCAAAGTGGCGGACGCGGGGCATGTTGGAAAGAAGCGGAAGACGGCTCGTTGCTGAACCTCTTAAGCTTGATTTAGGACTTCTAGATGCCTCTTCAGCTTATTGACCAGATCACCGTCGAGTGGCTCCGTGAGGCAACGAGATTGCCGATTCAAAGCCTCTCGATGGAACGGTTGAAGAGCAATTGGGCCGAGCATGCACGCATCATCGCCAAATTGGATACCGGAGAGGAGCGTCGATTCTGGTTCAAGCTCTGCCTACATCCCCAACTTGGTCGATCGGAGGTGGACTACTACCTTATGGACTATGTTGGTCTAACGAACTCCCCACTGGTTGCTTGTTTTGATGGAGGGCACGAGCCACAAGTGGGCTATTACCTGCTGCTAGAAGACCTTTCTGAAAGTTTCCAAGATCGCAAAGAGTCGCCGCCGAGCCTTGACCATGGCTTGGCAATCGCAGAGTCGCTAGCGCGAATCCATCGTGTTTACTGGGAGAAGGGGGAGCCTGAGAAAGCCGCCGTGACGCAGGAGAAGATCGAACAACTTCGACCCGGGATCGCGATCATGGAGCGAGAAAGCGGGCGATCTCTACGGTCTTTGTTCGACAAGGTCGCCGGAGAACTTTGCGACCGATTGGCAGATGGAACGGGGCAAACACGCCTGCACAGCGACCTCAACCCAACCAATGTGCTGACCCCGAAAACAGCCTATCGACCGGTCTATTTTCTCGATCGACAGCCGCTGGACGGCGTTACCCCCTACGGCCTGGCGACCTACGACCTAGCGTATGCGATCGCTCCTTGGTGGCCGTTGGCGTTTAGGCAAAGGCACGAAACCGCGATTCTGAGGTGTTGGTACGAAACCCTCGACGAGCCCGACTATTCCTTGGAGAAGGCTCAGAAAGATTGGGACCTTTCGGTTGCGCAATGCCTGCATGTACCGCTCTCACACTGTTTAACCCAGGAGTCGGCCGACGAGATGTCGGGTTTGTGGCGATGGCAGTTAGAGAACCTGATGCGGGGTTGAAAGGCGCCCGCTTTGCTCGCGCTTCGACGAGAGACTCCAAGCGAATGTTCCAGCAAATTTAGGCTATTTAACGAAAAAATTCACCGGCGAAGACTCATTGTTAAATTCTCGTAAAGAGCGAATGGTTAGTGCAATTTTTTGTGAACTTTCTTGTCCCAATTCCACTCTTGGACCACATTCGGTGGTGCACTCCCTTAAAGGGTGACACCGAAGGTTGGGTTCGTATGAACAAATTGTTTACACTACTTTCACTCTCCTTCGTGGCTGTTTCCAGCCAAGCAACGATCGTGTTCAGCTCGTTTGGAACCGGAGACTCGGCAAAAAATAATAGCTGGGGATTTGGCGACCTTCACGATGCTCGGATCGCCTCTCAGTTCACTTCTAGCGCAGCGGGATCGCTCGATGTCATCAAGCTTTCGCTCCGGACGAGCACGGGGACCAAGATTGGCAAGATTTCCCTTTACGAAGACTCTGGCAACGATATTGGCGCTCTTCTGGGCAGCTTCGAGGTGGACTTAACCACCACCGGCGTCAAGACCATCAAGAACTCCAATCCCAGCATCATGCTGCTGGCGGGTAGCAAATACTGGCTTGAGGCAAGCAGTGCCATTGGGTCTGGTGTTTACAGCGGATGGAACATCAACGACCAGAATATGAACGGGTTGATCAAGTTTGGGGCGGTGAACGGTACCTCGCAGAATCCAACGTCGACTTACAAAGTTGGGAACGGGGCTCTTACCGCGTTTAGCGTTCAAGTAGTGCCGGAGCCATCCACGTTAATCGTGATGGGGTCGCTGATGGGCCTTGGTGTCATCCGACGTCGGAAAGCAAACTAACCGGTTAGTCTATTCGCTAAACCTTGTTTGGCGCACCGAAGTAGAACTCTTGTAACTGTTTAGGGTGCGTAAGTTGGGGTCCCATTTCTCCTTGGAGAAGTGGGACTCCGTTTTCTTCCAGATCCAGATCCGGGTCGAGGTCGAAGGATGCGCGAGTCTGCTCTCTGCCGAGTCCACGCAGTGAAGGAAAGAACGTCGTTACGGATTCATCTTCTCTGAGGGGAGCTCACCGATCCAATCAACATCGAGCCCGCGCGCGATCAGATGCTCGTGCAGTTGTCCTAAATGACCATGGATGTGCCTTAGGCTAAGTAGCAGAAGCTCGAATCGGCTTACGTTTGGGTACCAGGGGAATCCGCAGGTGGGCGATTCCAGATCGAGCGCGTGGATTCGATCTTCGATCTCGGCAAGGATCAAATCGGCGAGGTCCAGCATCTCCTCTCGCGTGTAAGGTTCTACAACCGGCACGTCCCCTTCCAACACCGCGCGATGATTCTCTGCCTTAGCCCAAGGCTTCCAAGATGCCATGTCTTCGTAAAGGTAGAGATGGGCATAGCCCAAGGCGTGGTACGCAATGCGCCAGTAGGTGCGGGGATGATCGCCCCACGTCCACAACTCGTCCGGCGTGACCTCGATGGCTTGGCGGGTCATTAGGATCGCGGCGCGATACTGTCGGACAAGTGCGGTGCGGACTTCCACAAATGGGAAGACGCTTATCGGGAGCCAATTTTGTCGGGCTTGTTTCGCCGGTTAGGCTTGTCGCATCTTGGCGACGAGGTCCTGCACCGCCGGGCCGAACTCCGGAAACTGGAACTGGAATCCTGCGTCGGTGAGCCGCTTCGGAACGACTCGGCGACTTTTCAGCACGATCTCTGAATCGCCGTCCATGAACCATGCGCCGATGGCGATCATCCAAGGCGTCGCCGGGAGTCCGAACGGGATGCCCCAAGCCTGCCGAAGCTCTTTTGCGAACTCGGCTTGAGGCAGCGGGTTGGGAGAGGCGATGTTCACCGGACCCTCCAGATCGCTCTCGATGAGGAACTGGATCGCGCGAACCATGTCTAGCTCGTGCACCCAAGACACCCACTGCTTGCCCGACGCCAGCCTTCCGCCGAGCCCCTTTCGAGTGAGGCCAGAGAACACATCCAACGCGCTCTCTTTATCGATCCCCATCATGATGGCGGTGCGCATGGCGACCTTTCGAGTGTTCGGCGTCACCGCCTTATTCAGTTCGTCTTCCCATCGCTTGCCGATCTCGATGCTGTACTTCCAAGCAGCGGGAGCGTCGGGCTCCGAGCCTGCCATCACTCCGGTGATGTCGTCGTTCGCGGGTCCAAAGGTGTGCGCGTAAAGGGTGGCGGTGCTGGCTTGCAGCCACACTTTGGGAGGGTTGGGGCACTGCGAGATCGCCTCACCAAGGATTCGGGTGGAGAGGATTCGGCTGTCCATCATCTCCTTCTTGTTCGCCTCGTTGTAGCGGCAATGAACGCGCCTGCCCGCGAGGTTCATCACCACTTCGGCGCCATCGAGCGCATCCGCCCAGGGTCCGAGGGTTCGCGCGTCCCAATGGATATCGTCTGCCGACTTGGGGTTTCGGGTGACAACGGTGATCTTGTACTCGGTGGGGTCTAGGTGCCGCTTGATGGCGGCGCCCATGTGTCCGGTCCCACCGAAGATCAGCACGCGCTTCATGATCGCAGGCTACCTACCCGGGAATTTTGGAAGGGCGACTTTTGGAGTTAACGACGAACGGTCAGGAGCGCGGGGATTCCCATTTGTAGAAAGCTCGAAGAGCTTTCCGATGGGGCTTAAGGCATGAACGCTTTATCTGTCGCTGATCTCGCTTCCCGTGCCTGTTTGCGTTATTGAGCTATGAATGTCTTGAGCCCGGATTCAGACTCTAATATTAAAGACGGAAAATAAGTGAACAAAGTTGAAGGAGCTCCGTCCATAAAAGAAAATGAGCATGCAGGACCGAGAACGAGTGATTCACCTGCTCAATAGATTTGGGCTTGGAGCTAGCCGTGAAGACCTTGCCTTTTACAGGCAAGGAACATGGATCGAAGCGGTCGACAAACTGATTGAAGATAACCGTCCCGAATATGACGTAAAAATTGCAGATTCATTTTTTGATGGAACTAACCCAGGGCTTCAGCGAATGTCTCAGCTTCAGGGGCATTGGTATCGGCGGTTGATCATCACAAACCGTCCTCTCCAACATCGGATGTTGCTTTTTTGGCACGACCATTTTGCCACCAGTAGTGCGAAGGTTAGAAATGCGCAAGCGATGCTTGGACACATGGATACTCTCTATGAGAATTCCTTGAAGTCATTTAGAGAGCTTATCGAGGCCGTAAGCAAAGATCCTGCGATGGTTATCTGGCTAGATCTTCAAGAGAATACAAGAGACGCCCCGAACGAGAATTTTGCCCGTGAAATATTGGAGTTGTTCACCCTGGGAATTGATAGCGGTTACACGGAATCTGATATTCGAGAAGTTGCTCGTGCTTTTACAGGGTGGCAGTACAGGCAATCGAGGAGACGTGGAAACAGGTCGATCGAGTTTACAAAGAACCTTGCTTTACATGATCAAGGTGAGAAAAGGGTTTTAGGCCATAGTGGACGATTCGATGGTGATCAGGTTATTGATATTCTCTGCAAGGATCCCAGAACAGCCCGATACATTGCTAAAAAGGCATGGGAATACTTTGCGTATGAGAATGTTGAGACGGAAACGCTCGACCGAGTTGCCAAAAAATTCTATGATTCGGGTCTAGAAATAAAGACGCTTATCCGGGCGATCATGACTGATGAGCAGTTCTTCAGTGAACGCGCGGTTGGAACAAGAGTCAAAAATCCGGTTGATTTTTGTGTGAGTACGGCTCGCGCAATTGGTGTTCAACGTCTCGAGCGAGCTGAGGCTTCTAGGCCCTTACCTTTCGGAAGTTTGCTCAAAGTTGCCACCAGAGATATGGGAATGTCGTTGCTAGAGCCACCGGATGTGAATGGGTGGCCCTCTGGCGCGGCTTGGATCACATCAGCAACCATGAGCAAGCGAATCGCATGGGCAAGGCTTCTCTTTTTAGGGGAGCAGCAGTCTCTGACGCGAAATCGCAGAAGGGCTCCATCCTTCACGGCAAGAGAATTCTTCAATGCAAGGACCCCGGAAGAACTAGCCCGAGAATTGATTGTGGTTCTGGGTGCTAAGACGTCCCGAGCTCAAGAAAAGGTGATTATCTCTGCGGCAGTCAAAGCTTCCAATGGTTCTTTAACTAATGACAACTTTAACCTGGTTGCAGCAGAAGCAGCCACGGTCCTTTTCGCGATGCCTTCTTTTCAATTTCACTAGGTTTTAGTCGTTGGTGGGCAAATAGGGTTGCAGGGATGCATTTTCAACCCACCGATATTCCTCGTAAAGAAGTACAGAGTGCTGGTTGGGTCACGCCTAGGTAGAGATCAGACCTTTCTCGATTGCAAAGCGGTTGATGGCATCGAAAATGGCATCGTCTTGCAGAAGAAGCTGATCTTGAATGGGAGCCAGTCTCTCCCCGAGGTCGTCGATGGCGGCCTCGTACTCGTCTTCCGATAAATCCTCATCGAACAGGGTGAGCGTCTCGTCGGAGTCTGGCAACGGCGCACCGTTCAAGGCAATTTCTTGAGCTTGCTGCAGGAGTCGAAGGGGCTCTGCGAGGTCCAAGGATCGCAAGGCTTCGTGAGTATCCCGAATCTCGTTGGCTTCCGTTTCCAAAAAGTAGCCTACGAGCCCGCTTTCCAACACGGCGCCCCTTAGTAGGTTTGCGGCGTAGATCAGGCGCTCCTCTTTGGAAAGAACTGTGTCGGCCCCGAATCTCTTATCGACCAAGGCGTCCCAAAAGCTACCAAAGGCTTCGATGCTCATTGATGCAATTGTACTTTGAGGCTTTGCGAGGTTGAGCCACCTTAGCGAGGCTCGGGGCCTTTCTTAACAGACAGTCTGTTTGGCAACGGTTGGCAGCAATCGGCGTAGACTCGATTCGATGCAAATTCTCGTCACAGGAGCCACCGGCAACATTGGCAAAGGAATCGTCCCCCTTCTTCACCAAGAAGGACACCGGCTCATCTTGTCCGACCTCGGACTCCTGCCCGAGAGCCTTCAGCCGTTTGCCGAGCGGTACCACCAGATTGATATCCAAAGCGCATTCGGGCTAGACCGAGCCGCCGAAGGGTGCGACCTCATCCTTCACCTGCCCGCATGGCACGGCATTCACTGGCAGCAAAAGACGGAGATCGACTTTTGGAATCTGAACGTGAACGGAACGTTCTTCGCCTTCCAAGCCGCTCGCGCCAACGGGATTAAGAAGGTTGTGTTCCTTAGCAGCCAAGCCTGGCATGGCCATTACGACAAATACGGCTTCACCAAGCGAGTGGGCGAGGAGCTGTGCGAGTATCACAAGAACCAAAACGGCATTAGCTACGTGTCGGTGCGACCCGCCGACCTTACTCCGTGGAGCAGTTGGGCCAAGCACTACGGACCTCGATTACTGTACGGAGGCGTGGATAGAGGCGACGTTCTGCAGTGCATCTTAAAATCGGTTGAGCATCTTGGAAAGACCGACGCTCTGGAAGGGTTCCCGGTCGACGCCTTGCGGCCCAACGCCTATACCGACGACCAGATAGAGAACTGGGAATCGGACCCGCTTGGCGTATGCGAGTCCATCTTCCCCGGTTTCCGAGACCTCATCGAAAAATATGGGTTGGACATCTCCCGAAAGCCGGCGGTGATGTCGACTTTGCTGGGTGCGGATACGGTGGGTTACGTACCGCAAACGCACTTCGGAACGTTCTTGAAAGAGCTTCAAGCAAAGGATGAGGCGATGGGTCTGGACGAGGTGCTGAAGTTGGTTTGCGACTATCGCAACTAACAGTGCTAGGGTCTATGGCATTGGTTCGAGGTTGGGGAGAGGTAAGGTCTGAATCGTGGACGTCGTTGCCTCTACCCAAGCCGAACTGATCGGCACGAAAGACCGGATGGTCGCTCTGCTGAGAGCCACTCCTGAGGACAAGCTGAACTGGAAGCCCTCGCCAAATTCCCGGTCGATTGTGGAAATCGTGGCGCATTCGGCCTCGGCTCTGGGCACCATCCACCTGCAACTCAGCGGAACTCCGTTTCCAATTCCCACCAGCAAAGAAGCGAACGCGAGCTTTCTGAAGCACGATTCGGAGTTTACGGATCGGGAGCAAGTAGAGGCTTATCTGGAAGAGAAGTGTCGCGGATACGTAGAGTTTCTCAGCACCCTGCAACCGGAAGACCTCTCGCGCCCGGTGACGATGCCGTTCGGTCTTGGCGAGGCGCCGATGGCTGTCTTCATGACGTTCGGCAACATTCACACCCTGGGCCACGTCGCGCAGATCGAGTACGTGCAAACCATGTACGGCGATCTGGATTGGCACACCGGGTTCTGACAGGCTTACTCTGCAACCGCCGAGACGGTTGCGGTGTGGGTGGCGGGATCGTACTTCACAAAACGAACCTTTAGCGCCTTGCCGTCTTTCATCGGAATACTGCCCAATTGTCCTGGCGCCAGACCGTATCGTTCCATCGGCTTGCGCGCCCGCGATCGGGGGTTGGGGGCGAGGTCTAAGTGCACGGTGGTCGAGGCTCTGGCGTTGCCCTTTGTCGGCGCGACCAGCGAAGAGAGGTGCGCAAACAAGATGGGCGTCTTCAAGTCCGTCATGGCTCCTTGCTGAAAGTTGGCGCGCGAGACGACGCTGAACCATATTCTCTGCGGACCGGGATCCTTCACCGAACTCACCGCCGCCGCTTCATCGGGATCGTCTCTTCGGGAAACGAGCTCCCGAACTTCCACCCCGAAATCGCCCGTGAGATATCCTCCCACTAGCCCCTTTGCGGCGGGACGATCGTAGGCGCCGAACGAGAATTCGCCTTCGTCGAACTTCTTGATCCAGCGCGGGTCCGATTCTTTGTTGCCGATCCAACCCATGCGGTACTTCTCCACCAGGGAGTAGGCGTTTGAACCGCGCCCCATCGGCGAAACCGGGTCGCCGTACTCGGTGAACGCCCGATCGGCGGCGAGCGATTTTTCCTTCTTTTTGTCTTGTACCGACCACGCGTGCCCGAACCCGAAGTTGTGCCCGATCTCGTGGGCGAACACTCGCCACTGCGGCTTGGGAGTGAAGTAGATCGAATTAGTGGGGCCGGTGGCAAGGGCGGCGACTCCGGGAGGAGCGATTCGACCCCCGGTGGGACTTGCGTTGACCACAATGCAAATGAAGTCAAATTCCCTGGCAAGGTCTCGGCCAAGTTGCTTGTTGGCGGCGGTGACCGCATCGCGAATAGGTGCTCGGCGCTCTTTGTTCGGCACCTCAACTCCGTCTTTGGTGGTGCGTTCGTAAAGGTTGCTTTTGCCCAAGGTCACCACTGGAGAAACCTCGAACTTCTTCACCGAAAGGAGTCCGTAGGATTGGATTTTGAAGTAGTCGATGAGCGAATCGCCGACCGCCTTCATCTCTTGCTCGGAGTGCCGAGAGAGCTTCGGGTCGGGGTCGTTCTCGAACGCGGTTCGCAAGACCATGATCCGGATTTCGCTGTCCCCGGCTATGCGATTGTTGGGTCGCCGATAGGCAGGTTCGGGCAGCGGGAGAGCCTGAGGCGCAAGAGAGACGAGGGCGGCAAGGAGCATTGCTTTAACTTTAAACGGAGACGGCAGGATAGTGTTTGATTCATGGGAACTAGTACCAGACGTTTGTGATGGCCATGTCCGCAACAATGAAGGAAATCACAGTTGGCCATTCTACGAACACGACTACACAGAAGGCAGTCAACCGGCATCGCCATAAAGCAGCTAGGGTGATGCCCGCTAAAGCGAGCGAACCAAAGAGCCCAACGTATGGCAAGAACTCCATTTCGGGCTGATTCATAAAGATCGTTCCGAAAAGAAGATTCATGAGGAGACTGACCAAGGGCAGCGCTAGAAAGAGTAGGCGCGGACTACACTTCAAGTTCCCTCGCGATCGGTCCCACCAGATTGCCAGGGCGAGCAGTGAGACGAACACCACTGTCGCCTTCCAATAGGAGCCCAACGGATAGAACGTCATCCAAAAAAGCTCGCCGAAGGTTTTTGGAGTAATCATGTTGTGGAAGGGCCGGCTACTTGGATGCCTTCTTAGCCGCCAAAACCGCCTCTGCGAACGCCTTCCCGATAGGCGCCATGATCTTCGCCGCGCCGAGATAGTGATAGCCCCCGTTCGAGACCCCCGCTTGCAGGCGTTTCCACTCTTCTGGCGTGAAGTTCTCCGCCATGAGCTTCATCTTGTTCTCCCAAGAATCCGCACCGGGTTTGCCCGCTTTTTTCTCTGCTTCCACCTGCGCGTCTACCTTTGGCCAATAGCTTTCTCGCCGGTCGTTCAGCTTCTCCAGATCGTCGTCCCAAAAGGGTGCGGTTTCTATGGCAAACACGTTTCCCTTAAACGCAGCCAGAGTGGCGGGTTTGCGTTGAGCTTCTCGGAAGTGTTTCATGGGGGCGTTGGTGTTTCCACGCAGCCCATCGATTCCCATGACTCCGATGACAAACGGCAGCTTCGGAGCGGAAAGGTCCTTCCGAACGTCGCGAATGAAATGGCCAAGAAGGTCGGCGTAAAGGTCGTACCCACCAGGCTGGTTCTGACCAGGATAGACCCCTCCATCCACGTAGTCGTTAAACCCTTGAAACCAGACAAACCCGGCTAGTTCATAACCTTGCTTCGGATCGTAGCTTGGAACTACCCGCTTGATGTCTGCCAGAACCTTTCGAACATGGGCGATCATCGCTCGGTAGTAAACGCCCGATGCGGCGGCTTTTTCAGCGAAGAACTTCGGGCGATCCTCCGCTTTCGGAATCCCGTGCGCGCCCTGTGGGTACTTGTCCCAAAGTTCTTGAGTCTGTTTGGCAAGGGTGTAGGGTCCGGCGCTGGGCGATCGGAAATCGGTGTGCAAGCTTCTTCCGCCCCACGAAGTTTTGATGATGAGCACGGGCTCGTTCAGTTGCTTCTCCAGGGTGAGGCCGAACGTGTACTCCGGCCCGATTTTGTTTTCCGGCGCACCGAACCCAGCGGTTAAATTGCCCTTCGCCTCGGTGAGGTCGGTGTAGGCGTCGCCCAGGCACCCTATGGAGGTGATCCACACCTTTTGGGCGACTTTGGGCTTGCCATCTTTGCCGAGCATCTCCTTCAGCAGAGGTGCGGTCTTGGGATCAGTGGCCATGCTTTCGAAGGTGCTTATGGCGGCGTGACCTTGCATGTTCGACTGTCCGGCGAGGATGTAAACCTTCAGCGGCTTCTTTTGCTTGGCCGTGGTCGAAGAGGGTGCCGGATTCGAGGGCCGGGTCGAGGATTCGTGGACCTTGGCGTTCCATGCCGACGGAAAAGAAAGAGCCATCAGGCTCGCAAGCGACAGCAACCGCAGCGGTTTGTCCATAGAGCAATCCTCGGCGAAACCCCGGGCTACGCCTCTACTGGTCAGTGTAAGGGGTGGCTCGTGTTTTGGGTGAATGCTTCGCAACTGATCTACCGATCGTCGAAAGAGACTTGTAGACTCTCCGGTGTGTTTGCACCTGCCGTGACTTCTTTCCTCGCGTGCGCCTCGCTCCTTTCGTTGACCGAGGTCGCGCAAGAGCCGCAAAGCCGACTGACTCCGCAAGAACGGGAGCAAGTTATCGCCATCGGCAAGCAAATCGATGGCTCGATGGTCTCCGGTGGCACCAAAACCGAGGTTGGATCGGTGAAGGATGTTGTGCTACCCGCTTCGGACGGGTCGGTTTCGGTGCGAATCTACAAACCCGTAACAGCCGCCTCGCGCGGCACAGTGCTCTTTATTCACGGAGGGGCGTTCATTGCCGGGTCCGTTCAATCGCACGATAACATGGCCCGGTTGATCTGCGCGACCAGTGAGGCAAACGTGGTTTCGGTGGAATACACGCGCCCCCCGGCAGCCATGCACCCCACCCAATTGAACCAAGTCCGATCGGTGTTGGGTTGGCTGGGAAGAGACGGAAAGAAGGAGGGGTTATCGGCTCAGCCGCTGGCAGTGTGCGGCGATAGTGCGGGCGGAAACATGTCGGCGGTCCTTGCTCGGGAATCTAAGTCGGTGACCTTCGCGGTGCTCATCAATCCCGTGGTCGACGCGACCCATGCGAGCGTCACCAATCCCGAAATTAGCTTCTTTACCGAGTTGATGGTGAAGGCTTACGTGCCCAAAGATACCGACGTCAAGGATCCGAGTCTTTCTCCTTTGCTGAGCGACGTTCCGAAGGGCCATCCGGCGACGTTCATTGCGATCGGCGATACGGACCCCTGGCGCGCCGAACAAGATTTGTATGCCGAAAAGCTGAAGAAAGCCGGTGTGAGCGTCGAGGTTTTCCTCTCGCCGAATGGTCACCTCGGACCAGACGGAGCCTTGGCGACCAAGGTCGGCGCTCCTACGCTGATCGCGGCGGGGAAGGCGATCAAGTCGGCGTTTGGTCGTTAGCATCATTAGTACAGGCCTACCCGAAAGCGCTTGTGCGGAAGCGTGCTCTGGTGCAAGGAAAGGGCGGAACGACTACCTGGAAAGCATCAAAGAAAAGTGACTAAGTAGAAAATACCCAGAGACGACAATCTGTCGACCTTTTCCCTAGGCATGAGACCCTTTAAGGGAGTGTTTGTAAAAATTGGACGGGAACTGGAAAATGGTGATATAATCTATTTACCGAGTATGCGGTCGAGGCGGGATTCCCACCACAGACCAAAACGCCGAAAGAAGCAACGCTTCCACCGGCTAAGTGCAATCGCCTGAAGACGGTTGATACTTTGGAAGGTGCTCTCGATAGTCAACTGAATCTGAATGCCAGAAATGCCCGAAAGGGCGAGGAACTAAGTGAAGATAGACTACAATAGAACTAAGGGTAAAAACTTAATCGTCTAGTTGGCAAAGCAAAAGGAAGTTTTGGAAGAAACTCCGGCGTGATGCAGGCGAAGCGATTTGAACTCAGAAAGTTGAAAGCGAGAACTGCAAAACTGCAGTCGGTCGAGAACTACGGTTACCGCGAGGTGATCGACAGATCTGACGGAGCGGGGAAACCGCTCCGCAGGCAGAAATTTCCAGCGCACAGCTTACATGGACGATAGTGAAATCTGGAAGAACGCAGAGAAGCGTTTTCGAAGATCCTCTAAGTCCTGGGGCTCAACGAAGCGAATATCGGATGCCAAGGAGCTTCTGAAAGCTGGATTTAAGGGCGCAGTAGAAGAGCGCGTCCTGAATGGGCAAGCACATACCTTTTCGCTATCCTTGGTGCCGACTTCCGATCCGCAGAAGAAACGGCCAATATGCGTGCCATCCGTTGCCGATTTCGCGACACAGTGCTGGATGTACGAAAAAATATCTAGCTCCTGCAAAGTCTCGTTTCCAAGTACGACTTACGGAGTTCACTACCACGATCCTTCGGGAAGCAAAGTGGTGAAAGGGTGCCACAGATGCGTCAAAGATATTTTGACTACTAGGAAGAGCGGCTATAAGCATGGCTTTGAAACAGACCTTGTTCAGTTCTATCCGACTATTGACCGAGGGAAGCTAAAGCAAGCAGTCGAAAAGCATCTAGGAGTTGATATTCTTCGATTGCTCGAGCCCGTTATTGATTTTGAGATTTCCTCTAAAGAGCACAAAAATAGCCCGGATTTTGCAACTTACTTCGACCGTAAGGGTGTTGCGCAGGGTGGAGTATTATCACCATTCCTTGCTAATCTTTTGCTACTTGACTTTGATCGGTCTGTCGCGAAGTTTGACTCGAAGGTGTTTAGATATGTGGACGATCTCATTCTAGTCTCAAGGACGGCTAAGCAGCGCGATCTAGATAGTCAACGACTGTGTGAGTTTCTCAACCGTTTGAATCTTGCATTTCATGATCCCGGTCTGGAAAACACAAAGACAAAGAATTTTGGAACTAAAGGGAGATTTCGGTTTCTTGGATTTGATGTCTTGGATAAAGATTGCATGCCTAGCGCTAAAGCACGTGCGCTACTCCTTGAAAGGCTAGTCGCATTGACATTGAAAGAGGGTACGGTATTGGAATTCCTGGGTAAGGCAAATAATACCGTACTTGGATGGTATCTGTATTTCGGCATTCTCTGGGAAGGCCCGAATAGTCACCAGTATAAAATGGACTTGCAGAATAAACTGAACAAGGTGCTAAGCGAGCATCTCGTAAAGAGAAATCTCCCCGAGCTTTCTGGGAAGAACTTTGCTAGACTTGGGGTGGCACAGTTTGCCGAACTTTCGCGAAGCGAGAGCTTTTTACGCTTGCGCTCTAAATTCCCAATGGAACTTCAACTTAAGCTGATCGAAGATTCTGATTTCGGCGGAAGCGAGGACATTGAGTCTGCGATAGTAAAAAGAATCTAGCGACGATCCTGGCTCAGTCTGGCTGATTCCTAAGCCACATCTAACTCTTTCACTTGTTGTAGCTACAAACGGGTACTCGCGCGAGAGCACAATCAAGAACTGGCTAGATTAATCTACTGTGAATGAGTCCACAACTGAGTCTTCCGTAATAACCATATGCCACCCGGCAACGTTCATCGCGATCGGCGATACGGACCCCTGGGGCGCCGAGCAAGATTTGTATGCTGAGATGCTGAAGAAAGCCGGAGTGAGCGTCGAGGTTTTCCGCTTGCCGAACGGTCACCTCGGACCAGACGGAGCCTTGGCGACCAAGGTCGGCGCTCCTACGCTGATCGCGGCGGGGAAGGCGATCAAGTCGGCGTTTGAGCGGTAGTCGATCGGTCTTGCTGATCGACCAAAAAACCATCTGCAGTGCCCCTGATCCTTGATCGACAGGGGTCGAACCGTTTCTGCACAAAACCCGGGCGCAACGTCTCGGGATTGCGGACAGAGAAGTGTTAAGGATAGTGAAACGGTTTCTTTATTGCGAGCACTGTTGACCTAGAATGGAGGCTAGTGAAAGCCCCACTTGCGCCTGTGGCATTTGTCGACCCAACTCCAACAAGTGGGGTCGAAATGTTGGCGCAAAGACCCCACCGGGAGGCGTGTGATGGATGTTAAGGATCTCCGAAGTTGGGATTCGGTGAAAAGGGAATTCAAACTCACCGACCTTCTTGCCATCATCGCCGTCCTCGTGCTTCTTGTGTTTCTTATCATGCCCGTTCAGATCGGGCAGAAAGGCGGGAGTAAAAAGTCGATATGCATATCGAACATGAAGCAAATTGGTACTGCCTTTTTGATCTATTGTGCCGACAACAACGATTTCTATCCTTCGGGCGGTCACGGGACGGTCAAGATCGGGGATCGGCCACCGGATCCAGAGGAGGAGCAAGATGGCGGCTCGGAACAAGACTGGACCGTTGTAATACAACCGTATGTAAAGAACCCCGGGATACTTCGATGCCCATTGGACACGTCTTTGCAGCCGAAAGCCTCGGAAAATCCGGATGAGAGTCGCGAGTATCTAACGTCGTATACCGTCAACGGCTGGGCCGAATACGATCTTGCCGTGACTGCCGTTTCGCATCTTTCAAACTGGGTGCTCCTTGCCGAACGGAACAACGTTGTTCAGAGCCCGAATTCAGGTTGGAAGTTCGACTGGTGGCTTTGGCAGGGCAACGTTTGGCCCCCCGCTCTTAGTCCGGATCCGACACCTAAGGCTTCGGAGGACTTAGACCTCAAGCGGCATTCCGATACTTCCAATTGGCTATTCGGAGACACACACGCTAAAAATAGGCGCTTTCCAGAACTCTGGAAGGCAGGATCAGATAACGCGTTCTGGCCGCATGGCAAGTAGGGGGAGGTTTCCTCGCACTGTACTGCCCTCATTTGGATCGTGCCTGAAGCAAGGTGTGACCTATGTGTTCGGAACGATCCGTCACCGGTGTGTCTGGTTTGGGCACACTTCGCTCCGCGGGAAAGGAGGGACGGACTCTATGGGAATCGCGTTAGGACTCTCCGCGCCTGAGAGATTAACTTGCATGAGGATGTCCGAAATTTTGCGAATTGATTAAGGCTGGCTCGCCTCTTTATCGCGTCTCTTGCGTGCCTATCAGTCTCGGCTAGATCATAGGTGAACACGGACAGGTGCATTTATAAAAAACCGGGATCTAGTTTCGTTTTAGTACTGTATCCTAAGGTAAGAGGAGACGAATCAATGATGAATCAAGGAAACGGAATAGGGTCGCGTGAAGTGTTTGGATGGGGCGTTGCCCTGGCACTCGGGATCGGGATTGGCGCGGTTGTAACGACTCGAGCTCCGCAGAAAGAGACCTCTTCGGCGGTGATCGGAGCGGAAACTCAAGAACGAAAGCCAGAGGAGCAGCGAAAGAGGAGTTACGTTAAAGCCAGAGTCAGTTTTGGTGATTTCAAAGGACTTGTGGCGGAAGTCGAGGCCCACCGCGCAAGTCGTCTCGTCGACCTTGACACCTTTCTAAAGATGAGCCAAGAGCCGGGGGTAATAGTCCTCGATTCTCGTTCTAAGTTTCGGTACGACCGAATTCACCTGAAGGGCGCAAAGCACCTTGCCTTCACTGATTTTACGCAGGGCACTCTCGCACAAGTCATTCCTAGTTTGGATACAAAAATCTTGATCTATTGCAATAACAATTTTGACGGCAATCAAACGGACTTCTCCTCAAAAGTTGCAAGACCGAGCACAGGATTGAATAGTCTGGCATCTGCCCAACTGACCGACCAGGCCAAGCCATTAATGATGGCCTTGAACATTCCCACCTACGTTAATCTTTACGGTTACGGTTATCGTAATGTTTATGAGTTAGACGAGCTGGTTAAGGTTTCTGATAAGAGGGTGTCGTTTGAAGGAACGGTTTCCACTCTGAAGCCTCCTCCCGCTGGGCTTTGACCAAGCTCTGGGCGAGTCTTGATTCCGTAACGGGCCGCTATGTCCGCTCCTCGATGGTCGCGGACATAGCTACGAACCCCCGACGCCCTCCGCAGGGCCAAGTCACTCTTGCCCCCCCACGACTGAGATCAAGGCAAGCGGCGCTTCAGCACAATGATCCGCATCGGCTCAAACCCACCGCATGTAGCGGAGATGATCATCTCTTGGGTTTTGTATTTTGTGTCCGCAGTGTTCTTACCCACCACGATTTTTTGAGCGTTGTAGATCGCGCTGCCGGCAAGTTCCATATTGCACATGTAGTCGCCTGAGGAAACAAACTTCCCTCGCTCGTCCGGGGTGTATTTATGGAAATTGACGTAGGTTCGACCCGTTGCGATACTCGTATCGATGGCGCCGATGAAGAAGTATTCGTTGCCCGGTTCGATCTTAAAGGGTCCGTAGCTAAACGATCTACCCCCACGACCCTTGCCTTGAACAACGGTGTCTTCCAAGACCTCAAAGCCTTGGGCTCGCGCCGAGGCGATCGCCCGATCAACCGATCCCATGTTGCTCTTTGTTGGGTAGCTGGCAGGTCGGGCGGTGGGTGATGGTTGATAGGAAGAACCGGCCGAAGCGGGTTCGCCCGCGGATGGGGTTCCGTTCAGGATTTTGTCGATGCGATCCTTATCGCCAAGGTATTTGGTGACGTTGGACACGTACTCGGAAAGGGCCACTCCGTCTTCCAACGGGAAGACTTCTCCGGTTCGAAAAACTTGCCACGCCCGACGTCCGCCCGGTTGAGCAAAGATGTTTCTCGACGGGTTGGCTTTGTCGGTGAGAATCACGTATTTACCATCCGGGGAGGGAAGTAGGCGCCCAAAGGTCTCCGGCTCGGTGACCGGAACTTCGATCACCTTGTTCGTCTTCATCTCTCGGAAGTTGACCTTTTTGCCCTTGGGATCCACCGAAACAAGGGTCGATCCGTCATAGGAAAAAGCGTTCAACGTGCCAACCCCCGGTTCGGTGAACGGCTTACCGTTTTTGAAGTTGATGACCGCGTCTCGCCCGGCGATGAGCGATTTACCCGGGTGAATGGTGAACGGGCCCGCGGAGCACTTTAGGGGCTTCCATTTCGGCGTCACCCTATCTTCTTTGGCCTCCGTAACCGTCACCTCCCCTTGCGATGACTCTTGCACCCAAAACGTCTTGTTGGGGCCCGCCAGGATGATATGGGGTGTGAGAGAGATAAGGCTGAGGTCGATAGCGAAAGATTTGAGACCGGGCACATTTGGCTCGGCATAGACCCGGTTTCGGTTAGAAGTTAACCCGTAGGGATTACTCGTAGGGCCGTTGAATTGCCGTTGTCCCCCGAAGCCCATATCCTCGGGTTCGTCGCTTTTGAACCTCAGACTTTGGGGGTGCTTCATTCCGTTGTAGGCTTGGTGAAAAACGTTGACGGCGAATCGGTTCTTCGTGCTGTCCCAAGTTACGGAAGACGGGAAACACGTTGTGAACGGTCCGGAAAGAGAGGTTTCTGCGCTCCAAACGGTCGCCGATGCGGGTGAGATGAGGGCGAAGTATTTGCCGTCCGGAGAGAACGCCACGTCTTTGATCTCCGTGGAGCTGGACGCCCAAGGAAGGATGTATTGGCTTGGATCCGTTGGGTCTTGAAGGAGAAGGACAGCGGATGCAAACAAGCCGATGATCATGCGTGTTTCTAACGGGTCAGCGGGTGGTTCGTTTCTGTTCCGGGCGGTTTCTATCTTTTCAGCGTGAAGAAGGGTTTGCAAGCGGGCGGCAAATGGCGCGCTCGAGATCGAGGGGAGAGGTCAGCCTTTGAGCCCGTCGGGGGTGTCTACGGGTTATCGCGCCGTTCCCGATTCATCCCGATACTCGGGACTCATCCGGCTTCGCCTGAAGCAATGTGTAACCTATGTGTCCGGAACGATCTGTAACCAATGTGTCCGGTTTGGGCACATAGAAGTTTTGGCGGCCTCGGAGGGACGTGCCCTACGGGCCGCTTTGTCCGCTCCTCGATGGTCGCGGACAATGCTACGCACCCAGGAAATTCTCGCCATCCAAAGCGAAAAAACTCCCAACCCCCGGCGCTCACGCACCGGAGAGTTAGAAGTTTTGGCGGCCTCGGAGGGACTCGAACCCCCGACGCCCTCCTTAGGACGGAGGCGCTCTATCCCCTGAGCTACGAGGCCGCGTAGGACTTCATTATGACATCCGCCCTACGTGTCAAACCGTTCAAGCGTTAGGATGCACCTGCAACCCGAAAGCCCGACGTTCCGTTTCCATCTTTAGCAATGACCGCCGTCTTGGGAAGTCTTTTCACTCTGTTCGTGCTGCTGCTCGCGGCCGCATGGTACGTAGCCGGAAACCGATCGCTTAGGATCGGCAACACCACCATCGACTTCAATTCCGAATTCCTAACCGGAGCTTGGCTTCTGGCGCTGTTCGCTGGGCTCGCAAGCGTCTATCGACAACACAAGCGCATGATCTGGGGCTAGAATCGGGTGTGAGAAAACCGGTCGCAGTTATTCTTGTTGCCCTTTCGGTCGCATCGGTGTTTGCGCAAGAGGCAGCAAATCCAAAACCTGCTCCGGAAGGAAGTAAGGGTGCCTTCGTTGCCATTTTCTGTAGCTTGATCGCCGTCGGGATTAGTGTCACAGCGGCGATCAATGCTTCCCGGTCCAAGCAGGCAAACCAAGAAGCATCCAAAAGCCAGGATTCAGAGAATCCCGCCTAGCGATCATTGCATCAGAAGACGAATGACCTCTAGCGCGGCGGGAGTGCTGCTCATGGGGTTTTGTCCGGTGATCAAGTTGCCATCCACCTTTATGTAGGGTGTGAAGTTGGGGCCAACGGAAACTCGCCCGCCTTCTTGCATCAGCTTGGATTCCAGCAGGAAGGGAACCTCCCCCTCCAGTTTCATGGCCACCTCTTCGGCGTTGCTAAACGCGGTGATGCTTCGACCCTTCACAAACGAGGAACCGTCACTTCGCTTCACGCCCACAAACGCCGCCGGACCATGACAAACGGAAGCGATCGGCTTCTTGGCGTCGTCGAACTTTAGAATCACAGCCGCCAGGGTGCCGTTGTTCGGGAAGTCGAACATGGTTCCATGTCCACCCGGAATGAACAGGGCATCGAAGGTAGAGGGATCTATGCTCGATAGTTGTACGGTTGTTTTAAGAAGGATCCCGGCTTCTCCCCAGGCGGTGGCACCCGCGCCAGATTGAAACTCGGCGGGTCGTTCTAAGCTCCGGGGGTCTACAGGGGTTGTCCCGCCGTTGAGGCTTGCAACCGTGACCTTCATGCCCGCCTTTTTGAACTCAAAGTATGGGGCGGCAAACTCTTCTAACCATAGACCTGTAGGCTTTCCGGTAAGCGTTTTGTCGGCACCTGTCACCACCATCAGGACTGATTTTTCGGCCATGGGAGGCTCGGTGGTTAGCGTTGCAATAAACGGAGCAATCATCATAGGAATCCGTTCCTACGCCAAAAAGCTAGCCCGTACTCTGCATTGCCGCCGCGAGTCCTGCGATGCTCAGCAGCAGAGCCTCGCGCCACGCGCCCGATTGCTCCTCGTCAGAAAGCGTCTCCCAGCGATTCATGAGGTGAATCTGGATCGCGTTCAACGGGCGAGTGATCGGGTTGCGGAAGTCGACCGTGCGCTTCACCACGTTGCCGACCCCAAGAAGCTCTTCATTACCGGTGATCGCTAATAGCATTCGCTTCGTTCTCTCGAACTCCTCGCGAATTTCCTTCCAAATAGAGGCGTCGGCACCGCGCTCGATGGCGCGATTCGCGTACTCCTGCGCGGTGTTCATCTCCGCTCGGACCAACTCCAATTGGGCGTTGTCCACCACCGTCGCAAAGAACGGCCAGTGGCGATACATGGTGCGGAGCGTCTCCAGATTCTCCGGAGTATCGGCGAACTTCTCAAAGGCGGCACCCACTCCAAACCAGCCGACCAGCAGCGTTCGACTCTGGACCCAAGCGAAGTTCCACGGAATCGCCCTGAGCCCTTCTATGCCGCTGAGCGCTTTGCCGGGACGATAAACCGGACGAGAAGCGATTGGAAGCAGCGAGATCGGCTCGATAGGGGTCGCCTGCGTGTAGAACTCCCAAAAGCCGGCGTGGTTGTAAACCAATCCGCGATAGGCCGCGCGCGAGTCGGCTTCCAGCCGCTCCATGACCTGACCGTATGTCTCCTCGGAAGAATCCTCGGCAGGGGCACAAGCGGCAATGAGACACGCACTCACGATCTGCTCAAGGTGTCGGTGTGCAATGGTCGGAACTAAGTAGCGGAAGCTAATCACTTCACCCTGTTCGGTGAATCGAACCTGATGTCGGTGCGGACCGGCGGGCTGGCTGAGAATGGCTCGACTGGCGCGACCACCGCCGCGACCCACCGTACCCCCTCGACCGTGAAAAAGCCTTAACTCAATGCCCGTCTTCTCAGAAACTTTAGAGAGCTCGTAAATCGCCTTTTGCAGACTCCAGTTGGCGGCCAAGTAGCCACCATCTTTGCTAGAGTCGCTGTAGCCCAGCATCACTTCTTGGTAAGGAACGGCCAGGTCTCGGAAGGCGGGTTCGGCAAGGATATCGGTCATGAAAGAGGCGGCTCGTGCCAAGTCCTCAATCGTTTCAAAGAGCGGAACCACCTGCAACGGCGATTGGAACCTGGTGGTGCCGCTATCATCCACGCTTCTAGAAAGCAGGTCGCTCTCCTTCAGCAGCAAGAGCACTTCGTATAGATCGCTCTTGGCGTGAGTCATGGAAACGATATAGGTTCGAACGGAGGACGGATCCTTCTTCACCGACTGTCGAACGGCTTCAAGCGTGCTGAGCACCCGCTCAAGAGACTCGCCGTTGCGGTGATCGCGCGGAAGCATGGGTCGAGGGTTGGCAAGCTCCGCCTTTAGCCACTGCAGCTTCTGAGACTCGGAAGCGTTGAGATAATCTTGCGCGGTTGCCAGAATGCCCGAAGCGACAAACATCTCAGCGATCGCTCGGCCATGTTCGTCGCTGTGCTGACGAATATCCAACGTTGCCAGGTGGAAGCCAAAAACTTGAACCTTGGATACCAAACGATCCAACTTGGACCCAAAGGCGACGTCCATACTGCCCGCATCCACCAAAGATTCCTGTACGGTCACCAGGTCCGACCAGAATTCATCCCAAGACTCGTATTGGCCTAGCTTCGCGGCGACGGTTGCCTGCAATCGTCGTTCCAAGATGAGTAGTACAAGCACATAAGGTTCTTGCGAGTATCGATTGCGCTCCCAGTCTTCCAAGAAGGCGCGGCCACCGTCTATCAGAGCGTCCACCTCGGCGGTGACGGCAGAAAGCTTTCGGCTCTGAGTCAGCTCCCATCGCAGGGCGTCTACTTCTTTCAGGTAGTGCTCCAAAGCGGCTTGTCGCTGCGAAGCCAGGGTGTGCAGGGTTACAGAGGCGGTGACGTTGGGATTGCCGTCTCTATCTCCACCTACCCAAGAGCGGTATCGAAGGATGGGCAGAATGGCGGGGCGCTCGCCCGAAAGCGATTCGAAAGCGGTCTCCAAGTCGTCGTGCAGCCAAGAGACCACATCGAAGATGGTGCGATTGAAGAAGTACAGCGCGTTCCGAACCTCTTCGTCCACGGTTAGCTGGGTCGATCGCATCTCGTCGGTGAGCCAGAGTTCCGAAAGGGTGCGTTCAATCGCAGGCAGTATTTGCCTGTCGTAGTCCAGGGGGCGATCCAGCCCGGTCACCCGATCTCGGTCGGCAAGCAGGTTGGAGATGGCAAGGAGTTTGTCTAGAATCGCTTTGCGCTTCGCTTCCGTGGGGTGAGCGGTGAGCGTTGGAACAATGTCCACCTCGCTGAGCTTCTGCTCGACCGCGTCTAGCCCAATGCCCTCGGCTAAAGATCGAACCGTCTCTTGAATTGACTCTCGTCTTCCGCCCTTCCGAGATCGGTTCACCCGAACGATCTCCTTCTGCTCGGCGGCGTTGATGAGTTGGAAGAGAACGGTGAACGCCTTCGCGACTTGGCGGATTCCTTCCGGAGATTGAAGCTCGGGAATCTCCTTGGAAAGGGCGGGAATGTTCTGGTCGGGTTCGTTAACCAGCCTGCGCGCGGCGTCCACCAGCCACCGACCCTCGTACCGAAGAAGGACCTCTCCCAACAAGCGATCCAGCAAGCGCACATCGTCGCTCAGCGGTTCGCTCAAGCCGTATTCCGCCGGATTCAGGTTAAGAAATCCCAGATCTTCGGGTGCGTTCGTTCCGGCTGGAGGCATGAACCTAGATTACGCGATCAATCTAGCTGTTCAGCAGTCTGGCAAGCACAAAGTCGGCTACGTACACCAGAACCATTGAGATCACCACTGCGTTGGTGGTCGATCGTCCGACGCCGACTGCGCCGTTGGTGGTTCTGAGCCCTTGCTGACACCCGACCAGCACAACAATGATTCCAAAGAACGGGGTTTTGAACAGACCCTCGAACAGGTCGCGCATGGTGACGAACTGGGTGATCGACGTCAGATAAGTGCCAGAGGAGATGTTCTCGCTCATCGCCACCAGCAAGCCACCGAGCGTGCCCGACCAAATGCAGACCATTCCAAGAATGGGGAGCATCAGAATGGAGGCCAGCAACCTGGGAATCACCAGGTAGTTGGTGGGGTGAACGCTGAGCATCTTCAGCGCGTCGATCTGCTCCGTCACCTGCATGGTGCCAATCTGCGCCGCCATCGCCGAACCGCATCGAGCGGCAACCATAAGGCCTGCCAGAACGGGTCCAACTTCTCGCGCCATGGCAATGGCAATGGTGGCCCCCACAAAGCTGGTGGCGCCGTAATCGCCAAGAAATCGAGATAAGTAAAGGCTAAAGACCGCTCCGGAAAAGAAGCCCGTCAGGGCGACGATGGGCACGCTGCTCGCGCCAACAAACGCCATCTGATTCAACGTTTCGGCGGCCTCGAAACGACCCTTGAAGAGTCGCTTAAGAGCGTCCCAAAGGAGGGCGGTGGTCTCGCCAACGAAGATCAGGGCGGCTTCTACCGGGGTCCACACGCTGTTGAGGGCACGATCAAGTGATCGATCAGGAGCGGGGGACGGGGAAGGGACGGTAGCCACCAGTGAAAATACAGTCTAGCCCAGCCTAGGGGGAGACAAGAGCAAAAAGCCCCTCGATCCGAAATCGAGAGGCTTTGTCATTGGGTTATGTGGCTAGAGCGCTAAAGGATTAACCCTTTGCAAGAGCTGCGACTTGCTTTGCAATTCGCGACTTTCGGCGGGCAGCTTGGTTCTTGTGAATGACACCGTTTTGCACGGCCTTGTCCAGAGCCTTGATCGCCTTGACCAACGCTTCTTGAGACGCCGGGACTTCCGCAGTCTTCACCGCAGTTCGGGTCTTCTTGATGTACGTCTTGAGTGCGCTTCGCACAGCGGTGTTTTGCTTCGTGCGCTTCGCGATGCGGCGCAGGTCCTTCTTGCTCGATTTCGTGTTTGCCATAACCTAACCCGCAGATAATACCCAATCTCCAAGAGAAATGTGCGACACGGTGAATCCTTTCTCTCCGTTCGTTCGTCACAGGCCGATTTTGTCGGGCCGTTTTTGTCGGGCGAAGCGACTTAGTAGATGGAGGCGGTCGCGACCCTTCGGTTCTCGTATTGGCTGATGCCGGCTTCGATCTCTTCCGAGTTTCGCCGAGCGTATCGCAACGAGGCTTCAATTTCTACCGCAGAGATTCCCGGGAACCGAGCGTCCAAAGCTTCGACCGACGGGTTCTTTCGGTAGGCCCGAACGATCTCCCAAACCGGAACCTTGCTGTCGGCAAGAATGGCCTCGCCACGGTCCGATCGAACGATCACCAATCCAATGGATCGATGGTCGTCTAGATAATTCTCGTAAATCTCTTCAAACCGATCGACGGTCAGGTGGAGGAAGTCGGCGGCGTGGGTCACATCCAAATATCCCTGGTGAACCGCGCCGAGCACGAGTTCTTCTTTCAGGCTGGGAAAAGCGACGAATCCATGCTCCAGAATTTCGTCGAATCGCTCCGGATCGGTTTCTAGCGTGCGCGCCAGAAGTCGAAGCTGCCATTCGCGGTAACGGGTCATCGTTTCTTCGTGCATGGTTCTTCAGGGCTACTCCGCCCAAGGCTGTTTCGCCCAAAGCTAATTCGCATCGTGACGAACCGCCTGCTTATTAAAGACGAGAAAAACGCCCAGTTCATTCCAGGCATTGTTCACCCCAGATATTTACCGGTGCTCAAAAGACCATACCCAATCGGCAAGAACCATTCTTTCTCCGACGTCTGATAGATCATCACAGCACCAAGACAACCAGGCGGCACCGAAGTGGTTTGTTCTAAAAAGGGCAACGAACGTATTAAAAAAGAATACAGTCGTTTCAAAAAATGCAACATAATAAGATCATGATCTCATCTTTGGACCTATTTGGAAGTCAGAAGCAGACCAGGGCATTGGTGCTGCTTGCCTTACTGGAAGACGTGCACCTTTCGGAGTTGGCAGGCCTTGTTGGATTGAACCGGAGTGCCCTCAAGAAAACGGTCGATCATTGGGAGGAGATGGGTGTTTTGGTCTCGGCCATCGTTGGCAACCAGCGCCGACTGATGATCAATCCTCGGTTTGCGGCAAAGGAGCCCCTTTTGGCACTTCTCAAGCGCATGGCTGAGCTCGACCCATTCTTCTACGAGACGGTGGGCAACCTTCGACGAAGGCCCAGACGATATGGGAAGGAGATATAAGTGTTAGCTGCAGATTTGAGTCTCGTCGAATTAGCCTTCGAAGTAGGGCATCGTCTCCATTCAAAAGGGATACGGGCGGTTCTGTCGGGGGGAGCTGCGGCTTGCGTTTACTCCGGCGGTGAAGCTCAATCGAGGGATCTCGATTTTGTGCTGTCGTTCCAAGTTGACCGTGACCAGATAAATGAAGCGTTGGCGGATACGGGCTTCCAGTTCGAACAGGGGATGTATCGACACCCGAACTTGCCATTTACACTTGAGTTTCTTAGAAGTCCTGTTCAAATAGACGACGAGTTCATCGCGAAGTGGAATTCTCTTGAGTCTCAGGGGCGGGTCCTTGAAATCCTTTCGCCAACAGATTGCGTCCGAGACAGACTTTGCTGGTTCTTCTTCTATCGAACTCCTGACTTTGCCGCACTCAGTCAAGCACTTGAGGTTGTTGCAGCGAAGCGAGACGAAGTGGATCTAGATGCCATCCGAACTTGGGCGAGTCAAAAACGAGCGCTTGAGCGGTTCACCCAATTCGAGCGCAGAGTCCAACTGCTACCTGACACAAAAACTATAATGGAGCCATGACCCCCAATCCTTACGACGAGGCGAAAAGCACGGCATCAAGAGCTCCTTCGCGATGGATGGGGTGGGTGGCAACGTCAGTCCTTGCATCGATCAATCTCTACGGCTGCGACCCCAAGCCCGCGCCCGGACCAAGTTCGCCCTCTTCGGCGCTCGCTCCGGTGGCTAAGTTTGGGGCGCCAAAAGAAGTAGCGGGCGGACCAGGCGCATCGTCTCTGCCCGATAACATGGCCGATGAAAGCGCCTTCGAGATTCCGCCCTACCTGCAAATGGGCTCTGATGACGGCACAAACACCGAGTCCGCAAGCGTGACTGTTTGTTTCGCCGCCGCATCCAAAGAAGAGGTCAAGTCACCTCAGTGGGCCGTAAAGTGGACCGCCGGGAATCAAAAAGACGTTGCCGGAAGACCGCTCAACGTCCTTGCCCTGAAATCGGCGCCGAGCGGTCTTCAACGGTGGGTGCTGCGTGGACTCCCGGCAGATGGACCCTTCGTCTACGAAATCTTCAAAGGCGGAAAAAGGGTGTTTCGTCAGGTGTCAGAGAACCACCGCAATCGGTCTGGACCCATCAAGATCGCGGTTTTGGGCGATAGCGGTCGTGGACTCCCGGGCCAAAAACGGGTCGCCCGAGAGCTGTATCGCTCCCGGTCCGAGTTTCTGATTCACGTTGGCGATATCGTCTATCCCAACGGCCGAGAAAGTGAATACCGGAAGTTCCACTTCCCGGTGTATAACGGCAGCCTCAAGAACGGCGGATTCCCGATTCTGCGGAGGATTGTCTCTGTCGGAGCGCCCGGCAATCACGATACGGCGTATCGCAACCTGGGCAGATATCCGGACGGTCTGGCTTACTATTACGTCTGGCAACATCCAACCGGACTCCCCCCGGTCGACGCTCAAAGCGTGAGAACGGTGAAAGCGGGCCTCGCCAACAACCCGGGGAACTTCACCTTTGCCGCCGGACCCGTGTTCGGCGTCGTTTTAGATTCCAACACGTACGTCAGTTGGGATTCCACCGCCGCTCGCACCTGGCTGGATAACGCTCTTTCCAAAGGCGAAACTTATCCTTGGCGAGTCGTCGTCTTCCACCATCCCCCGTTCCACTCGTCCGACAAGAAGAAGGACGAGGTGTACATGAGTACGATCTTGCCGATTTTGACCAAGCACAAGGTCGCGCTGGTGCTGAACGGGCACGTTCACAACTACCAAAGCACGTATCCGATCTCCTGGGACGAGTCGACCCAGAAAATGAAGATCGAGCGGAACTGGGCTATCCCAGGGAAGCCCAATGCGGGTGGTCCGCAGGTTGGTACCGTCTTCGTGGTGACCGGAGCGGGTGGAGCGGAACTTTACGACCAAAAACTCGCCGGGAACCGAGGCAAGTGGAAGCCGTTCACGCGCACCTATATCCCGGGCTATTCGTTTACAACCCTGGATGTCGATTCCAAAACGCTGCGATTGAAGCAGATCGCCGACGATGGTCGGGTGCTGGATTCGTTCCGAATCGAGAGGGATTGACCCTCCCTCTCGATCTCTGTGAAAGTGTTTACTTCTGGATGACGAGGTTGTCGAACATCCGACCTTCCATGTCGAAGGCGGTCATCTCAAATCGACCCTTGTTCAGCGAGACCACGCAATAGTGGTGCCCGTGGCGAATGCGATTGCTCCACTCCGGACGAGTCGGGCCGTGAGTCTCGAGTCCGCCTCCACCGCCGCCGCAGACCACATAGATCGGGCCCTTGTCGGCCGCCTTGCCTTTCAGAATCGGCCAGGTGCGCTCGTAGCTGTGGATGTGTCCGTTCCAAACCACGTCCACGTTGTACTTCTCGTAAAGATCGACGAACGCCTTTAGGCGAACGTCACCCGCCGTGCCCTGACCCTCCCACCGATTGCCGTAGTCGTCTTCATCGCTGCTGAACGGTGGGTGGTGGTGAGCCACAAACTTCCACTTCGCCTTGCTCTTCTTCAGCTCGGCTTCCAGCCACTTGTACTGCTCGCTGCCTTGCTTGACGTCTCGGTTGGAATCCACGATGAACCATTCGGTGGGACCGTAGGTGAACTTGTACCAATACTCCGGTGCCGGGGTGTGCATGTAGTCGTAGTACAGCCGAGCGTCGCCTTCGTGGTTGCCGATCACGGGGAAGAGCGGGATTCGGCTGAAGAGAGGGCGCATCGAGCCAAAGAAGTGATCCTTCCAGTGCATCTTGTTTGCGCCCGTGCCGACGAGGTCGCCAACGATGACAAAGAAGTCCGGGCGCTCATTCCACATGTGGTTGGCGATTCGAGTGTTCACCGCGGGCTGATCTTGAGTGTCTCCGACGATAGTGAAGCGAATGGCGCGATCGTCGTTCCCCGGAGCGGTTCGGAAGGTGAGCAGTTCGCTCTCTAACTTCCGATTCTGATCGTCCACCGATTCGGTTTTGAACACATAGTGCGACTCCGCCTTCAGACCCGTGAGCGTGACCTTGTGCACGAGCGAGTTCGGGTTCTTCTCGATGCTTCCGGTTGCCTTTTGGAGAGCTCCCTTGTGAGGTCCGTAGTACACGGTTGACGTTCCTGGTCGCGTGGTCTCCCACATGATCGTGATCGAATCCGAAGTGGGGAACTGTTGGTACGGTTGAACCACCCACTCGAAGTTGGGGTTCTCTTCGATCAGCGCCGGAGCCTTTGCCAACTCTTCTCGGTGCTCGAAGAGGTGCTCGACCCCGTCCTTCGTAGCGACCAAATCGTAAACCGCAACGTGCGCCATTCGGCCATCAAGCGGGAATTGCTCATCGTCGTCTTTGTAGCAACCAACCGTCCAGGGAGCCTTTTCCGGATACAGGATGTCGCCCGATTGGTCTTTCGACTCGGCGTCCAGGTTGCCGTTGACGTACAAACGCATTGTCGTTCCATCGTACGTGCCGACAACGTGATAGAACTTGCCGGGTTGGAAATCGGTTTTGCCCTTCAGATAGGTCATCTTTCCGTCGCCGTCGTCAGCGCCTTTGGTGCTGAGGGCGAACGTGAAAGTGCGATCGTTGTAGCCAAGGGTCCAACCCTTCTCGAAGTTGCCGTTGTCTTGCATCACACCCGTGAACGAGCCGTAAGACGTTCCGGTCTGAACAGATGCCCATGCTTCCACGGTGAATTTTTGCTTCGGTAGGTATTCGGTAACCGACTTGAAGTTCTCGGCGATGTTGAAGAAGTTTCGACCGTCGAAGCGCAGACACTCGCCCAGTGCGGTCGGTGCGGCGACGAATTTTCCGGTTGCCGCCGCATTGGGACCCAAGCGCGCCTTCAGTGAGCCCTGCTGTACATGCCGAGGAGCGATGTCCCAGGCCGCGATAGGATCAGGCCCATCGTGAACGGCTGGAAGGAGGGCAAGAACGACGGAAAGGAGACCCATTGCCTCAGAACAATACCAACCCGTCTACGAGCTGTGGTCGTTCTTTACCTGTCCTTAACTCAAGTCCCAGAAAGACCTGATTCTTGGAAGTTGCAGGTGCCTCTATGAAGAGGCACCCGTTGCGGCTTACGCGCTTAAGAAGCGGGTGGTGTCGCGAACATCCAGGGTGCAGTGTACGGGGCCGGGTCGTTCCGTAATTGGTTGACCGTGGATCATGCTGACCAAGCCGTCCAATGCCCTTTCCGCGATAGCCTCGGTGGGAACACGGACGCTGCAAATTCGCGGGGCGATCCACTGGTTGAAGGGGGACCCTCCAATCGAGATCAAGGAAAGATCCTCGGGGATTTTAACGCCCGTCTCTTCGCGGAGTCGAATCACTTTCGCGGCAACGCGGTCGGTTCCTGCGATCATGGAAGTGTAAGGCAGGTTCCGCATCTCCTCGGCCAGATCATCGCAGCCGGTGATGCTGGTGGTCATGCCGTGAGCTTGCGCCGCGTCGTGGGCAAAACTAAGGATGCCTCCCGCGATAACCTCATCGGAGAGATCCTCAAACCCGGCCAGACAGATCGACTTGTGGCGAAGTTCTTTCAGGCGGTGAAGAGCGAGTCCGACCGCTTCACGCAGATCAAACTGAACCTTCACCACATTGCCTGGACAATCGTTGACGCTGGCATTGATGACCACGGAGGGCAAGCCCACTTCGGTAATCGACTTTCCGGAGTTGCCCGCAAGAGCCCCCGGCAGGTAGATAATGCCGTCGAACAGATCGCGAGGATTGCCCCCGGGAAGCGTCGCGCAGATGGCAAGACTGTAGCCACGATGGGTAGCAGCGGCCAGCAGACGATCGAGAAGAAGCGTATCGGTAAGACCTTCCTCTACCAGGCTCAACGGATCGCCCGTGAGCAGCGCAATCAAGCCCGTTCGACGCGAGTGCGCGGCTCGATTGGGTGCAGATACGTAATTGAGCACAAGTGCCGCTTGCCGAATTTGTTCGGCCTTGAGCGCGCTGACTCGAATGGTCGATCCCTTTCCGTGAAGGACCTTGGAGACGGCCCCAATAGAAACCCCGGCGTAGTTTGCTACATCCTGAATTGTTACGCGCCGCTTCTTTGCGGGCATCAAGGCTCGCTCTTCCTGTTGTGTGGTGTCACTAACCTCGTTGTGTATTTCGGTGGGATCCATTGTTTGAAGGTCCTCCACCTCAAATATATCACCTTTGTTCACGGATTTCAGTGAATCTGATGATATATTTACGGTCGATCAGAAGATCTCCATTAATAGTAGGGGCAATTCTGCCTTCCCACCTGTCGCTGTTTTGTTGTACTAACGGGCATAGCACCGGGTGGATATCGCCACCTATACTTTTCGAGAACCGAGCGTTTCCCTGGATTCAAACCAGGTTTGAATATGTTCCGTACCCTCCCCGTTAACCGTGTCGCCTTCGACTAAAAAGTCGATCCCTAGTTGACAGAGCTTCTCAAACGGAACTTTTATAGCGGAAAGGGCGGGAGAGAGTAGGGCACTTCCGGGCACACTCCCAAGAGCGACAATCGCCACATCTTCCGGTACTCGCATCCCCTCTCGCTTGGCAATTCTCACCCACTCTAAAGCGAGTTCATCGGTTGGAAGAAGCAAAAACGACCGTTTTCCGCGAACGCCTTCCAGCGTGCTCTCCGGGTTTCTCCCATCGTTCGCGTCCACAAGCCAAGTTATCTGCAGTTCCTCGCAAAGCACCTTCATTTCTTCTTCAAGAAAGGCGGGCCAGGCTTTGTGGGAACAGTCCGCCGGGATCACGGTCACGATCTCGTTGAAGCCTTTCGAGAGGGCCTCGGTGAGCAGTTGCCTCATGGCGGGTCCATAGTCGGTAGTGGCGAGATACCTTCCGGAATGACTCACAACCGCGTCGTAGAGGACACCGATCTGAGGAATTTTGTTGGAAAGCGGACCATCGCCCTCGCAAGAAAAGGTTCCGGGGAGCCAGATAACCCCTTCGTATCGACCTTGGGCAAGTTCGGCGGCGTGCTCGGCGTGGATCAAGTCTGGGGTGAAACTGAGCGAGTATCCCGCGTTGAGCCCTTCTCTCAACAGCCGATCCATGACGTACGACTGCGTTCCTCCGAGAGCAAACTCCAGCTTGTGCGGAGCCCCGATTGCGAAGGCGTAGGTTTTGCCACCCCTCAGGGTCCGAGCAATCGGGTTCGGCTGGTAACGAAGGGCTTTTGCAGCTTCTCGAATCCGCTCGGCGGTGGTTTCACTGACACGAATGGAATCCCCCCGACCGTGAAGCACACGCGAGACCGCACCGATACTCACACCGGCATACTCCGCGACTTCGCGAATGGTGACTCGTTTTCTTGGCTGTATGTTCAATGGAAGCCGGAATCTTTCCCCCTAAAAGAAGCCGATCCAAATGCAAGTTTAAGTGTTGTTCTGCCTTTGTGCAAGGTGATTCAATTTGGACTTGTCCAATCCCGGTTTTGAGGAGAACTCTACTGCGTCGGAGTTGACGAAACGCCAGGGGGTGTCGAAGCCCTTCTCCGGGTGAATTCCAATTCGTTTTGTCACCAGCACGTTGCTCGATTCTCTTTCCGGCGGTAACAGTCGAATCGGGGTTTCGCCCGTTGAAAAGAGATCGATCCCATTCTGTGCGGAGTCGATTCCAAGTGCCTGGGCGACCTTTCCAGGTCCGGAAAGCCAATCGGTTGCCTTGGTCCTCCCCCTTCTTGCCGCCATGATTTCGCCCCCTTCGAGCGGTTTCGCGGCCCGAATCAGCACTGCCGAACCATCGCCTGCTGGATGAGCCACCACGTTGAACATCCAATGGTTGCCGTAGGTGAAGTAGACGTAGGCGTGCCCGAAAGGACCCAGCATCGCCATGTTTTTCATTCGGTTGCGACCAAAGGCATGACAGCCCGGATCGTCCCACCGATAGGCCTCGGTTTCAACGATCTCGACAAGGCATTTTTCGGCGAGTATTCGCCAGCCGATCAAAGAGGGAGCCGCGAGAACCACGTCTCTCTCCAAAATCGCTTTTAACTCTTGGGTCGACTGGGGGATCGGCACCAAGAACCTCGCCCCGACACTCAGTTGATCTGCCCAAGCAGATTCATAGCGGGGCGGGCTGTCCAAGGGAGCAACTGGGTGCTGGGTCAATTGGGTGCTGGGTCAATTGGGTGCGGGGTCAATCCTTCCAATCGGCAACGAACACGTTGGTTTCACCGCGAACCTTGCCGTACCGGTTGGAAGCGAACAGTAGCTTCTTACCGTCGCGAGAGAACATCGGGAAACCATCGAAGTCGCCGCTGAACGTGATCTGCTCCAATCCCGTTCCGTCGGTGTTGATCATGAACAGGTCGAACTCTCGGCCGCGAGGATCTTTGAAGTTGGAGCAGAAGATGATGCGCTTGCCGTCTGGGTGAACAAACGGAGCAAACGAAGCCGCGCCCACCTTGGTGACCTGCTTCGCATTCTTGCCGTTGGAATCCATGATCCAGATTTCGAGTTTGCTGGGTCGCACCAGGTGTTGTGCGAGTAAGCCCTGATAGTCGGTTCGCTCGGCATCTGATTCCAGAAGGTCCCGTCGCCACACAATCTTCTTTCCGTCCCAGCTCACAAAAGGACCGCCATCGTAACCCGCCTCGTTGGTGAGACGCTTCATGTTCTTGCCGTTGAGATCGGATCGGTAAATCTCAAGATCACCTTCGAAGTCGCTGGTGAAGGTCATGAACTTGCCGCTGGGGTCGATGGTCGTCTCGGCAACGTATCCGGGCAGTTGCAGAATCCGCTCGATCGCTCGGGTGGGGCGGTTGTTGTTGGTGGAAAGCGGCTTGGTGGTGGTTCGGTACAGGCCGAAATCCGGGTTGACCATCCAAAGGTAGCCCTTGCTCATGTCGAGCTTCTTCTGCGGACCCTCGTTCTTCTCGTGAGTGCTGGAGAAGTAAACGTATTTGCCGTCAGGCGAGAAGTAGCTGCAGGTGCATCGGCCAAGACCGGTGGAGAGCAGCGTCTTGCCCGATCCGTCGGAGTTCATCGTAAAGATTTGCTCGTCTGGGAATCCGGGTTGAAGCGATTGGAACACAATCTGCTTGCCGTCTTTGCTCCAGTACGCCTCGGCGTTCTGACCGCCAAAGGTGAGCTGCGTCACTCGGGAGAAGTGCTTCTCTTCCGGGTTCAGAGCCACCTCTTTCCCGGACCCTGCCATCCACTCTTTTAGCGCGTCTGGGGTGGTTTGCGCCTGAGCGGATTGCATGTCGAACTCCGGCATGAGCGAGCAGTCGAAGCAGTGGGGAGTGTGCTTGTGCGCAGGCTGCAGGGCGACACTGGCGAGAAGAGCCAAAGACGAAAGGGTCACGATAAACAATTATCCGGGTCTGAACGCGATAAGGCTTGTCCACCTTGTCGCTGTTTTGACCGACATGACGGAGTTCTGAGGCGATGTATGGCCCTTCTCTATCGCCAGTATTTGGCGGCAACGCGTCTTGCCCTTTGCCGGTAGATACAATGGAGTCAGAGGCGACCGGCCTCGGCATGGAAGCATGATGAATCGACCTTTGTCGGCACGAGGCCTTACGACTTTGCGCGCATGGTCTGCCCTCCTCATTTCGACCGTTGTTTTGAGCGGATGCGGAATGTTTGGATCGAAGCCCAAAGAGGCGTCCAACTCCAACGTGACCCCCGTTTCTGAGGGAACGAACGAGCCAGAAAAGCCTTCCGATGGTCGCGGACCAAAGCCGTCGATGGAGGACATCAGCCTCTTCGCTCACGATCGAAAAATTCCCGTGATCATGTATCACGACGTGATCAAAGAGCGAACGAAGCGATCGATGTGGTTCGATTGCAGCGCCAAAGAGTTTGAAGACCAGATGGCCAAGATTCAGGAAGAGGGATACACCCCGATTTCCATTGGCGACCTCTACAAGCACCTCACCGAAGGGTTCGAAGTGCCGGAAAAGGCGATCGTTCTTACCTTTGACGACAACTATCAGGGCTTTTACGACAACGCCTGGCCGATCCTGAAGAAGTACAACTTCCCGGCGGCGATGTTCGTTCACACCGCCTACGTGGGCGATACCAAGGGTGAGCACCCGAAGATGAGCTGGGACACCCTGAAGGAGCTCATCAAAGATCCGCTCTTCACGGTTGGTTCTCACACCGTCACTCACTATTTGGATCTTAAGGACAAAGACGAGGCGACCCAGCGCGAGGAACTCGATAAGTCTAAGCGAGACCTGGAGCAGGAGCTTGGGATCACGGTCGACTTTCTGGCTTATCCCAACGGAAGCAATAGCGAGTACACGCAGTTGCTCTCGCGAGAACTCGGCTACAAGATGGCGTTCACCATCGAGAACGGAATGGCAGAGGAATCGCCGAACATCATGGCCATTCAACGCTACGTTCACACCCGGTTAGAACGAGCGATGGAAGAGCGTGAGAAAGCGGTTCAAGGAGCCCCGCCCGCCATTTTCCGAGGTCCGGTGGAAGCCAAGCCGGTTCGCTACGAAACAGGGAAGTTCGAAGGGGTTGAACTGCGAATGACGAAGGGCGGTATGCCCAAAACGGTCATGAGCGAGGGTCGAGACCCGGTGAAGACTTTCGTTGAGAAGGAGGGCGCGGTGGCGGGCATCAACGGCGGGTTCTTCGCCATGGCGGCCATCGCTTCGACCGACAACCGGATGGTCGGCCCGCTCAAGACGGGAACGATGGATACGATTGTTGCCGACGAAGGCACGTATCGGTGGGACAAGATTCGTAACCGCCCGCTAGTGATGTGGAGCGATAAGGAGATTGCCATCCTGCCGTACATTCCGCAGAACATGCGCGACCCCGAGCAATTCCTGTACTTCATGCCCGATGTCACCGACGTGTTCATGGCGGGGGTTTGGCTGGTGCGAGACGGCGTCGCGCGAACCAAGGAAGAGCAATCGACGTTTGGCGCTTCCGATATTCAGGACTACCGACGCCGGGCGTGGATCGGCGTGACGGCGGACGGAGAGTTTGTGGCGGGCGCCGCAACGCAATCCGTGAGTTCAGAGAAGTTGGCGGTTGCCATCGCGGCGGCTGGGATTAAGGAAGCGGTTCTGTTGGACTCCGGGTTCAGCACGTCGTTGGTGTTTAATGGAAAGATCAAGGCGTCAGGTCACTCGACCCCGACGACGCCTTCTCGTCCGGTTCCGCACGCCATTGTGATCATGGGCGAGGCAGATGCGAGTACGGACGATGCGACGGATTTGAAGTCGGCTTATGAGGAAGAGGATCGCCCGCGCCGCCGTCGTCGGCGGTAGGTTGGGTTTTTCCAAGCGCGGCATCGCGAAGCTCGGGTCAGATTGGGAGCGAGAAGCATCGCATTAGATGGAGTTTGGGTAAGTCTTGAGTACCCTCGCCCCTCTGGGGGAGAGGGTGCCCCGTCAGGGGCGGGTGAGGGGTCCGATTATTGGTTGCCAGAGCTTCTGGTCGGTCCTCCGGACCTTTGAACTTGGAGGATCCACCTACCCAGACCTAGCGGTCTGGGCTAACAGTCTTGCCGGTCCTCCGGACCTTCCCGGAGATCGAAAGCAGGACCAAAGCTTAAATTCCCCTCTAAGGAGGGGTGGCGCGGAGCGACGGGGTGGTCTCCGGAGTTCTTTATGGTCCGATGACTATTCCCTAGCTTAAGGATATCTCGCACCTAATGAGGTTTGGAGGGTGTTTGGTTCTGCCGACCACCCCGGCCTTTCAGGCCACCCCTCCATAGAGGGGAATTTCAGCTGGTCTTCCAACAACCTCATCAACGCATCGCGAAACGAAGCACCCTTCTTAAGTGCTCTCGCCCAATCGGAATAGCGGCGGAGCCGCGGCAATCATCGAAGCCCAGGGTTTCAACCCTGGGTCATTGAGATCGTTGAAAATTAGAACGGCGGAGCCGTGGCAAGACCTCTCATGTCATCACGGGCACTCACTGTGTGCCGGCCACCCCTCACCCCCTGGCCCCCTCTCCCCTCCAAAACTGGATGGGCGAGGGGGAGTCTTTTCCTGGCTCCCGATACCTAGGGCGTTGCCCTAGGCTGCGATGATTGTCGGGGCTCCGCCCCTTTTTCTGGCTTTAGGTTAAGCAGAAGGATTTCGTTGGTCCTTTCCCCTAAACCGACTCCAGCGCCTGATCCAGATCGCGTAACAAATCCGGCAGATCCTCCAACCCAATCGACAACCGAACGAGCCCCTCACCGATCTCATGGCGAGCGCGTTCTTCCGGCGTGTACGTGCTGTGCGTCATCGATGCCGGGTGCTGGGCAAGACTCTCTGCATCGCCCAAACTCACCGCTCGAATGAACAATTGGAGCCCGTTCAAGAACCGAATACCCGCCTCGTAACCGCCCTTCAACTCCACTGCGACCATTCCGCCGAATCCCGACGCTTGGCGCTTCATCACCTCATAACCGGGATCTGAAGGCAGCCCAGGATAGAACACACGAGCAACTTTCGGATGCTCGTGCAGGTGCTCGGCAACGGCCTGAGCCGATTGACAGTGCCGCTCCATTCGCAGGTGAAGCGTTTTGATGCCGCGCAAGATGAGGTGGGCATCGAAGGCCGACATCACCGCCCCGGTGGCGTCTTTGAGCCCGACCAAACGGACCCTCTTCATCTCTTCGGTCGGACCCGCAATCGCGCCAGCAATGAGGTCGCCGTGTCCGCCCAGGTATTTGGTGGCAGAGTGGACCACGTAGGTCGCCCCAAGTTCGATCGGTCGCTGCAGATAGGGCGTGAGATAGGTGTTGTCCACCACCGTCCAAAGACCGTACTTCTTAGCCTCCTTGCACACATGGGCGATATCCACCACACGCATGTTCGGATTGGCGGGCGACTCGAAATAGACGCCCTTCGTGCGTTCGGTGACCGCTTCCGAAACCGCGTCGGGACAGCGCAGATCGATATGCCGAACCGTGATCCCGAACTCCTGCAACAGATGATGGAAATAGGCGAACGTGCAGCCGTACAGCGTGGTGTCGGTGAGGAGTTCGTCCCCGGGTCGAAGCAAGGTCCATAGGAGAGAGGTGATGGCGCCCATTCCGGAACCCGTTACCACGGCCGCTTCAGCGCCCTCCATTGCGGCGATCCGCTGCTCGAGCAGATTCGTGGTCGGGTTGCCCAAGCGGCTATAAATGTAGCCTTCGGATTCGCCTGCAAATCGCGAGCCGCCCGCTTCTGCGGTGGGAAAGGTGTAGGTGGAACTCACGTGGATCGGCGGGACCAAATCGCCTGTCCCGGCGTACGGATCGTGCCCTAAATGAATGGCTTTGGTTGCCCATCCATGGCTCATCGTTGTAGCCTTGTGTTGATGTGAGTTCATGCCTATAGAATAAGTCGGAAATCGGCTGAGGAAAAATGCCAAAGATGCTCACTTTTTGGCTTTTATGGCAAGATTCATGCGCATTATTGCTTCAAAGGAGAAGAAACATTTATGGATGCGATTGACGTTCAAATAGTCAGCGCCTTGCAAGAAAATGGACGTCTCACCGTTGCCGAACTGGCAGAAAGGGTGGGGCTCACCGAGGCGCCGGTCTGGCGTCGACTTCGCAAACTGGAAGAAGAAGGGTGGATCACGGGCTACCACGCTTCGGTCGATCGGTCGAAAGTGGGTCTCAAGGTGGTCGCGATCGTCACGGTTCGCTTTGCGACGCACGACCTAGAACTCGCCGAGCGATTTGTGGAGGCGATTCAGGCTCACCCGAATGTCTTGAACGCCTACAACGTCACGGGCGACGTCGACTACATCCTCACCGTGCTCACCAAGGATCTGGAGGAGTACGAGAAGTTCACCTTGTTCCTCAGAGGTTTCCAAGGCATTGTTGCGATTCAGACCCACCTGAGCTTGCGAGAGGTTAAGAGTCGGGGAGGGAATGTCCCTCCCCTGGACACTCTTTCTCCTTGATCAGCGCCACTCTTCAAAGGCTGAACGGGTCGGTACACTTCTAGCCGATGTCGAAGGCGAGATCGTTGGAGTGCGATGTCCTGATCGTAGGCGGAGGAACGGGGGCGGTGGCGGCCGCCCTGGCGACCACAAGCCACGGACTTCGAACCATCCTCACCGAGGAAACCCGCTGGATCGGCGGGCAGTTGACTTCACAGATCGTCCCGCCCGACGAGCACCCCTGGATCGAGGGCTTCGGTTGCACCGCGACTTATCGACGGTACCGAGACCTTGTTCGCGCCTACTATCAGGCGTTCATTCCGCTCACCGCCGCGGCTCGGCACAACGCGCGACTGAACCCCGGAACGGGTTGGGTGAGCCGACTTTGTCACGAGCCACGGATCGGTCATGCGGTTCTCCAGCAGATGCTCCAGCCTGCCTATACCGCCGGTCTTTTGCGAGTGCTCCCCAGGCTGAAACCCCACAGCGCCGAGGTGGATGGCGATGTGGTGAAAGGGGTGCGATTTGTTCAACTGGATGATGGTTCGTTCATGCACATTTCCGCCAAGTTCGTGCTCGACGCAACCGAACTGGGCGACCTTCTGCCGATGACCGGAACCGAGTACGTCGTCGGTGCGGAATCTAAGGCAGAAACCGGGGAGCCGAACGCGGTCGACGGTCCGGCCGAATGGGACAACGTGCAAGGCATCACTTGGTGCTTTGCTCTTGGGCACGATCATGATGCGGAAAAGGCGGGATCGGACATTCGCCTCATCGAGAAGCCGAACGACTACGACTATTGGCGAGCCTACAAGCCTCCTTTCTGGCCGGGACCGCTGCTCGGATTCCAAGTGCTTCATGCCCACACCGGAGAATCGAGAGAGCTGCCGCTTTATGGTCGGAAACCGGGCGATTGGTACGCGCTCTTCCCGTATCGACAAATCATCGAACCCGCGCAGTTTGAATCCAGGGCAAAGATCGATCCGGTGACGGTGGTGAACTGGCCCCAGAACGACTACTTCGAGGCGACCATCATGGACGTCGACCCCCTTCCCACCGGCGATTCCATTCCAGACGGATTTGAAATCCCCGGAGCGATGGGACCTGAGAGCGCTCGCCGCTTGGGACGAGCGAAGGATCTTTCAAAGGCTCTGCTTTACTGGCTGCAAACCGAAGCCCCGCGCCACGACGATAAAGGGGTCGGATACAAAGGCGTCTATGCCCGACCGGATGTCACCGAGACCGCGGACGGTTTTGCCATGTATCCCTACATTCGGGAGGCTCGGCGAATCAAAGCCGAGTACGTGGTGAAGGAACAAGACGTGGCGGCGTACACCAATCCGGGAGTCGATCGCGCCCCCAGCTTTGCCGATTCGGTGGGGGTTGGCAGCTACCGAATCGACCTTCACCCAAGTACCAACGGCGCTAACACCATCGATACGTCCACCCTGCCGTTCGAGATTCCGCTGCGAAGTTTGGTTCCGGTGCGAATGAAAAACTTGCTTCCGGCGTGTAAAAACCTTGGCGTCACGCACATCACCAACGGCTGCTATCGACTGCATCCGGTGGAGTGGAATATCGGCGAAAGCGCGGGTCATTTAGCGGCGTTCTGCCTCGAAACCGGGCTTCCTCCACAGGGCGTTACCGCTTCCAACGAGCACACCGAAGCGCTTCAAAAGCGACTCGTGATGGCGGGAATCGAGCTCCGCTGGCCTGAACTGAAAGCTCTTTAAGAGGGCATCTTAATCTTTATGTCTAATCAACCAAACACTCATTGGCCCGCGTTTTTCGATTCTCACGCGCCCTATTACGACCAGAATCCGTTCACTCAGCACACCGTTGCCGAGGTCGATTTTCTGCTTCAGTTGTATCCGGTGACGCCGGGAGCTTCGTTCTTAGACGTTGGGTGCGGCACGGGTCGGCACGCGTTGGAGTTGGCTCGGCGGGGCTACAAGGTGACGGGGGTCGATCTGAGCGAAGGGATGCTGAAGGTCGCCCGAGAAAAGGCGGCGGCGGAAGGATTGGAAATTGAGTTTGTCCATGCCGACGCCAAAACTTTCGCCCTGGATAAGGCGTTCGATTACGCAGTTTGTCTTTGCGAAGGTGGACTCGGGCTGCTCGATGCGGGCGAAGACGCCGAGCGTCACGACAAGGCCATCTTTGAGCGAATCCACGCGCATCTCAAGCCGAACGCGCCCTTCATCTGCACCGTCCTGAACGCCTACAACTTGGTTCGTCGGCTGAAGGATGAGAACATCGGCAATGGCACCTTCAACCCGGTGACCATGACGTCTTACTACGACGACGAGTTCGATCTGCCGGAAGGGAAGCAGACGATCCGAATCTACGAGCGGCTCTTCTTCCCGCCCGAAGTGATTCGCATGCTGCGCGAATCGGGCTTTACGGTGGATAAGATCTTCGGCGGCACCGCCGGGTACTGGGCTCAGCGTCCGCTGAGTCTGGACGAGATGGAAGCGATGTACTGCGCGCGTCGGGCGTAACAGGCCTCCTAAATGAAAAAGGACCGGGCACCGACACATTCCAGATGTGCGGGCCGGCCCTTGATCTTGGGGGGAGAGGAGTTAAAGACTTGTTGACGAGGCGAGAACCGCTCCCCGGCGAACCCAAAGATTCTCCGCTTTGCAAGGTCTCTGAATCGGTTGGGAAGTCGAGTTTCGACTCCTTTCCGACCTGCTTAGATCATTGGATTGAACATGTTTTATCCTTAGGGTGAAGTCAACGCATCAGTGATATTTCTGAAAAGTGTCTGCTTAAGTTATGTGTGATCCCCGCAGTATCGGATTGAACACAGGCTCAAAGTGCTCGGTTCAGTGGCTCGCCGGGCATGTGCGCCGAGAGCTTCGCGAGCAACTTTGCGATTCTCTTCGCCCGAGTTTCGGGGGTCTTGGCCTGGTTGATCTGGTGCAGAAAGCCGCGCTTCGTTCCCGGCGTGAGGCAATCCCATTTGAACGCGTTGAACTGATCGCGCTCCAGGGCCGCTTCCAAGTCGGGCGGAATCTCGACGATCTCGCTGTCCACGATCTCGAAAGAGACCTCAACCAACGAGGTCTCGGTGAGCAGCGCCGCCCGGCGAAAGTCTTGACCCAGAATCGCAATGTGCGACCCCTCCGCCGGACCCCAGGCGCCCTCTATCGGGTGACCGTTGACCGTGCCTTTGAATCTCAGTCGGTTGCCCTTAGGCCACACCAACCGAGCCTCTATCTCCTCCGGGAGTCGAATACCCGTGAGCAGAATGGGCTCGGTGCCAAACCGCTCCAATCTGCCTGTAAAGGTAAATCGCTCTGCCACCGTCTTACTTCCTCGTTGTTTTCTAAGACAGAAAGTGGCGGAAGGTTGGCAACGGCTACTTGATCGGAACGACTTTGACCTTCAGCGTGGCGTAGCCGTCGATCTGAAAGTGCTCGATTTCCAGCTTGCGCTCTTTCGGAGCCGCGCCCGCTGGTTCAGCGAAGTCGTAGGTGTACACCGTTGGCCCCTGATACTTCCAAGCATCGATCACGCGCTTGCCGTCCATAGAGACTCGAATCCCGTCGTCGGCAGTGACTTCTAGCCGATACTTGCCGGCAGGGACCTTAAACGTTCCCACCGCCGAGGTTCCGAAGTGAGTTGCGGGGACGTTCAGAGCAAATTGACCGTAGCCGGCGTAGTCGAGCTTGTCCACCTGGAAGGCGGTGAGCTTGGCGCCGGAACGAGCCTTGAGATACTCCTCGAACTGGGTCCTCGGGTCGGAAACATCCTTGTTCCATTTGAAGAAGAAGCCCTCGAACTGCATGGGCAGCTCAAAGGTGGACCATCCGAACTTCACAGACTTGCCCGCCGGAGTCACGACCCCACGATAGTCAACCGTCTCCTTGCCGAAGTACTCCAGCACCACAGATCGGTTGCCGTCGAGACCCTTCACTGGGGTGAGTTCGATGCTGCCCGGGACGGTGCCCGCCACTGAGGAGACCTCCACGCCCTTCGCCTCTAGCAATCGCCAAGAGCCTTTCGGACCGTAGATGGAGAACTTTCGGGGACCAGACGCCGGGGCGATCATGGCGGTAGGAGCGGGCCAAATCTTGGGCGATCGGTAGTCGTAAGGACCCCACTCGTCCACGATGATCGTTTTGCGACCTCGGGGGCGAAGAACGTCGGTATTGCCTAAGTTGAAGAACGGATTCTTACCCTTATCCAGCGGTCGAGGGGCGTCGGTGTACTTCTTCGAGTAAGGGTCCCAGATTGGAATCGCCATTTGCGCCAAAGACGGCACCATTTGGTTATCGGCGGTCTCAGCTTGGGGGGGCGGCGAAACCTTGGCTGGATCGCCGTAGATCGTGTTTCTCGTCACGAAAAGCGTTTTCACCGTATTGTCGGTATCGAACGCCGCTCCGTAAAGCGTGTTGCTCTGCATGGAGATCCGACTGGTGCGGCGAGCCTTCAATCCCGTGCCGCCGATCATGAGGTTGTCGACAATTTTCCAATCTCGGCTGGCGGTGTCTCGATTCTTGGGATATCCCCAGTCCGGGTCTTGCTTCTCGTTCGACCATATGTTGACCGCGTTCCGGTTTCCATAGAAGTAGTTCGCCTCTATTCGATTGTCTTGACCGTGCTCGTGCGCAACACCGTCTTCGCAGCCTTCAATCACGTTGCCTTGGATAAGGGTGTTGAAGCTGTATCCCGTCCAAAAGCCGTGCCAGCACTCACGCAGCAGGTTGTTGATGAACTTGTTGCGACTGAAGGTCGCTTCGATTCCATTGGTGGGGGCGTGGCTGAAGTCGTTCCCGTAAACCAGGTTGTCGTTGCAGCCGCCCTTGCCGGTATCCATCGTGGTTTGACCCGCCCAAAGGAAGAAGCCGTCGCCGCCGTGAGTCACCGAGTTGTAGGCGAACACATTCTTGTTCGACTGTTCGTAAACAAGGATTCCAGAGGAGTCTTGCCCCCGGTTATAGACCCCGTGAGAGTAACCGCGCACGCACCAATCGATATTGTTGTGCATGATCTGGTTCTCGCTGGATCGGTACATCCCAAGTCCTAGCGAGGATAGGTAGTCGATTTGGTTGTTCCAGACCTTGCCCGTATTGGCCCGCATGAGCATCAGGCCGTTCTGACCACCCGTGATCCGGCAATCGGTGATCTCAAACCGGTCGACGTCTTTCAGGTAAGCGGCGGCGCCGTATCGAATCCACTCGTCTTTCTCGTTCTGGTGATAGCTCATCCAGTCGGAAAGGTCTTCCTTTTCGATGGTGGATTTGAGGTGTTGCTTCCAGTTGTAGCTCAGGTCGGAATCTTCCAGTTTGAAGTTAGAAGCTTTGTCAACCCAGAGGGCGACCTTGTATCCGTGAATCTTGAGGTTGCGGATTCGGACGTTCTTTCCCGTGACCTTGATGCCGAGTCCGGGGCGCTTGTCGGGGTCGATATCCGCCTTCGAGCCGCGAAGGATCGCGCCACGGAAGTCGACGGTCAGATTGTTGCCGCGAATCTCGATGGCGGGTTTAGAGAAATCGTCGCTGCTTTTGGTGCTTCCGGGGCTAGGAAGGATGTATTCGCCCGACTTGATGCGGGTGGATCGAGTGATCACCAGTCCGACCTTTGGCGTGGTCACTCGCCGAATACGTTGCGCCGAAACCAAAACGGGTGCGCTCGCGGATAGAGCGTGCAGGGCACTCCCGGGCGAAGTTCCTTGAAGCACAAGGGCTAAAGCAATCAAAGAGACCATCAGATACCGTTATAGCACCGGATTTGGGTGACACGACGTCCCGTTCTTTGCGGATTGATTCCGTTTTGCTCATGTTCAATTGGGAGAAACAGAAAAGGGCTCCAGACAATGTTGTCTGGAACCCTTGATGAGCTTTGGATCGGAGCGGTATTAGTTCTTTCGGTTTCGTCTTCGAAGCAGAGCAACCGCGCCTGCGCCCAGCGCGAGGATGGTCGCGGGTTCCGGAACCGGGTTCACCGCAAGGCGAACGATCGCATCGTACTGAGCCGACGCTGTATCGCGGGGTTGGATGGTTGCCACAAAGTAGGCGTAACCATCGGCTGCCATGGTGAGCGACTGCACCGTGCTGACGTTGAAGTTCCGAATGGTGACCAGTGTGCCGTCGGCGGTGTTGTCGCCATCTAAGTCGACGGCGTCGCCAGAACTCAAAAGCTTTGCAGCCGTACTCAGGTCCGTGGTGGTCGTGTGGAAGAGGTGCACGTTGCTCCCCGATCCCCAGACGTGGAGAAGATCGCCAGAGTCGCTGACGGAAGTGTGTCGAGGGACGACGCCGCCTGTCAGCGAGACGCCCGCATACGTGGTTCCTTCTTTGGCGACGATTTGACCGTTGTAAATCACGAAGTGATCTTCAGTGGTCGCCGCAGAGGTGTCGCCCGCAGCCACCCAATTACCCGCTGAGTCCACGCCGAGGGTTCCGGCGGTGAAGTTCTGCCAGTTTCCTCCAATTCCACTGGAAAGACCCGTTTGCGCGACAACGTTGCCATCGACAATGATGAATCGAGGGTTGCCGCCGGCATCCGAGACTGCGCTGTGGATGACGCTGTCGCCGTTTAGGCTGTTGTTGTAGCCGAAATCGACACCCGTACCCGAATAGTTGCCGACGGGCAGAGCGTCGCCCGATTTGGCGATCACGCTGTAAGTGCCGTTGGCGGCTCGCTTATAGAAAACGCGTCCTTCAGTGGCCGCCCCTTGAATCGAGGTGAATCCGGCGACGATGAATTGAGTGCCGTCTGCCGCCATTTTCGGTCGGCTGGCGAAGGAGATGAACTTGCCCGGGAGGGCGGGGGCAACATCTCCATCGTTCAGAACAATGCCCGACCCGGATCGAACGCTGTCTAAGCCATTTTCCGAGATGCTGTAGTTGAACTGGCCGTTGTTGCTGACGCCTACGGAGTCTTCAAAGGAGGCATAGTTGCCACCGTCGTCGCTGCGGAATCGAACCTGTCCATCCGCATAGTAGAAGGTTCGGGAGACGGCGCTGCCGTCGGTGAACGTCCCGCGGAATCCGATCTTGCCGTTTCCGCTCACGCCAGGAGCGTTGATGGTATCGACGCTGAACGGCAGACCCGGAAGGGTTTGCCCGGTCCGAACGAGGGTTTGAAGCGAAACTTGCGCCGCGGATAGGCTGGCAGCCGCAAGCCCAAAGACGAGGGCAGAAGAACGAGCAACTCGATTAACAGAAAGTTCAAAAGACACGATAACAGCAAATATACAAGGGATTCTTCGCTGTGCAACCTGTCAATGAATGCTAGGTTGGGGATCGTTAGTAAAGAGAGAAGAGATTCCTTAGTTCATACAACCCATATCCGTCATCAAACACGAACAGGGATTCCTCTCCCCGGATTTTTACGTAGGCGATCACTTCTTTTGGAGCGGTGACCCCCGCTTGGGCGAATCGCTTTGTGAGGTCGGCCGCTATTTGTTTGGCCTTCTTTCTTTGGAGGGCGTTCGGCAGTTTTGCTTTTGGCGTTGTGTAGCCGAACGGGTTGGCCAATTGTCGATAGCTCCCGTTGAATTCGCTTGTACGCGGAGGGTTGGTGGTCATCTGATGGACAGCGTCGATGACCGTGAGGTGTTTCTCTCCGTTGACCGGAAGCTCCCAGACATCAAATCCCTCGATCGCTTCTTCGCCAAACGTTCCGGAGCTGTAACGACCTTTGTGGTTGGCGTTCCAGACGAGAACAACCTGGCCCTTGGGTTCTTTCGACTTTGCACGGTAGGTTTTGATCGCGCCCGCCTTCATCAACGAATCCATGACCGACTTGGGTGCTCGGGCAAGCTTCATGATCGCGCGTGCCTTCGGAGAGGGAGCGATTGCGGCGAACACGGTGAGTACCACGATGATAGCGACCAACCCCTTTATCCAAAGCGGTGCTGACTTCCAAAAAGCTTTCATTCTGTTGCTTTCTTCCTGACTCTTATCTTAGTGGTCAAACGAACTTTCGCGGTCCAGACGGTATTCGGGGGTGCGTCCGTTCGCATAGGCTGGTTTCTCGCATTTTCAGTCCGCGACCGTCCTGATATGCTGCCGGTGGACAATCGTTGAGAAGTACCTGTCTGCGCGGATAGAAACTGCCAGGCGCGGCTCTGTTAGTAGAGCTTGAACAGGCTCCTCAGCTCCGATATTTGGGCTCCGTTCTCCACAACGAACAGCTTGTCCTCACCTTTGATTTGCACGTAAGCCGCTACCTGGCGAGGAGCGGGAACGCCTGTTGCGGCGAATTGCTTTGTCAGTTGCTTCGCCCGTTTCGTGGCCTCTCTCCTTTCCCCCGCGCTTGGCAACTTTGCGGTGCGAGTTGTGTACGAAAAAGGATTGGCCATCTGCATGTACCTGCCTTTGAAGTTGCTGGACTTTGCAGGTTCTGAGTGCATGATGTGGACCGCGTCGATCGCGGGCAGGTGCTTTTCACAGTGAAAGGGCAGCTCCCAGACCTCGCATCCCTCTATCTGATCCTCGTGGAAGTTCATCCATTCGGCTACGCCTTTCGGGTCGGCGTCCCAAACAAGGACCACCTTCATTAGGGGCGGCTGTTTATCGGGGCGGTACGTGTTTATCGCACCCGCACTGATCAGCTTTTCCATTACCGATTCTGGAGCCCGCGTAAAAGCATCGATGGCGCGCTGCCTACGACTGGGGGCGAGAGCTGCGTAAGCCGTGAGCAAGAAGATGGTGGCAATCAGCCACTTGATCCCCGCCGGTGCAGTCTTCCAAAAAGCTTTCATCTTGGGGCTTGTTGGGGACTCCCTTTCTTCCCCTGATCAATTTGACGCGCCGAGAGTTGCCTGGCGTTCGATCAATTCGGGTCGAGTCTGGTTGCTCATCGGTATTTGTTGCAGGAAACGCACTCATCCCAAAAAAGGAGTTTGAAAATTTGAAATCTTGTGATAAAGTTACTGAAACGGTTCAGCAAGGTTCAAAGATGACCCTCAGACAGCAACTACTCTCTATCACAGCTCTCATTTCTCTCCTTTTGCTTGCAGGATGCAGCGCCGGGCCACAAGCCATCGATCAGGCGTCCATTGAGAAATCCACCGACAACGCAAAGCTCGCTCGCTCCCTTTTTGACGCTAGTAAGGGCGATTGGAACGCTGTAAGCGCTGAGGACAAGAAGAAGCTTTCCGATGCCTACGGTTCAGAGAAGGCGGCCCAGACGGTTTGGGACTCTATGAAAAATCCGCCGAACGGCAGCCAGCCCGCGCCCGGTCAGTAAGAGTCGCCGTTCGCGATAATCAGGGAGTTCAGAGGTCAAGGAGAAGAGTTTTGCGGAAACGGTTCACCATTGAAGATGTAGCCCGCTTGGCGGGTGTTGGTAAGGTGACCGTGAGCTACGTTTTGAACGGCCGAGCCACCGAAGCGCGCATCTCTCCGGAGACTTGCGAGCGAGTGATGGTGGCGGCGAAAGAGCTGGATTACCGACCCTCGGCCGTTGCGCGATCGCTCAGCAGTAAGCGATCCGACGCCATCACGGTTGTTTTTCAGTACGGCGGCTTCTTCAGCGCCGGATCTAGCTTCATCAACGAAGCCCTCCGCGGAGTGAGCGAGGCTTGTGTGGAGGCAGATGTCAACCTCATCCTTCACACCCGCTCGTTCAAGACGGTTGAAGAGGAGGCGTTTGCGCTGATGGATGGTCGCACTGATGGCGCGCTCATTCTGCGAGACCACAACGACCCGCTGGTGAGCGCGCTTACTCGGCGCGGATTCCCGCTGGTGCTCTTTTTCACCCGCCACCCCGATTCCGAGGTCGATTTCATCGACTCGGATAACTTCAGCGGAGGCAGGCTGGCATGTCGGCACCTGCTAGAACTAGGCCACAAGAAGATCGCTATGGCGATCGGTTCCTCCGGTTCGGTGGCGTCCAATGATCGACTTGCCGGTTTCAAAGCCGCGCTGCAAGAAGAGGGCATCGACTGCGATTTGAATCTTTTGAAAGCACTTCCGACTCCTGAGCATGTAGATGCCGAGGTTCCGAAGTGGATTCGCGAGACCGGGGCCACCGGGTTGGTGTGCTGGTCGGACGATGTTGCGTTTGCTTGCATGAAGGAACTCAAGCAAGCCGGTTTCTCTCTCCCTGAGGATCTCTCCCTCGTGGGATTCGATAGTTCGGAAGCGTGCGAGCGCGTTACGCCTCCCCTGACCAGTGTTCGGCAACCAATTTCAAACATGGGTTACGCCGCAGCAAAACGGCTCATTACGCGATCGAGAGGCGTCGACGTCGCGGGTGCGCCAAGCATTTATCCCCTCACGCTCGACGTGAGAGGATCAACAAAGCCCTTATCCAATCTTCAATGAAGAGGATCATTTCCATGAAATCACAAAAAGCATTCACCCTCATCGAACTCCTTGTCGTCATCGCGATCATCGCAATTTTGGCGGCCATCCTGTTCCCGGTTTTTGCCCAGGCAAAGGCAGCCGCAAAGACCACGGCAGGACTTTCCAACATGAAGCAGATCGGCACCAGCTTGCAGATCTATCTTTCTGATAACGACGACGTCTCTGTTCCGAGATTCGTGCAAACCGCAACCGTTCCGGTTCGCACGGAAATCAACTGGAAGCAAATCACGGCGCCTTACGCTAAGAACCGCGACATGTTCCGCGACCCCATGAACCGAGCCGCTCGATTCTTGGACGTGCAGTCTGACCCTGCATTTGCCACCCTTTGGAACTTTGCTGTTCAGCCAGAGAACATGCGGTTCACCCGTGGCTATGCCATGACCAACCTGTTCTATCTCACCGGAAAGTGGGATGACTTCGGTTTCAGCCCGACTCGAGTAGAAGAGCCTGCCAACCTTCTCAACATTGTTGAGACCAAGCTGGCTTGGTCCGACGCGGGTCCTTACCTTGGCTGGGAGTTCAACCCCAACGATCCTGACGGAACGAACAAGGGATTGGGCTGGTCTTGGCACGGCGACAAGTGGGACAACAAGGCCATGATCGGCGTCTACCACGACTCTCACGCCAAGCGAGCAACCGCAGGTCAAATCTGTGGAACTGCAGATCAGTTGAACCAGTGGGGCTATCGACGCAACCAACTGGAAGTCAACGGTGCTTACATTCCGGGCGCAACGCTTGGATGGCTTGACACCTACTGCCAAACCCGACCTGCTGGCTTCTAAAGCCTAGGTCTGTGGCGGGTGGTCTCTTTTGGAGGTCACCCGCCCTTCTCTGCCACTCAACCAACCTGTATTCAACGATGATTACCACCCTTGCAGCCTCTCTTTGTTTTCTCTCAAACTCCTTACCGGTTCAAGCAACTAACAAAGATGTGATCTCGGTTGAGTCGGTCACGCATTTACGATTTGAAAATCCTGCCATCTCCGCGAAGAAGAGCGGATGGCCCTTGCTAGACGATGCTTCTAAGAGAGCTTTTCGGTTCTTCATCGAGCGAAGCCATCCGGTAACGGGCTTCACCAAAGACCGATCGACTAACTTCACCGAAAACGACTCGGACGGTCACCATGTGGCGAGTATCGCGGCGATCGGGTTTGCCCTTTCCGCTTATGGAATTGGCGCAGAACGAGGCTGGATGCCCCGCGAAGAGGCCATCAAACTTTCCCGAAAGACCATGAAGTTCATGCTGGAGAAAGCTCCGAAGCATGAGGGTTGGTACTACCACTGGCTGAACTGGGAGACGGGCGCTCGCGAGTGGAAAAGCGAAGTTTCCACCATCGACTCCGCCATTCTTTGGTGCGGCGCCATTCTCTGCGAGCAAGCTCTGAAGGATAAAGAACTCACCGCCATGGTGAACAAGATGCTGGGCGAAGTGAACTGGAACTTCATGCTCACCAACGGGGGCACCAAGCCGAACAAGAAGACTTTCACCATGGGCTGGCACCCCGAAACCCAGTTCATTGAAGCCGAGTGGAGCAGCTATTTCGAAAGCGCGATGATCTATCTGCTCATGTTGGGCGAGGACCCCGCTTCTCCTGCCGATTCCTGGACCGCCTTTGAGCGCAAGCGCGTTTACGTTCAGGGCAAAGAGGTGATCACGGGCGGACCGCTGTTCATGCATCAGATGTCGCAAATCTTCTTCGATTTCAAGAATCGTAGAGACGGACTGGGGATCGACTACTGGGCGAACTCTCGCGAGATGACCCTTGTGCAGCGGGAGTATTCGGTTCGGAATCCGAATAAGTTTAAGGGTTACAACCAGAACATCTGGGGACTCAGCGCGTGCGACATTCCGGATGGATACGGCGCGCAAGGGTATCCGGATGGACCCGATAACGGGACCCTCGCTGCTCCTGCTGCGATTGCCAGCATGATGTTCACGCCGAAAGAGAGTCTTGCCGCTGCGGAAGCGTTTGTGAAGGAGTATCCGGCGATGTACGGTCGATACGGCTACGCGGGAGGCATCAATCCATCAAAGGGATGGATCGCCCCAGACGTCATCGGCATTGACCTTGGGCAGATGTTCCTGGGCATCGAGAACGCTCGGGATGGCTTGCCGAATCGATTGTTTATGAAGAGCAAGTTGGTTCAACGAGGCATGGAGCGAGCCGGATTGAAGGTCACCAACGAGGGTCCGGCGGAGAATCGACCCGTTTTTCTGAAGTAGTCGACGATTTTTACACCGAACAGAGCCCCGAGTCATACGGGGTAACGCGAGAAGCTCTGCATTGGGTCCCGAGTCTTGAAGGCTATCGGGGCCCTCTTTTCTTATGCGAAAGTCTTGATTCGTCGTTCTATTTCGTTCATCACGCGCAGGCTTGTTGCCTCATCAAATCCAATCTCAGGCACTCTGGCAACCCAAGGCAAAGCTTTCCGCGCGACCTGACCGATCATTCTAGTGATCGCTGACTCCTCTATCCCAAATTTTGATCCAAAAGCTTGAAAACTCTTTGGTTTGAAGTTTAGGTCCTTGCCCCCCATTTTGATCGCCATATGTTGATCAAGTTTTGGATAAAACAGGGTCGACAGAAGATCGTATCCCGGAGTAAGGCGCGTTGAAGATCCCCATAAAAGACTGACGTTCTTGGCATGTAAGTCTCCGTTCCCGATGAGATAAGAGAATAAATACAGGCGAAGAAGTCTAAGAATTTCCACTTCAGGCGCAGATGAGTAATTGGCAACCGCCTCTGCAAGCTGTTGAAGGTTTACGTGATATTTTGCTCCCGGTGGAATATCTAGTAACTGACATCCATCTTCTTGATGCAGCTTTTGAGGAGCACCATTGATGATCGCACGATCAAACCTGCGGACAAGTAGCCCAGGGTTTTGGTCTCGGTCGAAGACGACTTTAGACTCATTCACCTCCAGTCCGCATGCCCTCGCCATGCGAAGAAAGAAGTGTTCGTTCTGGACAAGCAACGGATACTTGGACGGGTTCAATTTTAGAATGCTCGACGGAGTGCGAACCCCACCGACCGTGAAGGCAACCGTTGAAGTGGAAATTTTTTCCTGAACTCCAGACACGGTCGCGTCAAAAGTAGTTTCCACGCCTCTATGGAACTCTTCCCAAAAGTTGATTTGTTTCAGTTCGCGAGTATCCACTAGGCCTTTCCCAGGCTTGCTTGGGGCGCCAGGTGAAACAACTGAAATGTCGCCAATGCTGTCCCAGCCAATCTTGAGCAGTAGATCTAGGTCGTCTTCCTTTTGCTTACGAGCTTTAAGTAAGAGCTCTAAGCGTGCCCCTTCTGGCAAAAGATTAAGGAAGAAGTTTGGCAAGGTAGATCCATCCCGATCCGCCTTCAGGGATGTTGCGACCGGTCCGGTCGTAGCGACTTGGTCGGCGAGAAGTGTCAGTCGGAAACCAGATGTGCTGCGCGAAAACTCAGCGACCTTTTGCGAACCCCTGTAAACATCGGCGGCGTACATTACGCGGCTCCGTTACGGTCGGTGACGTTCACCTCGAGCCCCAAAACTTTCAGGAGAGTCCAAAGCTTGTCGAGACGAAGGCTTGTTTTGCCAGACTCGACCGCGATGACAAATGGTTTGGAGCACCCTGCCAAGTCGGCGAGGGTTTCCTGGGTGATATTCAACGAGCGCCTGCGCTCGCGCACCATCGGTCCGAGTTCGTGAAGTTGCATAAGAGTAAACGATCGTTGATAATTTGGACGATCCGTTCAGATTATGGGTTTCAAATCGCGAAAAAATAAATGATCGTTTATAAAATCGTTGATTAAGACTCAAAAACGGGCGCGATAGCCAAAAATATTAACGATCGTTTACTAACCGGGTCTCACTCTTTCCCAAGCCGACCCTCGATCCGCACCTGACCCGCCTCGTGAACCACTCCCGTGAGCACACACGGGAAGGGAAGATCGGAGGCTTGGAAGATCGGGTTGATCTTGGCAAGCTGGTCTTCAATAAGGGTGCGAACTCCGACCCCGAGCGCCTCGGCAGTGACCAGCCGAACGTGAACATCGGCGCCGTTTTCCACTTCCAGCTTCACCAAAGCGACCGCCTGAATAGGGATGAGCACCGTTTTTACGGCTTGGACTCGGACCCCTTCTTGGCTCACCGAGACCTGGAAGTTAGAGAGCCCGCCTGCTCCCTGAGACTCTAAAAACTGTGCGATCGAATCCGACCGAACCAGAACGGTCAGTTCGCCAGACCCGACCGGAACGATCTCTCCCGATTCCTCTTGAACCACATGGAGAGGTCCCCCTTCAATAAAAACCTCATCTAGCCGAGGGGCCTTTGCAAGGCTAAGACCTTCTAGGTGCACGCGAACGTGCCCAAACCGGATTCCACCCTTTGGCAACATATAAGTAAAAGAGTACCGTTTCGAACCTATCCCGAGCAGTTAGAAGCCCATTAACGCGCTTGGAACCGCATCGGGTGGCACCTTTACATCCGCAACTCGCCAACGATGGGTGGGGATGATGAGCCACTTGCGAGCGTCTTCCTTTCTCATCTTGATGGTGACCTCCTTTACCTGCACATTGGTTCGGGCGGTGAGAATGCCGACGTTGAGCGTCATGGGAGTGGTGATGATCGCCTCGTCGCCAAAGATCTGAGCGGTAAACGGAGGCAACGTCACCTCTGGCTTCATCTTCTTCACGTAGTCGGCAATTTGGAATCGACTCCCCGTGTCTTGATCGTTGATCTTGAAGTCTATGCTGATGTTGTCCAGTACGCCGCCGGGTCTGCCGTCTTTCCCGGCTTTGATGGCCTCGGTGATCGCCTCTTGAATCAGCTTCTGGTCGTCTACCTTTGAGCCCAAGATGAGGACTCCGGCCGCACCAAGCATCAAAACTCCGATCCCGATGGAGACGCCTAAGAACTTCTTTGGACTCATATCTTTCAGAACGCTGCCAGGGGGGAAGTTGGTTGCCTATTTGTTATGAATAGGTATTCCCAAATTTAGCAATCGGGTAGCCGATAATGATTGCATGCCTGTTGCAATGATGAGTCTCGCCCTGATGATGTTGGGAGGGCAGAAAGGTCCGGCGGCGTGGAAAGCCGAAGCCGAGCGTCTGCTTTCGGCTGGGAAGTTTCAGCAGGCATCGGAGGCGTACTTCAAGTCGGCCGATGGCTACGCTGCAAAAGGCGACCCCAACGCCGCCAAGGTTCTCCGTGAGCGAGGCTTGCGGTATAGAACTGAGATTGAAATGTACGCCGCCGAGACCGTTTCGAGCGGAGGCAACTTGGCAAGGCTCGAGCCCGCCGCGGGGCTGTATCTAGGAGCCAACATCGAGCGTGAAGACAGCACTCGCGACCCCCAGGCGTTCAACAACCTGGTGCAAAAGAAGCACGCGATGTTCTTTATGTATCGCAAGTACGGGGTGGACTTTCCGACAGATTACGCCGCCAACCTTCGCCGAGCCGGAGCCGCGCTGCAGATTGCGTGGGAACCGCGATCACTGGGCGACGTTCGGGACGACGACTATCTGCGCCGATTCGCCCGCGCCATCAAAGACAGCGGCATCCCTGTTTTTGTGCGTTTTGCGGGCGAGATGAACGGCAGTTGGACCCCCTATCACAGCAACCCGGCCGTTTACAAAGAGAAGTTTCGACTGGTGGCGGATGTGGTGAGAACCGTCGCCCCCAATGCGGCGATGGTTTGGTGTCCGAACACTATTCCCGAGGAACCCATCGACTCTTACTATCCCGGCGAGCAGTGGGTGGATTGGGTTGGCGTGAACTTCTATTCGGTGATGTACAACGATGCGGATCGGGCTCGGGCCGCCGAGTGGCGACAACCCACCGATTCTCTGGACTACGTCTACAAGAAGTATTCCGGCAAGCATCCGATGATGGTCGGCGAATGGGCGGCATCACATCGTAGTAGCATCGACGACTATGATCGTCCGGAGTTTGCAGCGGAGAAGATGGCGCAGTTCTTTAGAACCGTTCCGCTGAGATACCCTCGGCTCAAAGCCGCCAGTTGGCTGAGCTTCAATACATTCAAATACGCTCGGCAAGATAGGCAGTTAAACAACTATGCGCTCTTCGATAACCCGGCGGTAGCCAGGGCTTATATGAGTGAGATTCAGGATCCTTATCTCCTGAGCAAGGTGGGGCTATCGGCGCCGGTGCGGTGGAAGAAGGTTTCTGCGGGCAAAGGCGGGCAAACGGTGCGAGTCTTTGTTCGCAGTTACGAATCGTATCCGACGGTGCGGATCGACTGGGGAACGGGGTCGCGGACCATCGCGGGTCGAGAGCTGAAGATGGGTCCTTTGGAAGTGGTTTTGCCCTCTTTGGGAACGGGGTCTTGGGTGGAAGCAACGGTTCGAGACGGCAAGGGTCGAGTGGCGCTGAAGAAGCGATTCCCGCTCGGTCCTTAGCCCTGTGCGCCTAGCGGAAGGTATTCTATGGGTTCTGTTCTTGGCCGAATGGCGAAATTGGTAGACGCGCTGGATTTAGGTTCCAGTGTCGAGAGACATTAGGGTTCGAGTCCCTATTCGGCCACCATCCTTCCTGAATCCCACTTTAAGGGATCATCTTGCAGCAAATTTGCGTAAATACCATCGCTCGGCGGATGTAGACTTAAACGCGCAGCGCAGGGCATTTTAGTAATGAACGGAGCACTTCCAACAAGACATCAAGCTTGCTGGCATGCTAACGTTCTCACTCAGCGACTGGCATCCGATAATCGGTCTAAGTTAGGACCTTCGATTTTCGACGCAACGGTTGACCTCAATCCTCACCAGTTAGACGCGGCACTGTTTGCCTTTCGATCGCCGCTCAGCCGAGGGGCTATCCTTGCCGATGAAGTGGGTCTGGGAAAAACCATCGAGGCCGCACTCATCATCTCTCAGCTCTGGGCGGAGCACAAACGCCGAATATTGGTGGTTGCACCAACCATTCTCAGAAAGCAGTGGGCAACCGAACTTCAGGAAAAGTTCTTCCTGCCCGCAAAGGTGTTAGATACCAAAGACTACAATGCATTAAGAGCTCAAGATGAAGACCCGCTGGCTGCAGGCCAAGTGCTCATCTGCTCCTATCACTTCGCGGCCGCTCGAGCCAATATCTTTGGATCAACGTCTTGGGACCTCGTCGTCATCGACGAAGCCCACAGAGTTCGAAATGTCTGGAAGCCGTCCAACAAAATTGCGAACTCCCTTCACAGCGCCTTTTCTAACAAGCCGTTGGTTCTTTTAACCGCTACTCCGCTGCAGAACTCTCTCCTAGAACTTTACGGACTGGTGAGCTTTATCGACGAACACCTGTTCGGAGGTCTCGATACTTTCAAGGCGCGGTACATGCGCGGTCCAATGGAAGAAAGGCAGTTCGCCGATCTTCAACAGCGCCTTCGACCCATTTGTCAGCGAACCCTGCGAAGGCAAGTTCAAGAGTACGTTCGGTTCACCAACCGAATCCCGATCACTCAAGACTTCACCCCATCACATGATGAACAGGTGCTCTACGATGAAGTCTCGGAGTACCTGCAACGCCCCAACCTAAACGCTCTGCCGAACAAGCAACGCGCGCTGATGACGTTGATCCTACGGAAGCTCCTGGCAAGCTCAACGTTTGCCATCTCCGCGACCCTCAAGACGCTTGCAGATCGGTTAGAGAACAACAACCGTGCCGCTCTAGAAACCCTTGCCGCAGACTATGAGTCGGCAGACGAAGTGACCGAAGAATGGGGAGATCCGGTTGCCAATGAGGAAAACGATACGGCAGGCAGCCCGGCAGAGATCGCCGCAGAAATCCAAGACCTTCGCCGATTCGGCTCGCTTGCCGAATCCATCATGGTCAACGCCAAAGGAGAAGCCCTGTTGGTTGCCCTCCAGCAAGGATTCACCAAACTCGAAGAGCTTGGCGCAAAGCGTAAAGCGGTCATCTTCACCGAATCCAGAAGGACCCAGGAATACCTGGTTGCCCTGCTCAACGGAAATGGATTTGAAGACAAGGTCTTAACCATCAACGGCACCAATGCCGATGACCGCTCCGGAGCAATCTACAAAGCTTGGCTGCAAAAACATAAAGGGGAGCCCGTGGTTACGGGCAACAAAGCGGTCGATCTTCGTGCCGCCCTGGTGGAGCACTTCAGGGAGCATGCAGAAATCCTCATCGCAACCGAGGCCGCCAGTGAAGGTGTGAACCTTCAGTTCTGCTCTTTAGTCGTCAACTTCGATCTCCCCTGGAACCCGCAAAGAATCGAGCAGCGCATCGGTCGGTGTCATCGGTACGGTCAGCAGCACGACGTGGTGGTCATCAACTTCGTCAACCGAACCAACGAGGCCGACCGTAGGCTCTTTGAACTTCTCGATCAGAAGTTTCAACTGTTCAACGGGGTTTTCGGGTCTTCAGACGAGATCCTGGGTGCACTCGAATCGGGGGTCGATTTCGAGCGACGCATCGCCGATATCTACCAATCGTGCCGAACCCGTGAAGAGATCGACGTTGCGTTCGACGAACTGCGCGCCGAACTGGATGGCGAGATCCAAACGCGCATGTCTGATACCCGCGCGAAACTGTTGGAGAACTTCGACGAAGACGTGCACAACAAGCTCAAAGTGCACCTAGACGAGAACAAGCGGCAACTCGACCGCTTGGAGCGGGCACTCTGGAGCGTCACCAAATGGGGACTTGGGAACCGGGCAACGTTTGATGACGAAGAGTACGAGTTCCACCTAACCCAATCACCGGAAGATTGCCCCGAGGTGGCACCGGGACGATACCGCTACGTTCGGCACGCCCTGCAAGATCAAGCCGCTCTGCCGTACCGCCTTGGGCACCCCTTGGCTCAAATCCTTTTGGAAAAGGCGAAAGAGCCGATTGCGGAAACAAGACACCTGCGGTTCAACTATAGTGGCCTTGGCAGAAAAATCGGCTTGCTCGATCCGCTGGTGGGTCAGTCCGGCTGGGTGCAGGTCACCAAGCTCACGATAGAAAGCTTTGAAACCGAAGACCAACTCATCTGTGCGGTGGTGTTGGATTCGGGGGAACAGGCTCCGCAAGAAGTTGTAGACGCGTTGTTCCAATGCGGCGGGGAAGATCTAGGAGCGGTCGAAATGCCGCCCGATGTTTCGTCGGCTTTGCAATCGCAAACCGATTTCTTGATCGATCAAGCGGTGGCGCAGTCGCAAGACCGCAATAAGCGGTACTTCGCGGAAGAACTGGAGAAGCTGGATCGCTGGGCAGACGACCTCAAGCATGGTCTAGAGGTGGAACTCAAGGAACTGGACCTGCAGATTCGTGCGGCAGGTAAAGAGGTCAAACTGGCAAGCACCCTGGATCAGAAGCTAGAGATCGAAAAGCGTAAGCGGGAACTGGAGCAGACGCGCAACCGCAAGCGGCGAGAACTCTTTGATGCCCAAGACCGGATCGATGAAGAGAAGGGTGAGGTCATCGAGGCAGTCGAGCGCCGACTGGGGCAGTCACTTAGTTCAAAGAACGTATTGAAGATCAACCTAGAGTTAATCTAGTCGTTGAACAGGTAAGAGTCTGTTTTGAAATCAATGAATATGATTTATCCCATCGCAAGTATGCCGATTTTTACAAAGTTGCTTTCAAACTCGTAGCATAATGGTGACGACCCCTGAGATAGGGTGGTCATAGTTAGGAGATGAAAAAGACAATGAATGAAGAACAAAGTGAGACTGAAGAGGAAAAAAGCGTGGCGCAGAAGGCCAAGTTGAAGGCGAGTTTCCAACGCCTGAAAAGATTGACAATTGTGTTAGTGGGCAGTCTCACTGTCCTATATATTTTAACGCTTGCAGTGCGGCTTGTGTGGTTATGGTGGGGTGTTAGCCACATTTCTGTTGAAAGCTTCAACACCGTGATGAAGGTCATACCGTGGTGGCCCCTCGTGGCTTGTTTGATTTTATACGTCCTGGCAACTAGGCATAGAGGCTCTATTGACTATCTCATCAGAAATCTCCGGCTGAAGCATGGTGATACAGAGTTCGGGTCAAACACCCAAATGGCGATTGATACGGGCAGCACTAATTCCGCCCAGAACCTACAGGCGGGTAACGAAGCTCAAGAGAACGGCGGGAAGGCATTGAGCCCAGAACAGCGAGTTGAGGAGCTAGTTTTGGTAAACGAAGAGCTGACAATAAAGCTAATGTATTACCAGTTGAATCAGCAGTCTCGAATGCTATTGAAAAGGCTTTCACGAGAACCAGAAAGATTTGTAAGTTCTAAGGAGCTTAATGGAAGGGTATTAGGTTCTAATGAAGTAACTTCAGAAATTAGGGCACTTCAAACAGCTGGGCTTATTGTAAGAGAAGGTTTGAATGCGCGTTCGTACAAAATTACAGAGAAAGGCCAGAAGGTGATTGCTACCGCGGAGACTGATCTGGATTGAAAACTAAGCTTGAATTGACTTGGATTGGGAAGGAACAGAGGCCGCGGTTGGAGCCGAGGATTCTGGTTGAGGATTCGGAACTGTCCTACCACGCTAAAGAGCGGGTTTCGGAAGAGGATCTCTTCGATAACCGCCTGATTTTTGGGGACAACCTTCTTGCGCTGAAAGCGCTCGAGCAGGAGTTTGCGGGCAAGGTGAAATGCATCTTCATCGATCCACCCTACAATACGGGTTCCGCATTTGAACATTTTCCCGACGGACTAGAGCATTCGCTTTGGCTGTCTATGGTTCGTGATAGATTGGAAATCTTAGCGCGACTGCTTGCGATTGATGGTTCGCTTTGGATAACTTTAGATGATACTGAAGTTCATTACTTCAAGATAATGGCTGACGAGATTATGGGGCGACAGAATTTTGTTTCCTCAGTAGCTTGGGAGAAAGACAAAGGACGTAGAAACGACACTGATTTTTCTTCTGCACATGATCACATTCTGATCTACGCAAAAGATCGCGCAGCCTGGGCTAAGAGTAGGAATCTGATTCCAAGGAGTGCCGATCAAACCAAGCGATACCGCAACCCTGATAATGATCCGAGGGGACCTTGGTTACAAGGCGACAATGGCACAGCCAAAAGTGGCACGGACAAGGCGCGTTTTCCGATTGAGCTTCCATCCGGGAGAGTCGTCGTGCCGCCGCAAGGTAACTACTGGCGATTCAGCGAAGCAAATTTCAAGAAAGCTAGGGAAGAGGGCCGGGTCTACTTCGGCTCGAAAGGCGACAGTATGCCCGTCATCAAGAGATATCTGACCGATGTGCAAGATGGAGTGGTTCCACGATCATGGTGGACTGGGGACGAGGCTGGAACGAATCAGGACGCTAAGCGAGATCATCTCCGAAAGCTACTGCCGCAAATTGAGCCTTTTTCCACACCAAAACCTGAGCAGCTATTGAAGCTAATTCTTCAGATAGCATCATCAGAAGGCGATTGGGTTCTCGATTCGTTTGCAGGTTCTGGCACGACTGGGGCGGTCGCCCACAAAATGGGGCGTCGCTGGATCATGGTTGAGCTACGTGAAACATGCCATACCCACATCATTCCGCGCTTGAAAAAGGTGATCGATGGCGAAGACCCGGGTGGGGTGACGGAAGCGACGGGTTGGAAGGGCGGCGGAGGGTTCCGTTACTACAAGCTCGGGCCGAGCTTGCTGAAGCAAGACAAGTACGGGCAGTGGGTGATCAACGACGCCTACAACGCGGAGATGCTTGCCGAGGCGATGTGCAAGCACATGGGCTTTACCTATGCCCCTAGCGACGAGTTGTATTGGCAGCACGGACGATCGACCGAGACCGATTTCATCTACGTCACTACTCAAACCTTTAACCATGAGGCTATGGCCCACCTTTCGGAGGAAGTCGGCCCGAACCGGTCTTTGCTGGTTTGCTGTACCGCGTGGGAGGGCAACGTTAGCGCCTTCCCGAACCTGGACTTTAAAAAGATTCCGAACACGGTGCTGAACAAGTGCGAGTTCGGGAAAGACGATTACAGCCTCAACATTCAGAACCTGCCCATGAAGGCCGCCGAGGCCGAGCCCCCCGTTGGCGAGCCTCCCGTTGCCAAGCGGGTTTCTACCAAGGCAGGTAAGGAAGGGACCGGGGACCTGTTTGCCGAGGAAGCCGCAACCGATTCTGTTGCCGATACGAGCGAGGAGGCAGGCGAATGAAAACTTGGAGCGATCCGACGCGGGCGGTGAACGCCATTTCCAACCGCCTCAGCCTGCGTCGCCCGCAACGGGACTCTTTGGAAATCTTGTCTCGGCTTGGCGAGATTCTGCCTTTGGAAAAGGGTCAAGACCTGAAAGAGTGTTTGGAGATCGTGAAATCCGAGTTTCCTTCGGTAGAGGAGTTCGAACGCGATTTCCCGTCTCTCTGCTTTACGCTGGCAACGGGCGTTGGCAAGACGCGTTTGATGGGGGCGTTTATTGCCTATCTGCGGGAAGTTCACCAGCTTCGGCACTTCTTTGTGCTTGCTCCAAACCTTACGATCTACAACAAATTGGTAGCGGAGTTTAGGGAGCCGAATCATCCCAAGTACGTGCTACGGGGTCTCCCTGAGTTTGCGACCAACCCGCCGGAGGTGATTACCGGAGACGATTACGACACGGGAAAGACCCTCTTCCGCAATCTGGACGAAGGCGTTCATATCAACGTTTTCAACATCAGCAAGATCAACTCTGAAGTGCGGGGCGGAGCTTCTCCGCGGATTCGCCGGCTGAGTGAATACATCGGCACCAGCTACTTCGACTACCTCTCCAGTCTGGACGACCTAGTGCTGATCATGGATGAGAGTCACCGCTACCGTGCCTCTGCGGGTGCCAAAGCCATTAATGAGCTGAAGCCTGTTTTGGGTTTGGAATTGACGGCAACGCCGAAAGTTACTGGGGCGAACGGTGCTGCGTTTAAGAACGTGATCTACAGCTACCCGCTTTCTTCGGCAATGGACGACGGGTTTGTAAAAGAGCCGGCGGTTGTGACCAAGGAGAACTTTCGCCCCCAGGATTACGACGCAGCGACTTTGGAACTGGTAAAGCTGGAAGATGGCGTTCGCGTTCACGAACATACCAAGGTGGAGTTAGAGACGTTCGCTCTTAACTCGGGCAAACCCCTGGTGAGGCCGTTCATGTTGGTGGTAGCGCAAGACACGACCCATGCCGATGAACTTGAGGCACTCATTAAGAGCGATCGGTTCTTTGAAGGTCGGTATGCCGATAAGGTCATCACCGTTCATAGCAACCAAACCGGAGAGCTGAAAGACGACGCGGTCGAGCGGCTGTTGGTGGTGGAGAAAGCCGATAGCGAACGTGCGCCGGAGATTGTTATTCACGTGAACAAGTTAGGCGAAGGGTGGGACGTGAGCAACCTTTACACCATTGTGCCTTTGCGGCGCTTTGTGGCGGATGTTTTGACCGAGCAAACGCTGGGACGAGGTCTACGACTGCCTTACGGTCGCCGGACTGGGAACGACGCCGTGGACACCCTGCACATTGTTGCGCACGACAAGTTTCAGGCGATTATCGACGAAGCGCGAAACCCGAACTCGATCATTAAGAAAGGCGTGGTGATTGGACGGGACATTCCGATTGAGAAAAAGGTGGTGGTGACGGTGCCGCCGGCAATTACTCCCAAGCTCGCCGAACCGGGCGCCGCCCCTACGCAGCGCAAGATGGTGTTTGAAACCGAAGACGATCGGCGGATTGCTCAGGTAACGGTCGAGACGCTGAAACAGTTCGAGTACCTCCCGCGCTCTGCAGACCTCAAGAACCCTGAAGTTAAGGCGCGCATTGTTGCCGAGGTGAAGAAAGGGCTAACTTATACCGCCCTTGCCGAGACCCCTGTTGCTCAAGCTTCTCTTGAGGGAACGACACCCGAACCGCAAGATGCGGCGACAGCCATAGATTTGGATTCGCAGGTGGGGCGGGTGGTCGAGAAGACTGTTGACGACTTTGTCGACCTGATGATCGACATTCCGCGCATTGTCCTTCAGCCCAAGGGCGAGACGATGATTCGTTTTGCTGACTTTAACCTAGACGTTTCCGCGATCAACTATCAGCCCGTTTCCAGCAATCTGCTTATTGAGTCTTTGCCAACGGGGCGCAGGTGGAAGCTGGATGGGGGCGAGTCGATCAATCTTGAGGATCGGCTGGAGAACTACCTTGTGCGCGGGTTGATTGATAAGTCAGATATTGACTACGGAAGCCACTCCGATCTTTTGTACAAGCTGGCAGGGCAAGTTGTTGGTCGCCTGCAATCTTATCTTTCGGATGAGGACCAGGTTCTCAAAGTCTTGCTTCATCATCAGCGGGCTCTTACAGAATTTGTTTACGCGCAAATGCAGCGCCATCGGTTTGTGGCTCCGGTTGAGTATGAGGTTCGGATTGCCAAGGGCTTCGAGACGCTTCGGTCTAATGCGTTTGACGCTCCTGCCACGGAGTCATCACGCGACTATCGGAATCCTGTAGAGGAACGCCTTTTGATTAGGGGGATGTCCTTTAAAGGCTTTGAGAAGTGCTTGTATCCGGTGCAGAAGTTCCAATCTGATGCGGAGAGACGGCTTGCAGTGGTGCTTGAAAACGATGATCCGGTCTTGAAATGGCTCAAGCCTGCCCCAGGGCAGTTTCGGATTCATCTTGCCAGCGGTGATTACGAGCCGGATTTTGTCGTGGAGACTCTTAGTGAGAAATTGATCATTGAGCCGAAGCGTAGCGATCTGGTAAACGATCCTGCGGTGCTTGAGAAGTCGGATGCGGCGGTTCGATGGTGCAAGAATGCAACCAATCATGAGATTGATCACGGCGGCAAACCCTGGCGGTATCTGCTGGTTCCTGATAACGCGATCAACAGTTCGGTGACGGTTGCCGGCTTAGCGGCGACTTACACAAAAGTATAGGAGATAGGCGTATCTGGTGAATCAGACTCAATACGGTCCCTTTCCGTTGGTATCGTAAGCGCATGACGCTTCATTCGGAAAAGATCGCTCAGGCGAAGTCGCTGGTGAAAGAGGCCGGGCTGGACGCCTGGATCACCTTTGTTCGAGAGACCGCCGAGGGGTCTGACCCCATTATTCCGTTCCTCATCGAAGGCGGGCTCACCTGGCAGAGCGCGCTAGTGATTTTTGCCAACGGCAAAAGCGTGGCGGTGGTGGGCAACTACGACGCCGATCCCCTGAAGCACTCTGGCGATTGGGACGAGGTGGTTCCGTACGTGCAAGGCATTCGCGATTCTCTCCTTGCCGCGCTGGAAGCCAACATCCCCGCCGATAAGAAGGCTGCGATTGGGCTGAACATCTCGGAAGACGACTGCAAGGCAGACGGTTTGACGGTTGGCATGTACCGGTTGCTGGAAAAAGTGGTGGCGGGGACTCGGTTTGAGGGCTGCCTCGAGCCCGCTCGGGGCGTACCCACCCGGTTGCGAGGCGAAAAAACCTCCACCGAAATCGCTCGGCTGAAGAAGGCGATCGATATCACCGATGAGATGTTCGCTTTCGCGCAGAGCATCGCCAAGGTCGGCGTTTCCGAGCGGGCGGTTTATCGGGCGATTCAAGAGAAGATCGACGCGGCGGGTTACGGATACGGCTGGGATAGAGCGGGGAACCCGATTGTGAACTCCGGTCCGAACTCGATGATCGGCCACGGCATCCCGTCGGATTCGATTCTGATTGAAGAGGGGCACATCTTCCACATTGATCTGGGCGTGATTGTGGATGGCTACAGTTCGGATATTCAGCGATGCTGGTTTGTGGGCGATTCCGTTCCGGAGGACGTTGTTAAGGGGCTCGCCGCAGTGAGGGCTTCTTTGGAAGCGGCGAAAGCGGTTCTGAAGCCCGGAGTTCAGGGCTGGCAGGTGGACGATGCGGCGCGTTCGACCCTGGTGGCGCACGGGTATCCGGAGTATCTGCACGCGGTGGGTCACCAGGTGGGCAGGGCGGCTCATGATGGCGGCGCGGTGCTGGGTCCCAAGTGGGATCGGTACGGCAATACGCCGATGATGCCGATTCGAGAGAACGAGGTTTACACGCTGGAGCTCGGAGTGACGTTGCCGGGTCGCGGGTATCTGGGTCTGGAGGAGATGGTGCTGGTCACGGCCGCCGGCTGCGAATGGCTGAGCACCCCGCAGACGTCGATGCCTTTACTTTAGGCGGTTCTTCCTTCGGTCGAAGGGTGAGTTCGCCGTAGAATATAGGAGCAATGCCCGATTCCTTGCCGAAGCCGGTTTATCTTGAGCGACTGAAGGTCGAGAACATCCGCTCGTTCGAGTTGGTGGAGGTGGAGTTCGCGGTGCCGGAGTCGGGCGGGCAGTGGATTGTGTTCCTGGGCGACAACGGGTCGGGGAAGTCGACGCTGCTGCAGTTGATTGGGCTTGAGGATTTTTGGCTTGCTCCTAATCCATTCAAGACCGACCTCCGGTGGACGAAAAAACTCGTGAGGTACGGAGCCGAGAGTGCGCATGTCCAACTCCGGCACAATTTTCAGACAGGGTGGTTGGAGACTTCTTTTGGCTATAAGTCCGGGCCTGACCAAGATCATTTTCAGCCTTCCTTAACTACGATACTTGACTATAACTACGACCCAGACGAGGTGCTACTGTTTGCGTCTGGTTTCGGAACCAACAGAGCAGGTAGGGAGTACGACGACGGACCGAAAGCTCGGTACGACCTCATCGCTTCTCTATACGATTCCACTTCCTTGCCCAGCCGGGGTCCTATTGATCCTGAAAAATGGCTGTTAGGAGAGCGACTCAAGACCTTCGAGTGGACCGAGCGTGGTGAGTTGTTTAACGCGATTACAGGGGCACTCCAACAGCTACTTCCGCGCGTGGCAGAAGTCAATGTCTCGGGTGATGGCCTGAGCCTGACATTCGAACCGGATGCAGAAACGGACCAAATGACCACTGTCCCCTTCGCCTCCATTAGCGAGGGATATCGAGCCACCATCATCTGGCTCATCGACCTCCTGGCGGGCTGGCTGCACACCCAAACCGAGGAAAACATCAAACAGTGGGCGAGCGAGGGCAAACTGCTCGAGGCGATGACGGGCATTGTGCTCGTCGACGAGCTCGACCTGCACCTGCACCCGACCTGGCAGCGCGAAATCGTTCCCACCCTGCGACGGCTTTTCCCGAACCTTACTTTCATCGTCACCACTCACAGCCCGCTGATTGTGCAATCGGCGGAAGATTGCGAGGTGTTCGTCGTAGAGAGAACGTCCGCATCTGCCCCGTCCACCGTCCAACGAATCGAACTCGGCGCATCTACGGTTGATAGCCTGCTCACCAGCGAAGCCTTTGGCTTGGAATCTGAACTGGATACAAGGACCGAGCGAGCCATTTCTGAGACCGCGTCAAGCATCCTCAATGGGGAGCCCAATGAATCTCCACATGTATCGGCTCGGCTTTCACAGGCGTTTTCCACGCAACTCCGGGAGATTGACGATCTCGTTCAAGAGCCTATAGAAATTGCTCGAGAGCGCATTCAAGAGATTCTCCAGAAGAAGCGCGGAGGCTGATCTCATGATTCGACACCGGAGACCAGAGAAGCCCGCAGACTTTGAGTCAAGGGTTGCGGACGCCAAAGAAGCGATACGCAGAATTGTTGAGGTCGAGGGCCGGAATCCAACTTCTAAGGAGTTTGACGATCACTGGAAGCATTTCAAGGACCATTTTGATAACGCCCAATCCGGAAAGTGCTTCTTTTGTGAGGGGTTGGTTACGGCTACTCAAGACGGCGACGTGGAGCACTTTTTTCCAAAGGCTGGGATAACAACGCTGGGACCATGGCACGATACTGGAAAGGGGTCAAAGACCAAGAAGTTATCCGAGCGTGGATATTGGTGGCTCGCTTACGAGTGGAGCAACTACTCTTTGGCTTGCCAAAAATGCAATCAACGCAATAAGGGAAATCACTTTCCAACCGATCCCGAGATTGGTGAAGAAGGGCCTTCGATCGACGATAACCGGGCTAGGTTACTGCTGAATGCATTCGATGATGCAGTCGAGGAGTCGCTATCGTTTAACCAGAGCGGCTTTGCGATTCCAATGGATGATCGAGGAAGGATGACAATCAGTGTTTGTGGATTGAATCGATCTGCACTGGTTTCGAGTCGGTTCAAACAGCTTAGATTGGTGAAGGGCAAACTTGATCAGCTTATTCAGGCCCTCGCCGATAACAATGCTGCGAGGATAAAGGAAGTCGCTGGTGACCTTGAGATTATCGGTGCTGACGATTGGCCATTTGCGGGGCAAACTCGTGCACTTGTCTCCTCGCGACTTCAAATCTCTTGGGATGACCTTAAAGAATTGGCGGCCGATTAGACATCCCGCCGACACTAGAGCGGCGGGATGTCCTTCTTCGGGCTCTTGGTAGGACCGTACATCCCCGGTCGCATATCCTTCGATTGCTCCTGCATCTGCTTCCAAGATTCCTGATACTTCTTCTTGAACTCCGCAGGCAGGGTGTCGATCGTAAACGTGCCGAGGGCAGTAGGCTCGGCTTCCGTGAGGTTGCCTTGCATCTGTAGGTCGTTCTTGAAGTCGATCATGAACGAAACCGTTCGGAGTTCGTACACGCGAAGCCCGTTCGGATTGATCTGGTAATACTCGTTTTCTGCCGCCCAGGGGAACAGATCCGGTCGAGACTTGTAGAACATCCTTTGCGCAAGTTCCTCGGCGGTCACAAACTGGCCCTGATCGGTGCCGTAGCTTCGTTGCTGAGGGGCGGTTTTAAGGGTCTGTTCCGACTTAATCTCCATCTTAATGGTGGTGTTGTTTGGCACTCCACCCGCCATGCTAACGGTCGGCTCTCGTAAAATGCCGTTCCAGAAAAGCATCGACTTCTCTTCGTCGTATTCCCCGCTTTGAGGGTTGTATTGAATCGACCATCGATCTCCGAAATACAACCTTTTGAAGATTTTCTCTTGAACCTCGCGCGGTAGCTGGTTCAGTCGAACGCCTTTTTCAGCCGCAAGCGCAGGGCGCATACTGCTCGGAATCATGCCATAAAGCCTCAAGAAGAACCGATCGTTGTAAATGGGTTCATCGGTGGTGGTAAATCTTCTTAGAAGTTCATCGAGCGGGGAATAAGACTCTTCATCTGGCAAAGTAAGGGCGTAGGCGGCCTCAAAGTCCAGCGTCTTACCCTTCTTTTGTTGGCTCAACAGAATCTGGGCTTCCATTTTTGCCCTATCACGATACTCTTTGCGCTCTTGGATGGGATTGGCTGGAGCCATTACCATCCAATCACCCTCGTCTACGGTGCGCATGGCAAGAAATCGGGTTGCAAAATCCTTCCCTTTGTTTTCTCGGAAGAAATTCAAAAGACCATACGAAAGATACATCGTGTTGTCTGGAAGCGAGCCAACCAGCGATACCTTTAACTGTTGCGCCTCGTATTTCAGGTATTCCCAGGTGGAGTAAGCCAAAGGGTCTCGCTCGGTGAGCTTCATGGCTCTCTGAGCAAATCCGGGCTCGGGATCGGCAGGCTTCTTGGTTACCGGGTCAGCCCTCCACAAAAGCCTTCGAAAGTTAATGCCGTCTTTAGAAAGGATCTTTTCATGGTCCTTGGCTTTCTCCCCCATTCCGTAAAGGGTCTCCAGCGTGGGTCCTTGCAACTGTTCTTCGGCAAAGTCGTAACTCCCCGCATAGCCTTCGGCAGCAAAACGACCTTTGACGTCGGCAACCATGTATTCAATGGTGTAGCTGTTGCCTCTATTGAATCGAACCGAAACTAAAACGTTATCAATGGGTTGATCAATGGACTTCACGTTGCTAGAAAGTCGGCCGTAAGTGCCCATGTCCTCGCCGCCGGTGATGGGTTCGCCGGCCGTGGTTGCGGACCACACGTTCTGCTCTTCCGTGAAGCGTCTCAGCTCTGCGGTGAGATCGACCTTCAGCGGGAGTTGCATCGCGGTGGGTTTCAGCGCAAAGACTCTGCGCTCCCCTTCCGGAACGGCAAGAAACATCTCCTCCGTCATCTTAGAGAGCAGATGGTCGCTGAATCGCCTTTCCGGACCCTGGTTTTCCAGCTGTTCCACTCGCCGCCACATCGATCCGTCGTCGTCTTTGAAGCCGCCCTTCATGAGGTCTTTTAGCTGGTTGTAAAGCGATCGGGCCTCGGTATCGGTAAAGGGCTTTTGCGCCTCTTTGGCCTTCTTGCGCTTCTCGAGCATCTTTCGAATTCCGTTTCGGCGTTGCTCAAGCTCGATCGCGGCTTCAGATCGAACCTGCTGTGTGGATTGATCGAGATACCAAATGCCTTGTCGAAAGGTCCAAGTGGCGTTGTAGGCAACGGCAATCTTGCTACGGAGGGCGTCTAACGTGGTGGCAGGAGTGTAAACGGCAAGGGTAGATGGCTCGAGGGTTTTCACCACCTTCACCGGGGCACCAAAGATCTTCGCCAGTTCCTTGCTTGCTTTGAGCAGCGGCATCGGCTGAATCTCAACGGCAACGGTCTCGCCCTGCAGGAACGCTCCGGGAACGATGTTGGTGTTAAACAGTCCGCCACTTGCGCCTGGCGTTTTGCCCATCGCAGACGCCCCTGCGCCCATGCCTGCAATCATGGCTATCGCCACGATCATGAGGTGCCTGTTGTGGTAACTGTTCATGCTTCTCTCCCGATTTCTTAGAATAACTCCGGTCGTGTCATTCTAAGCCCCGTCAGTCTGGACGCTTCGACGATGGGTACGGGTTCGGCGGAAGATGCATTCCGTTCGAAAAGTTAACGTTTCGATCGCCCTTGAAGGTTGTTTCAAGGTCCGGGTGGTATGTCTTTCTTTGGGCCGCTACCAGGATCAGGTTTTCTGTTCTTTGCTTGGTTTTGAATACGCGTGTAGGTTTCTTGATATTTCTTCTTAAACTCCGTGGGAAGCTTGTCAAGGGTGTAAGTTCCTGAATCCATTGCCGTCGCTTCGGTTATGGACCCTCGCAGGATAAAGTCATTCTTGAAATCAATCAGAAAGACTACGACCCTCTTTCGATACAATCGCAGACGACTCGTATCCACCGTGTAGCGTTCGTCATCTGCGACCCAAGGGTACAGGTCCGGTCGAGATTTTTGGAACACCCGCTGAGCAAGATCCTCGGGCGAGACAAGTTCCCCTTGGTCCATTCCAAAAGCTCGCATTTTCGGAGATGTTTTAACGACTAAATCGTCCACTGTCGTGATCCTCATCGTCGCTGCAGGAGGTATTCCGTTGGGCATACTGACCGTCGACTCTTTCAAGACACCGTTCCAAAAAAGTGTCGTTTTGCCTTCGTTGAAATTCCCATCGCTCGGTTCGTATTGGATGGTGGGTCTGTTTCCGTAATAGACCCGCTTGAAAATATACTCCTGGACCTCCTTCGGAAGTTGATTCAGTCGCACTTCCTTTTCCGAAGCTGACGGGGTTTTCAAACTGCTAGGAATCAGCCCGTAAACTCGCAGAAAGAAGCGATCGTTGTAGATCGGCTCATCATTGATTGCGAATCTACGAATAAACTCATCCAGTAGTGAATAGCTATCTTCATTCGGGAGCGAAAGCGCATAGTCGGCCTCCGTTTCTAACGATTTGTTTTTGGAATTATTTCTGAGTGCGATTTGCCTTTCTAAGACTGACCGGTCTCGATAGTTTCGACGATGTCGAACCGAGTTTGCAGGTGAAATAGTTACCCAGTCATCAGCACTCTGGACGTCCATTTCAAAATACTTCTTTGCAATGCCCGAGGTTTTAGGATCCCGTGTAAAGGCAAGGAGGCCATATGAAATGAGTATGGATTGATCAGGAAGGGAAGCTACAAAAGAGACGTTCAAATCTTTAGCCTCCTGCTTTAGATAATCCCATGTGGAGTACGCCAAGGGGTCTTTCATTGAAAGCTTAGCTGCTCTCTCTCTGAACTCAGCATCGGTTTCAATGGGCGTTTTTGTTACTGGATCAATTCCCATCAGCAATCGGCGGAATTTTAGACCTTCTTTCGAAAGCTTCGTTTCGTGCTTCTTTGCGACCTCTCCCATTCCGTAGAGGGACTCAATATTATAAGTTTCGACTTCTTCTGAATTATATGTCCCACCATAGCCCTCGGATAGAAAAAGCCCCTTGGGATCTACTAGGTTGCATTCAACGGAAAAACCTGGACCCGGTGTCGCTTGGATGGAAATGAGGATGTTATCAACGGGCTGGTCAATGGGCTTTACGTTTGCAGATAAGCGTCCAAAGGCGCCGCCCCGTTCACCGGCTGTAATCATTTGTCCTCCGGTAGCCACGGACCAGGTGGATTGTTCTTCAATGAAGCGATTAACGTCTTCCCGCAAGTCAAGATTTAGACGAAGCTGCACGGCGGTCGGTTTTAAAGCAAAGACGCGACGCTCTCCTTCCGGAACAGACAAGAACATTTCATCGGTGAGCTTAGAAAGCAGACGTTCCATGAGACGCTTTTCTGGGCCCCTGCTTTCGAACTGCTCCAAGCGCTGGTACGTGGCCATATCATCGCGTTTGATGCCATTTTTGGTGAGGTCTTTTAGCTGGTTGTAAAGAGCCCGGGCTTCGGTATCGGTGAAAGGCTTCTGAGCAGCTGTTGCTTTTCGGGCTTTCTCTAGCATGGACCGAACCGCCGTCTTCCTCCTCTCTAACTCAATGGCTGCCTCGGTTCGCATCTGCTCGGTCGTTTGATCGAGATACCAAACTCCCTCTCGCAAGGTCCATGTGGCGTTGTAAGTGGCGGCGATCTTGGATCGAAGTTCCTCTGGAGTGGTGCTTGGGGCGTAAACGGCAAGCGTAGAGGGCTCCAGGGTCTTTACCACCTTGACGGGAGCACCGAAAATCTTCGCAAGTTCCTTCGCCGCCTTGGGTAGCGGCATGGGCTCAATCTCCACCGAAATGGGTTCACCCTGCATGAAAACACCGGGGACGATGCTGGTTCGCAGGATTCCACGTGCGGGTGCGGCAGATGCAGGGTTGGTTACTGCAGACCACGCGATTATTCCAAACGCGGTCATCAAAAGACGCTCATTAAATGCCCTCTTCATGCTTCTGCTCCGATCTCTCAGCATAACACTTTTGTCGCTATACTGTTGCCAGTGCATCTGTACGGTCTGGTGGTGGGTACGGGTTGAGAGGAAGATGCGTTTCGTACGAAAAGTTAACGTTTTGGCGCCCCCTGAATATTGATAAGCTCCTGCTTGTAGGCGTCCTGAAACTCTTTTGGAAGCAGGTTTAAGGGAACCGGTTTGGAGCCTACGGGTTCGTGCCACTCCACCTGACCGGTGGCCGAGAACCCCGGGGCGAGATGGATCGTGATCTCGAGGTGGACCTGCTTATAGAGGTAGAGCCGATCTAAGGAAAACCCGACGGGGATGTTTTTGATCTTCATGCCCTTCGGGTTCGATTTCGCGTAAACAACCTCCGCCAATTGTTGGGGACCCATCACCCAGCGACGTTTGGGCGAGTTTTGGACCTCAGCCACAAGTCGGAAGCGGTGTTTCGAGGAAGCAGAGAACTTGACATCGTCCGGCAGTCCATTAGGGAAATAGAGCGTCGGTTCGGCCGTGGCGCCGTACGCGGAGAATCCTCCACCCTCCGACCCGATTCGAACGAGAAAGTTCGAAAGAATGTCTTCCGGGATTGCCGACCTGAAGAGCACTTCTTCGAGTAAGGCTCTGGTCTTTTGTGGAACCCGGAGCTCCTGCACATCGATATCGGTCGGATCCGCAGCCGGAATCGATGGCAACATGGGCGCAATCGCTTTATAGAATCGTGACCAGAATGCTGAGTTTCTGAACGCGGGTTGCCATCTCTCCCCAAAAGGTGGTCGGCGTCCCGGCTCGGCATAGGCAGGCCAATATTTCGGTTCTACTCCATCCGTTGGAAGGTCTTCTAACTGTGCTCTCTGAACCAGAGAGTCTAGAGAGTTGTTCCAGTTGATCAGGGCATTGGCTTCGGCATAGTCGCCCAGCATCTCGACCAGGTTTCGATACTTACCCGTGGACTTTACGTTTAGATGCCCCTCCAGGCTTCGACGGTCTCGGTAAATCTTGCGAACCCAGTGGGGGTCCGACAGTCTCACAATGTTCCGATGTTGCGCCCCGTTGCTCCGGTTAGGGACTCTCTCGGCGGACTGAAACACCGTAAACATTCGCAAAAAACCGTAGTTCAAATCAACGCCCTCATCCGAAAGTTCACCGACGAAGGACGCACCTCGATCCTGCGCTTCCATCTTGAGTAGCTCCCATGCTCCAAAGGTCAACGGATCCCGTTCCGTAGTCCGCTTGACTAGTTGAAGAAGGTTCAGGTCAGGCTCTTTAGTAGCGTAAGCGTCAAACGATCTGCCTTCTAAATCGCTGGGCCAGGGTAAGAGCTTCCGGAAATCGCGCGCATCTAGGGAGATCAGTTGCTCCTTTTGGCGGGTGAAATCCCAGAAGCGACCATCGAATTCGTCTGAATCCAATAATGGATCCATGTTGTAAGAGTAGTTTTCAACCGCGATGGCAACTTCGCCTAGCCGATCCAGAACGGCTACGCAGATTTTGTAGAAAGCCAGATTTGGGCGAGAGATCGCTACAATCAGGTTCTCCGGTTTAGTAACCAAACCAAGTCGCTGCACCAGGCCCTCTGCCATTTCTTTTGGTGGCGCCTCCTTAAGTCTCTCGCTCATCAATTGTTGCTCGGTCCAGTAGTCCGCAATAATTCCTGAAGGGTCGAAACTGAGATGGGTTTGAAGGGCTCGACCGTTATTGGTTGTTCGCAACGGCTTCCAAGCGAAAACGCGACGCTCACCTATCGGAAGTCGGATGAATTCTTCCGCCGTAAATTGTGCGATTAGACGATTCAAAAGTCGACCCGACGGGAGCTCCCGCTTGATCCACCAAAAATCTTCGTCCTCAAAGAACTGCGTCCGCAACATCTTGCCGTCAGTGGGTTGCTCGAAGAACTTATCCCACCGTTCGGTTATCAAACGGACATGATCGTCGGAAAAGGATTCGTACCGACGAACCGTAACCTTTGCGGAAGATAAGAACCGACGAACAATTGGGCGGTGCAGCCGTTCGATTGCTTCAGCTTCTTGCAGAATCTGGGTTTCGGTTTGCTCTAGAAACCATTCTCCGTTCCAGTAGGTCCATGTTGCGTTAAAGGCCTCGGCAATCTTTGCCCTCAGCTCTTCGGGCGTGGTGGAGGGAGCGTAGGCAACGAAGGTGGTGCGCTGCAATCGCTTGTCAATACGGACCGGGGCGCCAAAAAGTCTGGAAAGCTCATGCGCTGCCCTGGGAAACGGCATTGGCTCGATCTCGAGCGCGAATCGCTCTTCTTGAACGCCTGTTGCCCTTTTTGAGCCCGTACCATGCGCCGAACCAACCGTAGCGATGAGGATGGCGCAAAGAAGCCCGCCGGCAACCCGTGCGGTGAAAACAGAGCCGATCTTCGGGTTGTTCATTAGCGCTCTTCGGGGTTCGAATCATCCCTTCTCCAGAGACGATCCTTAAAGTCCCAAGATCATGACGAGGCAAACCTCAGTACGGTTCGTTCAATTCAAATCCCTTAACGAAAAACCCCTGCCCGACCACTCAGATCGAACAGGGGTTGAGGCGGATTTATCGCTGTTAACCGATCTGACCGGCGAGCACCGATTCCGCGATCGCCAGCGCCTCGTCCACCTTAGAGGCGTCTCGACCGCCCGCCGTAGCGAAGTCGGCCTTACCGCCTCCGCCGCCCCCCGCCACCTTGGCGACCTCTCGCAGCAGATTCCCTGCGTGAGCGCCCTTCGCCGCAGCATCCGCTCCTACCTTGCACAGGAACTGAATCTTCCCGTCCTCGGTAACAACAGCGCCGAGTGTCACCTGGTTGGCTTTGCCGTTTGCCTCGTTGTCTAGCGCTTGACCAGCTACCTTGGGGTCGACGGTGCCGAAGTTGCGGACAAAGAGCGTGACCCCCTTCACGTCCACCACCGGAGAAGCGGTGGCGGTTGCGCCAGACATCGCCGCCATTTCGGCTTTCTCGCGCTTCTTGCGCTCTTCCTTCACCTGGTCCAGCGTGCGCTGAACGGCAGCGACAAGGTCGCGCGGAGCGGATTTGAGCAGATCGGCAACGGTGGCAACGCGATCCAACTCTTCCTTCACGAACTCATAGGCGGCCTCACCGGTAAGCGCTTCAATTCGGCGAACGCCCGCCGCCGCGCTGGTTTCGCTGACAATCTTGAACAGGCCGATCTCGCCCGTCGACCTTACGTGGGTGCCACCGCAAAGCTCTCGACTGAACTCGGTGATCTCCACCATCCGCACTTTGTCGCCGTACTTCTCTCCAAAGAGCGCCATCGCACCCTTCGCCTTCGCCTCTGCGATGGGAAGATCAACGTAGGTGACCACGTCGTTATTGTTCAGAGCCTTGGAGTTAACGATGCGCTCCACCTCGGCGATCTCCTCTGCCGAAAGCGATTTGCCGTGGGTGAAGTCGAACCGCAAGTTTTCGGGTCCAACGTAAGATCCAGCCTGGGTGACGTGGGTGCCAAGAACGCTGCGAAGCGCCGCCTGAAGTAAGTGGGTGGCGGTGTGGTTCCGCTTGATCCGAGAACGCCGATCCGAGTCGACCCTCGCTTTTACCAGCGCACCGAGCATTTCGGGAGCTTCGCTATCGTGAACCTCGTGCCAGAACGTTCCTGCACTCTTAGTAGTGCCAACAACCGGTATCTCTCTGCCGTTCGAGACCAACACGCCCGTGTCTCCGGTCTGACCGCCGCTTTCGCCGTAAAACGGAGTCTTATCCAGCGCGATTCGGTACTTGCCGGGTTCCAGGGTTCGAATTCGAACTACCTTCGCCGATGCCTCCAGTAGGGAATAGCCTAGGAATTCGGTCTCGCTAGGGGCATCAGGCAGAGCTTTTTCGTCGCCCGCAACCACGCCGCCGTAAGCCGAGGTATCCCCTTGCGCTCCACGAGATCGTTCTTGAGCTTCTCTCAGGGCTTCTTCGTAGCCGTCGGTGTCCACGCTCACCCCCGCTTCTTCACAAAGCTCGATGGTAACTTCCAGCGGGAATCCGTAGGTGTCATAGAGTCGGAAAGCGATCTCGCCAGAGAGAACCTTTCCGGCGTTTCCGGCAAGAGTCTCTAGTTCTTCACTCAAAAGGTTTGTGCCGTTGTTGAGCGTGCGTCGGAAGAGAGCCTCTTCGTTGCGCAGGGTCTCAACGATGACATCTTTGCGCTCGACCAATTCGGTGTAGTGATCGCCCATCGATCCCACCACGCCGTCGTACACCTTGAACAGGAACAGATCCTTCAGGTCTAGCGATCTGGAGCCCTTGAGAATTGCTCGGCGAATGAGTCGGCGCAGGACGTAGCCTCGACCGTTGTTCGCAGGCAAAATTCCATCCGCGATGCAGAAAACGGCGGTTCGAATGTGGTCGGCGATGATGCGCGCCGCGATGTCTTTCTTGTCGTCGCTTCCGTAGGTGTAGCCGTCCGTGAGACCCTCGATCACCCTCAAAATGGGCTGAAAAGCGTCGGTGTCGTACACCGAAGTCTTCCCGCTCAGAACCGCCGAGGTGCGCTCCAGGCCCATGCCCGTATCGATGGATTGGAACGGAAGGTTGGGCATGCCCGTCTTCTCGTACCCTTCACCGGGTCTCTCTGGGTTTCTTAGTTGTCCTTGCCACTCATACTGAATGAAGACGTCGTTCCAAATCTCCAACCAGTTCTTCTTGTCGTCGTCCGCCAGCCACTGCTCGGTGGTGTAGTCGCCCGATTTTGTGCCGGGGGGAGGCGCGTCGGAGGTCCAATAGAACATCTCCGAGTTGGGTCCGCAAGGACCAGGAGGTCCGGCGCTGAACGCCCCTGCGGGCCAATAGTTGGTCTCTTCGCCTAGCTTGAAAATGCGAGAATCGGGCGCGATGCCGATCGCTTCTAGATGCGCCGCCCAGTATCCGTACGCTTCTTCATCCTCTTCAAAAACGGTGAAGGAGAGTCGAGTGGGGTCCAGGCCCAGCCACTCGGGAGAGGTGAGGAACTCCCAACTGTAATCCACCGCTTCCTTCTTGAAGTAATCGCCGAAGGAGAAGTTGCCCATCATCTCAAAGAAGGTGAGGTGAGAAGAGTCGCCTACCGCTTCAATGTCACCCGTTCGCACGCACTTCTGAGCCGTGGTCATGCGCTTGCGTTCCGGCTGAGCGATGCCTCGGAAAAACGGCTTAAACTGCACCATTCCCGCGCCGTTGAACAGCAGGCTTTCATCTAGCCGCCCGGTGACATCCACCGGGATCAAAGACCCGCTCGGGTGGATCAGGTGCCCCTTCGATTCAAAGAATCGCAGGTATTTCTCGCGCAACTCGCGGACGGTCATAACCGCCTATTTTGGCATCTTTAGGCCCTTCAGAACCGCTCCGAGCGGGTTCTAACGCTCCAAACCCGGTCTGATCTCGTAGAACCACCTCGATGGCGCGTGCGGAAGAGATTCTCTTGTTGGGAGACCAACTGTTTGCCTCTTACGAGGGTCCGGGTCGGCACGCGCTGCTGCCGGGAATGCCGAAAGACATTCCGGTGGTGATGGCGGAAGAGGTGGGACTCGCCACGCGCATCAAGCACCACAAGCAGAAGGTGGTCCTCTTCTTCTCGGCGATGCGACACTACCGAGACGCCTTACGAGCCGAGGGCAGGGAAGTGACCTACCAAGAGTGGTCTTCCGACTCCCGACCCCTCCTGGAAACCGTAACGGCCGCCAAGGTTTACGTCTATCAAATCGCGGACCGGTTCTTTGAACATGCGGTGGTCGACTGGGCATCGGCAACGGGTCGAGAATTGGTTTGGGTGCCCAACCCGATGTTCCTCACGTCTGCCGAGCAGTGGTCGAACTATCTGCAGCAGCCGATCTTATGGCCACACGACCCAAAGAGCACCGCGACCAAACCGGGTCGAAAGCGACTGCTCATGGGCGACTTCTACAAAGCTCAGCGGCAGAACCTAAAGATTCTGCTGGAAGAAGACGGCAGTCCGGTGGGCGGCAAGTGGAGCTTCGACGCCGACAACCGACTGGCGCTGCCCAAAAACGTCCTCCCGCCCCCAGTGAAGTTCCCCTCACCCGATGGCATCACCAATGAGGTGATCGATTTGGTGGAAAAGGAGTTTGCCGATCACCCCGGAAGCGCAAAAGAGTTTGCCTACGCCGTGACTCATGCCGAAGTGGAAGACCTGCTCCAGGAGTTCCTGCACGAACGGCTGGATAGGTTCGGCGAGTACGAAGACGCGATTCCGCACCGAGAGCGAACCCTATTCCACTCCATCCTCACGCCCTACCTCAACAGCGGACTCCTCACCCCCGCACGAGTGGTGGAAGCCACCCTGCAGCACGCAAAGCACAACAGCATTCCGCTGAACTCATTGGAAGGCTTTTTGAGGCAAGTCATCGGTTGGCGAGAGTTCATCTTTTGGATGGATCGCACGTATTTGGCTCGCGGAGTCTTTGAGGGCGGCCAGACTCCCAACCACTTTGGTCACACCCGAAAAATGGGTCCGCAGTGGTACCGGGGCGATACGGGTCTGCCTCCGTTAGACACCGTGATCTTACGAACCGTTCGACATGCCTGGTGTCACCATATCGAGCGGCTCATGGTGGTGGGCTCCGCGATGCTCATGGCGGAACTGCACCCAGACGAGGCGTATCGGTGGTTCATGGAGATGTTCATCGATAGTGCCGATTGGGTGATGTCGCCCAACGTGTATGGCATGAGCCAGTTTGCGGATGGCGGCATGTTTGCCACCAAGCCGTACCTTTCGGGGTCGGCGTACATCCTCAAAATGTCGGACTACGGGAAGGGACCCTGGTGCGATGTTTGGGACGGCCTCTATTGGCGATTCATTGCCAACCACCGCGAGACATTCGCCAGGAATCCGCGCATGGCGGTGATGCTCGGCACAGTGGACAAGATGGATCCCGCGCGGAAAGAGCGCATCTTCACCGCCGCCGAGCGATGGATGGACATAGTAACGACAGCGGATTAGCGATAGGCCTTCTCGAATCGGTGGACGCCTTGTAAGTTGCCCACCGAGGTTTCCAGCCCCTCGTACTTCTTGTTTTCGCCCTTTAGGTCAAGCACAATCGGCTTTTCGTAGGCGGCTTTCAGCTTGTCGACCGGAATCCAGGGCTTGTTCGGGTCTCGAAAGTCTTCGCCGCCACCATCGTCGATCTCGATGCTGCCGGGCCTAAGCGTGAGCCGGCCTTTGGTGTCGTCGTAGCTCCACTTGCCCTTGATCTCCACGCCTTGCTGTTTGCCGTCTAGCTTCAGCCAGTACTCGTTTTTGTTGGCGAGCACCTTCAGGTAGCCGGTGAGCGACCGGTCTTGGAGTCCCTTGAGCGAGAGGTTGTTCTTCCCATCGACTCCGCTCACTTCGAACCCGCCGTTCCACATGCCCAAGAATCGAATCTTTTTGGAGTCTCCACAACCGGAAAGCAGGATGGCGCTCGCCACGAGCGAGGAAAGAATTGCCGCCGATTGGAAGGTGGATTTGCGCATTACCGATACGTTCAACGTACCCAACCGCCGGTTTGATCCTTTTTTGATCCTTCAGTTGTTGCGATTGGCTCTTTCAAAGTTCCAACTGCGGATCCGGGAAGGTTCGGTAGAGGGCGGATTTGAAGTTTCGAGTTCGTCGGAAGACCTCGGCGTGAAGGTCTTCAATGGGGCCGGATCGGTGGGCGACCACGTTGAACGCCTCGTCTAGCTGGGTGAGGTCTTTGACTTCAATCCGGATCTGAAACTCGCCAAGACCTTCGGGACCGAATCCGAACTTTCGGCGCTCGAAGGTGAAGCCGCCGATGTGTCCGCCGTCTTTGAGAGCGCCCAGGTAGTCGTGAACGGCTTTGGTGAAAGCTCGGTCTTGGCCGGGCTCGGTGTCGCACCAGATGGCGTAGATGTTCACGGCTTGGAGGTTACCGGAATGGGAGCGGTGGGAGATTTCCGGCAGAGCGCCCCGTTCTTTTTGCTCGAGCCGCCCATTGCACGCGGCAATCACTCCCCTCCAGATGAGCAAGGCCGTCCCGACTTATCGGAAACGGGGTGGTACAAGGTGAGATCTCGCGGGTGGTTGAAATCCCGTCATTAAGATGTCTGGAGGGACCTCTGGACCTTCTGCTTAGCCAACCCGCAATAATTCCCCTCCCGGGAGGGGTGCCCCGGCAGGGGCGGGGTGGTCTCCGGGAGGATCTCTCGTCCAAGTACCGGTCCCTTCGGGAAGAGTTTTTGCAAATCGAAACCGGGCTGGGTGGTTCCGGTTGCCAAACGGTATTCGAGTCACCTTGTTCAATCAGTTTTTTCGCCCTTCGAAAGGAGTTGCGCCGTGTTCGCAATTTTCGACCACCCCGTCGCTTCGCGCCACCCCTCCCGGGAGGGGAATTTGGCATCCTTCCTTTCGACCAAGTTCAATAAAATAAGAGCGAAGATCCAATGATTGAAGGTGCCACCGGACCCATATTCCGCTCCTTGGGAGGGGTGCCCGCAGGGCGGGTTGGTTCAGAGTGAGATCACGCGGGAAGTTTGAAGCACTGCCTTATAACCCCGAGTTGCGCCATCGTGCCAAGGAACTTCGACGAGCCGGGATGCTTCACGAAGCCGTCGTCTGGAACCAACTTAAGCACGGAAGACTCAATGGTTTGGACTTTGACCGACAGAAGATTATTGGCAACTACATCGTGGATTTCTTTTGTGCCGAGCGCGGGTTCGTTTTGGAAGTGGACGGTGCCTCTCACGAAGACCGATATGAGTACGATGCGGAGCGAGACGCTTTTCTGACTGGACTCGGCTTGACGGTTGTCCGAATCTCCGTGAACTCGGTTTTGAACCACATAGAGGACGTCGTGGAATACTTGAAAAATCACCCATTGCTAACGGAAGAAACTCCCGAGGACCAAGCTTGAACCAACCCCTCCGAGTCGCCATCGCTGGGCTGGGCGGATTCGCTCACACCCACCATGAAGCCCTCCGCGCCCTAGAAGCGACCGGCGTCGCGCGACTCGTCGCCACCTGCGACCCCACGCTCACCACCCTCCCGCACACCATCGAAGAAGAGCTCATCGCCCGAGAAGCCCGGTTCTTCCCGACCCTCGAAGAACTCCTCTCAAGAACGCCCGACCTCGATTGGGTCTGCCTCCCGACCCCCATCCCGTTCCACGCCGATCAGCACCGGCAAGTCGTGGAAACAGGAGCGGCGTGCTATCTGGAAAAGCCACCGACCCTATGGCTTCCTGAACTCCACCAAATGCTGGAAGTCGAAAAACAAGCCTCGAAAGCCACCAACGTTGGGTTCAACTTTGTCGGCGATCCGTTCCGCCGAGAGTTCAAGCAACGCGTCATCAACGGCGAATTCGGACCACTGAAATCGGTAAGACTCTTCGCCCATTGGCCCCGAACTCCCGCCTACTACTTGCGCAACAACTGGGCGGGCAAAAGATTCCTGGACGGCAAGCCCGTTATGGATTCACCCATCGGCAATGCGTGTGCGCACTTCGTGCAAAACCTGCTGTGGATGGCGGGGCAAGATTGCATCGACCACGTAGCGAACATCGTTGATTGCGAAGCCGAGACGTTCCGCGCCTACGAGATCGAAAGCTACGACACCGTCTTTCTCAAAGCGACGCTGCAAGACCAAATCCAGTTAAAGCTCGCCGTCAGTCACACCCTAAGAGAGGATTCAGCAGGGGAGGCCCAATCCGACCTTGAACTGTACGAATTCGAACGAGCGACGATCGAATTTCCCACCTGGCGGTCCGCAAAGATCGTTTGGAAAGACGGCTCGAAGTCAGAGGAACTGGTGGAATCCGGCTGGCGAGACTACCGAGACGTGGTGCGAGAGAACTTCCTCTCTTACGCTAGGTACCTCCGCGGAGAGACGGAGCGACCCATCACCACTCTGCAAGACTCAGAACCCTTTGTAAAGCTCTGCCACGATTCTCAGCACTCGCCCAAAGGAATTCAAGACTTCTCTTTTGAGAGGGTCAAGACCGGGGCGAGCGGAGGGAGATCAGTACTAGGGTTAGAGAGCCAAATGCGCAACTTCTGCCTGTGAATCTGCCCGACATCGAGAGCAGGGCACTCTAGAATTTTGCCGAGCAAAATTGCGAGCCTTTGAGCTGAAACTTTCATTTCTTGAGCCAATCTTTTAAACTGCGTTCATGCTTGCGCAATCTTTTTGCGCTAGCGCCTCCTGTTTTCGCAGAGGAGAACTACTTTATGAAGCATCTACTTTTACTGGGAGGGCTATCGCTCGCCGCTCTGTCAAACGCTCAGGTTTACAGTCAAATGAACCTGGTCAATGCAGGTCATAACCAAGGGGTTAGCAGCATGCTCGAATCAGGCGAGATTGTCCTCGGTTTCAGCGCTACGACGGCTACCAACTCCATCGTTGCAGACGACTTCACCCTGTCAACCGCAACGGATTTGACCATGATCCGGTTCCTTGCCTATCAAACAGGGGCAACGACAGAATCCCTGACGGGTGTTAACTTCGCTATCTCAAACAGCGCGACAGCCGCCCTGAACGTTGGATCCGTCGTGTCGACGGGTTGGTATGACTTTTCGTTTCAACGCGCTTACCGAACCATCGAAGGCGACACAGCGACCACCACGCGAAGAATTCAATACATTGACGTCGCGCTGAACCAATCCCTGTCGGCAGGAACCTACGTTCTCTCCTATCAGATCATGGGGAGTACTGCTACTGTCTTCGTGCCCCCGATTCCGAATAGTCAGGCAGTTAACGGTAAGAATGCCTTTCAATCGGAGAGCGGACGTCCGTGGGAGCAGGCTCTGAGTGGATCAAATGGGGTCGACTTGCCATTCGAGATCTACGGTCAGCCCGTCCCCGAACCGGCGACTATTCTAGCTCTTGGTATTCCTGCCCTAGTTGCATTGAAGAGACGAAAGCGATCGGTCTAGTTTCGCCTTAAGGAGAACCGGTTTCTAAGGGCTCAATCTTTCGAACACGGGGTGTCGATGGATTGGGCTCTTTTCGTGCGTCGGGATAGAGGGTCTCAGGCTCAAACGGCGGTCGATCACACGTGGCAGTGGAACTGTGAACAACCTTCCCTGCCCAACAATTTCATGACGCCCCGGGCAGATGTTCCTCGCCGATACTCTAGACGGCAACTCTGAGGAGAAGCCACTCGATCTAGCTCCGAAACGCGGGGTTTCAAGGGCAAAGGCGCCCCAGATCGGGAACCCAAAGCGAATGACGACCGACCGCTGGAGGTCGGCCTGAACAACGAGGCTCGGTTCGCAGAAAAGGTCCAAATCGCCAAGCATCACCGGCGAAAAGGGAGCCCCCATCCTCAGAACTCCGACAAGGAACCGCCAAGGAGATTCGCTAATGAGCCTTACGCTTCCCAACCCGAACGACAACGTTAACAACGCCCAGACCATCGCCGAGCAACTTCCGAAGCTGCCAAGCGGTCAAGCAACCTTGAGCGGTGGGCGCAGGACCGATATCCTCTTTCCCAACATGAACCCAGCCACCCGAGCATCTGTAAACGCGCCCGATTACGTGACGCGTCAAGACCTCATCGATTGGGTGGCCGCTTACGCTGCCCTGACCCAGCCGGAGAACATCTACTGGTGCGATGGATCGCAAGAGGAATACGATCGGCTCTGTGAAGAAATGGTCCAAGCCGGAACGTTCATCCGCTTGAATGCGGAGAAGCGTCCCAACTCCTTCCTCTGCCGCAGCGACCCCAGCGACGTCGCCCGCGTTGAGGACAAGACTTTCGTTTGCTCCGTTCGCAAGCCCGATGCAGGTCCCACCAACAACTGGATGGACCCCAAGGAGATGAAGGCAACGCTCCAGCCCCTTTTCCAAGGATGCATGAAGGGTCGAACCCTGTACGTCATCCCGTTCTGCATGGGTCCCCTCGGTAGCGATATCGCCCAGTACGGCGTGGAACTCACCGATTCGGCCTACGTGGTCACCAACATGCGGATCATGACCCGAATGGGCAAACCTGCGCTCGAAGCCATGGGCGAACAGCCGTTTGTCGAATGTCTGCACACGGTTGGCGCGCCATTACAAGCGGGTCAGCAAGACAAAGCCTGGCCCTGCAATCCAGAGGTCAAGTACATCGTCCACTTCCCAGAAGAGCGATCCATCTGGTCTTACGGCTCCGGCTACGGTGGAAACGCTCTGCTGGGCAAGAAGTGCTTCGCCCTCCGAATCGCGTCCACCATGGCTCGCGATGAAGGATGGCTCGCCGAGCACATGCTCATCCTGGGCGTGGAAGACCCCGAAGGCAACAAAACCTACGTGGGCGGCGCGTTCCCCAGCGCTTGCGGAAAAACCAACTTCGCCATGCTCATTCCGCCCAAGGAAATGACGGGCTGGAAGGTCACAACCATCGGCGACGATATCGCTTGGATCAAGCCGAAGAACGGTCGACTCTACGCGATCAACCCAGAAGCAGGCTACTTTGGCGTGGCTCCGGGAACGAACTATGAGTCGAACCCGAACGCGATGGAGACCATCAAGACCAACACCATCTTCACCAACGTGGCTCTCACGGATGACGGCGATGTGTGGTGGGAAGGCATGGGTCCGGCACCTGCTCACGCTATCGACTGGACGGGTCAAGATTGGACTCCCGACTGCGGTCGAAAGGCGGCTCATGCGAACGCTCGATTCACGACTCCTGCCAGCCAATGTCCGTCCATCGACCCGGATTGGGAAGACCCGCAAGGCGTCCCGATCAGCGCGTTCATTTTCGGTGGTCGAAGAGCAAGCACCGTCCCGTTGGTGGTGCAATCCACTAGCTGGATGTTCGGTGTGTACAAAGCAGCCACGATGGGCAGCGAAATGACGGCGGCGGCCTTTGGAACCATCGGTCAAGTGCGCCGAGACCCGTTCGCCATGCTCCCGTTCGCGGGCTACCACATGGGCGATTACTTCACCCACTGGCTCAGCATTGGTCGACAACTCACCGAGCCGCCGCTCATCTTCGGAGTCAACTGGTTCCGAAAAGATGAGGAAGGCAAGTTCCTGTGGCCGGGCTTCGGCGAGAACATGCGCGTCCTGCGCTGGATCGTCGAAAGGACGCAGGGCAAGGCTCGCGGAGTCGAAAGTCCGCTGGGATACATGCCGCACTACAGCGATCTGGATTGGCGCGGAAGCAGTGTCACCCCGGAGACGTTCTACAAGGTCATGGCCGTGGACCCCGAAGAGTGGAAAGCCGAGATTCTTAGCCACGAGGAACTCTTCAGCAAGTTGTTCGACCGCTTGCCCAAGGAGATGACTCTGATGCGCGAACTCATCCTTTCTAAGCTGTGGCGCGTCCCGAGCAAGTGGGAACTCGCCCCTGAGCGAGACCACGACTAAGCGAACCCCAAAAGGGATTTTCGCAAAGCCTTTTCGGCAAAGCCCTCTCCGCAAGGAGAGGGCTTTGCTAGTTGTTGCCGAACGCCCGCCGCAAAGACTCGATCAGAACGGGCGACACTTCGGAAGCGGGCACGTCTCGCCCCAACTCTTGACTCATCGATGTCACGCCATGACCCTGGATGCCACACGGGACGATGAGCCCGAACGGCGAGAGATCGTTGTTGCAGTTGAGCGCGATCCCGTGAAAAGAAACCCAGCGGCGAACCTTGATGCCCATCGCGCAGATCTTGTTCTCCCCAACCCAAACGCCCGAATTCACCGCCAACCGTTGACCCCCGACACCGAACACGCCGATGGTCTCGATGACGATCTCTTCCAGCAGTCTTAGCCAGACATGAAGGTCTTTGCCGAGCGGTTCAAGATCGAACACCGGATATGCCACCAACTGACCGGGGCCGTGAAAGGTGACGTCGCCGCCGCGATCGGTCTTTTCCACCTCAATGCCTTTTTCGGCGTACGCTTCTCGTGAGAGGAGCAAGTTCTCTTCGTGAAATGCTGCGCCAAGAGTGAGGACCGGGGGATGTTGAACCAAAAAAAGCGTGCTCGGCGAGGTCCCCTCGCGCACGGCAGAGACCCGCTCCACTTGCACGGCATAGGCGTCTTGGTAACTCAGTAGGCCTAGGTCAACAACTTCAAAGGTCAAGCCGGGCTCGCCTCCAGCGGAGCAACCCTCACGAAATCGGGCTCCTCGGGAGCTTCGTTCGGAATGCTGTAAAGCTTCCAACCGTCCACGGTCTGCTCAGTGCGCTCGGCGCCGGGGTCTTGGTGGAGAGCGATGAACGCTTCGGTGGCAACAATTCCACCGACGGGCGCACCTTTTTCCGAGTGAGCCGCCACGTCGATCACGTCGGCGTACTCCACATCGTGGACATCCGCGACTACGTCTCCCGCGTGTAAGCCGATGCGAACGGCAAACTGACCCGTTAAGCGGTTGTGAGTCTGGTTGAACCAGGCAATCTCACGCTGCATTCGTCGCGCCGCGGTCACTCCGTCGGACGCTCGCTGGAAGGTGAGGATCGCGTTATCCCCGGCGGTGGAAAGGATTCGTCCCGAGTGGTCTCTTGCGACCTGCCGAACCCACTGGTGGAACTGGGCGAAGCAGTGCTCAACGGTAAGTGGGTCCTCGCCCGCCTTCAAATCTCGGCTCTTGACGATGTCGACGACCATGACGGCGATGGTGGTGCCGCCTTCTGCTAATCGTCTTTGGACGACCACCATTTCTGCCAAGAGGGTAGCGGTGTCGCCCATTTCTCGCTTGCGCACATTTTCAGCGGCGAAGTAGAAGGTCGACCCCAAATGGGTGAACCCGGCAAGAAGCAGCATGACAACGCCGCTGCCGATAACGGTCCCGATGTGATCCCAAACATACTTGGGCCCAAATTCACCGAAGGGAATAAGAAGCGGGACGGTGCTTGCCAACAAAAACAAGGCGACAACCTTGATCACGTCTCGCATGCGAATCTCGGCAAATGCTAGCAGACACACCCAAACAAAGCTGAGGAGACCAATCAGTCCGGCAAGCGTGCCGCCAATCACCTGCATGGGCCCGTCGGCTCCGGTGCCATCGGTTCTCAACCCAAAGGCCAAACTGATCGCCACTCCGACAAACCCGTAGCCGATTCCGGTGATCCAACTGAGCCGGATGGAATTGCTCCGGAGACGCTCTAGGAACCGAGAAGACTCGACAATCACGGTTTCGCCCGATTCCAATCGTTTGCGCAGGCTGAAGTAGTAGGCCAACAGCTCCTTACGATTCAGCTTTGTTGCGCGACTCTGTTCTTCCCGGTCGGTGATGAAGATTGCCACGCACACCGTGATGATCGAACACGCAGAGTAGATCGCTCCCAGCAGAAGAGCGACAAAGATACAAAGGAAGACCCCTAAGCCCACGTCCACCAAGGACATTCCTTTCCCGGCTCGACTGACGATCCACCACAAGAAACCTGTGATCGCAACCGTCGCGGAGAAGATGGCGGTCCCTAACAGAGCCAGACGAGACTTGGCCCTTTGAAAAAGAAAGGCGAACTGGTAGACGACCATCACCACCGCACCAACCACGCTGGTGATCCCAAGCGGCAGTCGAGCGGGGTGATCTTCTGGAAAGCCCCATCGACGGATGTGCTGAATCAGGAAGAACCAGATCCCTCCGGCAATGGACGTGACGGTGAGAAAGACGATCGGGTTTTGGGCCAGTCGCTTGAACGCTTCTTGGATGGGAATCAGCCTTCGGCGAATACGATTCCAATCGAATTCGCGAGTCCGGCGCTGTCGAAGGCCCTCTCCTCGCAAGGCTTTAAAGAGGATCGCTTCTGCCACGGGCTTAGGAACATTGAACCGTTCGCAAAGATCGTTCGCTCCTACTGTTTTTAGGTCGGCCTGGTTGAGATAAGCAACAACCGCTTCCCAATCTATGGCAACGCCTTCCTCGGGTTTAGGGAGTATTGCTTCGTTAACAGACATTGCCAGAATCATTGTATGACGCCGAAGGGTGGAAAGGTTTCATGGAAATCTTCTGCGTAGGCAATAATGAACCTGGAGTTGGCCGGGTGGCGGCTGTCGGGGAAACCTGGCGGAGGAAAGTCCGGACTTCATAGGGCACGGCGCCCGTCGCAAGACGGGGCGGGGCGACCCGACGGAAAGTGCAACAGAAACAAACCGCCTTGAGCAATCAGGGTAAGGGTGAAACAGTGAGGTAAGAGCTCACTACGGTTCGTCGTAAGGCGGCCGTGGGCAAACCCCGCCGGAAGCAAGGCCAAATAGGAAGGGGTAGACCCTGCTCGGCGACCCTTCGGGTTGGCCGCGAAGATAAATCGTCACACAAATACAGAATCCGGCTTACAGGCCGACTCCACTCTCCCGCTTCAGCTACACCCAGTCCACAACGTCTGGCGTTGCTGATTCGATGAGGTCTTCCACATGAAGCATCGCGGGTACGTGTATGCGGATCAAGGGTGTTTTAGACCCTTCGAAGATATCCCACGCTTTCGGGGATGGATCGCCGAAAGATCGAGACCCCATGGTTGTTGCCATTCGCCAAACCTCTTCGGGAGTGACGGGCTCGCCCCTTTCGTACGATGTGTGCAAGGCGCTGCGCATCTCTTCGAACATATCGATGGGACCGGAACTGGCGGCGCTATCCATTCCAATGCCAACCGTCATCCCCGCATCCAGGAATCGCCGAACGGGAGCAGGTGGGCACCCCAGATTCTTGTTGGAGCGTGGACAATGGGCAATGGAGACCCCGGATTCAACCAAAAGGTCCAGATCGCCGGGCTCCAGTGCGCACACGTGAACGCATTGGGTCCCAGTTCGGAGGATGCCCAGGTCTTGGAGCGAAGCCACTACCGACTTTCCGGTTTGTGGCACTTCCAGCCCAAATCTTTGACGAAACTCAGCCATCACACCCTCGCCCCGAAGAGTGAGATCGTTCTCGTGAGCCGTTTCAGCAACGTGAATGCTGATGGGTTCTTCTGAAGCACCGAGTTTTTGCAAAGAATCCCGGTCGACGGTTTGAAAGGCGTGGGGGCTGAGCGAGACGGGGAGACCGAATTCTCTATTCTTTGCCGCCTTTTCTTGAACAGATCGCCACTTTTCGGCCGGGTTCTCAGCTTCGAAGAAAGTGATGAGCTCTTGGAAAAGATGCCCGCCGAGCCCCTCCTGCTTCATGGCCTCTGCCGAGCCTAGTCGATCCGTATGCTCGCCGATCTTGGCGACGCCCGTTTTTCGGTTCTCTTTTGCCGCCAGGCGAATCCCCGCCACGACGTCCGATTCGGCTTCCGCCATCTTCAGTTGGGTGAGCTGATTGATCCACGGGAAGTAGTCGCCGAGGGGAATCTTGCCCATCATCGCCCGGTATTCCAAATGACTGTGTGCGTTTACGAAGGCGACGCTGAGAACGTAATCGCCGGGTGGGCGGGTGTGAGGGCGCAACTCGACAATTTCGCCACCAACGCGAATGGCCTCGAGTCCGCGAACCAACTCGCCGTTGATCACCATTGCGTAGGGTCTCAGGATTTGGATTCCTGATCCGAGATCATCGCCGACGGGTGCGTGTATTCCCACAAGGGAAACGATACCGCCGAAAGCAGAAAGCCCCCTCGCCAATGCGAGAGGGCTTCCCAGGAATCTTGAAACTAGTTCTTACGCCTTTCGTCGTCGTCGAACCACGGCGGCGAGGCCGAGTCCAAGAGCGACCATCGAAGCGGGCTCGGGGACGACTCCGGTGGCCTCGACTCGATAGGCTGCATCGCGATTTACGGTTCTGAATCCGTTGGGAAGATTAAATCCCCCGCCTGGGTTCGCCTGAAGACAGATGCCATCTCCGAACGAGCCGTAGATGATGCCGATCTGTCCGTGCGGAGCGATATTGAGTACCGGAATAACCGCGACACGATAAGCCGTGCTAGGGCTTAACAGTTTTGAGATCGGCATCTTCACCAAACTCGCGCCGCCTGCAATTGGAGTGAGGGTGACTTGCGAGGGGGTTAGGCTAAACGAGGCGACATCACCCGTTAGGTTTGAGATTGCCGCGCTTGCGCCGGAGTAAATTTCGACGCGCCATGCCGAAACCGGCGACAGATCCGGATTGCCACTGTTGCGCATAACTCCTGCAGTGACGGAGGTGAGTTGATATGCAGTTGCGGTCGTGGAGAATGTTTCGACAGCCGACATATCGTACTGGTTGTATGCTGCCTCAAAGTCTTGCGACGAGATGGGCGCAGCGAAGACTCCGCCAGTGATGTAGTCGGCGAGAATGTCGGCTTGCGCGCCTGCAGTGAGGCATGCTCCTAAGAGCAAAAGAAATTTTCCTTTCATTAAGTAACCCTGGCTGGGCTGCGATCAGCCCTTGCACAGCCGATTGCCCGGAAAAGTGTGCCACGAGGTGCCTTCGAATACTCCTTCCAGCACGGTTGCCGGCTAAATCCTGGTATCCGGCCGCCTGAAAGAGTTTCGCTAAGATGCTACTGGCGGTCCGCTTACCAGTAGGGTCCTTGCCTCCGGCTAAAGTGCATCCGGCTCGGATTTGCATACCGACCAGGGGGGCGTTACATCAAATGCCCTCTCCGATTCGCGAGAGGGCATTTGACGAGGAGCCTGCGGAAGGTTTTTTAGACCTTTCGTCGTCGTCGAACTACGACGGCAAGGCCGAGTCCAAGAGCGACCATCGAAGCGGGCTCGGGGACGACTCCGGCGGCTTCCACTCTGTATGCGAGGTCAGCGCTCAATCTCCGCTGGTTTCCCACAAGGTTGAAAGTACCTCCTGGATTAGCTTGCCACGACTCAGAGTCGCTTCCCGTACCTACGAGAATCCCGATTTGACCGTTGCCGGCGAAGTTCATCACCGGAATGACCCCAATAAAGTAGTCGGTGCTTGGTGCCAAGACTTCTGAGAGGGTGAATTCGGCAAGCTTGTCTCCACCGGACAGATTCCACAACGTTACTTGTGCAGGCGTGAAGGAGAGCGACTTCACATCTCCGGTCAGATTGCTCACGGCCGCGGCCACGCTCGAATAAATTTCTATACGCCACCCCGTAATCCCCGAATAGTCAGTTGGATTTGAGGTGTTGAACCTGTCAATTGCGGCTGCAACAGCAGTGATTTCATAGGCTGAGGCAGTCGTCGAGAATTTCTCAATGGCAACGATGTCTGCTCCGGGGATGGACGCCTCAAAGTCTTGGCTTGCCGCGGACGCTGTCGACAATCCGCCGGAGATGTTGTCAAGAAGGATGTCGGCCTGCGCACCCGTAACGATGAATGCTCCAAGGAGCAAAGAAATTTTTCCTTTCATGAGAAACCCAAAAACAACCTCTAAGGAGATTGCTGGGATTCAGTTAATGCCGTTTATGTTCCGATGTATCAGATTTGCAAGAACATACGGTGAAACTACTAGTGCAGATCTAGTTCAAATACGTGTACTAAATCGGTCCGAAAGGACTCGTGGCCCATTTACAGGGGCGTCGCCCAAGCCGCGTCGATGCCGTCTCGCGTGAGAGACTTCACGTGGAAGTCGCCGAACAAGGTGGTGTATCGATAGTTTCGGAGCAGGCGGAACGCTTCCTGGAAGTTGTTCTGGTCATCGGGTCGAATCGCCCGTTCGCTGCTATGCCAATGACCTGCGCCATCGAACAACACGTTCACGTTTGCCGGCAATTGGAACCCGGTCTGTGAGAAAGCTCGAAAGGCGATTTCGGTTCGGAAGAAGTAAGAGTTGCCGTAGTAGGCGAACATGGACGGCTGCGCCGGGAACGGGTCGAACAGGTGATTGTCCAGCACGAACGCCCCGGAATCTGCGGGACACCGAAACACCTCTCGATTCTTCAGATAAGGTTGAAGAACATCTTGAAGCAGGGGCATGCTGGCGATGCGCGCCCTAAATTCGGGCTGGGCGTCCCAGATATTGGGGCTGAACTTGTCGCTCGCATCGAGCGCGTGAGGGAAGACGTCGTCGTTATCGCCCATGTAGAGCGAGATCGAAGTGCCGATCTGCTTGAGATTGCTCACGCAGTTGCTCTGCTTAGCCGCAGCCTTCGCACGGGCGAAAACCGGAAAGAGGAGCGCGGCCAAGATCGCGATGATGGCAATCACCACGAGCAATTCAATCAACGTAAACCCTCTTTTCATCTTAAAAACAGCGAGTCGAAGTTGATCGCTCCCCCTTAACTTAACGTGAGAGCATCGAAGTTGGTTCACAGAATGTGCGCACCGCATCAATTACCGGCACGTAAAAGCAGACTGAGACGTTCAAACGTAGAAAAAAGTTGCACGAAACAGGGATAATTCTAGGTTGCGCCCGTACCGAACGGGTAGGAGTTTCCCTTTGGCCAAGCCGGTAGAGATCAAGCCCGAAGAACAGTTCGCCCGATCTTACGTTGATCGATTAATTTTAACGAAGTTGTCTGAGATGGAGGCTGCCGTTAAGCTCGGCGAGCTCGCTGACAAACTCGCCCAACAGAACGTGGGTCTCGCGATGGTTCGATCGCTGATGGCCTCCAACCCAAACATTTTTGCTTATCACGAGCGACGCTGGATTCCGGCATCTCGTTTGACGGGCCAAGGTCGCCCGTTTGCGGAAGTGATGCGACTCATCCTGGACGCCTTTGGCGCCCCGGTTTCGCTCGACACCCTGATCGACGAAATCGTCCGGGTACGAGACGAGGATCGCGATCTCGTGGAATCGCAAGCGCGACGCTTCATCGATCGTGACGTCCGCTTTATCCTGATCGAAGACCAGCATGTGGGTCTCATCGACTGGGGCTTCTTGGCGAAAGATCAAAAGCTCTCCCGAGCCTTGGCGATCAACCGAGTGACCCAAGAAGAGTTCGACGAGGCTGCGGCCAAGCTGGCGAATGTTGATTTCCGAAGCACCACCTGGGCTGCCGACGCGCTCAAGACGGGTGCGCCGATGCGACTCAAGGCGATCGGAGCCGTTGCTTATTCCAAGCTGAACTCCGACGACCCCCGATCCATCCTTCTTTACGACGCCAAGGCCGTCTATTCGGCGCTCTTCACCGTGCCGGGCTTCGTATTCGCTCCTGACGGAAAGTTCTATCCGGCGGAAGAAGCGACCAAGTGGATCAATCTGGCCTCTAAACTTGCCGACAAACTCACGCCTTCGGTGGAACTCGACGATGCTCAGCCAATCGACGTCAAGCAAGAAGACGTCGCACGAATGGTCGAGAAGATTCTAAGCGCCGACAAATCAACCACGGCGATCAAGCTTCTTGAAGAGTTCTACGAGATCACGCCGGGCACGAAGACGTTTGTTGACGACCTCGCCAACATGATGACGGCCCTTCAAGGCAGCGAGAAAGTTGCGTGGGTCGGCGGCGATCGCTTCCGAAAGGCGGGCGACATGCCGGATTACATTTACGAGGTTCCGGAGCCGTTCCAATTCGTTGAATCGGGCGTAAAGAACGAAGAAAACGAGGACGTAGACGTCGAACTGATCGACGACGGTCTTTCCAGCCAGCTTCGAAAGCTCCTGCAGCACCCGCTTGCTTTGGACGTTCTTGACGAGGAAGTTCAACCTGCCCTCAAGAGCCAACCGGAGACCATTCGGTGCGTGCTGAAGTCCATCCACCGCGAACTCGGTACCTTCCCGCTGGCGCAAATTCCTACGGGCTGGGTCGATCCTGCTCCCACCATCCAAGAGGCCATCTTCGTGGATCCCAACGGGCGAGAGCTTCAGGTCTGGATCAACAACGAGGCTCGCCTGATGTACAACCTAATCGACTGGTGGTACGAGCAGCCTATCGAGAGCGGCGCGGTCTTTACGCTTACCAAGACGGCTAAGCCGAACGTGTTCGAATTCGCCTATTTGGATCAGCCGGATCCCGTGGTTTACATCTCTGCCCAGCGAATGGAAGAGCTGCGAAACCTCGGTGCCGCTGCAGAGGGCAAGAGCACGCTTCAACTGCTCATCGAAGTCATGGCCCACTGGCCAAAGGGTGCGGACTACCTTGCGATCCTCGCGGAGATCAACGTTGTTCGACGAACCTCGCGAAGACTCCTTGCTTCGCTTCTGTCCAGCTACCCGTGCTTCTACCAGCGATCTGGTTCGCCGGTTTGGCACTTCGATGGCAAGAAGGTCGATCAAGGCTTCGACAAGGCGAAGAAGCGCTTCGTCAAGAAGTAAGAGCCGCCGCTTGTTCAGCAGAACGGTCCGGGAGAATTCCCGGGCCGTTTTTTTGTGCCCAATTCTCGAACCTTGCCTCGATCCGAACCCCCGATTTAGACAGCTTGTGTATAGTCGGGTGCTAGCCTCCACTACCCTGCTAAAATAGAGGGGATGTCGATTTCGGCGCTGATGAGTGCGGACCTGGTGATTGTGGAGCCGGGTACGACAACACCTCTTGGCGTTGAAATCACGAACCGAGGGACGGAGACCGATCAGGTCGAGATTCGAATTGAGGGGCTCGATCCAGAATGGACCGCCGTTCCGGTTCCGGTTCTGAACCTGGACCCCAACGAAACCGGGCACGCTAAAGTGTTCTTCAAGCCTTCCCGCGCGAGCGAGAGCCTGGCGGGGAACTACCCCTTCGTCATTCGCTTCCGAAGCTTGGTCACAGGCGAAGAACGCACGGGCCAGGGCGTGTTGCAGGTCCAGCCGTACCAAAACCTCTCCCTAGAAGTTTCGCCGCGCAAAGGGTTTATCTCTGCCGCCAAGCGGATGAACACCTTCAGCGTAACGGTGGTGAACCTGGGGAACACCGAACACACCGTTCATCTCAATGCGGGCGACCCCGAAAACGAATGCACCTACGAATGGTCGGCAGAAAAGGTGCAAGTGGGTCCGGGCCAACAGCGAGAGGTAGAAGTGACGGTCACACCCAATCGGCGATCTTCGTTTGGCCAATCTCGACTGGTGGGATTCTCCGCCACCGGACGATCGGTAGAGGTTCCTAGCGCCTCTTGCGGCGGACAAGCTCAGCTTGAGATCCGACCTCTTCTGAGCCCGGGCTCGCTGGTTGCCGCAATCGCGCTGTTCATTCTGTTGCTGGTGCTGTGGATCACGGCTCCCAAGCCTGCCCGAATGGTCAAACTCATGGCGATCGGAGGCACGAAGGTGTACGTCGGCTCCCCGGTTACGATCACCTGGGCGGCTGAGAACGCGCTCAACGTGGAAGTGAAAGCGGGGTCGGACAACATTGGTGAGGAGCTAGAGACCGAGGGGTCGACCGTGATCACTCCCAAACTCGCGGGCACACTGGTGGTAACCGCATTTGCCATCCGCAAAGATGGGTCGAAGGGAGAAGCGAGGGAGTTGATCCTCACCGTGGAAACGCCGCCCATCGTTCCCGATCCATCGATCTCGAAGCTGGAAGTTGATCCCAAAGAGGTGCCGCTGGGATCGCAGTTCACGCTCACTTACGCTTTTGGGCCCGAGGTCGTAAAGGCAACGCTCAGTCCCTTCCAAACCGAGTTGGATCTCAATACCGACAAGTATCTTGTCCCCGCACCGACCAAAGTTGGCCTCAACGAATACGAGATCATTGCGACCAACAAGGCGGGCAAGATCGTGCGAAAGAAGTTCTCCGTGCAAGTCTTCGAGCCGATTCTTGCAAAGATCATCGCGTTCTCCGTGGAGCCAGAGACGGTGACCGAGGAGGGAAGTTCGGTGACGGTGAAATGGCAAGCAACCTCGGCGGCACGTGTGGAACTGAGCTACACCGGAGGAAAGACTCAAGAACTGGCTGCAGAAGGCATGGTCGTTGTCCCAATTACGGGCAAGACCAACTTCACCATCAAGGTGTTTGACCAGAACGGCAAGACCGTTACGCAAAGCAAAACCGTCGAGTACAAGCCGGTTGCGCCCACCATGGATTCGGGCACCGATGCTACGACCGCCGGAACAACGGGTGACGGCGAGGATCGCCTCCGAGGACCCGGCGACGCGGGTCGGCCGGGATCACCAAACCGCGCTCGCTAGGAAGTTTGCCTGTGGAAGGTCGCCTCACCGTTCAAGTTCTGGAATCGTCCCGGGGTCCAAACGGCCCTATGGGAGAGGTTCTCCTACTGGAACCGAATGGCGACTCCTACCCGTTCTTCGTGAAGATCGTGGGCGAGGAGACGGAGATCACGGGCGATCCAACGGTTCTCGATTACCTTGAGGATCGGTACTCCTCACCGGCGGTCTGCTTTACTTGTCGAAACGCTATCTTGCAGAAAGAGATTGAAGACTAGGAGTGTTAAGGGCGGGTACACCCTAGAGGTGAGTTCCAGCCAATCGAAACCCCGAGCCCTTCTTTCTGTAACCGACAAAACCGGTGTCGTTGACTTCGGCAAAGAGTTGATCCGGTTAGGCTTTGAACTCATCTCCACGGGAGGCACCGCAACCGCCCTGCGCGACGCCGGGCTACCCGTTCTGGACGTTTCCGAGGTCACCGGTTTCCCGGAGATGCTTGATGGTCGTCTGAAGACCCTTCACCCTCTGGTTCACGGCGGAATTCTCGGACGCACGGAAGACCCGGCTCACGTCGCCCAAATGGCCGAGGCAGGCATCGCCCCCATCACGGTGGTGGCGGTGAACCTGTACCGGTTCGAGCAGAAGATTTCCGGACCCCACACCTTGGAAGAAGCCATCGAGTCCATCGACATCGGTGGGCCCACCATGGTGCGAGCCGCCGCCAAGAACAACGAGACTGTCGCGATCGTGGTCGACCCAAACGACTACAGCCGAGTGATCGACGCGTTGGAGAACAACACCATCGCTGCGCTCAGGCTCCCGCTCGCCGCCAAAGCGTATCGACACACCGCCTATTACGATTCCGTAATCTCCCGCTACCTCACTGAGAAGGCGGGTGAGGACTTGCTCGCAGCAGAGACCTTCTCGCTAGGGTTGCGACGCATTCAAGGATTCCGATACGGCGAAAACCCTCACCAACCGGGATCGCTCTACGTCGATCCCCTTGCTGGGCAAGGACTCCCGCAGGGCAAACTCCTCTGGGGCAAGGAACTCAGCTATAACAACGTCAACGACTCGGATGGGGCGTGGGAGTTGGTCGGCGATATGCCCGCGGGTGGTTGCGCGATCATCAAGCACGGCAACCCCTGTGGAGCGGCTGTTTCGAGCGATCTCGGCGAGGCTTATCGGCAGGCACGGGCCTCTGACCCCATTTCCGCGTTCGGTGGAATCGCCGCCTTCAACGAGCCTGTAGACGTCGCTGCCGCGACCGCCATGACCGAAAAGGGCAACTATCTGGAGGTGGTCATCGCCCCGGCTTTCTCAGAAGAAGCGCTGGCCATTTTCCGAGATCGGTCCGGCTGGGGCCAAGACGTTCGCCTGATCGAAGCCGCATTGCCCAGCGACAGCCGAATCCCATTGGTGAAGGGTCTACGCGGCGGGGCGATCATCCAAATGTCGGACGAAGAGCCGGAATCGCAGTGGAAGGTGGTGACCGAAACCGCCCCTTCGGAGGATCTCATGGAGGCGCTGCGGCTTCAGTGGAAGATCGTGAAGCACGTGAAGTCGAACGCGATCGTGGTCGGAACCTCCACCCGGTTGCTCGGAGTAGGCGCGGGTCAAATGAACCGGGTCCAATCGGTACGACTTGCGGTTGAGCAAGCCGGAGACGCGGTGAAGGGCGCGGTGCTGGCTAGCGACGCCTTCTTCCCGTTCCCAGACTCCATCGATACCGCTCACCAAGCGGGAATCGCGGCGATCGTTCAGCCCGGAGGAAGTAAGAAAGACGCGGACGTAATCGCTCGTGCCAACGAACTTGGAATCGCGATGGTCTTCACCGGCTACCGCCACTTCCGACACTAAAAACAGGGTCCAGCTTGGCTTCGGGGTTCGCTGAAACCAAGCTGGTAATCTTTACCGCATGAGTTCGGATTCCGCGTTCTTTGCCCACGAAACCGCCATTGTCGATGCCGGGGCAAAGATTGGCGAGGGCACCAAAATTTGGCACTGGTCACACGTCTCGGCAAGCGCTGAAATCGGCGCCAAATGCGTCTTCGGTCAAAACGTATTCGTTGCCAACGGCGTCAAGATCGGAAACTTCTGCAAGGTCCAAAACAACGTCTCTCTTTACGAAGGCGTGGAACTGGAAGATTACGTTTTCTGCGGACCAAGCATGGTTTTCACCAACGTGCTCACCCCTCGTTGCGAATATCCCCGCAACACCAGTTCCGACTACCATAAAACCCTCATCAAACGAGGGGCAAGCATTGGAGCAAACGCCACCATCGTTTGCGGGATCACGCTTCACGAGTGCGCATTCGTTGCGGCGGGTGCGGTGGTCACGAAGGATGTCCCTTCCTACGCGATGGTTGCAGGTGTACCCGCCAGAATCATCGGCTGGATGAGCGCCTACGGGGATCGGCTGGACTTCGACGGAGTCGGATCAGAAGTAGAAGATTCGGTTGGGGGCAAGTACAAGCTCGTCGCCGAAGACCGCGTTGAGCGTCTCGCCTAAAAAGTCGGATTAGAAGACCTTCCTTATGCACATTCTGCACATCATGCCCAACGCGGCGACTCCCACCGAGACGCGGCTTTACAAGGAGATTAGAAGTAGCATCCGGGCAGGTGTCGCAACCAAGTGCACGATTCTGGCTCTCGATTTTGATGGGAGTTTGCCCGCTCGCGAAACCACCAAGGACGGCGTAGAGATCGTTCGGGTGAAGCGACCCATGGAGAAGATGCCCCGTGGCGGAATCTTTGCGATGCTCCGGCTCCTCGGGACGTTTCAGGTGCAAGGCAAGGCGGCAGCGGCGCTCAAGCCCGACATCATCCACGCCCACAGCTTGTTCGGCTTTGCTTCGGGCGTCATTGCCAAACGGTTGACCAAAGCTCCCCTGCTCTACGACTGTCACGAGTTGGAAACGGAGACCCTTGCCTCCAAGGGTCGAATAAAGCAGTTCAAGAAGTGGTTGGAGCGATCGCGGATCGCCAAGGCGGACGAGATTTTTGTGGTCTCGCCTTCTATCGCCGAGTGGTATCGCGAGGCCTATGGCCGAATGCCCAAGCTAGTAAGGGCCTATCCCGATCGTACTTGGCAGACGGTTCAAGACCAATCCGACCGATTCCGAGAGCAGTTCAACATCCCAAAGGACCACCTCGTCTTCTTGTATCAAGGAGCTTTGTTCAATGGCCGAATGATCCCCGAGATGCTGGAAGCATTTCGGCACGTGAAACCGGATCGCCATCTCGTGCTAATGGGTTATGGTGAACTGGAAGACTTGGTGAAGGAAGCTGCCAAGAACGCTCCAAACATCCATTTTAAAGAAGCCGTACCGAGCAACGAAGTGCTCTCTTGGACTCAATCTGCCGACGTGGGCGTCACCGGCGTGGAAGACAAGTGCCTTAGCTATCGCTACTGTTTGCCGAACAAACTTTGCGAATATGCGGCCACGGGCTTGGCGATTCTTACCACCGATCTAGTGGAGATGCGTCGCTTTGTTGAAGAGCGCAAGTGCGGATGGGTCATGCCGAACGATCCACCTGCCATTGCCTCCATCGTGAACGGTCTCACCCAGGCAGAAGTCGACGAAAAGAAGCGCTCCTCCCTGGAACGGGCGCACGAAATCGACTGGAAAGTCGAAGAACCGGTGCTGTTGGACGCCTACCGAGCACTTGGAACTAAGCGGACCTAAACGCCGCAGTTGGCAAGCACTCGAATCACTTCAACGCCGCTTTGACCATCGCTGATCGGTTGGGTGCCGTTCGCGATGCTGTCGCAGAAGTGCTGGAGTTCCAACGTGAGAGGTTGTCCGGATGCTTCAAAGATGACTTCTTCGCCCTCGTCAACATTGTTGAGGGCCGAATCGATCTGCTTCTTCACGTGAACCACTTGTTTGGTGGACTCATTGAAGACGATCATCCCGGTCTCGCCAATAAGGGTCATCTGGCGCTGCAGATGGGGCCAAAGCCAAGAACTATGGATGGTGGCCTTAACGCCGCCTTCAAAGCTGAGGTGCAGGTAGGTATCGTCCTCGACGCCGGGAGTAATCACCGACTGTCCGAAGAACTGCGAATCTGTTGGATTACTGCCGATGAGGTACATCGCCACCGCGACATCATGAACCCCAAGGCTCCAAAGCGCGTTTTCCTTGTCGCGGGCCTTGCCAAGATTGAGTCGCTCTTGGTGGAGACCCACGAGCTTGCCGATGAGCCCCTCTTCAAGCTTCTCTTTGATGAACCGAATGGCGGGTTGGTAGATCAGTAGGTGTCCCACCATGAGCGGAACGCCGTTGGCTTTGGCCAAAGCCACGAGTGCTTCACCCTCAGCAACATCCAGCGTCAGTGGCTTTTCAACGAAACAGGGGATCCCCGCTTCTAGGACTTGCTGTGCCACCGGAAAGTGGACATGGGCGGGGGTAGCGATGACAATCCCATCGGGTCGAGTATTGATCAACTCCTGAGGATCGGTGAAACCCGGCACGCCGTACGTCTCGGAAGCTTTTGCGACCGCCTCTGCGTTGAGATCGGCCACGCCCGAAAGCAAACCCATTTCACTTAGGGTTCGAACGTGGTTCTGCCCGAACCGACCAACACCAACAACGGCGATTTTCATAGGAGGGTGACTTTGTTTCGAAGCTCGTCGGGAAGGTTACGAGTTGCGTTGCGAGTATCCAGAACCGCCGGGACCTTGGCCACGACGTTAGCGTAATCCACCGTCGAGTGATCGGTTAGGATGATCGCGAAGTCGTAATTGGCAAGGGTCTCTTCGGTAAGGGCAACACCTTTCTTCGCAAAGCCGTGGTCGTTGAACTCGTCGACGAACGGATCGTGGTAGTCCAAAACGGCTCCGTTCTCTTCCAACAGCTTCATGCAGGTGATGGAAGGACTCTCTCGCCAGTCGTCGATGTCCTTCTTGTACGACGCACCAAGGGCTAAGATTCGGGTTCCGCGAAGCGACTTGCCGTGATCGTTCAGCACGCGCATCGTCTTCTCGATCACAAACTCCGGCATCCGGCGATTGATCTCTCCTGCAAGAGCAATGAATCGGGTGCAGAAGTTGTACTCGCGTGCCTTCCATTCCAGATAGTGCGGATCCAGGGGAATGCAGTGGCCCCCCACGCCGGGTCCCGGCATAAACCGCATGATGCCGAACGGCTTGGTGTTGGCAGCCTCTAGAACTTCCCAAACATCCAGGTTCATTCGGTCGCACAGTAGCAACAGTTCGTTGACCAGGGCGATGTTGACGGCTCGGAAGGTGTTCTCAAAAACCTTCACCATCTCGGCTGCCTTGGCACTGCTGACGGGGACGACGCTCAGAAGGGTGGCGCTATAGAATGCGACTCCGATCTCAAGACTATTCGGGCCGTATCCACCCACCACCTTGTTCGTGTTTTTGGTGGTGTATCTCTTGTTGCCTGGGTCGACCCGCTCCGGAGAGTGAGTCAGGAAGAAATCCTCGTCTACTTTAAGCCCACTCTTCTCAAGGATAGGGAGCATCACCTCTTCGGTGGTCCCAGGGAAGGTCGTGGACTCCAAAGAAACCAGTTGGCCCTTGCGCAAGTGCGGAGCGATGGCGTGAGTGACGGCAACGATGTACTGAAGGTCCGGCGCTAAGTTCTTGTCCAGAGGGGTAGGAACCGCGATCACGATGGCATCGCACTTGCCGATTTCCTCGAACCCTGTTACCGCCTGGATCAGACCCTTTCCAACGACTTCGGTGAGTTCCTCATCGATCACGTCGCTGATGTAGTTTTCGCCGCGATTCACCATCGCGCACCGTTGTTCGCTGCGATCAATGCCGATGACCTTAAAGCCTGCTTTCGCCTTCTCCACGGCAAAAGGCAGACCAACGTAGCCAAGCCCCACCACTGCAACCACGGCCTCGCGAGACTTGATCTTTTCTATGAGTTCTTCTTTAATAGCCATCAAACATCGTCCTAGCCAAAATACGAGGCAAAGTATACAATCCCCCGGTTCAAGAACTTGAGCGAATCAGGTTCGCATACGCCTGAATCAGGGTGTCGCTCTCTTTCTTCCAGTTGAACTCAGCGGTGGCAATGGGAACACTTCTTTTTTTCTCTTGGACTTCTTCCAGAGAAAGCGTGCTGAGTCTTTCACTCAAAGCGTGCGGACCGTCGCCAAGAACCCACCCGCATCCCAGTTTTTGAACCAAACTTGCAATCTCTGGGAGATTAGGAACAATCACTGGAGCACCCGCAAAGAGTGGTTGGAAGAACTTGTTGGGCAGGGCGAACCTATGACTCAACCCACCGCCTCCAACGCCAACAATCCCAACGTCGATCCCTTCCAGCCGGCTAACCACTTCATTGGGTGCCACCGCCGGGAGAAAATGGATATGGGCGTGCTTTTCCGCCGCACTCCGGATTGCTGTCTCCATGGAACCCATCCCGAGGAACAGCACATGCTTTCCCTTGGGCGAAGATTCGAAGAAGCTGAGAATGTCCGGAATCTGCCGACCTGCCTCTAGCAACCCGACATAGGCAAAGAGAAGTTCGGACGGAGGAACTCCAAGGAGTTCCTTTACCGTTGGAGAGAACCTGCCAAGAAGGCTCTGATCCGCATCGGGGACGGCGCGGACAACCGCCGGTCGGGGAATCGAATACGCCTGCTGATACCAGTCCGCAATCCCATCTGCAACGACGACCGCTCCGTCCACCTTTGAGATGTACTTCTGCTCAAGAAACTTGTAGAGGGCCTTTTTGTTTCTTCCAAGTCCCTCGGTTTCGGTTTCAAGCTCGTGGATGTCGTAAATGAGCTTGGCTCCGGTTCGCCTCTTCACCTCTGCGCCCGTGGCTAAGTAAGCCAGGGTTCGAATCGCGACCACCGAGGGGTTGAGATCGACGCACTTTTGGACGAGCCGCTTGGAGTGAGCCCGGGTCCAGAGAGCCTTTTGTAGAAATCCGGCTTGGCGATCGACGGAGCGATGAAAGTGCTGAACCAGAAATCCACCGGAATGCCGAACGGGTTCAGGATCCTCGTGAGTTTCTGAGGCGCCTAGAAAGATGACTTCGTCGAAGAGTTGTGACTGATGTAAAGCGGTGCAGGTTCGAATAATCCGCGATGCCTGTTCGATGTCGCTCGGATAAAGCTGAACACAGGTGCGCTTCGTCAACTCAGCCATCGTAATCCCCGCAGGTGGTGAAAGCAATCACGCGGCCAAGATTTCCTACTTCTTCTTTCCTTTCATAGCCAGTCGGAGCGACTTGTAGGCATTGAGCAATCGATATTGGGCGATTGGATACTCCTCGTGGGTCTTCAGTGGCAGCACCATCAGAGCTTCAAACTCATCGCGTGAGATCTGCAGTTTACGGGCCATGTAATCCTTGTCGGCATCGATCTCTTCCAGCGGAAGACTGCCCGTTTGAAATTCATTGAGAGCCGCGTCGCGGGTCATCTCGCCGCTGACCACCAGGCTGGAAAGGTGCGCGAGCCGCTTGTCGAATCCCCATCGCACTGGAAGGTAATACGATTGAAAGAACTTGGTGAATCGCGATTCGTAGTGCTTTCCGCCGTAGTATCGCCAATCGAACTCTTTCGTGAGAGTTTCCATGGCCTTCGATTTGTTGTAAGCGATGTAGTTCAGAGGTCGGGCGACCTTCATCCCGAGAAGCATCTGGTTCACAACCACGTGCTCCATGTAACCCATGGTAGGGAAGTGTTTCAAGGGTTTTGTGCCGAACTGCTTGTGAATGGCGCGCAGGTGGGTGATGTCTAGGTTATCGTGCCCCCAACTGTTCGGGAGGATGCTCTCCGTAGCAAGGTTGCTGCCGGAAAGAGACCACTTCACCTTGTGCTTGCGAGCGTAGCCGTAGAACACGGCGGCGATGGCGTGATCCTGCGGGATGTCTTGGTTGGGTACGCCCGATTTGAAGAATGCGTGCTGCAAATCGCGCATCTCTTCCCAATCGACAACGTGCGTGATGAAATCGAATCCGCACTTGCTGACGATGTTTTCGATGTTCTTGACTGCAAGTTCCGAGTTCCATCCGGTGTCGCAGTGAATCACGAGCGTCCGCAAGCCTGCTTCTCTCGCAAGATACGCGACGTAGCTACTATCGACCCCACCGGAGAGGCCCATGATGATGTCGTAATCGCGACCTTTGCCATCGGCTCGAATCTGCTCGAGCATCTTGTCGTACTTGGCCTTATCGCCCTCTGGGTTCCACGTCTTTTTGAACTCGTCTACCTTTTGGCAGTGCGAACAGACGCCTTGGAGGTCAAAGCTGATCCAAGGGTCGGTGGTGTCCATGATGCAGCGCGTACATCGCTGATACCCATTTTCTCCCTCGCTTCTTATGTGGGGATACCTCCGCCCGGACGATAAATTACTCATAATGCAGAAGGCGCAAACCAACGCCGAACACCGGCGAGAATACCAGAGCGAACGGTGTTGAACCTACCGCCCGCGATTCGTCGAAAGTGGCTCTCCTCCTCTTGGGTTCCGGCAGCGTTCTATAGGGAAACTCCACCTGGACCTAATAACCCCTCAGTAGCCGCTTGGCAACCGACTTCAGTTGCGGCGCGCCTTCAAAGAACCAAGCATTTGTTGGGTAGTCCGTGTGGGGGCGTGGAGGAGTCGACATGATGTTTTCGAACTCAGCAGCACTGAGGCGTAACTTGCGAAGAACGTAGTCCTTGTCACCTTCCAAATCCCCATCGGCGTAAGGATCGCGCTCAAGTTCTGCCAGAGCTTCCTCACGGGAGATGTCCCCTGCAACCACAAGCGTCGACAAGTGCACCAGTCGCTTATCCACGCCAAACTTTTTGGGCATGATGTACCCCTGATAGAACCTCGTCCAGATGGACTCGAAGTGCTTTCCTCCGTAGGGGCGCCATCCCAATTCATCCATCAGAACACGCTGCGCCTCTATCTTGTTGTAGTCGATATAGTTCAGGACGGAAAAGTATCGGATTCCGAACAAAAATCGATTCGCAAGGAAATCAGTTAGCGAGATGGTTGGGTATGTCTTAAGTGTTCCTGTTCCAAACTGCTTGTGAACTGCTTTCAGATGTTTCAGATCCAGGTTGTACCAACCCCACGACTTTGGGTAGATGCCCTCTCCACGAATATTGCCACCCGTGATGATGTACTTCACGTGGTTCTTTCGTGCGACATTGGCCAGTAACGCATTAATCGCATGGTCTGTTGCGATTTCAATGTTCGGGACGGATGCTCTAATAAATGAAAGTTGTAGGTCTCGAAACTCATCCCAGTCGACCACGTGCGTCTGGAAGTCGATTTTGAGCCGATCGAGAATCCGATGAATGTTGTCGACGGCAAGCTCGCTGTTCCAACCGTTGTCTAGGTGAACCGCGAGAGGGCGTAAACCTAATCGGACGACCTCCCGGGCCACGAAAGAGCTATCTACTCCCCCACTGAGTCCGATGATGCAATCGTAAGGCTTTCCTTTGCCCGCGTCCTGGATCAAACATAGCATTCGGTCCAGTGGTTCTGAAGACCCACCATGAAAAGTTTCATTCTCCAAACGAGTAACGAACTCTTTACAATATTGGCAGATCCCATCTTTATCAAAATGAATGAACGGATCTGATGTGTCCATTACACAACGGACACATCGACGATGTGGAGAGCCGCTTTTTGTGTGAACTACCCTGTTCTCTTGCAATGGTCGCCTTCGGCGAGAGTAACCTTTCCAGCAGGGCCACGTTCGGTTTTTTAACTAAAACTCTTCCTATTTCTAACGCCTAAAGAATGCTAGAAATGGGTGTACCTGCTCTCGCCAGCACGGAGTATGACAGTCGGTTACTTTTAAAAACTTGAAATACACCGATCATTATCAATTTTTAACAATTGTAAAAATTAAACAAATTTAAAGTGGACATCCTGTCCCAGCTTTGTTTGGCGAAAGGGGTTCTGATCGGGTCGTCACGCAAATGCTTTCTTCAATTCGGCTCGCCCTGGATAGGTGATGAGCACGGCGCGGTGTTTGCCGAAGAAGACGAAGAAACTTCCAGCCGCCACTGCCGAAGCACCCGCCTTTGTCGCTTCGACGAAGTGGTCAACAGCCCCAGCGCCGCCGAGAGCAACAACCGGAACGCTGACGGCTTCAGAGGCGATTTTGATCAGTTCGAGGTCATATCCCTTCATCTGTCCGTCGCGATCGATGGAATTGATGACGATTTCACCCACCCCGGCGTCTTCCATCCGCTTCAGATGATCGACAAGACCCACGGGTTGTGCCACGCTGCCGGAAGATGAAAAGAGCCGGTAGCCGCGAAGTAACTGCTTTCGGACGTCAACCGAAGCGAGAATGCTTTGGCTGCCGAAAATGCGGGCGGCTTCGGTCACCAGAGTTGGATTAGAGTAGCACACCGAGTTGAGGCACACCTTTTCGACGCCGCCTTTAAACAGAGTCTCAATTTCCTCAATCGTGGTGATTCCGCCACCGTAGCCAAGAGGCATGAAAGCTTCGGATGCGATTTCTCTGATGAAGGTGTTCCGGGGGCCGCGCTTTTCGAGACTGGCCTCGATATCCAGAATCATGATCTCGTCGACTTCTTTCTCGTTGAAGATTCTCACCGCATTAACGGCGTCTCCAATGTACTTGCCCTCTTTGAAGCCGACCGTCTTCGTCAATCCGTGTCCCTTCACAAGCAGCACGGGGATGACGCGGGGAAGTCTCTTTGCTCTAGTCCCCAAAGACATTTTGCAGGTACCTCATCCCCATTTTGTGGCTTTTCTCCGGGTGGAATTGAGCTCCCATCACGTTGCCTTGCTCCATCGAGCAGACAAAGTCCATGCCGTACCAACTCTTGCCCGCCACGACGCTCGGATCGGTTGGGGCGGCGTAGTAGGCGTGGACGAAATAAAATCGACACTCATCTTCCCAGTCTCGAAACATTTTGGTGTTGGGCTGAACTTCCACATCGGTCCAACCCATGTGAGGAATCTTGAGATTGACGCCATGGTCCTCAAGGTCGGACGGGAATTTATGAGCCCAACCCTTAATCCAACCCAAACCCGGCTCGACACCTTCGTCACTTCCCTCTAGAAGGAGCTGCATCCCGAGGCAAATGCCAAGGAGGGAAGCGCCTTGATCAAAGACGGCACGATTCATCGCGTCCTCCAGCCCTCGGCTTCGGAGCTCCGTCATGCCCCGGTCGAAATGCCCGACTCCCGGGAGCAGCAACTTATCACATTCGAGAATTTCTTCAGGGGTGCTCACCAAGCGACAAGGGAGCCCAACCTTTTTGAACATGTTGAGGATCGACCCAATGTTGCCGAGACCGTATTCAATCACTCCAATCATCGTTGATCACCCACTCCCTGCTGAGCAGCGTTTAGTGGTTTGGAATTCTTGTTGAAAAAGAGAACGCCGAGAGACGCGAGCACGAGCGTCACCAGCCCGTAAATCCCTGCAGTCCGCGTTGGCCGATAGTTTGATGGAAGAACGTCGAGGGACGGCTCGTCGAGCACACTCCAGCGGGAGGGATCGGAAAGCGCCTCGGCCTTCGCTGTTTCGTATTGAGAGCGAATCTGTCTCCCGACTTCGGTGAGAGTCGCCACTTCGTCCGACAGTCGGCTGAGTTCGGCCGCCTCGGTAGGGGCGGTGTCGGCCAGCGGTCTAAGATAATCCACCTGCCACTGAAGCAACAACACAGCGGCTTCTAACTCGCCCACTTCCGGGTCAACGCCAGAGTTGACGCTCGAAATGTACTTTTTCACCTCTTTCTGGAGGGTTTGAGTGAGGATCTTGATCTCTTGCTGGAGTTGTACGATCTCCGGCGCATCTGGTCCAAGGCTTGCGCTCTTGAGGTCTAGTTCGTGCTGTTTCCCGGTGAGTTGGAGTCGCCACTCCGCGATCTGTGGGACGCCGACTTGAAAGTCCATCGTCGCCTCAGCGCTCATCTTGGCGCGTCGGCGAGCCTCCACGAGTCGCGATTTTGCGAGGCCGAGTTCGAACTCTTTTTGTCGGAGCTGTCTTTTCACCATTTGAGCGGCAAGCAGAAAGTTCATTCCCTCGCGAGTCTGCTCTCCGGCGACCATGCTTTTCATTCCCTTTTGAAAAACGATCAGCCGTTCTTGGGCTCTCTTTTGCTCGACCCGATTGTCTTTGATGGCCTGCATCAGCGAGTTCATCTTCTGCTTCCGGCTGGAGAGAACCAACCGATCGTCGAGCTCGCTGAGCGCTTGGATGGATGCACTAATGACTTCCAGAGCTTTCGAATTGGGCTGATAGCTCATGGTGAGGATTAGCTGGTTTGCAGGCACATCGGTCTGAATCACAAGCCAGTCCCGAAGGTCTTTTCGCGAAATCCCCGTTCGCTTGACAATCAAATCCTCGGCAGATCGGCTCTTTAGGACGCCCGAGACGAGTTCAACTGGGTTTGGACCGGCCGCGGCGAAGGCGACAAGAGGGTTCGTCGGTCGTTGATCGATGTTAAAGACTAATGCCGCCCGGGCTTCGAATGACTTCGGTCCGAAATACACCGACACAAACCCGAAAATCGCCCCAATCAGCGAGAGCCCGATGATCAAAAACTTCCTTTTCTTCAACAGCTCGAAAGCGTCATTCCGAAGGGTGCTTTCAGGCGTCGACATAAGGCTCCGAATAAGGCAAAAGCGCGGGTTGGGAACCCGGTAGATTCACGGACTCTTCCTGCGCTTTGAGAGCATATCCCCAAATTGAGACAAGGGGCAATATCAGGCTATCGTAGTAAGTGTTTCCGCTCACGAGAAGGAAAATCGTAACCACAAGGGCAAACGCAGCCGTGAAGGGTGAGGATTTCCAGGGTCGCACCGAAAGCCAAGCAGATCGGAACACCAAAACCGTCATCAGGAGACCGGAAAGGACACCTCCATACAACCACGCCGAAACGATCGGGTTATGCGGCCAGCCCTCCACCCCCGCTTCGGGCGAGATCTTGCGTGTGTAGTCGAAACCTTCCCCGACCCAAAAAGTCTTAGCCGGACCATTCCATAGAATATCGATTCCTTTTGAGCCGACTTCCCCGCGAGAGTTTGCCAGCGTCTCTTGAAACGCGAAGAGGCTGTTTAACCGAATAGACACGTTTCGCAAAACGGGGTTTCCAAGTTTGTTTGGGTCCAGCCCCGCGCTCGAAACCAAACCGAGAATCGCAATGAAAACCGCGATGAACACGGAACCCAAGACGGCATAGTCCCAACCTGTTCGCTCCGACTGAGATTTGCGTGCCACGTCGACTACCTTCCAAATGAGCCAGCCGGTGAGGCAGAGTCCGAACACCAGGATGAAGCGTCGCGAACCTGAGAGCAGAGGAAGGGGAACAATGACGAACCCAACGAGGCGCGTAAAGGTATCGAACGGTTTGGGGACCCGTTGCGAGAGATAAATCCAAGCTAGACCCCCCAAAAAGACGATCATCGCAAAGATGTTGTAGTCAGGGACGGTACTGATCCCGGGGGCAATAATGCGACCATCCGGGCTTTTGCTGAGTGCAAGCGAGCCACTCAGTTCTGCCTGAACTTTCAGCAATCCCATGACCACAGCCGGAATGGCGACAATCGCGAAAATCGCCGCCGATGCATCGATGAGATCTTTCAAGCGTCCGATCGCAAGTAAGTGCGAGGCGGCAGCCATCATCAGCAATACAATCGGCGCGAACAAGAAGGCGGTTTCGCCCGTGGTCACCTTGTAGCTGGAAATGGAACCGGCGTAGGCGATGAAAAAGAAGGCTCCCAGATGCAGGAGAAACCCTTCTTTCATCGAGACAAACAAAACCTTATTCCGGGCTTGCACGCTTATCCAAAGTGCGCCGCCTAGGAGCCCCGCCGCCAGGAGTGTCGGCACCGGGAACAGGGGAACCCCGGTAAGTGGTCCGGCGGAACGGGCCACGATCAAAGCGAAGGCGAGGATAACCAGGTTTGCCGGCCAATCAGTCTGTTGCCTCATTCGCCTCCTGATGAACGTTGGACGTCTCCAATCGTGCGACTCTCCAACCGATTTGGACCAAGAGGACGTACATGAGACTGTAGGCGATCGCCCACCCCATCAAGGCACCTTGGAATCCGGCGACCTTAGCGCCTGCCCAGAGTCCCAAGAACGTTAGGCCGAGCGTGATCACGCCCCAAAACAGGTCGATGGTGGTCTTTCTTGTGAAGTAAAACACCTGGCTCACCGGGGATCCCACAAACGCGAAAAGAGCATAAATGGAAACGATCGGTCCTAATCGGCCTGCCTCTGCCCATTTCGGTCCAAACAGCAACGGAACCAGGAACGGCATTGCCACAGCAAGCATTCCGTAGACCACGATCCCCTGGGTGGCAAGTTTGCGTACCACCTCCTTCAACACCGGACGGCAATCGCCACCTTCCCGAAAAGCTCGTGACCCTTCGCTCATCAACCGAGCCGATTCCGGCTTGCCGAGGACACTCATCGGAATGCGAACCAGTTGGATGGCTCGCGCATAGTGCCCTACGGCGGCCTCCCCGAATTGGGGAGTAAGAACAACGATCGGGAGTTCGCGACGCAGACCGTCTAACCAAGCCGAGGGGAGGCCATCACGCGGATACTGTCGATACTCTTTCAAGAGGGCCCATCCCTCGCCGGGAGTGAGAGGAGAGAGTATTCCGGTGCGGAAATCCTTGTTCAGAGTGAGCAGGACCAATAGTTGAGCCAAGCATCCCCCGAGTTCAGATATGACAAGTGGGTTGAAGAAACCTCGTTGGGGAATCAGGATGAACTTGAGGGCGACGCTGGCGAGGGTCTGAGCCGCAAGCGAGTAGGCATACTGACGATATTCACCCCTCCGGACCCAACTTTGAACCCCTGCCAAATTGATGGCGGTGATCAGCAGATACAACGGGACCAGATACAGGTAGTTCCCGATCTCCTTCCCAAGCATCCCAACGACCTGGACACGAAAAACGAGAAAGATCAGACCCTGAATAATGGAAACGCAAACCGCCAATGAGACGCACAGGCGTAGGAGCGCAGAGGCTTCCTCATCGCTTTTTGGAACAAGGATGGCGGTTTCTAGCCGGAACATGGCGGCAGGAAGAATCAGCGAGGCCAGGCTGACCCACACCGACAAAACGCCAAACATCTCCGGCGGATAGATCCGGGAGAGGATCATTTGCGACACAAAGTTGATCGCAAGACCCACCGCCGCCACAAGGGAAAGGATCTCCGGTCCCTCGGAACGAAACATCGAGGTCGCCTTACGAACGAGGTTCTTAAGGCGACTGATCATAGGCTAAGAGGTCGATTTCCGAGCTGGATGCCTTCGACGCAAAAAACTAGGCGAGAACCTCTCGCAATGCTTCGACCACACGCAGTTGCGTGCTTTGATCCATCTGAGGCCAAATCGGCAAGCTCATGACCTGCTTGCTCAGCACTTCGTTGACTTCGTAGGTCGGGTACTGGCCCGCGTAGACCGGCAATCGATCTTGGGGAATGGGGTAGTAAACCATGCACTGCACTCCCCGCTCTTGCATCCTGGCAACAACTTCGTCTCGATCCTTGCCGGTCACTCGAACGGTGTACTGGTGGAAGACGTGTCCAGGTGTGACGTCGGGCGTGACCACTCCGGGAACATCGGCCAAGAGCTCTTTGTAAGCCGTTGCAATGGCTCGGCGAGCCTCGTTGTATCCGGCTACAAGCGGCAACTTCAGTCGGAGAATTGCTGCCTGAACGCTGTCCAAGCGAGAGTTGTAGCCGAGGATCTCGTTGTGGTACTTCTTGATCGAACCGTGTGCTCTTAGCTTTCGACACATCTCCGCGATGGCGTCGTCGTCGGTGGTAATCAGACCGCCGTCACCGTAGCAACCCAAGTTCTTCGTTGGGAAGAAGCTGTATGCACCCACAAGGCCAACGGTGCCTGTCATCTTGCCGATATGGCCTGAAGTCGAACACTGGGCAAGGGTGCAGCCGCTGCAACCATCGTATCGAGCTCCGAAGCTTTGTGCGCAGTCCTCAATCACCTTGAGGTTGTGCTTCTGAGCGATCGCCATGATCTTGTTCATGGCGCATGGTCGTCCGAAAAGGTGGACGGGCATGATCGCCTTCGTCTTGTCGGTGATTGCCGCTTCAATCTTGTCTGGGTCGATGTTCATCGAATCCAGTTCGACGTCTACGAACACCGGCCTTGCGCCCACATTGCTGATGGACTCGGCGCTGGCAAAGAACGAGAAAGGAGAGGTGATGACTTCATCGCCCTCGCCGATTCCGGCTGCTCGGAGCCCGATCACCAGAGCGTCGGTTCCGGAGTTCACGCCGATCGCGTGTTTAGTGCCAAGCCAAGCTGCCACCTCCGACTCGAAGTTCTTTACTTCTGGGCCAATGATGAATTGACCGCTAAAAATCACTTCCTTCAACTTCTCGTTTAACGTGGGCCAAAGTGCTTCCACTTCGGGCGTGAGGTCGAGGATCGGAATGTTCGAAGAGAGATTTGCGCTCACTGGTACTGCACCTCAAAAAAACGATGATTATCGCTAGGTATGCATCATACTTGATCCCGAAGGAGGGTTCCCAATGTATCGAGAGTGGGGAAAGCGGGTTCTAGACTTTGTTGCAGCGGGTCTCGCGATCGTCTTCTTTTTCCCCCTGATGTTGGCAGTGTCGGCACTCTCTTACATCTATCTCGGACCCCCAGCCATCTTTCGGCAAAAGCGCCCTGGTCTCCACGGAAAAGTGTTTGAACTGGTCAAGTTTCGCACCATGCGAAACGACAAAGACGAACAGGGTCGGTTGTTACCGGACGAGGTGCGTTTGACCAAGTACGGGCGGATTCTGCGGTCCCTGAGCCTGGATGAACTCCCTCAATTGCTAAACGTGCTGAAAGGCGAAATGAGCCTGGTGGGTCCGAGACCGTTGCTGGTGCAGTATCTCGACCGCTACACCCCCGAACAAGCTCGGCGACACGAGGTGAGGCCCGGAATCACGGGCTGGGCGCAGGTGAACGGTCGGAACTCAGTCTCCTGGGAAGAGCGGTTTGCGCTTGATGTTTGGTACGTCGAAAATGTCTCGCTCATGCTAGATTTGCGAATCATCTTCATGACGCTGGCAAAGGTGTTTAAGCGATCGGGTGTGAGCGCCGAAGGCCATGTGACCATGCCCGAATTCATGGGTTCGGAAACCAAACTGCTCGAGGAACCGCGATGACGATCTTAGGCGCGGGCGGGCACGCGAAAGTGGTCATCGCCGCTTTGCGGGCTCTCGGAATTCAGGACGTAAAGGTCCTAGACGACAACCCCGATACCTGGGGGCAGACGATTCTGGGCGTGCCCATTGCGGGCGGATTCGACCTGCTAAAACCGGGCGACAAAGCGCACATCGCCCTTGGCTCGAACGCGATAAGACAATCTCTTCACGATCGATTGGAGGGTGTGGAATGGCAAACCATCGTCCATCCCACCGCTTGGGTGTGCCCGACCGCCGTTCTTGGCCAAGGTTCTTTTGTGGCCGCCGGATCGATCGTTCAGGTCGAAGTTCAGATTGGGAAGCACGTGATTGTGAACACGGGCGCAACGATCGATCATGAGTCGATCATCGGTGATTTCGCACAGATCGCGCCTGGCGCCCACTTGGGTGGTCGGGTTCGAATGCATGCCCGATCGTTTGTTGGGATCGGCGCCTCGGTTCACCAAGGAGCGATTCTGGAAGCCGGATCCACCCTTGGCGGGGGTGCCTTTCTGAAAGGAACCCTGCCGGAAGGCGAAACTTGGGTGGGCGTCCCCGCAAGACGACTGGTACCCTCCACAAAAGGATGAGCACTCCCGTGGAACTTGCCCCATGGCCCGTTTTTGATGAAGAGCAGATCGCAGCGGCAACGGCCGTGCTTCGGTCTGGAAAAGTCAATTACTGGACCGGTGGCGAAGGGAGGGCATTTGAGAAAGAGTTTGCAGAATGGTGCGGTGCAAAGCACGGCATTGCGGTGAGCAATGGAACCGTCAGCCTTGAGCTCATTCTCAGAGGACTGCGCCTCAAACCGGGCGATGAGGTCATTACGACGCCTCGAACCTTCGTCGCTTCCTCGAGTGCTTTTGTTTTGCATGGCGTAAAGCCCGTGTTTGCCGACATAGATCGGGAGAGCGGAAACATCACCCCGGCGACGGTTGAGTCGCTCATCGGTCCCAACACCAGGGCGATCGTGCCCGTCCACCTAGGCGGATGGCCATGCGAAATGGATCAGTTCCGGGCGTTAGCCGACCACCATCGACTGGCGATCATTGAGGACTGCGCTCAGGCTCACGGAGCAAAGATCGGCGAGAAGCATGTGGGTTCTTGGAGCGAAGCGGCTAGCTGGAGCTTCTGCCAAGACAAGATCATGACCACGGGCGGCGAAGGTGGGCTGGTGACCACGGACGACGAGGATCTGTACAAGCGGATGTGGAGTTTGAAGGATCACGGCAAAGGGTACGACGCCGTCCACCACCGCAAACACCCGATCGGATTCCGGTGGCTACACGAACTTTGGGGGACCAACTGGCGACTCACCGAAGTTCAATCCGCTCTCGGCCGCATCCAGCTGAAGAAGATGGCCGATTGGCACGCTCAGCGCGCCACAAACGCTAACTTGTTCATCGATCGACTCAAGGGGGTCCCCGGACTCCGGGTTCCGGTGCCGGGTGAGGGCATCACCCATGCTTGGTATCGACTGTATGCCTATGTTCAACCAGAGGCGTTGAAAGAGGGTTGGAGTCGAGACCGAGTCCAAGCGGCGTGCGCCGAGCAGGGATTGTCGCTCAGCATCGGTTCGTGCAGCGAAATCTATTTGGAGAAGTGCTTCCAAACCTGCGAGATGGCGCCGAAAGAAAGACTCCCTGTCGCCAAAGAACTCGGTGAGACGTCGCTGGCGCTGCTGGTTCACCCCGGGATCACGGGAGAGCAAATCCACCGAATCGCGGATGTTTTGGAAGCGGTCATGGTTCAAGCCGTCCGCTGAACCGCGGCCTGCTATCGCCGTTTCGATTCGGCTACGCGTAAGAGGTTCGCCGAAATGCTTTCGGCGGTGCAGTTCTCCTCCACATAAGCCTTCCCGGCTGATCCCATTGCCTTTCGTTCCGCTGCCGAGATTCCCGCGAACCGCGCGATCGCCTCGACGAATGGACCGAACTCTCCCGTTGGAGACGAGATTCCGCCCCCAGAGAGACTGACCACACTGCCGCCTTCAGGTGCGGTGATGACACAAGGGACTCCGTAGTGCAGATACTCGGTGACCTTGTTGGGGCTCACTCCAAATCGATAGATCGGCTTGTTGTGAAACCACTGAAGACCTCCGTCGGCATGCCGCAACACATTGCCCAGGCAGGCTCGGGGCACGCTGCCGAGCATTTGAATATTAGGGCCGAGCGTACTCGCCAGTTCGCGAAGACTCGCTTCTAAAGCTCCCGATCCGAGCACAGCGAGACCGACTTTGCCGCCCACCGCCGCAACTGCCTTCATCGTTTGGTCCACCCCGTTGGAAGGCACAAAGCCGCCCGCAAAGACGAAGAGCAGGTCCACCTGATCGCGCAACCGTTTCAGACCCTCTTCAATCTCGATGGGTAAGTCTTGGGACCACTCGAGCGGGGGAGCGATCTGAGGCGAGAACAAGAAACGATCCTCGGTGAGACCCCGCGTGGAAAGGTGATCCAGTGCGCGGGGAAGCGTGCTGACCACCAAATCCATCTCCCGACAGGCATGATCCTCCTCGCGCTGGATGATGGGTACGAACGGGTTGATCGGCCACGTTCGAGAAAACTCCTTGATCGTCATCGGCCAGAGGTCACGGGTTTCGCGAACTGAAACCGCGCCGACCGATCGCGCCGCTTCGGTGACGGCGTGGTTTTCTAACTGGTAAACGGTGCCCGCAAGAATGAGATCGGGCTTGAACTCCATTGTGTGGCGCTTGATCGCCTCCGCACCCGACCTCCAAATGCTGAACAAAGCCCGAGTGCGTTGCAGTGTCGACCGGTAGGGCCGCACGGGTAGCAGGCGGTAATCCACTCCATTCACCTGCTCGGACCGCTCGTCAGAGGTTGGCTCTGGCGGCGACTGCATCAGGTGGCTGAATGACGCTGCGAGGAACCGTACTTCGATGCCTTGCTTCGCCCAATGCTCGGCAAGGATGTGCGATCGGTAGATTCCGCCGTGCGATGGGGATCCTACTGCGTAATTGACCAATAGGATTCTCTTCATCGTGTGGTTGAACGTCCTCCCGAAATTATGAACATTCTCGAACGGGTGGGTTTATCAACCGAAACCCAATCTTTGTGGCAAATGTACGCTGCCGCACAACGAGACGAGGCACGCGCGGTGTAGGAATGATGCATGAGCCAGCGCAGCATCGCCTTCTACGCCGACCCCATTGAAGCCAACGAAGCTCCGGGTGTCACTATCAAGCGTTCGATTGGGAGCGAGCGGCTGGTTTTACTTGACCCGCTGCTTCTGCTCGATCACCTCTTTGTGGAGCCCGACCCAGCCGGAGGAGTGATTGGTTTTCCAAGACACCCTCACCGAGGCATCGAGACGCTCACGGTTGTACTGAAGGGTCGCGTGAACCACCGAGACTCGTTGGGCAACAACGAATGGGTCGGTCCGGGGGCAACCCAGTGGATGACCGCCGGAAACGGCATTTGGCACGCCGAGATGCTGGAAAAGAGTGCGGAAGGGACCGAGGCGGTGCAGTTTTGGTTCAACGTTCCCGAATCAGCCAAGCGCAAACCCGCCGGCTATCGAGCCGCCTACGCGGAAGATGTTCCGCAATGGAAAGACGGCTCGGGTAACGGTGTACACCTCCTTGCGGGAGTTCACGAAGGCAGTCTGGGGCCGTTGGATGGTTTGGAAACGAGCCCCTACTTGGTCCGAGTGGAATCGCCCGCGGGTGCCAGTTGGACTTGGCAAGGGCAAGTAGCCGATACGGCGATTGTCTATCTTCTATCCGGTTCGATCTCCATTGCGGACCGTTCGGAATCAAAGCCTGGGCTCTACACCTTATCGAAGGGTTCTGAACTAACCGTTATTGCCGGAGCGGAAGGCGCGGAGTATCTCTTCATCGCCGCCGCGCCGCTTCAGGAGCCCGTGATGCAGTACCGATCGTTCGTGATGAACACCGTTGAAGACATCGGCGAAACGCTGGGCATGATCGCCGACGGAAGCTTTGCCGACGGTGGCGGCACGCCTTTCTAACTCAGCGGTTTAACCGCTGCCTCTCCTAGCGCGGAGGTGACAGCGGTGGAGACGCGGTGCGAGAATTCGCTAGGGGGTCGGCAGGCGATAGCGGAATACGCAGGTTCCCATTTGAGCGTGGTTTTGCCGGACGCATGCGAACGGGTCGATCGGTGCGAGCAGCAATGTCGTCGTACATGGGGCTAGTTGTCTCGCCGCCGGTTTCGACGCTCCGTCCGTTTTCGTCCTTCTTGTTGGGTCCCACGGAGTAGACCCTTACCACGTCGTCCTTGACGTACAATTTCAGCGGTTGCCCCGAGAACGGATCGATCTCTTTGAAGCCGGCTTCGGCAAGATCCGACGGGTAACGCCCTTTGAGCTTCCTGAATCTCAACACTTCGATCAGGCCTCGCATTGTGCTTTCTGAGGTTTGAGACCGCAGCATGGAGGCGAACGCCGGACCGAACACTGGAAAAGTTAACCGATGAAATGCAGAGCTAAGACCCTTCTCCTCCTTTAGCTTTTCGATCCGATCATCCAACAAAGCGACGAGGGCACCTGGATCATCAGTCGATTTCGAATTTTCCAGAACCTCGTTCCAAAGATTGAGGTGCCGAGCCAAGAATGCGCGATCCATAAGGGCAGTCGGCAATCCTTCCTTACGAAGTTCTGACGCATCTGGTCGATTCAGCTGAGTTCCATCGGGATCGGATTCGTCGCCTGCGAAGAACTTTTCCAGTTGCTTGAATCCGCCATATTTGTCCATGTTGCGGAGGATAGCGACTCCAAAGAACATCTCAGCGCGAAGGTTGTTTTTCAGCGCTGGCAAGGGTCGAGGGACCATCACTTTGGAGAGGCTCGCGAGAACCTCTTTCTTTGCACGATTCTTTCCGACCAGGCTCTCGACCGTTCTTATTGCGCTGGTACGACAAAGATCCGCCACGAGGGCGGAGATGATCGTGGGTTCTTGTCCAATCAGCTGTGCAATGGCGAATGCCGAGTTGAGATTCTCTTCGCCATCCGTCCACCGTCCACGCCGATAATCCAGTTCAGCTTGTGCGCACATCGCACGGACAATTCCCTTCAAGGGCTCGTACTCTGGGAACTGCTCGTCGATGGTGGCGTCCCATTCCCGTTCAAACATGAGTTTCGGTTTCTTGGCGGCTTCGCGCGCTAATCGCAGCGATACCTGCCAAGGCAAAAGAATCGCTTCCGCACCCTTAAAGTCGCCTCGCGCAATGGCGTCTTGAGCGTCCCGACTCTCGGTTGACAACTGGTCGACTAGCGGCTCAGCGAGGATCTGTTTCAGATCGCTCGCCGCGTTTTCAGATCGGCTGGGAGGGTCGATGACGAGCTCGGAGGAAGTGAGCGGAAATTCCAGGTCCCGGGCCCGTTTCACTTCTTTATCCAACGTGTTCGCAGCTTGGACGACCTCGATGTAAGGGGCGCCAAAAATGTATCCGCCCAGGCAGACCGCTAACCCTGCCGTGCCCCCGATCAGCCACTTTCTACTTTTGCCCATTCTGAGATCCGATCCCACCACCGAACTGATACCGCTCGTTAAGAAGGCACCGTTATTTCCTACTACTCTACAACGGTTTGGATCAACGGGAATCTAGGAATGTGAAGCGTGACCCTCTTCTAGGCTCCCGGAATCTTTGTGTTCTTGACGGGTCGATCTGTTCGCACCGCAATGTCATCGAGCTGATCTGGCTTGGAGTTCGATCCACGCGATTCCGTGCCGAGTCCTTCTTCGTCTTTGCCGTTTGGTCCCACCGAGTAAACGCGAACTAGATCGCCGTTGCGATAGAACTTGTAAGGCGCCTTTGAGAAGGGGTCCATTTCGTTGAAGCCTGCTTCGGCAAGATCGTTGGGGTAGCGACCCGTACTTGCCTTGAACTTTAACACTTTGAGAAATCCTCGCGTTGCGCCTTCAGTGGCTTGACACTTGACGACGGCGTTCCCTGCCTGAGAAAAGACGGGAAACATTATTCGTAGGAGGAGGAAGCTGAGAGCCTTTTTCTGCTCGATTTCGGCGACCTTCTTATCAAGCCAGCCTGAGATTTCGCGAGGTTCTGGGGTCTTTTGCAACTGCTCTAGCGCGTCGTTCCAAATGGCTAAGTGACGGGTAAGGAACGCCTTTTCAAGCACCCCTTTCGGAACTCCGTCGCGGCGCAGGGTTTTTGGATCCGGCGCCGGGGGTATGTCGGACTCTTCAACGCCACCCATATTTGCCATCGACCGCATGAATTGGGTCACCCCTCCGTATTTGTCTAGATTGCGGATGGTGGATGTGCCCATGAACATCTCGCCCTTGAGCGAGTTCTTGAAATCTGGAGCAGGGCGGTTACCCACTGCTGATTCCAGCGCTGAGAGAGCGGCAAGATTTGTCCGCTGTCGAACGGCGATCGACTCGGCGGCTCGCGACGCAATCGCTCGGTTGGCGATCTCCACCAAGACGCCAATGAGAATGGGCTCTTGGCCGATGAATTGACCCACTTTGTAACCGGCAGACAGGTTGGCAACACCCGCAGACTGATTTCCTTTTTGGAAGTCGAGTTCCGCTTGGGCGGCAAGTGCCTTCACCAACCCCTTCGATTCGGCATATTCCGGGAAGAGTAGGTGAACGCCCGTGTCCCAATCGCGATCAAGGGAAAACTTTGTCTTTGAGGAAGCCTTTCGAGCCGTTGCGAGCACGGATTGGTAGGGCTTCAAGAGGGTCTCGGCTTCAGCGAAGTTGTTCTTGCCAATGGCTTCGAGGGCCTTTGCACCCGCGGTGCTCAATTTTGAGTTCTTTTCACCGGTCTGGAGGATCGGCTTGAGTTCAACAGCGGCATTGTCTTTGTCGGCTGGCTTCGGCGGGACAAGCTCGGTGGAGGTCATGGGGTTTCCGAGAGCCTTGGCTCGTGCGATCTCCTTATCAAGGTCCCGGGAAGCACCGAGAAAATCTACGTAGGGCGAGACCGCAGCGTAGGTCCCGATCCCGCAAACCCCGAGGGTGCCCAAGCACCCGATCAACCACTTCTTGCCCTTCCCCATTCGTACAACCCCGATTCTTGAGCCCCGTGATCTTGAAACCCAGGTTTCTCTCGGATCAGACGATTGCAGTTATTCTATTAGTTCGCCAGAGGTGCAGGAGAGTTGGAATTGCCTTCTTGCCCCGCGAAGTAACTTCGCACTTTTTGGATGGCGTCAGCGTAAAGGGAGACTCGCACGATCACATCGTCGTGGTTACCCGTTCTCGACCGATGGTCGACTCCGTCGAACCCGGGCGAATAAACAACCACCTCGTTGCCGTTGATCGCAGACAGGAACGGTTTGCCCGTGATCGCGTCCGTCGGAAGAGCTAAAGGCTCGTTGGAGTTCCGCCAGGGTTCCAGAAGCTTCATCACCATCACCTTCGTGGCCCCCGCGCGAGACATGGATCGCAAAATATGGGCGCTGGCATCGGAGAAGGACACGGACGGGGTCGCGGGCAGATAGCTGATCCGATCGGGCTGACTCTGCGACTGGAGTTCGCTCACCCACATGGTGAATTCGCGAATCCGCTCGGCGGAAAGTTCTTTCTCTTCCGGCTTGAAGAACCCTAGAAGCTTTCCGTAGGTCTCGTAATAGCGAGCGTAAACGCCCCTTCCGAGGGTGTCATCCGCTTCCGGATCTTCATCTAGACACAACGGAACTCGTTTGCGATTCTTTTCCGCTGCGGCCATTGCCTTCAGCTTTCGATCGATCAACTTTTCCCGGAAAGTGGATGGCTTTTCTTCGACCTCGCCATCGTTCGGAACCGTCTCGAGGCTCGCCCATTCCATTGCTCCGTCGAGAGAATCCAGCCAGTACATGCGCGCGGTGGCGGCGAATCCGTGCGTCGAGGCGGTCATCAGCATGAATCGTTGGTTGAGCGCTTCGCCCTGAACGATTCTCTTCAAATCCGGGTGCTCTTCAACGTCGGTCAGAGCTTTGAAAAGGACCTTTAGCGCGGACTCATCGTCGGAAAATGCGGACGCCATCAGCGCGATGTTTTGAAGGGTTCGAGTCTTGATCGAAATCGACGCCAGCGCGGGGTTGATTCCCGGTTGTTCGGCTAGGAACATTGCTAGTCGATGCGATTGCGAGAACAGGTCCGACGCTTTCTCGTGTTGCGAATCCTTTAAGGCGATGAACGCCTTTCGTTCGAGTGCGGCTGCTGCGGCTTTCACTCCGCGATGGAACTCGAAATCTCGGGAAAAGCCGTTCCATGCCTTGTTCGTCCAGAAGCCCTTTTTACCGGCGGCTTCACTCGCCATTGCGATCAGTTTGTCGTAGGCTCCGATGCTGCCCTCGACCTCGGCGAATCGGTGCGCCGCCATGGCTCGCTGGATTTTGAGGTCGACTTCGGATCCAAGCGGTTGCCGGATATCGGCCATTGCCAGCAGGATCGGTTCGGCGTTTTCCGATCTCGGTTTTTGCACCGGCCAGATGTCTTCTTTTGTGATCGGGATCCCTACGGCAAGGGCGGATTGCTTGGCTTTATCGAACCCCTTAGCGGCGTCGCTGAAGTCGATCTGTTCGGGTGTGAAGGAGTTCGCGGCTACCAACGCGACCACAGCAAGGCCGACTCCCCCGGCAACAATTTTTCCGAGCCTGGTCTTGAGTGGGTTTGATCGGGGAACAAGGGTCGACATCAGTGGCTTCCCGTTGCGTTTGGTGCAACTCCCTTACACCTTACGAGGTTTGGTCTCGGGGTGGCACGTGGAATATGTCTTTGTCGTGAAACGCGTGGTCGGTATTCGTGATTCGTTTATGGGTGGTTTGTTGTCTCGGGTTTGAGGGCTCCAAAATTCCTCTCTTGGGCCTGTCTAGATTTATCGGGGCGCGGTGGTTAGGCTTGCGTTTTTGAACCCTCATCCGTCCCGGGGAGAGTGTGGTCCCGAGAATCGGGACCGGGTGAGGGGTCCCGAATTCCCCTCCCTGGAGAGGAATTTGATCTTGGTCCCAGATACCATCTCCCAAAAGCGGCGGAGCCGCGACCATCATCGCAGCCCAGGGTTTCAACCCTGGGAATGGGATGCAATGGTAATTCCAGAACGGCGGAGCCGTGGCAAGACAGTTTTTCCTCTTGTCGACGAGGTGCCCGGAGTATCTGGTCGGTCCTCCGGACCTTCTCGGAGAGGAGTTGAAACATCTTCTGTCGGACCCTCGCCCCTCTGGGGGAGAGGGTGGCCGAAGGCCGGGTGAGGGGTCCCATATTCCCCTCTATGGAGGGGTGGCGCGAAGCGCCGGGGTGGTCTCCGGGATTGTGATCTTCGTTACGAGTGAGCCCGGATCAGATACGTGAACAATTCGCTTGAAAAACGCGGGATGGCCTTCGATTCTGCCGACCACCCCGCCCCTGCCGGGGCACCCCTCCCGGGAGGGGAATTTGATCTCGGTCCCAGATACCATCGCCCAATAGCGGCTCCGCCGCTTTTCGTTTTGGCTCCCGATTCATCGGCGTCCTAGAGTTTCCGGACCCCTCACCCGCCCCTGCCGGGGCACCCTCTCCCCCGGAGGGGCGAGGGTTCTCATGGTCTACTTCTCCGTCACGTCACCCCGTCCTTTAAGGCCACCCCTCCCGGGAGGGGAATTGGGTGAGGACCTTTCGTCGCAAGTTGTCTGTATACGAAGCCCTCGCCCCTCTGGGGGAGAGGGTGGCCGAAGGCCGGGTGAGGGGTCCGAGAAAGCGGCGGAGCCGCGACAATCATCGCAGCTCAGGGTTTTAACCCTGGGTTTAGGAATCCGTCAAAAGCCGGAAGGGCGGAGCCCTGGCAATACGGATTTCCCTCTTGTAGAAAAGGTGTCCGGAGGACCGACCTGATACTCCCTCGTGGATGGTTATTCTTCCCGGAGACCACCCCGCTCCGATGGGGCACCCCTCCCGGGAGGGGAATTTGATCTCGGTCCCAGATACCATCTACCTCGCCTCCCGACTACCAGGTAACTACCCGCCCCAACACTCACCCACCCGCAACGATCTATAATCTTTGTGAATTCGTATTCTTTGATCGAATTCTTTATTTTTGGTGAAAAATGACCCTTCGAACCGCTGATATCGCCCCGATCGCCCTCCCCAAGGCGTTTTCTGGCTTAGACCGATTGGCGCGCAACCTGTACTGGGCGTGGCACCCAGAAGCCCAATCCGTCTTTCAACAAATAGACCCCGTGCTTTGGTCGCAAGGCGTCGGTCCGGTGCGGTTGCTGCAAGAAACCAAGAACCTCAACGAAGCCGCCAAAGATCGAAAAATCACGGCCGCGATTCGAAAAGCGGTGCGCAGATTCGACGCCTACATGGAAGAAACCGACACCTGGTTCAACAACCAAGGCGGCGACAAGGACCGAACCATCGCCTACTTGTGCGCCGAATTCGGCCTGCACGAATCGTTCGCGCTCTACAGCGGCGGACTCGGAATCCTTGCCGGCGACCACGCCAAAGAGGCCAGCGACATGGGTCTGCCCTTCGTGGGAATCGGCCTCTTCTACCGCCGAGGCTTCTTTAAGCAGATGATCGACCGCGACGGTCGGCAAGAGCATTTTTACGGCACATTCGCGCCGGAATCTTCCCCTGCGCTGGCCGTCATCGACCCCAAAACGAAGTCGCAACTGAAGGTCTCGGTGGAGCTTCCGGGGCGAATGGTTCACGCCGCGGTTTGGGCGATTCCGGTAGGCCGAATCAACATTTTGATGCTAGATACCGATCTCCCGGAGAACGCTGTCGAGGATCGACCGATCACTTCGCAGCTCTACACCTCCGGTCGAGACATGCGGCTGCACCAAGAGATCGTGCTGGGCGTGGGCGGCGCCAGAGCCCTTGCCGCGCTGGGAATCACGCCTTCCACGTGGCACATGAACGAAGGCCATTCCGCCTTCTTGCTTCTGGAAAGACTCCGCGACCTCACCGCCGCGGGTGCCTCGCTAAAAGATGCCCAGGCGAAGGTGAAGGCAGAGAGCATTCTCACCATTCACACCCCCGTACCCGCCGGCAACGAGCGGTTCCACGTAGACCACGCTACCAAGGTTCTCGCGGGACTCCTGGAAGGATCCAAGCTCAAGATCGACGAGATTCTGGCACTGGGTCGAGACTCCGAAGACGATAAGGAGCAGTTCGACCTCACCGGATTTGCGCTGCGACACAGTCGAATGGCGAACGGCGTGAGCCTTTTGCACGGAGAAACCGCCGACGGAACCTGGCGCAAAGTCCACGGTCGAGAGATCATCGGGGTCACCAACGGCGTGCACATGCCCACCTGGCTGGGTGCAGAAATGAAGACCCTATTCACCAAGAAGGGGGCTTCGTTCGATCCGGTCACGGTTTTGGAAGTGGAGCCTCGGGAAGACGCCACCGCCAAGGCGCATCGTGCAGAGTGGAACAAGATCGATAAGGTCACCGATGGCGATCTTTGGCAAGCCCACATGAGGCAAAAGCGCGCTCTGGTGGAGTTCGCTCGGCGGCGATTGTTCTTGCAACACGCTCGGCACGGAGAGGGTCCAGATGAACTGCGCGAGTGGTTGAACAGTCTGGACGAGAACGCGCTGATCATTGGTTTCGCGCGCCGATTCGCCACCTACAAGCGGGCATCGCTGCTGTTCTCCAACGAGCGTCGACTCCTGAAGCTGCTCAACGACCCCAAGCGACCCGTGCGCATCGTCTTCGCGGGCAAGGCTCACCCGGCGGATCGCGACGGTCAGGCGTTGATCCAAAAGGTGTACGAGCAGACCCAGCGACCCGAGTTCAAGGGCAAGGTGTTCTTGCTCGAGGAGTACGACATGGAAGTGGGTCGCATGCTGGTGGGCGGCGTGGACGTGTGGCTCAACAACCCTCGACGACCCCTGGAGGCATCCGGCACCAGCGGAATGAAGGCGGCGGCGAACGGCGTTCCCAACGTGTCTATCTTGGACGGCTGGTGGGACGAAGGGTTCGACGATCGTCAGGGTCGGGCGAACGGCTTCGCGATCGGGGGTCGAGAGAGTTCCGCCGACGATAAGGAGCAGGATCGAGCCGACGCTCAGGCGCTGTATCGGATTTTGGAGAAGGAAGTGCTGCCGAAGTTCTTCCGCCGCGATCGTCGGGGCGTGCCTCGTCAGTGGGTGAAGATCATGCGGCGGTCCATTGCCAGCAGCGTGTACGCGTTCTCCACGTTCCGGATGTTGGAAGACTACATGGCGGAGATGATCGGTCTGAAGAAGACGCCGTAGGGTCGGCTTGGTTGTCGCCCCGCGATTCCGGTTCGGAGTCGTGGGGCGTTGTCATTTGTACCGATCTTGCAGGAACCTTCTTTTGCTTTGGTACAGGGTGATGTACGATGTCGGTGGGCGAGTGATAGGGTCGGCTTTCGGTGCGGCTTGAGGGCTTGAGAGTAAAGAGATGGCTGCCGATCCCATAGTTGTTCAAACCGCCTGTGCGCTTTTAGTCTTGTTTCAGGTGGTGACTGCCGATCTGCACCTCCGAAACAAAGTCGCCAAGAACGTGTTCCCACTGCTTGGGGTGGTGCTGATGATGCAGTTCATTGGCAAGTACGCGACACCGCTGGTCTACGGAGCGTTTTTCGTTTATCAAGTCTGCTGGTTCGGATACGTGATCCGCTACATGGTCCGAATATGGCGTGCTCGTACGGCTGAGGACGCTCAGGCAAAGATCGAACACATCGGATTCTTGTCTTTCTTAGTGTCGATGGTTACGGGAAGAGACGTCGCTACGCAACCTGTCGCAGTTTCCAGTACGGCGAGTGACCAGAAACCTAGCAGTCAAGGGGATTGACTTGAGAACGGACGATAGTCCAAGCCTAGAGTCCGATAGGAACGGATCATTTAGCAAGCGCATAAACGAGTCGTATTGGCGTGGAAGATCGCCAAAAGAAGCTAACGCGATCCTATTCCGAAACCTGAACGGTTTGGACGTGGCGCTGTTGCTAAGTATTCCCCTGCTCGTCCTAATGGGTGGAGCTTGGAGTGCAGTCACTTCGTGGTCTCTTATCCCGGGACTGACCTTGATTCTGGTTGTCACGGTCGTCGCCCTATCATTTCTCTTCAATCCACGGTACATGGATAGCCTCTTTCTGACCTTGGTCGGAACGGTCCTGCTCCTCTACGTGGGCTTCTCATTCTCACCTTCGACTGGAGGGACGATGCTGTTTGGCGTCTGCGCGCTTCAGCCAATCAGCATCTTTGCTCGCAATCGGAGGATCAAGCTAGAGATGCTAGATGCAAAGGCGCGTGGAGTTGGCCCAGCGGTAAAAGAGACAGATAGGGCCGTCGCTCAATCACTCGATCAAAACCGAAGCGAGTAGCGGAGTCCACCCCAGCACCGCCGACCCCGTCCGACGTAAAATCAGACCACCTCGCAACGGAGCGAAGAGAAGACCTTGAGCAACATCGATCCCACGGTACCGTCAAGAGAAGAGTTCCTCTTCTTCTCCCTCCCGGAAAAGCTGCTTTTCTACGGAATCACCGCCGCAACCCTGTTCTACATGGGCAAGCAGGTGTACGACCGCGTGAAGCTGTGGCAAACGGGTCGACCGTTGGAATCTCAACCCGCCGCCTTCACCCAAGGGGCTAGCGCCGAGAGCAACCCGTTCACCCTGCGACAAGGGTGGAAGTACTGGCTCCCCACGCCCGAACTGGGCAAGCGATGGATCGGCAACTTGCTCACCTACGTGCTTGGGCAAAAGAAGGTGCGAGCCTCGCGAAAGAAGTCGGGCGCGCCGATGCACCTCGCCATCTTTTACGGGTTCCTCGCCATGGTCGTAGCGACCACGCTGCTCGCCATCAACACCTATTCTCCGTTCAAGTTTCACCAGGGGAACTACTACTTACTGTACGAAGGCATCTTCGACACGCTGGGCATTCCGCTAGCGGTTGGGTTGGCGTGGGCGATGGGTCGGCGAATCAAGGTCGCCAAAGAAGCCCCCGAACTGACTGCGAAGTTCGCAACGGAAGCGGGCGACGCCGCGGGCGGACAAACCACCGACAACCGTCGCTATCCCATCTCTCACAACTCCACCGACGTGATGGTGCTCGCCCTCTTGCTGGTGATCACGCTGAACGGCTATCTGCTGGAAGCGGCGAGAATCGCCGCGAACCCCAAGCCGTGGGATCAGTGGTCTTGGGTGGGCCACGGCATCTCGAGTGCGCTCTTCAAAACGGGTTCGACCGCAGAGGCGGCGGGGATCGGGGCGGTTGCCTACAAAGCGTTCTGGTGGTTCCACATTGTTCTGGTGCTCGGGTTCTTTGCCGTCCTACCCAAACTGCGGATCAAGCACGTATTGCTCGCCATTTTCAGCACCGCGGGCACTCCCGACAGGCCGATGGGCGCGCTGCGCACCATTCCTATGGAAGAGGTGGAGCAGACCGAGCAGGTCGGCGCCAAGCTCGCCAAAGATTTCTCGCGCTGGCACCTCATGTCGCTGGATGCGTGCATGGAATGTGGCAGGTGCACCGAAGTTTGCCCGGCGTACGGTGTAGGAAAACTGCTCAACCCTAAACAGATCGTGCAAGACGCTCGGGGCGCGCTTCAAACGGGTGAAGAACTCGCTCCGAAGATGAGCGAGGAAGCGCTTTGGCAGTGCACCACCTGTAACGCCTGTGTGGAAGCGTGTCCGGTGAACATTCGGCACGTGGATCTCATTGTCGACGTTCGTCGCAACCTGGTTTCCGAGGGTGCACTCTCAGGATCGGCGGCGAACATGCTCCGACAAACCGCCTCCACCGATAACGCCTGGGGCGTGCGGGGCAATCGAGAAGATTGGATGAAGGGGATGGAGATTCCGCTCTGCCGAGACGGCGTGGAGTTCGAGTACCTCTTCTGGGTGGGCTGCGCGGGAGCCACCGACCCCGGTGCGGTGAAGACCACCAAGGCAACGGCGGAACTGTTCCAAAAGGCGGGCATCAAGTTTGCGTGCCTCGGCAACGAGGAAGCCTGCACGGGCGATCCGGCTCGGCGAGTGGGCGAAGAGTTCGTCTTCCAAGAGAAGGCGATGCAGAATCAGTCGGTTTTCGAACGCTACGGCGTGAAGAAAGTGGTCACCGCTTGCCCGCACTGCTTCAACTCTTTGAAGCACGAATACGGCGATTTCGGCGCGAAGCTAGAGGTTTTCCACCACACCCAACTGCTGCAATCGCTGGTCTCGAAAGGAGCCCTTCTTGCCGCTAAACCCGAGCGGGGATCGGTGGCGTACCACGATCCGTGCTACCTCGGGCGAGTGAACGACGAAGTCGAAGCGCCGCGAGCGCTCGCCGAAGGGATGGTGAACCCGGAGAGCCACGGTCGAAAAACGCTGTGCTGCGGAGCGGGTGGCGGAAGGATGTGGATGGAAGAGCCGCAAAATCAGCGACCTTCTAACCGCCGCGCCGAAGAACTGCTCGCGACGGGAGCCAAGACGGTCGCGCTGGGCTGTCCGTTCTGCAAGATCATGCTCGATGCGTCGATCAAGCAGGTGAAGCCAGACGAAGAGATTCGGCTGTTGGACCTCGCGGAGATGCTTCAGGAAGCGAACAAATAGTCGGGCGGTTCTAGTGGCCCATCATCGACATGAGTCGGCCGACCACCTTCATGGGGTCGTGCCGAACCACGTCGGTTTCCGACATGTAGTTGCCCTGAATGACCTTGAAGCCCATCGCCTGAATGCGGTCGATATCCGGGTCCACCACGTGCTGACCGTACTCGCGATACTTCTCTAGCGCTTGCTGAGAGGGCATAGCGGTGTTCACCATCACGTAGTCGAACACTCGATCTTTGACCTGGTTGAGAATCGCGGCGACGTGCTGAGAAGCGGAGAAGTCGTCAGATTCGCCGGGCTGGGTCATGACGTTGCACACGTATACCTTCACCGCCTCCGATTTCTTGAGCGCCTGGGCGATGCCGGGGACCAGTAGGTTGGGAATCACCGACGTGTAAACACTGCCGGGGCCGATGCAGATAATGTCGGCGTTGAGGATTTCTTCGATGGCTTGCGGGTAGGCGGAGATGTTGCTCGGGGCGATCTGCAGGGTTTGAATTCGTTTGCCCGCTTCCACAATGGCGGTCTCGCCGAAAATCTCGGTGCCATCGTCCATCACCGCTTTGAGCCCTACGTGATCGAGGGTGGATGGCATGACCTGACCGCGAATCGCCAAAACGTCACTGGCAATGCTGATCGCGCGCTCGAAGTCGCCTTGGGCTTGATCTACCAGAGCGGTGATGAGCAGGTTGCCCATCGCATGGCCAGAGAGCGATCCGGAATCGTTGCGGAAGCGGTATTGGAAAAGGTCGGTCATCGCCTTTTCCGCATCGGCAAGGGCGACCAGGCAGTTTCGAATGTCGCCCGGGGGGAGCATGCCCTTCTGCTGAACCAGCTTGCCGCTACTCCCGCCGTCGTCGGTGACGGTCACGATCGCGGTGATGTTGGAGCTGTGCTGCTTCCAACCTCTTAGCAAGGTGCTCAGACCCGTGCCACCGCCAAGGGCGACAATGCGTGGTCCCAGGGCGAGTTGCTGCCTACGAACGTAAACGTCTACTCGCGAGCTTTTCAGGCTTGGATTGAGGGTTTCAATGACGTGGACGAAGATGGTCCGCACCGCTCGGGCGACCAAAAAGATGCCGAACAGGATCAGAAGCGCGCCCGTCCAATGAACCCATTTGTCGGTTTCTAAAGGGTCGATGTATTGGCTGATCGCCTGGCTTGCGGCGCGATCCAGCCAGCGAACGCCCATCTGAATTTGGAGCGTGAAGCTCATCACCGCTCCCACAACCGTGGTGAGCAGCCCGATGGCCACCAGCAATCCCGCCTTCTGAATCACAAGGGTCGGTGCGACCGCTTTGCGAAGGCGTTGGCGTTTGATCATGTTGATGGTGAGAGGCGAATCGGGGCGGCTTTAGTCTTCCTTCGGGTCCGGAAGAAAGATGCTCAAAAGACCATTGATCAACGAGATCAAGATGCTGGCAACCGCGGCCGACATGAATCCGGCGAATCCGTCTTGAGTGATCATGAACCCGAGCTTAAAGGAGGCGGCGACCATGAGAACGATGGCGTTCACCACCAAAGAGAAGAGCCCAAGGGTGAGACAACTCAGCGGAAGGGTGAGAAACTTGAGGATCTTGCCGAGCGTGGCGTTGAGAAAAGCAAGGACGGCGACTCCCAGCAGGAGGGTGATGACTTTGCCCGGGACCACGGCGTTCGCCTTGTCAAAAATGTCGACCTGGAACCCAAGATTGAGCATCTTGGTGATCTGAGAAGCTCCAAAAACGGCCAGAGCTAACACAATCCACTTGAGGGCCAAGTTCTTCATTTAAGGTCTCCTTGAAAAACAGACGAAAGATGTCCTTATCTTTCTCGCTCATTATGAAGGATTCAGGCTCCTCAGTGAACTAACCGGGTAAGGACGTGCCAATAGCCTCAGCAGAAAGCACTCGGGCGGTACCCTTTCGACTTCCCAGTCCGGCGAATGGTGAAGCATTTGGGGATTGGCGGAGCGGAGACAGCAACGATGCGCATTGGTCTAGATCGGTTGATCGCGGCGGATTTCGCCCCCTTGAAAGGCAAACGGGTTGGGCTTGTTTGCAACCAGGCCAGCATCGATTCTGGGTACGAGCACATTCTGGAGTCGTTCCACCGAGCCCATCTAAACGGCGCGTTTGAACTAAAGGCGATCTTTGGTCCGCAGCACGGTTTGTACGGACACACCCAAGACAACATGATCGAGTGGGAGCCGGGCGGCGGTTGGCGCGGCATTCGTTTGCATTCGCTGTACGGCACTCATCGCGAGCCCACCGACGCAATGCTGGAAGGACTCGATCTACTGGTGGTCGACCTTCAAGATGTGGGGGCGCGCTACTACACCTTTGTCTGGACCACCGCCCTTTGCATCAAAGCGTGTTCTCGGTTGGGAGTTCCGGTGTTGGTGCTGGACCGTCCTAACCCGATCAACGGGGTGACGGTCGAGGGTCCGGGGTTGCAGGAGGAGTTCACCAGCTTTGTCGGGCTGCATCCGGTTCCGGTTCGCCATGCCATGACCATCGGCGAGATCGCCATCATGGTGGCCGAGCGTTACTATCTTGGGGCAGAGGTCAGCGTCATTGAGTGCGAAGGTTGGGATCGAAACCTTTACCTGGACCAGACCGATGCACCTTGGGGAATGCCCAGCCCTAACATGCCGACCATCGACACCGCGGTGGTCTATCCGGGAGGGTGCCTCTTCGAGGCGACGAACCTGAGCGAGGGTCGTGGGACCACAAGACCGTTCGAGATTGTGGGTGCTCCGTTCCTAAATGGCGAGCGTTGGGCAAAGGATTTGCAAGAGTATCAACTTCAGGGAGTGGTTTTTCGACCCCTGGAGTTTCAGCCCACTTTTAACAAACACGCGGGCAAAGTTTGTTCGGGCGTGTTTTTGCACGTGACAGATCGTTCGGTGTTCAAACCGGTTTTGACCGCTCTGGCGATGATTCACGCCGCAATCCGGCAGACCGGAGTTCACCGCGTGGAGGGCGTGCAGCTTGACCGTTTTGCAACGAACTCGCCGGAGGTGGCACTGCCCGGATTCGCGTGGAAGCTCCCGCCCTACGAGTACGTGGAAGACAAGATGCCTATTGACATTTTGGTGGGCAGTGATAAAATGCGTGCCCTTCTGGAATCGGATTCGTTCCCCAAAATTTCTTCATTGACCCTAGTAGAATCTGTGGATTGTTAAGAACCATTCGGTCTAAACTGTCAGCGTGACTGTTTCTTAACAATCAGTTAACAAAAGAATTCCAAACTTTTTTCGAAGTTGGGATGTCAAAGTCCCTGGCCGCTGGAGGACAAGGTGGTTAACCGGGCCGGCCGACCCATTACCAGGACTCTTACCCATGAAAAAGGCATTTACCCTTATTGAGCTGCTCGTCGTAATCGCGATCATCGCGATTCTTGCCGCCATCCTCTTCCCGGTTTTCGCTCAAGCGAAGGCTGCTGCTAAGAAGTCGGCAAGCATCAGCAACCAAAAGCAATCTTCGCTCGGCATCGTCATGTACGGTGCAGACAACGATGACATGTTCCCGCGAAACGACGACTGTCAGCCTGGCTCGGCCCTGAACCCCGCGCTGAACGTCCAACCTTTCAACCCGACTGGATTTGGATGCACCACCGGCGCGTTCTTCTACCGAACGAACCACTTCTCTTGGCAAAAGTGGGTAATGCCCTACATCAAGAACATCGACATCTTCTTCAACCCGGCTCGCGGTCGAACGGACGTCGTCACTCCTTCCTGCCCGGGTGGTACTTGGGCTGGTTGCGGTCAGATCACGGGTAGCTACCTGCTGAACACCTCGATCACCGGTCAGTTGAACACCTACGGTAACGCAACTCGACCTGGCGCGTTCCGAAACAGCTGGTTGGGTGGAAGCATGACCTCCATCCCGAACCCTTCGGCAACCGCAATGCTCCTCGAATCGGGCAACGCACAAATCGGCGTGGCTCCGGTTGCTCTCACCGTCGCTGACACGGGTGTGACGCAAACCGCGTTCCCGCCTGCTATCCGAGAGGTCTGGGCATACGAGTACAAGCAACAAACCGCAGCGTACAACGGCAACCTTCTGGGCAACCCAGACGAGAACCGAACCGCTTTCGGTGGTGTTGTTGTCGGTCACACCGACGGTTCCGCGAAGTTCTACCCAGTCGAGCGATTCCTGGCTCTTACGCCGACCGCTGCTGAGTACGGCGTTGGCGTCACTCCTTCCCAAGGTTGGAACGGAAACCCTGGAAACCTTCGTGGTTTCACCGGTGGCACCATCCGCATCTCCAACGCTCCGAACCTCTTCGTCCAGTACCCTCTCTGGGGCCTCGGACAGTAATCCCTTTCTGGGGATAGCTTAGAAAAGAGACCGCTGACCTGAAAAGGTCGGCGGTCTCTTTCTCACTTGCTTGTTATAATTCACGCTATGAAGCTCGTCGTCTGCATCGTCCACAACCGCGATAGGGGTCGCATTACGGACGAATTAGTGAAGGCGGGGTTCAAATTCACCGTGATTGGCTCTACGGGCGGCTTCCTCCGAGAAGGAAACACGACCTTTCTTGTCGGTACAGAAGAGGCCGATCTGCCCGTGCTCAAGCAGGTCATTGCCGAAAACTGCCAGAGTCGTGAGCAGTTGGTGAACGTGGCGCCCTTCGATTCCGGCGCGGCGACTCCTTTTGTGCCAACGGCCGTGAAGGTCCCCGTTGGTGGCGCCGTAATCTTTGTGCTCAACGTCGCCGAGTTTGAGAGGTTTTAGTGGATTCCTCAGTGATGGAATCAATGGAATTGCGCCTGGCAACTCTGCCAGGTCTGAAACGGGCCAAAGAGACGGTTCGTCGCTTTATCGCTTCGGAAAGTCCGGTTCACGCCGTGCTGCTGTACGGGGCTGAGGGAGCGGGCAAGTCGGCGCTCGCTAACGAGATCACTCGGTACTGGCTGGGTGTGGGCAACGATCGATACCAAAAAGCGGTCGACGCCTTCGACCGTGGCAACTCGGCCGATGTCCTGCGTTTGACCCCGGTTGGGCCGTCGTCCATCATCAAGCTGGCCCACATCACAGAGGTTGATCCGGCCGATAAGGAGTACACGGGCACGCCTCTTCGCACCTTCTTCCGAACGCTTCCCATCGTGGCAAAGAACCGAGTGGTGATCATGCACGACGCTCATCGGATGAACGATGCGGCTCGAAACAGCCTGCTCAAGCCTCTGGAAGAGCCTTCCGAGCACGGCAAGATCTTGCTGATGACGACCTCGATCTCGTCGATCACCCCAACCATTCGGTCGCGATGCCTGGCGATCGCGTGCGATCTTCCCTCACCGGAAGAAGCGGAGAACCCGTTTGAAGACGAGCGGTGGGGAAAAATGGCGGGCTATGCCCCAGCCATTCTTCAGCGATTTGCGGCCAACCAGGAGGTTTACGGAACGGTCGTGTCCTTCGCCGATCATCTGCTTATCGCCAAGCCTTCTCACGCGATCGCGCTTTCGGAGAAGTTTCGTGAGGTTGCCAAAGGGTTAGAAGACTCCGAGAAGCTCAATGCCCGCGCGGCGAATGCGCTCGCCATTCAACTCCTCGCCCAACTGCTGTACGGAGATGAGCGAGCGCCCGCGGAGTGGTTGCACAAACTCATTCGTGCTCACCGAATGATTCTTGGCAACGTCAATTCGGGGATTGTTTTCGACGCGCTGTTCAGCGGGTTGGTTTTGAGTCGTTCGCGGGCTCGCTAGTTGTTTGCGGCTCGCTAGCGTTTTGCGCTTCGGTCGTCTTTTCAGAGAGCGGACGCTCGTTCGAGGACGGTTCGTTTTGCCCGGTGGGAGTCGTGGAATCGCGGGTGGGCTCGGTGAGCGGAGCGGCGGAAGCTTGGCTCTGGGAGCCGCTCTCAAAGATGACCTTCAACGGCTTGCGCGGAAACTGGATCGGAAAGATCCAGAAGTAGTACACCGTGCCAACTAGGGCAAGAATCAGCACCCAGTTCCAGGCGGTATCGGAGCTTTGGCGGCTCGATTTAATTCGCGTGGGTGAAACAGTGGTGGATGCTCCGGAAGAAGATTCCAGCGAAGAGGAGGGTTCAACGGGTGACGGGTCTCTCTTCACTTCCAGTCCATCTCCGGCGATAGAGCCGAATGAGGGCAGTCTACCAACCGAAGAATTGCCTGGCTAGCCGGGAGCGCAGAATGCTTCGCGAACAACCGGAAGGGATGGCGACCTTAGGCGGCTTTTCGCTGTTCTTCGAAGAGGTAAACGGACTCGCCAGATGCGACAGCGATGGGTGCTCTCTCTTCGTCGACCACGGGGGCAAACTTGACCAAGAGGGTGTACATGGCAACTGCGCCAACAACGTAACCCAAAACGAGCGGAATGATCATCTCACTGTTCTTATTGGCGATTTCCCCTGCGAAAGGTTAGGTGCTATTACCGGTAATCTCCCAAAACCCTTTAGATTTTTGCCCCTGGTCCCGAAGCAAACCTCGCACGCTGGACTCAAGCTAGCTGGAAAGTTAACATGCCCAAGCCGACTGTCGTCATCGTTTCCGACCATGGGTCTGTGGTGGGAGGCGCCGAGAAGGTCGCGTTTGGATCGGCATTAGGGTTGGTTGAACGCGGATACCGAGTTCATGCGGTCATCGGAACGGGCGAACCGGATGAGCGACTCGTTGAGGCGGGGATCACGTTTCACACCGTTCGTCACGATGCCTACTGGATGGAGTGGGGACGAGCTTCGAAGGTCGGCAAAATCCAGACCTTCTGGGGCGACCCGGTGCTTCAGGAGCAGCTTCGGAAGACCTTTGCCCAGTTCGACCCGGCATCGACGGTTTTCCATTTTCACGTCTTCTACAGCTTCCTCACCAATGCGGCCCTGGATGTTGCGGTGGCGATGGGTTTTCGATGTTTCGTGACCTGTCACGACTACAACATCGCCTGCACGAGTTCGACCTTCTACGATTCCCTCGCCGAACGACCGTGTGGTCAAAAGGCGTTGAGTGTCGGCTGCTACAAGTGCCAATGCTTCGGCACCGGATCGGTGGCGGTAAAGACACTCCGATTCGGCAGAGCTTGGAAGCAGCACTTTCTCAAGAGGACCCTCAGCCGGGTTTCAGCCTTCCTTTTCGTGTCGGAGAAGTCTCGATCGATCCTGACTCCGTACTTGCCCGCAAAGGTTCAAAAGGACGTTCTGTTGAACCCAATCGACGTGCCGGAGGCGGTGGCGAACACCGAGTTTAAGGATCGGAATCGCTACCTTTGGTTAGGCCGGATGGTCAAAGAAAAGGGGCCCTGGGTTGCGGCCGAAGGGGCAAAGCAGGCGGGAGTTCAGCTCACTTTCGGAGGGGATGGTCCGCTTCTGGAAAAGATGCAACGGGACTTCCCGGAACACGAATTCTTGGGCTGGGTGAATTCGGAGAAGGTGCGAGAGTTGTACGGTCGGTCACGCGCGGTGCTGATGACTTCTCAATGGTTCGAGACCGCATCTTTGGTGACGCTGGACGCGATGGCTCAGGGGGTCGCGCCGATTGTCGCGGATATCACCGTCGCGACGGACTGGTTTGAAGAGGGCGTCTCGGGCAGGTCGTTCCAGTTCGATGATCCAGCGTCGTTGGCAAAGGTTCTGAGCGACTTTAAGGACGACTCCTATGCCGAGCGTCTGGGCAAGGCGGCCCGCGCCAAGTTCATGGTCGATCCGCCCACCATGGAAAAGCACCTCGATCAGCTTGAGAAGCTTTACGCGGGTTAAGGGTCACTGAACCAGTCCACGGAAGGTGTCCGGCCATTCGTGATCGCCCTTGCCTTCCGAGAATAACTCGGTCTTTTGGAAAGCAATTTTCTCATCAGCGGCGTGCTTAGCTCGCTCCATCCCGGCGACGAAGACGGTGTTCTTCCCGAACTTCTGGTTCACCTTATCGATGGCGTGATTGAAGGCCTGGCGATCTTCCCGATCGGTGCGTTCCGCAACTTCCTCGAACAGGGAAGGAGTGAACTCGGTTCGAGCGTGCAGCCCGGTGAACCAAACGCTCACGCTTCTCGGGCGAACAAAGTCCCTCGACTCCCAAAGCGTTAGAAACTCTCGGTTTAGGGTGATGGTGTCCTGTGTCGCGTTCACTCTCACATGGGCCTTCCAAGAGCGTTCGAACCCCTTCACGCTGCAAGACATCTCGGTGGTCCAGAGCCCGTTTGCTCGCAAGCGAGCGGTCGCCTTTTGAATGAGCCGGAGAAGCACTTCTTTACAGCCCTGATCAGTGCGAAGATCGGGTGGCAGTACGTGCGAGTGGCTCAGCGACTTGCGATCGTGCGAATCTTCGCCGAGTTCGAAGCCGCGAAGGGCGTAGTACCACCGCTCGCCGATGATCCCCCCAAAGGCTCGAAACAGCTCGGACTTACTCGCGCTGCAGAGGTCCTTCGCGGTGAAAAGGCCAGAAGCCGCCAGACGCGCTTTCATGCGCTTGTTGATGCCAACGAAGTCGGTGATTTCAAGATCGTAGAGTCGGTGAGGCAGATCTTCGGCGGTGAGAACGGTGAGTCCGTCCGGCTTCTGCATATCGCTGGCGACCTTCGCCAGGAAGCGATTGGGAGCGATTCCGATGCTGGAGGTCATGCACTCGCCCACCCCTTTGGCGACGGCCCGCTTCATCTCGTTCGCGATCTTCTTGGCGTTCTCGGGCTCGCACTCTTTGCCCAGGAGTTCGAAGCGCATCTCGTCGATGCTGCACACTTCTTCCACCGGAAGAACGGTGCCCGCCACTTCCACAATTCGGCGGTGATAGGCGGTGTAAAGCGATGGGCGAGCCTTCACGATCTCGATCCCCGGGCACATCTCCTTGGCGTCTCGCACCATGGTGCCGCACTTCACGCCGAACCGCTTGGCTTGATAGCTGGCGGCGATCACGAACGTGGTGTCCGCTTCCAGCGGAACCACCGCAATGGGACGGTCACGAAGCTCCGGACGCTCCTGTTGCTCGACCGAAGCGAAGTACGCGTTCAGGTCCAGAAAGAGCGCCTTGAGCGGGCGTGGCCTTTTCTCAATGGGTAGAACTGTGTCTACCATATGATTACTATACGCGATTCTTGTCTGTTTGTGTCAATCCGGTTCGAGGATCAGCCCTCTTCAAAATCTCTTAACATTTGATCGGCTAATCTTAAAGGAAGTTATGAGCATTTCCCGACGATCGGTCTTGGGTCTCGCGGCGGCAGGATTAGCCGGCTCCGCCCTGAGTTTTGGCCTGCTAGAGAAGCAGCCGAAGGGTCTGCGAGGATGGTCTCGACCAAAGACTCGCGCCCCTAAGAACATCATCTTCTGCGTAGTCGACGGTATGGCGACACAGGTGCTCTCCCTCGCGGATCACTACTCGCAGCACCACTACGGAAAGGCTTCTTACTGGGCTTCCATCCTGGATGATCCTCGAATGACGACCGGATGGCAAGATACGGCTTCGCTCTCGTCGGTAGTCACCGACTCTGCAGCCGCATCGAGTACTTGGGGATCGGGTCGGCGCATCTGGAACGGGATGCTCAACATGTATCCCGATAAGACCGCCCTTGCGCCCATTGGTCAGCTCTTGAGAACCAAGGGAATGAAGACGGGTCTCGTCACTACGACCACCATCACGCACGCCACCCCGGCGGGCTTTACGGTGAGCATCGTTAGTCGCGACTTGGAGCCGTTGATCGCGGAGGAGTATCTCAAGGTAGGACCGGATGTGCTGCTCGGTGGAGGCGACAAGTTCTTCGACGCGAGTAAGCGAAAGGACGGCAAGGATCTTTACGGCGCGTTCGCCAAGGCCGGATACGAAGTGGTCAAGGATCGAGCCGCTCTGAAGGCTTCCAAAGGTGACAAGGTTCTCGGCATTTTCGATTCCAGCCACCTGCCCTTCTCGGTAGACCGAGACAACTCGCCCGCAATGGCCGAGAAAGTCCCGACCCTTGCCGAAATGACCCGGATCGCCATCGACAAGTTGAAGGGCTCCAAAGAAGGCTTTCTTCTGCAGATCGAGGGTGGAAAGGTCGACCACGCCGGACACGGAACCGACGTTGCGGGCCAAGTTCACGACCAACTCGCCTTTGAAGAAGCCGTCCGCGTCGCCATCGAGTTCGCGGAGCGGGATGGCGACACGCTGGTCATCATCACCGCAGACCACGCGACGGGTGGCCCCTCGCTGAACGGTGCGGGTGAGGAGTATGCCGACAGTCTTAAGGCTGCAGATACCATCGCCGGAATGAAGTGTTCGCTTCCCACGCTGATCGCCACCATGGGCCTGAAGCCCAAGGCAGATCGGGTCGCAGACGTGGTCGCTTCCAAGTACGGCATCAAGCTCAAGAAAGAGGAAGCGGAGACGATGGCCGACATCCTTAACGGAAAGTCGCCGTTCGCCTTCAGCGAGTTCCTGAGCGGATCTTCCCAGGGTCTCTCGGTGGTTCTCGGAAACTACTCGAAGGTGCTTTACACCAGCGGAAACCACACCGCCGAATACGTTCCGGTGACCGCATTCGGTCCTTGGTCGGAGAGCCTAGGCGGGCTCACGCGAAACGTGGACTTCAACGAGGTGATCCTCGCTACGCGAGGGATTGAGAACAAGAATCCGACCATGGATTACGCCACCGCGGCGAAGCACATGGAAAAGCTGAAGGAAACGATGGATGCGGAATGGTTCGCGTTCAACGCATCGCATGATGACGAGTGTTCCTGCCACGTCCACATAAACTAACCCTTTGGAATCTGCCGATCAAGCCCATCCCTACGGTTCGTGAGGATGGGCTTCTTTATTGTCAATCCTCTGTGATTCGGGCTCCGAAGCGGGAACCGAAACCAAAACAATCTCCGTTTCGTGCTACAAGGTAGAGATGCAAATGAAATCCAAGGCGATCTTGATGTCGTTACTGGTGGCGACGGCTTGGGTGAGCAGCCCTCAAGCGCACGCGCAGGGTGCTACTCCGGAAGATGCCTACAAGGTGTTGAAGGACGGTTCGCTTTGGACTCACCCATCGGCAGTGAAGTTGGTCGATCGGGCGAAGGTCGAGGAAGCGGCCAAGGCGATCGCCCCGATGAAGCTTAAAGTGCTGGTGGTGCCTCAACTCGGCAACCGCTGGAATCGCGGTGGGAATGAGAATCGAGGTGGATACGCCAAGTATCTGAACGATTCCCAGTTCAAGTTGGGCAAAGAAGGATTGGTTGTCGTGGTGACGAAAAAGGGCATCACGGGCTACAACTCCCAAGTCTCGAACAATCGTCTTCAGCAGTTGAACAACGAAGCGGCGAAGGCGATGACTAAGACCGACTTCACACCGGGCATCACCCGATTGGCGGTGAGCCTTTCGGAGGCGGCTCGGATAGACGCGAAGAGTTCGGTGGGTGCTCCGGCGAAGGTTGCCGCCCCGGTTGCAAAGCAGAACTCCGGAATCTCCGGCTGGATCTGCATCGGTATCCCGCTCATCGGCGCGGGTATCGCCGGGCTCATCTACTGGTCGGCGCAGAAAAAAAAGTTGAACGCGGCCCGTGGCAGAGCCGCTGAAGCCAAGCAAAACGCTATCGAGGCGATCTTCTATCTGGACAGCTACGACGGTCTTCTTGAAGAGAGCCAAGATACGGACGCGATTCGTCAGTACCGAACTCGAATGCAAGAGTCGCTCGACGAAGGAACGTCTCTGTTCAATCGAGCGAAAACGGTTGATGACTATCTGCGAGCCCAACGGCAGTTCGAACTGGTGCAAGACGATCTGGAGTCGGCCAAGACCCACGTTCGACGAGCAACGGGCGACACCGAAGTGGCTTTCAAGATTCCGCCACGTGCGGATGATGCCCTGTACGAGCGGGCTCCTCTCTTTGAGCCGGTGAAAGGCGTCTCTTACTTCAGCAGTCAGCCCTCGGGCGATCTGCACCCGGTGGAGATGAATCTAGGTGGCCAACGTCGAACCGTTATGGTGACCGCTGCCGAGCGAGACGAATTGATGGCAGGCAGAATGCCGACCATGCGCGGCATGGAAGACAATGGCCGATTCCAACCGTGGTACGAGGTGCGCGGATACGATCCGTACCGTCACTACGGCAGCGGCGACTTCCTCTTCAACGCACTCGCGATGGGAGCGGTGATGAACCTGATGACCCCGCACTACTACACTCCATTTGGAGGATATGGCGGTCACTGGGGTGGCTATCACAACCACAACTACGACTATGCGGGCGGCTACGGAAACAGCCTCGGCGGCGACTTCGGCGGGGGATCTTTCGATAGCGGCACCGACTTTGGCGGATCGTTCGACTCTGGCACCGACTTTGGCGGCGGAGACTTCGGCGGTGGCGATTGGGGTGGGTCCGACTTCGGCGGTGGAGATTTCGGCGGCGGCGACTTTGGTGGTGGCGGGGACTAGTAAAATCGTCCTAACGTCATGTCTCAGGAGTTCTTCGAATCAGTCAATCCGGAAGTGGGAAATGCCAAGCGCAGCCCAAAGTCCGAGATTGGCTCTGACGAGGAACTCCGCCTTCTACTAGAACGCCTGCATCGCGCGGAATCCTTAGAAGAGGAGACCGCGCGCTATCACCAGATCGGCAAGATCACGGTCGAAGATGTCGCGGAAGCGGTGGGGATGCACCCCGATGTGGTGGCGCAAGAACTGGACGCAATGCACCAAGAATGGATGGAGGCCCGAGTATCGGGTGTCTTGCGCGAACTTGAAGAGCCCCTGTACCGCGTGGAGCGACCGGGAACCGAAGTGAAAAGCGGTCTCGATAGCCCTCTCTTGCGGATGAAGAGCGTCCAAACCCTGGCAAGTAAGCTTCGTGAAGATCGGCAAATCGACCGCAAAAAGGTGGACCACTCGCCCTCAAAGCAAGACCGCCTGATCGCCAATGTTATCCTCGCCGGATTTGGAATCCTATTCGGAGTTTTGGCCATCAAGGCGGTCTATGTTTTCTTAATGAATCGCTAACTTACGCAGTTGGCGGAGCGGGTTCTTCCAGGTCTGTCGCCGGTACGGCGCTCTTCACCTTTTCGAGCTTTTCAAGGAACGCCTTGAGCGGCCTTTCTTCCATTGTCGGCTCACCGCCTGCGAGCATCACATTGAGCGCTTCGCACTCGGCTCGGCTAAAGGAAACCGAACCCAAAATGTGCTCTTCAAATGCCTCATAGGCGATTGGCGCTACCGCTTTGGCGCATTCGGCAAGAGCGTCGGCGTAGACCCGAATCTCGTACTGAGCGTGTGCGTCGGCGCGGAGCCGGATGAAGTGGAAGAGGTTGTGCAGATCGATCTGCCAGTACCACTCGGTGTAGAGCGAAAGAGGAAGGTTAGAGCGGGCGAGTTCGCGAGCCACTCCTTTGTCGATCATCGACGTGTAGTTGTCGTAAACCGCGCGTTGCTCGGCTTCCATCGAGTCGATGATCGCCTTCGCCTCGTCGAACGGAAGCGTGTCGCCACGACCCTGTTTGTTGTTCGAGCTTTGGAAGCTCACCATGTTGGGATCTGGGACGTAAAACTCGTCCTTCATCACCGAATAGCGACCGGAAATCTCGTTGAGTCGGGCGGTTCGGTGGCGAACCCACTGCCGAGCCACAAAGATGGGCATTTTGGTGTGGAACGTCAGTTGAACCTGCTCGAACGGGCTGGTGTGCCAGTTCTTGATGAGGTAGTGGATGAGCCCTCGATCTTGCCGGTAGGTTTTGGTGCCCGAACCGTAACTGACCCGAGCGGCTTGAACAATCCGCTGGTCGCCGCCCATGTAATCGACAAGGCGGACAAATCCTTTGTCCAGCACTTTGATCTCTTGATCCAATAATGCTTCGGCTTCGGGAACAACGATTCGGCCCATCGGGTTCCAGTCTACTAGGTGGCGTTCCTCAGCGGAATCGGCATCTAACGTGGGCACGCGATTCAGCCAAAATGAAATTGTTGCACCCCGTAATTTCACTGGCTCGCTAGACTGGGGAGTCGAGTGAGCCAAGAGACCACAGACGCGAAGAAAGAACCATGATGACCCTCGTTCGACTCCTTCGCGTGAAACAGTGGACCAAGAACGGATTTGTATTCGCCGCCTTTGTTTTCACCAATCAGGCGACGGAAGGCTCGGCCGATATTTGGCGAGCGACCTTGTTCGCGTTCCTGGGCATGTGCCTCATCTCTTCGGCAACGTATATCGCCAACGACATCAAAGATGCCGAGCGGGATCGAGCCCACCCCGTAAAGAAGAATCGCCCCATCGCTTCGGGAGCTATCGGAGTCACTCCTGCCATAGCGATCGCCGTGTTGTGTTTGGCGGCCGGACTTGGGCTCGGCGCGGCGGTCGGGATTCCGGTGTTGGTGTGTCAGGCGGTGTACTTAGGGCTTCAGGTTGCCTACAACCTTGGACTCAAGAACATGGCGATTGCCGACGTGTTCACGATCGCGGCGGGCTTTGTGCTGCGAGTCGTGGTGGGAGCGGTTGCCATTGATGTGAAGCTTTCGAGTTGGATCTTGCTTTGTACGGGATGCCTTGCGTTCGTGCTCGGGTTTGGCAAGCGGCGCCACGAATATCACCTGAAGAAAGACTCTGGGTTTTCTTCTCGCTCGGCGCTTTCCCAGTACAACGAGCGCTCGCTGGACGTTCTGGTCGTTTTTTCGGCTGCCCTGGCTGCTATCTCATACGCGCTTTACTCGATAGAGAGCGAGACCGCTCAGACCTACCGGGGGATTATTTTGACGACCCCATTCGTGCTGTACGGCATTGCAAGATATCTATTGATCGTGTTCGTCGCTGAAGAAACAGGAGAGCCAGAGACTCTGATTCTCAAAGACAAGCACCTTCTCATCACTCTCCTCGGATTCCTGCTCACAGCCGTGGCGGCCCTTCGAGGAGTGGAGATTCCGTTCCTCTTGAATTGAACGCACACCCACCAAACACCCTCATGGAGAAAATTGTTATCGTTGGAGCCAGCAGTGGGATCGGTGCCGATCTCGCCCGGATTCTCGCCAAAGAGGGGCATAAAGTGGCCGCCCTTGCGCGCCGATTCGATCGTTTGGAGGAGTTGCGGTCGGAGTACCCAAACAACATCTTCATCTACGAACACGACGTGCTTCAGCCGGAAACCGTGCCCGATCTGATGCTCCAGATTGGCAAGGATATGGACGGCATTGATACTCTCATCTACTCTTCGGGAGTGATGCCGGACGTTTCGAAAGACCCGTACGGATTCGCCAACGACAAGGCGATGGTCGACGTGAACATCACGGGTGCGATCGCTTGGATCAACGAGGCCGCCAAACGATTTGAGGCTGCCGGACGTGGAACCATTGTGGGCATTGGAAGTGTGGCCGGAGTACGTGGTCGAGGCGCTCAGCCCGTTTACAACGCTTCGAAGGGCTTCCTGCACATCTATCTGGAATCGCTCCGAAACCGGATTGCGAAGAAAGGCGTGAAGGTGACCACCGTTAAACCCGGTCCGGTAGACACCGAGATGACCAAAGGCTTGAGCATGCCGATGATGATGCCTTCTCGAACCGCCGCCGAAATCATTGCCAAGAATCGCCACTGCGGAAACGAGATTTACCTCTCCTTCAAGCTCAAGGTGATCTTCTTCATCCTTCGAAACATTCCCAGCTTCTTGTTTAGGAGGCTCAAGATTTGAGCGGTCGATCGCTTCCGATCGAGCTGGATTACGGGTACTTCGAGACCGTCCAAGGTTACGGACAGTCGACCTACGGGCAATCGTGGGTGTATCGACCCGCGAGGGTGGACGAGATTCGCGAGGTGCTGCAACTCGCCAAGCAGAACGGTCGGCGCGTGTGTTTGCGCGGTTCGGGTCGCAGCTACGGCGATGCCAACTATCTGGAAGAGTCGATCACCATCGACATCACGCGGATGGATCGCATCCTCTCATGGGATCGGACCACGGGCATTCTAGAAGCCGAAGCGGGCGTGACGATTGAGGACATGTGGCGACACGTGCTGGAAGACGGCTACTGGCCGCCAGTGGTCACCGGAACGATGTATCCGTGCCTCGGCGGGGCGCTGGGCATGAACGTCCACGGCAAGAACAACTACTGTCGAGGAACCCTGGGCGAGCACGTGCTTGAGATCGACGTTCTCAACGCCAATGGGGAGCTGAAAACACTGACTCCTCGGGATGAAGAGTTCTTCGCCATCGTCTCCTCGGCGGGTTTGCTTGGCATCATCACCCGCGTCAAGATTCAAATGCACGCGGTGAACTCGGGTGATCTAAAGGTGTGGGCGGAATCGGCGGATGACTGGCGCGAGCAGTTTGAACTCTTTGAAAAGTTCGAGCACAACTCTGATTACATGGTGAGTTGGGTCGACTGCTTTGGGCGAGGCGCGCAAGCAGGCCGAGGTCTTTTCCACGCTGCTTGGTACAAGGAAACCCTCGACCCTAAGTCGCTGAAGGAAGAGAAGCAAGACCTCCCCTCGCTCATTCTTGGATTCTTCCCAAAGTCGATGCTGTGGAAGATTCTAAAGAAGTTCTGCAATCGCACCGGAATGCGCTTTGTGAACTGGGCGAAGTACGTCAGCGGTTCGACACTCGGCAACAACAAGATGCACGATCAGAGCCTGGTCGCGTTTTCGTTTTTGTTGGACTACGTTCCGGATTGGCGACGCGCTTACGAACCGGGCGGGTTCATTCAGTATCAAACCTTTGTGCCCAAAGAGCACGCCCGTAGGGTGTTTTCCCGCCAGGTTGAATTGCAGCAAGAGGCCAAATTGGAGTCTTTCCTGGGCGTTTTGAAGCGGCACCGACCCGACAACTTTCTCTTCTCTCACGCGGTGGACGGATACAGCTTTGCCTTGGACTTCAAAGTGACTCAAAAAAACCGGGAGCGGCTATGGAAACTGGCTCACCAGATGAACGATTTGGTTCTAGAAGCGGGTGGAAGGTTCTATCTGGCGAAAGACAGCACCCTTCGGCCGGAAGACGTTGCCCAGTGGTTGGGACCAGAAAAGATGGCTCGCTACAAAGCTTTGAAGAGCGAGTGGGATCCCGAAGGGATCTTTGCTACGGCGCAATCAGACCGATTGGGCCTCACGCATCGCCCGCGTTAAGTTTGAACCCAATTCCGTTAGAACGTCGACAATTGAGTAGACGTAGATATACTATTAGCTATGGCCATTGTCCAGTACGACACCCCATTCCAAATCTCTAAGGACTTCGAGCCTAAGGGTGATCAGGGCAAGGCTATTGAGGGTCTTCTAGAAGGTCTGGATAGCGGTTATCGCTTCCAAACGCTGCTGGGTGCAACGGGTACGGGAAAGACCTACACGATGGCGTCGGTGATCGCCAGATCGCAACGCCCCGCACTAGTTCTTGCTCATAACAAAACGCTTGCCGCTCAGCTTTGCCAGGAGTTTCGAGCCTTTTTCCCCGAGAACTCGGTTCAGTATTTCATTAGTTATTACGACTACTATCAGCCAGAAGCGTACGTTCCGAGCAGCGACGTTTACATTGAAAAGGATAGTAGCGTCAACGACGAGATCGAGCGCTTGCGCCACGCCGCTACTCAATCTCTGCTAGAACGACGCGACATCGTGGTCGTTGCCTCGGTGAGCTGCATCTACGGCTTGGGTTCGCCGGACGTGTACGCAGATTCGGTGGTCACCTTTGAAACCGATAAGGAGTTCGATCTTGATTCAGCTCTGAAACGTCTGGTTCAGCTTCAATTCACGCGCAACAATCAGGTTTTGGAACGTGGAACGTTCCGGGTTCGCGGCGACACTCTCGAAATTCAACCGAAGGACGAGGAGATCGTCACCCGCATCGAGTTCTTTGGCGACACCATCGAGCGGATTCGCCTTTTCGATCCTCTCACGCAAGAGGTTCTCGACGAGCCAAGCCGAGTTTCCATCTTCCCGGCAACCCACTACGTCACCCCTTGGGAGCGGCTGGAGACGGTCGTCGATCAGATTCAAGAAGAGCTTGCCGCGCAGGAGGCGCTCTTCATCAGTCAAGGAAAGCTTATCGAAGCTCAGCGGATTCGGCAGCGAGTGGAGTTCGACCTAGAGATGATGCGCGAGGTGGGCTACTGCAACGGCATCGAAAACTACTCGCGATACTTCGACGGTCGAGTGCCCGGTGCGCCGCCTTACACGTTGCTCGACTTCTTGCCCTCGGACGCGATGGTGTTCATTGATGAATCGCACCAAACGCTTCCCCAGATTAGGGCCATGTACAACGGCGACAGGCAGCGCAAGTCGGTTCTGGTGGACTACGGTTTCCGCCTCCCGAGCGCGCTGGACAACCGACCGCTCAAGTTTGAAGAGTTTCTCACGAGGGTGCCTCAAGTGGTGTACGTCTCGGCGACCCCCGGTCCTTTTGAAGTTGAGACTCAGGCACAGGTGGTGGAGCAGATCATTCGCCCGACCTACATCATCGACCCCGAGATCGATATTCGGCCCACGCACGGCCAGATCGACGACCTGATCCACGAAATCCAAGTGAGGGTTCAGAAGGGCGAAAGGTCGCTGGTAACCACGCTGACGAAGAAGATGGCAGAGGACCTTACGGGTTATCTGCAAGACGTTGGGGTGAAGGTGAACTATGTCCACTCCAACGTGCACTCGTTGGAGCGACCAGAGATTCTGCGCGACCTTCGCTTGGGCGTTTACGACGTGATTGTGGGCGTCAACTTGCTTCGGGAAGGTTTGGACTTGCCGGAGGTCACGCTGGTCGCCATCTTGGATGCGGACAAGGAAGGGTTCCTCCGGAGCGAGACATCGCTGGTCCAAACCATCGGACGGGCGGCTCGAAACGTCAACGGGCGAGTGATCATGTACGCCGACAACATCACGGGGTCCATGCAACGGGCGATGGACGAGACCGAGCGGCGTCGGAAGATTCAGCGAGAGTACAACGAGAAGAACGGCACCGCCCCGACCACCATCATCAAAGAGGTTCGACAAACCGTTCGGCACTACGATGCGGTTGCCGAAGTGGCAGCTCAGTACAGTCCCGAGACGCGCGATAAGATCGGCAAAGACGGCTCGCCGATTCGAGTGGAAGATATCCCGATCCTCATTGCCTCGCTGGAGAAAGACATGAAGGATCTCGCCAAGTCGATGGAGTTCGAGAAGGCGGCGCACATTCGCGACGAGATCACCGCGCTTCGAGGCATTTTGGGTACCAGCGACGGGCGACTCGGGCAAGAGAAGCGGAAGATGAAGCGGATTCGCAACTAAAAAAGCGACCCCGACTAAGGAAGTCGGGATCGCCTGTTTGCTTCTCGGAAAAACCGAATTAGAAGCGGTAGCCGAAGAAGAAGCCGATAGCGTTGGCTCGACCCGCGTTGGAGCGGTCAGAGATGTAGCCTGCAACTTCTGCGAAGATGTTCTCGTTCAGGTTGATACCTAGGCCGGCTCGACCGAGGAACACGTTGTCCGAGGTGTTGATGTCGATGATGCCCACGCCGACACCAAGGAACGCATAGGTTTGGCCGTTGTTTGCGAATCGCTGACCATAGAACCGTTGGTTAATGGTGATGGGGATCACCGAGCCCTTGCCGAAGCGAAGACCGCGCGACCAGTACTCAGCGGAGATGAAAGTCTCGCCGCCCTTAAGGAGCGTATCTGGGAGGCGATATTCGATACCGATCGCAAGGAGGTTATCGCCCAGGTTGGAAAGGTCGTTGTCCACCGGGAAGATTCCGCCTGCCTTCAGGGTGTAGCTGCTGAGAGTGAAATCGGCCGACTTGTTGGCGACCTGAGCGGTCGAAATGCCAACCAATCCTAGTGCCGCAACGGTAAGAGCAATCTTGTTCATTTTTCTTTTGCGCCTTATTGGTGCGTGGTTTTGCAACCACTCGGTGTCCCTAACTCGACCCAGAACAAAGACTGAGGCGAACCGCCGGCACCAAATCCTCCGCTATTGTAACCCGAACGCCCATGCAAGGGGAACAACCTTCCCGCCGAACCTAACAAACTCAGCCCGATATCACCCACTGTTGGACTCTGGAGGGCGATTGTAAACTGCAACCATGCAGTTGTTCCCGGATCGATCCGTGCTGGTGCTCGTCGACCTTCAGCCAAAGTTCATGGCGGCGATCCACGAAGCCGACCGGGTGATGAACCGGAGTCTCTTTCTTGCCAAGGTGGCGAAGCTCCTAAACATTCCGGTGCTGGGCACCGTCCAGAACCAAGCCCGCATGGGCGGCCTGGACGAGGCGTTCGGTGAGATCTGCCCTAACCCCTTCGACAAAATGACCTTTTCCTGTACGGAGAATGCGCCGTTCTTTACGGCTTTGGAAGGTCTGGAACGGTCTCACGTGGTTTTGGTGGGGGTGGAAACCCACATTTGCGTATCGCTCACCGCTCACGGCTTGTTAGGGGCGGGTTACCAGGTGGTGGTTTGCCCAGACGCGGTTTCTTCGCGAACGCAGGATCGGCACAAGCTGGGCATGGAACGGATTCGCGACGCGGGAATCACCCCGGCGCACACCGAGGCCGTGGCTTACGAATGGTTCCGTGACGCGGCTCGCCCCGAATTCAAAGCGTTCCTCGAGATCGTGAAATCCCACCCCTAACCTAACTCTAGGTAGCGGTTGAGAAGTGGGGATTCTCGGCGGGCATCTCCTCTTCCTTGACCGGCAGTTCTGGCATCGTCATCGCGATGAGGATCGCCGGGATATAGAGGAAGCCAACAAAGTAGAACGCCTTGCCCGGATCGATGGTCCCGGCGGCGGGTGCGACCGAAAGGAACGCCGTCGTAGTACATTCAACATCCGCCCCATGGCCATACACCATTGAACGAGTGATGGAAGATTCAGCGCCCTTTGGTAGTATGAAGGTGAAGCACTGGGGTTGCAGCTCTGAAATCAAGCAGCATAAAGACCTCAACGCGATGGCTTGTTCGACGGGAAGCACGATGAGGCAATGCGGTTCCAGGTCTTGAAATGACGCTTTGTTCGACAGATTGTTGATTGAAGACTGCTTCTGGGACTTAGGTATGATTGTATGGACTATATTGACATTTGTGATGATGTATGATAGTATTTTATAGAACATTATGGAGCTAGGCATGAAGGAGCATCATCAGCTGCGTCTTGAACTTCTCTCTGACGAACCAGAACCAGCCCATGGGGTGTGGCTAGAAGACTTGGGCAAGTTTCTGAAGATCCAGACTCATGGCGCTTGGCCTGATCAATTTGGCGATGCAATAAGGGAATGGTTCGACACTCAATACGATTCGCCAATACGCACATTGAGTCTATTCAGTGGTGCAGGAGGACTTGACATCGGCTTCCATGATGCAGGGTTCAACATCGTCGAGATGGTCGAAATCGAAAGTCAATTTGCATCTACACTCAAGGCAAACACGCTCGTAGCTGGCCGATTGAAAGGAGCGAAGGTTAATTGTATCGACATTCGAGAGTATGTTCCGCCTAATGATTTGACAATCGATTTCATCATAGGTGGACCACCTTGTCAAACATTTTCAGCCGCAGGGCGAAGAGCGGCTGGCGTAAAAGGTACTAGCGACGCGCGCGGGGTTCTGTTCCAAGAGTATGTCCGAATCCTTGAAGCACTCAATCCGAAAGGATTTCTCTTCGAGAACGTCTACGGGATTACGGGCGCAAACGGAGGTGCAGATTGGAAGGAGATTCAAAGGTGCTTTGCAGAGGCTGGGTACGATCTCTACTATCGCGTCCTTGATGCGGCCGATTACGGCGTTCCGCAGCACCGGGAGCGACTGATCATCGTAGGGGTTCGCAAGGGTGACGCGCCGTTCCACTTTCCTTCTCCAACGCACGGCCCGGATTCTCCCGATCGGGCACCGTATTACACTGCTCAGCAAGCAGTTTACGGCGCCCAGATAACGAATGAAGATTCCCTAGGAATAAAGGGACGATGGGGGCATTTAATCGATGGAATTCCCCCAGGGTTGAACTATTCCTTTTACACAGCTGAAATGGGACACCCTCGTCCCGTTTTCGCTTGGCGATCAAAGTTTTCAGATTTCATGTACAAGGCTGACCCTGAAATGCCTGTTCGAACAATAAAAGCACAAGGAGGACTCTACACCGGACCATTCTCATGGGAAAACCGGCATTTTAGTTCTTCAGAGCTTAAACGCCTGCAGACATTTCCAGACGATTACAACATATGCGGTTCCCGAGGGGAAAGAATCAAGCAGATCGGAAACTCTGTACCGCCCCAATTCGCACGTGTATTGGCACTAGCGGTAGCTACGCAGCTTTTCGACAGGAAACTTCCAGTTCCAATCCCACTAATGCACCCGTCAAGTCAATTAGGGTTTCGAACTAGAAAACGACAACTAAGCGCACGATACTCGAGAATTGCCAAGAAAGCGATTAGTACACTTCCCGATTCTCAAACAGCGGCAAAAGAACGAGAATTGTCGCATGAATACCAAGCTTTTCTCAGTAAATCTTTCGACTTCAATTGCAAGGAAAACCATGATAGTGCTAAATTTAAAGTAATCCAAAGAATTAATCAGGAGTTCTTGGAACTACAGTGTATTCAAGATTCTCGTCCTGTTGCGACATCCCACTTTCAGCTGGACATCGTTCCATCAGGTACTGGATGGGTAATCCCTTTGCAAAGTATTATCGCGCAGGGTTTCGATCTCAGTCCCGAAACGTTTACAGCAACATGGAAAGCAATTGAACGTGCAGTGTTCGACGCTTACGATATTGATGATCTTGTGCAACTGTGTGGTTACTATCAATATCAACCACGCTTCCGAGCTAGCTTGAAGCTTCCTTCGTACGAAGACCCACTTTGGAAGATTGTCAGTCAAATAGTTTCTGGTGAGGGTGTAGGGAGACAACTATTTATTGATGAATATGCCGCCTTGTGGGGAGTTGACGAAAGAAGAGCGGTGGAGGTAATGCATTTCCTGAGAATCCTCGGGTTTGAAGTTCGGAATCATAACACAAACCCGCAGATTGCTGATGGGAGATTCCTTGTGCCATACGGATTCCCAACGCTGACGAGCAGAAGCGTGCAGTTGCGTAAGGTGCTGTAACGAACGCCGACGGAGTAGGGTGGATACAAAAATGAGAACGAGAGAGGAGTATCATCTACGGGTATTCTCGGGGCGCAGTGTGTTAATAGTGCCCGATGGGCGCGTGGAAGAGTTTGCCGAGGGGAAACCTTCGGCCGATGCGAAAGCACGGTACGCTAAGATTCGGGAGGCCCTCGAGCAGGGGTTTCTCGTCGATGAAATCAGAGGATGTAAGTCGGCGCCAGGTGCCAGTTCAGGGGACTTGTTGGACGCTCATTATAAACAATGCCTCAAATCCATTGTTTCAAGTGTAACGTCAGAGGTTGGCCGCGCTCTCGTGGGTCTTACAGTTCTACAGCTTGTCGTTAAGGCTATTGAACCTTCTCAGAGTATTCGATTGCATAAAGGTGGTAGCGGCGAATTTAGTTGGAAAGAAGGGATATCGATGCGTTCGTTAGATGCGGGGTACATTTCGCCTACTCTCCGAGATGAAGGATTGCTGAAACTCAATAAATTTGGGTTCATGATGACGCGGAGTTTAGCTGAGAATTATCCATATTCGAAAGTCTATAAGGCTGCACTGAAAGGAGCAAAGGATGAGTGGGCGGAAATAACGGATGCACTTGAAGAGGGCCGGTTATCTCCTGTAGAGTCTCTGCGGTTTATGCTAGGCCTTTTAATTAACAATGCTGAGTACTTCAACACGCTGGCTGACGAAGCACTTGAAAAAACCGAAAGCTCGATCGAGAGTGGCGGGTTGTCTGATGTTGCTAGTGTCTTGGACCTTATGTTGCGACATATCGAGATAGCCGACTACAAAGCGCGAATTTTTGAATTGCTACTGCATTCTTACTATCAGGCTTTGGAGGACCTGGGAGTATTGCATGAGGGTTCGCTGAAGCCGTTATCACAGATGAGGTCAGCAAACAAAAAACACGGGAACATTGGTGACGTTGAAGTTTTCGATGGCAAGGTGATCGTAGAAGCTTGGGATGCGAAGTACGGCAAGCCTTATCTACGTGACGAGCTTGAGGAGCTTAGTGATAAAATTATCAACCATCCCTTAGTGCAGAAAGTAGGTTTTGTCTGTTCCGGTAATCCAATACGTGATGATGAAATTAAGACAAGAGTGGCTGATATAGCTTCTGTTACGGGAGTTTCGATTCAGTTAGTCTCGGTTTGGGAGTGGCTTGAAGCTAACCTAGCTCAGTTGATTGGTTGTGATGTTAAGCCTTCTGATCTTGGCAGGGCGTGGGTGAGAGCCTACGTCCAGTCTCTATCGCAGCAACGTAGAGAGAAAGCGCCCATAGATGAGCCTTGCCAGCAATGGTTGGAAGCTTGGCTTAAGGTAATCAGTTGACAGGAGTAGTTGGACTGGTGGCGGTTGAAAAGTGGGGATTCTCGGAGGGCATCTCCTCTTCCTTGGTCGGCAGCTCTGGCATCGTCATAGCGATGAGGATCGCCGGGATGTAGAGGAAGCCAACAAAGTAGAACGCCTTGCCCGGATCGATGGTCCCGGCATAAAGAGTGCCTCCCGCCGCCACCAATCGACCCGCGTTGTAGCAGAATCCCGCGCCCGTGGTCCTCAGCAGAGTGGGGAAGAGGGGCGGGAAATAAAGCGGGAACGACGCGAATACGCCCAGACCAAAGAACGCCGCCGCGTTGATCCACATCTGCGATTCTGGAATGCTGCGAGGAACCGAGAATCCGTAAATGAACACCACCAGCGCCGCTGCGAGCATCACCACAAAGCCTTTTCGGTAGCCGATCCACTTAGTGAGTCCGGCCGCCGCGAAGTTACCCACGATGTTCCACAGGGTGTACACGGTTACCATTCCGCTCACCATGGCGGTGAGGTTGGACGGGTTCATCGTGGCGGCGTCGGGGTGCTTTCTCACCAACTGAGCCGCAAAGTAAAGAATGGTCCAGGCTCCGCAGAGGCAGATGGACGAGAGCCCGAGAACCTGCCAGGTGGTTTTGCGGACCTCTGGACCAAAGAGCGCGCTGAGCTTGGGGAGTTCCCGCTTGCTGGCCTCGTTCGCCCACTCTTCCGGCTCGGGAACGGCTTTTCGAATCCACAGCGTGAGCAGCGCGGGCACCACGCCCACCACAAACACCCACCGAGGGTCCATGCCTCGGAACAGGTTGACGGTTTGCGCGGCGAGCAGCATGCCCGTCATGTATCCGGATTGCAAAAGCGCGCTCGCCCAGTGTCGATACTTCGGAGGAAGGGTTTCGCTGACCAATGCCGATCCTGCCGCCCATTCGCCCCCGATTCCGAGTGCGGCAAGGAACCTTAGGATGAGCAGGTGCCACCACTGACCCGCGAGCGCGGAGAGTCCGGTGAAGATGGCGTAGGTGAGAATGGTGAGATTGAGGGTTTTGGTTCGACCCAGTTTGTCGCCGATCCTGCCAAAGAACGCTCCGCCAAACGCCCAGCCAACCAAGAACACCGCCTGAATGATCGCCGCCTTTTGGCTCACTTGGGGGTCGGTGGGTTGCAGGCCCATCAACTGCGCCACGAAGGGTAACGCCACCAGGGTGTAAAGGAATCCGTCTAGGCCGTCGAACGCCCAACCTAGCCAGGCGGCTAAGAACGCCAGCCCGGGTCTTTGCTTGGGCTTTTCGGCTGCGGTCGCGGTTACGGAACTCCCTGGCGTCGTCGACATGGTTGGGAGCCATTATGCCACCGAGTTGTAGGTGTGGAAAGAGGAACAAAGCTCATCGGTGGATGAGATACTCGGGCCCAGGGCGTCGAGAGCGAGAGGCAGTCCAAGCGAAAAAGACGGAGATATCCAAAATTTTTTCCTCTATTCTCTAGAATCAGTGAAGGAATGTCCGCTCATCGAAATAAATATATAGTACGATCAGGCAGTTGAAGCTGCCTCGGCAAGCCTGGGATCATTTCTGAACAAATCGTCAGTGGGGACCCGAGGTTCGAATCCCTCAGTTACTAGGTTGATACCAACGTCGGGATAACACAGTGGGATTTCAAATGATGAGCGAAAAGAAGCTGAACTGGGCGATTTCTCTAGCGATTTCAGCGCTAGTTGTCTCCCTCGGAACATATGCATTTACCTGGAAAATTGTCCAGAGTATTGGAGCGATAAATGCTCAGCTCAAGCAAGAACAAGCAGACCTTAACACCGTGATTGATCGTCAGAACGACCTCTTAGAGAGGCTGCTTGAAATCGAAAAGAAGGGTAAAAAATGATTGATGTTGATGTTCGCATTAGAGATGCAGATTCTGATAGGCCGCCAGTTAGTTTCAGGTTAGGAGAGAGTTTGGTTGCCGAGAAAGGCGGTGTCAGTGCTGGTGTCGGTGTCGGAGTCAAGTTCTAATGGTTTCCATAACAAGCACGTTATTTGTGCTAATTGTATTGCCTTGTTATAGTGGATCCTCGTACAGCTTAAACTCCTCAGACGGATTAGCCCCATATACTGTGCCTGTTCGAGTAAACGGCAAAGAGGTAGAGGCGATCATCAATCTTTCCGACCGCTATACTTTTGTACACCCCAGCTTGGTCACCGAAGTGATTGGCCAAGATGAGATCGTAAATGCTCAAGTGGAAGCTTTCGGTATCAAGAATGATCGATTGATTTGCAGAACGGATGGGTTTACGACACCGAGAATGATTTCTCTTGGACGCGAGTTTTTCAAAGGAAGAACTCTGAAATGGGATATTCCAAATGCTCGGCTGACTGTAAACGAAACAGCCGAGCCCCTTGAGAACGGTCGCAAGTTCGACTTCGAAACCGGACAGTACAAGGTAGGTGCGGCGACGATCTTTCTTCCTATTCTCTCGCCCTGCAACTCGATTCCTTTTGGTGCGCCACTGAAAAGGGGATTTCAGTTCTTTAACACCGATGAACGTAGATCGGAAACCCGCGAGAATGTCTTCTATGCGTTCGAGTTATTTGGAAGCATGCAGGTAGGTGCGCCTACGAAACTCTTCGATATTGAGTTTGCCAATAAAGGATGGGAACAAGGGATATTTTATCCGGGGGCAATTTTCTTTGGTGCCCAATTAGTAAAGATCGACTTTTCCTCGATGTCAATTGAATACCTAGAGGATTCTATCCTTAAAGGTGTTCAATTGTTAGCCTTGCGTCTTAATTCCAATCTAGAGCTAAAGGAAAACGGCTTGGTCCTGAGGTCTGGAGCTAACAAGCAGATAGATCAGTGGTTTCGATCCAAAGGTGTCGTTGGACTCCGTGTGAAAAGGATTGGGTCTTTGTCTGTCGACCCCGCAAAGCTTGGAGATTTTGACTATCTCTTGTCACTATTGCGTGAGCTAGAATCGGGTGTGTCGGTTGTGTTTACAGATGGGTCTAAGGATGTCGTTATTGGGTAACGAGAGCAACGAAAGGCGAGTCATTACGCCACCGAGTTGCAGGTGTGGAAAAACGCGGGACGAGGCATTCTGAATTTGAGTAGGAGACACAACCAAATCGTTCGTTAACTGGAGAAATGCGATATTACAATAGTAGATGGGAACCGATGAAGCACTTTCTCGCCACCGAAGATCCTCCCCGATCACGATTGCCTACGTTCCCGACGGTTGTGGGAATCGGGATGGGTCTGAGTGTGGTCTGTTTTCTCTCAGTTATTCCGATCACTAAGACAATAAGTCCCGATCTGTGGACTGTGCGCGCGACAAACACGCGGGGCGAGAAGATCACGGTTATGGATGTGGTCGACAAAGAGCAAACCGTTTTGCCGCCGGGGAAGTCGGTGGTAGTCGGTAAGGGGTATCGACCTTGTGCAAAAGACTTTGAAGGAAAGGATGCGACGTTCACCGCGAAGTTGTCGAGCGGCAAGTTGCTCTTGCCTAAAGGTCTCAAATATCGGCAGGGGTCACCCTTCTGGGATGCGGAGGTCGAAGTCCGCTACTAGTCGTCCCACACGGAGTTACGATGTCTAAGCGCCACATGAAATTGCCGCAGATAATGACGCGGAGTTTGCCCAAAGTATGAATAACCACGTGAATTCGACGTTTGCGGCAGTCTTCGTTCTGGTCGCCTTCTTCCTAATAGTGACATCAAGACGCTACGTTGTTTGGATGATCAGGACTCGGAACGACTGGCATTATTCTTTGCACAGAAAGGACGTTTACCGAGATCGAGCGGACCAGGCGAATGAGACAGCACTTAGGGTCTTGCCGTGGGTCCGATTAGCGGTAGGCGCCTTGTGTATCGCCGCAATTTGCCTCATCTTTGCTAATGGGGAAAACCGTGTCCTATCCACGGGACGTTGAAGTAGTTACCATGAAGGATCGACTGCTCGCACAGCTCCGCAAAGAGTTTACTTTCAGTTCTTCGGATCGGCGGTTCATCGTCGTGTCGTTAGTTGGGAGTGTAATCTTCTGGTCTTGTTGTCTTGTTCTACTGTCAATCATCGTTCGGATAAATCCTGACTTGCATACCGTGCGGGTGGTGAACACCACCGAAAAGAAAATTCTGGTCAAGCACATTCGGGAGAAGACTGAGTTTGTGTGCCCCGCCGGGAAATCTACGAACGTGGGTAAAGAGTTTCGACCGGGGAATCGTGCTTTCAACGGGGAGAAGCCTATTTATGAGGCCCGGTTCCCGGACGGTTCGAGAGTGTTTCCAAAATCGGTTCGATTCATCAGCGGATTTCCCTCTGGAGACGCCACCTGCGAGGTTACGTTTTAGGTCGACGGTGTGATGGGCACGAAGTATCAGCGGGCGACGACTTCAGGAAATCTGAGGGCAGAAATTCTTGGCTCATTCCTTGCTCTCATCAAGTATGATTAGAAACAATACTTATGAGTAGCTTTGAAAAGAACCTTAGTCTGTTGGCGAAAAGTTCTGTCGCTATAAGCGTTATTGGGCTTTCATTGCTCTTTGTAAGGGTGATGCTTAACGGTCCAACCTATAAGATGGGAATAGGGTATGCGACTAGTGACATCAAAAGACTGGAGGAGCAGTTTGAAAAACGCAAATAACACTTGGCTCGTGATGGGATTCGCCTCTTTAGCTATAATCATGTCGATAGCTTTAGCTTGGTTTATTTTCTTCGAGTACCGGCAAACTGCAGAAGCTCTGACCGACCTTAATGAAAGGTACGAGCGGTTAGAGAAGAAACTGGAGGGCCTTAAAGCAAGCGGCCGCCCTTAACGGAGACATTTACATGCCGCAGGGATAGGTCTGATAAGCGTGCGATCCTACATGGGAAGGCTTAGGAAGTGCTTTACTTTGGGGTTTAAATCCTTGAGCTTCCTATGGTGAAACCATGACCAGTGTTGTGTGTGGGCGCTCATGGTTGGCAAGCCAGCGACCTTTGCCGAAAATCGGCTGGCTCGCTATTCCAGTACGTAGCCACCCCGTTTATTGAGCGATGATTCGCACCTAGCTTCTTATGAGTACTGACAACCCTGCGTTTCCGCGTGTGTTCACCCACGGCGAGCCCATTTGGCGAAGCGAGTCTAACTTCATCATCGTTGCGAATGTGGACGGTGAGAAGGAGCAGCTTTGGGCAAGGCAGATCTCTGAACGCACTTTCAAAATCTGTTGTATCCCCTTCTTTGTCTACAATCTTGCGCTCGACGATATTGTTGAGACGGACGCGAGTTACTGTGTGACCAAGGTTGTTGAGCGGTCGGGGCGGTTCGTTTTCAGAGTGTGGAATCGGTCGGGAGATAAGGAATATCTGGCATCCATAGTGAGACGCCTGGAGGAGTTCGGCGCACTCGTGGAAAGGTCTTCGGAGAGCGTGATCGCGATTGATACTGAAAACGAGCAGGCGGCGAAGGATGTTTCCGGTTGGCTGAGTCAGCTCGAACAAGCTGGACATATCCAGTACGAGACCGGGATGCTCTAGAGTCTTCGGAGTAGAAAAGCAGGTGAGTTCTTCACGGGCTATTCAATCCCCTCCTCCACATGCTCGTGGACGCCGGGTCAAGGCTTCAACCACGCGAGGGCTCGCTGGCGCATAACCGCGTTTTGTCCTAGCGTGAAGGATCCATTGTCTGAGTGGGCGGCCATGATGTTGTTTCGGCTAATCGTCAGGTTGAGAACGCTCCCGTCTTTTAGCTCCACCGCAATTGTTCTTGTGAGGGCTTTTGAACCCTCCCAGTAGCTGACACCAGGGTCCGGGAGGGTGTCTTCAACTCCTGCCTGCCAATCGCCATCGATTGCCCGCTGGGGATGATTGGGATCGCCGCCTTTTGCCAGGTACTCCTGAATTGCCAGCCCAATGTCGCGATCGTTCTTGATCCAACTGGGAGCATGAACCCCATCTTTGCTTGTATGCGGCAGCCCAAGGGTGTGTCCTAATTCGTGAGCCCAGACGCGCGGGCTTTGCCCGCACACTCTTTGGTAGGTCCCAGCTTTTGGCCGCAAGTTTCCACCTCTAGAAAAGCCCGCGGTGTACTCCCAGCCTCCCTTTTTCGGGTTGAACCGCCATTCTGACCCTCGATGAGCGATGATCGTGATTCGATCCGGTCTTTCGGACGCAACCTTTTGAAACCCATCCCGCCGTTCTTTTATTCCGGTTTCTTCAGGCTTGCGGTTGGAGCTCCCGGGCACAAAGAGATTCAGCGGACGGTCAAAGTCCGTGGCTAAAAAATCGTCCCTTCGGACTTCAAAATCTTTTCGATCGAGGGAGAACTGAATGCCCGTTGATGAGTAAAGCAAGTTGATCGCATCCAGTTGGGCTTTCGCGTGCGCGAAGCTCATCACCAGGTTCGACCCTCCGAACCACTCGGCTTGGCCCCGGCCATCTAAGATGTGTACGATCCGAACGGGAAGGAGTAAGTTTTGGTTTGAAGAGGTCGACTGTTGAGACAGACTTGGGAGGGCGCAGAGGGTTGCGGCGGCCAGGGTTGCGATCATAAAGCTATTCTACAGTTGGCCCTAAGGATGCTCTGTGACCTTTCTCACTGTGAAACTCCAGTGAGCTGATTTGACCGACCGGATGGGTTAATGTTTAGGAATGATTCCTGCGGCACTTACCTTGTTCACGGGAGTCGCGTGCAAGCCAGCGACCTTTGCCGAAAAGGTGGTGGCTTCCGCTCGCGATCAGTTGACCTGGGGCACCACCTACGATCCAGCCTATGTTCGACTCAAGTACCCGGGCGGAGATGTGCCGAAATCGCGCGGGGTTTGCACCGACGTTGTGATTCGCGCCTTCCGAGCGGGTGGGCTCGATTTGCAAAAGGCGGTTCATGAGGACATGAAGTCCGCTTTTCGGTCGTATCCCCAGCGGTACGGGCTCAAGAAACCGGATCCGAACATCGACCATCGGCGCGTGCCGAATCTTGCGACCTTTTTTCGTCGAAAAGGCGCGGCGTTAAGGATGCCGTCTGACCCGAAGAAGTCGACTTGGAAGGCGGGAGACGTGGTGGTTTGGGTGTTGCCGAACGGTCGGGATCATGTGGGGGTGGTGACGGACGCAAAAGGTCCGTCGGGGTATCCGACGGTGATTCACAACCTCTCTCGGCCAGCGGAGGAGGATTGTTTGTTTGAGTTTAGGGTCGTTGGTCAGTGGCGCTGGAAGTAGGGGTTTTTCAATCCTCTTCGGAAAAGGTTGGGCTGCGATGGTCGTCGCGGCTCTGCCGTTCTTGAGCGTGTGTAAAAGGGTTCGAACCCAATTCCCCTCTTGGGAGGGGTGTCGCGAAGCGACGGGGTGGTTTCCGGATCCCCTCGCCCATCTGGGGGAGAGGGGGCAGGGGGTGAGGGGTCCGGTACCTCCACATGTTTGAATGTTAAAGGGAAATGACCACCCCTCCCGGGAGGGGAATTTTGTCGGTCGGCGCTCTTCAGAATCCTTCGTTTTCTTCAGTTGTTAGGACCCCTCACCCGGTCCCGATTTTCGGGACCACCCTCTCCAGAAGCCTGTCCCGAGTATCGGGAAGGGGCGAGGGTTTTTGGAGGTGCGACTACCCCGGCCTCCCACCACTCTCTCCCGAAGCCTGTCCCGGAAATCGTCAAGGGGCGAGGGTTTGGATTTCAACCTTTGATTCCCGTTTGAAAGGTCCGGAGGACCGTCCAGACTGTTAGCCCAGACCGCTAGGTCTGGGTAGGTCAACCCCAATGATATAAGGTCCGGAGGACCGGCCAGATACTCCGGACACTTTGTTAACTGGAGGGCAAATCGTATTGCCAGGGCTCCGCCCTTCTGGCCTTAAATGAGAACCCCTAACCCAGGGTTGAAACCCTGGGCTGCGATGATGGTCGCGGCTCCGCCGCTTTTTGGAGTTGGTATCGGGGAACAAAATTCATTCCCATCGGAGGAGGGGTGGTCCACCGTTCCTGTCGTGCTCACTTTAAAGCATCTGGCCGGTCCTCCGGACCTCTGGGCCATAAACGGTCTCGTACCCAGACCGCTAGGTCTGGGTACGAGACCCCAATGATATAAGGTCCGGAGGACCGTTCAGATACTCCGGACACCTTGTTAACAACAAGGCAAACCGTATTGCCAGGGCTCCGCCCTTTGGAGTCAAAAGACGGACCGTATCCCAACGTTGAAACCCTGGGCTGCGATGATGGTCGCGGAGTTGTAGGTCTTTGATTCTGCCGACCACCCCGCCCTTCGGGCACCCCTCCCAGGAGGGGAATTTCATCCGTCGGGCCTCTTACAGGTTTCCCCTCGTTTTCAATTATCGGACCCCTCACCCGGCCTTCGGCCACCCTCTCCCCCGGAGGGGCGAGGGTTTCCGATTCAATCCTGTTTTGAAAATGCAGTAGACCGATCCACAAAAAATCCCCCGTCCCGACCAAACGCGGGACGGGGGATCAACGACCTCAGCCCAAATCGGCGACCTTGACCGCAACGCCGCCAAGATCCATCGACTTCCACGCGGCTTCGGTCAGCCGAATAACGTCCAGACCCGACTCGAACGGCGACTCGCACGGAACGCCCTTCGTGATGCAATCAATGAAGTGAGCGTCGGGAGTGGTGCCGCCCTTCAGCTCTTCATACACAATCTTGTCCTGAGCCAGATTGCGAACCGTCAACTTGCCGTTGCGGACAAAGAAGCCCATCTTCTCGCACATGATCGTGATGTCCTCGTGCCAGTTGGTGGCGTCGCCGATGATCGAGATCGTGCCGACCGCGCCGTTGCTGAACCGCAAGGTCAGCGCCGAGTCGATATCCACCGGGGTGCCGCGATTATCGCCGTAAGCCGAAACCGATTCGGCGGCGAGACCGGTCGACCAGAGCAGAATGTCCACAAAGTGCGATCCGGTGTCGTTGAGCTGACCACCGCCCGAGAGTTCGGGGATCTGTCGCCAGGTGCCTGCCGTGCCCTTCTTCCACTCTTGGCAGTTCAGACCCGCCACGTACTGCACCGGACCCGCTTCGCCGCTCAAGATCGTCTCTCGAATCTTGCGAAACTCGGCTTGGAAGTGTCGCTGGTAGCTGACCATGCCGACCTTGCCCGCTTTGTCGCGAGCGGCGATCACCTTATGAGCGTCGGCGACGGTGGTGACCATCGGCTTTTCCACGCAGGTGTGCAGGCCCGCACCGAGCGCATCCAGAATCTGGGTGACGTGCTGGGTGTGAGGGGTCATGATCATCACCGCGTCCAGGTTGCCCGCCGCGATGAGATCTTTGTAGTCGGAGAATTCGGCAGCATCGGCCGTGGCCGGGTGGGCGGCCTTCAGAGCGGAAATGTTATCCGCGCTGGGGTCGGCCATGGCGACGACCTTGGCTTCTTTGACTTTAAGGAGGTTGCCGGTTCGGTATCGGGCGAATCCGCCAACACCGATAAGACCAATGCGCACTTGTTCCATCGCGGGCAGTTTAGACCCTTGCTCAAAGGAATAACACCGTTTTTAGCAGAATCCTGACAATCAGATTAAGCGATACATCTCATCCGGTGGTTTCTCTATCAAATCAGGCTTCTGAACCCGGCAATTAAAGCGGGGAATGCTCAAAAGTTTGCACTTCGTCCACTCGAACGATGAGCACGGTGACGTTGTCCGTTCCGCCCCCCAGCAAGGCTTGGGAGATAAGGGTCCAAGCGGCCTTGGCAGGATCCAAATCGCGCAGAGCTTCGGCAATCGCAACGTCCGGAACGTGGTTGATCAGTCCATCGCTGCAAAGCAGGAAGCGATCTCCGGTTTGGAGATCGAGGGTGAAAATGTCGGGCTGAACGGTGTCTTCAGCGCCAATGGCCCGCACGAGGACGTTCTTTTGCGGATGCCGTTCGGCTTGTTCGCGAGGGAGAACCCCCAATCGCACCAACTCTTCCACGTAGGTGTGATCGGTGGTGATCTGTTCAAGCACCTCGTTACGGAATCGGTACACGCGGCTGTCGCCCACCTGCACCACTTTCGCCTCGCCCTGACGAAGCACCAATCCGCTCAGCGTGGTGCCCATGCCTCGACGCTGGGGGTTGGAAACGCCTACCAGGTTCACCAGACGGTTGGCGGCGACCACCGACTCGCGTAAGGCGGAATCTGCGTCCAGGGTCGGGTGGTTAAGGTAGGTGTCGATGAAGCACTTACAGGAGAGTTCGCTGGCGATCTGCCCGGCGGCGTGACCACCCATGCCGTCGCAGACAAGGAAGATTTGACCCTTGGTGGCGAGAACCGATTCTTCTTCCGAAATGTAGAACTCGAACTTGTCTTCGTTGTTCTCTCTAATCCGACCAAGGTCGGTTTTGGCGGCAACCGTCACCTTCGCAACCGCTCGCAGCGGTTCGGATACGGCCAAATCCTGGGCCGCGTATTCGGCGGTGATGTCGTCCATCGTGGTTCGAGTCATGCTACCTCTGTCGTTCGCAATCTCTACCGTCGCCTTCTGTTCCTTGAGTGGGAATCGTGGCGATCGCGCGAGCGTTCCGAACCCCCTGACGCGCCAACCCCGGCGGCACGTTCGTACCGTTGGCGATTTTCTTTGGCGGATAGGTCGAAAGCAACGATGGGTTGGGGATAGCCCACCTTCTCGCGAACGGAAACGGGCGGGTTGTACCGCTGAGCAACGGGGACGGATCGAAGGCTTGGAATCCAGTAGGCGGCAAACTCGGCTTTGGGGTCGTATTGAGAGGCCTGCCGCTCCAGGTTGAAGAGCCGAAACTCCCGACCATCGTGCCCCACGCCTGCTTGATACATCCAGTTGCCCCAGTTCGCAGCGGGTTCGTAGTCGATGAGGGCGGATTCAAAGGTCGCGGCGCCGAGTCGCCAGTCAAGACCCAGATTCTTCGTAAAGAACGAAGCAAGGTTCTGGCGGGTTCGGTTCGAGGTGTATCCCGTCGCGTCCAGTTCTCGCAGAGCGGCATCGATCAACGGGTAACCCGTTTCGCCCTTGAGCCAAGCGCTCAGCAGATCGTCGTCCTCAGTCCATGGCACCGAGACTCGCTGGATGCCGCCGACTTTGAAAAACGACTCCTTCCATTTCCGAATCTGGAAGAGGAAGAAGTCTCGCCAAAGAAGCTCGAAGATGAGCCAGTAGGTGGAATCGTTGGCGACCCGCTCCCGCTCGTACCGCTTCACTTCCCAATAGATTTGTCGCGGAGAAAGGGATCCGAGGGCAAGCCAAGGGCTGAACTTGCTGGAATCGTCTTCCAACAACATCCCGTTACGGGTCTCTTTGTATACGCGCAGCCGATCTTGGTCCCACAGATAGTGCTTCAGGCGGGCGAGCGCGGCGGATTCTCCCCCCTCGAACCGATTTTTGCCCGTTGGGTTGGTGGCTCCGGTGGCTAACTTCAGTTGAGGAGTCTCTAACTTGGCTTGTAGTTCCTCCAACGACGGAAGGGGATAATTCGGGCCCTTCCAAGGAGCGGCAGAGGGCTTGGGTCCGGGGAGGCAATCTCTAATCACGAGCCGCGATTCCACCTGCTTGCGGAACGTGGTGAACAAGTCCGGCGCGGATTCGGCGGCGAATGGGAGTTCTTGGGGATGTACCAGGGGGAACCCGTCCGCGCGGAAACTCTTCGCGCCGAGTTTTCGACAAATGCGCTCCACTTTGTCGTCTTCGGCGAGTTCCTCAGTGCCGTATTCCCGCTGTCGCCCGACCCAAAAAATGGCATTTTCAGCGCTCAGTTTTTCTAGAGTCTCGGCAGGCGAGTCGAAAGAAAGGTGGAACCCTATCCCCAGTTTTGCTAGTTTTTGGCGAAGATCTTCGAGCGATTGCAGAAGAAATCGGAGTTTCGAAGGACCCGTTTTGCTAAATCCGAACCGATCCAGACCTCGCAATCTTGGGCAAAGGCAAAACACTGCCAAGACGGGTTTTCCGGTTCGAATCGCGGCGATCAGGGTCTCGTTGTCATGAACGCGCAGATCGTTTCTCAGCCACCAAACAGAGATGCCTTGGTTCAATTCGCCCGTTTCCACAAGGCATTGCTACGAGATTTCAAGATCGCGAGTCACCGTTCGGAAACAAGAACCTGTTGGGATTCTGGAACGTCTTTTTAAGTAGGAAAGGTTTAGACTGGAGTCGCCATGGCCAAGTCCTTGAATGATTTTGTTGCGGAAGCTTTACAGACCGTTAGCGAAATTACGCCTGAGGATATGGCACAGAACTTGTTCAACTCCTCCGTGTTGATTCTCGACGTGAGAGAGCCTGACGAGTTTGCAGCAGGGCATCTACCGGGAGCGATCAACGTCCCCAGAGGGTTTCTGGAAGTGAAAGCGGATCTTGAACACCACAAGCGCGATGAGCGGCTGGCTAATCGCGACCAGTCGATAGCCTGCTACTGTGGTGGAGGGTTCCGTAGCGCACTGGCGGCGAAGACGTTGCAGGAGATGGGCTTTAGCAACGTCACTAGCATGGCAGGTGGCTGGACGGCTTGGATCGAGAGGTCTATGCCCGTTGAGCGACCAAACGCCTCGGGGGAAAACAACGAAAGCTTAGTTGGATTCTCTTCGCCATGACCTCTCCCCGTTCTTCCACCGTTAGAAACGACCGTCGCTTCCCCAATGGGTCACGAGCGGCGCTTTCTCTGCTGTATTCCGGAGGCTTACCGGAGCACGCTGAGATGGCAACGGGCATTCTGCGTGACCTTAGCCTTCGCGCCACCTTCGCCATCGATCCGGCGGAAGTTGTGCTGCAAGTTCCGCAATGGCGAGACGTTTTCTACTTTGGCCACGAGGCCATGAACGGCTCCTTGGCCGGGTACGCCTCGGAAGAAGGGCTCACAAACTGGACGCGGCTGGCAGTGGAGCACGAACTTCACCTCGCCAACAAGTTCATTCGAGAGGAGCTCGACACCACCGCGAAGGGTGTCTGGGTTCCCAGCGATCGTCCCCACGATGCTCAGGGCAGCTACGAACCCCTGCTCTCAAAGACTTTTGATTACGCGGTTACGCCCGTCGAGGGCGTGAACATGGTTCGCACGCCGCGAACCCAACTCCGGTCTTCAGAACTGCTGGAGTACCCAATCTCCACCATTCGCGACCTTCAGAACACGCGCTCGCTTCGGTGGACCATCATTCGCATCGATGGGTTGTTCACGGGCACCGGAAATCAACGCATCCTTGCGCACCGACTTTTGATCGAGGCGATCGCTCGCAATCGCAGCAACATCTGGGTCGCACCGGTGGGCGAAGTTTGGGAAGCAATGAAGGCGGCTCGCTTGCAGACGGTCGCCGATGCGGCGGTCGAGCAGATGATGCGGGGCATGGTCGCTGGGATCAAACCCGAACTCCACTAGGTGGGAATTGTTCTCAATCCTGAAAGTAATTATTTTTGGGTTGTGATCTTTGCTGCTCCCCATGCGTAAACTTCGGTTGACCTTGGTCACCGGAGCCCATGCACGTGAGCAATCGACCTATCACCATCGAAGACCTTGAGCGGTTTCAGCTCGTTTCCGACCCACAGCCGCATCCTGGCGACGGATCGATCCTTTTCTCGCTCAAGCGACAAGAGCCGAAAAACAAAGCGATCACTCAGTTGCACCTCATCGATCGCAACAAAACCATTCGGCAACTGACACAGGGTGAGAAATCGGCATCAGGTGGACGTTGGTCGCCGAACGGTTCGACCATCGCCTTTGTCTCCACGCGAACGGGTGGCGCTTCCCAAATCCATCTTCTCCCTTCCGTCGGAGAAGCCTATGCGTTGACGCAACTGGCTGAGGGATCGATTTCTGGGCTGCAGTGGTCGCCAGATGGCAAGACCATCGCCTTCCTGTATCGAGCGACCGACCCGAATTTCACGGAGGCGGCCAAGAAGCATCGAGAAGAGAACGGGCTTTCCGACCCTCCCAAAGAGATCGACGACATCTGGTATCGCCTCGACGGTGACGGATATTTCTTGAGCGCCCGCTACGAGCTTTGGGTCGTCGAAGTCGATTCCAAGGTCGCTCGCAAGTTGTACGCGGCATCTCCAACCGGAGACTATGCCTTCTCCTGGCATCCTGATAGTTCGAAGTTAGTCGTTTCGCACACGGCGAACGCCCGGCCGATGGCCGAAGCCCCCAACGATCAGATTTACATCGTTGGAATGGATGGTTCGGTGAAGCAGTTGCCCGGACTACCGAAAGGTGAAAAGAGCGCCCCGAAATTCTCGCCGAGCGGCAACCTCATTTCTTACGCCGGAGACACGTCGGAAGACGATCCGTGGGGGACTCGAAACACCAAGATGTATATCGTCTCCGCCGAGGGAGGCGAGCCGAAAGATATCTTGGGTCATACGGATTACGACCTGAACGTTGCCACTCTGAGCGACACAAAGGAAGCGGCGTACGGCGCGGCTTACGAGTGGCTTTCCGAGACAGAACTGCTCGTGCAGATCGGATGGAAGGGCGAACAACAGCTTGCCAAGCTTTCGCTGGACGGCGATGTTTCGTTTGTGACGGAAGGGAAGCATTCGGTGACGCTCGGCGGCCTTACGGCAGACAAGCGAACGGTCGGCGTGGTTCATGGTCACCCGGGGATGGTCCCGGAGCTTGGCAAGTTGGTTCTTGGCGAGGGGCTCGAAACGCTCACCTCGTTCAACGCGTCATGGCATGCGGAGGTTGAGGTTCGCCTCCCCGAAGAGCATTGGGTGAAAACCCCAGATGGCACCGACCTTCATTTCTGGGTGATCACACCCGTCGGGTTCGACTCATCGAAGCAGTATCCGGCGGTGCTGGAAATTCACGGGGGTCCGCACACCCAATACGGTTGGACCTTCTTCCACGAGTTCCAAGTGCTCGCCGCCCAGGGCTACGTGGTGGTTTACAGCAATCCGCGCGGATCGAAGGGTTACGGAGAGGCTCATTGCGCGGCAATCGCCGGAGACTGGGGCAACAAAGACTGGATCGACGTGCAGGTGGTTCGCGATTGGATGAAGGCTTGTTCTTTCATCGACGAGAAGCGCATGGGCGTGATGGGCGGTTCGTATGGCGGCTACATGACCAACTGGGTGATCGGGAACTGCCACGACTTTGCGGGTGCGATCACCGATCGATGCGTTTCGAACATGGTCTCCATGGCGGGGAACAGCGACTTCCCGTTCAACAAGGACGGCTACTTCAAGGGGATCGCCTGGGGCGATCATGAGGACATTAAGGAGTTGTGGCGACAGTCGCCGATTGCCTACTTCAAGAACGTGAAGACCCCAACGCTGGTCATTCATAGCGAAGGCGATCTGCGCTGCAACGTCGAACAGGGCGAGCAGGTTTTCACCGCTCTTCAGCAAGAAGGCGTCCCGTCACGATTCGTTCGGTATCCGTTCTCGACCAGCCACGGTATGTCTCGATCCGGTCCGGCCGATCTGCGGAAGCACCGCCTGAACGAGATCGTTTCCTGGTGGAAGAAGTACCTTTAAGTCGCTGCTTCACATGAGATGATAGGGGTCCACATCCACTAGGATTTGGACCTCTTTCGTTTGCAGTTCCTGGGTGACCTCGCGAATCGGCTCGAGGTCGGTGCCGGGCTTGCATTTGATCAAGAGGTGTCTCCGCCACCGGTTCTGGAGGCGTTCCAGGGCGCAGTTCGCGGGACCGATGACTTCCAGGCCGGGGAAGAGTCGTAGATTGTCGGCGACGTCACGAGAGAGTTCGTTGACGGCTGAGGAAGACTCGCCCGTGAAAATGACGTTGATCAGCTTCACAAAGGGCGGATACCGGACGGCGGAGCGTTCTTTCAGAGTCTCTTGATAGAGATCCACGTAGCCGTGCCGCGCGGCGGTTTGGATCGCTGAATTCTCCGGGAAAAAGGTCTGGATGACGACTTCGCCGGGTTTCTGGCCCCGACCCGCTCGCCCTGCGACCTGCGACAGGAGCTGATAGGTGCGCTCGGTGGCGCGAAAATCGGGCAAGTTGAGAGAGATGTCGGCGGCGATCACCCCAACCAGCGTGACGTTCGGAAAGTCGAGGCCTTTTGCGATCAACTGAGTACCGACGAGGATGTTGGTTTCGTTGGCTCGGAACTCGGCGAGAGTCTGTTCGAGCGCGCCTTTCTTCGCCGCAATATCGCGGTCTAACCGGGCCACTTTCGAGTTTGGAAAGAGCTCCGCAACCGCTTCTTCGACTTTTTCGGTGCCGACCCCGAACGGCTTGATCTTGGGGCTATCGCACTTGGGGCAAATGGGTGGCGGAATCTCTTGGTGACCGCAGTGGTGGCAGCGCAACCGATTGTCCCGACGGTGATAGCTAAGCGCGACCGCGCAAGACGGGCACATCCATCGGTGACCGCATTCTCGGCAGTTTAAGAAGGGGGCGTACGCTCGGCGGTTGAGGAACAGAATGATCTGCTCGTTCCTCGCCAAAGTGGCTTCCATCTTCTCTTGCAGGAGAGGGCCGATGAGCCCGGGGCGACCACGCTTGTAGCCCTCCTTGAGGTCGTCAATGAACACGGTCGGAAGAACCGCGCTGGCGGTTCGACTCGGGAGGGTGAGCAGGGTCAGCTTCCCACGTTCGATACCTAAACCGCTCACTTCGTTGGCTTCCGCCTCGTGGAACGATTCAATGCTTGGGGTGGCGGAGCCGTACACGACGGGGCAGCCGTGAATCTTCGCCAGTTGTCGAGCAACTGCCCGGGCTTGGTATCGTGGCGACTGCTCCTGCTTGTAAGAGGTTTCGTGCTCTTCGTCCATCACGATTAGCCCGAGATTGGTGATCGGGGCGAAGAGAGCCGACCGGGCACCGAGGATGATCGCAGCTTCGCCGTTTCGAATTCGGAGCCAGTTTTGCAGCCGCTCGACGGGCGTCAACTCGCTGTGAAGAACGGCTATTCGCGACCCGAAACGGTCTCTGAGTTGGGCAATGGCCTGAGCAGCCAGGGCGATCTCCGGCACTAAGTACAGGACTTGGCGACCCTGCTCCAGAGCTTCCGCCGCCGATCGAAGAAACACTTCTGTTTTGCCGCTCCCGGTAACGCCAAAGAGCAAAAACGGTCGGAGTTTGCGCTCCCGGACGGCTTCGGTGATGGCGTCGATGGCGATCTTTTGGTACTCGTTCGGCGTGGGTGGTTGCGACCCCTTCGGTGCTTCGCTCTCTTCCATGGGGATGAGGAGTGATCCCGAAACAAGGGCTTTGACCGTGGTTTCAGTCACGCCCGCCATCGCGCGAATTTCAGAGAGCGTGAATCGCGATCGGTGCGCCTGACTTGGATCGGAAATCGCCTGGGAAAGTTGCATCACTACAACCGCCTGGGCCGGCTTCCTTTTTCCTTCCTGGCTGAGGAATTTCTCGACCTTGGAGCTATCTGGCGTGAGCGCGTAGGTGACTTCTCCTTTACGAGCCGAGGGAGTGGGTCGAATCTTGAGGACCTGCTGAGCGAGTCCTGCCTTTATAAGCGCTTTCAGTGCCCGCTTGATCCCGTCCGGCAGCTTCTTCAGGGTGTTCTCGCCGAGCCCTTCCGGATTCTCTTCGAGCACTCGCAGCGATTCGGTTTGAATCGGAGTGAGCTTTTCCGCAACCGGCTGGTCGGTTCGAAGTATCAAGGTTTCGAGTCGTTCTCGGACTCCCGGCGGAACGGCCGGAGTGAGCGCAACGGGCACCGGGCAGAGATATTCCGCGGCGACCCACTGGACCAGATCGAGCAGGGCGGTCGGAACCCGAAAACCGCTCACGATGTCGCGAATCGATCGAAGAGACTCAAAAGGGAAGCCAAGTTCAGCCTCGGTGACGGTTCGAACCTGGATGACATATCCCAGCATCGGCCGATTTCCGAGGGGCACCATCACCGCATCGCCGAGAGCGGGTGCCGATCCGTTCACGGGTTCGGCAGAGTAGGAGTAGATCGCATCCGATCCCCCGGTTCGCGGATCGAGCGCGACATCAACGATCCTCCGGGTTTCCATATCGTTTAGTTTGGCACTGGATAACGGGGCGTTTATCGCCTCTTTGCCGTGGGCGGATTCCTTCGCTCCGTTGAATAAACTGGAACAAGGAAGAATTGATGCATACCTATCGCGTGCTTTTTTTGGGTGATGTCGTGGGCAAACCGGGCCGTCGTGCGGTTTCAGAATGGCTCCCGGCTCTTCAAGAGGAGCATCGACCCCTGTTCACCATTGTCAACGGCGAGAACAGTGCAGGTGGGCTTGGGATCACCCCCGATATCGCCCAGGAGTTGTTTGCCCAAGACGTGGACGTCATTACGGGTGGGAACCACTCCTTTAACAAGCGCGACATTATTCCGTACATCGAAAAACAACCACGACTGTTGCGCCCCGACAATCTGGCGAAAGGCGTCCCCGGCAAAGGCATGGTGGTCGTGGAGAAGATGGGGATCCAGTTCGTGGTCATCAATCTGAGTGGTCGGGTGATGATGGACCCGCAGTACGGCGACCCCTTCCAGCGCTTCAATGAACTGATCGAGGAAGCCGGGACTCGCCACGGTTTGCATGACTTTCACGCCGAGGCAACGAGCGAAAAGATCGCGATGGGATATCACGGCGAAGGGCGAATCAGCGCGGTGGTCGGCACTCATACCCACGTTCAAACGGCAGACGAGTGCATATTGAAAGGTGGAACGGCTTATATTACAGATGTCGGGATGTGCGGACCGGTCGATTCGGTGCTCGGAATGGAGCGTGAATTGATCCTCCGCCGATTCCGAACCGGATTGCCGGAGAAATTCGAAGTCTCTGCGCATCCTGGTGTAATCTGTGGTGTAGTGATCGAAGTTGAGTTCGATTCAGGTCGCGCGGTGAGCATTGAGCGTATCCGTAGAGAACCTGAGCCGTCGAATTTTTAACACTCGAAACCGCCAACGAGGGAAAGAAATTGAGCATGTTGATGGCCGCAATTGCCTTGCTTCCGACCGCAGCGCCGGTCCAAGACACGAAGCTGATCTACACGCCTTCGCGAACGATCGCTGATCAGAAGATCAAACTGGCCCCTTGGGGTTCAGGCGTCGTTTCGGAGACGGAGGAATCTGCTTATGCCGGAACGAAGTCGATCCGAATTTCTAGCCGGAACTACTTCCAAGGTGGAACGCTGATCTTTGGTGACCCGGTTGATTTGAACGCCTCTTTCGGCGACAAGAACAACATGCTCCGACTGGCATTCCAGTCTTTGGATGCAGCCACGGGCAGCGCTAGTGGCGGCCGGCCCGGGATGGGTGGTCCTGGAGGACCCGGCGGTGGCTTAGGAGCAGGCGCAGGTTTGGGTACGGGCGCAGGTCCCGGCGCAGGCGGTTTTGGCCCCGGTGGTCCCGGTGGTGCCGGAGGCCGTCAGGGCGGACCCGGTGGTCCTGGAGCGGGTGGATTTGGTCCTGGTGCAGGTGGCGCAGGAGCGGGTAGTTCCAACCAGGCAACCATGAAGACCATTCGAGTCATCATCACCACCACCGATGGCAAGCGAAGCGAGGCTTATCTACCGGCAGCGACTTCGGCACCTGCCGAGCGCGGTTGGCGAATGGCAGGAATCCCGCTGCAAGCCGTTAAGGGCTTCGACAAGACCAACAAGGTCGTCAAGGAAATCAGTTTTGCCGGTGACGCAGCCGCTGCGTTCTATGTTGGTGACATCCGGATCATCAACGATGCTACACCGATTCGAGGTCAGATCATTCTGGAGCCTAAGTACTCTAGCTACAGTTTGAACTCTCGAGTGACTTTCTCTGGAATCGGGCAAGGTGGTTCCAGCGTCCTCAAGTACACCTGGGATTTTGACGATAGCGACGGAATTCAGGTGGACGCCGAGGGACCCAGCGTTGAGACTCGTTTCCGACGAGCCAGCTGGACCCCGCAAAACCCAACGGGCACCTTCAACGTTACGCTCACGATCAGTGATCAGTACGGTTTGAAGGAGTCATACTCAACTAGCCTCAAAGTTCGGGTAAACCCCTAACAAATCTGGCAGGACGCTCTCTCTTAGGATTGGAGAGGACTCTGAGAGAGCGTTCGGCGAAGATTTTTTGCTAGATTTTCAGAGAAATTTGGTTTTGCACTTTTTTGGAGATATCCGAGGGTGCATACTTTTTGCTGAAATTCAGGGATCATTCGGTGGCGGAAGCCGTCATCTATCAATAAGGACTAATCATGAGAATTGCCGTACTCTCCAAAGAAACACTCTTCTGCGAGGCTTTAGCCAGCCTTCTTGATCGACATGGGAACTTTCAGGTGGTTGCAAAAGCAAGCGACGCCAAGGATCTCATCACTACCGCCAAGGCTCAGCAAGCTCAACTTCTAGTTGTCGACTCGTTTGAAATTGCAAAGGATGAACTTCAGTTCCTCCTAGGTGCACGAGCATTCGGTGATTTCGTGATCGTTGTCATTGGTGGCGGCGAAGCAACTGCACTGGAAGGCAGCGTTGATCGCGTGGTTAGCCGCTCTGCAAACGCAAACACCCTCTTTAATGCAATTCAAGAGGCAGGCGGGCACCTGAAATCGACCAGACCTTATGTCCGCGAAGGGAAGCGAGGATACAAGGACGGAAACGCTCTGACCCGACGAGAGTACGAAGTTGCTCAACTCGTTTCGAAGGGCCTCTCCAACCGACGCATCTCGCAAGTTTCCGGACTTCGTGAGCAAAGCGTCAAGAACCTCGTCAGCGTGATCATGCGAAAGCTGCGATGCGAGAACCGAACTCAAGTTGCGCTGAAGCTGCTAAACGCAGAAATTGCCGAGCCGGCTACCAAAGAGTAATCTAGTTAAGTGGTAGCACGGGTCCTCACTGCGTTGGCGCTCATCCCAATCGCAGTGGGGACCCTTTATTTCAACCGACCCTACTTCGCCATTTTCGTTTTCTTCCTGGTGGGTGGCATCGCCTCGGCGGAGGCGATACGGCTTTGCCGAGTCCCGTCCACTGTCGGGGCTGGCTACCTCGTCCTCACGATGGGCCTCGCCTCAATCGCTCTCGCAGCGACCCTTGGCATCGGGCGTCATTTACTCGATCCGGTTGTTCGAGCCCTCGAAACGAGTCCTTTTGTGGCGTTGATTGTCACTGGGGTTGGCTACGCCCTCTTGCTGGTGGGTCCGGAACAAAAGCCCGCAAAGTGGCAAGCCGTTGGGATGCTGCTCTGGATTTGGGGAGGCATGTTCGCTCTGGTCCAACTTGTCGGCTCGCAGGAACGGAGTCCGCACTTCATCTTGTACTGCTTCTTGCCCGTTTGGGGCGGCGATTCGCTCGCGCTGTTTGTGGGTCGAAAGTTTGGGAAGCATCAGCTAGCACCACTATTGAGCCCCAAGAAAACATGGGAGGGAGCCATCGGACACGTCATCGGTGCGCTCGTGGGCGGATTTTTGGTGGCGTTTTTGAATAAGGAGCCTCTCCTTTGGGCGCTGATCGCGGCTGCCATCGCAAGCGTCTTCGGACAGGCGGGCGATCTGTTCGAGAGCTGGATCAAGCGCCGATCCGAGGTGAAAGATAGCGGCTCGATCTTGCCAGGTCACGGGGGAGTCCTCGACCGAATCGATAGTCTGCTGTTTGCGGCCCCCGTGGTTTTGTTCGTGCTCTATTTGGCCGTACCAACAAACAAGTAACCCGTTTTGTGAGGAACTCCCTGCTGGAACCGTAAACTTAGGCAGTGTTCCGCACCCCAGTAGACCGATTTTGCACGATCGCCCTTGTAGAAGGCGTTTCCGCCGTTCTGCTTTTCTTCATTGCGATGCCCGTGAAGTACGGCCTTCAGAACGACATTTTGGTGAAGATCATCGGCACCGCCCACGGCGCTCTTTGGGTGATCTATATGTTCTCCTTGTTGGAAGTTTGGGTGAAAGAGAAGTGGGCGTTCGGAAAGGTTTTCTTGGGCGGCGTCTCCGGAGTGATTCCGGGGCTTTCTTTCTGGTTTGAGAAGAAGGTTCGCCGAGAGGCGGTTCCCCAGTCTTAAACCCTCTATCACTGTCAAAATACTAATATGCGCCAAACCCTATTTCTGTCGGTTGCCGATGCAAAGACGCTCGTGCACCGCGTGGGCCTTGACACGATGTATCGAGGACTGGTCCAACGACTAGAAGAGGACTATCGGCGTTGGGATAGCTTCACGAAGAGCGCCCGACTCGCTTACCACTCGCCGGTGGGTGTTGTTGAATTGATGCCGATCGCCGACGATCGACTCATGGCGTACAAGTACGTCAACGGTCACCCGTACAACTACAAGCACGACCTCCCGACGGTCATGGCGTACGGTGCTCTTGCGGAGGTCGAAACGGGCATGCCGCTTTTGCTAGCGGAGATGACCATCCTCACCGCGATTCGCACCGCCGCAGCATCTGCGATGGCGGCAAAAGCCGTTGCTCGACCCAACGCCAAGACCATGGCAATGATCGGCAATGGAGCGCAAGCCGAGTTCCAAATTCTGGCGTTTCGCGCCATTTTGGGTGTCCACACGGTGCGTCTTTTTGATATCGATCCCGAGGCAACCGCCAAGCTTCAACGCAACCTTGCCCATATCGAACATCTGGACCTGGTTCGGTGCACGTCCACCGCAGAAGCGGTTAAGGGTTGCGACATCGTCACCACCTGCACCGCCGACAAGAAGCGAACGGCAATCCTAACGCCGGAGATGATCGAGCCGGGAATGCACATCAACGGCATCGGCGGCGATGCTCCCGGAAAGACCGAACTGCATCCAGAAGTGGTCGCGGGAGCCAAGGTGTTTGTCCAGTACGAACCGCAGACACGGATTGAAGGTGACATTCAGCAACTTCCCGCTGGTTTCCCGGTCACGGAGATCGCACGGGTTCTCACCGGAGAGGCCACCGGGCGAGATGGGTCGGAGCAGGTCACCGTGTTCGATTCGGTTGGGTTCTCGCTGGAGGATTACTCGACCCTTCGGTATATCCACGAGCTGCTGACCGAAACCGGGCTCGGTGCCCCGCTCGATCTCATCCCGCCGCTTGCCGATGTCAAGGACGTGTACGGCCTGATTCGGTAGGTTGCAGTTTGGGCGTTTAAGGGGACAGCTCTAGCAAGGCCCTTTGAGAATTCGCCACGGAACCTCGAAGTATCTGGTCGGTCCTTCCCGATTCTCGGGACAGGCCTACCCTTTGTTGTTTTGGTCCCACCCACCCAGACCTCGCGGTCTGGGCTAACAGTCTGGACGGTCCTCCGGACCTCCGCCCAAGAAATTGGCTCATGGCTCCGCTCGAATTCCCAAAAAGCGGCGGAGCCGCGAAAAGCATCGCAGCCCAGGGTTTCAACCCTGGGTCTTGCGATGGCTCCGCCCCTCTATTCGGATTTCACAAGATGGGCCCGTTAACCTCCCCTAAGGGGGTGAATTTGATGGGTCGATTCCTTTCGCAACTTCCTGCGACATCTCCCAATGACGGCGACTACCTTCTTGGAAACGACACGCCGATTCTCTCCGCAAGAAACGGCATGACATCGATCTGCCGAATCGCGCCTAAATTCCGTTTGGCGACCCCAGGTCCCATCGCGTAAAGGACCGTCTGCATCGAGCGGCGCATGGGTAAAAATCCGTGATTGCCTGCTCCAATGGGGCCGAGATCGGCAATAAGCGACTCCGATTTTCGGTTTGATGGGTAGTAGCCCGGGGCGGGTTCGATATACAGATCGCCTCCGTTCTTGCCTCCAATGCCGAACCCGACATGCGTGGCTGGGTCCATGAGCCCCATGACAAGAGCCGCTCCGGTTCGGGGGTCCTTCAGCCCGCTTAAGGCGCGTCTGGCGAGTTCGACCACCTCTTCCTTGTCGCCGGAACTCACAATGCCGCCCTCGCGGTCCGTCGAGTTCACCACTAAGAAGAAGTCGCTCCAGGTAGGCACCATGATCTTGGTCTTGCTGAGGTCGATTTGTCCTTTCTCGTCCCAAGCCAGCAGACCGGCATCGGCCAAAGCCTTATTCAGGAACAGGGTGGAATGGCTGCCTTCCATGCCGTGATCGCCTGTCACCGAAACGATCGCCTCGCCCTTCACGGTGTTGAGAATGTCACCCACCCACTCGTCTTGAAGCTCCAAGACCCGGGCGTAAACATTCCAAAGCTTATCGGCAACCTCTCCAGAGAGAGGCTTTCCGCCCGGATAAAACGCGCCGTAAAGCGTATGCCCGGCGCTGTCGCTCATGGGGGTGTAGTGGAAGGAAAGGTCGGGCTTCCACTTCTTCCAACCGTAGCGGAAAGAGCGCTTGAGGAACTCGCAGTCGAGCCGAACGATCTCGAGAATCCGCTCCTCGGCGACCCCCGATCCTCCTTGCCAAAGAGTTTTGCCCAGCCCGCCCCGACCGTAAAGACTCCACGCGTCGTCGTGAAACCCTCCATACGCCTGTAGGTAATCCAGGTTGTTTGCGGCGGTTTCGCTGCCCTTCATGGCGGCGGCGGCGCGAACGTAAAGCTCCATTTCGCCGCTATCGGCCAGGGAAAAGAGTCGGAAGTAGACCAAGCCCTCATCGGCTCCCTTCTTCACTTTGAAGGGACCGAGCCATTTACCGATCTTGTTCGCCGATTCCTCCGCGACGAGATAAGACTGAGGGGACTCCGGGGTTCCGGTAGGGTTGATCTGCACCCGGTCGAATCCAAGACGCCGATCGACATCCAACACCTTTACGTCGAAAGTGGAATCACCGACCGACACGGAAAAGTTGGTCTTCTTTTCGGAGTTGGTGATCATCTGCCGAGCCGCAAATTCACTCTCGAACCCGGAGAACTCTTTAAACTTTGCCCCCGGCTTCAACGATTTCTCGAAAGCCGATGGCGGGTACGAACAGGCCGCAGAGAAAGCGACCACGTTTTTGCCTGCATTGGCGGCGGTCACCCAGATGGGTTCGGCGGTGAGTACGCTGGCATCAAACCCTCGCATCGACTCCAGGCACGTGTGCTCGTTCGCCGGATGAAGGGGCACCGCGTTGTTTCCGACCCCGTTCTGGTCTGGCCAGACCCCGGTGAAGAGAGAGGCGTGCCCCACGGCGGTTTTGGATGGCCACGCCGGGGAAACCGACTCCGCCCAAGCGCCCTCTCGCTTCATTCGAGCAATGTTCGGAAGGCGACCCTCGGCAAGAAGGCGATCAATCGCCCAATCCGATGCTCCGTCCCAAACAATGGAAACCAGTTTGGGTGGATTTGCGCTCGTTTGCGTCGCAAGAATCAGGGCAACGGTGGCGACAGTCATGTTCGCAGGTTACCGACCTCGCCCCTTCATCTCAAACGCTCATCGATGAGGATTTCGACCTATCGCCACGATGAGAACTGGAGATAACAGAGAAAAATTCATGCCTATCGCATATACCCTGCATCAAAATGAACCGCGCTAATCCAATAGTCGTCGCACGAATAAGGATTAACGATGAAGATTTTCACCACATTGACCATTGCCGGCTCGCTTATCGTCATGCTTCTCTCCGGCTCTGCCAGTGCAGGTCAGGCAAAGCCGAAGCCTGGAAAGAAGGGTGCGGGTCAAATCCAACGCGAGATCGACAAGCGCAACAAAACCAAGTCCGAGTGGCAAAAGCTCCAATACGCCAGTGCTGCAGCGGCGGTGCTGGGTCAGTTCAACCGAGACAAAACCGTGTCCTACGCGGGAGTCGCGGGTGCCCTCTATTCCACCTACCGGATGGAGCAGGATCGGAAGTCGAAGGACAAGCTGGTTCGAGAGCGAGCCGCCTTTTGGTCTCAGAAATCGTTCACACGAAAAGGCGTCCGGTATGAGCGACGCGTCGTCAACAAGGGCGGGAAGCGCTACTTCACTTTCGTGAAGGCCAAGAAGAAGTAAAGCGCCAAGCTACGGAACAGCTATGAATTGGGAGACCACCCGATGTGGTCTCCCAATTTTGCATTAGTCGCAGCGCCAGTACCAGGTGTCGTCATACGCGGCAGACGACCCGGTGGATTGATTGGAACGGTTACCCTGCGGGTTTACGATCTGGTTGTCGAAAGCGCCGAACGAGGTGATGGACTTCGCGTGTCCATCCGCAAAGATGACGGTGCCTCCAATGGAAGACCATTGTTGGTAGTAGCCGCAATCGTAGCCGTACTTGGTGCAAGCGGGGTCGAAGTTGGCTCGGAAGAAGGGCATCATCTCTAAGCGAATGGTTCGCGCTTCCGATGGGTTCTCCACCATCGTTTCGGAGACCACCCAGTTCTCCGTTCGAGGGAAGTTGTTGCCGTGGGAGTAGCCTGCGACCACGGTGAACATGCACTTCGTGAAGCGATAAGAGGTGCCGTAAGCATCCCAGTAGGTGCTCGCCCTTCGATCGTTGGCTTGTAGTCCTGGGTCTTGCGGAAGGTACGGCCCTCCCGAGTCGAGCGGCGACTTGAAGACCTCTCGGTTCTTGCAGTACGGCAGCAAATAGACCTCGGTGCCAAGGTGGTTGGGGGTCCAAGGAATGGTGTTGCTGTTGTACGACTGGTGAATCGGCATCATGTCGTCGTTGTCGGCCAAGTACATCTTCTGAGCCAAGCCAATCTGGCGAGCATTCGAAAGGCAAGCAGTGCGCTTGGCCGATTCTTTGGCTTGGGCAAAGACAGGGAAGAGGATGGCGGCAAGGATCGCGATGATCGCGATCACGACGAGCAGTTCGATGAGGGTGAACCCTTGTTTGTTACGCATAAAAAAGACCTCGTTTGGGTCGCGAACTGCCGCTCGGTTCGGCATTTCGGACCTCGAAGAAACGAGGTCTTCTCCACAATTCCTACGCCGGAATTACCCGGATCAGGTTCAAGGGATACCAGGATTCTCACCTGGGATCTCAGCCTTTACAGCACCCCTTTGCAGACAGTTCTGCTCTATTGTACGTTAAGAAAAGCTCGGGAGTTTGCCCGAAGTTACAAGCCGAGCCAACCCAACCGTTGGTAGCCTGTTCTTTTCTTTTTGGATGCCCGCCGAGGAAGGTCTTCCGTCATGGCGATGCGAGAGGTATCGCCGGAGAGTCTTTTCGGCTTGTAGCGACTCAGTTTTCGGTAAAGGGTCTGGTCTCGGATGTCGTCCAAGACCCTTTTGGAAAAGCCTTCCAAGTGCCTTACAAAAGTGTCTCTACCAACCAACTTGGCGGCCGATTCAGCTCCACCCTTCACCATCCAGAGATCGGCGCGAGAGGCAGTGGCAATCGCTTCGGCGTCGTCGATTCCGTAGGTGCTTTCCAAGGCGCCGTGAACGACCATCGCGGGTCGATTGAAATCGGTGGCGTCCTGAAGAGGGCTAACCTTATCTAGCGACTCCGAGCTAATCAGCCCAACCAGTCGGGCGACCACCTGGCCGATGGGCCGGGGAACGGTACGGCCTTCGATCCGGCTCATTCTTGGAAGGGAATCCGCAAGGTCGGCAAAGGCGTTGACGCTCACCACTCCTCGAATACGGGCGTCGCGTTTGGCGGTAGCCCACGCGGTAGATGCTCCGGTATCGAAGCCGATGAGGGCGACGTTGAGACGATCTTTCCCGACCTTCTCTTCGAGATAATCGAGGGTTCGAATGAGGACGTCAGATCCCCTTGCCCCGAACGAAACTTGAGATTCCGGACTCTCGTCTTGGCCAGGCATGGGAACCGAAGCGCAATCCATTCCCCGCTTTGCCATCATTTCCATCAAGGTGGAATGATCGGCTCGGCTTTCCGTTCTTCCGTGTGCGAGTAGGTACACAACCGGGCTCGGCTTACCATCCGCAAGGTTCGAGGATAGATAGATCGAAAGAAATCCGCGAGCAGTCGGCATTCGCTCCAGTCGAAAACCGCGAGGCTTCACGGGCGCCATTCTTGGAGGATGGAGGACTTGCCAAGCTAGGGTGAAGACGGTTGCGAAACTGACAACCATCACGACCAGCAAACCTATTGCTATTCGCTTCTTGGAAAGAACGCCCCGCACTTCTTCATTCAAGCAAATTGCACGTGCCGGTCAACCCGGTAAACCCCCTAAACCCGGCGGATTTACCGTACGAGGATTTGGAACCGTCTTGATGGCGGAACGGGTTGAGCAACAAACCTGTTGAACCGCATGCCGGTGCAGTGGGAAACCGGTGCAGTAGGAAACCGGGGCAGTGGGAAACCGGGGAATCCGTGCGCGATATACTAAAGGCGGTTGCCCGGATGGCGAAATGGTAGACGCAGAGGACTTAAAATCCTTTGGTAGCAATACCGTGTGGGTTCGAGTCCCACTCTGGGCACCAACTTCCTAGGTTCATATCCCGTTTTGCCGAGCCGAGGTTGTTCTTTCACCCTCAGACGCCGACTCTTAGTAAAGGAAGCATGTCAATTTATCGCCTGCCGCTCAAAAGCGCCGTTTTCGCCAGCGCGGGCATCTTAGTTGTTGGAGTTGGACTCCTCGTCTTTGCCTCGAACCTTGCGGGCAAGGCGGGCTTGCCGGGGCTCTCGAATTCTGCCCCGAAGCAAGTGACCTGGGGCGATAAAGCTCGCTGGATTCTCCCCACGCCTCACCGCTTGACGATGACGAACATTGCGGGTGGGCCGACTCTCCCCCAGTTCGAAGCGGCGGCGACTCGATACGGTTTTGACTCCCCTTACTCCACGACCCGTGCGGCGCTTGGTGTGACCACATCTTTGTTAACGGTTCATCTGGGCGAGGTCGATGTCTTGCCCGAGATCAAGAACGAGTGGGAGCGATCCCGCGAGTTCTCGGGCTCGATTGCAGTTGGGCAACGACCCGGCACGGCGTTTCGATTCGGAGGGATGGATTCCGACCTTATCGCAACCGTTGGTCCCCGCTGGAAGATGAGCCGACCGCTCAACTTCGACGTGAAAAAGGGCGATCTGGTTTGGATTCGCGGGGCGTGGTTCAAACCCATCGATCGTCCCGACCAGAAGGCTTCCTGGCTGCACCCGATGAATCGGTGGATCGGGCTCTATTCCCGCGTCGAACGCAACGTCACCCCGTCGGCAAAGCAGTGGATTCTCAGTTCGGGATCGCAAGTTGCCAACGCGACGGATGCAGGTTTTGTCTTCTTTGAAACCAAAGATCCCAAGATCCGGTGCATCAAGCTCACCGGGAGTTCGCACAGCGTTGCGGGTAAGGGCTGGGGATACGAAGCAGACCAAGAGAAAGCCACTACTCAACCGGGTGGATTCCTTTCCAAGAACGCGAACTCGGCTCAGGTAGCCGCCGAATACGCTTGCTGGTTGGGCAAGATGCAATGGTTTGCCATGGCTCAATCTGGCAGCCATCTCTTCACCGAGTTTGACGGACGAATCGGACGACGAAAGGGCGATGCCAACTGGGAAGTCAAGCCCAAGCGGTACGGCACTCGACGCTCCATCGAAGCGACGATCGGCTTCACCGACGACATTTGGACCGGCTGGACCAACGAATACGCTATGACCGCGCCTGGCTTCAGTCTGGAGTCGGATATCGAGGCGTGGGTGCAGGCATTCCGCGCGAAGATCAAGGCGAATATCGACCGCAACTGTCGGACTTGGATCATCATGGGCCCCGTCCAAACGTTCTGGCGAAAGCCGGGTCAGGTGTACAACGCCAAGTTGTCTGAAAAGGAATTCCGTGACGCTCAGGCGATGACGGTTCCCCAGGTGAACGAGTTGGCATTCCGGAAAGCGGTCCTGAAACGGCTCGATGCGCTGTGTAAAGAGATGGGTTCGGCGTGGGTGTACGATGCCTGCCTCCTCACCCACGGACTCAACTCGAAAGGGGAGCTCGTTTGGGCGAGATGCCCTTCGCCGAAAGGTGGCTACGTGATCCCCACCGCCCTTGGCGACGGCGAGCGAGGCACCCACTACTCGCACATCAACCACCAGCGGGTCGGCGCGGAATTTGCGAAGTTCTTTGGCAAAGATGGCCAAACGAAGTTTCCTCCGTTTGGCCTCCTCAATCCGGGCGAGTACCGTTAAAGCTTCAGTGCGCGCCCGAGAAAGGCGTCGACCCGATTTTTTGCCGCTTGCTTTACCGCTTCCTTTGGCTGGACGGGAGTCACAGTCATCTGAGCGGAATCGGTCGGGATGCTGTACTCGATAACGAATAACGGCGAGTCCAAGAACGAAAACTGACCGAATTCGAGTCGGATGGGTCGGAAGAGCTGGTCGATCTTCTCTTTGACGACTTTCTTGCCGTGATCAACGACGTTGTCGACGAAGTTATCGACGATCTTGTTTGGAACCTGCTTCACTGAGTTCAGAGCCTGTTCCAAGTTCTTGCCGCGCTGACCAAAGATAATCGTTCCCTCGGCGTGGGCTTGGGTTGATGCGAAGATGGCGATGGTTCCGCAGATGGCGGTGATGGCAGTTCGTTTGTCCATGCCAATATGATCGCCCGACCCCGAGAAATCGCCTGTGCGGTGAGTGATGAGTTCGGTGTGAGGTCCATCACACCGAGGGAACCCGACCTACTCCTCGACTGGGGGCACGATTCGTTGAGCGATCCACGCCCCGTTGCTCTGCCGAGCATAGACACTGAAAACGCGATCCGTCGGGACGTCGGTCGGATTCTCCAGAGGGAAGGTATCCGGAGCCACCTCGGATCGCACGTTGATGTTCACAAAGGTCGGTTTGGCGTAGGCGGTCACCGCCCCGTTCGACGTTTGCTTGGCAACCGCGATCACGTTCATGTTGTTGGTCTTGGGGTTGTATCCCCGGAAGCAGACCTCGAACCGGGTTTGACCCGCGGAGGGACGATCGGAAGCTCTAGTGAGGGGGAATCGGGGACCAGAAAGTTTCTGGCCAGACTTGAGCGAGAAGTAGGGGTTTCGGATCCCTTTGGGACCGTGAATTTCAAAGTGCAGGTGCGGACCCGTGGCATCGCCCGAATTCCCAACATAGCCGATCAACTGGCCCATCTGGACACGGTCGCCGGGCCGAAGGTTCGGGGCGAACATGAAGTCCATGTTGTTTCGGCCGTCGTTGGAGCCGGGTGTATCGTCGTTGAGGTGAGTGCCTAGGCACCGATAGCCGTTATCGCCGTAAATCCAGAACGAGTAGATTTTGAAGTTGATTCGACCCGAGAACGGGGCAACAATCGGCCGCATCTTCGGCGCTTGAATATCAATGCCAGTGTGTCGAAATCCGGAGCGCATGTCGTTGAACGAGTTTCGGTAGCTGGTGGCGTTCACGACCGGGAAAACCATCGCCACATAAACTTTGTCCGACGGAAGGTTCGCCGGAGAGTACGGGGCTACAGGGGGAGGGAGTTCTCGCCAGATCGCGGGTGCCCTGTCGAATGCGCGTGCGCTCATAGAGCCTCGGCTCAGGGGAGGCGAGAGGTCCAGCGGCCCTTTCTCTTGAACACAGCAAACCGCGTTTGCAATGTGTGACAGGTGCGAATGCACCTCCTTAACGGCGGAAGCGGGTGCCTGAGAAAAGCCCTGCATGGTGAGGGCAAACATTGCAGTGTAGATAGACACCATTTCTTGACCAATCCTTTGTTCTTGCCGCTTCGTCCTGGCATGGGTCAGACGCTCTCAAATCGACGTTGTTCCGATGAACAAGAAGGATTTCAGAGACGGTTGAGACTTTCGACCCCACCACTATAAACGGAGCCATCCCGCACCAACAGGTCGAGCCTCTATTTTCTTGATCAAAACTTTCTTCGTTAGGCTGAAATCGTGCGGATCGGACATACTTTCAGGCATGCCGTCGGTCCGTGTGTATGTTCGTCTGAAGCCGTCTCTACTCGATTCTGCGGGTCGAACCGTGGGCGAGGCTCTCAAGAATCTTGGATACGCCGAAGTGGAAGATGTGCGGATCGGAAAGCTCATCGAACTGAAAGTCGATACGGTTGAGGATTCTCGGATTCGAGAGATGTGCTCCAAGCTCCTGGCAAACCCGGTGATCGAGGACTTCACGTATGAGGTCGTTGGGGAGAAGGCCTGACCAAGATGAAGATCGCGGTTGTACGGTTTCCAGGAAGTAACTGCGACCAAGACGCTCTGAAGGCGCTCACCGAAGACCTCGGCTTGGAAGCGGAATACGTGTGGCACGAGACCGCCTCTCTGAGCGGTTACGACGGAGTCTTCGTTCCCGGCGGATTTTCTTACGGCGACTACCTTCGTTGTGGCGCCATGGCGGCTGCCGCAACCGTGATGAACGAGGTTCGTCGGTTCGCTGCGGAGGGCCGCCCGGTATTGGGTGCTTGTAACGGTTTCCAAATCCTTTGCGAATCTGGGATTCTCCCCGGTGCCCTTCTGCAAAACGTCGGACGACGGTTCATTTGCGACGACGTGTATCTCACCCCCGGCACCCGCCGAAGTCCTTGGACCGAGCAGGTCGATCGAACCGTGACCATTCCGATTGCCCACGGCGAGGGTCGGTACGTGATCGACGCGGACGGTCTGAAGGCTCTGCACGATAACGATCAAGTCGCTTTTCGGTACACCAATGCGCTTGGAGAGCCCACGCCGCAATCTAATCCCAACGGATCCGTTGACAACATTGCGGGCGTGCTCAATGAGAAAGGGAACGTACTCGGTTTGATGCCTCACCCAGAGCGATGCACCAAGAGCATTCTTGGCGGCACCGATGGTCTGAAGGTTCTTGCCGGATATCTCGCCCTTGTAGGAGCGTAAAGTGCCGCCGATCCTTTCGCCCGGCACGACGGTTGCCCTGATCGCACCGAGCGGGCCGGTCGCGAGCGAAAAGCACTCGTTGGCGCTAGAGAACCTGCGCGGACTTGGGCTCCAGGTTAAGGAGGGTCGCCACTGGCAAGGTGAAAGGGGGTTCTTCTCGGGCACCGATGAAGAGCGCCTGGAAGACCTCAACGCGGCAATTCGGGACCCTGAAGTTCGGCTGATCGTTTGCGCTCGTGGCGGATACGGCGCGATGCGTCTGCTAGATGGGATCGACTGGGAAGCGTGGCGTCTCGATCCAAAGCCGATCTTGGGTTACAGCGATATCACCGCTCTGCATTGTGCTGGGTTTGCGAAGTTCGGAATCAAAGGTTGGCATGGCGCCATTCCCGCCGGGAAATGGAGCGACTTTGAACGCGCCTCGCTGGAAGCGGCCCTGTTTGGCGAAGCTAGGTACGACCTGTTTGCCTCTGGAAACCGCGCACCTTCCTCCACGTTGGCCTCGAGCAACGAAGTTGCCCGGGCTCGCGAGGGGCATTCGGTAAAGGGGACCCTCCTTGGTGGAAACCTTTGCATGGTCGCCTCGCTTTGCGGAACGGCCTACCTCCCCAACTTTGAGGGATCGATTTTGTTGCTGGAAGACGTGGGTGAATACCCTTACCGGATCGACCGGTTTTTGGTTCAGTTGGAACTGGCGGGTGTCTTTTCTGAACTGAAGGCGATCCTTGTTGGCAAGTTCGAAGGGTGTGGATCGGCCAAGGGCGACGAAACGCTTCCGAGTGTGGAAGACGTGCTTCGGGAGCGATTAGATCGACTCCCCGTACCCGTGATTCGCGATGTCGACTTCGGCCATCTGCCCGAAAAATTCACCTGGCCTTTCGGCGGGGAAGTCGAGCTGGTTCTGCGAGAGATTCCTGAGCTTTGGTATTCGCGGGGCTAAGTTCCTCGCGAAGCTAAGTTCCTCGCGAAGCCCGCTAGCCTCGGATCGCTTCTTCTTCCGCGCGTGCCTTCACCGGGTTTCTCCCGAAGAGGGTCCAGAAGAACGCCCAGAAAACCACTTCCAGACAGGCAACGGCGACCTTCAGCGACTGCGGAATGACCTCGCTAAAACTGAAGAATCCTTCGATGGGTGCGGCGAGGATACAGAGCCATATCGAGGCGACAATGAGCGCCAGCGCGTCTCTTCCGATTCGTCGAAGCGACTCTCCTCGGCTGAATCGACCCGGGAAGAACAGCGCCCATCCAAGCCGAAGACCGGTTCCACCTGCGACGAATATTCCAGATAGCTCGGGCACTCCATGCGGGGCGATCGAAGAGAGGAGGTAATCCAGTCTCCCAACTCGCGCCATTTCCAGCCCCAGAACCCCCAACAGCGTGCCGTTGGTATAGAGCAGGTAGAGACTCCCAACTCCCATGGTTCCGGCACCGATCGCTCCGGCGATGAGGGAGACCCTAGGGTTGTTAGTGGCGTAAAAGGCGCTCATGACCACGCCGGAAGTAAACGCCTCGGAGAGGTCTTCGGTGGAATCACCCGTCCCCTTCTCGGTCCATTGAGAGATCATGCCTTCCGCCTGAGGACCGACCAGTACATCTCGCAGATGCGGCTTGGCGGCGGTAAGGCCGGCGGCGAAGAACGATGATCCGAGGGTCAAGACAAAGGCTGCCAGGATGAAAAGGAACTGACGTCGAAACGCACGGGCGGTGTATTGGAGCCCTTCGTAAGCGGAAACGAAGAGATTGCGTTTGGGCTCGCGATACAGCAGCGCGTAGGCTCGCCCCACCAGATCGTTAAGATCCTGAATCTGGACGAGATTCTGTGATTGAGTGCGCAACGTCGCAAGGTCTCGGGAGGCTAGGCGGTACAACCGCACGAACTCCCGCAGGTCCGTGGTCGGCATGTTCTTCGAGCCCTGGGCGAACAAATCGCACAAAGCGCTCAGGCGATTCCAGTTGCCTTGATTTTCCAGGATGAACTTCTCTTCATTCGTGCGCATCGAGGTCCTAAGCCATGCTCCCAGACAGGTGCTTTGATTATGCGACGCTTACCACGTAGAAGAGAAAAGAATCAGAAGTCCTCCGAAAGATTTGAATGTTCCAAGGCTATTGCTCACCCTGAGACCCAGAGCGGGTATCAACAGAAATGGGGAACAAATCTTGCTCATATCGCGCTGAAGCGATTAAGCGTTGTCACAAGTGAAGAATCGTGGCACGAATATTGAGAGTATTGAATAGACGGAAGAGTGCACTATGAACCCTCTGCGACCTCGAGGCGTCCATTAGGGAGGGGGGTTCAAGTTTCGCTCCTGCATCGGTAAAGCCTCATCAACCTACTTCTCGGCATGCAGCCACACGACAATTCTCCGGAAAGCGAAGACGGGATCCCCAGTTACCTCATCCGTCTGACGCAATCGCCGCTTCTCTCATTAGAGGAGGAGAATTTTCTCACGCGTGCGGTTCGTGAAGGCGACCCTTCCGCTCGGCAACGCCTCATTGAATCCAACATGCGGTTGGTGATCAACATCGCCAAGGGCTACAAGAACCGACAGATTCCGCTCGAAGATTTGATTCAAGAGGGTGCCATTGGCTTGATGCAAGCCGCGGAACGGTTCGATCCGGACCGAGGTTTTCGGTTTTCCACCTATGCCACGCACTGGATTCGCCAGGCGATCGGTCGAGCGATCGACAACAAGGGCAAGGCGATCCGCCTTCCCGCTCACATTTCCCAGTCGATCCGGCGCATCGAGAAAGAACGTCTCCGCTTGGTAAGGGAAACCGGACGGGAGCCGACTCAAGAAGAGTTGTCTAGGGCTTTGGGTCTATCGCTTCGAAAATTCCAATCTCTGATCCAAACCTCTCAAGAGATGCTCTCGCTAGATGCTCAGGTCGGAGATGGTTTGGGTACGACGCTGGGTAGTTTGATCAAAGACGATGCCACGGTTGATCCGGAAGAAGCGGTGATGGCCGAAGTGCTCTTCGATGAGCTTCGAAGAATCGTCGCCGAGCTTTCTGAGCGAGAGCAGAAGGTGATGAAGATGCGCTACAAAGTCGTTGCCGATGACGACAAAACGGTGATCGAGGAAGACGCCAATCCGGAACAGGTGGCGCAAGAACTTCATCTTTCTCGTGAGCGGGTAAGGCAGATCGAACTACAAGCCATTCGCAAGCTGCGAATGATTGCTCAGCGCAGAAGGCTGCGCGATGTCATTGGATAACTCGGAAATTTACTAGGATTGAAACTATCGACCTGACGTATCATTGAGGGCATGAAACGATGTTTTCTTGCATTATCTTTGGGCGTTCTGGTCATCCCTTCGGCTCAAGCACAGTATTTGCGCGCAAGCGCAGTGACAACGATTTCGGACTCGGCGGGCGGAGCTTTTCAGTCGCGCGAGCAAGATTGGATCATCCAAGGTAGCACCGAAAATCTGGTCCGGAGCGCATACGCATCGACCATTCACTCCATGGCCTCGTCCTCGTTTACGGCCGCTTTCGGTGTTCTAAAGGCCGACGTGGATGCTCAAACAAGCAACCCAGGCACAACCAACCACAACGCGTCTGGCAGAGGGACGTTCTTCCCCTTCACCAACGGCGTTGGGGCCTCATTTAACGACAAACTCACCCTACTAGGCGCGGGACCCGTCCGGTTGCGGGTGAGCTACAACCTTCACAGCATCCTCACCGAATCTGGTGCCGGGGCCCTGGCGGAAAGTGCGTTAGACACCTTCGCCTATCCACTAGCGGGTGGCCTGGTGCGGACGTCGGCCATCATTCGCCACGACGGTCCTGGTGAGTTCCGATCAGCCGCGTCGTTCCTTATTGAGGGGACTGCAGGTTCGGAGTGGGGCCTTCAAGCCGATCTCTACGCATTCGCTTCGGTTTTATCGAACACTCCAGGGTTTTCACGTGCCCGAACCGATGCGTTCCATACAGGTCTCATCACCATCGAAGCGCTTGAAGGAACCTTCACTTCCGCAAGCGGCCACAACTACGTTGCCGCAGTTCCGGAACCCGCTTCTTTCGCGGTGCTTGGTGTAGGACTTCTCGCCTTCCGCAGAAAGAAGAAAGCTACTCTTTGAGTCGCTTAATGTGATACTCCAGGTGTCCTTGGGAAACCTGGAGTATCTCTAGAGGTCCCAAAACTCCAAAAAGCGGGTGTCGGAAGACGCCTTGATCTGGGGTGTTCTCTCCAAGGAGCGCCATTATCTCGGCTCGTCTTGCCGACCAATGGGCGACCACATCGCTGTACACGAGATTGGATGGAGGGTTCAAACTGGGCACGGTCATCATTGGCCTTGGCTTTGCCGACATCGCGCGCAACATGCCTCGTCCGATCCAGTTCATCTTCGGCTTTTTCGCCGCGAACTTGGCACGATCGACCTTTTTAATGAAGCCGATGTACATCCCATCGGTGAGTGCCAAATGCTCGACGGCTTGTAATGGGGAAAACCCGTTTCGAGGTCCCGGACGATTCTGCGATTCGACGTCCATCGCCTTGATTTCGCTGAGCCAAGCGGCGATTTGTGCCTCGTAGGCCTCGTGAGCCTTTCGAACTTCCGGGTGCATCTCTGTATTGTGATACACCCGGAAACTGTTCCGAAGTTGCGCCTAGGGGACAGACGCGAGCGCGTTCTTAAGGATGTTGATGGAGTCGATGTTCTCGGGGTCGACTTGGTTCAACGCAGCCAAGTAGAGCGAGATGTAGTCGCCAAGGAAGACCAGCGAAAGCAGCTTCTCGAGCAACGTATCGCCTTTCGCGGAGACGGTCGTGAATTTGCACACGCCTTCGATCAGACCTTCGGTGACCTCGGCGCGCTTCTTCATCTTCGCGCTCTCGTTGCCGTCGGTGAGAAGGATGCCGACAAACCCGGCGATTCCTTGCTCGTTGGCTTTGACCCATCCAAGAATCTCGTTGTGGTTCAGCTCGGGATAGGTGTTGTTGAGAACCAGGTTCTTCGAGTTCTCGTTGATCTGACCCTTCCACCGGTTGGCAACCGCGCCTTGCCAGGAACCAAGAGCGTAAAGAACGCTGAGCTTGCCGAACATCTCGATCGCAAGATCCTTTGCAATCGCGTTGCTGCCCTCAACTGTCCACTCTTGGACGCAAGCGTCTAGCAACTGGAAGGCTTTCTCGAAGTCGTTCTTGGCGATGAGACCAAGGTTTTCGCAGGCGACGATGACCGGAATGAGCATGAAGCCCAAAGCCGTTCGTGGGGGCTGACCACCAGGCACCACATAAACCGGATAACCCGCTTCGTCTGCAAGTGCCTTCAGCTTTCCGCCGCTAGTGACACAAATGATCGTTGCGCCCGCTTTTTGAGCGTCTGCAAAGGCGGAGAGAGTCTCTTCCGTGTTGCCGGAGTAGCTGCTGCAGATCACCACGCTCTTGCTATTCACGTAGCTCGGGAGGTGGTAGTCGCGATTCACCAAGAAGGGTGCCTTGCCCGTTTCTTCGAACAGCGCTCGGACAAAATCTCCACCTGCGGCAGACCCACCAAGACCGGTGAGGATCACAATGTTCGGCTCGAAACCAAGTGGTTCAAGACTCACTCCTAGACTGAGTGCATGTGCCTCTCGACACTGATTCGGGAAAGCATCGGTAAGAGTAAGCATGCCCTTGGGATCCAGGGCGGTGACGGCTGCGCGACTGTTCAGATCGATCGACATGAGGCCTCCAAAAATCAAAACGACGGTCCGGGTTTCCAGACCGTCGGCGTTGACGTCTCTTCATGTTACCGGTCGACGGCCGGTTTCAAGGTTTTTCGCGATCTGTGTTAACGTCCCGGGCGAATGTGGAACCAGAGGAATGGAGAGCGAGGTTGCGTGTCGGATAGGTTGCTGGGGGTTCGATTAGTGCCACTGCGAATGGGCTTATGGGTCATTCGTCAATTTCTGGTCGGTATCCCGCATCGTTTCGTCTTGGCACCTCGATTAGGGGGCTTCGATGGTTAACCACGATCTTGCCTCGGTGGCTGCTCAGATCGGCCTTCCGGTCATGGTGACCGGCCCAGATCGCAAGATTGTTTGGGTAAACGAATCGTTTACCGAGACCACTGGATTCACCCTTGAAGAAGTTGCGGGTCAATCTCCGGGAGCGCTCTTACAGTGCGAACAAACGGATCAGGCAACCGTCGCAAAAATGCGCGAAGCGATGCGAGCGGGTGAGTCGATTCGGCTTGAGGTTCTGAACCGCCGGAAAGACGGCTCGCAGTTCTGGGTGGACCTCGCGATCTCGCCCTACTTCAACGCCGATGGCGCCCTCCTTGGCTTCATTGGCATCCAGGCCGACATTACCGATCACGTTTCGGTTCGACGTCAACTAGTTCGAACAGAAAACATGCTTCAGCAGGCAACACGCCTTGCGAAGGTGGGTGGCTGGGAACTCTCACTCGCTTCCGCTGAAGTGCATTGGACGGCACAGACCTACGCGATCTTCGAGCTCGACCCGTCTATCCCCGTAGACCTTGAACTCGCCAAATCGTTCTACACGCCCGAGTCTTTGGCGATCATCGAAGCCGCAATTGCCCGAACCGTAGAAACGGGTCTTCCGTACAGCGTGGAAACCGAGGTTCGAACGGCACGTGGCGTCGTGCGATGGATCAGGAGCCTTGGCGCTCCTCAGTACGTGGATGGAGAGCTGGTCTCGTTGTTTGGGTCGGTTCAAGACATCACCGACAAAGTCCAACTCGAGCGAGCCCTTCGGCGAGCGGCTCACACGGATGCGCTCACCGGACTCCCGAATCGTCTGGAACTGCTGGAGATCTTGCGGACAGCCATCAAATCGACGCGCGAAAAGCCAGACCATCTGTTCGCGGTGCTCTTCTTGGACTTCGACCGATTCAAGACGATCAACGACTCGCTGGGGCATTCTGCTGGTGACGATCTTCTGATCGAAATTTCGAAACGACTTCAGAATGGCCTTCGTGCTCAAGACTCGCTCTACCGAAGGCAAGCGAGTAAAGTGCGCTGCCATAGCTCGGCAAGTCGAATAGGCGGTGACGAGTTTGTCGTGGTGCTAGACGGCATTCCCGATGCAGCCGCGGCCGAATCCATTGCGGGCAGGTTGCTCAAAGCCCTTGCCCACCCGTACAAGATCAAGGGTCAGTTCGTGACCTCTTCGGTAAGCATTGGGCTCGTCATTGGCGATCATTCGACAACTGACGCGGAAACCGTTCTTCGCGACGCCGACATTGCCATGTATGAGGCAAAGAACTCCGGTCGGGGTCGATACTGTTTGTTCACCGACTCGATGCACCACCGCGTTCGAGACCGGATGGACACCGAAATGTCCCTGATTCGCGCTCTTGAGCGTCGCGAGTTTGAGCTTCGCTACCAGCCAATCGTCGCCATCAGCGACGGGTCTCTGCAAAGCGTAGAGGCGCTGATCCGCTGGAATCATCCCACCAGGGGCCTGGTTTCTCCTGCCGAGTTCATCCCCATTGCCGAGGAGACCGGGCTGATCATTCCTATTGGCAAATGGGTTCTAGAAGAAGCATGTCGTCAGCTTGTGAGCTGGGACAAACTGCTCGGCGATCGGTCCCCGAAGACAATCTCAGTGAACGTCGCTCGCCAGCAACTGCTCGACGATGGGTTCATGCGTCATCTGGACGAGGCTCTGCGACTCTCGAAAATCGCTCCGGAACGGATTCATTGCGAGGTCACGGAGACGGGCATGATGTTTGATGGCGAGGCGGCTCGTGCCGTTCTGAGACGCTTGCGCGACATGGGCGTGCGCGTTTCTCTAGACGACTTTGGCACCGGGCACTCGTCGTTGAGTTGCTTGCATGAGTGGCCGCTCGACGTTGTCAAGATCGACCGCTCGTTTGTTTCCAATCTTGTGGAGAGCCCGAAGTCGCAAGCATTGGTCAAGGCGATCCTGAGCATTGCCCGCGAGTTCGGAATGACGGCAGTGGCGGAGGGCATTGAAACCCAGGCGCAACTGGATCTCCTCTCCAGCTTTGGTTGCACCCGCGCTCAGGGTTACGTCTTCAGCAAGCCGTTGAGCGCGGAAGAACTGCCCCTTTATGTCTCGGGCGTCTCGGTTGCATCCCGGGTGGCTTAACGCGTTTTTCCAAATTTGGGGACACGAGGGACCGTGATTTTGGATCGCGCAAAACTCATTCGAAGTTCATACTGAGTTCATGACAACAGCATTTGTGACCGGGACTCTTCTGGCGATCTCCGCCATGGGACAGACCGGAGGATCCGAGGCCCAGGTTTTGAACCCGAACAATCTGCCGATCGGCAAGAAAGGGACCCTCCAAGCTCCGGTCGGCAAGGTGATTGAGACCGGTTCTGGGAAAGAGGTTGGAGTGGATGCGGTTGTGGAGGCATGCAAAGGGAAGTCGTTCCTTTTCCTTGGCGAGAATCACGCCACCATGCCGCACCAACAAATGCAAGCCGACCTGATCTTGGGTTTGGTGAAGGCGGGTCGAAAGGTGATCGTCGGGCTAGAGATGTACACCCGACCCAAGCAAGACTTTCTTGATGCTTGGGTGGCAGGAAAGCTGACCGAAGAAGAGTTTTTGACCCAAAGCGAATGGAAGTCGCAGTGGGGATTCCCGTACGAGTTTTACAAACCCGTGTTCGAGGCGGCTCGAAACACGAAATCGGCGATGGTCGCCTTGAACGTTCCCCGAGATTGGGTGCGCACCACCTCTCGAAACGGGTTTGACGCGCTGCCGACTTCGGTTCGGTTGCAGTTACCGTCTTCTCTGGACCTCACGAACAAGAACCACCGCATGGTGTTCGATTCGTTGATGGGAGGTCACTCGATGGGGCCCGCAGCAACTATGGACAAGATCTACTCGTCGCAAGTGCTTTGGGATGAGGGGATGGCGGATAGCGCGGTCAAATATTGGAACCTCGCCCCGCGAGGCCCGAGCACCATCTTTGTGGTCATCGCGGGATCGGGCCACATCATGTACGGGCAGGGAATCAACTACCGTCTCGCCAAGCGTGGATTCAAAAACGGGGTGACGGTGGTGATGAGTCAGGCCGAAAAGGATGAGACGATTTCGAAGGGAATCGGCGAGTTCTTCTATCTGACGAAGTTCGATCCGAAACCCGCTTCGAAATAATCTGGTGATCTGGAAAAGGCTCCTCGGAAGGCGAGGGGCTTTTTAGGTTCAAATACGGGGCTTCGGGTATCCTGATACACTCTGTAAAGCAGGATTCTGGGGAATCGGAAATTACCGTACGACTCCCCGCTGGACCGACCCATGCCCGAGAAGAACGATCCGAACGAGTTGCCAATCGAAGAATTTGGCCTGTCCTCCGAAGCCGCTGACGAAAACGCCAGCGCGAGCCGGGTGGAGGGAGATTATGGTGCCGATCAGATCCAGGTTCTAGAGGGTCTGGAAGCGGTTCGAAAGCGCCCCGGCATGTACGTGGGCGACAACGGCAAGCGCGGTCTGCACCAGCTCTTCCGAGAAGTCATCGACAACTCGGTGGACGAAGCCCTTGCGGGTCACTGCGACCGAATCACCGTTCAACTTTACGAAGACGGCTCCATCAGCGTCGCCGACAACGGTCGGGGCATTCCGGTTGGAATGCACGAAAAGATGGGCGTATCGGCGCTGCAGGTTGTTATGACCGTTCTCCACGCGGGCGGTAAGTTCGGCGGCGAGAACTCCGGCTATAAAACGTCGGGCGGTTTGCACGGAGTTGGTGTTTCCTGTACCAACGCTCTTTCCGAATGGATGGAGACCACCGTTCGTCGTGAAGGCAAGATTTGGCGACAGCGCTTCGAGCGCGGTATCCCGGTCGCCGAAGTTGCACAGATCGGAGATATGGACGACGAGGTCACCGGCACCCACCAGCGCTGGAAGCCGGACTCGACCGTTCTTACGGAGACGGTGCACGACTCGCACATTCTCAAAACCCGAATGCGCGAGTTGGCCTACCTGAACCCCAAGGTCCACTTCGTCTTCATCAACGATCTTCACCCGGATGAGAGCGAAGAGTTCTTCTTCCAGCGCGGTATTCCGCAACTGGTAGAAGACCTCAACCAGGGCAAAGACACCCTGCACAACGTCATCCACTTCAAGCGTGTGCGCGAGACCAGCGAGATCGAGGTCGCGCTGCAGTATCACGACGGTTACAACGAAACCATCCTGGCGTTTACGAACAACATTCACAACCCAGATGGCGGTACGCACGTGAGCGGATTCAACGCCGCCCTCACGCGAACCATCAACTCCTACGCCCGGAAGATGAACTTCCTGAAGGAGAAAGATAGCAACCTCACCGCAGACGACGTGAGCGATGGACTGACCGCGGTTATCTCGTTGCGAATCGGCGACCCGTCTTACAACTCGCAAGACAAGGTGAAGCTGGTTACCCCCGAGGTTCAAGGTCTCACCAACTCTCTCGTCGGCGACGGTCTCATGACCTTCTTCGAAGAGAACCCGAACATCGCTCGGCGAATCGTGGAGAAGGGCATCATCGCTCAGCGAGCCCGAGAAGCGGCGAGAAAGGCGGCCGAATCCATTCGCCGATCCAACGCGATGGACTCGTTCGGTCTGCCCGGAAAGCTCAGCGACTGCGTTTCCAAAGAGCCGACCAAGTGCGAAATCTTCTTGGTTGAAGGAGACTCGGCAGGAGGATCCGCAAAGGGTGCTCGCGACCGATTGACCCAAGCCATTCTTCCGCTACGAGGAAAGATCCTCAACGTCGAACGGGCTCGGATCGACAAGGCGCTGGACAACGAGGAAATCAAGTCGCTCATCGCCGCTCTAGGCGTGGGAATCGACCTTTCTCTTGGCAAGAAGCAAACCGACGAGGACACCGAGCAATCGGAGTTCGAATTCAACGGTGGTCGCAAGAAAGAGAAGGATCCGAAGGAGCGCGAAGTTCAGTTCGATCTCTCCAAACTCCGCTACCACAAGGTCATCATCATGACCGACGCGGACGTGGACGGCGAGCACATTCGAACGCTGCTCCTCACGTTCTTCTACCGATACATGAAGCCGCTCGTTCAAGGCGGGTTCGTGTACCTGGCGCAGCCTCCTCTGTTTGTTGTGAAGGTCGGCGCCAACGAGCGTCACTACGCGATGACGGAAGCTGAGCGCGATGAGATCATCAAGAAGCTGAAGTCTAAGAAGTACTCGGTCACCCGGTTTAAGGGTCTGGGAGAAATGGACGCTTCGGACTTGGAAGAGACCACGATGGCGCCTTCCAATCGACGTCTCGTGCAAGTGAAGCTCGAGAAAGAATTCGAGGCCGAAGTTGAAATGATGTTCTCACGGCTGATGGGCGAGAAGGTCGAACCGCGCCGCGAGTTCATCGAGCGGCACGCGAAAGAAGCTCTCGACGTCGACTGGCACTACTAAACGGGGCTGCCCCAGAACACTGGGTGTAGTGATAAAAAAGGACGTGACTCTGAACCGAGCACGTCCTTTGCTCGTTTTGACGGGCGTTTTTTATCGAATTCAGATTCAATGATCTGAGTAAACGGTTCTCTGTCCTGAATCCTTATGACAGGAACTTCACGACCCGCGACGTTGCCTTGAACGCTGAATCATTACAGCGTGCAATTCCCAAACGTCGACCCCATTCCAATACCGGCGCCCGTTTGGTTAATGAAGACTTTGAGTCTGTTGACCTTGGCGCTGCACTTCACGGCGGTCATGCTGCTTGTCGGCAGCCTATTGGCGGTTACGTGGTGGAGCCTTTCGGGGCGGTTGCGCAAGAACGCGACAGAGCTATCTTCTGCCCACGTTCTTGCAAGACGCCTTCCGACGCTCATGACCTACGTGATCAACTTAGGCGTCCCGCCCTTGTTGTTTGCGCAAGTCCTTTACGGACGCGCCATTTACACCAGCAGCGTGCTCATTGCCGCAAGCTGGATTTCGGTGATTGCGATGCTCATCGTCGCCTATCGCCTTCTGTACATCATCCCAGACCGCTTGCAAGCAGGAAAGAGCGCTTTTCTTCCTGCGGTTGTCGCGTTCCTGTTGGTCTTAGGTGTCGGCCGCATTTACTCGTTGAACATGACGCTCATGCTTCGACCGGAAGTGTGGCAGTCCATGTATGCAGCGTCGGATCAAGGCATTGCCCCGGTTCCGGCTGACCCGACGATTACTTACCGATGGCTTTTCGTGATGTTCGGCGGAGTCATTTTTGGGGGAGCATGGATGCTTCTTCTGGCAAACATGAAGCATCTGGAATCGGATGTGGTCGCAAAGCTCCGAAAGACGGGCGTCGCCTTCGTCGTTGCAGGCGCGATTCCCCAACTGTTCTTCGCCTATCAAACACGGGCCGCTCAAGACGCGAAGACGCTTGAGACCCTGGCGAGCTACCCGATCGCAATGACGGGCGGCTACATCTACCTCCTCACCACCCTGGCGGTTGCGGGCCTGACCCTGGCGATGTTTAAGAAGGCTTCTCTTGGTCTTGCGATTGCCAACGTTGTCGCCGGATTCCTTCAGGTGACGGGAATGACCCTCTACCGAGACGGACTCCGCGACGCCGTTTTTGCCCAGAAAGGCTTTAGCGTCTTCGAGCGCACCGAAGTCTCCAACTGGAGCGTGATCGCGATCTTCTTAGTCCTGTTCGTGATCGGACTGGCGCTGGTGTTCTGGCTGGCAATGGTGATGAAGGGAGCAAAGCCGCTCGACGAATCCGTTCCGGTTGAGCCCGTTTCCCCTGATCGCATTTCCACCGATAAGGCGGTGCTCGCATGAGTGATGCAGTGAACACAGAAACAATTCCTCTCAACGTCAATACCGAACCCGTTGAGGTTGAAAACGACGAACACGGAGTTTCTCGCCGAGAGTTGGTGATGAAAGGCGTGATCGGCGGAGTCTGCCTCGCCTACACGGCAGCGGTCGGGTACCCGGTCTATCGCTATCTCAACTCGCCCGTCGAAAAGGCGGCCAGCGTGGCAGCGGTGAAGGAAGTGACCCTCGACGGCGCGGACACTCTCCCCATCGGAACCGCCATGGTCTTCAAGTTCGGAACCCACCCCGCGCTCCTCATCCACCACGATGACGGCTCTTGGGTGGCTCTCGATGCGGTTTGTACCCACCTTGGCTGTACGGTGCAGTACGACAAGGGTCAAAAGAAGATCACATGCGCTTGTCATGGCGGCGTTTTCGACGCCAAGACGGGCAAGAACATCGCCGGACCTCCTCCGAAGCCGCTCCCTGTGTACGCGGTGAAGGTGGAGAAAGGCAAGGTCCAGGTGACCAGGGCCTAAGGGCCAGAGACCATCATGGCTAAATCTCGAACCATCGAATACCTAAACGAACGGTTGGGTATGGACCAGTGGATCGCCTTCGCGAAGAAGAAGACGGTTCCGGCTCACCGACATTCATTTTGGTACTACTGGGGCGGCATCTCGATGCTTGGATTCCTTGTCCAAGTCGTTACGGGCGTTCTGCTCCTCATCTACTACAAGCCCGGTCCTGAGGCTTACGAATCTGTCCGGCAGATCACTTACGACATTCATTTCGGCTGGTTGATCCGCTCGGCGCACAACTGGTCGGCGAACCTGTTCATCTTTGCCGTGTTCGTTCACATGTTCTCCGTCTACTTCATGAAGGCGTACAAGAAGCCTCGTGAATTCGGATGGTGGTCGGGCATGTTGCTCCTGTTCATTGGACTTATGTTCGGATTCAGCGGCTACCTACTGCCGATGGACGACTTGGCCTTCTTTGCGACCAAAGTCGGTCTAGAGATTCCGAACAGCGTTCCGGTGGTTGGACCCACGATCGCCAACCTGCTGCGCGGCGGCTTGGAAGTTACCGAACTCACGGTTCAGCGCTTCTTTGCTCTGCACGCGGTGGTGTTGCCTCTGCTGTTCATTCCGCTTCTCATGTTCCACCTGTATCTGGTGCAACAACACGGCAACGCCCTTCCGCCCAGTGAGGAAGAGGTTCCCGTTGAAAAGCGAAAGACCATTCCGTTCTTCCCGAACTTCCTTGCCAAGGACTTGGCCATGTGGCTCATCGCTCTGAACGCGATTGCACTCATGTCTTCCATGTTCCCGTGGCAACTCGGAACCCAAGCGGATCCGCTTGCTCCTGCCCCTAAGGGTATTCACCCTGAGTGGTACTTCATGAGCTCCTTCCAGGTGCTCAAGGTGATGGGCAACCTGTTCCCGGGAGTCGCGGGTGAGGTGATTGGCATGGGCATCTTTACCCTTGGCCTGATCCTCTGGTTCTTCATCCCGTTCTACGACACGCAAAAAGCCTCTGGCAGGCGCGGTCGTCTAGCGCACTACTTCGGCTTGTTCGCTCTTGGCATCATCGTGCTCACGACTGCATGGGGCTTCTTGGCCGTTTCTTAAGGAGATCACACTATGAACTACCCTGTTTGGAATGTTCCCGTCATCGGTGGAGTCTGGGTGATCGGAATCATCGCGATTGTCCACATGATGGTCGCCCTCTTTGCGGTCGGCGGCGGATTGTATCTGCCAATGGCCGAAGCGAAAGCAATGAGAGAAGGTCGAGAAAGCTGGATGCCTGTCATCAAAAAGCACTCTCGCTTCTTCATGATCCTCACCAATACCCTCGGTGCCGTGACAGGCGTCGGAATTTGGTTCGCCATCGGTCTGGTTCAGCCCGAGGCAACCAGCACACTCATTCATAACTTCGTCTTTGGATGGGCGATGGAGTGGGTGTTCTTCATCATCGAACTCACCTCGGCGGCGGTGTACTACTACTCGTGGGACAGGATTCCCAAAGAGCTTCACCTGAAGGTGGGTTGGCTCTATGCGATCGCCTCGTTCTGCACCCTCGTGATCATTAACGGCATCCTGTCGTTCATGCTCACCCCAGGTCAGTCATGGTTGGACGTAGCGGGTACGGGCCAAGAAGCCAGCAAATTCTGGATGGCGTTCTTCAACCCAACGTACTTCCCGAGCCTGGTCGTTCGAATCCTGGTCTGCGTGGCTTTCGCAGGCATCTACGCACTGCTCTCCATCTCCCGCATGGAAGACGAGACGTTTGAGAAGAAGGGTCGAATCGCAATGACGCGATGGAGCGCAAGCTGGTTGCTCCCGATCTTCACGCTCATGCCGATCGCCTTCCTGTGGTACTTCGCGATGATGCCGAACTTCAGCAAAGACCTGCTGCAACTCGGCTTCTCCACCATCGGATCAGGAGCGTTCACGCAAGTCACGCGAATCGCTCTTGTCTCGCTGTTCACCACGGCGACGATTGCGGGAGTTGTCTACTTCTTTGCCTACAAGCATCCGAAGGAGTTCAGCCCAGGACACGCTTGGAGCATTGTGTTCCTTGCCCTAGCGGCAACCGGCAGCACCGAATACGCACGGGAGGCGATCCGCAAACCTTACGTCATCGGTGGGCACATGTACTCGAATAGCATTCGACGAAATGAGATCGCTGACTTCAACACCAAGGGATATCTCACGTCCAGCATGTGGGTGGCGAAAGATTCGCTCGATGAGCTTGCGAAAGGGAAGCTGATGTTCGCCGGACAGTGTCTGTCTTGCCACACCGAGACGGGCTACCGTTCGATGAAACGGTTGATTGGAGATCGCGATGCGGAGTCTGTTCTAAGCCTGCTCAACTCGTTGCACGAGGCAAAATCCGACAATCCGTACGTGAAGTACATGCCTCCTCTGGTGGGCAAGAAGGATGAGATTCAAGCCCTCAGCCTTTACTTGGTGCACCTGACCAAAGCAGGAAAAGCCGGTGCAGAAACGGAGGAACCCGCAGTTGCCGCTACCGCGAAAACTGTTAAGGAATCGCCGAATCCCAAGGCGGCTCCGGTCAACCTGAACCCAGGTCCGGCGATGATTGGAATGAACTGACGAACCATCCCAAGATCGCGATAGAGACCCCCCGAAGCAGTCGCTTCGGGGGGTCTCTGAAGTATTAAGACGGGTGCGAGCGAGTTCAACGCACCCGCTTCTTAACGATCTCTTAACATTTCGTCGGTACCTTCCCAACCGGGTAACTACCATGAAAATCCTGCGCTCTCTTGCAGCTTTCTCGCTTCTTGCCGTGATGATTTCTGGCTGTGGAAACAATGGTTCCACTCCTGAGAATGCTTCCTCAACGGGTTCGGAAACATCCAACGCTCCTTCTGGTGAGAAGGTAGCCGGAAAGATTTCGATGGACGGTAGCAGCACCGTCGGTCCGGTCTCGGAAGCGATGGCTGAGGCATTCACCCAAGCGAACCCCGATGTTCAGATGGACGTTGCGGTTTCTGGAACGGGTGGCGGATTCAAGAAATTTGCGGCGGGCGAAATCGACATCGCCGGAGCGTCCCGACCCATCGAGGACAAAGAGATCGAAGCTTGCAAAGAGAAGGGCATCGAGTTCGTTGAGATCCCGATCGCTTTCGACGGACTCTCCGTTGTGGTCAACCCCCAGAACGATTGGGTTGAGGACATCACCGTTGCCGAGCTGAAGAAGATTTGGGAGCCCAAGAGCACCGTTAAGACTTGGAAAGACGTGAACCCTGCATGGCCCGCCGAGCCGATCAAGCTCTACGGTCCTGGCACCGATAGCGGCACGTTCGACTACTTCACCAAGGCGATCAACGGTAAGGAAAAGGAGAGCCGATCCGACTACCAAGCCTCCGAAGATGACAACACCCTTGTGACGGGCGTGAGCGGAGACAAGGGCGGACTCGGATACTTTGGCTACGCTTACTACGAGCAGAACAAGGACAAGCTCAAAGTCTTGAAGGTTGCAGGCGTGGCACCCTCCCCAGAATCCATTGGCGACGGCACGTACACTCCGCTCAGCCGACCACTGTTCTGGTACGTCAACACCAAGTCGCTCGACCGACCTGAGGTTCAAGCCTTCCTGAAGTTTGCGCTTGGAGACGGTACGAAGAACGTTTCTGAAGCGGGCTACATTTCGCTTCCGGCAGAAGCCTACAAGCTTGCTATGGAGCACATCACGAGCAAGAAGACGGGTACGGCATTCAAGGGCGCTCAGCCTGGAATGAAGATTGAAGATATCCTGAAGGCTGAGAAGAAGTAAGGACCTTTCATGGCAGTAGTGTCTCCCTCGTTCTCCCGGTATTCCGGTAGGGGTTCTCGCAACAAGGCGAAAGAATGGATCATTCTCGCCGTGTGCTTCCTCTGCGCCGCGGTTTCGATTCTCGTTACCGCCGGGATCATCGGTGTTCTTTCGAGGGAGGCATTTATGTTCTTCAGCAAGGTGAGCTTCGGGGAGTTCTTCGGAACGACCGAATGGTCGCCGTTGGTGAAGCCTCAAAAGTTTGGTGTGTGGCCCTTGGTCACGGGCACCTTGATGATCACCATCGGATCGGCGTTGATCGCGGTTCCGCTTGGGTTGATGTCGGCGATCTATCTGAGTGAGTACGCTCATCCGAAGGCGCGGGCAGTTCTGAAGCCGATTCTGGAAGTTCTGGCGGGCATTCCCACCGTCGTCTACGGCTACTTCGCGCTGTTTACGATCACCCCGGCGCTGCAATCGGTTTTCAAAAACGTTCAGGTTTACAACGCGGCATCCGGCGCGATCGTCGTTGGCGTCATGATCCTCCCGCTGGTTTCCTCTCTGTGTGAGGACGCCCTCACAGCGGTACCCAAAGCGCTTCGAGAAGGTGCGTATGGGCTCGGAGCGACGAAGATGGAGGTCACGATGAAGATCGTGGTTCCCTCTGCTCTTTCGGGCATCATGGCAGCCGTGATCCTCGCCATTAGCCGCGCGATCGGGGAAACGATGGCGGTGACTTTGGCTTCTGGAATGAACCCGAAGCTCACTCTGAACCCGGCGGAGAGCATCCAGACGATGACCGCTTACATCGTTCAGATTTCGAAGGGCGACACGCCAAACGGAACCCTGGAGTTCCAAACGATCTTCGCGGTGGGTGTCACTCTGTTTGCCACCACCTACGTTCTCAACGTCCTTGCCAATCGATTGGTCAAAAGATTCCGGCAGGTGTACGCCTAAGGGGCATCGGATATGTCGACTTCGCTCAAGCCTCCGAAGGAAACAATCTCAGCCGCGGTTATCGAGGTGCCTGAAGAGTTGCGCTGGCAACTTCCGTTTTGGCGTCGATTTTTCAATAAGTTGTTCGGGGCATTTTGCTTCACGGCACTGGCCATAGCGGGTGTGCTCCTTGTTTACTTGCTGTTCTCGATCTTCCGAGATGGCTTTGGGCGACTGAGTCAGCAGTTCTTTGAGTCCTTCCCTTCCTCCAGGCCACAAAGAGCGGGCGTGAAGGTGGCGCTGATGGGATCACTTTGGGTGGTCGCATTGACGGCAATCATCGCGGTGCCAATGGGGGTCGCAGCGGCCATTTACCTGGAAGAATTCAATACGAAACGAAACAAACTCGTCGAGTTCATCCAGTTGAACATCGCCAATCTGGCAGGTGTTCCGAGCATCGTTTACGGACTTCTTGGCTTAGCGGTCTTTGTTCGCTGGATGGCGCTGGATCGGAGTGTGATCTCGGGAGCGCTGACGATGTCGCTGCTGATTTTGCCCACGATCATCCTTGTCTCCCAGGAAGCGCTCAAAGCGGTTCCCAAGAGCTATCGAGAGGCCTCTCTGGCACTAGGAGCGACGAAGTGGCAGACCATTCGACGCCAAGTGTTGCCTTCCGCAGCCCCTGGAATTTTGACCGGCATCATTCTTTCTATCTCCCGAGCTATCGGCGAGACGGCTCCGCTGATCACGATCGGTGCGGTCACCTACATCAACTTCGTTCCGAAAGACGTCAAATCGCGATTCACCGTCTTGCCGATTCAGATCTTCGAATGGTCTGGGCGGCCTCAAAAGGGTTTCCACGAGAACGCAGCGGCGGCGATTATTGTGTTGCTCGCCGTTCTCTTGCTCATGAACAGCCTCGCGATTCTGCTTCGACAAAGAGCAACTCGGCGGTAAGAATTCAGGCGAATCGTCGCACTGGAATTATTCGCAAAATCGGTATTATCCGGCTATGAGACCGGAGTCTTTCGAATTTTTCAAGGCGATCGTAAACGTGCCGAGCCCTTCGGGGTTTGAAGAGCGCGCGGCAGAGGTTTATAGAGGCTATACCCAAGCCTATGCCGACAAGATCGCTACCGACGTTCACGGGAACGTCGCCGCCATCCTAAACCCCGAGGCGGAGATGAAAATCATGCTTGCGGGGCACATGGATGAAATCGGTTTCCTGATTCACTACATCTCTGAAGAAGGACTCCTTTACTTCAGCACCATCGGTGGACACGATTCGGTGATTCCGGTCGGCCAGCGTGTTTGGGTTCACGGAAAAGAAAAGGTCGCGGGCGTCATTGGTAGAAAGGCGATTCACCTGTTGAAGGATGAGGAGCGCAAGCGAAAGCCGGAAATCGACGATCTCTGGATCGATATCGGCGCAACCTCCCGAGCTGAAGTAGAAGAGTTCATCTCGCTCGGCGATTGCGTGACCTACCAGTACGAGTTCCAGATGCTGAGGGGCGATCGGGCAACGGCGCGAGGCTTCGACAACAAGATGGGATCGTTCATCGTTGCCGAGGCTCTGCGACTGCTCAAAGAAGAGGGCGGACTCGACCCCAATGTTGGCGTTTATGCGGTTGCGACCGTCCAGGAAGAAATCGGACTTCGCGGTGCTCGAACCTCCAGTTATTGGATCAATGCTCAGTCCGGTCTTGCGGTCGATGTGAACCATGCGATTGACTATCCGAGCGTGAGCAAGACCAAGTACGGTCAGTTGGACACGGGCAAGGGTCCGTCGGTCATGCGCGGTGCGAATGCCAATCCGATCGTCTTCAACATGATTCGAGAAGCGTGCGCCAAGGAAGACATTCCGTATCAGGTCGACGTCACGGCAGGAGGCACGGGGACCGACGGAAATGCCATGCAGTTGAATCGGGCGGGCATGGCGGTTGGAATCGTTGGCGTGCCGCTTCGGTACATGCACACTCCGTGCGAAGTGCTATCGCTGACCGACGTCGAGAACTGCGCCCGGCTCATGGCGGCGTACTGTCGATCGGTTACCCCTTCGACAGATTTCACACCGAGAATTCTGTCGTAGGCCAAGCCATCTAACGGGGAGGAGACGCAATGTTTGTGCCGTTCACCTCCCCAAGGCTTCATCTTGAGATTTCAAGTAACTTTGCCGGTAAAGAACCCATGAGGCTCTGCTAGACTTATGAAGTCGTGAGCAAAGGTGCTTGCGCGCAAAGTGTTTCTCATGAAAAGGCTTGGTTTAGCAATCATTTTGGGCTCCGTCGCTGCATTCTCGCAGGCGGGTCTTATCGACAACTTCACGCAGGGTTCCTACGATACGGGACTTCTCACCACGGGCAGCAATTTTCAGTGGGTAAATGCGGCTAACGTTCCTGGTGGCGTTCGAGCTCACTACTTTGAGATCGAGTCCAATGACATTGGAGACGACGGACGTGCACGAACCTTCCTCGGCCCGGGAATCTTCTCGGTAACCAGCGGAGCGGGTGTGGATGTCTACGCAGAAATTGGTTACGGCTTCAATACAGGATCTGCAAGCCCCAACCTTCCGCTCAACCTCGATTTTTCGGGTACTCCGATTTTCTCTTTGGATGTTCGAAGCACTGACGTTGCGGTTCCTTACACGGTCATCCTCGGATCGACCACTCTTGGACTTTCGGCTCAGCGCAACGGGTTCCTTCCTGGCGCGGTTACCCCGTCCATGAATGCGGTTGCAACCCTCGATTTCTCCGGCGAATCGTTCCTGAACGATGTTGACTTCATCTTCATCGCTTTCGACCCGGTAGTTGGTGGCGACTTCTCGATCACCAAGATCCAAACCGTTCCTGAGCCCGGTACCATCGCAGGCGTTGGTCTCGCGTTGGCAGCATTCGCTCGCCGACGAAAGAAGGCCTAAAAGGAAAAGCACCAAGCATTGGGGCTCTGAGGGTTTCCTCAGGGCCCTTTTTGTTTATGGTCCCCTACGTTTGGGTTGACCACATTTCACGCAGCGACTCCCGTGTGACAGTTGAGCAAAGGTCCCTGTGAGCCTTTTGCACACCGCTGAGGGGCTGTTTGAACCCTATGGCGTACACCGCCCTCCCCTCTGCAAACAGGATTCGAGCAATAGCCTGAGCGCGCCGCTCTATATCGCTGAAGGAGGTCACCGAGGTTCGAGAGCTGAGATATCTGTGAGGAGGACGGCCTAGAATCGCCTATTTTGCCCCGACCGTCGCTAAAACGTTTCTTAGCCTCAGAAACTATTTGGCTTGCTGAAACAAAGCAAAGCTAAGGCTTCTTTCGGTGGGTTGTTTGGGCCACCTTGAACGGGTGGTGCAGGCGATAAATTGCGAACGCATACTTCTTTTGTAGCATCTTCGCAAGAGATGTTTTAGAGGAGAAATGAAGGACACTCGCAATTACGTGAAAAAGGGATTTACCCTAATTGAACTCTTAGTGGTTATTGCAATTATTGCAATTTTGGCCGCTATTTTGTTCCCTGTCTTTGCCCAAGCAAAGGCATCCGCAAAGCGCATTTCTGCGTTAAGCAATACGAAGCAAGTCGGAACTGGAATCCAGCTATATGCTATAGATGTCGATGACACCTTTGTTCCGGGGACATTGCAACAAGGAACGGGATTTCAATTTACCTACTTCGAGGGGATCTTGAACCCCTACATCAAGAACGTTCAGATTTGGCAAGATCCCGCTGCAACCCATACAGCTACTCTTCAGAGATCGATTGGATTAAGCGAGAAGGCATCGGCAAACATTGGATCTTTGTGGCCTCTTAACCGGGTGTGGTCTCTCACGTCTATCGAATACAGTTCGCAGTTTATTGTCGGTGGCGGAGTGCAACCGAGTGTCTTTACCGCGGGTGTTACCGGATTACGAACAACAAGTACGGGAAGTTCTTTCCAAGCTTGCCGAGCGGTTCTTAACCGTGTAGCGGGGAATCCACAAATCAACTTGACGCTGCCCTACGTGAGACATGCCGGAACAAACAATTACACCTTTGCCGATTCCAGTGCAAAGAATCTGCGACCCGAGCAGACGATTCTCCCGCTGAATCTTTGGCATCCACTCCGACCGGAGGGCGCAGTTCAGTTCGCTAACCCTCAGTCTCAGACAGGTCAGCCGTTGACGCCTTCGCCCCTTCCGATTACGGCCACAACCAACTGCAATGCGTTGACCTGGTGGGGAGGGCGCTGATGAGCATTGCCATCGCTTTTCTCATCGCCAGTCAAGGCGCTGCGCCCATCACCGTGAACTTGGAACGGAAGGTCACGGGTCTAGATTTCAACGGCACGAAGGAGCGAAATCAGATGTACATGCCGAGTAGCGCGAAGCTAGATTCGGAGCAACCGAAAGAGGTGACGAAGCTCCCGGCTGCATTCGGAACCAACTCGTTCTTCAAACTCAGTCTTGGCAATGACCCGGCTTCGGTGTTTGTCGGACTCTTGCAGAACCAGGGGGACGAGTCTCGATTGTTCCTCGACTTCAACCAGAATGGGGATCTCACCGATGATCGTCCGGCCGACTGGAAGAGCAAGCCTCCTGCACAAGAAGGAGGTTTGGTCCAATGGAGCGGCACGAACATCTTCTCCGTCGGCTATAAGGCGGGGAACAAAAAGTTCAAAGGTGAATACGGCTTAAACTTTTACTTTTCACCAGGGCGAAGCGCAATTGGCTACTACCGATCAACGCTCTTAGAAGGAACGGGCGTGATCAATAACAAGAAGGTTTTCTTCCGGTTGTATGAAGATGGAAACAACGGCGTGTTTAACCGACGTTACGATCTTTCCGATGATCCCGCAACGCTCAAGCCGGTCACACTAGTTATCGACGAAAGTCGTAAAGATGTTCGTGGAACGTTTGAATACGAGGGTGTGAACTATCTTGCAGACATCAGCCCTGATGGTTCGCGCCTAAAACTCGAGCCAACTTTCAAGATCGTTAAGTCTCCGGCCAAGCCTCCCGAACCCGCACCGGAGCTTTTGAAGCCAGGCGTCGTTGCGCCGGACTTTGAGGTGGACGCTTATGAGGGGAAAGCCGTAAAGCTCAGTGATTACAAAGGGAAAGTTGTGGTCCTGAAGTTTTGGGCGACCTGGTGTGGACCTTGCATAAACTCCATGCCGCACTTTGAGCAGGTTTACTCAAAGGTCAAATCACAAGACGTCGAACTACTTGCAGTTTGCGTGAGCGATGAGAGACCGGCATTCCAGCAATGGGTTGCAAAGAACAAGTCGCGATTCTCGTATCCGTTCTTCTTTGATCGAGCCGGAAAGAACACCGACGCGGCCATTAGCAAAAAGCTGTATCGCGTTTCAGGGATTCCGACGGTGTACATCATCGACCGCGCCGGAAATGTCGCTGAAGCGATCGTCGGCTTCAATCCGAACGGAGACGAGCGCGTCGAGAGTGCTCTCAAAAAGCTCGGAGTTCAGGTCTAGCCTTCCGATTCCTTAAGCTAGCGTCCCTCTTGCGAGTCGTTTGACAAGAGGGACGCGCGGTTCTACTGGTTCAACTGAGTGGCTTGGGCAAGGGGCGCTCTGAAGTTGAACTCCGATTGTTCGCACTAGAATCGTCCCTCCCACCGGGGCAAAATATCCGCAGGCGAGAATATCTCGAATCCTAGTGTTTATACGGATACGCGGATTTGAACAAACTCATACACTTTTACTGGGTTCATAAGCGATTGCGCTTCTGACTTGGCTTGGACGTGTTTATGAAAAAAGGGTTTGTTCTCTTAGGACTTCTCACTGGGCTCGCAGCGATATCCAACGCAGCGTTTGTCGACGACTTCAATCTGGGCGCATACGATTCGGGGCTTCTCACCTCGGGATCGAATTCGCAGTGGATCAACGCGGGAAATGTCCCGGGCGGCACTCGATACGCCAAAATTGAAATCGAAAGCAACGACTTCGGAGACGATGGTCGAGCGCGCACTTTCACTACCCCAGGCGTGTACAACGTCTCGAGCGGTACGGGTGTGAACGTCAAAACCCTTCTTGGATATGGCTTCTCGTCTGGTAGCGCCACGCCGGACGCCCCGTTGAACCTCAACTGGGCAGGTGCACCGGTCTTCCTCATCAACGTTCGCAACACCGACCTTTCGGTTCCGGTCACGGTTGAAATTGGAAGCACCACCCTTGGCCAGTCGGCCATCCGAATGGGCACTCTTCCGGCGGCAGTCACCAGCGGAAACGTTCCCGTCAACTTCGACTTTACGGGCGAAGCGTTCCTGGGAGACGTTGACTACATCAAGGTGAGCTTCGACCCGCAGTCGGAGGGTGACTTCACGATTTCTGACATGCAAGTCGTTCCGGAGCCTGCCACCCTTGCCGGAGTCAGCGCGGCCATTCTAGCCTTCGCACGCCGCCGACGACGCAAGTAATTCTTGCGCCAAGCTCGGCTTTCATGGGTCGGTTCCTACCAGGAATCGACCCAGCTTTGTTTACCGGCTTAGCCTGCGATTCATAATAGTTGGTATGAGTTCTTCCCAAGACGGTCAAAATCCATCCCAATCGGGTGGATCCGTAAAGATCGTAACCCTGGGATGCGCTAAAAACGAGGTCGATAGCGAAGAGATCGCGGGCGTCCTCCAATCGGCTGGATTCGAGGTGGACGGCTCGGCGAGAAAGTCCGACGTCACCGTCATCAACACTTGCGGCTTCCTTGAAGCGAGCAAGGCGGAATCGATTCAGGCCATCAAAGACGCCGTTAAGCAGAAGCATGCAGGCAAAACGGGTCGCGTTATCGTTGCCGGATGCTTGGCGCAGAGACTAGGCGCAGAACTCATGAAGTTGGCTCCCGGAGCGGACGCCTACGTGGGCGTCGGTCAGATGGGACGCTTCGACGAAATCGTCCGCGAAACCCTTACCTCCCGCGAGCAGGTTCTCGATGTCGCTCCTCCTCATCACCGATGGGCAGACGTTCCGACCCGCGCTCGCGCAGGTCGACCCTGGAGTGCGTACCTAAAGGTCAGCGAAGGGTGCGATCACAAGTGCACCTTCTGCACCATCCCAAGCTTCCGAGGCAAGCACGACAGTAAGCCGATCGAGCGGGTCGTTGCCGAGGCGCGGCACCTTGCCATGCAAGGCACGCGCGAGATCAACCTGATCGCTCAGGATGTCACGCAATACGGCTACGACCTCTACAAAGAGTTCACCCTCCCCAAGCTGCTCCGCGAACTGAACGGTGTGGACGGGATCGACTGGATTCGGATCCTTTACTTCTATCCGAACCGACTCACCGATGAAGTCATCGAGGCAATGGCGACCCTTCCGAAGGTCGCGCACTACATCGATATTCCCCTGCAGCACGCACACCCCGATACTCTGCGCCGAATGAAACGGCCGTGGGACGGCGAGCGGTACCTCAAGCTTTTTGAAAAGGTCCGTGCGGCAATGCCGGACGTCGCGATTCGAACGACGTTCATTGTGGGATTCCCCGGCGAAACGGACGAAGAGTTCGAGTATCTGATCAACTTCATCGAGGAGGCGAAACTCGACAAGGTCGGAGCTTTTGTGTTCAGCAAAGAGCCCGGCACGCCCGCTCATGACATGGAAGACCAGGTCTCGTTCAAGATCAAACGGCAGCGCTACGACCGATTGATGGCCAGGCAACAAAAGATTTCTCGACGAGTCAACGAGTCGTGGATTGGAAAGTCTCTCCCGGTGCTGATTGAAGATGTTCGGGATGGCTGGCTGATCGGTCGCTCCCATCGAGACGCTCCCGAGATTGACGGAATGGTCTTTGCCAAGGGTGAAGCTTCGCCGGGAGACCTCGTGAACGTGGAAGTGACCGAGGCGGAAAATTACGACCTCTTCGGTGCGGTGGAAGGCTCGGTGGTGAAACCACGAAAGCGAATGGTTTCCCTGCGAATGGCGGAACCCGCCCGGCCACTCTAACTTTTTCTTGCCCGCGAAAGAGCCCCAATAACCTAAAAAGGCCGTCGCCCCATAAGGGGCGAACGGCTTGTCTAGGAGGTGCGTGTCTAAAACTAGCCCTGGAGAAGACTAAGAACGGCCTGTGGGGCGTTGTTAGCCTGAGCCAAGACGGAAAGACCGGCCTGCTGAAGGATCTGGAACTTGGTGTACTGAGTCATTTCAGCCGCCACGTCCGTGTCTCGGATCGCGCTCTCGGTTGCTGCGAGGTTCTCTCGAGCCGTTCCGAGCGATCGGATGTTGGACTCCAGAACGTTTCGTTGGAAGTTACCGATAGAGCCTCGAGCCTTGCTGACATCTTCAATCGCCTGGTCGATAACCTTGAGGGCATCGGTAGCGTTCGAGAAGTTGCTAAGATCCAGGTTGCTGAGGTTCTTGCCTACGACTCTTCCTTGGCCAAGTTGGCTGGCAGCGAAGTTACCAATCGAGAGGGACGCAGTTTGGTTTGCGTTTCCACCGATTTGGAACTGGGCCGATCCGACCACTACTTGTCCAACTGCTGCTGCAGTTGCCGTGGTGGCGTTTCCTGCTTCCGTGAGTCGAAGGGTGTTGCCGACCGCATCCCGAAGAGTCAGACCGTCTGCACCGTTGAGACCTCCGGTGAAGAGGACCGCACCCGAGCCACCGACTTCAACCGTTGCGGTTGCATCGGTACCCGTTTGGGCGGCCGTTGTACCTGCGGCGGCAGAGATGACTCCTTGAGCGTCGACGAAGTCGATGCGGGAGTTCGATCCCACCTTCGTAGAGGTGAACTCGATTCGGTTCGATGCGTTCAGAATTGCCGTGACACCGGTTTGAGCGGATGCAGCGTTGATGGCAGAGATGACTTCTGCACCCGTTTGACCTGCTGCGAACGAGAAGGTCGTACCGTTCAGCGAGAAGCTACCTGCGGCAAGCACGTTGCCACCCGTAAGAGTTGCCGACGTGTACAGCGCCTTCGTTCCTGCGGTGACCGAGGAAAGAGTGATGGTAGCGTTCGACGACAGCGAAGTCGTGCCGATGTTGCTGCCAAGCTGAATGCTGGCGATTCGGGTTGCGTTGGTGATTTGCGAGTTGATGCCCGCAGTACCGTCTAGCAACTTCTTCGTGCCGAACGTCGTGTTTTGCGAAATTCGGGAGATCGACTCAACGATGGACGTGAGCTGAGCTTGGTTGGCTTGAACCTGAGAAGAGCTAACCGTTCCCGTGTTCGCCGAAGCGACGGCGAGTGCCCGAGCATCGTTGAGAAGTCGGTTCACCTCAGAAAGTGCACCCTCTGCAGTTTTTGCAAAGTTGACCGCGTCTTGGTTGTTTCGCAGAGCGGCGTCAAGGCCGGTGAGCTGGGCTCGGAATCCTTCCGAAGCGATCAGGCCCGCCGGATCTTCTGCCGCGCTGTTGATGCGCAGACCGGTCGACAGTCGGTTGATCGACTGGTTGAAGTTGATAGACGTGTTTTGGACATTTCGCAGCGTTCCCATTGCTGCGACGTTGGTGTTTACTCGAAAAGACATGCGTTCCTCCATGAACCGCTGTAGATCATCGTGGGAATCCTTTCCCACTCTTTCGTGACCTACCTGTCAGGTTCACCAGGTTCTTTCCACGCTGAATTACCAGGTTAACCTAGTAAAATTACCTGGATTCAAATATTTTTACCGGCAAGCAGTTTTACGGGCATTCCCCGACTGCACCTCTTATCCCGCAGAGTCGGACCGCTTCGGTTACACTGTGAGGGCAGGGAACTTAGGATGAGTTTGGTAGGAAGAGTTGGTCGCAAACGTCCCCGCGCAAGGCTTGCCATCGGATTCCTCTATCTGATTCTCACCCTCGGGGCGGTAACCACTCTCTATCCGTTCGCGCTCATGGTGAGCACAGGATTTAAAGGCGCCACCGACCAGAACGACAACCGCCTCTTGCCCAAATTCTGGAGCGACACCGAAGAGCTTTACGCCAAATACATTGACGACAAGTATTCAGGCGACGCCTCGCTGACCGCGTCCACACGTGCCGTCTCTCCAGAGGTCGCCGTGGCAGAGGCCGAAAAGGTCTCCCAGTACACCTCGTTCTTAGAAAAGCTGCCCGCGGACCTGTGGATTGCGGGTTTCCGAAACGCCCCCAACCAGGTAACGGGTCGCCTCAACGTTCGATACCAAAGCTGGTTGCGCACTCAATTCGGATCGATCGAAGAGTTGAACAAAGCGTATGTGGAAGAGAACCTCGCGTTCCAAACGGTCCAGCCCCCCGCCGAACCTCTTGACCGAAAGACGTGGAAACCCGTCGTGAGTCGTCGCTGGACGGATTGGTTGAAGTTCAAAGAAACCCTTCCCGCTGAGTTCCGAGTCCCGGTTCGTCTCCAGCGAATGTATCAAGACTTCATTCGAGTGGAGTACCGGAATCGTTTTGAAGACGTACCTGCTTGGATCGCAGGCAGCGCCAAAACCTTCGACGACCTGAAAATGCTCGACGTCAAAGCTGGGCAAGAACAGTCCAAGCTGCTTGAGAAGTTCTACGCGGGGCGCGTTCCAGAGCGGTATCGAGCCCAGAATGCGGAGACTGAATGGGCAAAATTCTCGGGAATCAACGCTCCCATTCGAGAGATTCAGCTCCCTGCCGAAGCATTCGAGCGCGATATGGTCGCGAAAAACGCGGCTTCGATCAAGGGCGAGTTCACCGGGCGCAACTATCGTTACGTTCTGGATTACATCCTTATCAATGGTCGTGCGGTGCAAAATACGGCCGCTTTCTGCTTGCTCGCCATCCTCACGCAGCTTCTGGTGAACCCGCTAGCGGCCTACGCTCTCTCACGATATCCCATCAAGGTGAGCGGTCAAATTCTCATCTTCTTGCTGGCAACCATGGCCTTTCCAGCAGAGGTGGCGATGATTCCGAGCTTCCTTTTGCTGAAGGATTTGGGACTGCTCAACACCTTCGCCGCGCTGATCCTTCCGGCTGCCGCGAGTGGGTACATGATCTTCCTGCTCAAGGGCTTCTTCGATTCGCTGCCACAAGAATTGTTCGAGGCGGGTCAGTTAGATGGCGCGCGCGAGTGGGTGATGATGCTCAAAATTGCCTTCCCGCTCTCTCGTCCCGTGCTTGGCTACCTAGCCCTTCTCGCGTTCATGAGCAGCTACAGCGCGTTCATTTACGCCTTCTTGGTGGTTCAAGACCAGAAGATGTGGACGCTGATGGTTTGGCTGTACCAGCTACAGATGAGCGCCCCCCGAGCGGTGGTCATGGCGGCGCTTGCGCTTGCGGCGTTGCCCACACTCATCGTATTCCTTTCCGCTCAACGGGTGATCATGCGCGGAATCGTGCTGCCCGGCGAACGGTAGGCCAACCTATAAACTGATAAACATTAAACGATAAACAAGGGATTGGCACAAACCTTGCGTCCATGTGTCTGCGGGGGAACCTGTGTTTGCAGGTGATTCCAAGGACATATCCTATGGTTCGATTAAAGACTCTGGTCTCGCTTGCGGGCGTGCTCGTTATGACGAGTGCGTATGCGCAAGTCAATCATTTCTTTTGGACGGACAAGCCCAAGTATCAGTCGTTTAACACAACGACTTTGAATCCGGCTACGTTCAACAACGACGCGGGGCGAGTGCGCCAACTCAGCTCCGACTGGAACGGAAACTCTAACGAGTTCAGCTTCTGGTCCAACTTCACCAATGCTTCCAACGGGAAGCGACCGAACGGTTTCTGGCTCGCGGTTAGCGACGGCCCGAACCCCAAGGGTGATGCAGGCGAACTCGCCATCTTTTACCTGGATGCCAAGAACCCCAGCGACCTCAAGTTGACGGTCTACGGATACAACGGCGCCAACGGTAACACGTCGTTCTTCGACGGCAACGGGAACAAGAGCGGAAATCAAACTCCGGACAAGATCCTCACGTCGGTCAAGAACAACTCGTTCATCAAGGACCTTCGCGCGACGGTCGAGCCAGAGGATGGTTCGCTCTCCCTTGGATTCAAGATCGACGCAACGGCGATCCAAAACTACAAGCCGATCAACACGGGCGCTTCCGCATGGAAGGGTGTCGACTTCAATCAGAAGCTTGGCATTTGGTTCCACCCGGTTCAAGATCTCGATACTTCTTACGACAGCAAGGGCTGGCTCACGAAGTTCGATTTCAAGAAGCAAGGTTGGGTTGATACCGAGAACATGCACACCAAGCCTGGCCCCACGCCGGTTCCGGAGCCCGCAACCCTTGCGGTCATCGGACTTGGTGCCGCCGGTCTGCTTCGACGACGTAAGAAGAGCTGATTCCTCAGCCCTTCATAAAATCTGGGTCTCCTTCAGCTATCTGAAGGGGGCCCAATTTGCCTTATAGCCCGATCTTGGTAATATTTCGGGGTGACAGCCAGTGACTCGGATAAACGAAGGGAGTTTGTTCCGGTGGTCACATGGGTCCTCATCGCGCTCAACTTGATTCTCTTCTTGTGGGACCGTCGATGGAATCCCTTTGGCTCCAACTTACTTTTTGCCGACCTCATGATGCGACCTGCGGACGTGGTCGCTGCGCTCAAGGGGGGTGAGAAATTCCCGTTCACCACGTTGCTGACCTCGATGTTCATGCATGGGTCCCTCGGGCACATCTTCGGCAACTTGCTGTTCCTGTGGGTTTTTGGTCCTTTGGTGGAGCAAGTCATGGGTGGTTGGCGCTTCACGCTTTACTACTTGGCATGGGGAGTCATGGCATCGCTCGCCCACATCTATGTCGATCCTTACGCAACGGTTCCTACTCTCGGAGCTTCGGGGGCCATCGGAGGCGTGCTCGGTTCTTACCTGTTGCTCTTCCCGACCCAAAAGATCGAAATCGTGATTCCGCTGCTCGCTTTTGCCGAGTTCGAGCTAAGTGCCTGGATTCTCTTGACCGCGTGGTTTATGTGGCAAGTTTTTGTCCCTCAGGCGGGCGTCGCCAACTGGGCGCACGTCGGTGGATTTCTTGCCGGAATGGTCACGGTGCTGGTTATGGGCGGAGCAAAGAGGGTCCTTGCCAGGCTTCCTAAAGAAGAGTTAGAAAACCTATGAAGCCGTTTGATCTATCGTTCCTCAAAGGAGAGCGAGCATTTATCGCGCTGCTATCCATCGGCGTGCTGTTGGTGGTCTTAGGTTCGTTCCTTGGGCTTCAGCCCAGGCTCAATCGCGAGGCGACGAACAAGATGGTCACCCTATCGGTCGAGCTCGAGACCATTGAAGAGCTTGGGGCAACCCAGGGTCTGCTCTTGGAAGACTCCCTGAAAACGGTGAAGGGGTTCGGGATCAACGCGGTGGTGATTCCAGAGCAAACAATCGGCGATCTGGTTCAGGCCGGGAAGTGCGAGTTTGTGAGCGGGACCATCGATCCTAAACTCACCGCCGTCTCCATGAGCACGCTCCGAGTCAACGACGTGAGCGTGATGCCCCGGGTCATTCGTGGGTTGAACATTCGTTTTCCCGCGTTCACCACCTCCCAAACGGCTCGAGGAAACACCATCGCAATGCCCGCTGTCGATATCGACGCACTTCGAGGGACGCCGATCGGACTCGATCCTATCAAGTGCGCCTCGGCGATGAAAGAAGGATTCCAAATCATTGCCCGATGCTCCAATATTCCCGGCTCAACGGTTGTTTCGGTCAAGGAAACGCTTGCCTGGGCGGGGGAGTTAGGAGCCACTATTCTTTTGCCTTCGGGTGAGCAAGTTCTTGGCAGAAGGCAAGCCATGGCCGGGCTCTTCGCGGGTTTGGAGAACTCCGGGATCCGGTATTCCTCGCCCGAGTTCACGAAAATCGGTGGAGATGCCGAGGTCCTTGCGACCATTCCCGATAAGGTGCTGCGGTTGCATGCCGCCCAAGCAGGCGAACTAGACAAGCTGAGCCCGGAAGCAGCGGTAGAGCGATATCGAAAAGCCGCCGCCGAGCGACAGCTTCGGGTGCTTCTGGTGCGACCCCTGTCGCTTGCGGCCGAGCAACCGCTCCAAGCATTCGGCGAGTTTGCCGGAGCGATCGCTACCGATCTGAAGAAGGATGGGCTCGAGGTCGGGGTGGCCCAACCGTTTGGATCGTCACCTTCCAGTCGATTGAGTCAGGGATTGATTGCAGTTGGCTCGGCAGCCCTTTTCTTGTGCCTCGGTTTAACCCTGCTCGATGGGCTGCTCCTGATGGGGTTTGTTCTCGGAAGCACGGCGCTATCTTTGGGGTCCATTGTGAGCGGATCGCTCACCTCTATCTTCTGCCTTTACGTCGCAGTGACCATTCCCGTGTTGGGTTACTTGCTCATCGAGCGTTGGAAGCCGCATCCACTCTTAGGGCTGCTCCTTGTGTTTGGCACCGCTCTGTTAGCGGGATTGGCCATCTCTGGACTGCTCACCGACGTGGCGTACACCGTTCGAGCGAAAGCCTTCTTGGGAGTGAAGATTGCGGTGTTTCTTCCAGTGCCAATTATTGGGGCGCTCGTGTTCCGAAGAATCGGGAACGTCCGCTCTGCTCTCGGCTCGGCGATCACATGGGGATCCGCTTTCCTTGCGCTTGGCGTGTTGGCTGTGCTCGGCATCATGGTTGCCCGCTCCGGCAACGATGGTCCGGCTGGGGTGAGCGGTGGCGAAATGGCGTTCCGTGGATTGTTGGAGACGATCCTTCCGGTTCGACCCCGAACGAAGAGTTTCCTCATTGGATTCCCCGCGTTAACGGTCGGACTGTTTTGGTACGCGAAAGCGAAATACGATGGGCAGCTTCTCGGTCGAGCCGCGGGATGGGTTGCGCTCCTGATCATGCTGGGCGGAATAGGGTCGACCGACGTGGTGAACACCTTCTGCCACATTCACACGCCGTTCCAAGTGAACCTGCTTCGCGTTCTTTTGGGAACCGGATTTGGGGTGGCTATCGGCTCTCTGGGCTGGGTGGTACTCTCCAGCCGAGCCATCGATTTGCCTTCACGGCTAGGTCGTCTTCGACCCATCGCGGCTGGGGAAGGGGAGCCTAAATAACAGTCATATGCCGAAGATTCTGCTTGCGGGCTACTTAGGGTGCGGAAACCTCGGTGACGATGCGGTCATGCTCGGCGTCGTTGACAAGTTTGGGCCAGAAATCGAGTACTCGGCTCTGTCCGGCTTTCCGGAAGAGACCTATCGGACGTACAACATCCCCGGTATCGCCCGAAAGGAAATGAAGTCGGTCGAGAAGGCGATTCAGGCCGCCGATGCGCTCGTCTTTCCCGGCGGATCGATTTTCCAAGATGCCACTTCCGTGATGAGCGTCATGTATTACGCTCAACTCATCAAGATTGCCAAGAAGAACGGGAAGAAGGTGATTCTTCTCGGTCAGGGCGTGGGACCGCTCTCGACCTGGCTGGGCAAGCGAACCGCCGCTCAGGCGTTTAACTCCGCCGACTTAGTGGTTTGCCGAGATCCAAGCAGCGTTCAGGCGCTCCGAGAACTTGGGGTGAAAAGCAAAGTTCACCTGGGAGCGGATTCCGCATTCCTGCTTCCCCCTCCCGTGGTGGAGGAAGGAGGGACGTTCTCGGTGGGCAGCATGAAGTCCGTCGCGATTGCACCACGACCCCTGGATAAGAAGGGAGTCAACGAAGTTGCCCTGTTTGGCGAGTTCTGCCGATTGGTTTTTCAGGCTGGACAAGCCCCTACGCTCGTTGAGATGGATGCCGTCGAAGACGGCCCGATCATCGACGCGATCTCCAAGCAACAGGGAGGGAGGATCCCTCAATTGCGCAAATTGGGGTCGCCAATAACGGTTCAACAGCGGCTGGCAAGGATGGATTCGGTTGTCGCCATGCGACTTCACGCCGGGATCTTGGCGACCACCGTCGGCGTCCCTCCGCTCATGATCAGCTACGATCCAAAGGTCGCCGCTTTTGCCAAGCAGCTCGATCTCGGTTCTGCCTTGCCCGTGGAAGGTTTGACTCCAGCCCGATTGTTCGATGCCTATCAAGCGCATCAAAAGCAATCGGATGCGCTGCGCGCCAAAGTGGAATCTCGTCGAAAAGCCTTCTTGGACCAAGCCATGACGGGACTGGAGCTTGCCCGCGAAACCTTGGGACTCGCGAAGCGTCAACCATAAGATGCGCGGGTCGCGCGTTTTTGTTCTGTCTATGGCCTTGGTGTTGGGGGTTGCGGTGCCGTCGCGCGCGAACGCTCAGCTTGTGTTCCGTTTCGATAAGAAGCTGTGGATCGAACTCGCCCGAAAGATGCGAACGGGCAAGGGCGGAACGGGAAAAGTCGCTCTCCCAAGTTCGGTTCAGAAAGAGACCGAAAAAAAGTCGAACACGATGGACCCGAACCAGAATCGGCTACCCTCCCCGAACGACCCTAGAAACCGCAAGAAGAAAGAGGGGCAGACTTGGCTCCAAGAGAACGTCACCGACCGCGTAAAGGTCACCGGACAGCGAACACTCGGCTACCACTCGTTCAGCGTTCAGGGCGATCGCGAGGCGTTCAACGCGCTTACCAACTTCGGAACGGGTCTGCAGCAATTCACCGATATCGGCAGCCTGCAGGTCACGGGTGCCCAGGTTTTGGGTGTTCTGAACTTCGATTTCCGTTTCAACGATAACCGGTTTCAGGACCCTCAGAACCAGCAGTACACCCTTCGTTATCAGAACGCCGAATACGACCTGGCCTACGGAACGATTCAAGCGACCCTTCTGAACTCCAACCAACTCATCGGTTTCAGCCGATCGGTCGAGGGGTTTGTGGGAGGGTGGAAGGATGGCAATTTCTCGGCGAGGGTGCTCACGACGCAAGCTCGAGGTTCGGCCCGGACCGTCGTAATCGAAGGCAACAACTCGGCCGGACCGTATTACCTGCAGGGTGGACGGGTCATCGACGGAACCTTGCGACTTCAGGTCGATGGTCAGGCGCTTTCTCTTGGCCGAGATTTCATTCTCGACGCTGAACTCGGCACGATCACGTTTTTGGATCGAGTCATCGCGCCGACCAGTTCGATAACGGTCACTTACGAGTCGTTCGGGTTCGGACAAAACTCCGGTCGAATTGAAGGCGCCAGCTTAGGCTACGACTTTGGATCGGCGGGGCGACTCGGTTTCACCACCATCCGCCAGGTGACAGGTGCAACGGGCGGAGCGCTTGAACGACTGGAGCAGTTCCAAGGTTTTGGCAGCCCATCCACCCCGTATTTCCTTCAATTTGAACCTATCGCCGGGTCGGTGGAGATTCGAGTCGATGGCATCATCCAGGTGCAAGGAATCGCCGGGACAAATGTTGGGGACTATTTCTTCGACCCGCAAAACCCGCTCATCTTCTACTTCCGGCGGTTCATCCCAAGCTCTTCGACGGTCATCGTCCGGTATCGCCCCAGGCTGACCCAAACGGTTGATGGCGATCGAGAGGTCACGGGTTGGGACTATCGCATTCCGCTCGGCGTTTCCAAGTCGACCGATGGTTCCGCCACGACAAACCGGGGCTACATCCAGTACAACTCGGCTCAGGGAAAGCTGAAATCGGCGACTCCTCTTTCCGGCACCGCCCGATCGGTGGATAGCCGTTACGAACTAGGGAACTACACCATCAAAGCGGGATGGCGAGAGATTCCGAACGATTTCGTGAGCGTTGAATCCACGGGCTTTGCCAGAAACGAGCGGTCGGTCCAATCGGGTGTCGAGTACCGCGCGGGTCGGTATCAGGGTGAATTCGCCTACAGCAACGCTGTCATCGATACCTCGAATCCGCTCGACCCATCGCAGACTTTCACCTCGACCCGGGCGGTGAACATGAGCGGAACGATGAACTTCCGCAATATCAACGGAGGTCTATGGTCGGCCACGCACAGCCGAATGAGGTTGCGCAACTCCGAATCCACCCGCTTGGACACGAGCACCGTTTCCTATGCCAAGTCGTACGGTCGATTGAACCAAAGCTACGGGGTGGAGACCCAGATTGGGCGCGGAAGAGTCGGTGACCAAACCGCAACGAAGATTGCCAACATCAACGTGGATACGATTCGCGCGAGCTACACCTACGACGCAGGTCAGGGACTTTCCGCGAGTTTGCGCGCCAGTCAGAGCAATGTCAAAGTCGATACGGACGAGGGGCAAGGCTTCGACACCTTCTTCTCCGTAGGGTATCGAGGGGATTCGCCCTGGGCAGTAACGGCCAGTTACATCGTGAGCGATAGTGGAGCCGTTGCCTCCTTAGGCGGATTCCTCAACTCGGCGGGACTTGGTTTCGGCGGGAACGGTTTTTCGGGCGGCTCCGGGCAGGGAACGCTCAGCGTGGGCTCCACGGCGCTGCGTCGCGTGGGATTGGATGTTGAGCGAAGAATCAACTCCAAATGGAACGTTCAGGTGGGAGCAAGTCAGCAAACGGCGACGGGTCTCTCGACCAGCAACACCGAGCTCGAGAACTTTCGACTCTCGTCGGACTACTCGTTCGATGACAGTCACCGCTTCTTTCTGAGCCTAGACCGATCGTTTGTCACGTTCGTTTCCGGCATCGTGCAAAAGACTTCGGCGACCACGCTCACGGGATTCTTTGAAGGAAGACCGGAGGGCCCCTGGAGCTATCGAGTGGGCTATAGCAGCCTCATTTCTGAAGGCGGAACCTTCTCGCAGGACAGCCTGGGGTTGGATTTTGATATCGGCTACCGCATCGATGCCAAGCAACGATTGAACCTCTCCCGGATCAGCAACCAGGTGCGGGGCTACTATCCGCAGGATGACTCCGCTCTTTCTTTTGGTTACTCGTATTCGATCTACAAGAACTTGGCGCTCACCGGACGATACAACATCCGCGACTTGAAGAACCTCGACCCCACCCAAAGCGCGGGGGCTTTTCGGGCGAATACGTTCGATTTGGAGTTGACCTTCGACTTCGGCAAATAGTTGCCGAAATTCCGGGGTGCCTTGATCGTTAGACTAGTAATGCCGTCGCGCGGTTTTATTCGAGGCACTTCGTTTGCCTCCTTAGGTTTGTTGTTTGTGACGCTGTTCGGTTGTGGCGGCGGGGTCGATATGGGCCGAGGCACCATTACGGGTCTCGTGTTCGACAACTCCGGCCAAATTGTGCGAGACGCCCTGGTTTATATCGATAACGGCCCCGAGGCGTACACGAACTCCACCGGATCGTTCACCCTGGCGAATGTTGGCGGCGGAACGCAGCGCGTTTATGTGCAAGCCATTCAGGACGGGGTGGTTCACGAGGGTGAATCCGATGCACTAGTGAACGATGGTGAGATTTCTCGCACCGTGAACATCACCATTTCCCCGGTGATCAACGCGGGCACGCTCGCTGGAAACGTTCGAGACCGATTCGGATTTCAGATGACGGGCGCGAGGGTTCAGATTCGGCAGCGAACCGGTGGCGCACCTTCGGCAATGACCGCCTTTACCAACGATTCCGGAAACTATCGAATTTCGGGGCTGAAGCCGGGGATCACCTACGACGTGGTCGCGACTTCGCGAGGCTACCGAGGTTCTTCGTTCTCGTTTCAACTCAACAACGGTCAAACGCTCAGCCAGAACCTTACACTCAACGAGCCGATCGGTTCCAGCATGCCGATTCCATCTGGGGTGGCGGCTGTTTCTTGGTCGTCCATCTCCTCCACGCGCGATGCTCGATCCGGTCAAGCCCTGGAAACCATCAAGCGTCTTCTTGATCCCGACCGGGCAAAGCGAAAGATTCAGCGAAAGGTGAACAACAATGCGGAGGCCGGACGAGCCGCCAATGGACAGGTGGAGGTTGAAGTTTATTGGAATCGCATCACCAACTTGGATATGCGGGGCTTTGGAATTTATCGAAACGACAACTCCGGCGAGTGGTTCGACCGGGACTTCCTCGTCGATCCCACCTCAGAGCTGTTCGTCGATTCCGGAAACTCTCTTGAGCCGGGGAACGACTACGCCTACTCCATCACGTCCATCGCCACGACCTACGATGGCTTCCGAGGCGAATCTGACTTCAGCGATGTCGCCGCAGTTCGTCCCATTGGATACCTGGAGCTTCTCGATCCTTCTGGACCCGGAGTGCGGATCAACTGGAGGGCGGCAACCGGAGCCTCGCGGTACGCGGTGTATTTGTTCGACCGTTACCCTTCTGTGAATGTGTCGGATATCTTTAACAACTATGACTCCCCGGTGACGTCGACTTCGTTCACGTTGCCGTCCGGCCTGATTGCGGGTCGCACATATTACTATTTGGTCTTGGCCGAAAACTCCGATGGCTCGTCTAAGAGTGTGAGTGTGGTCGGATCGTTCGTGGCCCCGTAAAGAGGTGTTGCTCCAAGGCCGGGTACAGGGTTTGGAGCGGCTCCGTTTAAGTACCATTCAGTTGAGTTCGTTTATGCGATTGTCTGTTCGTTTTGCCGGGTTTCTGTTGAGTGCCCTCGTGACGGTTGGGTTCTTTGGGCTCGCGACTTCTGCTTCGGCGCAAACCAACGTTGTTAGGGTGGATGTGAGTGGCCGGGGTCGAGAAGACGTGGTGGCCAATGCCGACTTCAAAGTTCGGCAGATGGCGCAAAACTTTCACCGTCTCATTGCTCCCTCTTTGCAGGCTCGCCGCCAAGCCGATAGAAACCGATCTCGCGCCGCTTTGACCCAAGGATTGGTCGGATTCCCGGTTCGCGTAGATACCTATCGAGACGGAGTTCGACTCCCAACGCCGCGGAGTCGCGACAACGAGATCACGCTGCAATTCGACACCACCGGATCGCGAGCCTTCCCGGAGTCTTACCGGAACTATCTCCAATCCGTTTTCGATACCGCGAAGACCACGATGGACGTGGTTTTCGGCGATCCCGCGATTTCGGGTACGGTTCGCGTGACCAACTGGGATGTGGACATCAACGATCGCGAGGCGGTGATCGGTGGCTACTACCTCTCCAACAACGGCTCTTCGGAACGCGAGATTCGCTTCCCGATTTACAACAGTCCCGAAGCGGCGGCGGTGAACTTTATCCACTGCCTTCTGCTGGCGTATCTCCCTGACCAGACCTACGCGTTCGATGCGTTCAACGAAGGACTCGTGCGAGCCGCCACCATGCGGATCGCTCGCCAAGCTTCGGCGCTCCCTTCGCTCGATGCGGAACTGGTGGAATCGGTGCTCGGCAACGGTTACGACGCCCAGGAGCATTACGATTGGTACAACCAACGAGCCCTTTCCGCGACCCGGTTCATCCCTTCGAATCTGCTCAACACCGCGCTACCGGCGGGTGGTTCGGTGGGCGGCGTTTACCTGCTCCGGTATCGAATGGCGGGAACCGCCTGGTACAAGGTTCTCGCCGAGTACCCGACCTTCCTGAACGAACTGAACATCCGATTCCGAGCCAACACGGGCATTCGAAACGATCTTGCCGCGTTGGTCAATTTGGGACAACAGACTCTCAACGCGCTACGACCCTCTGACCCGACGGTCGAAGGGAAATCGTTCGCGACCTGGTTTGCGGAGCAAGCGGTTTTGGAATCGAAGGACACTCGGGGTCTGAAGCTTGCGGTGGAATCCGTCCCGATCGTCTCCGGCCTTTCCGGCACGGACTTCGGCGTCTTCCTCATTCAGGCTCACTATTGGGAATCGCGAGTAAACGGCGACGAGATTCTGCTCGGCGGGACCTCTTATCCGGTGTTCTGGTCGAACACCTTCGAGCGAATCCTGCCCGATGCGCAGTCGGAGAAGATGGAACTCGCTGGAGCGTACGGATCGGTGGCACCCAACTTTGAGAACCAAAACTCGGGTCGACCTTATCGCGTCGCGTTTGATCTCCCGGTGCAGGATCGGATTGTTCGAACCTATCTGCCTGCTGGTGCGGTTGCGACCGCGACCAGCACGGGTCAAAACACTTTTTACGGGTCGGTGGTAGGGGTGACGCCCGTGGCGGGAGCCACGCTTTCGGTTCGCCTTTCGGTGGGTAGCGAGATCATCTCCGGTATTCCGGTGGTCGACAACACCTTTGGAACGCGAATTGTCACCGCTAACTTCCTTGGACACCGATCGGTTCTGATCGAACTGATCCAGACCACAACTACAGGCAACACCGTGCTGCTCACTCGGCGCGTGAACAAGTCTCCCGGGGCGCTTGCGGTCGATCTCAAACTGAGCCAAACCGGGAACTACCAGTGGCCGCTCGGAATCACGACCGGTCTTCAACTCCTGGGCCTTCCCGTTACCCCGCTGAGCTCCAACCTGAGCGACGTGATCGCTCAGAACGAGACCAGCGCGTTGGTGGCTCGGTACAACGGGAGCCGCGCACGTTACGATCTTTTCCCGGACACGGGCGCTCTGGAGCAGGGCCAGGGATTCTTCTTGCGCAGTTCGGTGGATAGACCGACTCACTCCTTTGCAGCTAAGATCGATCGCAACACGCCGCTTGCGGTGGCAGTGAGACCGGGCTGGAACATGATCTCCATCCCCGGCGAGGGCAATGTGAACGTCTCGTCGATCATCGTCGCCCGAACGACTCGCTTCCCCCGCACCTGGGCAGACGCCACCAGCGGAACGGTCGGTTCGACCGACGTGGACATGGGTGCTGAAATCTTCGGCTTCACGGCTGGGGCCAATGATCCCGTCACCGGAGTGCCAGAAGGGGGCACGCTATCGCCCGTGACGACGCTGGTGCCGGGCAAGGGCTACTTTGTGCGATGTCTCTCCGCGGAAGGTGTGACGCTCCTCTTCCCATCGGAAGCGAGCCGAGGCAGATCTCTTAACCGCACGCAGAGCGGGCCACGCCGACACTTCACGCTCACAGCGACCGCTGAACGGGGCCGAGAGAAGACAGCCGCGATCATGCGACTCACCGCTTCTGGCACCGCCGGATTCGATATCGCGGAAGATTCGCCGCTTCCACCGAGCCCAGGTGGCCTCCAGATTCAGATCGAGAACGAGGCCAACTTCTATCGTGAGGTTCGGCGCTTGGGTCGAGACACCACTTTCCGGGTGCGAGTAGACGGCATGCAAGTAGGCAAAACCTATACGGTGAGCTTCTTGCCCGAGGGGGTTCGAGCGAGGGAAGTGATTGTCCGAGATCGACTCACCGGGAAGCGATTCCGAGTGAATCAACGAACCGGAGTCATCATCGCGGGACGAGCAACGCCTTACTCCTTTGATGTCACCATCAAGGGGGCACGCTAATGAACCTACGCAAAGTCACTCTTTTGTTCCTGGCTCTTCTGGCGCTGGTCCTGGTTGGATGCGGCGGCGGAGGTGGTGGAACACCCGCGGGCGGGATTCGCATCACGGGTCGCGTGCTCAACGTTGCCACGGGTGGATCGCTGAACCCGGTTCCAACCATCCAGCTTGTGAGTGGCGATAGAGCGGTGAACGCCAGTATCGCCGACGGTTCGTTCTCCATCAATGCTCCTTCCGGGACGACCTCTTTGTTGGTGAATACGCCCGGTTTTGGCGTCTTTACCTTCAGTTTCCCCGCCGCCTCGCAGACTGTTAGCGACATTGGCGATCTTTGGGTGGGGCCGGAAAAGGTGACGGTGACGGGTCGGTTGCTCGATGCCGGGAACAACGAGCCGGTTGCGCTTGCCAACGTCTCGTTTGGCGGTCAACATGCGGTCACCGATTCCAATGGGCAGTTTGCCATTGGTCAGGTGGCGTACTCCACCGCTTCTCCTGCCGGATTCTTGGGTCTTGTGGGCCTTGCGGGCAAAACGGGCTACTTCCCCAACGAATTCACCAGCGGAGGCGCATTGCCTTCGGGTGGAATTGCCAACGTTGGAGACGTGCTGCTCACCCCGCTGAGCGACACCACTCCTCCACCGCTGCCTTACAACATCTGGGGCGTCGTGGGACCGGTGGCGCAAGCTCCGGGGACGATTGTTGAGCTCACCGACACTTCCGGAACCGTACTGCGCCGGGTGACGCTCGGCTCGGACGGGACTTACCGATTCTGGATGGTGCCGGGCAGCTACCGAGTCCGCTTCAACAAAGGCACGCTCACCGCGCCGACGCAAAACGTTACACTGTCTGCAACAAACGAGGTGATTCGCCGCGATGTCACGCTTGGATAAAAGAACAAGTACGTCTTCCCCCTGGGCGACGGCGGTGATAACCGCCGGGGCTTTGGTGGTGGTCGGCGTTGGCGGAAAAGCTCTGTACAGCGGTCTGGTCACTTTCGTAAAGCAAGACCCGCTCGCGGCGATGCGGACCGCTGATACCAGCGAAATTCCGCTGAACGTTGGTATCCAGATGAGGGGAGTTTCTTTACGCCACTATGAAGGCAAAGAACTCACTACCCAGTGCAACTTAGACCGCATCGACGTTCAACAGAATCGACAGATTTATGACCTCGTTGGGGTGAAGAACGGTCGATACGCCACCAAGAAGGGTGTGTTCAATTTCGAGGCCGAAACCGGTAACTGGAACGGCTTCTCGCAATCGCTTACCTGTTCAAAAGCGGTTCGTGTCTCCGGAAAGGATCTTGAACTGACCTCGACGAACATCATTTTTGACCAGCGCAAGCAGCAGATGGACATCACTTCGGATGTTCAGGGCAAGGCGTTCGGGGGCAAGATTTGGCTGGCGAACCTCTCGTACGGTTTTGAATCGGAAAGTCTGGCGTCGAGTCATGCCAAGTGGTCGGGCAAGCTTCCCGGCGAGTTTGTGCAAGATACTCCCGGGGTTTCGGGTCGCACTTGGGATATCGACATCAAGAACAACAAGCTGAAAGGCGACTTGATGGAAGGCACCGACGGCACGTTCACCGACGGCGAGATCATTGTGCGCGCGCCCAAGAAGATGTCTTACGACCGTAAAAAGGAGATCCTAACCGCAAGTGGCGGGGTGCTCTACTTCAGCGGTAAGGCGAACATTCTTGCCGATCAGGTGGTGGTGTATCGCAAAGAGAAGCGAGCCGTCCTTACCGGCAACGTGCAGATGCTCGTGAAGCCGAAAAAGGAGCAAGATCTCCCTCCGAAGCAAGAGGAGTTGCCGCCGTTCACTCCCAGTGTGCCGGACGACATTCTTGCCAAGCGCCCTCTGCCGGAGAACGACCTGAAGCAGAAAGCCGAGCAGGTTCGAGATTCCAAAACCCTGCGCGAGTACCCGCTGGCGGTGAACTCCCAGAAGATCGAGTACTGGTATCGCAAGGGCCAGCGCCGAGCCGAGATCACGGGCATGCCACAAGCTCGGCAGGAGTTGCCCGAGGGGCAATGGCGATACGCCTGGACGGAGCGCGCCGCCTATGACGGTGAAAAGGAACTGCTGAAGATGTTCAGCGGATCGAAGATGCGGAGTCGCATGAAGAACTCCGTCGGAGACGACCTCAACGCGGACTGGTTCGAATTCAGCACCAAAGAAAACGACGACGAGTACTCGGCCGAAGGTCTGAAGGGCAAGTTTGCGGATACCAGCGACGAAGACGAGCGTCCCGACGGGAAGAAGAAAGATCCTCCTACCGGTGGCGGCCAATCGGGTGGCGGCGGCCTTCAGGGTCCGATCGGTACCAACCGCCCGGGTCGGTTGCTGCGCGGGTGACGTCTAGTGCGTCACCGTCGGCGTGGCGCCGATGATGTCGGCGGCGCGTTTGGCTTCTGTCAGGGCGTCGAACCGCTCGTTCTCCAGGTACTCCACCGAGATCGACCCGCTGTAGTCCCGATCTGCAAGCGCGTTCAGTAACCAGTGAACATCGACTTCGCCAGACAGGAAAGGGACCTGAAACGAGTCGATAGTGGCGTCTCGCAGATGCACGTGCACCGAGTGCCCCAACAGCCAGCCGTAGTCTTGAATGGGTATGCCCGACATGACCAGGTGACTCGGATCGAACACGAACTGCAGCCGAGGCATGCAGTCGCTCAGCTTCTTGCAGTGATACAGGTTTTGAATAGGTGAGCGGTAGTGCGGTTCTAGCCCAAAGACAACGCCTTGCTCTTCAGCGATATCGTACTGATCGTACAGGCTTTGGACGCAGTCCATCATGAGAGTATCGAAAGGCCGGGAAGGATCGGCCGGACACGCTTGTAAAGCGGCGACCTGCACGCCGAACCTTTTCATGAACTTCGCCAGAGCTTCGGTTTCGGCAATTCGGGTTTGGATGGCGGAAGGGCTCCGATCCCAAAGAGGCACCGAAACGCCCATGTTCATGAATCGAACCGTGAGTCCGGTTTGAGTCAGAGCGCGATCGACCCTTTCTGCCACTGAGTCAAAATTTCGAACCATATGGGCGGGTTCTAAGTGGCACCAGCCTGCAATGGCGAGCAGATCGATCTCGCGAAAGCCGGCGTCGGCGATGTCTCGCATCGCCCTTTCCATGGTTTGACCGCTCCTGACGGCGGTGGAGCACACAATGGTCACACGAACCTCGCTGTAGTCATAGAAACCTCGCTGTTTCAATCCCTTTACGAATGCTTATCGGCACTATAAACCCGACAAAGTGGAATGGCAAACTTTCTTGTCTTGCGATTTCCCTAAGCGCGTTGACGAAGGCAGGCATGGCAAGTTCTCTTATCTTGTTTGAATGTTTGTCCGTTGATTCTTTGCCGCTACTGATAAAACGCATGGGGGTGCCCGCAAACAAATGCCGAAACTTGTCGTAAGGTGAAATAAGATGTCCGGCACTCCCTTTGAAGAGCCGACGGTCGGGCAGATATTGGTTTATCGCAAAGTCGCGATCGCTGTAACCGCGTTGTTCTTGGGCTTGCCCAACGCCTTCGCTCGGGCGGTGCTCGATGATGAGATGGACGAGTACCTGCAACTCCGTCAACCCGATCGTGATCGCCTCAAGATCATGCAACGGCACGTGTACAACGAACTCCTAGCCAGGGAGTGCGTGGTGCGCTACGCCGCCACCGCCGCCGAGAGCCTTGCCGCCGACCCTGAGAGCGAATTGGCTCAGTGCCGAATCATGGGCGATACGGGCTTGTTAGGGGAAGCCGACGATTGGAACGTGATCGACCGAGTTCAAGAGATCTTAGAACCCATTGTCCCGTTCGGATTCACCGAAGATGAGGGCGTGATCCTTGCCGAAACCATCCGCAGCCTGTGCAATTACTACAATTCGGTGGCGTACCGGCTGGTCCAGGGTCACTTGCTCACCGTTATCTTGGATGCTATTGAGATGATCCAGCGCAACGGCCGGTTGGAAGTGGCTTGGATCAATTCGAAGTTGGAGAACCTGGCCGAGCAGGATTGGAATACGTTGGCGCCTGTTTCTATGATGGCCGACGGTAGCGACGTGTTCGAGTAAGCACCCCCGGATTGCCGGAATGAACGGGTTCCGCTTATGCTGAATGCCCGTGACCTCTCCCAACGCGCGAATAGTTTGCTCTACAACCGAGTGGGCGCCTGAATACGATGAACAGATCATCGACGGCCTGAGGGCTTTCAATCGAGTTCACCTTGGTCCGCACGAGCGTGTGTTTATAAAGGCGGTGCTTCTTGATTCGGAAGGGAAGGTAGTAGGCGGTGCTCTGGGGTCGGTGGTGATCGGTTGGTTACACGTGGACGCCTTGTGGGTTGCGGACTCACATCGCGGTAACGGGTACGGTTCGCAGATTCTGAGAACGTTGGAACAAGAGTCAATTCCTCTCGGAGCCAAGTCGGTTTATCTTGAAACCTTGGGCTTTCAGGCAGAGGGTTTTTATCTGAAGCAAGGGTACGCCGAGTGCGGCCGAATCCAGAATTTTGCGCAGGATTGGGATCATATCTTCCTTCACAAAGAACTGACCTAGGTTCGCGCTTGGCTTCTGTTCGGGTAGCTTTATGGCGTGAAGATCACGCTTTTTATCGCGACCAGTCTGGATGGCTACATCGCCGGACCGGATGATGACCTGTCGTGGTTGTTCACCGATGCAGACTACGGCTTTACCGATTTTTACGATTCGGTAGATGCGCTTGTCATGGGTCGCGGAACGTACGAAGTCATCAAGACTTTCGGGAAGTGGCCGTATTCCGGCAAGCACGCCGTGGTGGTTTCTAGCAAAACCGAAGTCGAGACTTCTACGCCGGATACGGTCGCTTTCAAAGGCGAACTGAAGGATCTTTCGGAGAATCTGAAGGCTCAAGGCTACGAAAACGTTTGGCTGGTGGGCGGTGGAGAACTGGTTCGCTCCTATCTTAGCGAAGGGCTGATCGATAACATCAACGTCTCGCTTCACCCGGTGCTGCTCGGCACGGGAATTCCCCTGTTCCCAGACGGCTTCCCGCGAACGATGTTGGAACTGGAAGCGGCCGAGTCTTACGACGCCGGTTTGGTTCAGTTGCAGTATCGAGTTAAGAAGAAGAAGGCTTAAGCCAGCCGGACTTCAGGTCGGTGGCGTTCTTTGCGCTTCAGTTCCAGAAGCGTCCACGCCTGACCCGCGTTGTCCAGCATCGCCAAAACCGCATCTTCCACGCCGAGCGTTTTCAGCTCTTCCTTTTGCTGCGGGGTGACCGACCCCTGTCTCCAACGATTCGACGCGGTGGTGAACCCGGCAATGAACGGCCAGGTCTCTTTTATCCGCGAATCCGCGATCCGGAACGCTTCCGGAAGGTCGCGACTGAGCGGGAAGTCTTGCGGCTGGCGAGATTCGGACGAGAGCGAGAGGTGGAAGAATCCCAGCGCGTCCTCTTCGATCATCGCCATGCGGTGAGCCTCGGTCTTGGAAGAACCGCAAGCCAGCAGATATTTCCCCATCCCAATCTTCATCCAGGCGTTTCGACTGCTAGAAATCACCTCGTCGGGCGGGGTGAGTTCGGCGAGCATGTCCACCGCCGTAAGTGTTTGATCCAACTCGTCGAAGTTGATGTTTCTGCGGAAGAGAACCGCCTTGGCGCGGGGATCGACCTGCTCCCACTTTTGCATCGCCTCCAGCAGGGTGTGACCTTCTAAATCGAGGTCCTGCGGCAAGCCCACCACCGCCGCTAGCGAGGGTTGCTCGTCGGGATCTTCAGTGGGCATCTTGGCGCGCTTGCCGTTGTCCACCACGTCGATCACGACGCAATCCGGCTTGGCGCTCTTGAAAATCTGTTCGCGACGCGCGCTGGCGTCGGGCAGACCCTCAATGGTGTTCGGCAGCACGCGCAACCCCCGCCCGATCATCTGGCAGAAGAGCGCCCACGACTTCGTGGGTCGGAGCAGGAGGACGCACGAAACGTCGGGAACGTCGAACCCCTCGGTCGCGATTTCCACATTGGTGAGCACCTGAGTGATGCCCATGCTGAATCGCTGCATGATCCGCGCCCGCTCGTCGGAACTCATCGAGCCGTCTACCGACTCCGCCTTGAACCCTTCTTGCCGGAACAGTTCGGCAACGGTTTTGGCGTGCTCGACACCTGTGCAGAACACGATGGTTTTGCGATCTTTGGCCTTTTGAACCCAGTTTTCGAACGCGGTTCGGTTGCGACTCTCCGTGTTCACCGCGTCTTGAAGCTGCTTGGCGCTGTAATCGCCATGCACGACTCGAACCTTACTGAGGTCGACGCCGGTGGCGATTCGGTACCCCTTCAGGTCGGCCAGCCAACCATCTTGAATGGCGTCTCGAAGGGTGTAGGTGAACGCCACCTCCTCAAAAATGGCCTCTTCCTCGCCGTGCAGAGGTCGATTGTCCATGCGGTGGGGGGTGGCGGTAACCCCCACCGTGAAGCAATCGCCTTCATACGAGCCGATGCCTCGCATGACGTTCTGGTAGGTATCGGCGGCGGCGTGGTGGGCCTCGTCGATGATGAGACAACCAACGCCGATCCCCTCTTCTTTCAGGTCGTCCATCCGGACGGTGCCTTTGCGACCCAAGGACTGCACACTGCCGACCACGACATCGAACGGATCGCCGATTTTGCGCTCTGAATCCAAAAGCACCTGAAGTGCCCGGTTTTGGGTTTGAATCCGCTTTTGAGCCTGCTCGAGCAACTCTCGACGGTGAGCCAGCACCAGGCTCGGTCGTCCCATTTCTTCGTGAATCTTGCCTACCAGCGCGCTGAAGAGCGTGGTTTTGCCCGTGCCGGTGGGCATGATGGTGAGCACCCGGCGGAGTCCACGATCGCGACACGCAAGAATTTGCGCCAATGCCTTAGCCTGGTACGGCCTAAGCATGATGTCGGTCACGGTGTTCCCGGACCCAACATTCCGATCGGAGTTGGGGTTCATGAAGAGAAAGGGTGAGAGAGCGGCGTCGTTGCCGCTGCTCTATGCAAGTCGTAAAGACGCCTGAGGGGGTCGGAAGGGAGCCTTTAATTCTCCCCATCTTATCCCCATTTTGGTCGATGGGCGGGCGTTGGATCGTGCCTTTTTTCCCTGGGGGTTGTTGGGCGCCGGAACCCTCGCCCCTCCGGGGGAGAGGGTGCCCCGCTAGGGGCGGGTGAGGGGTCCGGAAGGTTGGGGACGGGGAGTTTCTGGTCGGTCCTCCGGACCTTTGGTCTTTAACGACCTCACTACCCAGACCTGACGGTCTGGGCTAACAATCTTGCCGGTCCTCCGGACCTACCGACGGGAGAATTCAGTTGAACCTGTAGAGAAAAGGTGCGCCAAAATTCCCCTCTATGGAGGGGTGGCGCGGAGCGCCGGGGTGGTCGGCACCACCGAATACTTCCCAATCTCGGGGGACGAAGAACCTCGACGGGGCAAGAAGGTCGCGGGGCTTAAGAGGCATTTCCGGAGACCACCCCGCCCCGTTGGGGCACCCCTCCCAAGAGGGGAATTTAACTGGATCCCCTTTTACAAACTCCGTAAAGCGGCGGAGCCGCGACCATCATCGCAGCCCAGGGTTTCAACCCTGGGTCTATGCCGTTCAGTTAAGCCCCGAACGGCGGAGCCGTGGCAATAGGTCTGGTGGAGATCCGAATAATGAGCGTGAAATGTCCGGTCGGTCCTCCGGACCTACCGAAAGGAGAATGCAGTTGAACCTGTAGAGAAGAGGTGCGCCAAGATTCCCCTCTACGGAGGGGTGGCGCGGAGCGACGGGGTGGCGCGGAGCGACCATGAAGTTTTCGCCTGCAACGGCCGACCGTCACTGTGGGTAATACCAATGACGGACTTAGGTATCGCCCAAATGGCTCCCGACGACACCTCAAGATCAACGGTTCAGACCGAGAACCCTGCAAGGTGGGTGGTGCCGCTCGTGCTGGCAACGGCTCTTTGTGCGTTGCGTTGCCAGTTAACGTTCCCGTTTTCGTCCGACCACTGGCTGGCATACCATCGCGCAGTCCTCAACGGAAACGCGCCGCCAACCTTGATGGGTCTAGCCTTGAATGCGGTCGTCTTTGGAGGTTGGTTCGCCATTACCGGACTGGGGCTCTCCGTCTGGGCGCACTGCTTCACAAACGATGATCTCGATTCCCGGTTGATCGTGCCGTGGATCGGTTCGCTTTTAGCTCTGCCCATCTTCGTGGTTAGCCTCGTTCCCCTCTGGGTGTTCTTCAACTTGACCTGGGTGTGGCTCGGCTCATCGGTCATTGCTGCCATGTACTCGCTAATTTTCTTTGTTGGAACGTGTTTTCGGGGTGTTCGACCGAAGGCGAGCGCTTGGAAAGGAGCTGCGGAGCGGTTCTCTTACGGACTGATTCTTGCGTGTGTACTCGACTTGTTCATTTTTTGGTCGATGGGTGGAGGCAGATAGGAATCGTCATTCGGGTTGTTCAGGGAGTTTCCTGAACCTGTTTCAGCCGTGCACAGCCAAGCCGGGAGGCTCGGTATTCTGTGGGTACAGAAGTATCAGCTCGGCGAGGCTCAACCAATGGACGAGGCAAAGAAAAAAGAGGACGCCAAGTACAACCGCGTCACGAATATCGTTTGCTACTTGATCTTGGCGGGGATTGTTGGAGTCCCTTTTTTCAGTCTCTCGAACCAAGAGAAGAAGCAGGCCGAAAAGGTGATGGCAACCGTCGGAGACGCAGAAGCTCGTTTCTACCAAGGTTTAGCGAAGGATCTCGTTAGCCGACTCGCGATCAAAAGCGAACCAGGCAAGTTGGTTTGGATCCTCGGTCTCAGCCGGTCGGATGCGCTCGATCAGTTGAGCCGAACCGGGCTGGATAACGCCGTTGCGGTTCGCCAATCGGCGTGGGGCGGGAGTCCCGAAAGGTGGGATGTTTTGCAGTCTTACTCCACGCTCCCGAAGCGGGATGGCTTAGTGGTTCAGGCGCAACGGAGTCGCATCGTGTGGTTCGACATCAAGAAAGAGAGACTCGGGTTCGTTGTTGGCGATCCCTCTCTTCCAAAAGTGTCCTTGCCGGCGAAAGTGGATAACTGGAAGGTTGTCGAGGGAGCGAATGACGGCAAAGATCCGGAAGGGCTTGTTGGAATTTTCGAGGTCGATCGAAAGAAGGGCCTGTTGATCGATCCCGAACGGTCTGTTCGAAGCCTCGAGCCGGAAGGCGATTCGAATGCGAGCACTGGTGGTTCACCGGAAGGAGTGAAATGAATATCGGACACCTGGTTGTCGTGGTGCTCACTGCGTACGCTGTGAGCATAGAAGGCAAGCTGAATTGGAAGAGCATTCTTCGACTTTGCTGGCCTGCCTATCTCCTTGCTTTCATCGGGATTTTCTTGTCGGAGGAATACGGCTTGTCGTGGGGAAGCTATCTTAGCCTGTTGGGAGTCATCCCGTTTTGGCTGATGGTGAAGCGTCGGGAAACGAGAACTGTTGGTGAAGCTGGGTCCGAACCGCGAGAACGATAGCTTGCGCCTACGGGTAACCCGGAACCACCCCGGTCCTTCGGACCACCCCTCCATAGAGGGGAATTAGGTTCCGACCTGCCGACGCATTGAGACCAACACAGAAACCTTCACCCCTGCCAGGAGGGGGAACTGATTGGTCAGAAAAAGACCACGCTCCGAAAGCGGCGGAGCCGCGACAATCATCGTAGCCCAGGGTTTCAACCCTGGGGACAACAAGTGCCCAAACAAATTCGAAGGGCGGAGCCCTGGCAATAGAGTTCTCTGTCCGGTTTCCCTAGTCGCGAGGAAAACCGGAGACCACCCCTACGGCGACTTCACCAATCGCACCGACCGCAGATTCATCGCCGCGTACTTTGGCTTCGACTTCGCGACCACCATCGCCGTCGCCTTCGTATCCGAGTCGATCTCGATCGGTCCGAGGGTCACCTTCTTAAAGGAAGACCAACCGCCCGTTCCCTGTGCCTCGAACTCCAGAGCCCTCCCGGCGATGCTCAGCCCGATCGTTGCGCCGGAAGAGTCCTCTTCGCAGGCGTACTCAACCTCCACCTTAAACGATCCGCCCTTCTTGACCGCAAACTCCCAGGTGGCCGAAGAAGCAAGGTCGGTCCAAAAGCCGAGGCACTTCTTATCCGCTTCGAATCGAGTGTTCCCCGTGGTTTTGGCATCGCCAGAGAACAACATCACGTTGCCATCTGCGTCCTGCCCAAGCGGCACGTCCTCGACCAACGGAGCCTCGGCTAGGTTCACCTGAACCACTCGAATCTCGCCTGGTTCCCCGGTGCGGCGTAGGTCAACCGTCAGCCCGCGATCAGTCGCCTCCGTGATCAGCAGAGCCCGCTCGCGAAGGTAATTCGCGGTGTTCACCTTCGATTTCAGACCCGGGAGTTCGATCTTGTCCGCCTTCTCGTCGAACACCACCGCAAAGAGGGTGTTGCCCTTTCGAGTCACCTTGCCCCATGGCATGGGACGCTTGAAAGGACCTGCAACCGTGCCGTAAACCGATTCGCCGTTGCGCTTCATCCATTTGCCCACCTCGGCGAGCCGCTCGATGGAGGCGGTCGGGATTTCTCCTAGATCGGTCGGACCCACGTTCAGCAGATAGTTGCCACCCTTAGAGGCGCAATCGACAAGGTTCTCAATCAGAGTCCGGGCCGATTTCCAGTTGGTGTCGTTCTTGTGGTAGCCCCAAGACCCGTTCATCGTCATGCAACTCTCCCAATCGTAGGCAAAGCCATTGGCAGGAATCTCTTGCTCAGGGGTGCCGAAATCGCCGACATGACCCTCTGCCGTCGAGCCGCTCATGCCCGCTCGACCCACGTCTACCCGGTTGTTGATGATCAGGCTCGGCTTTTTGCGGCGCAGATCGCGATACGTTTGCATGCCGAGTTCGTGGCTCCACCCCTTCCATTCACCGTCGAACCAAAGAACCGCCGGGTCGTAGTTCTGCATGATCTCGTCGAGTTGCCCTCGGAACACGGTGAGGTAACGGTTGAAATCGGCGCCCGTGGTCGGTCGCTTGTCCCACCCTTCCCGAGGAAGAAAGTCGGGGTGATGCCAATCCAAGATCGAGTGGTAGAGGCAGAACTTGATCCCCTCCTCGCGGCAGGCATCGGCGAGTTCCTTCAGCGGGTCTCGCTTGAAGGGGCTGTTGCCCACGTTCCAGGTGCCGAACTTGCTCGGCCATAGCGCGAAGCCGTCGTGATGCTTGCTGGTGATGACGATGTACTTCATCCCCGCTTCTTTGGCAATGCGAACCCATTCCTTGGCGTTGAACTTCACCGGGTTGAACTGCTGTTGCAGCGGCTCGTAATCCGCTACCGGAATCTGGGCGTTGTTCATCAGCCATTCACCGGCGCCGGGATAGTTCTTACCGTTCCACTCGCCCGCCGGGATGGAGTAGAGACCCCAGTGAATGAACATTCCAAACCGGGCTTCGCGCCACCATTGCATCCGCAGGTCTTTGCCGGCTGGGGTCTCTTTGAGCGGGTCGAAAATCTGCGCGGGGTTGGTCGGTGAATGGAGCGTTGGGGCGCTGAGGGTCGGGAAGCTGGGGGTCGAGATGCCCGAAAGCGAGGGCAGCATCGCGATCGCTAGAACGGCGGCGGTCATGCCTCTATTTTAAGGGGTTTAAGACCGAACCGCCGCGACTCTTCGAATATGCGTGTCCTAATTTCCGAGCGTTCTCGGAGAGGCGTAAAGGCCGACCTCCGAGATTGCCGGTGCGCCGCGACCATCGATGAACGCAATCCGAATCTCCGAAACGCGTCGCGGTTCAAAGCGCAGCAACCGGCGATTCCCGATGGTTTTGCCTTCAATCACCACCGAATCGTCTCCGGCAGAGTTGGAAGGGTTCACCTGTACCCGGAATGCCGCCACTCGCTGACCCAGCGGCAGGTGTTCTCGAATCTCCAAAACGTCGGCAAGAACTGGAGTGGGGAACTTCAGAATCAGTTCGCCCCGAACCGTATCTTTGGCGATCCAGTACGTGTTTCGCTTGCCATCCAAAACCGCGCGAGGGTTCGAGAGCGGCTTCTCCTTGACGTCTTCCAGAGTTCCGACCGCTTCCACCTTCGCGTCTTTGGCGAGGTTGCGCTTGAAGGTTTTGTCCAGAATCTCCTTCAGCCCCATCAAAGACTTGATGTCGGGATCGGCGATGAGCCCCCGAGGATCGGGTGGAACGTTGAGCAGCAGGTTCGACCCACGACCCACGCTGGCGTAGTACAACTCTTCCAATTCGGCGGGAGTTTTTACCTTCGAATCCTCCGAGGACCGGTAGAACCAGCCCGGTCGGATGGAAACGTCGCATTCGGCAGGGACATAGAAGTTGCCCTCTCGCTGACCCTCGCCCAGCTCTTTATAGAGCGGAGTTCCCGGCACGTATCGGTTGCGGTTTAAGTTGCCCCAGTGAGGGTCGGAGGCGATCCCGGCCTCGTTGCCCACCCATCGAATATCCGGACCGGCGTCGCTGAACATCACCGCGTTCGGTTGGAACTTGCGGACGGTCTCGTGGAATCGCGCCCAGTCGTAAACCTGTTTCTTGCCGTTCGGACCCTCGCCGTTGGCGCCGTCGAACCACATCTCGAACACGGGTCCGTAGTTGCCCAAGACCTCTTTGAGCGTCTCTACGTACGCCACGTTGTATTCCGGAGTGCCGTAGAGCGGGTGGTTTCTATCCCAAGGCGAGACGTACACGCCAAACTTCAGACCCTCGGCTTTGCACGCCTCGCTGAGCGCCTTGAGCACATCGGTCGTGTTCTTGGAGTTGGCGACGGTGTGGTTGCTCTGCTTGCTCGGCCAGAGGCAAAAGCCGTCGTGGTGCTTGGCGGTGATGATCACCCCTTTCATGCCTGCTTGCTTAAAGACTCGCGCCCACTGCTTCGGATCGAGTTGGGAGGGATCGTAAACGTTGGGATTCTCTTTGCCGTCGCCCCATTCCTTGCCCGTGAACGTGTTGGGTCCGAAGTGGACAAAGGCGTAGTACTCCATCTCGTGCCACGCCAGTTGCCGCTTGTGAGGCACGGGTTCGAGGGGGATTCGAGGGTCGGGACCGGGGATCTGCGGCATGGTGGTTCCTAAGACCGCGAGGGCGACGGTCGAGGTGAGAATCATGGATGAATGTTAGCACCCAGCTACTCGCGCTAATGCTTGGATCCTTGGACCAAAACCCGCCAGGTAGAAGTTACTTGCCAGACTTTCCAGACTTGCCGTCTTTACCGTCTTTGTCTTTGTGGCTCGACCGCGTGAACAACCGGATCGGAGTTCCCTCTAGCGGATACTCCTTTCGAATCTTGTTGAGCAGGTACCGCTCGTAGCTGAAGTGCATGATGTCGGGATCGTTGCAGAACAGAACGAAGGTAGGCGGCGAAGTAGCCACCTGCGTGGAGTAGTAAATCTTAAGGAAGCGACCCTTGGAGGTGTACGGCCGCTCGAAGCACGCTTCTTGAACGAGGCGGTTGAGCGCGCCCGTCGAGATTCGGAAGTAGTAGCTTTCCACCGCGGAAAGGACCATGTCTAGCGCCGGGGCTAGACCCGCGCTTTCGATGGCGCTGGTGAACACGATCGGCGCGTAGGCCAGTTCCGGAAGCTGATCGCGAATGGTCTTAATGAAGTCCTTTTTGATCAGCGAGTTCTTCTTCGGCTGACCATCTGGCGGCTCTTTGGTGTCCCATTTGTTCACGCAAAGAACACAAGCTTTTCCGGCATCATGCGCTAGTTTGGCAACCCGCTTGTCTCCGTCGGTAAGACCCTCGCTACCGTCGATAACGACCATCGCGCAGGTGGCTCGGTCGATCGCCTTTTGGGCTCGATTGACCATGTAGTACTCGATAGAGCCCTGGATTTTGCCCTTTCGACGAATACCTGCGGTGTCGATGAGTCGGAACTTTTCGCCTCGGTGCTCAAGCTCGGTGTCGATCGCGTCTCGGGTGGTGCCCGCGATATTGGAAACGATCATCCGCTGTTCGCCCGTGAAGGCGTTGATCATCGACGATTTTCCGACATTCGGTCGACCGACGATAGCGAGAAGAATCTCTTCCTTCGCTTCGGTTTGAAGCTCTGCAGGGTCCGGCAGGTTGAAAACGACTTCGTCGAGAACGTCGGCAACGCCTCGACCGTGCAGACCGGAGATCGCGAACACCTCGCCGATACCGAGTCCGTAGAACTCCGGTGCGAAGTCCTCCCGGGCCATGTTGTCGGCCTTGTTGACCACCACAAAGATAGGAGTTTTGATGCCTCGCAACAGGTTGGCAAGGTCCATGTCGTCTTGGGTAACGCCGCTGGTGACGTCTCCCATGAACAAAATGACGGTGGCTTCTTGAATGGCGACTTGGGCCTGAAGTCGAATCTGCTCGGCGAGCGGATCGGACTCTTCGAAAAGAATTCCTCCGGTGTCTACCACCTGGAACTTTCGACCGCGCCACTCCATTTCGGCGTAAAGGCGGTCTCGGGTAACGCCGGGAGTATCCTCAACAACGGCGATTCTCTTGCCAACCAAACGGTTGAACAAGGTGCTTTTGCCCACGTTTGGGCGACCCACTATAACGACGACGGGAAGTTTGGAGCGCATGCGGAATTCCCTCCGTTAAGAAACAAGGTGGGGACAACGCAAAGGGTACCCGATTTGGGCCTTTCGGTCTTAACAGCCCGGTTCGAATCGGTATCCTCTGCAGGCTGTTGTTCCCCGGTTCTGAGATCATGAATCGCCGTTTAAATTCATTCATCGCCATTGGCACTGCGCTCAGTGCTGTCGTTCTGTCGGCCGTTTCTAGCGCAGAAATGCCAGACAATCGCAGCCCATTTCGACTATCGAGCGAGATGCAAAAGAGCGACGGTAAATCCTGGCTCACCTTAAAACCGATAGAACAGGTCCTTTTGGAACAAAAGGATGAAGAGAAGGGACGGGAACCGAACGACCGCCAGGACGGCACCCACCGGATCTATCGATATCTCACCATCTTCGGTGGTCAAAACTGGCTGATCCTGGGGAGCGAAGATCCGCGGAGCGGGTGGGGATTTTCTTACGGATACGCCCGGAAAGAGCCTCGACTGAAATGGTGGGGCATGGATGGCGAGTTGATTTGGGAGGGGTACTACCTTCGCTCGGATAGCGACGGCGTTAACGGCCTGCCGCCCGTTCCCACTCATGCCTATGGTCTGCTACTGACCGCCCGCTATCGGTGGAAGTGGGGAAGAGCTTACGGCGTCTATTTCGATTACGGATTCGGCGTGCAGTATGTGGACCGCACCTCGAACGACCTCACTCTTCATTGGAACACCACCCCGGCGCTTGGTTACGGGTTGCTCATGCGTCGAGGTCCGGACGAGTATCACTTCGGAGTTCGTTTGCTGCACGCCAGCAACGGGGGAAGGCGACTGCCGAATCCGGGTCAAAACTTCGCGGTCGCCACTTTTGGAGTTCGTTTCTAGGCTTCGCGGAGATAGTAGTCTTCAATAGTTAGAAAGCCGTAGATTTGCCGTAAAATAGGGTCATGGCATCTTCTAAAACCGCTACGATCCTTTCTGGACTAGGGTTTACCGCCTTGGAGTCGGAGGTTTATTCGTTTTTATTGGGTGAATCCCCGGCAACGGGGTATCGAGTGGGTCAGGCGTTGGCAAAGCCCGCCGCCAACATTTATAAGGCCCTGGAATCTTTAGAGCAGAAAGGGGCCATCGTTGCCGAAGCCGGTAACAAAAAGCATGTTCGACCCGTTCCGCCAAGCGTTTTGATTCAGCGAATCGAGAAGGAGTTTCGATCCAAGAGCAGCAAGGCGCTGAAGCAGTTGGAAAAGCTTGGGCAGCCTGCCGTGGAGGGCGTGTTCCAACCGGTGACCACCCCCGAAATGCTTCTGGCTCAAGCTCAGCAGATCATTCGAAGCGCCGATTCCGTTTTGCTGGTGATGGGCACCTCGGCCGCAGTTTCAGAATGCTTGGACGAGATCGAGGGCGCATTGGAACGAGGCGTTGACGTTTACGTTCTTACCGATCTGCCGATGCCTTTTTCGGGTGGCACGCTGGTCACAGGAAACATTGCAACGGGTGACGCATCGGTTCTCGAGATCGGCGCCGATGATCGAGCCGCACTTTCTTCGGTGGTCTTGGGAAGCACCGTGCAGGGTGTTTGGGCAGAAGATCACGCCTACGCAAACCATTTGTTCGCCGGACTGCTGAACCGCATGGCGGTTGCGATGATTCGCAAAACCATCGACGAAGACGGGAGCAAAAAGCAGATTCGATCTGTTTTGGATTCTGTACCGTAGTCTTTCAATCACGGTTTGTCCGAGATGCTCGTTGAGATCATTGCCTGCAGCGTAGAAGACGCGATCATCGCCGAAGAACACGGCGCGGATCGTGTGGAGCTTTGCGTAGGCATCGAACTCGGCGGGCTCACGCCTTCCGTGGGCTTGCTGCGAGAGGTTCGCCGACAAACGACTCTCGGAATCGCGGTCATGGTTCGACCCCGCCCGGGCGGCTTTTATTATTCGGAATCCGAATATGAAACGATGAGGGAAGACGTCGCTCGATTTGCCGACGAGGGAGCGAGCGCGATTGTCACCGGGGTGCTCAAAAAGGATGGGAACCTGGATAGAGACCGAATGTCGGAACTCAGGGACATCGCAGGAGGCATTCCCATGGTTTGTCACCGATGCTTCGATGTCACCCCCAACCTTTCGGAGTCGTTAGAAACCCTGGTGAAGCTCCGTTATCGCCGAGTGCTCTCTTCGGGCGGGCAAAATACGGCTTTGGAAGGCAAGGAGGTTCTGCGAGACCTCATTCGAAAGGCGGCAGGCCGGATTGAGGTTCTTCCGGGGAGCGGAATACGATCGCACAACCTTGCCGAACTGGTCGCGTTTACCCACTGCAATCAGGTGCACGCGACGGCTTTTGAACCCGGAAACGATCCTACGACCACCAACGGGTCCGTTGATTACGGTCCGTTTAAGAAGGTTTCGGGGCGACTGGTGGAAGAATTCGTCTCTGTGGCTCGCGCTTAATCTTTCGACCTCGTGGGCCGTAGTTTAGGATGGAACCATGAACCTACCACCCATGATTGCTCTGTTCCCCACTTTGCTCGGTGGCACGGGTGGGCAACGCCCGGCAGAAAAGCCCGTTGCGGTGTTGATTCACGGGGCTGGCGGAGGAGGCTGGGAGTACCGATCGTGGGAGCCCGTTCTTCGCAAACTTGGCTATCAGGTGATCGCCAAAGACCTCATGCCCGCCAAAGATGGGCTGGCGAAGACCACCCTCTCCGATTACGTGCTGCAGGTGGAGAGTTGGATTCCCAAAACACGGGGTCGAACTCTGTTGGTTGGGGCAAGCCTAGGCGGTGGAATCGCTTTGGAGGTCGCCAAACGGGTCCGAGTCGACGGGGTGGTTTTGGTAAACGCGGTCTTACCGAAAGGAATTGCGGATCCCAAGGGGTCGGAAGGCATTCCCGACGTTTTGAAGTGGGCGAACGGACCTTACAAAGAAACGGTGGACGCAATGCCCGATTCCGATGAGGCGACTCGGAAGTTCGCCTGGAAGCGCTGGCGAGACGAATCGGGAGCGGTGATGCGCGCGGTTCGCGGTGGGCGCACTTACCAGCGACCTCGTAGCCCGGTTCTGTTTATCGTCAGTCGAAAGGACACCGATATCCCGCCGGATCTCTCTATGAAATGGGCGACTCAGTGGGGGGCAGATTCAATGGTGTACGCGAACATGAGCCATGTGGGACCGTTGCTTGGTAAGCGGTCGCCAGAAGTGGCTGAGATGGTCGGCAGGTGGTTTCTGTCGAAGGGGAATCGATGAACATTGTCGCGCTGACCGGAGCCGGAATTTCTCGCGAGTCGGGCCTGCTCACTTTTCGAGACACCGACGGCCTTTGGGCGGGTTACCGCATAGAAGACGTCTGCACCCCCGAGGCGTGGCGAACACAGCCGGAAGCGGTTCTCGACTTCTACAACATGCGTCGTAGGGAAGTAATCGCCGCGCAACCCAACGCGGCGCACTTGGCGCTTGCCAAATTGGAAGCGCATCTGGAAAGCACCGGCAAGGGCACCCTGAGCATCATCACGCAAAACGTTGACGATCTGCACGAGCGGGCGGGCAGCAAGCGAGTACACCATCTTCACGGCGAAGTCCTCAAGATCCGAAGCGAGTACGACTTCGACCTCGTGCAAGAAACTCGAGAAGACGTGCATTTGGGCGATCTGGCTCCCGACGGAGCCCAACTGAGACCCCATATCTGCTTCTTCCACGAGACTCCGTACGATTGGGATCTTGCCCAACAAGCGGCGGAGGAGGCGGATATCTTTCTGGTGATCGGCACGAGTCTCAGCGTGTATCCTGCGGCGGGACTGGTGGACATTACTTCGGCAAGCGAACTTGTTTTCATCGATCCTCACCCGCCGCGCGTTCACGGGATTCGCAAGCCAATAGAGGTGATCGCAGAAACTGCGGGGGTGGGCGTTCCTGAGTGGACGGAGCGTTTCTTCGAAAAAATGTCGTCTTTGAACGTGTTTAATGATTAATTTATGTTTACGGAATCCCTTTCCAAGCATTTTCACGCGCGTACTTGGTTAGCCGGTCCCGTAAAATCTTAGAGTTGCATATAGTGCAACTGTAAAAAGCGGCAACGTCGCCGAGTCTTTTGCATTGGTCTACCCACCAACTGGGTGATTTTTTAGGACTAGGTTAGGCTCACCATGCAATCGGTTGCTTCTCAACATCAGACAGACTCGAACCTCACTCGAACTTCTAGTTCGGCCACGCGAAAGTTCGAGCTGACCATCGTTACTCCAACGCTCAACGAATCGAAGAACCTGGAGAAGTTTTACGCCTCTCTCACGAAGGCTCTCGATGGTCTGAAGTGGGAACTGGTCATTGTGGATGACAACTCCAGAGATGGATCGGCAGAGATTCTCATGGACATGGCGAATCGGTACGACAACTTCCGATTCCTCCGCCGCATCGGTCGATCCGGCATCAGCACGGCCGCGACCGAGGGCATGCTCAGCGCCGCATCCGATGTGATCGCGGTGATGGACGTCGACGGTCAGCATGATGAAACGAAACTGGCCGAGATGTTCAAACTGATCTCCGAGCAGGGCGTGGATGTAGCTGTTGGAAGTCGATTCGCCGATGGAGCCAACTTGGTCGACTTCTCTTCGTTCCGCACCAACCTCAGTCTGTGGAGCAACAAGATGGCTCAGAAGTGGTTCGATGTCCAACTGGCGGACTCGATGGGCAACTTCTTCATGCTTCGCCGAGACGTTTTTGAACTGGCGGCTCCGCAACTGGGTGGTCGAGGTCAAAAGCTGCTGCTCGATATCCTCCTGGTTAGCCCGCGAACGTTGAACGTGGTGGAGGTCCCGATTGTTTTCGGAGTGCGAGAGCATGGTGAGAGCAAGCTGAGCCACATCGCCGCTATCGACTTTGGCCTTCAGCTCTGGGATCGATCCTTCGGGCGATTCTTGCCCACCAAGGTTCTGTTGGACCTTCTCGGGATTCTCACCTATTCGCTCATTTCGACCTTCGTTCTTTGGTCGATCATCAAGATCGGTTTCGCGGCAACAGGTACCTACTTTGCGGGTCAATGGCTTGTGCCGATCGCATCTATTCCATCCACCGTATTGGCTTATTACTTCCAGAGCTTGCTGATCCCGAAGCGCAAGAGACCGAAGGGACTGGATAAGGTGGGCGACTTTGCCAAGTTTTATGCCGTCTCGTTCCCGTTCACTCTCGTTTCGGCCTGGGTAACGGGCTCGGTAATGCCCAGTGGCGACCCTCGCTTGCGCTTTTTGTTCGGTGCCTCGCTCACTTGTAGCTTAGGCCTAGTGATGGCCTACCACTGGCGAAAAGAGATGGTGTCCAAGCGTTGAGCTTAGAGCCGGGTTCGCCATCGAACTCAATCGGGTCGAGCGGGATTTCGCCAGAGATCCGGCAGATAGAACGGCTGGCGCTTGTTGCCGCCATTCTTTCGTCGGCGGTGGTCCTGCTCACTCCGTTTCTGCCTTACCTTGACTATCCGAATCACGTCGCCCGATTTGCCTTGCTCGGCAAGTTTCAAAACACGGCACTCTTCAACGAGTTCTATCGGGTGAACCCGATCTTCGTGCCGAATCTCGGATTTGATCTTCTTGCGGTCAATCTCAGCAAGATTCTTCCCGCCGACCTAGCCACAAGGTTGATCCTTGCCGGTTGCCTTTTCTCTGGTTCATTCGGTTGGGCAAAGCTGCTACTGAGGCTCGTGAAACAACCGTTGCCACTAGTGGTTGCAATCCCGCTCTTCACGGTTTCTTACTCGCTACACACGGGCTTTTTAAACTTTCTACTCGGCATGGCGATCATGCCTTGGATCGTTTGGTGGTACCGCTCCTGGCTTGAATCAAAACGGCCCGCTGCTTACGCCCTATTCTTTGGGTTGGCGGTTGCCTGCTTTGTTTCTCATGCGCTTTCCGCCATGCTCTCCATCTTGGTTGCAGTAGCGGTTAGCTTCCTATGGGAGATCGAGGGTGTTAAGAAGCGATCGTCGCTAGTGGGATGGTCCGTTCCGCCCGTGCTGCTGATGGGTGTTCTGCTCAAGCTAAGTCCCTCTAGCGGCGAGTTTTCTCGTATTGAGTTCGGCACTCTCAAGCACAAGTTGGCCATACCTTTGATCGCGTTAAAGGGGCCAACGTGGAAGTTCGACTTTGCGATCTATGCCCTCGTCGCGGTTCTGCTGCTAGGAGGGCTTGTCCTCAAGTCGGCAAAGTGGGATCGCCGTGGAATCATGCTCGCAGGGGTGCTTTTGGCAATCGCCGTTGCGACTCCTACGGCTTTGGCGGTCGCGGCGAATCTTGACCATCGACTCGGCTATTTCTTCCCGATGCTCATTGCAGGAGCGGCAGTGTTTCCGAAGCATTCGGTGAAAGTGGCCGCAGTTGCTCTCGCATTGGTGGGTGTGCGCAGTGCCTGGCTGGGCAAACACGCCCTTCAGTCCGCCCCCACTTGCGTGGCCGCCCAGACGGCTCTCCTCAACCTCCCAGAAGATGCGGTTGTGTTTAATCTGCCGTTGGGACGAGACACAAACTGGCGGTTGGAAGAGTACAACCCCTCGATCCTGAATCTCCCCCACATGGCCATTTGGCAGCGGCCAATGATGATCAGCGGCCTTTACTCGTATCCCACTCAGCAACCGCTGGTCTACTCGGAGGTTGGTTCCAAACTGAACTACCTTGGCGTAGCGCCGACCGTTACCTCTAATGCGTTTCAGAACGATGTGGCCGTTTGCTTGTCTCGATTGAATGAGGCAGGGGATGCGTACAAAAACAGAGCTTATCTGTTCGTGACATCCCTAGAAGGACTCCCCACACCTCTCCCGCAGGGGTTGAAAGAAGTGGCGAAGGGACCTCGATTTTGGATATTCAAGTTGGAGGGTTCAACCCCAGGAATATGAGGTTAATCCTGACAGGATTACCATCAGGTTTCTGTTTAGGTTTGACCAACCTTTACTGGGGAAAAACCATTGGGCGATGGGGAATCCGGCAACGATGCCGTTCGGTTGTCCAAAATAGGACCGGGGAGTCGCTTCTCTGGTCGCGACAAAAAAGGAAGGAAGCATCGTGAGTAAAACTGCATTAGTTACCGGAGTTACGGGTCAGGACGGAGCTTATTTAGCCAAGCTTCTTCTGGACAAAGGATATAGAGTCGTAGGAACTCGTCGTCGATCTGCAAGCAGCAGTCTTTGGCGACTTGAAGAGTTGGGGATCGCAAACGATCTTGAGCTGGTCCTGTTTGACCTTGGAGAGTACGCGAACATTCAGCGATCCATTGAAAAGGTTCAGCCGGATGAGTTTTATAACTTGGCCGCGCAGAGCTTTGTCGCCGCCTCTTTTGAGCAACCTCTCTACACCGCCGATGTCGACGCGATTGCCGTTACTCGAATTCTGGAAGCGATTCGGATGTTGAATCCCAAGATTCGTTACTATCAGGCAAGCACCTCCGAGATGTTCGGAAAGGTGCAAGAAGTTCCGCAATCGGAGAAGACTCCGTTCTATCCGCGAAGCCCGTACGGCGTTGCCAAGCTTTACGGTCACTGGATCACGGTCAACTACCGAGAGTCGTTCGACATGCATGCGTCTTCGGGCATTTTGTTCAACCACGAGTCTCCGCTTCGAGGCATTGAGTTTGTGACTCGAAAGATCACTTCGACTCTTGCCAACGTGAAGCACGGCTTTGCCGACGTACTCGAACTCGGGAACATGGACTCGCTACGAGACTGGGGCTTTGCCGGGGACTACGTGGAGGGCATGTACCTGATGCTTCAACAAGATCAGGCCGACGATTACGTTCTTGCCACAGGAGTGATGCATACCGTCCGCGAGTTTGTGGAGTGGAGCGCGGAAGCACTCGATATGAAGATCGAGTGGTCTGGAAAGGACACGGACGAGATCGGAACCGACGTGAAAACGGGCAAGGTTGTCGTCCGAATCAATCCGAAGTTCTATCGCCCGGCAGAGGTGGACCAACTTCAGGGCACGCCAGAGAAGGCGAAGACTAAGCTCGGCTGGAACCCGAAAACAACCGTCCACGAGCTTTGCCACATGATGGTGAAGGCGGAAGTGGATCGGTTGGCAAAGGGTCGAACCCTTCAGTAAGGCGCTGTTCTTTTCTTTAAGAACGGTTTCTGTCAAACTTGGGCGTCGTGAGTGACGCCCAAGTTCATTTTAAGCCTCATAAGCACCTGAAACGGGGTGCGATGACGGCGGGCATGCTCGCAATGACCGTCTTCTGCCAAGTGAGTGGCGGTCCGTTTGGGCTCGAGTCGGCAGTGAAAGAAGCCGGTCCCGGCATGGCGATCTTGCTGATTGCTTTGCTCCCCATTTTCTGGGCTCTGCCCGATGCCCTCACCACCGCCGAGCTTGCTCCGGCTCTACCCATGGAAGGTGGATACGTGATGTGGGTGAAGCGGGCGATGGGTCCCTTTTGGGGATTCCTCAACGCCTGGTGGACTTGGATCTATGCCTTGGTAGATGCCGCGATCTACCCGGTTCTGTTCACCACCTATTTAGCTACCCTCCTCAAATCTTCGCTGGGCGTGACGGTTCTAGACACTCAGCCTTGGGCAAGGTGGGCGGTGGCAATGGTGATGATCGTCGCGTTCACTTTTCTGAACGTTCGCGGCACGCGTTTGGTCGGGAAAACCAGCGTGGTGATGGCGTGGCTCATCATCGCCCCGTTCCTGCTACTGTCCGTTGTTGGACTCGCGAAATGGTTCACCAACCCTACGGCCACCATCACGTCGTTCACTCCTGCCGAAAAATCGGTGGGTGGGGCGCTATCGGCCGGGCTATCGATTGTGATGTGGAATTACCTGGGTTGGGATGCGCTCTCCACCATCGCCGAGGAAGTGGAAGAGCCTCAGAAGTCGTATCCAAGGGCGATCTTTATCGGGGTTCCGTTGGTGACGGCGGTCTATCTGCTGCCCACCTTAGCGGGGCTGGCCCACTTTAAAAACATCGATGGCTGGGAAGAAGGCGCATGGCCTGCCATTGCTCAGGCATCGGCGGGAACGTGGCTCGCGGCACTGATGCATGTCGCGGCTTTGGTTTCTCCGATTGCGCTCTTTACCGGATCGCTCCTCGGGTCTTCCCGAGTGCCGCTCGTTCTTGCCGAGGATGGCTTTTTGCCGAAGAAAATGGCCGAGATCCACCCAAAGTTCGGCACTCCCTGGATCTCGATTTTAGTCTGCGGGGGGGTCTATGCTTTGCTTGCGACAAGATCGTTTAAGGATCTAGTCGAGCTAAACGTGGTGATGTACGGCGCGGCGCTTTTCTTGGAGTCGGCAACGCTACTCATTCTTCGTAAAAAGGAACCCGACCTGCATCGGCCTTTCAAGATTCCCGGCGGTTGGCCCGTGCTTTGGGCGATCTTCCTTGCCCCGGTCGCCATGGTGATCCTGCTCTTTGTGCTCTCGATCCAAGAAGAAGGTTGGGAGGCGCAGAAGCTCACTCTTTGGGCGGTGATTTCCGGACCGCTTGTCTACGGACTGATTCACCTCTATCGACGCAAAGCCGCTTCGTAACGGCGACTATTTGCCTTTGCGGATGGGCTTTGGAATCAGACGATCTAAGGCCTCAGCCTCTCGCAACCGAGCTGGATTTTCCTTCGGGGAATACAGTTCGATCCGGCCCGCGACGTTGCGCATGGGAGTCACTTTAAAGCCTTTGAACTTCTTGCCCTCGTATCGAAGTGTGTAAATCGCAGACTTGGCAGGAAGCGGGGAGATGAAGTTGCCCATCGAGTAGATAATCGGCTTCCCTCGATAAACCTCTTTGCCCTGAAGGGTGTGCGGGTGAGCTCCTAGAATTCCGTCGGCGCCGCAGTCAATAAACGTCCTTCCAAGAGAGATCTGATACGGCGTGGGTCTACTTTGTCGCTCAATCCCCCAGTGAAGAGCGACGAAAACAAGGTCGGCTTCCTTGCGGGCCAGACCGACCAGGCGTTTCATCCGCTTCTTTGCTTGCGGACCGACGACGCCGTCGAACTCCAGAGTTGCAATCCCCGGCGAGTTCTCGCGAGCCGGACCGCACTTGGCCATCGCCCCCGAACCCATGAAGGCGAGATAGCTCACCATCGCTACTTTGAGCCCGTTTTTAAGCGTGTACACGGCGGGCTTTTCTGCTTCTGAGGCGTTCATACCCGCCCCCGAATAAGCGAGCTTTGCTTTGTCCAGCAACTCGATCATCTCCCGCAGGCCCTCTTTGCCGTAATCCATGGCGTGATTGTTGGCGAGCGAGAAAAGGTCGATCCCCAGCGCTTTGAGTTGCTTGATATGGACCGGATCTGCCTTGAGAATGAACTGCTGCTTTGCCCGAACCTCGGCGGCGGATTTGAACGGGGTGGGTCGAGTGGCGTTGGTGAGAGGGATCTCTAAGTTGAGATACGCCACGTCGGCCTTTCTAAACAAAGAAGCGACCTTCGAGAAAGAAGGTCGCTTTGGAGAGACGTGGTAGAGCATTACGTCTCCGCCCGCCACCATTGTCCAGCTATTCGGATTCGCCGGAACGGTCGAACCCTGTGAGAGGACAATGGCAACGGCGAGAGCGGTCATATCAGACTTGTTCGCGAAGCTTTTCTAGCAACGCCTTGGTTGCCTTGATGCCTTCGTATTCGTCCAACCGGGAGCCTTCGTATTCGATGCCGATAAACCCTCGATAGCCGGCTTCTTTCACGATCTTCAGCAGTCGTGCGTAGTCCTTCGTCGTCTCGCCGCCATCTGCGCCGAAATCGTGACTCTTGGCGGAGACGCCCTTCGCGAACGGCATCATGTCTTGAGTGCCCTGATAGCGGTCGTATTCGTAGAAGTTGCCGAAGTCCGGCAGGGTGCCGACGTTCTTCATGCCGACCGTCTTCATGACATCGGTGAGCCACTGACCGTCGCTAGAGAGGCCGCCGTGGTTTTCAACGATGACATTGATCTTTGCACGAGCGGCATAAGCGCCAAGTTGAGCAAGTCCATCGGCGCAGAGCTTCGCTTGTTCCTCTCGGCTTCCACGGGAGTAAGCGTTGACCCGAATGGAGTGGCAACCAAGGAACTTAGCCGCTTCCACCCACTGCTTGTGGTTCTCAACTGCTTTGGCCCGACCCGTTGCATCAGGATCACCCATTTGACCTTCGCCATCGATCATGATCAGAACGTTCTTCACACCTTCTCCGGCGCAGATTCGGTTCAGTTCTCGAAGGTAGGGGAGGTCCCAAGCCTTCGTCTTGAAGAACGAGTTGACGTACTCAACGCCGCCGATTCCGAACTCCTGTCGGGCGATCTTTGGAAAGTCGAGGTTGGTGATCTTGCCCGCAAAGAGGGTTTTGTGGAGTGACCACTCGGCTAGAGAGATTTCGAACCAAGGCGCGGCGGGTGCCAGAACCTTGGGAAACCTGGGCATCATTACCGAGGCGGCTCCGGCAAGGCCGGCAGCCAAAACTTCGCGTCGACTGAGCGGTGTCGAGGACATGGCTCAGTCTAACCCGAATGGACCCTGCTTGGAACTACACTTCGATGATTGAGACCACGATAAGCGGTCTTAATCCGGACTTTTTCAAGATCGCGCGTTTGGCGGTGTCGGTGATGAGGTGTCGCACCTTGCCAAGGTCGGAAATTTCGGCCTTGTTCATGTCGTTGAGAACGTCGTAAACCCAATTTTGAGCCTGATCGAGTAGACCTTCCGGCCCATGCAGCCCCCTCGACTGAAGCATGAGGTCCCCGACGAACTCGCCGTGAGTGGTGTCCACTGCAACCGTGATGGTGACAAACCCCTCGTTGGAAACGTTGTAACGATCGCGAAGTACGTCTTCGGTGACCCCTGGCGTTCCAGACCCATCGACTAGCACTCGACCTGCGGGGACAGGCTCGCCGAATCCGGCGTGTTTCTCGGTGAAATCAAGTGGAACACCATCCGTCAGGGTGAAAATTCGCGATTCCGGATAGCCCATCGACTTTCCTATTTGTCCGTACAAATACTGGTGTCGAGGCTCACCGTGCACCGGTGCCAGATAGAAGGGGCGAGTCAAGTTGATCATCATCTTGAGCTCTTCCTGATAGGCGTGGCCGCTCACGTGGATGGGGGTCGGCGAATCGTAGATGACTCGGCAACCTTGGACGAAGAGTCGGTTGATGGTCCGCCATATGGCGCCTTCGTTGCCGGGAATGGGTCGCGCGGAGTAGACCAGCGTGTCGCCGTTCTTGATCTGCATTCGTCCGTAGTTGCCTTTGGACATTTGCACCAGCGCGCTCATCGGCTCGCCTTGGCTACCTGTGGTGAGAATCACCACGTCTTCATCGCGGATCATCTTGGCGTCATCGAGCGAAACCCGGGAGCCCTTGGGGATCTTCATGTAGCCCATTCGCTCGCAGATATCGATGTTGGTCTCCATTCGGCGACCGACAACCGCCACTCGGCGACCCGTTTCGGCGGCTGCCTCGTAGGCTTGCTGCATTCGGTGGATGTTGCTGGCAAAGGTGGTGAGAAGAACTCGTCCTTGGGCTTCGGCGAAAACGGTTCGCAGGCCGTCGATGACGGTGCGCTCGCTAGGACCCCAACCCGGTCGTTCTACATTGGTGCTGTCCGAGAAAAGACAAAGAACCCCTTCTTGCCCTAGTTCGCCGAATCGGGTGATGTTGGCGGGTTTGTTGTCGATGGGCGTGAAGTCGAATTTGTAGTCGCCCGTGAAGAGGATGATTCCCAAGTCCGTCCGAATCGCCATCGCGCAGGTGTCGGGAATAGAGTGGGTGACTCGAACCGCTTCCACCGACATGGAACCCGCGTTGATGGTGTCGCCGGGTTTGAAGATGCGGAAATCGATCTTCATGCCCGGGAGCTTTTCTTCTAAACGCTGCCGAATGAGGATCTGCGTGAACTCGGTGCAGTAGATGGGCACCGATATTTGCCGAAGCAAATATGGGAGGCCGCCGACGTGGTCTTCGTGAGCGTGGGTAAGGAAGATGCCCCGAATCTTCTCTTTGTTTTCAACGAGATAAGTGAAGTCGGGGACGATGATGTCCACACCCAACATTTCTTCATTCGGAAAAGCGAGACCGCAGTCGATGACAACAAGATCATCCCCCTGCCGTACGACGGAGCAGTTTTTGCCGATTTCACCAACGCCGCCCAGCGGAATAACCTGTACTCGAGTCATGTGCTTTCTCAGGGTACCGCCTAGCGCCCTGAAGATCGGTTCTGAGGGCCCTAATCCGGTTCATAATCTGGTTGCCGTGCCAGCCTCTGCCGACCTTCTTTCGACCCCGTTTATCGCCAGCGTGCAGAGCAGTCCAGGCTCGGCGGTAGAAGACCCGGAAACCCTTTGGCGACTCGCTCAGGCATCGTTATCGGTTCAGATGAACGGGCAATCGTTGAAGTTGCTGCGCCTGCAGGGGATTGCGAACATTCGGGCTATTCGCGAGGGTTTGCAGCGTTCGGGTCGGAACGATGTCGCGACGATTGGGCTGCTCAAGGTCGACTATCCCGATTCGCCGATTTACATCACCCCAACTGAGTTGGAAGTTCACGCGCTGATTGAGCTTGGGTGCGAGGTGATCGCTCTGGACGGGACCCCCCGAACCCGACCCGGTGGCGAATCGCTACAGGAACTCATTGCGATCATCCACGAGGCGGGAAGAATCGCCATGGCAGATTGCGACTGCATCGAGTCGGTGCGATATGCCTTGGATTGCGGAGCCGATTGGGTGGGGACGACCCTTGCGGGCTACACGGAAGCCCGACCTGCTACCGTCGGTCCAGACTTTAATTTTCTTCGCGAGGCGGTGGCGCTGGCTCCGGTAGTGATTGCCGAAGGACGATTCGCGCAGCCGTGGGAGGTGGAGTCGGCGCTTCGAATCGGCGCGAAGGCTGTGGTGGTCGGGGGTGCGTTGAACGATCCGGTCAAACAAACTCGCGCGCTATGGCCCAAATCGTCTGGACAGGGTTCAGTAGGAGTGGTGGATATCGGTGGGACTTGGATCCGATTTGGCATCGCCTCGGATGGACCATCTGGCGTGACTCTTCACGATATCCAAAAGGAACCGCTGCCGCAAACCGCAGAAGCTCGAATGGTTTGGATTCGGGAGAGGGTCCAAGTGTCGGGAGTCACCCGAATCGCCGTGGGCACGGGTGGCACGGTAGACCCCCGAACGGGTGAGGTTTGGGAAGCCAAGCCGACAATTCCGGGTCACCAGGGGTCAGTGTTCAACGAAGGGAATGTTGGAGTGCCCTGTCTTGCCTTGAACGATGGATTGGCGACCGCTTGGGGTCATGCCTGCCACCCCGATTTCGCCGGGAAAAGGGTGTTGACCCTTGCACTTGGCACGGGAGTAGGTGCGGGCTATGTGCATCAGGGTCGAATTTTGGCCGGGCGTCGCGGCGAGTATCCCAGGCTGAACGATCTGGTCTTGGCGGGGGGCGGAACCATCGAGGACGCTTTGGGTGGGGCCTCATTGGCGGACGATCTTGAGTTGGACGCCAACGGGAATAAGGTTCCAAATCCAGCGGCAAGGGAACTGGCGATCCAGGCATTTCGGTTGGCGTTTCGAACTGCGGTCGAGTTGTACTACCCGGATGTTGTCGTGGTGGGTGGGTCGGTTGGGCTCTCCGCTTGGATGCGACCCGAGTTGGATCGGGTTCGCGCGGTGCCATCTCCGTACGGCGAAGAAGCGGGGATGATTGGAGCCGCCTGCCTGGCGCTATACCCGCCGCATTTTCTGTGAGTCAATCTCGCTTTTTCCGTCCCTTCACCCCAAAAGCCGCTTCGGCTCGAACAAGATTGTCTAGTTAAAAAGACTTATTTAAAAGACAAAATGAACTGAGAATGGCATAATAATGATGTGAGCAAGCTAGCAACCAAGGAGGGTTCTAAACGTAGCGCGAGTGAGATTGCACTGCTTCAAGCGAAGTTGTCTGGGGATTCCTTGCTTCGCGCGGAGGATCTCAGGGGTACGACACCGGCTGCGGCATCCAAGGCGCTCGCCAGGCTTGCCAAACAAGGAGTTCTCACGCGAGTTGGGAAGGGTCTGTACTTTGCACCCAAAGACACCCTCATCGGAAAGAGCAAGCCTTCTGAGACCGCCATTGCCCTGAAAAAGTTGGAAGGCAAAACACGTCTAACCGGAGCCTCGGCTGCAAACCTCTTAGGACTCAGCACCCAACTTCCTGCGAGGCCTCAACTGGTTGCGTTCACAACTAATCCACCGAAAAACTCTGGGGCTGCACGCATCAAGCTTCGACGTAGTTCCGGTTCACAACCCCTACCGGCCCTGGAAGGTGCTTTGCTTGAGTTCATCCGCGACCGAGGAGCGACCGCAGAAACGACCCCTCAAGAAAGCTTTCGGCGCCTTCAGAGTTTGCTCCAGCATCAACTTAATACTAAACGAGTGCGCGAACTTCGCGATGCCGCCCTTACCGAGCCGCCACGAGTTCGAGCCTCACTAGGAGCCCTTCTTGAGTTTGCCGAGTTGCCGGAAAGCATTTGGAAACCGCTGAAAGACTCGCTGAACCCGCTGACAAAGTTCGAGTTCGGGTTATTTGCCGAACTGCCGAACGCCAGGGAGTGGCAGTCGAAGTGAGTTATCTGTTCGAGCGTCCGGACTTTGCTGAGCTCATCAGCGCCACCGCTGAAGAAGACGGAATTGGCAACCTTGGGATTGTTGAGAAGGACTACTTCGTCACCGAGGCCCTTCGGCTCATCGCCAGAGACTTTGGTGAAGTCGTCATCTTCAAAGGGGGAACTAGTCTTTCTAAAGGTTGGAAGCTTATCAATCGATTCTCAGAGGACATTGATCTATATGTAGAACCGGCCGCGAGCGAAGAGGCGACGCTCGCAAGGTTCGAGCAAGTCGCGGCTGTGGTCGCATCGTTTCCAGGTTTCACCGGAAGGTTGGGTAGACAAGAAACGAAAGGATCATCATCGTGGACCGAAGAGTTCGTCTATAAGAGCCGAGTGGACGCCATTGGGGGAATCCGCCCGGTCGTGCTGCTCGAGGCTGGGATCCAAAGTGCAGACCAACCGACCGAGTCGCGGCAACTGACTTCTCTGATTGGGGAGATGCTCGACGTGCGAAATGTCGACTCCGGCACTTCTGACCGGACGCCGTTTGACATGAAGCTCCTTCACTTCCGGCGAACGTTTGTAGAGAAGCTTTTCACTCTTCACTCCCGTGTCGAGCGAGCCAAAAAGCAGGGCAAAGAACTCGGAAGAGACGCGAGGCACTACTATGACTTGGCGATGCTTCTTGCACAGCCTGAGACAGGAGCGATGCTTGAGTCTGATGAGTTCAAAGTGATTTGCGGACAATACCGAGACCTTACGGCAAAGTTCTATCCTGGCCAGGTCAAGCTGCTTCCTGATGGCATGAACCTTTCTGCAAGCTCGGCGTTCTTCCCGAAATCTGAGATCAAAGCCATGCTCGCGTCGGCTTATGGGCGTTAAGCCGATACCCTTTGCTACGGCTCGTATCCCGCCTTCGAAGAAATCCTGCAGGACTTTGAATCGATCAGGGTGTTCCTGGATGTTCAGGTTTAGTCGCAGACTTTTGACTCTGAACCAACTGGCATCGCCCGGTAGACTAGAACCTTCATGGCAGAGTTGTTGCTTGAGCTTGGTTGCGAGGAATTGCCCGCATCGTTCGTTGAAAAAGCGGTCAACGATCTGGCAAAAGCGGTGTCCGACGGACTCCAACCCCTCGGCGTGCTCAACTCTAACGCCGAAGTGTATGGCACCCCCCGCCGACTCATCGTGGCGTTCGCCGATGTCGCCGACCAGCTTCCCGAGAAGAAAGAGACGGTACGAGGTCCGAGTGCGAAGGTGTGCTTCGATGCAGATGGCAACCCGACCCAGGCGCTTCTAGGCTTCTGCCGAAAGAACGGTATCGATGCTACCAACGTTCGCGCCGAAGGCGACTACGTTTTCGCTGAGGTCGTGACCCCAAGTAGCCCGACCAAGGATCGGTTGCCGGAGATCCTTAAGACAGCCATCGTAGGGCTCAACTTTGAAAAATCCATGCGCTGGGGCGCTTCCCGAATGCGCTTTGCCCGACCGATTCGGTGGATTCTAGCCGCCTTCAATGCGGAGAAAGTCGAGTTTGAAATCGAAGGAGTGGTGAGCGGAACGGAGAGTCGCGGCCACCGATTCTACGCACCGGAGACGTTCCAAGCTCTAACCCTTGGCGATCTGATCGCCGGGCTTCGTGCTCGGCAAGTGGAGCCGGATGCCGACGTTCGGAAGCGCATGATTCTTGAGCAAACGGCGGCGGTGGCGGGCGGTTCGGCTGAGACCCCTGCGGCGCTGCTCGACGAGAACACCTATCTCACCGAATGGCCGACCGCCATTGTCGGCGAATTCCCGACATCCTATCTGGAACTTCCCGAGCCCGTGCTGGTCACCGCGATGGCAAAGCACGAGCGCATGTTTCCGGTTCGCGGCGAAGACGGAAAGCTGCTCCCCCGATTCGTTTTCATTCGGAACTCGGGGCAAGACACCGAGGTTCGCCGAGGCTGCGAGTGGGTGCTCAACGCCCGGTTCAACGACGCCAAATTCTTCTTTGACGAAGATCAAAAGGGCAACCTAGACAGGTTCCTAGCGAGCACGGAGAACATCGTTTTCCAAGCCCAACTCGGAACGGTTCGGTCCCGCGCCGACCGCCTGGCCGCACTCGCCGCCGAGATCGCCAAGATGACGGGCGGAGATGAGACGGAGGTCGAGAATGCTCGACTCGCCGGACTTTACGCCAAGGCCGACCTAAGCACCGGACTTGTCAGCGAACTTTCTAGCCTTCAAGGAGTGATCGGCGGCGAATACGCTCGACGCGAGGGTAAGCCGGAACCCGTTTGCGTCGCGCTCGCCTCGCAGTACGACGTTGACAAGTGCGATCCTTCCACGCCAGAAGGTCGATGCGCCACCCGGCTTCTGATGGCAGACCAGCTAGACAAGTTGGCGGGATATCTTGGCCTCGGAATGGAGCCGACCGGTTCCAGCGATCCCTTCGGTCTGCGACGAGCGGTGACGTTCCTCATCGAATCAGCTTGGAAGTGGGATGGCGCGCTTCCGGCTTACGATCAAATGCTGGAAGCGGCGTTGGCTCAGTACGCCAAGCAAGGAATCGTTCTGGAAGAAAAGGGCGCGTACGCGGCCATGAACGATATCTTCCTGGGTCGATACACCGCCTTGCTTCCCGATGCCCGCCACGATTTGCTCGAAGCAGCCATCTTGCGAGATTTGCCTTGGGAGGTCACCATGCCGCAAGGAGTCCGATTCCGTCTCGGCGTCATCGAGCAGTTGATGAGCCCAGATGTGGTGCAAACCGCCACTCGACCCATGAACATCGTGATCGCGGCGAAGAAGAAGGGTCTGGACTACGCCTTTGAAGATCCGCTCGGGGTGCTCGTGGGTCAAGACCTGGATTCGGCTGAGGGAACGCAGCTTCTGATGGTGCTAAAGAACCAAGAAGACGCGATGTTCAAGGCGGCTCGTGAGCACAACGCGGAGCAGGTCATTTCCCTGGTTCGAAACCTGATCGATCCCATCAATCGGTTCTTCGACAACACCATGGTGATGGCGGAAGACGAGGCGGTGCGGTATCGCAGGCTCACCCTGTGCCACGCCGCCGCGCTGCAACTCTTTGCCGCCGGTGACTTCACCAAACTGGTTGGTTAGCGGCGTTCGCAGCGTAGAAGGGAAGAGGAATGATTGAGGAAGTCGTTGCTTTTCTGCGCACCGAGGTAAAGCCTCGGGCGGAGGTCATTGATCGGGATCGCGACGCGCTCCGGTCGACTCTCAACGACTTCGCTTCCCAGGGCTGGATGGCACTGAAGCGACCCGCCGAATACGGCGGACCCGCGATGCCCGAGCCTGACTTTCGACGCTTCCAGCAAGAGTGCGCCCGAGCAAGCGGCACCTTCGCCTTTCTTCAAACCCAGCACCAATCGGCGGGGTCCATGCTCGCAAAGTCGGATAACACCGACCTGAAGCAAGATTGGATCCCAAAGATGGGGAACGGCGAGAAGTTTCTCGGCATCGGTTTCAGCCAGCTAAGAAGGCCGGGCACACCGTTGGTTCAAGCAACCCCGGAAGGTTCGGGCTACCAAATTTCTGGTCAAGTGCCTTGGGTGACCGGTTACAGCTACTACGGTCACTATCTTCTGGGAGCCACTCTTCCTTCCGGAGAAGCACTCTTTGCCATCGTCCCGCTGGAGCCAAGCGAAAGCACGGTTGTATCTGAGCCCATGCAACTAAGCGCGATGGAGACCGCGCAAACGGTCACCGTCACGTACGACAACTTCCATCTGTCAAACGATCAAGTCGCCTTTATCCGACCGTCGGGCTGGATTCAGAACAACGATCTCATCAACATCTCGCTCCAAGCTCATTTCGCCATGGGCAATGCTCTAGCCGGGTTGGATGTGTTGGAAGAAAGGTTCCAGGAGCGCAAGCAGCCGTTTGTGAAGGATGCTCACGAATTGCTTTTGGCGGAGTGGAACGTATTGAATACCGCCCTAGCCGAAGCGCCCGTATCTGCCGACGAACAGACCAGTTCGGAGCGGTTGAAACTCAGAGCCTGGGCGATCGAGCTCATGGGTCGATGCGCTCATGCTGCAATCACTGCCTCCTCAGGGGCATCGAACTCCATCCACCACCGAGCGCAACGCATTTGGCGAGAGGCGCTGGTTTTCACCGTTTCCGCTCAGACATCTGCGGTGATGGAAGCCACTCTTCAGCGACTAACTCGAAAGATCTAGTTCTGCCTTAACCCGGTTCTCGATCTCCGCGAACGCACCGGGAAATCCGTCTCGCACCTCCCGCAAAAGCGAGAGACAAGCTTTATCGAACTCGGCATAAGACCGGCGAAGGTCGTCCACTGCTGGCGTGAGGTCGATCTCGCGACCCGTTCGGTACCTCAGCCGGTTGGACATCCGCTCAAAGGTGAGTTCGATTCCGTCAAAGTCGGCGTAGCTCCCCAGCCAGTTATCAGAGATCATCCGGCCGATGATCTTGGACTGGGTCTCGTTCACCTTCCCGGAAAAATCGGCGGAGAGTCGGTACACCTCATCCAGATAGCCTTCATACGGAACCGACACAAACTCTTCCCAGTGCACGGTCAGAAAATGATCGGAGAAGATGTCTAGCACGGCTCCCGCATACCGTTTCATGGGACCCGTAAGCAGCGCCTTCCCCTCTTGAAAAGCCGGGTGATCGTCGGTGGTCTTATCAATCCACCGGTGAAGCTTCACGCCTTGAACGTACCGAAACCCAAGCTCTTCGGCTTGATCCATGCGCAAAAGATCACCGAACGCGTTGCCGAGCCTTACCGGCTCGATCCCCGGAGAGAAAACCGAGTGAGCGAGCCAGTTCATAGTTGGAACTACGTCGACAAAGGTTAGTGCTGCTCCACCATTGGGTAGCTCCCCAGAATGGTGGTTTCCAGAGCCTGAGCCCGGAGTCGGTGCAGAGCGGCGATGAGTCGCTCGTCCGTTCGGTGCCCGGCGCAGTCGGCGTAAAACAGATACTCGAAAGAGGCTCGCTGAGCGGGGCGAGACTCGATCATCATCAGGTTGACCCCTTGCTCATAAAACGCTTCGAGCGCTCGGTACAACTCACCCGGACGGTTGCGGAGGTTGAACATCACGCTCGTCTTGTCTCGTCCCGTTCGTGCGGGTTCGTTGAACCCAATCACCAAGAATCGAGTGCGGTTGTCGGATCGATCTTCGATGCGCTCGACCAAGATCGGGATTCCAACGGTCTCCGCGCCGAGGGCATTGGCGATGGCCGCGCTCTTGGGGTCGCCCAAAGCCCGCTCTGCCGCCTTGGCGGTGGGGACGGTCTCCACGATCTCAGCGTGAGGCAAGTTCATGCGGAGCCAGCGCTTGCACTGACCCGCAGGTTGCGGTCCGGCGTAAACCCGTTCGATCTCCTCCAGCGAGGTCGCCACTGAAACCAGGTGGTGGTGAATCTGAACGTAGTTCTCGGCGCAAATCTTTACGTTGGTCTGAGGGAACATATCCAGCGTTTCCGGCACGACGCCGTGGATGCTGTTCTCCACCGGAACCACGCCATAGTCCACCTCGCCTCGCTCAACCGCTTCGAACACGTCTTGAATGGAATCTTGCGGTATGTAGTCGCTACTGTTCCCGAAGGTCTGTAGGGCGGCCATGTTTGTGTACGTTCCGGCCGGACCCCAGAACGAAACCGTTAGAGGCTTTTCCAGCGCGCGCGCCGCACTGATGATTTCCCGGAAGACGGCTCGGAGTTGTTTGGGCAACAGCGGACCCGGATTGGTGGCATCCAGCTTTTCATAAATCGATCGCTCCCGCTCGGGGGTGAAAAAGGGCTTCGAGTCTCTTCCTTTCACTCGGCCAACTTCTTGGGCGAGCCCCGCTCTTCGCGATAAAAGCTGTACGAGTTCGGAATCGATCGAGTCGATGTCGTTTCGAATTTCGTCTAAAGGGCGTACCGGATCGGAATCGTTGGGGAACTGAGACATGGCGCAAAACTCAACGAGCACGTGTTCCGTAGCCGATCGATATCGGTGATTGTTGCGATTCACAAAGAGGCGCCGTTGTCTCTTTCTCGCGGATTACCGATGGAATCTTTACGGACCCTCCGATTATGCCTTTTCAAGGGCAGAAACGGGCAGTGTTTACGAGTCTAACGGGATAAACTCCCGTATCAGAGAGCAGGGTTGTTTCGCGATTTTTTCGATCAATTTAACGCACTGACCTTAGGTCAGCGAGTCGTCCATGCGGTCGACGTCTTGATCGTTGCATTCATCATCTACCGATTGCTCCTGCTCGTTCGCGGAACGCGGGCCTGGCGGATTCTGCTCGGCGTAGGCGTTTTCCTAATTGTCTTGCAACTCAGCGAGGTGATGAATCTCGGCACGCTCCACTGGATTCTGGAGAAAGCCACTCTCCTTGGTCCGGTCGCGTTGGTCATTCTCTTTCTGCCGGAGCTTCGTCAGGCCATTGAAGGGCTCACCAAACTCGGGTTCATCCCCCAATCTTTTGTCGAAGTCGGTCACGAGGCAACGCTTGAGAGACGCACGATCGAAGAGATCGTTGCCGCCGTTGGAGAAATGGCGCAGGACCACGTTGGCGCGCTGATCGTTTTGGAAACGGGCGCGAACCTAGATGAGATCGCCAACAACGGAGTTCAGCTCAACGCAAAGATTTCGAGTTCGTTGCTCTCCTCCATCTTTTACGGTCAGAACCCGCTGCACGACGGTGCGGTCATTCTAAGGGGGAACTTGGTCATGGCGGCGGCTTGTCGACTTCCCTTAAGCGAATCCTCGCGGTTAGACAAAACTTTGCACATGCGTCACCGGGCGGCGGTGGGTGTTTCCGAAGAGCTCGACGTCTTGGCGATCGTCGTTTCAGAAGAGCGGGGAACGATCTCCGTGGCTCGGGCGGGCAAACTCAACCGTCTCGCCAGCACGGTGGAACTGCGCGAAGTTCTCCTTCAAGAACTCGTTGATTCCGAGCGAGAATCGAAAGAGAAGAAGAATCACAAGAACGGAAAACCGACTAACGGCAAATCTCGGTCGCGGAAAGGCAAAGATCGGGAAGAGGTCGAGGCAACGGTCACGCTTCCCGGCGTGGAGGGACGCCCATGAAAAAGATCAACTGGCCCCTCGCAATTTCCTCGCTCCTCACTTCCATCATCATCTGGAGCATTGTCTTTAGCCAAAACTCGCGGCCTCAAGTTGGGCGAGTCTATTCGCTAAAGGTTCAGCCGAGCGGTCTGACTTCTGACCTTGTGCCGACCAAGTTTCCCGAAACCGTCACTGTGTCCGTTCAAGCAACAGAGAATCAGCTCAAGCAACTCGGGAATGTCGAGCCCTACGCCGTTGTCGACCTTACTCGCGCGACGGAAGGGAGCCGGGCGTATCCCGTGCAGGTTTTCCCAACCAATTTCCGCGAGTACGTCACCGACGGAATCCTTTCTGCGAGAGTGGATATCGAGCAGGTGATCTCCAAGAAGGTCCCCGTGGTCATTGAAACCAAGGGCGAGCTCACCGACCTCACTTTGGGGCTAGATCGAATGGTTGCCGATCCGGCCTCAGTGACGGTCAAAGGTCCACGGTCAGAAGTGGAAGGTGCGATTCTGGTGAGAGGATTACTCGATCTCTCCGTCGTTCAGGCTGGTGGAGGCAGGTCTTATCTGGCTCCGCTAGAGGCCCTCGGTGAAAAGCGTCGACCGCTTCCAAACGTCGCCACCGAACCCCTCTTTGCTCGTGTGAGCGTGACTTTGGGTTCCGCACCGGAAACTCGCCAGGTCGTGGTTTCGCCAGACGTGCGGGGTCGACCAGGTCGCGGATTCCTGATTGATGAAGTGCAGTTTGAGCCGACCCAAGTGATGGCGAAGGGCTCCAGCATGCTCATCGCTAAATTGCTCAACATCAACACCCAGCCGATCGATATCGAGGGCATTACCGAGACGAAGCAGTTTGTGCGCACGTTGAAAGTACCGGAGGGAGTTCGAGTGATCGGAACCTCCGAGGTTCGTGTGACGGTAAAGGTGAAAGCGGTTGTCCCTCAAGATTTGAACGGTTCGGGTGAAAATCCTTGACCGCGATTCGCACCATTCGTCCCGATGAGGCCGAGGCTTTCCTGCAGGTGCTGTGTGACGTCTTTGGCCTAGACTTCAACCGAGCCTACGATCTTTACTTCCAAGAGCCGTACTTCGACGTGAATCGAAAGTGGGCGATCTTCGAGGGTTCGGAGATGATCTCGGTTCTCACCACCACGCCCCTTAAGTTCGGCTGGGGAGACGCGGTTGGCATCGCCGGGGTGGCGACCAAAGAGAAGTTTCGCAACGAAGGCTACGCCAAAAGGCTCTTGCTCAAGGTGCTGAGCGAGCACAAAAAGCGAGGGGAAGAGGCCGCGCTCCTTTTCGCCACCCAAACCAAGCTGTACGAAAACGTCGGTTTCGAGGGTCTGGATCGGGTGGTGCGAGGAGAACTGTACATCGAACCCGATAGTGCCCCCAATGAGGGCATTCCTATTGAACGTCTGGAGGATCTTTACGATAAATGGTCTTTTGGACACCGTGATCGTCTACGTAGAGACGAGCAGCGATGGAAGTATTGGAAGTGGCACTTCCGGCAATGCGCGCAGTATCGTGACGGGTATCTCTGCTTCGAAAACGGCATGCTCCGAGAGGCGCTCTACACCGGGCATGCGGAACGTTGGCCGGTACCAGAAGGCTCCCAATGGATGGGGCTGAGCTACATGACCGACCAACTCAATATTCCGCTCCGCAACGTGACCGAGGAGACGATCCTTATGGGATACAACGTCCCCGGTCAGCCGCAGATGTTCTTAACCGATCAGTTCTGATCTCTCTTCCCAGGTCCTGATACCTACCAACGCTTGGGAAGGGATCATTTTGCATATTTATGGAATCAATGGGTTGGGAAAAGGGATCATGATTACCGCTTTCGTTGCTTCCATAGCTATCGCGTCCACGGGTGCGCCCGCCTCATCGGCACTGTTCTCGGCTACTCCCCTGCTTCTTACCGGTTCAATTCAAGAACCCAAGAAGGAGATGACCTTCGAGGAAGAAATTGCCGAACTTCGCAGCTATGGCAAGACGTACATCACGGGATGGGACCTCGCCGACCAACAACCGGATGATTTCGTGCTTCTGGTTCGCGAGTACTCCAAGCGTGTCGAATGGATGAAGTCGACCTACAGCAAGTACAAGTCCGACATCGACGCAAAGAACGAGAAAGGTCAGCAAATTCAATCGGCAGCCAAATACGCGGCAACCGGTTTCAACAATTTCATGGCGAATGCCCAGTCCTTTGCAGAAAAGTTCAGCGAGGATTACGCCATGCATATGAAGAACGCCAAGGATGCCGCTGCCGACGCAGAGCGAACCAAAACCCCTGGCTTCTATCGTGTCTCGTTCCACCAACTTGAGCGATGCGAGTGGATGGTGACGATTCTGGTCGCATTCAATGGAGACAAGGACGAAACAGCAGTGAAGTGTTCCAAAGAGATCGACGGGCTTCAGGCTGACTACAAGAAGAAAGAGGCATCTCTTATCAAGGCAACAGCACGCGTGATCGTCGATCCTGAGGATAAGTACACGGGTGGCGATCGAGAGACTCATCGCAAGGCAATTCTTTCGGCATGGAAGAAGGCCCACCCAACGGACAAGGTTCTGAAGGTCGCATTCCCGAATGCGGCTTGGAAGATGAATCGAAATTCCCGATGGAATAGTGCCACTTCCACTTGGCAACATACGGACAAGTCTTATCTGGTTCTGGCAGTGGTGATTCAGAAAGATGCCAAGACGGCGACCATCTACCCGGCGTACGTGAACAAAGAGAATCGAACCGGAGAGATCATTTACGGGGTCGATACAAAGGGCTCCGCATTTGTGAACGACGATCTGCCGTTGTCAAAAGTCAAAGTATGATCCGCGTTCTAAGGCGCGCCTTGCGCTCCCAATGCAGGTCGTGGGATCCAAGTTGCTTTGGATCCCAGCCTGTCACGTTGCTTCCCGCTCAGCCGCAGATGTTCTTAACTGATCAGTTCTGAGACCTCGATTCTTTCGCGCTAAAGGACTTGCCCTTAGGGAGCGTGTCACCTTTGACCTTCTCCCTCGCGTTGAATTGTTTTCCGTCCCAGGTGCTCACGATCGTTCTCTGTAACGATGCGTAGGGTGAGTCGGCGCTCTTGCGAGTCATGTAGTTGATCGTGGTTACCAACTTCTGCCCGGGTAAGTGGGACACCCTAACGAGTCTATTTTCAGACTCCTTTTCAAAGGTCCACTCGGTCCAGGTCTGATTCGCCTCGGTACGAAGTTCCGTGGTGACCCGCGCACCCGTTCCGTAGGCTTTTTTGCAGGCCTCAAGCGTCACGAACGGGAGAAGGTCGCTTCCCGTTTCCAGTGGCACGGAGGCGTCGAAAAACTTCCTGTTTTCCTGGGAAATTGCCTCCCCTACGGCCATCCGCTTTTCAATTGCAGCCTTGTCGTCTTTGATCTCTTTTGTTGAAGGGGGGGTCTTTCTTTTCGGCCCTCGGTCAATGGTTGAGACCCTTTCAATCGTCGCGCGTTCTTTAGTGAGGCTGAAAAGAACCACGTATGCGGGTTTGTCGCTCACGAGATAGGCGCGAATCATCTTGCCTTTCAGAGTCGTGTCCCAGATGGTTGGTCCAGACTTTTTCTGCGCGACCCGCGAGTTGATCACACTCACGAACGGTCCCGCAACAATGGCGACGGCCAGAACGGTGGCGAAGGCGTAACCGAGCTTTCGACTGGGGACTCGCCGAGGCTGAACGGAGATTGGAATCTCCGCCACCCGCGACCGTAACGCGTCGGGAACGTCTGTTCGGCTTGCTTGCAATTGCTCCAGGCGCAGGTTCAACACCTCAAAATCCTGAGCAAGTGCTGCGGTGTCTGGGTTCTGGTCTAAAAACTCCCGTTGCTCGCCCGTTAAGGATTCGCCGCAGGCAACGGCCACAGAAACATCGGCGCGGGTGCGTTTATCATTTTTCATAGTTGATCTCTCCCGTGGGAACGTCTCCAGCCAACATCCTTCTTCGAAGCACCTTCATTCCTTCATGGATTCGATTCTTCACCGTGCCAACCGGGATCGAGACAATCTCCGCGACCTCCTCGGAACTGAATCCTTCTAACTTCACGAGCACAAGGCACTCGCGTTGTTTCAAGGGGAGTCGCTGAATTTGCTCTTCGAGAGCCACTCGACCAACGATGTCTTGGTCGGAAGCTTTGGGTTCGGCAAAGATCGAGAAGAGCTTTTTTCGGCGCAGGTATCGAATCGCGGTCCGGTGAGCAATGGCGAAAAGCCATGTCTTGGGGTTCGCTTCGGCTCGAAACCCGTCGATTGCTCGGAAGGCGGCAAGGAACGTGTCCTGAGTGATGTCCTCAGCGTCGCTGCTATTTCCGCAAAGGCGGAGGGAGTAGCGGTACACCGAGTCTAGGTGCTCCTCGTGCAATCGTCGGAAGTCGGGCCTAAGGTTGTTCATCTGGAGTTCGGAGAGTTAGAGGCGGCTCGCTCCGTCTCGGTTTGAACAATCTTTGTCAAAAGCTCCGATTTCTTCTAGATTACGCCGTGGCCAGCTTCCGAGACGCTCGCTACCGATCGGAACTCTTACCGTGCAGCTGTTGAGTCTCTTTTTTTGAATACTAATCGGCAGAGCCGATAGTGGCGTACAGCTTTTTCTTCGTTTGTTTGGAGAGAAATCGAGCAATAGTTAACTTTTTCAACATCAGCCGTCACCAAGGGAGCTTTCAACATAGCCACTACAAAGAAGCGAATATGATCAACTGATCGAGTGGTTGTAGAGGGAAGGTGGCCAGGATTGTGCAGTCACATCAAACTTGAAGGAAGGCTCAATCTTGCTGCTAGCATTGTGAATTCTGAAATTGAATGTGAGTCCTCTATTGAAGCGTACAGTTTTGGAATATTTTCCACCGTTTACAGTGTCTATTCCGATTATCTGATCCGGAAGAAGAGTTTTTGGAATAGGTAACGTCCCGTTAAAGTTATTTGCTAATATTTGAACTCTCTTTGACAAGGAAATTACTTTATAGAAATCATCGTTGCCGATGAGATATCGCACCAGGCGGTTGCAAAAGTCCTTTCTATTGCGCTCGTATACTAATTCAAGCTCTGCTGAGAATGCATCCAATACTCTCCAATAGAGTTCCGCTTTCTCCGCCCGGTCTATCGAAGTCCAAGGAATCCCTTTTCGAGCCCTGAGATGAGAAAAGACTGGTAGGACATTTGACCAATAGGCGTCCGAACAACCTGTATCTGAAAGATTCCAAGACCTTACGAAGTCGATTTTATCGGAAAGTCTAGAGTGCTTGAGAGCACTGTGATTAAATTTGCATGACAACCCAATCTGCCTGCCCGTATCTGTTTCGAGAATGAGGTCGCGAACATCACCTTTCTGACCCTGATTGTCCGCTTGGAACCGTACGACTCCAGAACAATCACTGAATCTTTCCAATTCAGAAATATGCTTTATTGCCTTCACAGCATGCTTTAACATTCGCTGCTGGGTGCGCGGACTGACTACTGAAAAGCACGCTGCCGCGACTTCAGAACTGGAAGAGTTCTGAATCTCCCAACCCAAAATTTCCTTCGAGGCAATTGCATTTGCCCACTCGAAAGCTTTTCCGTTTGTGGTTTGCGTTCCTGCCATTTCTACAAGCTACGGCCAGCAGTCGAAGCAAACGCCGTTCTGATACTTATTGCAACATGATATGCCAAGGTGACTGGAACAGCATTTCCGATCATCTTATAGCCCGTTCGCGGGTGCTCGGCAACAATCTCGTAATCGTCCGGAAAAGTCTGTACCCGAGCACACTCTCTCACCGTAAGTCGACGATAGAGAGACTCCTTGCCTGGAACGAACATCATCATCCCCGGTTCGGCATCATCTGGGATCATTTTGGGGGCTTGTGGATGAATGGGAATGTGACGATCCGATGCGAGAATCGTGTAAGAGGTCTCGTTCCAACCACGCACGCGATTGCGCGACATGAAGATTGGAGAAAATCCAAGATCAACCGCTAGGTGACCATTAAGAGCCGAACCGTCCAATGGAAGATCAGAAAGATCGGCAATTGCGTCTTTCAGCAAGACTTTCTCTTGGATCGGTTCGGGAAACTGGTAGTTAACAGATCTCAGGTCTGATCGAATTCCGATAATGAAGACTCTTTCTCGATCCTGTGGAACTCCATAGTCGCTAGCTTTCAGAAGCTTCCAATGTATTCGGTAGCCTGCTCCTTCGAGCATTTCAAGAATTTTTTCAAAAGCGTCTAAGTTTCTCCGGTGAATGAGTCCGTGAACGTTCTCTGCTACAAAGAACTTAGGCTTCTTGTCTCGGAGTACTCGCACGTATTCATGAAAAAGCTTGCCCCTATCGTCTTCGATTCCGCGCCGTGCTCCCGCTTCACTCCAGCTTTGGCAAGGTGGTCCGCCGATTAGTCCATCCGCAAATGGAATCTGTGATGAGTCGATCTCAACTATGGAACGCGTGTCAAGATTCGTTTCCTTGAAATATCGTCGGAAACTGGGAGCTATTGTTTTGTCGTACTCGTTCGCCCAGATGGTCTTAAACCCAGCCTTGTGAAATCCAATATCAAGCCCACCGGCACCGGAGAATAGGGAGATTATGCTGTGTAGTTCGGACGGTGGCTCGTAAATTCCAGTTGACGAGGCGGGGTCGTACGTGAAGAGAGGGGACTTCACCGACCTTTCCCTAGCCGCCCTTCGATCTCGTTTTTTGTCCGCTATCGCCTCCATGCCTGTCAATATTACTACGCTCTGCGGTGACACAACGCACCAGTTATCCCCACTCAGGAGGTGTAAAACTCTTCTAGACCGTAGCGAGCTTCTTAGACGCTCGCCACCGATCCAACGCGACGGCGGTGAGGATAATCGCCCCGGTCAGAATCTCTTGCAGCCAATTGGGGATGCCCATGATGGTGCAGCCCATGCCGATGGTGGTCATGATGAGCACGCCAAAGGCGGCCCCCCAAAGACTCCCTTCGCCGCCGTTGAGGCTCGCTCCGCCGATTACCACCGCCGCGATCATCTTGAGTTCGTCGCCTCCGGACGAAGTGGGATCGCCCAGAGTCGTTCGACTTAAAGACATCAATCCGGCGAGGCCGAAGAACGCCCCCGCAAGCGAATAGACCGCAACCTTAATCCGCTCCACTTTAAGCCCACAGAGCCGAGCCGCGTGTTCGTTCGAACCCACAGCGACCACATTCCGACCAAAGGTCGTATGGGTGAGAGCCCAAGAAGCAAGGCCGACCAGAAGCAGCCACAGCCAAGCCCCCGGTGCCAGGACCATCCACTTTTGGGAAGGGGAGAGGGCGGAGGCCATGTGGAACATCCACGAATCCTCGCCTGTAGATAGCGTCTTCTCGCCCGAGATTCCCTTAGCGATGCCCCGAATGGCGAGCATCGATCCGAGGGTGACAATGAAGGGTCCGGCTTTGAGTCCGGCGGTTGCCAGACCGTTCATCAACCCAGAGGTGAGGCCCGCAAGCACACAGGCAAGAAGCGCAAGAATCGGATTGTGCGTGGCGTTGAGAGTAGCCGCTCCGCAAACGGTGGCGAACGCAGCGACGGAACCTGCCGAGAGGTCGATTCCCCCGCTGATGATCACGTAGGTCATTCCCACCGCACCAAGGCCGATGATGATCGACTGCCGCATCATCAGTTCGAGGTTGCTCAGAGAGAGAAACGTGGCAGGTTTCAGGATGGAAAAGAGGGCGTACACCGCCACCCAAGCCAAGAACACTCCAACTACCGAATTCTTCTTCATGTGTCCACTCCCAATCCCCAATGCCTAGGCCAAACAGTCCTTCAATATCGATTCCGGAGTTGCCGTTGACGCCCGTTGCACGCTCACCAGCGAGCCCCGACTCATCACCGCGATCCGGTCGCAAATCCCTAGTAACTCCGGCAGATAGGACCCCGCCATCAACACGGTTTTGCCCTCGTTCGCCACGCGATCGATCTCGCGGTAAAGGTCGGTTTTGCTTCCGATATCGATTCCGCGAGTGGGCTCGTCCAGCAAAAAGACCTCGCAGTCGGCATTCAAAAGTCGGGCAAAGGCCACCTTCTGCTGATTCCCGCCGCTGAGCTCTCGAACCCGGTTTTGAGTGCCCGCGTACTTGGTAGAGAGTCGCTTCAGCCAGTCATCCGCGGCAAGGTCTTCAACCCTATCCTTTACCATCATCCCCCGCCGAGAGGGGAGATGAACGTTTTCCGTAAGCGAAAGGTCCAGGTGGACGCCGTCCACTTTCCGTTCCTCACTCACAAATCCAACACGTTGTTGCCAAGAGGCGGTTGGGTGAGTCACCGCATTGCCTTGGACCGTAATGCTCCCCGAGGCGACCTTATCCAGGCCCATTATCGCGCGGAGCAGTTCCGTTCGTCCCGAGCCTTGTAGCCCCGCGATACCAAGCACCTCACCCGGAAAAGCTTGAAGGGTCACCTCGTTCAGCCGACCATCCGCTTGCGAGACGCCGGATACGTCGATGCTCGGTGCAAGCCCAGCATCGGGTGCGTAGCCTCGGTGCGATCGGGGAAAGATCTCGGAGATGGTTCGCCCAACCATGGCGGTCACGATCTGTTCGTCGGTGAGAGTCCCGGTTGCTTGTTGAAGAATGCGCTCTCCGTCTCGAAGGATGAGCACCTGATCGCTGATTTCCCGAACCTCCTCCAAGAAGTGAGAGATGTAAACCACCAGCCTGCCTTCTTCGCGGAGGCGCCCAATGAGTCGGAAGAGCTTGGTTTTTTCCTCGGAGGTCAAGCTACTGGTCGGCTCATCCAGCAAGACGAGAGGAGCGTTCTGGGCGATACTGCGGGCGATTTCGAGGACCTGTCGAGACGACACCGGAAGCGTGCCGGCAATGGCACTGGCCGAAATGTGATCAAAGCCCAGATCGTTGAGGATCTGTTGGGCTTCTAGAATTCGCCGTTTTGGGGAAAAGGTAAAGCCACGTTCCAGCCCAAGGAAGATGTTCTCAGCGGCGGTGAGGTGTGGGCATTGAGCCAGCTCTTGGTGGACCAGCAACACTCGCGGATCGTTGGAGGCAATCGGCTTGCCCGCAAGTTGAACGGTTCCCGAATCGGGAAGGAGTTCGCCTTTGAGAATGCGCATCAGCGTGCTTTTGCCACTGCCGTTCTCTCCGACAATGGCAAGCACCTGACCCGCTTCCGCAGTAAAGCCGACCTCGTTAAGCGCGACGGTTGCGCCGAATCGCTTCCCAATTCCTTCCGCAACCAGCATCTGTTACGACTTTGGCAAAACCGCTTTCACTTCTTCGGTATCGAGGTTCTCTTTGGTGACGAACACCGCACCCGAGTCCACCTTGGCCTCGACGGGCTTCTTATCGAGATGGTCGACCGCGGAAACAACTCCGAGGTAACCCATCTTCACCGGGTTTTGAAGCAAGAGGCCAACGATATCGCCTTTAGCAACGCCTTCGACAAGCTCTTTGGACGAGTCGAAGCCAACCAGCTTGACCTTTCCAAGCAAGCCCGCACTCTGGAGGGCTCGCATCATGCCAAAGGTGGTGGATTCGTTGCAGGTGAAGATGCCATCTACCTTGAGCGTTCCGCCCTCGCTGAACCGTTGGATGAGGCTTTCTGAAGCCGATTGGGCGCTCTCGCGGGTTGCACCACCGAACTGCTCGCTGCTGACCACCTCGAGGCCGAGTTTCTTAGCCTCTTCCAAGAAGCCTTCTTCTCTTGCCATGGTGCTTGCCGAACCTTCTTGGTAGCGGAGAACGAGCACTTTGCCCTTTCCACCCATGGCTTTGGCCAGATTCTGTGCGCAAACCTTTCCAGCGGCGAAGTTATCGGTGGCAATGTAGGAAACGGGTTCCAGGCCCTTGATGCCGCTATCGACAATGACCACCGGAATGCCCGCGTCCATGGCGTCCTTCGAAGGTCGAGTGAGGGCGCTCTCATCGAGCGGGGCGAGGACGATAGCGTCCACCTTCTCATTCGTAAAGCTTTCGATGACCTTCACTTGGTCGGCGCGATCGTCCTCTTTCAGAGGGGCTTTCCAAAGAAGCTCCACTCCCTTCTCTGCAGCGGCCTTTTCTGCACCCGCCTGCATGGCTTTCCAAAACTCGTGAGTGGAACCCTTTGGAACAAAAGCGATTCGTCTCTTGGCGCCCGAGGTGTTGCCAGAGGTCGCGCTCGTGGAGGCTTCGTTGGGCTTTTCAGAGCCAGACGACCCGCATCCAACGAGCAGGAGAGAAAGAACTATGCCGATCGCGACGTTACGAAGCATCGGTAGATGCTACACCGATTGGCGCATCCTGTCAGCCAAACTGGCGCGATATCAGCGTGTTCCGTTCGTTAAGAGACTTAGAACCTGGGGAAAAACGCGGGCAGACTCCCCGGTTTGAAGCGTTTTCTCCTCAGCTTTCGCGTCTGCCTTTGGGGTGATCAATAAGGTCGGACCCTCAAACGCGGTGACAACGCCTTTCTGAACTGTGATGTACGCTCGCTCTTCGATCCCCAGGCCAATGACTTTTCGCTCGCCAACCATAGCGCGCAGACGGTCTTGCCGATTTCGCTTGAAAAAGTGTTGATCGAGGATCGCACCGGGGAGGACTCCCAACCCTTTAACGGTTTCGTTCCCGTTGCCGGTGGGCATCCACTCGCCAATCAACGAAGCACCGGCGCTGGTTCCGGCGATAACTCCCCCGCGACCGAAGATGCTTCGAATCGCCTCGGGCACTTTAGATGATTCGGGGAAGCGAGCGACGAATCTGTTCTGGTCGCCCCCGGACATGAAAACGCCCTTCGCGTCTTTAAGGGAGGCCAGGATATCTTCCGCTTTCTCGGAAGTGGGCGCATCCACGTTCTTAGCACCGGCCTTTTCGAAGAACTCCTTTAGAGCCGCTGCCGATTGATTTGGATTTTCGCGAGAGTGAGCCAAAACGACCAACTTTGAACCGCCGCAATGTTCGGCGATGAGCTTGGCGGCAGTATCCTATTCTCGACCTCCGCCCAAGATGACCAGAAGGCCGTTTGGTTCTTGTGGCATCGCGAGGGAGACGGCAAGAGCGATTGCGCTCAGGCTAACCAACGGATTCCTCGGTGGCTAAAGCGAATTGGAACAATTGAGCCAGTTCGGCTCTTGCCGAGGGACGACCCAGTTCCAGCAAGCGAGCTTTCATCTCGCCGAGTTCCGAGGGCGTCATTCGGCTAACCCCGAGCATCTCCGTCAGATAGTAGCCATCGATCGCGGAAGCAATGACTCTGGCCGTTCCCGGGTCGACTCCGCCCTTCACGGCTAAGTCGCTCAACCACTCGCTGTACTTAGATTGGAATCGGGTGCCAAATCCGGGCTCGTTCATGCAGCAAGTGATGAGCGCGGCAATTCGGTTCTTCTGCCGTAAGTCTTGGGAAAAGGCGCCTTCGATAGTGGCTTCGATCATGGTGGCTCCTGCGGCCATCCGGCTATCGCACTCGGCTTCGAACTCGGCGATGATCCGCTCTGTCATTGCCGTTACAAGCGACTCCTTGTTCTTGAAGTGATAGAACACACCGCCTTTGCTCATGCCGGCCTTTGCGGCCACACGGTCGATGGTCAATCCGCCGATGCCCTCTTGCACAACCATCATCATGGCCGTATCCAAAATGCGGTCTCTTACTTCCACAACGAAACTATACCGACCGGTCGGTATAGTTGTTTCAATGCATGTAAAAAAACGCCCGCGAACTTAACATCGCGGGCGTTGGTCCTACAGTCCTTGAGGGCTTAGGAGATTTGTGCGTAGATTTCTTTGAGCGAGGCGGCCGACTTGTGCAGAAGATCCTTCTCTTCGTCGGTGACCTGCGGCTCGATGATCTCGACAACGCCGTGTCGACCGACGCGGGTCGGTAGCGAGAGCGAAATGTCGGAGATACCAAGCTTGCCCGATTGAACTGCCGACACCGGGAGCACCTGGTGCTTGTCCAGAGCGATTGCCTCGACGACTTCCTTAATGGAGACGCCAACGGCTCGTCCTGCGCCGCCCTTCAGGCGAATAACTTCTGCGCCGGACTTTCGAGTGAACTCGAAAACGTCCTTCACCTTGGCTTCATCAACGCCCGGATAGCTGGTGAGCGGGATGCCTGCCACGGTTGCGGCGCTGAGGATCGGCACCATGGTGTCGCCGTGCTCTCCAAGAACGAGCGCCTTGACGTCCGGAGCCGGAAGGTTGAGCGCATCAGCGAGAAGGGATCGGAATCGAGCCGTATCCAAAACCGTTCCAAGACCCAATACTTGCGCCTCGGGGAGAATGCCGCTCTTGGCTGCCAGGTGAGTCAGGATGTCGACCGGGTTAGAGACAACCACGATGGTCGCGCCCTCGTTGAGCGTGCAACCCTTCACGGATTCGAGAATGCCCTTGAAGAGACCTACGTTTCGGTTGATCAGGTCAAGTCGGGTCTCGTCTGGCTTGCGTCGCAAACCGGCGGTGATGACCACACAGTCCGATCCGTTTACGATGCCGTATTCGTTGCTGGACGTGAACTTGATGTTCGAGGTGAGCGAAGAGCCGTGGCGAAGGTCCAGAGCCTCGCCCGCAGCCATGTCCGGGTTGGCATCTACCAAGGCGATTTCACTGACAACGCCGCCCAATTGGAGCGCGTACGCCGCATCCGAACCGACGCGACCACCACCACCGACGATTGCTACTTTGAATCCCATAGTTTCACGATCCCTTGAGAAAGGTTCTTTTCAAGTATGGCAGTTCAAAGCGTGCTCTCGTTTGCGACCGCTCGCTTGGTGAACTCAAATCAAACAATGGTGAGGGTGAAAATCGCTACTGACTTGCGTCTTTTCGTTGGAATCGCAAAACCGGTGCGGCAACGACGAAAATCGGAAACGAACCTGAGGCCAAAAGCGTCAATCTCGATACAGTCGAATCCGAGCGACGCTCGGAACGGGGGACCCACATTGGGGGCGTATCGCGAATTTCGCGAAGGATACTTTCGGTCCTAGCCCGGCAGCTAACCTCGTAGACGCATCGGAAGTTGGAACCGACGATGGTTCCCCTGACCCGCAAACGCAGGAGGTGTTGTTTGCTCACATTGCAGAAACTACAACAGAAGGTGGAAGAAACCCGGACCGGCTCCGAGGGTGGACTCTCCAAAGTGCGCCGCTTGTTGCGCCTGGAACGGCAGATGAAGGCCCTCTCGACCCACTTTATGGACGAGGGATTCAAGGCGCACCACTTAGGACAAGAGGCTCAGAAAAAGCACTTTTGGAACGCCTCTGCAAACGTTTTGGCGGTTGCCGAAAAGTGCCGCCGATACGCTCGTGAAGCACTTCAAACTCAGCCCCGGCGGCTCACGTTTGGCTACACCCCTCAGAAACAAGCCGTCCCACGTTGGGAACGCGGTCGAAGGGATCTGAAGAACGGCTAAAATGGCTCCGTGACCTCGTTTGAAGCGGTGGGCGATTCGCCTTCCATCCTGGTGATAGACAACTACGATTCTTTTACCTACAACCTTGTTCAATACCTTGGACGTTGTGGGGCAAGAATCACGGTGTTGCGCAACGACGAGGTCACCACTCAGAAAATTGCCGAGATGCGTCCCAAGGGCATCATGCTCTCACCGGGGCCTTGTACCCCAATGGAATCGGGCGTTTGTTTGGATGTGATCGCGGCGGCACTGGCTAAACAGGACGGCTTTCAGTTCCCTATCTTTGGTGTCTGTCTTGGGCACCAGGCCATTGGGCAAGTAGCGGGCGGGATCGTACGTCAAGCCGAGCGAATCATGCACGGCAAGGCTTCGGCCGTGGAGCACGACGGCAAGGGACTCTTCGAGAACATGCCCAATCCGTTCTCGGCGATTCGGTACCACTCGCTGGTGGTAGATCCGCAAACCGTGCCCCAAGGATTCCTTGTGACGGCAAGGTCTACCGACGATCACGAAATCATGGGTCTGCGGCACGAGTCCCTCCCGATCGAAGGGGTTCAGTTCCACCCAGAATCGGTCATGACCGAACAGGGCTTTACGATCGTGGAGAACTTTGTGAAGTGGGTTCGGACTATTTCGGCTCTTTGAGGCCGATCTCTTTCCGAACCTTCTGCTGAAACGCTTCGTCGCCGATATCGATGGCGATGATGCCCCAGGTGTTGTTGAGTCTTCTGACCAGACAGTTCACATCCAGAATTTCTTTGCCGAACGTAGCCTGCCCGAGCAGTGCTACCCGAACCTCTCCGTTCTTCTCCGTGCCATCTTTCCCAGGAATCATGTCGACTCCCGTGCTTCGAAGGCGCTCTAACTTCGTGCCCGGTCCGAGTTTGGTTCGATAGTAGGCGAGCATCCGCTGCCAATCGTCTTTACTTCGCGAGGGATCATCGACAAGCGGGAAGTCTTCCGCGTTCCAAGTGGAGATCCCCTTGCTCACGATAGGAGTCGCGTAGTCAGACGCCTCCTTGGACGTTTTTTGATAAGCGCCCACGACGGAGTTCAAGAGTGAAAAGCTCCAGCCGAGGGTAACGAGCAGGAGTAGCACTACGACGATGACTGAAGTGGTGGAACGCTTCAAGGTAGAAGTCAGTTTATCTCGGACCCTTCCGGCTTGAGACAGGAAGAGCAAATGGAAAACGCCCTGCACTTAGACAAGGGCAGGGCGCCAGATGTTTGAGAAGAAACGCTGTTAGTCGTTGAACTTCTTGGCTTCTTCGATGTCCATGTTGGATGGTATGCGGAACATGAAGTCCGAACCCACGCCGACCTCGGATTCAGCCCAGATCTTGCCCATGTGAACGCGCTCGACAAGGTGCTTGACCAAGAAGAGCCCCAGACCCGTTCCGTAGATCTTTCGGTTGTCCTCGTTGTTGACGCGGTGGAACTTCTCGAAGACCTTCGTGAGGTGATCCTTCGGAATACCAAGACCCTGGTCTCGAACGCCGATGAGCAAGGTGTCGCCCTCGTTCTTGGCGTGAATCACCACGTCTCCACCGTTTGGCGAGTACTTGATGGCGTTGTTCATCAGGTTCGTAAGAATCTGATCCATCTTGTCTTGGTCGCCCACGATGAGCTTCGGCAACGGATTTTCGATCGCAACCTTTACGGTGTGCTTCGTGGTTGCCTGTTGTTGAACCTTCGCCACCTTCTCGATGAGCTCAGTGATATCGATGGTGCCGTAGTTCGGCTTGAGCGATTCACCCGCCTCGATTCGGCTGGTGTTAAGAAGGTCGTCGATCAGGCGGCGCAGTCGGTCGCATTCGCTAACGACAATGCCCAAGAACTCTTTCTGATCCTCTGGCCCGTAAAGTTGATCGTCGACTCCATCCAAAAGGGTGCTGGAGAAGCCCTTGATCGCTGTAAGCGGGGTTCGAAGTTCGTGAGACGCCATTGCGACGAAGCTCGACTTCATTCGGTCGATGTTTCGCACTTCGGTGACGTCGATGAGAATCGCAACGACGCCCATGTGCTTACCCTCCGGTCCTTGAACCGAGGTTGCTTGGGATTCGTAAATGCGCTCGTGACCGCCGACGGTGACATGGATTTCGGCCTTGCCTGGATCCTCGTTCGCATTGGCTTTGCGAAGCATCTCGACAATGCCTGCGTCCTTGATAACGTCTTCGGCACTCTTGCCGACCGCGTCTTGCGGAGCCTCGAAAATATGCTTCGCCGTCGCGTTGATTTGGCTGATCCGCATATCCGGGCTGATCAGGATAAGACCTGCCATCGCGGAGAGCGATTCGAACGTTTGCGCCAGTTCTTCCTTCTCTTCAACCACCTCTCGGTAGAGCTGAAGGTTGGCAATGATGGAGCCGACGTTCTTCGCCATGCGCTCCAGCAGTCGAACGTCTTCTTCGTTAAAGTCTTCGCCGTGTCGCTTGTTGAACGCGTGCAAAACACCGATCGTGTTTCGCTCGATCACTCGGTTCTCTTCGTCTCGCTTCTCGATGACGAGCGGAACAGTGACGCCATTAGAAACGTTTAGCAGGCCGAACGGGTCTTCTTTTGCTTCTTCGTTGCTCTCAATGTCATCGAAGATTGCTGGAGACATCTCGCGGAAGACTCGACCCGAAATGCCGTGCGTTGCACGAATTCGGAAGTGCTCCAGATGGGTGTCGTCGAGACCGTAAGCAGGCGGGATTCCTTTCAACTCTCCAAGTTCGCGATCATGGAACATGATCACGATCTTCTCGGCTTGCAAGATCATCGCGATGCGCTGAACCAAGCGGCGCAAGGTGACGTCTGCCTCGTTGATCGGAGTTACATCGACGGAGCTGTCCCGTTGAGCGGTAGCTGCCGGGACATTCTTATCGGTTTCGAGCTCACGAACTCGATTTTGGAGTCGCTCGACCTCAGTGCGCAAAAACTCAATTTGCTGCAACTGTGTTTGAATATTCGAATCGTTCGGCTCTGGCGTGGCGTTCGCAGTTGTCGTCACTTTGAAGAAATACCTCGTTCGTAGAAGTGCAAATAAATGCGTGTCGGCTCTACGAACGACCCTACCCCCGCCTTGGCGTGGCAGAAAGACCCTCGCAGACCCAACACCCTAGTATGACCGCTTGGTTCGGCGATCCGTCCGGCACGGTTCGCACTTCCATGCTTCTTATCCCATATTCGGACTGAAATTTAACGTGAAAGGTTCGAAAGGAAGTTCAACAGGCGGCGAGTTTTAACATCGAGCCGAAAAGTTCACGGCCACATTAAGTTTCTCTGCAACAAGCGGCCCACTTATCCAAACCCCCTGAACATCTTTTGGGCGGAGACGTAAGATTAAGGCATGGACGCCCCACGGTATGAGGAACTGCCCTTGTTCCCTCTCAACACCGTGCTGTTTCCGTATGGTCAGCTCCCGCTCCACATTTTTGAGCCCCGTTACCGGGAGATGATCACTCACTGTTTGGAGAACGACGCTCCCTTTGGAATCGTCCTCATTCGGCAAGGTTCAGAAGTCGCCGCCGACTTGGATTCAGACGAATTTCACGAGCATTTTCTCTTGGAACCGGATTTAGCCACGCTCGCTCCAGACCCCAAGCGGTTCGCCGAGCCTTATCTCATCGGCACCTTCGCTCGAATTCGAGACGTGCACCGCTACGACGACGGCAGGTTCGATATCACGGTGGTCGGCGAGGGTCGCTTCCGGATTCGCGGGTTCAACGAGTCGAAGAACTATCTGATGGGGCAGATCGAGCCCGTTACTGAGGAGAATCCTGACGATCTGAGCGACCTGGAAGGGATGATGGACATTTCGCGCGGTCTTTTCGAGCGTCTGGTGTCGCAGTTGCTCGCCGTGAATTCCTCAACCGTTCATGTGGTTTTTCCGGTGGATGCCGCCGCGCTCTCTTTCCAAATCGCGAATCTGCTCCAACTCTCAAATCTTCAGCGTCAGCAGATGCTGGAGACCACCGATACCATGGACCGCTTTGAAATGATCCTTCCGATCTTGAAGCACCACGTGGTCCATGCCGAGTCATTGGTTCGACCCGAGCCCGGCGCACCCCTTAAGTCGGAAGATTTCCGCACCTGGGTCTATCCGAACTAGTTCGGGGCCCGATCCTAGTGGCCGATTCTGATGGCTGTGGGGAGGCACTTCCAAGAACTTTCCGGGCGTGATACGATTCGCCCGTGCCTCAACCCTTTCTAGTCGCCGCTTCCGATGTTCGCGTGGCCGAACCGCTCGATATCGCGGGCGACATCGTCAGCATCAAGGTCGCGGGGAAAGACACCGATGGTCGTTACACCGTGATGACCGGGTGGACTCCCCCGCAGGGTGGACCTCCTTTGCACGTTCACCTCACCGATGCGGAGACGTTTTATGTTCTGGAGGGAACGTTCATGTTCGAGCTCGACGGGGTGGCCCACATCGCGGAAACGGGCTCAACGGTTCAGATCCCCGCCGGAGTGCCTCACCTGTATCAGAACGTAGGCGATACCCCGGGTCGCACGGTGTTGGTCGTGGAACCGGCTGGACTCGATGATTTCTTCATCGAGTTTGCGGTGTTGCTGAAAACGCCAGGCGGTCCGCCGATGGAGCAGGTCGCGGCTCTGCACGCAAAGTTTAAGATGGAGCTTCTCGGCCCACCCGTCGCCCTGCGGGGTTAGGCGATTAACCGCGATCGAGTGAAGACCTAGTCGCAATTCGCGATGCTTCGCTGATGCTCAAGTCCCCATTCGATCATCTTGTCAAAGACGGGGACAAGCGATAGGCCAACCGGCGACAACCGGTACTCGACCCGCGGTGGGACCTCGGGATAGATGGTCCGAACGACCAGCCCGTCTTCTTCCAACTGCCTCAGGTGCAGGGTGAGCATTTGCTGGGTTGCCTGCGGGATCCGCTTGCGGATCTCGCTAAAGCGGAGCGTTCCATTCAGCAGGTGGTAAATGATCATCGGCTTCCACTTGCCGCCGATGAGAGCCAGTACATGTTCCACCGGGCAATCGGAATCAATACGAGGTTTGGGGTGCGCCATGAACCTATACTCATAAAAATCATACCATGAATGAAAATTATTGGTATTGCATGTAATTAGAGTGGGGGCCAGACTCTTTTTTGGAAGGCGTTCCAGGAAAGAACCAATGAGTCAACAAAGTCCATTTCTAGTGTTTGGCGCGACGGGAACCCAAGGTGGGGCCGTTCTCAGGCGACTGATCCAACTCGGCGAGCCCGTACGCGCGGTGGTTTCTAGCGTCGCGAGTAAGGAGAGGCTGGAGGCGCAAGGGATTCCCACCGTTACGGCCAATCTCTCCGATCTAGCCTCCGTTCAATCGGCATTCCAGGGGATTGAGCGGGCGTACTTCGTGCTTCCCGTCTCGGCCGGGGCGGATTCGGTGCAATTTCTTGGCAATTTTCTCCAAGCAGCCCAAATCTCCGGAGCGAAGTTTCTCGTGTTTGAACCTCGGGGATCTCACCCGGACGAATCCACCGATGTGATGATGTTCGAAGGGATTCGGGCGATGACCCAGATGGTGCTCAACGGCCCGGTGAGCGCAACGGTGGTCCGAACCACGGTCTATCTAGACAACCTGCTCGGCGCGTGGTCGCTACCCATGATCGAGTCCGGGATGGTCGGCTACCCAATTCCCGCCGACTTCCGACCGGGCTGGGTAACGGCGGACGACACCGCCAAGGTGATCGCGGCATTGCTTCAACGAGCGGATACTCCGGGCGAAGTGTTCGACGTGGTTTCTCAAGACAACCCGAGCGGAGACGAGATCGCGGCAGCGATTTCTGCCGCCACGGGTCGGACGATTCGGTACCAACCCTTACCCATCGATCAGTTTGCAGAAGGTTTGGCGGTGGCGTTCGGAAGTCCGGAAGTGGCAGGAGAGATCGCCAAACTGTATCGCTACATGGCGCAAACGGGGAAGAGCTATCACCGGACGTCCGATCTTTCCCAGTTCGGCGTTGAGCAAGAGTCGCTGCAAGCCTGGGTGAGCCGACAACGTTGGTCGCTCTCTTAAGGGGCTTTTAGAATCAAGTTCACCGCTGGGTACGTTCCACAGCGGTGACTTCCCAAAGGCGGACCAACTTGTCCTGCCCGGCCGCGGCCAAGAGTCGACCATCCGGGCTGAACGTCACCGACCCGATTGGGCGAGACGAAACTTCCAGTCGGGCGTTGCCGATACCCTTCGCCGCGTTCCAAAGACCAACCGTGCCGTCTCGAGAGCCAGAAGCGAACAGCCAGCCGTTCGGGTGGAAAGCGAGCGATTCAATTGGACGCGTGTGACCGTAAAGCATCTTCACCAACTGACCCGTCTCCATATTGAAAACGCGGATGCTAAGGTCCACCGAAGCGACCGAAAGATACCGACCGTCGGATGAAAACGCCAAAGCGGTGACCGTGCTCCGAATCCGGGTGATCTTCTGCAGAACTTGCCCCGTATGAGCCGACCGGACGTACACCAAACTCTCGGCCGAACCCGTCGCAAGTAGCCGACCATCCGCGCTGAACGCCACCGCCGTCACCGAATCTTTGTGGTCGTCCAGATCCACCACCCGCTCTCCGGTGGCGGTGTCCAGCACGAACATGTTGTTGTGGACCGATCCACCCGCAACCTTCGATCCGTCGGGAGAGATGGCGAGGCAACTCACCCACTCTTCCTGATTCGCGCGCCAGTTGACGGGTTTGCCGCCGTCGACTCGCCAAACGTTCACTTGGTTCTCGCTGGAACCGGCGGCAATCAGAAAGTGATCGGTAAGGGCTCGCACGTGCGAGACGGCGCCGTTCTCCACCTTGATCTTGCGAAGCGCTTTGCCTTCCTCGTTCCACCAAATCAGTTCGTTATCGAACGAACTGCTGACGAGTTCGTCTGTATCGGGCACAAAAGAAACCGAGTAAACCGGGGTGAGGTGCCCTTGAAGCCGCTTGAGTAGCTTGACCTTGATAGGTGCGTTGGGGGTTCGATCCGTCGATTGTGTGCCCGTGTCGGCGCCGCTGAGATAAGCGTCGTACTCTTCCCGCCGAGCGGTATCGATCAGGGTTTCGAAAGCCTCGTTGATGCGCGCCATCTGCTCGTGAGCGTCCGGAGCCGGACTCACGTCGGGGTGGTGCTTTTGGGCTAAGCGGCGATAGGCCTTGCGGATGGTGGTTTGGTCCGCGCTTGGCCCTACACCCAAAATATCGTAAAACGAGGAGACGGTTTTCAAAAGATCGGGGGGTCGGCGAACCCTTATTGTGGCTTGCCGACCCCCGCTATTTCCACCTTAACGGTGCTTGGTTCTAACCCTTAAACCGACGAATCCAAGCTTAACCGCGAATGATCTGGAGAAGCTCTTCCGTCTTTTGCTTCATCAGAGCGGCATCGCCCCGAGTTTCCACGTTCAAGCGGATGACAGGCTCGGTGTTGCTGCCTCGCAGGTTGAACCGCCAGGTGGGGTACTCGATGCTGAGACCGTCGGTGCGGTCGATGGTGCCGCCCTCGGCGTAAAGCTCTTCGACCTTCGTCAAAACGGTCTTGACGTCTGCAACATGGCTGTTCACCTCGCCCGAGCACGGGTAGTTGGCGATCATCTCGCCCACCAATTCGCCCAGCGACTTCCCAGCATCGCTCACCAACTTGGCCACGAGCAAGAACGGAATCATGCCGCTGTCGCAATACCAGTGATCCCGGAAGTAGTGGTGCGCCGACATTTCTCCGCCATAGCTGGCGTCCACGGCTCGCATCTTCTCTTTGATGAAGGCGTGACCGCTCTTGCACAGCACCGCGGTGCCGCCGAGTCTGTCCACGATGTCGATGGTGTTCCAAGTCAGCCTAGGATCGTAAACCACCGACTGCTTGGGATCTTGCATCAGAAGCGATTGGGCAAGGAGGCCAACGATGTAGTAGCCCTCGATGAAGTTGCCGTGCTCGTCGAAGAAGAAGCAGCGATCGTAGTCGCCGTCCCACGCCACACCGAAATCGTAGTTTCCGGCTTTGAGGGCCTCGACGGTGCCCGCTCGGCTCTCCTCCAGAATCGGGTTCGGAACGCCGTTGGGGAAGTTGCCGTCCGGTTCAAAAAGTCGCTTTTCAACGTTCAGCGGGAGCTTAGGAATCAGTTTCTCAAGCGCCACACCTGCAGCACCGTTTCCGGCATCGGCCAGCACGTTCAGCGGCTTCAGACCTGCGGGGTCCACGATGCGGCAAAGGTGGTCGATGAATTCATCGTAAACGTCCTTGTCCTCTCGGTTGCCCGCTCCGGTTCGCTCAAACTTTTGGTGGAACGCGCGCTCCTCGATGGCGAGCAGACCGGTGTCGCTGGAAACGGGTCGGCTCTCCGACCGAACCATCTTGAGGCCGTTGTACTCCGGCGGGTTGTGGCTCGCGGTGATCATGCAGCCGCCGTCGTAGCCGTAGTACGCGGTGGCGAAGTAGACCATCTCGGTGCCGACCAGCCCTAGGTGGATGACATCCACGCCTGCATCGTTGAGACCCTTCGCGAAGGCATCGTACAACTCAGGTCCGCTGAGGCGGATGTCGTAGCCGATGCAAACCGTTTTCGGGTTCAGCTCGTCGGCATAAGCTCGTCCCACCGCGTAAGCCACGTCAGGATTCAACTCGGTTGGCACGATGCCGCGCACATCGTAAGCCTTAAACGCGGGGAAGAACTTGCCCATCGCGCCTATTTTACTACGGCTTTTTTGAATCTAGAGCAGGCTCCTTTGCCTGCATCCCACGCTGATCTCCCTCTAGTTGGAACCAGCGAGTGATCGAACAAGTCTATCTGTGTGTACAATGTACGGAAAGAGCTTCCTTAAGGAGAATATCTAGTGAAAGCAGCAGCCGCAAAGTCAAAAGACGCTCGGATTGATTTACGAATCGACCAGGCGCAGAAAGCCCTCCTCGAACTTGCCGCGGCATCGCAGGGCAAGAAGCTTTCCGAATTCGTGATCAGTTCCTCAACCGAAGCAGCGCAGCTTGCCTTGGCGGATCAGAATCGATTTGTCTTGCCTGAGGCCGAAATGGAAAAGTTCCTCGCGAGCTTAGAAGATGAACCCACCGAGATCCCGGGTCTTCGAGACTTGTTCTCCCGAAAGAGCGTTTTTGAATGAACCCGCCTTTTGATCGGCCGGTTCTTCTTGCCGAAGCGCACGATGTCACTGCGTTCGATTGTGGAGTCGACGCCTTAAACACATTTTTGAAGTCGCACGCACTTCAAAATCAGCGGAACAACTCTGCTCGAACCTTTGTGTCCACAAGAGCCGGGTCCTCAGAGGTTGTCGGGTTTTATAGCCTATGTGCGGCTTCCGTGGACTTCGAGCAAACTCCTGACCGAATTCGCAAGGGCCTAGCTCGTCACGAGGTGCCGTTGGTTCTTCTTGCGCGGCTTGCGGTGGATGAGCGGTGCAAAGGTCAGGGGTTGGGGGCGAGCCTTCTTCAAGACGCCTTTTACCGATTCATCAAGGCGCAAGAGGCAATTGGCGCGCGGGCGCTGTTGGCTCATGCAAAGGACGATTCGGCAAAAGCCTTTTATGAAAAGTGGGGCTTTGTTTCAACGGAAGGATTGCCTCTGCACTTGTACATTCTCACCAAGCAGATCAAGGCCAACTTGGGTCCCAAGCAGTCGTAACGGTACGATTACTGGTCATGGCTGCAAAGTTTTTGGGCGCTCACATGCCGACCGGCAAAGGTCTGGGACAGGCGGTGACCGCCGGTCACGACATGGGATGCACCGCCATTCAGGTGTTCACCAAGAGCCCACAACTTTGGAAGTCCAAACCTGTCGATCCCAGCGTGGCTCAGACGTTCAAGGATGCGGTTGCGAAGACCGGCCTCAATGAGATCATCTGCCACGACAGTTATCTCATCAACCTTTGCGCCGCCACCGACGAACTTCGAGAAAAGAGCATCAACGGGCTCATCGAGGAGGTTCAACGATGCGCTTTGTATGGCATTCGATGGGTGAACTCTCACATGGGCGCGCACGTCGGTCAGGGCGAAGAAGTGGGCATCGCCAAGATCATCGAAGCGACCAATCAAGTTTTAGCCGAGACCCCGACCGAGGTTGGCATCCTCATGGAGACCACCGCCGGGCAGGGATCGTCGCTCGGCGCAACCTTCGAGCAACTCGCAAAGGTTTATGAAGGCATCGATCAGAAGGAACGAGTGGGAGTTTGCCTCGACACCTGTCACGTCTTCGCGGCGGGTTACGATCTTTCCACCGAAGAGGGTTACGAGGAGATGTGGGCCCGATTCGACTCTGTTCTCGGCTTGAACCTGCTGAAGGCGATGCACCTCAACGATTCAATTGGCGCATTTGGGTCGAGGAAAGATCGCCACGCACCGATCGGTGAAGGGGCAATCGGGGAAGGTGCTTTTCGGCGCTTGATGAACGACGCTCGATTCGAGAACGTTCCAATGGTGCTAGAAACGCCTATGGAAGACGAGGGCCACGTAAAGGATCTCGCGAAGCTGAAAAGCTACTTCGCTTAGCAAAGCGTAAAAGGGTGGTCGCGAAAGAGAAATGGGGCGGATAACGAGAATTGAACCCGCGACCTCCTGAGCCACAGTCAGGCGCTCTAACCACTGAGCTACATCCGCCGTACGCGAGCCAAGATTATACCTAACGACTACTGACCGAAGGAATTACGTTCCCACACGTGGTAGCCAAGCGACTCCGCAGACCTTCTCATGCTGTTCGCGACCAAGTTTTGCAAACGGTCCACCGGCACTTTGGCATAGGCGGCGTCCGCTTCGGAAAGCTGGACCACAACTCGGCTCTTGCCGTAAATCACTCCGCCCGAACCGGTTGTGATCTCGAACATCTCCGGAACGGAATCATAGAACTCGTTGAGCACGCGCGCCGTATCGGTTCCGCGACCAACAGCGTCCGGACCGGGAGCGAAGGTGAACAGCTTTCGGGGACCAAAGAAAATCGCCACTGCGCCGTCTTCCAACTCTCTCCACGAGGCTCGGAATTGGGTGGTTACCAAGCTTCGGCGAATCGGAATGCCCGATTTGCGCATAAAGCCATCGATTTTCTCGGCGCGGAACTTACTGGGCGGGTGGGTTCGGAAAATGCCGGGGTCGAAGTTGACCGTTTCCCGCATTCTAAGGCGCTCCATAAACGTGAGCATCCCCGTTGGATTGAACCGGCTCATCTCGATGATTTGGAATCCGCCGTAGTCAGCCGACTCCTCAGCGCGCTGGCTCCAGCCGCTCATCATTCCCTGGGTCGCCATCGCACCTGTAATGGCACCTGCGGCAAGACCCGCTGTGCCACCCGTGAGAACCGCTGCGAGCACAAACGGAATGGTGAGGTTGGAGGCCTTATTCGACTCCGATTCCAGCGTGGCTACGTGTCGTTGAGAAGCGTGGCAAATCTCGTGGGCGAGAACGGCTGCGATCTCGTCGTCGCTCTGAGCAAAGTCCACCAGCCCTTCAAAAACGTAGATGTATCCGCCCGGAAGGGAGAACGCGTTGATGTCTTTGTCTTGAACCAGTTTGAATTTGTATTCAAACTGAGCATGACGTCGATCTCCCCACGTTGTTTGGGTCGGGTTGGAGTTTGCAATGAGCGCGAGTTCTTCGCCCATCTGTCGAATCTTGTCGTACGCCGCCGTGTTTCGGCTTGCGGGATACTTCTTGTCGTAATAGTCGGAATACTCTTTCCCCATCGCCTTGTCTTTGGCGATGTCGGCGGCAAGCTGCTCTTCCGGGGTGGGCTTTTTCTTCTTCTCGGGCTCTTTGGTTTGCTCTTTGCCGCCCTGGCTCCCAGTCTGGCCGGTGCCGGTTTGCCCATCACCGGTTTGGCCGTCACCTGTTTTGCCGGCGCCCGACTGTTGGAAACTTGCCCTCGCAAAGTTTCGCTCGACCTTGGCACGCAGAAAAGCGAGCGCATACCGATCGAAAGGCTGAACCTCTGGATACCGAAGAAGTTCCTCGTCGACTACTCGAAGGGTTACACCAGGTTGAGCCTTGCTAGAAAGCCCATGGCTGTGCCCCGAATGGTCGTGGGCATGGTCACCGAAAGATTGCGCTCCGCTGATGACCGCAGCACCAAGGACCAAGGCAAGAGCCAAGGATTTAGAAATCCCAGGTAGGAAGGGGGCGGTTCTTTGAAGGTGCGTCATGAGCGAGCAACAGTAGCGTGCGACTCGATTGGGTGCGTTCGAGAATTTTTGATGTTCTTACCCGTTTAACGTTTGGCGCCGCCCAAAGTGTCCGTAAACCGATGCCAACTCCCACTGTTGAGGGAAACCTGCGATTCTATGCCTCTTCTGATGAGACTTTAGGGCTGCCATCGGCCTCAAGCAGAACAGGTCGGTCTCGATCGCGGTCGACAACGCACAAAATTCCAAAAGGCGTTTCGCCCGAATTTTCGAACCGGTGCGGGGTCCACGAGGGGACATGAACGCAGTCGCCAGAGGAGATTTCGTGCACTTCGGTGCCAAGTTGCACCTTGCCTGAGCCCTGAAGCACCACCACCACATGCTCGTGACCGTGCTTTTCGTAAGACGTGTATCCCCCGGGCGCGACCTCAAAGTAGCGCGTCTCAAACTTTGTCTGACCCGGCTCGGCTAGAACTCGGCGAGTGACGGCCACCCAGGTTCCGGGCTCGTCTTTGTAAGACGTGTACTCGACGTTTGGGAAACCCTTTTGGCTTTGCTCTTGAAATCGTTGGATCATCTTTAAAACACCGCCCCTTAAAACAAAATCATTGGCTTCAAGATTTCGCCGTCTCTCATCTTTACGTACAACTCGGGGAGTTCTTCAAGAGAGGCGAATCGGTCGACCAGTTGCTCGGCACGAAGTTGCCCGATTTTGAACCTTTGAAGGGCGCGCCGGGTGTCTTCTGGTCCGCACGAGTATGACTGCAGGAGTCGAACGTCTTTGAAGTACGCGGCCTGTGGAACGCGAAGATCCTCCGCCGGGGCTAGCGGCGCGAACATCACAATCGTCCCGCCGGGCCGAACTAGCGAAAGAGCGAGATCGAACCCTTTTTGCGATCCCGGACAGACAAAAACCGACTCAAACGAGTCTTTGAACGAATCGAGATCGCCCCCGGCCGATTCGGCACGGATCCCCAAGCTCTGCGCGTAAGCAATTCGAGACGGGTTGACCTCGAATCCAACCGCGTTCGGGAGCAGAAGGCTGTGGACCAGCCCCATGAATCCAAGGCCGATCACGGCGTTCGGTTGATCCAGATCCGACCCGGCAATGCGCAACGCCTTTTCCACGCAGGCAACGGGTTCGATGAGTGCCGCATCCATCGGGCGAAGGTCGTCCGTGCGGAGGGTGTCTTCAAGGTTTTCGGAATCGACGGCGAATAGGTCGCCCATTCCGCCCGGTTTCAGCTTCGTGCGCTTCCAAACCGGACAATGAACGGGCCGACCCAAGCGGCACATCTCGCATTTTCCGCACGGGGCGTGGTGATGCACAAAGACCTTCGATCCGGTAGGGAAGCGGTTGTCTTCCGAGGCAACCACGGTTCCGCTCACTTCATGACCCAGAACGTGGGGAAGTTTGCGATCCATATACCACGCCATCAGCTCGCCCGAGCAGAGACCGCAAGCCTCGGTTTTGACCAGCAATCCACCCGCAGGAAGTGACGGCGCGGGTTCTTCCACAATCTCAACCCGACCGTTCCCGACATAGCGGGCGAGCCGAATGGTCTCAGGAATCATGGTCGGAAGATGTACTTGAGACCACGACCCGCAGACAAGTCGTCAAATGTTTCGACCGCTTCGGAAAGAGACCTTTCACCCGAGAGAAGCAGGCTGTAATCGACTTGGGGATTCACCAGCCACTCTCTGGCTTGCTTCACCGCCTTCGTTCCGAAGTGGAATGGGCTGAGCAGCGTGATTTGATCGTAGTGAAGCCGGTGAGTATCGAAGGAGGCCTGGGTTCCGCCGGGGCAACCGCCAAATAGCACGACCGTTCCACCTCGAACCGAGTAGTCCACGCTTTTTTCCCAAACTTCGACTTGGCCCGTGCATTCTATGACGACGTCAAAGCTTCCTTTCACATCGTCGAGGTTATCGACCTTGCGAATGTTGGCTCCAAATGCCTGACCGATTTGAAGGCGGGATTCGTTACGACCCGCGAGCGTGACATTTTGAATTCCCAACTGCTTGAGCGCGGCAACAAAGAGAAGGCCGATGGCGCCGGGACCAATCACCAGAATGTTCAGGTCGGCATTTAACCGTCCATCCTGGCCCGAGATCCGAGTCAGCTCTCGAATCGCCTGTGCGACACAGGCATAGGGTTCCAAAAGCGATGCTTCCTCAAAGGAAAGGGAAGCGGGTTTTTCAAAAACGTTCAGGCTGGCGATTCGTGACGGAATGAGCAGGTATTCGGCAAAGCTGCCCAAAACCTTGGTCGCCATGATGGATTCGCAGAGGTTTTCTTGTCCTTTTTTGCACCATCGGCACTGTTGGCAAGGAGCCGAATGGACGCCCATGATCGCCGTGCCGGGGGCAAACTTGGCACCTTCTCCCGCAGCGACAACCGTCCCTGAGTATTCGTGACCAAACACGCCCGGCATTGGAATCTGCGGGTGACCTCGCCGATAAGCCTTGAGGTCGGTGCCGCAAGTGGTGGCCGCTTCCACCTTGACAAGCAGTTCGCCAGGGCCCAGAGTTGGGGTGGGCACCGTTCTGAGTTCAAGGCATCCCGGTTCTAGAAGGATGAGAGCTTGCATAACGGCTGGTGGGACAATGACTTCCTTCGCTGAGAGCGATTCAACGAGGGCAACACCGCTGGTGGTGACTTCGGCAAGCTCTTCTTGAAAACTCGATCGGCTTATCTCCAACGATACGTTGCGTCCAGTTGCCACGCGGTCTTTTTCCGAACTTGCATTAAGCTTGCCCGAAAACTCCTCTCGTTGTTCTACGCCGATTGTGGGTGAATCGGCAAGTTCCGTTGTGAAGTTCGCCATTGCAGTCTTTCTGTTTCTCCGTTCTCCGTCTTCGTACCGTCGATGATCCCGTTCATCGCTCGCCCGTCTCTCGTATCAAGCTGAGCAAGAGTCATCGCCCGGTAACATAGCCGGAAATGCTCTGACCGAACGATGGCTTTGCGTTCGGCGTTGGAACTTGCAAGAGGTCCCTCCGCCGACAAAGGCCAATCCCTGTTCGGCTCAATAGTGTGGACGAAACCATATGCCTGTCGTCGAAACAACCACCTGGATCAATGCTCCAATCGAAAAAGTCTATGCAATCGCAAAGGACAGCGCCTCCTATCCCAAATATATGAAGGAGGTCCAGAGCATCACGGTTGTGGAAGAAGACGGCGATCGTCTGGTGGAAGACTGGGTGGGCATCGTTCCCCAGTTCATGCTCAAAGTCCGCTGGCGCCAAGAGACGGTTTGGTTTGATGGCGAACTGCGGTCGACTTTCAAACAGTTGAAGGGCGACTACGATCGGTTAGAAGGGTCGTGGACGTTCAAAGAGGAGAACGGCGGGACTCGGTTTGATCAGGTTGTCGACTACGAATACAACGTTCCGACCCTGGGGGCGCTGGTGAAAAAGGTCATTCACTCGATCGTGGTGAAGAACCTTGAGGGCATCAATGTCGCCTTCGCCGAGCAGGCTCAGCAGTAAAGACTCTGCAACGGGTGCTTCAAAAAATTTTTGTTTGCCGTTTTCGGCAAGACGGGTTGAACGATTCACTCTCTTCCGAACAACCCATTTGCCGGTACAATATAGGCATAGATGGGTAGAAGACGAGGTCCCTTTAAACACATTGTCAAAGAAACGGATACACGCGAACAGGGTATCCAGCTCGATGGCACCGTGCTCGAGAACCTTCCGAACGCACGATTCAAGGTCAAACTAGACGAAGGCGATTTGGAAGTTCTGGCGCACGTGAGCGGCAAAATGCGAATGCACTACATTCGAATTCTGCCCGGTGACCGTGTTTCGGTGGAACTGAGTCCCTACGACCTCACCATGGGTCGCATCACCTATCGACACCGAACCTAAGGTTCACTCTGCACCCCCGGGCTATGGCCCTGCTGTGCATGCATCAGTTTGGTCGGCGCCTCCCCATCTTCACTCCTGCAATAGGCGCCGATATCGAAAGCGAGATTCTTGCAAAAGAATTGGGCCCCCAGAGATTCGCGCCCAAACTCGCCTGCTGAGCCTGAGGAGATGACCGTTTTTACGGCCGGATTCCCTCTCGAAAGAAAGAAAGACGAGTCTCATCGGCGATAAGATGCGCCGGTCGTTGCGAAAAGGATTTTTTCACGGGTATATTTTCAAATTGCGTCCGCCTGACGTTTCTTGGAATGTCGCAGACGGGTCCCTCGACCGCTTAACGTTGGTTTAACAGGGGTTCCGCCGCGATTCCATCGAGTCCAGCGACTAAATGTCGAACTGGCTCTTTGCTCAGGCGAGTGCGGAGGATTTATGAAAGTTCGAGCAAGTGTGAAGAAGATTTGCGACAAGTGCAAGATCATTAAGCGGTCAGGAGTTGTCCGAGTGATCTGTGTGAATCCGAAGCACAAGCAACGACAGGGCTAAGGGCGCCGGCCGAAAGACAACAGGCAACACGAAAGGTTAAACGAAACTTATGGCACGTATCGCAGGTATCGACCTCCCAAGAGACAAAGCGATTCAATACGCTCTTCCGGTTCTGTTTGGGATCGGTAAGCACAACGTCTCGGACGTCTTGGCTAAGGCCGACGTTGACCCTCGCAAGCGCGTTAAGGAACTCGACGAGAACGAGATCCAGCGATTGCGTGAAGTCATCGACAAAGACTATCAAGTGGAAGGCGACCTGCGGCGAGAGGTGAACTCTAACATTCGCCGTCTCATGGAAATCGGTTGCTATCGTGGACTTCGACACCGACGTGGTCTTCCTACCCGCGGTCAGCGAACTCGAAGTAACGCCCGAACTCGAAAAGGTAAGCCTAAGACGGTTGCCGGCAAGAAGAAGGCTAAGAAGTAAGGATTTGACCGGGCGCCACGTGCGCCCAACAAGAAAGAACTCATGGCACGTAAGGCAGTTAGCAAGGGCAAGCAGAAGGAAAAGAAGAACATTCCGATTGGAGTGGTTCACATCCACGCGTCGTTTAACAACACGATCATCACCGTGACCGACCCGGCGGGCAACGCCATTAGCGCGGCAAGCGCGGGTTCGGTGAACTTTAAGGGCAGCCGAAAGGGCACCCCGTTCGCCGCACAGGTCGCTTCGGATCGTGCATGCCGAACCGCGATCGACAACGGCATGAAGCAAGTTGCGATCGAAGTTCGAGGACCGGGATCGGGACGAGAGACCGCTATGCGAGCAGTAGCCGCCAGCGGCCTTGAAGTTTCCACCATCACCGACGTCACGCCGCTTCCGCACAACGGTTGCCGACCGCCCAAGCGACGACGCGTCTAAGACAGCCCGCCCCCTAGGAGATTTTACGTGCCACACATCAGTACCCTTCAACTGACCTCCGACTACGGTAAGTTCGTGCTCGAACCGCTTGAGCGCGGTTACGGTTCAACTATCGGTAACGCTCTTCGACGAGTTTTGCTCAGCTCCATTCAAGGCGCTGCCATCGCAGCCCTTCGAATCGACAAGGTCTTCCACGAGTTCGCTCCGATCCCGGGCGTTAAGGAAGACACCACTCAACTCATCCTCAACCTTAAGGATGTGGCGGTTCAAGTCGAGTCGGATGCTCCGATCGATGAGAAGGTTCTCAAGATCGAAGTCAGCGGACCGGGTCGAATCACCGGCGCAGACATCATCTGCCCCGAGGGCGTCACCATTGTCAACCCCGAGGTTTACATCGCGACCGTTTCCGATCCCAAGGCATCTTTCTCTATGGAGATGTTCATCAACTGGGGAACGGGCTACGTTCTGCCTGAGAAGCAAGATCGCTATAAGGGCGTGATTGGTCTCATCCCCGTCGGCTCTCAGTTCACCCCTATCCGAAAGGTCAACTGGAACGTCGAGGCAACCCGTGTTGGAAACCGAACGGACTACGATCGACTGATCCTCGAGATCGAAACCAACGGAACGATCGCCCCGAACGACGCGCTTTCGCAATCGGCTCACATTCTGGACAAGTACTTCCGAATGTTCTTCGACCTCGGTGCAGCAGGCTTCCAAGCCACCATCGAAACCGAAGAGCAATCGACGGACGAAATCCTGAAGAACGTTCCGGATATCAAGATCGAGGAGCTCGACTTCTCGCAACGAACGTTCAACTGTCTTCGACGAGCAGGCATCCTCAACCTCCGCGCACTCGCGGTTGTTACTGAGGCTGACCTCACCGCCATTCGCGGTTTCGGTCGCAAGTCGCTTCAAGAGGTCCGAGACAAGCTCAACGAGCACGGTCTGGAACTAAAGCCTTCTAAGGGCGGCTACCGATCCATCGAATTGCTGGACGACGAGGACGACTTCTAAGGTCGATCGAATTTTAAAAGGAAACCATCATGCGACATAAAGTTGATCACCGAAAGCTTGGTTTGCCATCCGATCAGCGGATGCACCTGTTGACCAACCTCACTCGACAGTTCGTTCGACACGGCTACGTTCACACCACCTTTGGCCGAGCGAAGGAACTGCAGCGAATGGCTGAAAAGCTCATCACGCTGACGAAGCACGAGGACGGCCTGGAAGCACGACGAAGAGCTCGACGAGTTCTCGTCGGACACAGTTCTTCCACCCAAATGTCCAAGAAGGTTCTTGCAGGCAAGACCCCGCTTGAGCAAACTGAGATCAAGGCAAACGCCAGCAAGCTCAACGGAGAAGACCTGGTCAAGCACCTGTTTGACAACGTCGGACCTCGCTACGCCACCCGAAACGGCGGCTACACGCGACTCACCAAAACAGGATTCCGCAAGGGCGATGGCGCTCCTACCGCGGTTCTTGAGCTGGTTTAAAATTTGAGAGAGGTCGAGTTCCCTTCACCAAAACGGTAACGGGAACTCGACTTTTTTATGCGGATCAAACTGACGGTCGCATACGACGGCACTGACTTCAAAGGTTGGGCCGCCAACGCGGGACACAGAACGGTCCAACGAACATTGACAGAAGCTGTTCGCCGTATCTCGGGCGAGGAAAACGAGATCGTAGGAGCCAGTCGAACCGACAGTGGCGCCCATGCGAAAGCGGCAGTTTGCCACTTTGATACGCACAGGCCCATTCCGGTTGAAAATTGGCCCCGAGCCCTCAATCAGGTGCTCCCAAAGGATCTTGCCGTGATACGTTCACAGCAGATGCCAGACGACTTCAACAGTCGCTTTTGGGCGCTGGATCGACACTATCGGTATCGAATCCTGGTTGGGGCAAGAGACCCGCATCGCGAAAGATTCGCCTACTTCCACGGAAGACCGGTTGATCTAGAAGCCATGCAAGACGCCGCCTCGCGGCTGAGAGGGACTCACGATTTCAGTGCGTACACGGAGGAGGTCGATCTCAACGTCACAAACACGATGAGGACGCTCTTTGATTTCCAAGTACGCCAGGTTCGAGATGAGGTGTGGGTGGACGTTGTCGGCACCGCTTTTCTTCGAGGCATGATGCGAAGAATGGCGGGCGTGGTTCTAGAAGTAGGCCGCGGTTACCGACCCGTCGTAGAGGTCAGCAGACTCCTGGATAGCCAGGAGCGGAATCAACTTCAGTGGCCGGTTGTGCTTCCAGCACGCGGTCTCTGTCTCATGCGCGTGCGCTACGGCCGACATCCGAAAGACTTTCGGAAAGATGGCTTCGAAGCATATGCGGATCAGACCGCCGACTGATAACGATTTTTCTGCCCACCTTGCCAATTAACTTTGGTGCCTCCGAACAGCCGATAACGAACGCTTTACAAAACGGAAATACGGAGACAACCAAATGAACAGAACCTATACGAACAAGGCGGGAAGCGTTGAGCGGAAGTGGTACGTCGTCGACGCAGCCGGTATCCCGGTCGGTCGACTTGCAGGCCAAGTCGCTCAAATTCTGCGCGGTAAGAACAAGCCCACCTTTGAATACAACCAAGACTGTGGCGACTTCGTGATCATCATCAACGCAGACAAGGCTGTCCTTACGGGCAACAAGCGCGACGAGTTGATCTACTGGCACACCGGATGGCCCGGCGGACTTCGAAACGTCTCGCGCGGCGACCTTCTTGAGAACGATCCGGTTAAGCTCGTGAGCAAGGCTGTTTGGGGAATGTGCCCCAAGACCAAACTCGGAAAGGCACTCTTCAAGAAACTGAAGGTGTACGCCGGGTCGGAGCATCCGCACGAGGCACAAAACCCAATCGCCTACAACGTCAAGAAGGAGGGCAAGTAACGCATGGCTAACAATCAGAACTATGGAACCGGTCGGCGCAAGAGCGCCATCGCACGCGTCTGGCTGAAGCCAGGCGAGGGCAATATCGTCATCAACGGTCGAGAATTCAAGCAGTATCTCGGTCGACCGATCCTTGAGATCGTGGTCAAGAGCCCGCTCGTCCACATGGGCCTCGAAGCCAAGTATGACGTCTGGTGCACCACCAAGGGTGGCGGAATCAGCGGTCAAGCCGGTGCTATCAAGCTCGGCATCGCTCGCGCTCTTCTGGCAGTTGACGAAGAGTTCAAGAAAGAACTTCGATCCGGTGGATTCCTCACGCGGGACAGCCGAGTGAAGGAACGTAAGAAGTACGGTCGCAAGAAAGCTCGACGTGGCTTCCAGTTCGTTAAGCGCTGAGAATTCGCGTCCGAGACGGTTTGTCTCCGTCGAAGCCTCATCCCGAAATTCGGGGTGGGGCTTTTGTCGTTTTGGTAAAGCCAAAGCTGGGATTTGTTAAGTTCTGCAAAACGTGGGTAGGCGGATAGTCCTAGAGCGCGTAAAGGGCGGCGTCTAACTTCGTCTTAATGTTTGAACAACAATGATGACAACGCTAACTGCCGCCGCTGCGATGATGCTCACCGGAGCCCAACCGCAAGAGATTCGACCCACCATCGCCATCCTTCCAACCATGAATGCCTCCGGAGAGCGATGGCAAGAACTGAAAGACAAGCAGTGCGCCAAGGTCGATTCCTACCTGGAGAAGGAGTTCTCCGGCCGAGGCTTCACCATTGTCCCCCGCAAAGAAATTGAAGCCAGCATTGCGAAGCTGAAGCTGGACTTTATGGACGAAGAGGATCATAAGAAGGCGAACTTCTATCAAGTAGCTGAGGAAGTGAAGGCCGACTACGTCTTCTTCCCCCTGATCACTAGCACCGAGCAAGGTTATCAAGATCGCGATGCCTATCGGGACCGCGAAGGTCGATGTGATGTGAAAGTCTGGTTCCTTAAAGTTTCAAACAAAGAGACCATTCTCGCCTCCAGAAACTTTGCGGGGCGATCCGGTGGCCTCCGCATCACGCTCAAGCCGAGCGACCGACAAATTCAAGCTGCCGAAAATGCGGTTCGAGATTCGCTGGAAGAAGGGATGAAGCTCTACAAGAGATTTGCGACGAAGTAAGTCGACCATCTCATATCGAAGAAGCCCATGGATTAGGGAAACAATAAGCGGCCTCACTGCGTTGAACGCAGTGATGAGCCGCTTGCTTCCTTTTTCGCTACTCGCCGGCATGATTCTCTGCGGAATGGCGCAGGCTCAGTTTGTATGGCCAAAACCGGAGTACAACAAACCCGAGCCGGGTGTGTACCAGGAAGACCCGTTCATCATCGAATACCGGAAGAAGTTCTTCGCCGTCTTCCGGGGAGACGTCAAGACCTTCCAAGCGGCGGTCAAAGAGATTGACGCGATGGTCGAGAAGAACCCCAAAGATGCCCGGGCCCTGGTTTGGAAAGGGAACGGACAAACGGTTCAAGCGGGCGTCCTCCTCACCCAAGGAAAGCTGAAAGAGAGCCTGGATCTCCTGGAATCGTCTCGCAAGCTCATGGATCGAGCCGTATCTCTAAAGCCTGCCGACCCAAACATATACATGATGCGAGCCGCCACGCTTTTCATTCAGCACCAGTACTGGAAGCGAGAAGACCTGCCGAACACGGTCTACGAGCAGCTCCGAGACGACTGCCTTCGATTCATCAAGTTCATCGGTCCGGAGCGGATGAAGAAGGTTTCTATCCACGTCCGTGGTGAGGCGTACGGAGAACTCGGGATTGCCTATGCGGCTTTAGGCGACAAGGATAAGGCGGTTGAAACCTTTGAAACACTTCGACGGTTGAATCCTGATACCGACTATGCAAAACGAGCCGGGCGAGAGATCGATAAACTCAAACAAGCGCAATAGTTTGTTTGTGGCAATGCTCGGCAAGTAGGCGCCAGAACCTGCCAACATTAACAGGACTCGACTACTCCATTGGGGAGTGGTTGGTAGCCTTGTAACACGGCGCCTGAGTCTAGGTAGGGGGACGCTTGGAGTTCGGATCGAAAGCACAATCGGCAGATCGATCTCTTTGGCGGTCCAAACACGTTCTGCCGTTACTGGTCATCGCACTCTGTGCGGAAATTGGCTACGCGACGCTCAATCTTTCGACCATGCCCGTTTATCTCCGGGATGAGCGGAACTTTGGCGAAGCCGCAAGTGGCCTCGTTCTCACCTCTTTCCTCCTTTCGGAAGCGATTTTCAAGAGTCCGATGGGAACGCTTTGCGACCGTTATGGGGCGCGCCTCTTCATTGTTCTCGGCCCGCTCATCAGTGTCCTCAGCGGCATCCTCAGCTTGGTTGTTCCCAAGCAAGACGGTTCTGTTACGGAAAGTCTGGTGTTCATCGGTCTTCGAGTTTTTGATGGTATTGGCATCGCCATGCTTTGGCCCGCTGCCTTTGCCGAGATCAACCGTGTGGTGAAGGATGGTCAGAGGCAGCAAGCCATGTCCCTCATGAACTTCTGCTACCTTCTCGGCATCGCGCTCGCCTTCCCGTTGGGAGGCATCGTGAACGACGTCACGGGCAAGAAGTCGGCCGGAATCGCTCTTGCCGCTGCGTTCCTCGGGCTCGCGGGCCTACTCGCAATTCGCTTCGTGCCAAAAGGAACCGCCCACATTGAGCGTGAAGAACATGAAGAGCACACGACCACGGTGGCGGGTTTCCTGCAATCACTCAGAAGCATTCCTTCCTATCTCATCCTCGCGGTCGTCACTTTCATTGGCATTGGTTTGCCCACCTACACCTTCAAGTTCTTTCCCGCCGATGAGTTCAAACTCTCCGAGACGCAGATCGGAGCCTTGGTTTTCCCGGCGGCAATCGCCATGGCGGCCCTGAATCTTCCCATGAGCCACCTGGCATCCAAGATGGGCAGAGCGCGGAGCGTTCACCTAGGACTGCTTCTATGTGCGGTTGGCATGTGGCTTGTCGGAGCAGGAATGTTTGCACCGGCCATGCGAAATCCCTGGATTTTGGCGATCGGTGGGGTCCCGGTAGGGCTCGGCTTTCTTCTCGCGATCCCAAGCTGGCTAGCCTCGGTCAGCGAGTTGGATACGACACGCCGAGCCGGAAATCTGGGCGCGATCATGACCGCTCAAGGTCTTGGTGCCATCATCGGAGCACCCCTTGGCCTGGCGATGTACGAAAAACTGGCCCCGATCGGCGAAACCATTCGCGTCGGAGAAACTACCCTCGGCCCGTCATTCGGAAGGTATTCGCCGTTCGTTGCAACAGCCGTCTGCGTCACCATTGCGTTTCTGCTCAGTTTGCGCATTTTGAAGTCAGAACCCCGATAGTCGAGCGCTCATGTTGGTTCTAACTGTCCTGTTTTCCATCTACCTGGATCAGCGATTAGGCTGGTTTTAAAGGTTTCTTTATCTCAGGCTCGGTAAGATTGAGGAGTATGGCTACCCGCATCGGCATCAACGGTTTTGGCCGAATCGGACGGTTATCGTTGCGCGCAATTCTTGAGCGCCACTCCGACACTATTGAAGTGGTCGCAGTCAACGATCTAACCGAAACGAAAACCAACGCTCATCTCTTCAAGCACGACTCGACTTACGGCGACTTCAAGGGCGAAGTTGGTTTCGATACCGACGAGATTCATGTCAACGGTAAAGCGATCAAGGTCTTCGCCGAGCGCGAGCCGGGCAATATTCCTTGGGACTCCATGGGAGTCGACATCGTTATTGAATCCACCGGATTCTTCACCGATGCCACCAAGGCCGTTGCTCACCGCAACCACGGCGTTAAGAAGGTCATCATCTCGGCTCCGGCTAAGAACGAGGATCTCACCGTTGTTCTGGGCGTGAACCACGAGGTTTACGATGCTTCCAAGCACCACGTGATCTCCAACGCAAGCTGCACCACCAATGGTCTTGCTCCGGTTGCAAAGGTTCTGCACGAGCGCTTTGGCATCGATAAGGGCCTTCTCACCACGGTCCACGCGTTCACCAACAGCCAAAAGACGCAAGACACCGCTGCGAAAGATCTTCGAGACGCGCGAGCCGCTTCTCAGAACATCGTCCCCAGCAGCACGGGTGCAGCAAAGGCTGTCGGCTTGGTCATTCCGGAGCTTCAAGGCAAGTTCACGGGCATGGCTTTCCGCGTGCCTACTCCCACCGTCTCGGTTGTCGACTTCACCGCCGTTCTAAACAAGGAAGCGAGCGTTGCTGAAATCAACGCCGCGATGAAGGAGTACGCCGAGGGTGCGATGAAGGGCATCCTTCGATACACCGAGGAAGAGTTGGTTTCCACCGACCTTCGCGGCGACACGCACAGCTCGATCTTCTCTGCGGTCGATACCATCACCATTGGCAACATGGCCAAGGTGGTCTCTTGGTACGACAACGAGTGGGGCTATAGCTGCCGAATCTCGGACATCGTAGACTTCGTGATCGCGCAAGGTCTGTAAGGTTCATTCGCCCAGGCGAGAACCGCGGCATAAAAGAAGCGGGTACCTCTTTCGAGGAACCCGCTTTTGTTATTTCAACGTAATGGAATGTTGGAGCAAAACCCCGGGTCCGCGTGGCACCGCGGAACCCGGATGAATGCATTTCAGGGTAAGGCCTCTCCTTTTCGATCAGCCATTTGGTGAGACTATCGAAGCCCGTGCCATGTTCGGGGGGAGGGTCCTTAGTCCCACCAATTCCCGGCACGCTTGCCGGCATGGGCGGATACGATGGGTTGCAGTTCTAAGACGAGTCCGTGTCGAATCTGGGGTAGTCGAGAAAAGACATTGATGGCCGGGACCATGAATAGCCTTCGTTTGACCGAAGAGTCGGCCTGGGAACCGACGCCACACTCTCTAAAGGTGAAACCTGACCGATTCAGCAATCCCTTCAAAATCCATGAAGAGCAATGTAGCGCATAAAACTTCGCTTGAGAAAGAAGTCCTGTGATATATTTCGATGTAATGGATCCGAACGAGTATCTTGAAGACATTGAACAAGCTGCTGATCTTGATGTCGCCGATGAGCCTCAACCCTTTGAGTTTTGGAAAGACAAGCAACGTGATCTTGTTGTCAGTACGGTAGATTACAGTTTGCAAAGTCTTTCAGACTTGGTGTTAAGTAAAACTGTTGACCTCAAACCAGAGTATCAGCGCCGTGATCGCTGGGATGAGGTGAAGCAATCAAAACTGATTGAGTCCTTCCTTATAAACGTTCCGATCCCCCCGGTGTTCTTCAATGAGGATGATTTCGGGCAGTATTCCGTTATCGACGGCAAACAGAGGCTCACAGCTATTCACGAATTTTTGCGCGGTCGTTTAAAGTTAACTGGCCTGGAAATATTCGGCGAGCTGAATGGTAAGTCTTTTGATTCACTGCCGGGGCCATTCCAGAACGTCATAAAGTCTCGACCTACACTTCGAGTAATAATCATATTGAAGCAGTCCGATCCCAATATCAAGATAGAAGTCTTTCAACGCCTAAATACAGGAGGCGTGAAGTGTAATCCTCAGGAAATAAGAAATAGCGCGTTTACTGGAAACTTAAACAATATGATTCTTAAAGAGTCAGAATCAAAACTGTTTCATGAGCTGTTGCGAATAAAGAGAAAAGATAAGTCGAAAATTTATCAAGAAATGCGTGACGCGGAACTTTTGCTAAGATTTCTCACGTTTCGGAACACGTGGAGCAATTTCCAAGGGGGGATTAAAAAGTCCATGGACACGTTCGCGTCAAGCCATCGCCATCTTGATATCAACGATGTCGAACGTCTACGAGAAGAGTTTGAACGAACACTTCTTGTCGTGAAGGCCTGCTTTGGTCCTTATGCCTTCAGACGATGGCAACCTGAAAAAAATGCCTGGAGGAGCCCAGTTCTCGCGTCCTTATATGATGCAGAAATGTTCGCTTGCTACGGCCTGACGCAGACGGATGTCGAGGGTAAATCCGATGCGATGCTTTTAGGAATAAAAAACCTCTGTGCTGATCCGAGTTTCCGAAAGGCCATTGACTCAGCAACGAACACGCCATCGTACTTCAAGGAACGCATCCGTATGGTCCGTGACATGGTGCGATCGAATCTCTAATCACGATGTATCGATGTTCAAGTGCATATCGCGATTTTCAGGATTCCCTGGCAGTCTCGAAAGAGCTTTTACGACTGGAGCGTAAGCTCGAACAGCCGCCTACGTCCACCCAAGTCAAACAAAGTAACGGACTAAAGGGCGGCGTTGCTGTGCTTATCGTAGCTTCATTTGAGGGATTCCTCCAATCTGTTTTTTCAGAGAGGTTGCAAGTTATTGCAGATCAAATGGAGAGGATCGATGGAAGGGACCTTCCGGAAAGTGTTTGGGTCCACCAAGTGTTTGAATCACTTAATCGTGCTATGAAAGGTCATCCTCTCTCACCACTGAATGGGCCAAGGAGCGACAGGATTCCTGCGATTGTTACGGCGTCCCGTCATGTTGTGAGCGGCATTATCGATCCGACAATATTCTGCGACACCATGGGAAATCCAAATCCCAAAAATGTACGTGCCTTGTTTCGCAACATTGGAATAAATGACGTTATCGTAAAGGTTAAGCCCGTTTTTGACAGAAAGTGGAAGACTCCCACATCTTCTACTTTTATAGAAGATAAGTTACTCGAGATAATAAATCGCCGCAACGCTGTTGCTCATCGTGCCGAGACGCGTGCTATTGCACGTGCAGACCTTGGCGAATCGATCAAATTTCTTTCAACATTAGCAGTGGTACTTGATCGCGAGCTGTGTACGCACCTTGAAGCGATATTGAAGCAGGTACCTGAGCGAACGCGTCCAATCGTCTAATAGTTGAGACCTGTCAGAAATTCATCTGTTTTGATTCGGTGTGCGTGTAATCATCTAGTGACGATAGAAGCAAGCCCTCATAGAATATTGCTTGTTTACCGCTTTTCCTTAACAATTGTAAGTTTGATTCTTCGGCATGCGGGAAGTGGCGTTAGGCATTGATTTAGGCGGGACAAAAACGCTGGTTGGCGTTGCCAACGAACCGTCGCTGTCTGCTCCTACCGCCCTTAGTTTCGAGGCATCCTACCAAACGCTCATCGAGCTATGTCGAGAGGCTCTCGCGGGGAGAACGTGTGCCGGAATCGGAGTTGCGATCGGTGGTCCCATCGATCATTTCCATCGAACCGTGAGTCCACTGCATCAACCCGAATGGCGAAACGTTCCGCTCTGGGACCTTCTTGCCCAGGAGTTTGGCGTCGAGCCCGCGATAGAAGTGGACACCGACGCTGCGGCTATCGCCGAGGCCACGGAACGCTCCGTGAGTGATCTTTACTACGTCACCTGGTCCACGGGAGTGGGCGGCGGCTATGTTCGCGAAGGGGCCATCCATAGGTCAAGAGCCGAAGGGGGTTCCACACATCCGGAATTTGGACACCAGATCGTTGCCGGCGGGAATGAAGGGACGGTGAAAGGTTGCGGTCGGGCGAGGTGCCTTGAAAGTGTGATGGGAGGCAGGGCGATTCAGGAGCGATATGGACAGCCCGCCGTCGAATTGCCCGACTACGAATGGTCAAGCCTCGATCAAATCATGGCGGTGGGCATCATCAACGTTTGGACCATCACCGGCTGCCCGCTCTTTGTGCTGGGCGGCTCCATCGGAATTGCAAGGTGGTCATCCGTTCAGGAGGAAGTAGCCCAACTGCAAGCGGATTGCTCACTCTCAAGTGCGCCAAATCTTGAGCCCTCCACGTACGGGGCAACCGCTAGTTTTGAGGGTGCATTGAGGCTTGCTCAGGCAAACTTCAACACACCCTCGGCCTGATTACTTGGTCGATCGGACGAATCCCGCTTTCGGAGCCGGATACGGAACGCCCGGTCGAGCGTGCTCCCAGAGAATTCGGTTCAACGTTCCGAAGTCGGCGAGGTCCACGTCGGACCAATCTAGTGACTCAGAAAGGGCAGCCGTTGGGTTGTTTGGCGGGTTCTTGGCGTCGAGATCCACATCTGGGCGGACCGACTTGTAGGGGGTGAGATCCTTCTTGCCCGTGAAGCATCGGAACATCGGCGTGGCTGCTGCATCGTATTGGCTCAGCGGCGGCAACCCAAGAGCAAGGCCAATGGAGCGCACCATCCCTGTGGACGTGTAGAAAGTGCTGTCAACGCTTCCGCGCGGAGTGAACGGAGAGATCACAAGGGCAACCGTCCGGTGGGCGTCCACGTGATCGGGACCGTTTTGCGCATCGTCCTCGATCACAAAGATCGCCGACTTTTCCCAGATCGGAGACTGCGAGATCGACTCGACTATTTTGCCAAGCGCCCAGTCGTTAGAGGCCACGTAGGCAAACGGCGTCTTCGCCCCGGCGCGTGTCCCGGAGGTGTGATCGTCGGTCAGAGAGATTAAAGTGAGGTTGTGCCACTTGCCCTTCTTGGTGCTTGCACTGAAGTCTTTGATGAAAAGGTCGGCCTTCTTGTAGTCGGGAATCGCTTCGCGACGATAGTTGTTCCACTCTTTGCTGAAGCGGCCCTTCCAGGTTGGCGAGAAAAGACCCCGGTCGGTCTTGGCTCCGTAAGAGAAGTAAGTCTTGCCGAATGCCCCGGCCTGTTCCCAAAGATATCCGTTAGCTGGGCGAATCACTTCTCGATCATGCGGAGGCTTGGGTTTTCGACCGTAACTTTGCGCAGTGACCCGGATATCCCAATCAGAATCCATCGCCGCGGTCGACCATTCCCACCCGTCTTGAGAGACCTCACCGTCGCAGTAGGTGTTATCCAGAAGCACAAACTGCTCTGCTAAGCGGTGGTGGTTAGGGGTGATCTTACGATCATAAATGGCAAGCGAGGGGTCGCCGTTTCCTTGGGGAAAATCGCCAAAAACTTGGTCGTAGGTCCGGTTCTCTTTAATGATATAGAAGACGTGCTCGAAAGCCGGCTTCTTGGGATCGGGACGATCGGGAAGGACCGAGTCTTTCGGTCGACCTGGAGCTTTCGTGAGCCACTCATCGCGGTAAGGAGAACTCTTAAACACCAGATCGGTGCCCTCTTTCAACTGCTGCGCGGTTGGAACAGCAAGAGAAGTAACCGCACCCTTCTGGGTGAGAGACATGATGTAGGGGAAGGGACGTCGGGCGTTATCAGGACCCGCGGCAGCGGTCGTCTCGTCGGGCTGATTCGGCGCGGTGGGTTTGTTCGGAGAACTTTGGAAGCCCTTGCCAACGCCAATCCAGAGATGTTTTTCATCGGGTGAGAACGTGACGGCAGTTGGGAATCGGCCCGTCGGCAGAAATCCTTGAACCTTGGTGACCGCCCCTTCCTCCTCCATTCTTCGCTCGATCATGCAGACCGAATTGTTGTGTCCGTTGGTGACGGCGAGCTTGCTCTCGTCTTTAGAAATCGCGATGTCGGTTGGGGTCGCGCCCAAGGGAGCCTTCTGGGTGAGGCGAACGGATACGGTCTCGACGACCTCGCGAAGTTCGGGATCGATGATGGAAACCGAGTCGTCGCCGCCATTAACCACGTAAACCGTCCCGCTCTTGCCGATCTTGACATTGCCCGGCTGACTCCCAACGTTGATGGGCCCGTCGTATTCCATGGTCTGAAGATCAATGACGTGTACTTTCGACTGTCCGGCATCTGCCACGTAAGCGAGGGACCGAGCCGGGTCGATCGCCAGCCCCGCGCACTCGGTGCCGAACGTCACTTCGCCGACGATTGCCCCGTCCACAAGCTTAACTAGGCGATTTTGACCATCGGCTTGAGGTCGTTTTGCCTCATCGACTACGTAGACCGCATCACCGTGGGCGGCAATGGATCCCACGAAGGTGGTCGACTCTTGGCCTTTGGGTGGGGCGATTTTCCAAGCCGGAAGCGCGGTCAACTTGCCACTTTTATCGACCTGATATCGATGGACGACCCCGTCTGATCCGCCCGAGATCGCGAAGACGGACGACTCGTTGGAATCCTCTAGAACCGCATGCCCTCGCCAGATTTGTTTCACGCTCGCCTTCGAAACAGGCTTGGCATCCCCTTTTAGAAGAGATTCCGTCTCGAACACCAGGATCTCGTTCGCTCCCCAGCCGGCAGTTACCGTCACCACGAACTTCCCGCCCAACGCGGAAATCATGGAGTTCGGCATATCCGAAGTTCCGGAATGGACGCCCATTGCGTTGATCGCCCAACCGGTGTGGAGTCGGGAGGTGCCTGCTCCAGACTGAGGGACCACTCGCGTTCCGTTCGACCCAACGCCTAGAACCTCCGCAAAGAATCTTTTTGCTACAGGGTTGGCCTGACTGGCGATAACGCAGGTGGCAAGTGCGCCGACTCCAACGAAGAGTGGGGTGTGTCGAAGGCGAAGTCTTCGGGCGGATTTGGGCTGATTCATAACTTTCACTAAACTGGCGCGCCAGGTGAGTCTAGTGTGGAGATCGAAGCCCTTATCCAAATTTAATCGGGGCTTAACCAGTTCTTTCCTTTCCCTTAATGACTGATCGGTAGAACGGATGGGTCAGCCGGAGAACTCTTCTCATGAAATCCCGAGCCTTTACCCTTATTGAACTTCTTGTCGTGATTGCGATCATCGCAATCCTTGCCGCAATCCTCTTCCCCGTCTTTGCGCAAGCGAAAGCTGCCGCTAAGAAGACGCAAAGCCTTTCCAACCAAAAGCAGGTCATCCTTGGCGCCATGCTTTACGCGGGAGACAACGATGACGTCCTTCCCGAGACCGGATGGGACGGTCCTTGTTCCGAGCCGGTTCCGAGCAGCGGAAACTTTGTCCAAGTGAACGACAACTTCTTCAGCGGTGTTTTCTCGTTCCCAATCGCAACCCGGCCTTACTTGAAGAACCAAGACCTGCTTAAGTGCCCGAGCGACGACGCCCCCGCAGTCTTCAACAAGTTTGGATCGAACTGCTTCGAGCAGCAGCTCATTCAAGGCGGCGTTCCCGGAGCCTACGCAGGCATGCGCAACACCCCGAACGAGATGATGCGCGTTCTGCCGATGTCCTATGCGGGTAACTACTTCCTCAGCTCGACCTACGCGGTCAGCATCGCGGGAGCTCGAAACGCCCGGTCTGCAAACGCCAAGATGTTCCCGATGGGAGCCATCAACTTCCCGGCGAACACCTTCTTCACGGCTGATGCCGGTTCCACCCGAGCTTCCAACGGCAACTTCTTTGCCGGCTGGTACATCGCACCGGGCTACGACACCGCCGGTCGATGGGTGAAGGGAATGCGACACAGCGGTGGTCGAAACTGGACCTTCTGCGACGGTCACGCGAAGTTCTTCCGAGACGACAGCATCCTCAACGGACTTGGCGGCAACAAGCCTCAAGGCGAAGTCATCCGGGCCTATCAGCAAAAAGGCATCTACACCTACCCTGAGACGTCCGACGCAAACTACGTTCGACCTGCCAACTACTAAGTCGGTTAGAAAACAAAAAAAGGGTGACCCTTCGGGGTCGCCCTTTTTTGTTTGTCCTTAACGCGCCGTATTCCCAAAAGGTGGATTCGCCATAATGTACGAGTTCGAGCGGTCAACGGCGACTTTCATCGACCAGCCTAGCGGCGATAGGCACCTTCCCATCGCCACCGAGAGAAAGAACTATGTCTGAGACGAAGCGTGGACGCGTTGGAATTTTGACCGCCGGTGGAGACTGTTCCGGCCTGAACGCGGTGATCGCTTCAGCCGTCAAGTACGGCATGTCCGTGGGATACGATTTCATCGGATTCGAAAAAGGCTTCGAGGGAGTTCTCTCGCCGATGATGTACCGAACCCTTGATGCTCGAGCGGTTCGAGGCATCTCTCACCTGGGCGGCACCGTCCTTTACTCCACCAACCGGGGCCGATTCGGCGGCAAGAAGGGCGTGGGTGACGGCAATCAGATCCCAACAGATATCTTGGAAATGGCCAAGAACAACCTCCAAGAGCTCGGCGTGGAGTCGCTGATCGTTATTGGCGGTGATGGAAGCCTGAGTGCGGCTCTGCAGTTAGCCGAGTATGGGTTCCGAGTGATCGGCGTGCCGAAAACCATCGACAACGATCTCGCCGCGACGGACCAGACCTTCGGATTCAGTACCGCCCTCGGTGTGGCGGTTGACGCAATGGACCGGGTGCACACCACGGCGAGTAGCCACCATCGCGTTCTGTTTGTCGAAGTCATGGGTCGACACACGGGTTGGATCGCACTGAAAGCCGGCTTGGCAGGCGGCGCGGATGCCATTCTCGTCCCCGAGTTTCCTTTTGAAGTGGAAGACTTTGTGGAGTTCCTTCGCGAGCGCAAGGAGTCGGGTTCCAACTCCGCAATCGTCTCGGTTGCCGAGGGAGCTATTGTAGCGGGCAAGAAGAGCTACGAAATTGCGGGTAGCTCGGAAGTGAAGTTTGGCGGCGTTACCACCCGCATCATGCAGTTGGTCGAGGCGATTGCGCCGGGCGAGTTCGAGATGCGCGCAACGGTTGTTGGTCACATGCAGCGGGGTGGTTCTCCGAACGCTCGCGATCGAAACCTGGCTCGAGCTTACGGAGTGGGTGCGATCGATGCCCTCCTCAACGGGGAAGATCGCGTGATGGTGAGCCTACGTGATCAGAAGATTCGAACGGTCCCGATCCGAGACGCCGTATCGACCCTGAAGGCGGTTCGGTCGGACACGTTGGAGTATCAGGTCGCTCGCAAGCTTGGCGTGTTCATTCACTAATCGCTGGACGGGAATCTGCCTTAGAATGAATCTGTGAAGGACTCTCGCTACACCATCGAGGAGATGAAGGAGCTGATTGCGGCTCGGCAAGTCGGTTTCGATGTGGATCGACGTTTGCGGGATGAAGCTTTGCCCAATACCGACACGTGGGCGGCGGTGGTTCAACTCGACGAGGTGTTCAACATGGCGGTGAAGTTGCCTCTTCGAGAATCGAGCGGACTGATCGAGTGGGCCAAGTACATGGCTAAGCGCGGATGAATCATCTGGTTGCTGCCGCGAAACAAGTCTCAGAGGTGCTTTTGTCTCTGGATGTAAGGTTCGCATTTATAGGCGGGCTGGCGGTTTTGGTTCACGGTGAAGTTCGTGCAACCCGGGACGTCGATTTGAGTGTCTCGGTTCGCAACGAGAATCTTCCCGACCTATGCTTAACCCTGTTAAAAACTTTTGCGAGCCGAGTGGATAACCCTCTCGCCTTTGCCGAGCAAAACCGGGTCCTCCTACTTTCAACACTTGAAGGCGTGGGTATCGACATCGCCCTTACGCTCTTCGATTTCGAGGAGGCTTTCATTCAGCGGGCAAAGAATGTTGACGTTGGAGGGTTTGGAACCTTGCCCGTGATCACTGCGGAAGACCTGATCTGTATGAAAGTCTTCGCCGGGCGGGATATTGATTTCAGCGACGTTCGCGGAATCATTGTGCGGCAGGGGAAAGGATTGGACTGGGAGCGGCTCGATCAGTTCCTTCCCGAACTCCTTTCTCTCAAAGACGACCTAAGCGGGCTTCGGAAGTTCTCAGAGATCCGAGAGCAACTCGGCTTTTAGACCTGCCGTAACAACTCGTGGAACCGGCCTACGGGGGTTCCGCCAATCGCCGGGTGCTCGAAAATCCCCATCCGGTGCAGTTCTTGCAAACCATGAACCATCGCCCATAGGGCGGTCGTCGTTCGAAGAACGTCGTCGTCCACCTCGGCCTTGCCTAATCGGCGCCGAGCGGTGTCCACCAGCATCTCCCAGGCGTTCATCGGACCCTCCTTCGGGAAAGCGTCGGACTCCGGCATCGCAGAGCAAGGCGCAAACATCAATCGCATCAACTGGGGATGTTCCTTCGCCATCACTAGGTAGGCGTCGCCCATGGCGTGGATGTCGGAAGGGTCGATCGCTCGCACCTGCGCAAAACGCTCTGCCATCAGATCAAACCCCCACTCGATCATCGCTTGAAGGAGGTCCTCCTTTGTTTCGAAGTGTCGGTAAGGCGCGTTGGGACTAACGCCAACTTGACGAGCCAGTTGTCGCAGGCTCAAGACCTCGGGCCCAACCTTTTCAAGCTCAACCAACCCGGCTTCAAGCAAGGTTGTTCGAAGGTTGCCGTGATGATATTTACGCTCGGCCATAAAAAATGTTGACACTGCACACTTGTTGTGCATAATGTATGCAGTGCTCACATTATTGTGGCGCATGGAGAAAGAAAAGTGGAACAGTCAGCCCAAGTTCTCATCATTGTTGGTCACCCGCGAACTCGGTCGTTCAACTCGGCGCTCGCCCACGAATACGCGAGCGGGGTTCGAGACTCGGGACGATCGGTCGAGGTGGTCCAGCTCTCCGAATTGAAATTCGATGCGACCGCTGATCCCACCGAGGTGACCTCACTAGAGCCAGATATCAAGCGAATGCAGGAAAAGATCGCAGCCGCCGAGCATCTCGTGATCTTCGCGCCTGGTTGGTGGACAACCTTTCCGGCGTTGCTCAAAGGATTTATCGATCGCACCCTTACCCCTGGGTTTGCCTTTCAGTACGAGTCTGGCAAGGCACTGCCGAAGAAGCTGCTAAAAGGTAGAACGGCTCGGATTGTTTTCACCATGGACGGTCCGGCATGGTACTACCGATTCTTCAATCGAGCTCCGGGAGTGAACGCGATGAACCGAGGCACCTTCTGGCTGTGCGGCATCAAAGTGATTGGAAACACGCTTCTAAGCGTCCGCGCAAAGAGCGAAACGGACGAAGCGGAGGCGCATCGCGAAGGGCTTCTCAGGAAGTTGTACGCAATCGGCCAATCTGACTCGAAACGGTTGAAGCTGACCGAACACCGAACGAGTCGGTCAGCGGGGACGGTTACTGTCGGTTGATCGCCCGAGTCGCACCCGTTACCGGAACTCGCGAGGCGAGGAATCGCTTCGCGTGTCCAAAAAGGGTTTGCAAAGTGCCCAGCAAAACGATCGCATCGTCGATCCAACCAACGAACGGCATCACGTCTGGAACCAAGTCCACCGGGGAAATCAGGTAGATCGCGCCCAAGAGTGCCACCCAGCGCATTGCGACGGGATACTTGGGGTCCCTCCAGGCTTCAATAAGGCGAGTCCATCGGCTCATATGCTGATGGACGCCGTTTCGCCTCCGGGGGTTTCAAGGGTTGGGACTTTCCGCGAATACCGGACCGTTCAGCCCAGTTATCCCTCGATAAGCTTCACGAACTTGTGCTTACCGACCTTAAGAACCTTCCCCGTGAGTGCTGATAGCTCGTGGCGGAACTCGGTCACTTTCTCGCCATCCAGGGCAACTGCTCCGGCAGTGATCAAGTCTTTCGCGGCGCCGTTGCTCTTGGCCAAGCCGAGTCCGCCGATGAGGGCGGGCAAGTTCACCATGCCCTCTACGACCAACTCGCTTGGAATGACCACTTCTTCCGCATCCACGGGCTGAACCTTCTTGGAGAACGTCTCGATGAAGTAGCGCTCTGCCGCGTCGGCGTCCTCAACCGAGTGGTAGAGGGCGACAATCTCCTTCGCCAAACGAACTTTCGCGTCGCGCGGATTCTTGCCTTCGCCTAGCATTTCCGCAACCTCTTCCATGGGAACGTCGGTGCAAAGCTCGAACCAGTTGCCGATGATCTCGTCAGGGATGGACATGGTCTTCCCGAACATGTCGTTGGGGGTGTCGGTAATGGAGATGTAGTTACCGAGCGACTGCGACATCTTCTCTTTGCCGTCTGTTCCAACCAGCAACGGGCAAAGAACCACCGCCTGAGCGGGCTTGCCATATTGCTCCATCAGGGTTCGACCCACGAGATTGTTGAACTTCTGGTCGTTGCCGCCGATCTCGACATCGCTATCGATTTCCACCGAGTCCAGTCCCTGACAAAGCGGGTACAGAATCTCGTGCATCGCGATCGGGCGGTTCTCGGCAAGGCGCTTGGTGAAGTCGTCCCGCTCAAGGATTCGGGCGACCGTGTAGCGCGAGCAGAGCATGATCACGTCTTGGAAAGACATCATTCCTAGCCAGTCCGCATTGAAGTAGATGACCGTTTTTTCGGGATCAAGAATGCGATAGAACTGCTTGGTGACGGCCTCGACATTTTCCAGCACGTCCTCGCGAGTGAGTTGCTTTCGCGTTTTGCTTTTGCCGGAAGGGTCGCCGATTTGGGCGGTGAAGTCGCCGATGATGAGGCAAGCGGTGTGTCCGAGCTTTTGAAAGTCGCGGAGTTTGCGAAGAACCACCGCCCAACCGAGGGTGACGTCCTTCGCGGTGGGGTCGACGCCTAGTTTGACCCGCAGCGTTTGACCCTTTTTGATGCGATCGACGATATCGGCCTCACCGATCACCTCGGTGGTTCCTCGTCGGATGATTTTCAGTTGTTCGTCGATCGTCATGCTGGGGTGTATTTTACCGACCACGGGTAGAAGGTCCCACGTTGAGCCGGTCAACAGTCGGATTCTCTGCTAAGGTGAAATCGATGCTGAAACGTCGTGCCGCCTGGATTTTGGTTGGGAGTGTCTCCGCCGCCACTTTGGTAGGAGCCACGCTCCTTCAACAGGCTTTGTTCACTCGGCACGGCGAGCGTGCTTTGGAATATGTCCCTGAAGGTTACAAGTTGGTGGCATTCCTAGATTTCACCCCCACGCCTTCGCAGGTCGCCACTTTCCAGAAAATCGACGCCGCAATGGGTCCAGACGGATTGAAAGGAGCCATTGAGTCCTTCTTGAACCAGTCGCCGATCCCGGAAAAGGTTCGACCGGTCCTCGCGAACAACATTGATCGAGGTCTCGCCTTTGCGGGCGAGATCGGGAAATCCCAACGATTTATGGTTCTCATCCCTTTAAAGAACCGCACCGAAGTGGAGCTTGCCATGAATCAGGTAGCGCGCCCTAAGTTCGTTAAGGGAGCCAAGGTTCACACGCTGTTGCAATCGGCGGTGAAGGGCAAGGAAAAGGGGATGTTCGGTGCGACCGATGCCTACGCCGGGTGGGCGGGAAGATACCTCGTCATCACCTCCTCGGTCGAACAACTGGTTCAAGTAAAGAACATCGAATTCGGATCCCAAAAGAACATCCTTAGCGACTCCAGCTTTATTCGGGCGATGCAAGAGCGGCCGAACGATTCCAACCTCACGGTGATGTACACCGATGATGGGGCCGCTACACCGGAGTCAAAGAAGTGGATGAGCCTTTACGGTGGGTTTGCCGATACTGGGGTCTATCTTTCGCTTGGCGGAAAGCTGGACACACAGTCTGAAGATGTCAAGAAGGCCCTTCGGACTCCCATGTTTACGGCTGCCGATTCCTACAAACTTCCTGGGGGAGCTCTGTTTACGCTCGCTTTAACGGACCTGCGCGAAATTGCAGGCGCTCCGCCAGAAGACGAAATGGCCCAAGGAATCATGGGTGGCAAGAAAGTCATCGCCCTCTATCCCGGGGATCCCGCGACTGGAAAGGGAGTCGACATCCTGATGTACATGGATGACACCAACGGGGCAAAGCACGACGCCGTCGCCAAAATGCTCGCCGATCAAATAGTGCCGCCCAATCCGGAGGAGAAAGACCAAAAGCCGGCATGGACCGATGAGTCCTACAAGGGCTTTATGGTCAAGGAACTCGCGGCAGATGTCCGAGACGGGTTCAAAGACATGCTACGAAGCGAATCTAAAGAGGCCCCGATGGATATGGAAGTTCTGTTGCAGGACAAGACCGTTACCATGGCGAAATCGGGCGATAACTGGATCATGGCGACGAATCGAAAGCTCTTGAACCGGGTGATCGATACGTATTCGGCGAAGAACGGTGGTCTCGATCAGATTGCGGATTCCCAGATTGGGCTCACCGTGAACTTCCAAGGCTTGGTGACATCCATGAAGTCGATCATGAAGGTCGAGAAAATGGACAAAAAATCCCGTGATGAAATGGAATCGTTCTTGAACAATTTCTCCGCCGATCCTAACGATCTGGGCATGTTCGAACTCAAGATCAAGGGTCAGCCAGACGGCTACGTTTCCCTTCTCGGACGAGTGCCCGTGAATTACAGCAAAGTCTTCAAGCCGGCTCCCGTAAAGGCAAAAGAGCCGAAGAAGAATTAGAAGGACCCTAGGGGCCGATTCGGACCCTAGAGACCCATTCGGACCCTGTGTAGGAAGGCCCGTGCATCTTCGTGCGGGCCGCCAAAGTCGATGCGGGCGATGTCGTCAAGGGCGAGGAATTGAAGTCCGTCCTCAATGCCCAGCCGGTTCACTTCTAGAAGCTCGATGTGTTCGGCGGAGACGCTTTTGACGAAGCCAAAGAACACGCCTTTTGCGCCATCCATCATCTGCACCAACATCCGGTTTTCCCGTGCGTAGGTGGCGACTTCAAAAGTGGAGCTGAACGTGGGGAAGCGGTTGGAGGACTCACGCGGACCCTTCCAGCCTGAGTTTTCGGTCGCTCGAAGCTGGTGTTGAACCAAAAGCTCCATGCCGGCTAGATACTGAGTACCAGCCGCGATTCGAATGATGTCGTTCAGATCGCCGATGTAAACGCCGTTGTATCGACCAATCGGATCGATGGTGTCGAGCGTGTAAGTGTCCTCAGTGACATTAACGACAAATCCGACTTCGAACTTATCTTCGTCGGAACTGTCTTCGTAAATCTCAACAAGTTCGTCGCGATTGAGATACCGCTTGAGAATCTCTCGAAAACGATCAATCGCTTCGGGCATGACTCTCGTTGTACCCCCCGCTAGGCTCTTCTCACGGAAGTAAACTGCGCTTGCATCTCGGCTAGGCTCACTTGGGTGAGATCCGTGATTAGCCAATGGGCGTGAGAGATATCGAGACGCGATGTGACCGGGTTAGGAATGGCGAACACGGTCATCCCCGCAGCAACGGCAGCGTGCGATCCGTTCGGAGAGTCTTCCAGAGCAAGCGAGTCGTCTGGAGTCACGCCCATTTTGGACATCGCCGCCAGGTAGAGATCGGGGAACGGTTTGGCACGCTCCACATCGTCGGCGCACACCGTGAACCGAAAATGGTGGGCGAGGCCCAGTTTGGCCAGATAACCGTCGACCCATGAGTGCTTCGAACTGGAGACGACCGCCAACGGAATCTGCGCGGCGCTCAACTCCTCGAGCAGGCGCCTGATCCCAGGTCGAGTTTCAGAGGCGTCGATCTTGCCGAGTACTCGGGCTCTTGCCGCCCGGTGAATGGCTTCCTCGTCCAAAGGCTGTCCAAGCAACTCGGCGAGCAATCCTGCTGGAGTCTGCGTGATCTGGTCGGCCCCTCGACCCAAAGCGTTGATCCAGTAAGCGTCGGGAAACTCGGCTCCATGCTCGCGAAACACCTCTTGCCAAGTTTCGACTTCGGGAGTTTCTGTATCCAAAATCAGACCGTCGAAGTCAAAGAAAACCGCTCGCACGTGTGTATTGTGAGCAATCGGGGAGGTGCAAGGTCGGAACTATCCGTGTGTTTGCTGGGTATCTTCGGATGAGTGACCGAGTTCTCCACGCCCTATCTTCGGTTTCAAAACGTCTCGGTGAACTACGCGAAACATCCCGCGCTTTCTGAGGTGTCTTTGGAAGTTGAGCGGGGCGAATTTGTGTTTCTGGTTGGTCGAACCGGAGCGGGAAAAAGCACGCTCCTGAAGTTGCTGACGAAGGAAGTAGACGCCGCAGAGGGCACGATCGACTGGGACGGCACGGAGATTCGGCGTGTAGGAGTTTTCGGCATTCCGAAGTTACGCCGATCGATGGGGATCGTCCCCCAAGACTTTGCGCTTCTGCCTCGAAAAAAGGTGTGGGAGAATCTCGCGTACGCCATGCGAGCCGCCGGGGCAACGCGAAGGCAGATTCGCCGCCGCGTTCCGGAGATTCTCGAACGAGTGAACATGGTTCACCGAGCCGACGCCTACCCCGATCAACTTTCCGGTGGCGAGCAGCAGCGCGTCGCAATCGGTCGAGCTTTGGTGAACGATCCTCCGCTCCTTCTTGCCGACGAGCCAACGGGCAATCTCGATCCGGAGCACTCCATCGAGATCATGGAACTGCTGGTGGAACTCAACCGAAAAGGGACGACGGTGCTGGTCGCTAGTCACGACGTTCTGGTCATTGAGCGGTTGAGAAAGCGAACGGTGACCATGTCCGAGGGTCGAATCGTGGGCGATAGCAAGACCGACCCCGTCACCCAACCAATGCTCGACCTGGAGCTTGAACCGGAACCGTCGCCCGTTGAGATTCCCGTAGTGGTCGAAACCGCTGCTGCAGCTCCCGTTTCGGTGTCGAGCGAGAATGCGAAGGAAGTAACCGATCCCCTGCCGATCTCCGCGGAGGACGCTCCCGAAGATACCGACCCCAAGGAGAATGCCGATGTTTGATCGACTTTTCTTCGTTCTAGGGGAGACGTTCACCGCACTGCGACGAAACCTCGGCCTCGCCTTTGCCGCGACCGGAACCGTCGCCGCGAGCCTCTACCTCCTCGGTGGGCTTTTCCTTGCTTACAGCGGTATCTCTCGATATGCGGATGGGCTCTCGGGTCGCTTTGAAATGCGAGTCTTCCTGAAGGACGGCATCACCGTTCCCCAAATCAAATGGACCGCCGAGAAGATTCGTTCTTTCGAGGGTGTTCGCCAGGTGAACTGGATTCCCCGCGACAAGGCCTGGGAGAAGTATTCGAAGGAGAATCCGGAGATCGCTCGGGGGCTCGAAAACCCGTTCCCGGACTCGTTCAAGGTCATCCTCAGCGATCTGAAGAAAGGCGACGAGGTCTCGGAGAGGATTGCCAAGCTCCCGGCGACCGATCCCGACGGGGGTGTTCAATACTTGCGCGACGAGCAAAATCTCATCGCGCAAGCTAAAGACGCCCTGAAAGTGCTGGGTGGGATGGTTGGAGGGCTACTGGCGACCATCGCCGCGGTTTTGATCTTCAACGCCATTCGCCTCACCGTTCTATCTAGACGAATCGAGATCCGGATCATGAAACTGGTCGGAGCGTCGTACGCCACGGTTTACACGCCTTTCCTGTTGGAAGGGGCGATTCAGGGAGCCCTGGGCGGATTGGTCGCAGCAGGATTATTGGCGCTAACCCATCGAACCATTGGCGAGGCGCTCAAGTCCTTCTCGGCTCTTTCTCAGCTTCCTTCTCTCCCGTACAACGATCTCACGTTGGCGCTTTCCGGAGCGGGCGCGTTTTATGGTGTTGTCTGCTCGGCGGCGGCACTCTACCGACTTCAACTTCGCTATCGCTAATGCGAAAAGTTCTCTTGCCGTCCTTGATTGTCTTTGCCCTCTTAGCGGGTGGGATATCTGGCGCGCAAAAGAAGCCGACCCTCCCTCCAAAGGGGTCGATTAACAAACTGCAGCAAGGTCTTAAGCAGACTCAGGCGAAGAAAGAGAAGGTCCTAGAGAAGCTTCAAGAGAAGCGCCAAGCCGCTACAAAGGTCAAGCGCAGCATCGGCGAGGTTGAGTCTCGCTTGGGGCAGGTGGTTGAAAAGCTGAGCGAGACAACCGACAGTCTGGACTCCGCGCGATACCGCCAAGAGCGAATCGCCACTGAACTGAAAGCTGCCGAGGCAAACCTAAAGAAGACCAACGAACTCGTTCGGAAACGATTGAAGCGGATGTACAAGCGGGGTCAGGACAACCTGTTCACGGCCCTTCTCAGCAGTCGATCCACGGGCGATGTCGCGAGCCGCAAATATCTCATCGAACGGGTTGCGAAGAAGGATCGGGAGGTCTTTGAAACGTTCAAGGCTCAAAGGGCCGCAGTCGACCGTAAAAAGCGGGAGCAGGACGGCATCGTCAGCCGAATCGCCCGCCTCGCTTCGGATCAGCGCGACCAGCAGCGGGAGCTCGAATCTGCTCGCCGGGAGAAAGAAGATCTGCTGGGTGGACTTCAGTCGGAAATGGCCCAACTGCGGCGCCTGGCGGCACAGTTTGAGCGAGACGAACGAATCATTGAAGGGCAGATTGCTGAGGCGATTCGACGCGCCCAAGAAGCGGCGAAGAATCGCAAACCGGGCGACAAATCCCCTCCGCCGATCAAGTTTTCCGGTCGTTTCGGTCGGCCGACTGGTGGTCCCATCACGAGCGGCTTTGGGTCGCGATTCCACCCAATCCTCAAGCGAAGACGACTCCACTCTGGGATCGACTTTGGCGGAGGGTACGGCGCACCTGTTTATGCCGCCGCCGAGGGCACTGTCATATCGGCCTCAAGGCTGGGCGGATACGGCAATACGATCATCATCGATCACGGATCGGGCATGTCTACCGTGTACGCCCACCTTTCAAGAATCCAGGTGGGTTCCGGGGCGCGGGTCCGACGGGGACAAAAGATCGGGGCGATCGGTAGCACGGGTCTGTCTACCGGACCCCACTTGCACTTCGAGATACGTCGGAACGGAAAGGCGATCAACCCGGCTTCCTACTTGTAATCGCAAGCCCCGAGCGAAGCGCCTTCTAGACTTTGGGCGTAAACTGGAAGAAGAAATGTCGACGACGCTGTTCGATAAGGTTTGGCAACGCCACGTAGTCACCGAACTTCCCGGCGGAGGCGTTTTGCTCTACATCGACCGCCATTTGGTGCACGAAGTGACCTCCCCGCAGGCGTTTGACGGTCTTCGGGAGCGGAACCGAAAGGTTCGGCGTCCCGACCTAACATTCGCGACCGCCGACCACAACGTGCCGACCGATGGTCGAGACATCGACGAGTCCACCCTCAGTGGAAAGCAACTCGCCGCGCTGAGGCGAAATGCAGAGGAGTTTGGGGTTCCGCTCTACGGCTACGGCCACGAGAAGCAGGGAATCGTTCACGTCATTGGTCCCCAACTGGGAATCACCCTTCCGGGACTCACCATTGTTTGCGGCGACAGCCACACCTCTACGCACGGTGCTTTTGGGGCGCTCGCGTTCGGTATTGGTACCACCGAAGTCGAGCACGTCCTGGCCACCCAAACTCTGCGAGCCGGGATCAAGCCGAGATCGCTCGGCATCAAGATTGACGGAGAATTGGGTCACGGGGTGACCGCCAAAGATGTCATTCTTGCCATCATCCGCAAGTTGGGAGCAGGTGGCGGCACGGGCTACGTTGCCGAGTATTACGGTTCCGCGATTGAGAAGCTACCGATGAGCGGTCGGATGACGATCTGCAACATGTCCATCGAAATGGGCGCCCGAGCCGGAATGATCGCACCGGACGACATCACCTTCGAGTACATCGCCGCTGAGGATCGACCGTTTGCTCCTAAGGGCGCGGCATTCGACGAGATGGTCGCGGACACGCGCTTCCTTCGCACGGAGGATGCTTCCGCTTACGATCGCCACGAGGTTCTGGACGTCCATGGACTGAAGCCGCAAGTCACCTGGGGAACCACCCCAGCCATGACCGTGGACATCGACCAGCCCGTTCCCGATCCCAAAGATCCTGCCGAGCAGCGAGCCCTGATGTACATGGGCCTCAAGGCGGGAGACGTCCCGGCGGAACTTGCGATCAACACCGTGTTCATTGGGTCTTGCACCAACAGCCGAATTGAAGACTTGCGGCAAGCGGCGAGCGTGGTCAAGGGGCGAAAAGTTGCTTCCGGCGTTCGTGCGATGGTCGTTCCGGGAAGCGAAGCGGTCAAGCGCATCGCCGAACAAGAGGGGCTCGACAACATCTTTAAGGAAGCCGGGTTCGAGTGGCATCGTGCAGGTTGCTCGATGTGCCTTGGCATGAACGGCGACATTCTGCGACCGATGGAGCGCAGTGCCTCGACCTCCAACCGACCCTACGAGGGTCGGCAAGGACCGGGTTCGCGCACCCATTTGGTTTCGCCAATGACCGCCGCCGCGACCGCCCTCACCGGCAAGCTAACCGATCCACGACCCTATCTCTAACCTCATGCGACGCCGTCTCTATGCCTTGACTCTGACGCTTGCCCTCTGTTTAGGGGTTGCGTCGGCGTCGGCGGAGGCAGCGGTCGTTCACCCGCAAGGCAACCAGAATTCGAGTCAATCTTCGGGACCGGGATTTTGGGAGCGGGCGCTCGACGTCTCGATTGAGGCCGCCAAGCGCGGATACGATTTTCTCATCAAAGAAGGGAAGCCTGTCGCCGAAAACTTGGTCCGCACCGCCCCGCAACACTATAAGTCGCTTGCGGCATCGGTGAAGGCCTTTTCGAAGCAGGCAGGGCTCGATCTCTCAGAAGCAGAAAAGGGGTTGGAGTCGCTCAAAGAGCGAAAAGAGTTGCTGCTCCAGTTTTGGCGATTGCGCACGTCTTTGAACGTGGCGATGCTGGTCGATCCGGATCTTTTGCGCAACGTGACAGGAATCGAGCAGTTGACCTTAGTGACGGCGATCAAGGATTTTGATCGCGTCTCCGCCGCGATCAACAAGCGTTATCCGAACCTTTTGCCGAACCTGCCACCGCTCAACAAGAAGCCAACTTAACCCGCCGGTTCCGGGGAGGGTGGAAATCTGCGGGACGATTGGGTATCATCCTTGATTCGTTCAACCAAAAGAGTTCAGACGTAAGAGAGAACGTTTATGAAGCGCACTTATCAGCCAAACAAGCGACACCAGCAAAAAACCCACGGTTTTCGCGTCCGAATGAAATCGACCGACGGACAGAACGTGCTGAAGCGACGTCGCGCCAAGGGTCGAACTCGACTCGCTTGGTAGTTTAACAAAATTCTTGGGCCATCAGGCCCTACGAGGGCATGGTACCGAAGGGTCCATCCAAAACAAGGTTCGAGCAAATCTTTTCTCAGGGGCAGAGAGTCCGAGGAGAGGTTTGCTCGATCATTTTTTTGCCGGGGTCAGGTCTTGTTGGCATCGGTACTTCCCGCAAGATCGGTGGCAAGCCGCGTCGTAACTTCGTCAAGCGGCGCGTCCGAGCCGCCGTGCTTGCAGCGGGTTTCGACCTTCAATCGTTGGATTGCGTGTTCATGGTTGGCACGCGAGGCGTGACCGAGCCGTACGAACTCTTGAGCCGCGATGTCGAAACGACCTTGCGGAAGGTTCTCTCCACTCAGAATTCCTAAGGGCTTATGAACGAGGTCAGTCCAGAATCGCCCTTGGAGGATAGGAAGCCGAGTCAGGCGAATTCCGGAAAACGAGGGCCGACGCGCTCGATCCCACTTTCTCCCAAAAACTTACCAAGGCTCATTGGTGTGCTCCTGGTTCGAGGATATCAGTTGGGTTTTAAGTGGATGCCGCCCACTTGTAGGTACCATCCTAGTTGCTCGCAATACACGCTGGAAGCGATTGAGAAGTATGGTCTTCTCCGCGGATCGTGGATGGGAGCAAAACGGATTGCAAGGTGCGGCCCTTGGCATCCCGGAGGGCACGACCCCGTTCCTTGACCTAGCGGTCCTCCGGATAATCCCAACCTGGGCGCGCATTGTTGCGTACCAAGACTAGCGATTCTTCTATGGCAACTTCAAAACCCGCCGCCTCTCCGAAACAGCAGATTGTGCTGTTTCTTCTTTGGATCACGTCTTTGGTGTTCTTGATTCAGGTCATGAACAATGGGCGTCCGAAGAGCGACACCCCGTCGGCTACCGTTCTGCAAACCCTTAAGACTCAGAACGAGAAGCAACTCGACGTGAGCGCTGCCACCACCTTCCACCAAATCCAAGCGGTTGCAGATAGGGAAGTCGGTGAAAAGAAGCTCACCGCCGAAGCAGCCAAGGAACTCAAGATTCAGGCCGTGATCCTTGCCTCCGAAGCAAGGCTTCGAGCAGGAATCGCTCGAAATGAGACCTGGCGCGTACGAGAGGCTTACCAACTCCTTTGGCCTTTCCAAAAAGCGAACTTGGACAAGCCGGAGTGGAAAGATAAGTCTTACGCGGTTAAAGATGTTTCTGCCGATTCTCGCTTTGGTTGGAAAGAGTGGACCGGTCAAGCCCTCTTTGAGAGGACATCCACCGTTTTAAGCGAGCGGAACAAGAAAGAACTGATCTGGGGCGTCCTTCCGGGCGGTTACGGCTTTATCGATAGCCTAGTCGCGGTTACGGGTCGAAATGGATCCGTGAGCTACGCCTTCGCAGCGTTCCTGCTGGCACTTGTCGTTCGCGCCGTGGTCTTCCCGTTCAGCCAGAAACAGCTGATGTGGTCTCGCCAGATGAGCCAGCTAACCCCGCTCATCAACGACATCAAAGAGAAGTACAAAGACAACGCTCAGGAGCAGCAAGCTCGCGTGATGAAGCTGTACCAAGAGTACGGCATCAACCCGATGGCAGGATGCGCTCCGGCTTTGGTTCAAATGCCGCTCTTCTTAACGGTTTACCAGTGCATGTTGCTGTACCAGTTCGAGTTCCAAAAGGGCACCTTCCTTTGGATCAACAAGGACCTGAGTATGGCGACAGGCGGTTTCATCGCTCCGAACTTGGGCGCTCAAGACACGCTGATGATCGTGGTGTACGGCATCTCGATGGTCGTCTCCACGTTGCTGGCCCCGGTCTCTGATCCTTCGAACGCCAAGCAACAACGAATGATCGGCGTTGTGATTTCGGTGGTCTTCACCGGATTCATGTTCACGGGTGCTTTCCCGGTGGTTGGTGGGTTCGTTCTCTACTGGACGTTCACCAACTTCCTCGCGATGGCTCAGTCACTGCGCGCCTATCGCCTTCCGATGCCTCCGCTCGTGAAGGTAAATGCGGCGGGTGGCGGAGTGCTTCCTAAGGAGCCCACCACTTTTTGGGGCAAACTAATGGAGCAAGCTCAAGAACAAGCCCGGATGGCAGAGCAACAGCGGATCGACCCAAGCAAATCCCAAGACAACGGCAAGTCGGCAGATAAGGGCCAGGACAAGGCGAAAGACAACGGTGGCGACAAGCCTAAGAAGCCACCGAGACCCGGCCAATCGAAGCCTAAGAAAGGCAACTAACAAGACTTAACCCGCCCGGCGGCAGGCACGCGGTGAGCCTGGAAATCGTCACCGCAAAGAAATTCTCAAACAAGGGAAGGAAAACGGATGAACTCCATTGAACTAACGGCTAAAAGCGTCGATGACGCCAAGAAAAACGCTGCCGCCAAGCTCGGCGTTTCGGCAGACCAGGTCACCATTACCGTTCTCGAAGAGACCAAGGGTCTGTTCGGAAAGGTTAACCTGCGAGTCCGAGCAGAAGTTATTGCCACTGAGGAGGCAGCTCCCGAAGTAGAAGCCGCGCCGAAGGCGAAGGCTGCACCGAAGGTTGCTGCTAAGAAGGAAGAGGCCGCTCCGGCAGCCGAGGCTCCCGCTCCCCGACGCCGACTCGGTGCGAAGAAGGACGCTCCCGCCGCAGCAGAGCCTGTTGCCGAAGTAGCCACCGAAGAAGTCGCTCCGGCAGCAGCTAAGACGGTTCGCGGCAAGAAGCCTGTAAAGGCAGAAGCAACCGAAGCTCCCGCCGCTCCGGCCGCAACAGCCGAGGCTTCCGAAGGAGCCGAAGACGCAGTCGAGATCGTTGCCACCGAAGAGGATGAGAGCTTCATCCTGTCCGTCGCCAACGACCTGGTCGCTCAGTCCGGTCTTCAAGCGAACTTCCAAGCGAGTGGCATTCAAGGCAAGTACGTCAACATCTCGCTCGATGGCAACGATACCAAGTACCTCATCGGTCGAAATGGCGAAGTCATCAACGCGCTGCAGTACCTGATGAACCTTGCGGTCAAGCAACAACGACCGAACGGTGTTCGCGTCGTGATTGACGGCAACGACTACCGAAAGCGCCGAGAAGTCGCCCTGACCGCCCTCGCTCAGCGAATTGCGGCCGAGGTTCAACAGCGAGAAGAGGAAGCCGTTCTCGACGCGTTGCCCGCATTCGAGCGACGAGTCGTCCACAAGGCCCTTCAAGAGATTCCCGGGGTCAAAACCTACAGCGAAGGCGAAGAGCCGAATCGCCGTGTGGTCATCGCTCCGGCAGAATGATCTAGCCCACTAAACAAACGAGAAAGCCCTATCCAGTAAGGATAGGGCTTCTTTTTTTAAGCAACTGCTCTTAATGCCCGTGATTCTCGGCGAGGCAGTTATGCAGATCATCGCCGCGAGAGAACCGGGCGAGTGCGTCCTTCAGCTTGCCTGCCGGATTATTCCCCAGACCCTTCTGCGCCATCAACTTCTCGATCGAGGCGATATCCCGGGGAACCCCTGCGCTCAGGTTCACCGGACCCTTCTCGGTGATCAAGATATCGTCTTCAATGCGAATGCCGATGCTCCACCACTTGGGATCGCATGGAGAGCCCGGTGCGATGTAGATTCCCGGCTCGACGGTCAGCACTTGATTCGGCGCCAAGGTAGTGATGACCTGCGGATCGTGAACGTCTAGGCCAAGGTAGTGTCCCGACCCGTGCATGAAGTACCGTCGCGCCTCGGCGGGCTCTTGAATGATTCCGAGCTTTACAAGACCTTTCGAGACAACCTCCCGGCATGCCGCGTCATATGCTCGAAAGGGCGCTCCGTTTTGGCAAGCTTTGATCCCCGCGTCCTGGGCTTCCAGTACGAGTTGATAAATCGCTCTTTGGGCAGGGGTGAACTTCCCGTTAGCTGGATAGCTTCGAGTGACATCTGCGGCGTAGCCGTGGTACTCACCGCCAACGTCCATGCAGAGGATGTCGCCGTTCTGAATCCGCTTTCGGTTGTCGACGTAGTGCAAGATGCACGAGTTCATGCCCGATCCCACAATGGATCCATAGGCAACCGCTTCACATCCATTTCGCGCGAAGATGTACTCGACGAGAGCCTGAATCTCGAACTCTCTCATGCCGGGTTCACAACTCTTGATCGCCTCACTGTGCGCCGCGACCGTGGAATCGACCGCCCGCTTCAACAAGCGGAGTTCATGCTCGGACTTGGTGGTTCGGAGCGCCCCAATCTCTCGAATCAGTCCTCGCCAAACGGTTTTGCCCTCCGAGAAAGCGGCGTAGGCGCTTCGCATTTGTTCGAGCACTCCAGAGGCGCCCACAACCGGGTCTCCATTGCCGATTTGTGTCGGCGCGACGGCTTTCAACACTTCGCTGAAACGTGAAGTAGGCAACACTGCGTCGACCCCTAACTCGACCTTGGCTCGCGCGGGTCCCATCTTGATCCCGGTCCAAACCTCCGATCGAGGATTTCGCTCGGGCACGAACAGAACTTCGTACACGTTCTGCCCATCAATCACGATGCCGTCTTTCGCAAGAAGAAGGGCGGTGTTCGGCTCTTCGCAACCCGTTAGGTACCAAAAATCGGAGTTGGGTCGGAAGCGAAAGTCGGTGTCGTTCGATCGTTGCCGCTCCGGGTTGGTGAACAAAACCGCCACCGATCCGGCGGGCATTTTCTCAAGGAGCTTTTCGCGACGGGTCCGCAACTCCGCGGGCTTGATCTTGTCCTCTTCGTAAACGTTGTACGGAAGGGCGCCCTCTTGTGAGGAAAGCAGGGGTGCCAAACCTGCGGGGACGTTGGAAGAGTTCCAGGTAAGGCCGAACGAGCTTCCTAAAGCAAGGGCGGATAAGAGAAGCGAAGTCACTGCCCTCATTGTAAGTTAAGAAGCATTCCTGGTGATCGCCGAACCGGACATAATTTCCGCATGGCTCTCTCGACTCTCGTCGCCCTCTTTTTAGCGCAAACCGCGATTGTCGAATTGCCCGCCCTGACGCTTCAAAGCACGATACAGGTTAAGGCGGAGCCGATCGACGAGATGAGCGGCATCGTCAAGAGCCGTCAGTTTCCGAATACCTACTGGGTCCACAACGATAGCGGCGACTCTGCCCGGCTGTTCGCCGTTCGAGCCGACGGGTCTACGGTGATGCCCGCTCGATACAATCGCAAAGAAGACGCGGGCAAGGTTGAGGAGAAACCAAAGGGCTACGAGGGAGTCGCCATCGCTGGGGCTGACAACTTCGACTGGGAAGACATCGCCATCGACGGGGACACGATCTACGTTTCCGATATGGGAAACAACGGAAACGCCCGCCGAGACATGGGCATCTACGAGATCAAAGAGCCGAACCCAGCGACCACCGAGAAGGTCCGCTATCTCCGGTTCATCCCATGCGTTTATCCCGATCAGAAGGAGTTTCCGCCGCGCGAACTGAACGCGTTCGACTGCGAAGGGATCTTTGTGAAGGGCGGCAAAGTTCACTTCCTCACCAAGTGGCGATCCGGTCCCAACGGTTTGCCTATCGACGGAACGGCGCTGTATCGACTGGACCGCGTCAACGGCGACGGTCGCCAGAATGTCCTGACCAAGGTCGGCGAGCGAAAGGGCCTGGGCGGCTGGGTCACGGCGAGTGATATCTCGACTGATGGCAAGAAACTGGCGGTCCTGACCCACGTTCCCGAAAGCGTGGTTTGGGTGTTCGATGCCACCAAGAGCAACCCGCTCGATCACCCGATCATGAAGCGGACTCTGAAGGGCGCGGGTCAGTGCGAGGCCATCTGCTGGGACTCCGATTCAGATGTTCTCGTCACCAACGAGGGGCGAGACGTTTTTCGGGTCCGAATGGCGAAGTAATCGATTCCTCCTTCACACCCGAGCGTGATTTAATGCGTTAAGCCGTGGTCATTGCTGCCCCCTTTTCCTTAACGGTCAAAACCAAATCGCCGGCACTGGTGCAGGTGGTGTCTGGGCGAGCGCGATTGTTATCCGATGCGCAGACAGGTGATCTCTCTGAGGATGCCTATTTCATTCTCAGACCAGAATCACAAATATGCGTGAAAGCTTTGGATGGCATCACCACGATTCTGCCGCTCACCCGTTTTCGGCCCTTCGAAAAATCTGATCCTCCGCTAGGGGTAACCGTCCCACGGGAGTATCCCGTAGATTCGGCGATCTCATTTGTGTTTGAAGAATTGACTGATAAGCGAGAGAGGCGGAAGCGGCTGGAGAGACTCTCCAACGCTTTGGAGGATGCGTACCGGGATCACCTGCCGGAGTCTGTCTCCCGTGCCGAATTCCTGGCCGTGGAGTCGGCGCGAGAGTGGGCACTCGCCCACTTAACAGAGCCGTTCGGCGTGGAGGCACTTGCACAGCATGCATGCTTTTCAAAGTTTCACTTTTCTCGAATCTTCACCCGTTGCTTTGACCGGACTCCCGGAGAATTTCTCATCCAGGAGCGCGTTCGTCGGGCTTGTCGCCTTCTCATCATCACCGAGCGTTCCATTCACGAGGTTGCCCGGGATTGCGGTTACGCCAGTTCAACCCAGTTTGCGTCAACCTTCAAGCGGGTCACGGGCTACACGATGTCGCAGTTTCGAACGCGGGGAGAGCAGTTTAGGCCGACTGTCGGACTCTTCCTTAAGCCCCGTTGACCTTTTGGTCCAACGCTTCCTCTTGAATCGTGCGAACTTCCTAACAGACCGATTCAACGTCGCCGTCTGCGTTTATGCTTGAACGCAATGAACCTATTTGCGACTCTTGGCGGACTGGTCTTGGCGCTCCAACCAAGCCTCGTGGGTTCGCGCATTGAGATTGCTTCGGAGGGCTTCTCTGATCTTGAACCCATAGGCCGAGCGATTGGCAATGCCCGATTGGTTCAGCTTGGAGAGACCACCCATGGCGATGGGACCTCCTTCGCGTTGAAGGTCCGCTTAATCAAGTATCTGCATGAGAAGAAAGGATTTAAGGTGCTGGCATGGGAGAGCGGACTTTACGAGTGCGAACGCTTGAATGAAGAGTTGGCGAAGGGGGCCCTTCCGTCGATTGCACCCAAGCGTGCGGTCTTTCCCCACTGGAGCCAAGGCAAAGAGTCTCTACCAATTTTCGATTACGCGCAAACAACTCTGAAAAGCTCTCACCCGCTGCGAATGACAGGCTTCGATATTCAAGCGTCTGGGAGCGGCGGGTCAAGTTACGTCCTGGAGATCGCTCGAGAACTTCTCAAACTCAAAGATCTTTTAGGAGCAGAGCCCATTGTTGCCCTCATGAAATCGTGGGATCAAATCTCCGATCCGGTCAACAAAGAACTCGCAGTGACCGAGCTGGGCAAAGCGTTGTCCAAGTTCTTCGAACAGAATCGCAAATCCATCCAGCCTCAACTCGGAGCAGATCGCTTCGCCCTCCTGTCGCAGACGCTACGATCCCTCACCGCCTTTTCCCGAATGATGGACCTCTTTAGGGAGTTTTCCAAATCCCAGAACACGCGCCTTTTCGAACAGAGCTACAACCTTCGCGAGGAGCACAATTTTCGGAACGTGATGTGGTTGCTGGAGAAGCGGTACCCGCGAGAAAAGGTCATCCTCTGGGCGCACAACTCACACATCTCTCACCAAGGAGCCGATGGGACGGTGACGGGGTCTTTGTTGCGAGAGTCGGATGAGATTGTTTTGGACTCTACGGGAAGGTTGTTGAAGCAAAGGTTGGGCGCCCGCGTGTTCTCCATCGGATTCTTTGCCCAAGCGGGGTCTTGGACGTGGCTAGGCGGACAGCCGATCGCTTTCACGCCCTCGGCGCCGAATACTTTAGAGACGCTTGTCGATTTAAGGAGTGACCCCGTTCAGTGGGTCGACTTCAAACAGAACAAGGGGCTTCTGTCTCAACCGGTCACGGGCTATCTCAATCGACAAAACGGCTCTGAGAACGATCTGGTGTGGCCGAACGTGTTCGACGGAGGGATTTTCATCAAGGAAATGGCTCCAAGAACGCATGTCGCCCAATCTCCCTAGGTGGAAAGCCGTCCGCTCGGGCATACTCCGAGCATGAGCGGGAGAGTTTTCCAGATTGCTAGGGTTCCGATTGCCGGGGGCAAGAGCGGTTGGTTCGTTCGAGAATCGGGTTCAACGACGGCGACCCCGGTTGAGTTTTCCTCTCATCCGCTCAATCTTTCCCACGCTGAGTTGGTCGCCGAGATCAAAAGCGTGTTGACGAGCGGGTCGATGGAGGCTGTCGATACTTTTCTCCCGTTAGCCGATCCAACCACCACGCCGGTGTTGGGCGCGGGGGTCACCTTCCAAAACTCGCTTCGCGAGCGCCGATTAGAAACGTTCCGAGCCGGGCAAATGGTGGAGGCGGAAGACGACGGTCGGCCCACTCCCTACGACGTGGTGTACGACCCCTCAAACCCACCCGAGGTGTTCATGAAGGCGTTTTTGCCTTACCACTTGGCACCATCCGACGAGCTTTGGATCAGGAACGACGGTGGTCCCGAAGGGTCGATGGGATCCAGCGTTCCCGAACCGGAGCGGTTCGTCGCCGTAAACCACAAGGGGGAAGTTCTGGGCTTCGGCATCGGGAGCGACACTACCGCGCGCCAACTAGAAAGCCTCAGCCCGCTTTACCTTCCGGCCGCTAAGACCTACTTCGGAAGCACGACCATGCAACCGTGGCTGACCGTTTTCGAGGACTCTGCTCAGGAGGTCACCATTCGCATGACCATTGAGCGCAATGGAACCGTGGTCTATGACGACTCTTATTCCACCGATCAGATGAAGCGAACAGTCGAGAGCTTGGTCACCCATGCCCGAACTCTGCTGCTCAATACCGCCGATGGCTCCGCTCCGGCGTTCTTCCTCTTCACCGGAACGGGCATCGTTCCCGGCGTTGATTTCTCGCTGGAGAATGGTGACCACGTAACCATCGATGGCGGCGTACTTGGCCGAATTGAGAGCACCACCCACGTGGCGCAAGTGAAGTAGGAGCCAGACCAATGGACCATCCTTCCGTTCAGTCTCGGTTAAACAACAAAAGCGCTCTCGGCTTTCCGCTCAAAGCCAAAGGACCGGAGGGCTCGCTGGGATACTCCGCCGAGGACCTTCTTCAACGACCGAGTGGCGACCTTTTCGGCATCTCACAGAACGCGGGCATGATCGGAAAGGGCGACGAGGCAACCCTCCCCAACATGGTGATCTTGTCCACGCTGGGTGGATGGCCGGGGAAGGCGATTGGGGCGCACACGGGTCACAACGAGCTCTATCTGCTCGTCGAAGCCGCCGCCGAAGAGTTTCGCCGACTCAAGCAACTGCCTTTCGCTTTGTACACCAGCGACACTTGCGACGGTCGGACTCAAGGGACAATCTTCGCCGGGATCAGTCTTCCCTCGCGAAACATTATCTACAAGGGGTTGGCCACCCAGCTTCGGGGCATCCCTTGTGCGGAAGGGGTGGTCGGAATCGCGACCTGCGACAAGGGTCTGCCCGCCATGACGATGCTGGTCGCGTCGCTTAGGAACTATCCGGGCAACCTTCCCGGGATCATCGTTCCGGGCGGGGTCACGCTCCCCCCGCAAGAAGGGGAGGACGCAGGGACCATTCAATCGCTTGGGACGCGCTTCGCCAAGGGACTCATCAACCTTCAGCAAGCTCAGGATCTAGGGTGTAAGGCATGCGCTACTCCGGGTGGGGGATGTCAGTTCTTTGGCACCGCCGCAACCGCTCAATGCGTCGCTGAAGCGTTGGGGCTCTCGCTCACGCACTCCGCCTTGGCTCCCTCCGGTTTCGATATCTGGACCGACCTCGCTCGCGAATCTGCCGAAGCGATTGTGAGCCTACGCGCGAAGGGAATTGGCGTGAAGGACATCCTCACCGATGCCGCGATGCGCAACGCGATGACGGTTCACGCCGCAATGGGCGGTTCGACCAACTTACTTCTTCATATCCCCGCCATAGCCCACGCGGCTGGGCTCACTCTTCCCACGAGAGAAGACTTTGAGCAGGTCAACCGGGCGGTGCCGCGAATCGTCGACTGCCTCCCAACGGGCGTCCACCCAACTGTTCGAGTGTTCATGGCCGGAGGTGTTCCCGAGGTGATGCTTCACCTTGCCGAATCCGGGCTACTGAACCTGGACTGCCTCACCGTTTCCGGTTCCACCCTCGGTGAGAATCTCGAGGCATGGCGAACTTCGGAGCGCCGAAAAGAGCTGCGAGCAAGACTGTTGGCAGAAGATGGGATCGACCCGGACGACGTTATCCTGCCCCCAGCGAAGGCAAAAGCGCTTGGCTTCACCTCCACGGTCTGCTATCCCACGGGCAACATCGCCCCAGAAGGAAGCGTGGTCAAGAGCACGTCGATCAACCGAAAGCTGCTGGACCGAGAGGGCGTTTACCGAAAGACGGCCCCTTGCCGAACCTTCACTTCGGAGGCGTCAGCGATTCAAGCGATCAAATCCGGGCCGGTGGTTCCGGGAGAAGTCATCGTGATCCTCTGTCGAGGTCCGCTCGGAGCAGGCATGCCCGAAACGTACGAGGTCACCGCCGCGCTAAAGGCGGTGGAAGATCTTTCCGACTGCGCGCTCATTACCGACGCCAGATTTTCGGGCGTAACCACGGGGCCCTGCTTTGGGCACGTCTCCCCAGAGGCGCTCGCCCCGAATTCACCCCTCGGCAAGCTTATCGACGGGGACATGATCGAGATCATTGTCGATACGCGATCCCTTGAGGGATCGATCAACCTGGTGGGAGAAAACGGCGTCCCGGTGAATCCTGCCGAAGGGAATCGCCTCCTTGCCGAACGATCAAGCCGGACGGATTTAGAGCGAGACCCCATGCTCCCCGATTTCATCCGGCAGTGGGGTCTCGTTCAGCACCTTTCCGGTGGGCCCTGGAAAGGCTGTATCGAGGATATCGACGCTTTAGAATCGCGACTTCGCTGACTTCTTGCGCCGATTTAGACCTAAGAGGCCAATGGCGAGGGCAACCATCGTCGCAGGTTCTGGGACCGGATTCAATGCGAAGGCGGTCGAATCTCGGTGAGGACCGACGCTGACAGTGGTTGTCGCCGCCGAGAGTGGGTTGATCGTCAAGAAGTGGCGGTGGAACCAGGTAACCCCGAACAGGGTCCCGGCAGCATTGAACTCAATGTCGGCGATGTAGCTTGCCACATCGGTATGCGTCATCGAACCGACAAGGTTCAACGCGGCGGAGCTAGCCGGATTTTTGAACAGGAAAGTGTTGTATCCGGCGTCGAATGCGCTGAGATAGGTGTCGCCCGTGGAATCTTGGTGAGCCACACCCGAAACCCTCAGACCGGACGGAAGACTCAGACCTTGGTTGTAAGTTACTGAGCTGGACCCGGTATCGAAGAAGAACAGTTCGCTCGTGGCATTGCTAAAGCCCCACATTCCCGATCCTGACCAGTCGAGATCGCCGATATCGGCCTTACCGATGGACCCGGCAGGAATAGGAACCACCGCGACGTCCCAGAGATTTCCCGCAGGGTCAGCGGCGTAGAGCGCCCCGGAAGGCGCAAGGGCAAGGCTGTTAGTCGGAAACGATAGGTTGATGATGGGGATGCCCGAATTGGTGGGCACGTTCACCAATTCAACGGTCAAGTTGGAGTTGGCGACGCGGACAAACGGCGCGGCCAGGGAGAGGGAGCCTAATCCTCCCAAAAGCAAAACAGAAGCAAAACGCATACCTGCATCTTACGTCCGAATCCGACAGATTCGGCAGTGGAGATTTTGGGGCGTGTCCGTCCATGCGCTTCGGGATGAGTCTTTGTTCCCACCTCCTTGGGTTATCTGATCGGCCACCAGAGGGCAATTTAGGTTCAAAGTTTGGGTGCAAACGGTAGTGGTCGTGATTTTCAACCCAGAAAGTGGTTCAAATAATCGGAAAAACTATATAATCCGATTATGAAGTGGTTTGCACTCACCTTTGCAGTGGCTTCGCTTAGCGGTTCGGCCTCAGCTCTCGTCATCGATACGTTCTCCAACACTCAAGGACCCTACACCGGAGCTTATGGAGTCGGGGAGGCAGGGCGAGAGGCTGCACCCGTTCTCGGAGATACGAGATTCCTATCGACCCTTCAAATGGCCAATAACGACGCTAAATCCACCGTTCGAGTGGATGGTGGTCTATGGGCTTCGGCGGAATATGGGGCGGTGTCGCATGCCTGGGTCGCGTACTTTTCAACGGGAGTCACCGCTCCCAACGTTGTTCAGTTCTCGGCCAATACTAACTACGACTTCGGAAACAACAACGCCTTTCAGATCAGAATGGGCGGCAATGAAAAGCCGCTTTGGATCTCTGCAAGATTGATCTCGTTTGATGGCTCCGCGTCGACAATGCGCTTCTTGAAGAACCTCGAGCCTGGCGGGGAGAGAATCGTCGAGCTGCTGCCGAGCGACCTCGTCGAATGGGAGACCGGCTTTGACCCCTCGCGGATCGACCTCATCGACTTCGCCTTCCAAAGCGAGGCGAGCGGAGACTTCAAGATCAATTCCATCGTCGCTTTCCATCAGCCGGTTCCGGAGCCGACAACGATTGCGGCCCTCGCGATTGCGACGGTTGGTCTGCTTCGCCGAAGAAAGCGGGTCTGAATGGTAGTCTGACCTCGATGCCGTACGAGATTCGAGCGATTGAACCGGAACAGTGGGCAGATGCTCTGCGACTCTGGGAAAACGTCTTCGGGGTCGGTCAGTGGCTGTTCGATTCCCTCCACATAGGCACGGTGGATCGAAAGTGGAGCCACTGCGGAGTAGCAATTGACGAATCGGGGCGAATCGTCAGCGCCGTCGACCTGTTCATGCGCCAGGTACGCGACGAAAGCGGTTCGCCCGTGAAGGTTGCGGCCGTCGGGAGCGTTGCGACCCTAGAAGAAGCGCGCAAGCAAGGGCTCAGCGGGCAACTGCTCGAAAGAGCCCTTGAGCAAATGCGCCTTGATAACTGCGCTTGGTCGCACCTCTTTACGGGCACGCACCATCACTACCGTCGATACGGCTGGTTCGATGCACCGCTCAAAACGCGCCGAGGTCGATTCAAGCGCGTTCCGTTGCCAATCACCGGGGTTCGCGTTCTGAACGATCAAGAAAAGGATGCATTTTTGAGCCTGATGAGGCAATGGTGGGAGGCGGATAACGTCGCGCGACCCCTCACTCACGTGCGAACCGAACAGTATTGGCGAGAAGCCATTCGACCCCGAATGGGCCAGGGATCCATCCACCAAAACCGGGAAGTCGTTCTTGTCGAACAGGGCGGTGAGCCGTACGGTTATGCCGTGATCGAAAAGCAGGACGAGAAAATAAGGGTGCTAGAGACGGGTGGCGATCATCGCCGTGCGCTCTCCGGATCAGCATCGCTCTATCCTGGTGCAGAGGTTGTTTTCGACCTGCCGTTCGATGCCCCCTGGGACGAGGCCATTCAGCTGGTTAGCGATGACGTATCCGAGCAACCCGAACCTTGGTCGATGGCTCGTGGACTCCCAAGCGGGCTCTCGGACGAACTGGTGAAGGCTATTTTCGCGGCGAAAGGCGCCCACCACTGGCAGTTGGACAACTTCTGACGAAGGATTCGGCACGGCCACCGGCCATTAAATTCTCCGCCTGTGAAATTCTCCGGGATTCCATTCTTCAAACCGCGTTGGTGATCCTAATCACCGACGATTTCTAGCCCCGTCTGTACTCTCGTTTTGTGACCGAAGAAGGTCACGGAACAGAAATGGACAACTTTCATGCATTGAAACCCACGGATCGGGTTTCCCCTGAAGCGACCAAGACGGCGATTCGCCCCCGAAATGGGTCGTCGAGATTCCAAAAGGCAGTGGTCGCAATTGGCTTGCCGGCCATCTTGGCGATTGCCGGCTGCGGCGGGAGCGGGAACGACACCGTTGTCGTTCCGCCTGTCGTGGACACCTTCACCATGACCGCCTCGGCGAGTTTCTCTGATGTCGTAGGCATCGACCCGGCGCCAACCGACCTCTCGGTCACGGTCGGTGCATACAGCAACTCCGGTTATAGGCGCTCTTATGCATTCGGTCCTACGACAGGTCGATTTTCGTTTTCGATGCCGGAGGCGACTTTCGTAGACGGAATGAAGTTTCCGGTCGCCAGTGGCACGGGCGTGGCTGAAGAGAACCAAGCGATCGTCGCTAAATTGGCTCTCGGAACGACCGCCGAGTATGAGGGGCACACGGGGTTTGTGAGCACCGTTCTAGAAACCTCTGGACCCGTGTTTACGGGCGAAGCCCAGTTCCGAGGTCTTCCGAGCACGACCGCTGGCACGTTCAAGGCCGATGCACGAATGCAGCACGCCGGGATCACCGTTCAACCAAAGCAAACGCCTCCCAACCCAAGAGGAACCATCTACCGCCAAACAACGGAAGGGGTGCGGAGCTTTGTCAGCTCGATCACCGGTGTCGTATCCGAGACGATCGGTGCCCAGCCAGGCTTTCGCGTGAACCTAGCGAACGGAGACTACTTCGTAATCGGTCTTCCCTCGGTTGCCCAGGGCACTTACACGGTTGGTTTTGGCTCAACTGACGGATACGTTGGCTACACCCAAGGCGAAACCCAGTACGCCGCTCAAGGGTTTGGCCGGATGCACGTTGTGGTTCAGGGGTCTTTGACCACTGTCACTCTCAGCGGTCTGAGATTTGGCAGTCCAACGCCCATTTCCGGGTCCATCGACGGAGTGTTCGTCTACAACTCTGCCCTTTAGAAGGCAGAAATCGCCCTAAGAAAAAGGAGATATTGAATGAAGAAACTACCTTGCCCCCACTGTCAGGCACCGGAGATTCCGGGTTTGACGAAACTTACTCTAGGACCTGGTCGCACCATCGCTTGCCCCAAATGCGGCGGCGCGATTAGCGTGCCTTGGACGACACTGCTCTTGCTACTGCCCTTCATGGGCGCAATGGGCATCGCCCGAACATCGAGTTCTCTTCCGGTGAAAGCGGTCGTGTGGGTGTTGATGCTTGGGCTGGTCGTCGTGATTTTGCAGCTCTTTGTGCCTCTTCAGGCGCGAGACGCTCACGTTGGGAAGCGGTAGGCCACACGTCCTCATCGCCCCCGACGGCAAAAAACTACCGGATCCGCGCTCATCTTTTGAGTAGCGCGGATCCAAGACCGTTTACTTTCTTTTGCGGCGAACCATCGCCAGCGCGCCCAATCCGAGAGCGAGCATCGAAGCAGGCTCAGGGACGGGATTGAAGGCGACGTGGTCGATCATGATTCCATCTCGAAAAGGAGCAGAGACGCCGTTGACCAGAGTAATGCTGCTGATCGTGCTTCCAGCAGTTCCATCAATCCTCATGTAGCCCTGTCGCGAACCGTTGTTCCCCCAACCCCCGATGGAATTCAGGTCGCCAAAAGACGTTCCATTGATGAGAAGCTCAAGTGCAAGGTCCGACTGCTGAAGGCTGAAGCCGACCGAAGATACCGGCGTGGCAAAGTGCAGCTTGATGATTCCCCAACTGTCGCCTTCGGTGTAGGTGAACTCGCGGTTCGTTCGGGTGTTGATCAACCCCCGACGACCATCCCAGGCTCCACCGCCGCCGATTTGGAAGGCGGTTCCAAATGTGCTGTCCGTAAACGGATCGAAGGTATTCGGCAAGGTAGAGGTCGGGCCGTAGCCACCATTCACCGAGCTCACCGAGACTTGCAGTCCCGAAACGAGGTTTACATCCTCAAAATCCTCAATCACGTAGCCAGAGACGCCGAGTGTGGCATCGCTTGCTCCCCAACTGCCCGCAGAAACGGGCGAAAACGTGTATCCGGCAAACGCTGCCTGGATGGCTCCCACTAACAAAACAGAAAATACAAGACGTTTCATGTCAATCCTTAGGAAGAGATCTTCCTTATTGCAAATACTATCATTGTTCGCATCGATCGGTAAGAGATGAGTTGCCTGGCGAGTTTCGCAAACTCGGGACCCGCCAAAAAGGCACTTCATTTAACGAAAAATTCGTTGTAAGATACAACGATGCACTCACCTCAAAGTAGCGGTCGAGGTCAAGGCAAACGAGCCAAGGCCGCGATTACCATCGGCGTTGCCACAACGCTTGTCGTTGGCGCTGCCATTGCGCTCGCCCAGCCCGCCTTTCAGCCAAAGATGGAATCTAACGAAGTCTCCTCGCCCATTCAAGACGCCCCGCCTTTGAAAGATTCCTTTAAGGGCAAGTTCCTTATCGGAACCGCGGTGAGCACCTCGCTTTTGAAAGGACAGCAACCCGCAACCGAGGCGCTGATCAAGAAGCATTTCAACGTCTTTACGGCAGAGAACTCCATGAAGCCGGAGGGGATGCAGCCGCGTGAAGGCGAGTTCCAGTTTGAGGATGCGGATCGCCTGGTGAAGATTGCCCAAGAGGCGGGTGGTCACGTTGTGGGCCACACCCTAGCCTGGCACGCGCAAACGCCTCGCTGGTTCTTCCAGGGCGAAGGCGACAAGCCGGTGACGAAAGAGGTCGCCCTTGCGAGACTCCGCAACCACATCAAAACGATTGTTGGACGATATAAAGGCAAGATTCGCGAGTGGGACGTGGTCAACGAGGCCATCAACGACGGTCCGGGCGTGTATCGACAAACCCCCTGGATCCGAGCCCTTGGCGAGGACTACATCGCGGAGGCATTCCGAGCCGCGCACGAAGCCGACCCTGATGCCATCCTGATTTACAACGACTACAACATCGAACTTGAATACAAGCGACCAAAGGCGCTCGAACTCCTGAAGAAGTTGATCGCCCAGAAGGTGCCGATTCACGCGGTAGGTATTCAATCCCACTGGCGAATCGAGAACATGCCCCTCGCGGAAATGGAGAAGTCCATCCAGGAGTACTCCGCCCTTGGTCTTAAGGTGATGATCACCGAGCTAGACCTTGGCGTGCTTCCTACCAAGTATCAAGGTGCAGATATTTCTCGGACCGAAGCAATGTCGCCCGAACAGGCGGCGGTTGTCAATCCATACACGGCGGGTCTTCCTGCAGAGGTCGCCAAACTGCACGGTGAGAAGTATCGCGAAGCATTCGCGCTGTTTAAGAAGTATGAGAAGCAGATTGGTCGGGTGACCTTCTGGGGAACTCACGACGGCGAATCTTGGCTCAACGGCTTCCCGATTCGAGGTCGAACCGACTACCCGTTGCTGTTCGATCGCAAGCTTCAGCCGAAGCCCGCGTTCTTTGCAGTCAAAGAAGTCATCGGCAAATAGTTCTTCTTAACTGTTAAGAGAGTTGGTGAAGAGCCATTCGGTGCAAGCGTGCCGAATGGCTCTTTTGCGTTAGTCTTCGGCAAGAATCTTTGCCGATTCCTTGTTTCCTCTCTTCAAGGCTAACTCAAACGGTGTTCCCCGCTTTGCGGTTCGGTATCGCTTCTCGGCTCCGGCTTCAAGAAGCATCTTCACAAGCTTCCAATCGCCAGGATCGCCGAGGGCGGCGACTTGCAAGGCGGAAAATCCTTCCTTGTCGATCACATTTGGATTGACGCCTCGGGATAACAGAAACTCTAGAACGCGCGGGTTTCGGTCAATAACAGCGTCGTTCACCGCGTTACCCCCATAAAGAGGATTCTCGATATTCGGATCAAAACCGCTTTTGATAAGCAGTTCCATTCCCTCTAGATTTTCAACTGTATAGGCCATTAAAAGAGAGAGTGGTTCCATCTTTGCCCCGGCAGAAAGGAGCGCCTTAACCCGCTCGTTATCTCGAAAGAGGAGAGCGTGACTGAGGGGCGTTTCCATCTTCTTCCCTTTGTTCGGATCGGCTTGAGCGGCAAGAAGAAGCTTCATAGAGGGCAAAGCGCCGTTCGTACCAGAGGCTAAAGAAAGAGCGGTTGCTCCGAGTTTTGACTGGAGGTTTGGATTCGCCCCCGAACGAAGTAAAACTCCAACCTTCTTTGCATCTCGAACCGCGATCATAAGCGCGCTTGTGCCCCAGGAGGTGCGGGCATTCGGGTTGCCTCCCTTTTGAAGTGCTCGGCGAAGTTCGTCCACCGAGCCAACCCAAGCCGAACGGAGAACGGCTTCATCGCTGGGGTTTGTCGCCATACGCGACGGTACCGTCACTCGCTTGAGAGGAGCGGTCGCACGGAGCGACTCGAGGTTCCCGTTAGAGGCGTACGCCGCAAGGGCCGCGGTTGCCCAGGCCGTTCCCGCGTAGGAAATGAATTGGTGAATTCCATGCGGAAATCCCGTTTCAAAGTAAGGGAGACCCTCAACCACTCTTCTGGTTGGGACTAGCCATGAGCCGTCCGGCTTTTGAGTCGAGACAAGGTACCGAACCCCTCTCGCGATAACTTTGTCACTTCGCGAGATGCGCCGAGAAACACCCAACGCGACGATGGCCTGTCCGGTGGCATAGGCATCTGATTTTCTTCCGTCAGTCTGTGCCCACCCACCATCGGCTTGCTGATGCGCGATGATGGATTGACGAGCCTTCTCAATCTCGGCTTTGGGGGCATCCGACCAAATCAATCCCAGTAACTTCATCGCCCGACCTTCGGAGTGAGTTGGGGTTGCACCCATCAGCCACTTTCGACCATTTGCAATGGCGGTCGCACCACCTGTGCGAGGGGGATAAACCTTGAGCGCCCTCAGGGAGGTTGCCGTGACCGTAAACGAACTGTCCTCCATCGGAGGGCGGTGCGAGGTACTCACCCAGCGCCCGTCCTCAAGCTGTTTTGCCGTCAAATAGAAGCCTGCAGCGTCGGTGAAGTCACTTGCGGGTGTTTGAAGGGTTGCTTGAGAAAGTAGGGTGTAGCCATGCCCGGACACACCGTTGATCGCCCCGGTCAGTTCAAATGCGGCGTGGGTGGTGGTGGCGCGCCGCTCGTTAGATTCCAGAAGCTGCTTATCCAGCGCGCCCTGATCCACCCGGAACCCGTTGTCTTTCGAAATCTGTAGGGCGATGAATCCGAGCGATTGATGGTGACAACTCGTGCACGACGACCGATCCAGCCAGGTTTGACCGCTTTTCTGAAGCAGCGGAATGGATCGCTTCACTGCCCCCTGCGCTTCTTTGACGTAAGTCGCTTCCTGGCTCGGGATAAGGGCCGCTCCGGTTACTCCAAGGACTATGCCGACAAACGCTCGCATGTTTACAACATAGGCTCATCGAACTCCGGATGCAAATGCTGCACATTACTCAGACCCAGGATCATCCCAACGAACCAGCGGCGTTGCCATCCGTCCACCAGGGGCAATTCAAGACCGTTCGAGAGCAAAACACATCACCGGCGGGGACGTTCTCTTAAACCTCCGGAAGAACGCCTGACTCTTCAAAATCAAGCCTGAAGAGTTAGGCAGTCTCGATAACTCACCGCGTTTTCGCCCTCCGCTTCCAGCGAGTCTCTTGTCTGACTGAGCACCACGCTTTCAAGTCCCTTCAGTGTATTTGTGAGCTGCTCCTGCAATCTGGCAGGGAGATCGTTGTCTCGTCCCCGACCGCGGCGCCTAAAGAGTGCCAGCAAACGAACCGCATCTTCGTATCTACCCAGGCGGTATCGACAGTGCGCTAAATGGAGTAACGCGAACTGGTGATCGGAAAACGACTGGTGTTCCTCGAAGAGATCCAGGGCCACCCGACACTCCTTATCTGCGGCCTCGATATCCCCACCAAGAGAACTGATCCTCGCAAGATTAAGTTGGTAGGTGGCAATGGCAAGCGGGCTCCCGATTTGCGCATAGCGGGGGATCAGATCTTGCAGAAGAGAGCGAGCCGTCGCGAGGTCGCCCGCTTCTTGCGAGCAGAAAACCATGTGCCCTTCGGTGTGACAAGCCCACAACGGCTCGTTCTGCGATCTCCACGCCGAAAGGGCCTTCTCCAAATGAAATCGAGCCTGTTCAACTTGAATACCGACCTCTGGATCACCGTCCAAGTACGAGGCTCCCAGGTACGTGGACGCATAGGCAAAGGCCCACGCATCCTCCGTTGGATCAGCAATCTCCAAAGCCTCCTTGAAGAGTTGAACACCCTTAAGCCCAAACCCCATGTTTCGAAACGCCGCGCCCGATCGCGCAAGTAGAAGCGCCCGAATCGAAGTGGGTAACTCAGAGGCCACGGAAAGCGCTTTTTCGATTCGAGAGCGAAAACGATCCAGCATGCCCAAGTGCAGACAGCCCGTATAGCATCCGCAAACAAGTCTCGCGTAGTGTTCGTACTCACGGGCATCCCAAAGGACATCGAAAGAGCGTTCCCATTCATGAGAGATCGACTCAAACCACAGAAGCTGCTTCGGCTGAAGGGGACCGATCATGCGAAAGGCATGGTGATAGAGCGCTTCAGCAACGATAGTTGCATGCCAGATTTCTCGCTTAGCTGAAGGCGGTTCTAGTTCGGAAAGAAAGTCGCGAATAGAGTCAAATGCGATCCCGACGTGACGCGATTCGAGGCCGGGAGTCGTGCGGAGCCACCCCCCGGCGACCAATCGGGGCGACGATTCCAGATCTTCGCGCACCCAATCCACCGGAATATCCGACGAGAAGAGATTGAGCCGGAGAAGAAACTCCTTCTCGACAACTCCCAGCCGATCCCAGCTCCAAGAGAGCACTTTGTGGATGGGAGAATCGGTCGATCGGATCCTTTGCAGAAAGTTCTCTGGGGGAAGATGAGAGAGCTCAGTGGCGGCCCACCGAAGCGCCAGGGGCACCCGATCGAGTTCTTCAGTAAGGCTCTTCACCTCCGGTTGGGTCCATTCTGAAAAGGCGCCGTTGCTGAGAACCATCATTGCCGTGAAGTAGTGAATCGCATCTTCCTCGGAGAGCGGACCCAGATTCACGGTGACCTCATTTTCGACCTCGCAAGAGAGTCGAGAGGCGGCCAGAACCCGAACGTGTGGGCAAACCGCCTGAATCCTTCCAAGCGCCTCGTACAGTCGTGTTCGGTCTGTAATCAGGTCAATACTATCGAGGAGAAGAACGACCTCCGGATACGAATCGAGAGTCTCTCTCACGTTATCGAACAGGCTTTGAGGGTGACTGACGATTTCAAGTGCTCGAGCAAGCAGGTTCAAACCAGGAACGTGCTCATCCATTCCGCTCGCGTCCAGCAAGATGCACGGGAGATCGGTTCGGTTAGCCACCTTTCGGAGAAGGGCCGACTTTCCGATGCCACCGATTCCGGTGATCGTGATCCACGGAAGGTGGGTCCCTTCCAGTAGGGAGACAAGCTGGCTCAACTCACCGGTCCGTCCGAAGAACTCGTCTTCTTCCTCTAGCGGGGCGACTCGAAGCCGCGGAACCGGGAGAGATCCCTTACCGAGATCGGCGGTGGAAGCTCCCCAATCAAGGTTCCATTCATGAACCCAATCGTCTGGAATGCCGATCCCGATTGGGCAGTCGATGAGCGCCTGAAGGCGAGTTCGTGCGCGCGCAACCGACCCGCTCGCGTCCTGGCGTTGAATGGTTCGATGCCAGAGGGACGCTTCTTCCCAGTCGGTCGACACCTCCGCGCCTAGCTCTACGATGTCTTGGCCCGTTGTATGGATTAGATTCGGATCGAGCTTCTTGACCAGCAAAATGGTTTGACGCAGGCTTTGCCTTGCCGCTGTGTCGTTTGTCTCTGGCCAAAGAGCTTCGCATATCTGTGCGCGAGTCGCGACCCGCCGTCGTTGCCGAGCAAGGAAGAGCAGCAGCGCAGGAATTCGGGAAGTTCGAAATGATCGAACGACTTTCCCGTGAAGATGAACTTCTGGTACCCCGAAGACGTGCAACCGGATCATTGCGCGCCTTCGGTGTAGAAGTCGATCTGTCCGGTTTCAGCGACTAAATGCGCAAGCCTTCCTCCTGGTCCAAAGGGAGTGACTTTCGCGACGCTGAGTTGTTTTCGGATATTCATTAAGACTTTTCGCAGTGACATTCGCCGTGGGGAGTTTGATTCCTCCCCGGGGCGAATGTTCTTCTTGCCAAACCCTGCTTTTAGCGGTGGTTAGGCGCTCTTCTTGCGACGAATCAACGCCAAGGCAGCCAGTCCAAGCCCTGCCATTGTCGTCGGTTCTGGAACCATACTCGGTCGAGAGGTGAGATAGCCGTTGGCGGTCAGAATCGATCCGTTGATTTCGGAGAAGAAGAAGCCTCCATCGTAAGACTGAAGCGCCTTCGCCGTCCCCAATCCTCCATTGAGTCGAGCCTGTGCGATCGCGGCGATGTTCATCTCGACTTCGTACGTGCTGCTCGGGAGCGCGATCGATCCAAGGGTGTTCCCCTGACTGACGACTCCGATCTCGTTGATATCGAAGAAGTTTGCTTGAGTGCTCAGCAGGACCCGAGTGCTACCGGTCCGCCGATAAAGGCGAAATCCAACCGACCCTTGAACAGAGGATCGAACCCCGCCTGTAAAGTTGGCGTTGGCTTCTACGGAAGATTCGATCAAGCTGAACGGGTTGAACTGGGCTTGCCCTAGGACTTGGAACCGCTCAAAGTAGCTCACGTACGTGGTGATCTGTGAGTTCTGACGCCCGGAACCGGTGGTGCTGGTCGTCGCCACTTGGGCGCCTCCGACGAAGTAGGGTCCCGTTCCCGATTTGCTGATCTGGCCTGCCTGGTTCCACGGGTTCAGTCCGCCTTGATCGGAGAGCGAGGTGGTAAGGGTGGATGACGCGCTGTTTTGGTTGAAGGTTTGGGTCCCCGCAGTTGGCGCAGCCATCGACACGCTCCAGGTGGCAATGTTTTGGGCGAAGGATGTGGAGCCGATAACTGAAACTACAAGAAAACACGAAAGGAATCGCATGACGGTCTCAGTGTGCGAAGGGACCGTCAAAAATTCGTCACCACCGGCACGAACAACCAACTCTGCCCTCTTTTTGCCCGCGCTTGCGCGGCGAAGAGGCTCCTCTGATAACTTCACCCCTCAAAACAGACGGGTACATTCATCTAGTACGGATGGTCTGTAGAAGGCTTCCTTACCCGTCCGAGCCCATGCTCTTTATCTCTACTACCCACCAACCGGCTTCGGACTTGGGCTACCTACTTCGAAAGAACCCGGCGAACCTTTACGAAGGCAAAACCGCGTTCGGAACCCTGAAGGTGTTCTATCCCGAGGTGTCAGAAGAGAAGACGACCGCAGCGTTTGTTGTGGAGATAGATCCGATTGCGCTGGTGCGTCGAAAAGAAGACCAAGGGTCGGCAGAGCAGTACGTCAACGATCGTCCTTACACCGCAAACAGTTATGTCTCGGTGGGAATCGCTGAAGCATTCGGATCAGCGATGAGCGGAGGGAGTAAAGAGCGGCCCGAGCTGGCGGAGACCCCGATTCCAATCTCGATCCGCATTCCGGTCTTGCGGGCAAAGAAGGGTGAGGACCTCATTCGCCGAATCTTCGAGCCACTCGGCTACCGGGTAGAGGTGACCGCGTTGCCGCTCGATGAGCAGTTCCCGGAGTGGGGCGAGAGTTTCTACTTCGACGTGTCTCTTCACGGCACTCATCGCCTCTGCGATTCGCTTCGACACCTGTACGTGCTTCTTCCCGTCCTCGACGAGAAGAAGCACTACTATATGGATAAGCAAGAGGTGGACAAGATCCTTTCAAAGGGTCAGGGTTGGCTTGCCGATCACCCCGAAAAGTCCGTCATCTTGCGAACCTCGCTCGGGCGAAAGCCTTCGCTGATGCGAGAAGCGTTCGAGCAACTCTCGAATGCCGAGCCGGAGTTCAAAACCCCCGATGAAGAAGCCTCTGATACCGATGAGGCCACGAACCAGCCCGTCGAGCGCGCGCCTAAGAAGGTGACGCTCCACCGGCAACGCCACGATCGCGTGACCGAACTGGTTCGAGAACTCAAGCCGAAGTCCATCATCGACCTCGGCTGCGGAGAGGGCAAGTTCATTCGGAGCATCATTCCCATTCAAGGCATCGAGAAGATCGTTGGGTTGGAACTGTCTTACTACACCCTCGAACGGGCGACGAAAATGCTTCAGTTGGAAGACGGCGGAGGGCGATACGGACACCGTGTCGAACTCATCCACGGGAGCTTGCTGTACCGAGACGCGCGAACCGAAGGGTTTGACGTTGCGACCGTCATCGAGGTCATTGAGCACATGGAGGCTCACCGGCTCCCGGCGTTCGCGAAGGTGGTTTTCGGATACGCCAAGCCCAAAACGGTGATCGTCACGACCCCCAACAGGGAGTACAACGCGGTTTACAACGAGATCGAATTGCGGCACGACGATCACCGATTCGAATGGACTCGCGCCGAGTTCCAAACATGGGTGGATGAGGTCTGCGCACAGTACGGTTATCAGGCGGAGATAGAGGGGATCGGCGATTTGCACCCTGAATACGGTTGCCCGAGTCAGATGGCGGTGTTTAAGCGATGAAGATCGTTGTTCCCGAGTTCTCGGTGGTGGTCGTTATCGGCACCAGCGGGTCCGGTAAATCGACATTCTGTCGAAAGCACTTTTTGCCGACGGAGATACTGAGCAGCGACGCTATTCGGGGGATGATCAGCGACGACGAGGATCGGCTGGATATCTCCACCGAGGCTTTTGAGACGCTGCATTTCATGCTGGAAAAGCGGCTCCAACTGGGTCGCCTAACCGTAGTCGATGCGACCAATGTTCAGAAAGAGGCGCGAGCCCCGCTGATCAAGATCGCGACAAAGTGGCACGCTATGAGGGTTGCCATATTCATTGACACGCCCGTTCCTGTTTGCGTGGAGCGGAACGTCCAGCGCGAGAACCGCCAGTTCGGATCGCACGTGATACGGAACCAACGAGCCGATTTTCGCCGAGCCCTAGGCGGGATTCGAAACGAACGGTGGCACAAGGTCTACACGGTCACGCCGGAGAATATTGACCAAGTAGAGATCGTTCGCGAACGAAGCTGGAGCCGCAATCCCGACGAACACGGTCCGTTCGATATCATCGGCGACGTTCACGGCTGCTACGACGAGCTTCAGAACCTGATCACCGAACTGGGTTGGAAAACCGAGCCCGAGTTGCATCACCCCGAGGGTCGAAAGTTGTTCTTTGTTGGCGATCTGGTGGATCGTGGTCCCGACCCCGTAAAGGTCCTGAACTTTGTGATGGATGCGGCGGAAGGTGGGAAAGCGATTTGCGTTCCTGGGAACCACGATATTCGACTGGTGAAGGCGCTCAAGGGTCAGCCGACCTCGACGGGTCACGGCCTTAGAGAAACCTTGGAGCAAGTAACTGCAGAACCGGAAGAGTTCCAAGAGCGGGTTCGCAAGTTCCTTCACGGTCTGGTGAGCCACCAGATTGTTGACGATGGAAAACTGTGCGTGGCCCACGCCGGGCTCCCAGCGGACATGCAGGGTCGAGGATCCCCCGCGGTTCGGGATTTCTGCCTGTACGGTGGCACGACGGGCGAGCGTGACGAGTTCGGTCTCCCGGTTCGCGCTCCTTGGGCCAAGGATTATCGAGGAAGCGCGTTCGTGGTGTTTGGACACACTCCCGTTCCTGAACCCGACCTGCACAACAACACGCTGAACATCGATACCGGGTGCTGTTTCGGAGGCCGATTGACGGCTTACCGGTACCCAGAAGGCGATCTCGTGAGCGTTCCCGCCAAAGCGGTTTACGCCGAGCCCGCGCGTCCTTTGGATCATGGCGTCTCGACGAACGAGGACGACGACGACGTCCTGGACGTGGCGGAAGTTCTTGGTCGAAGGACCATCGAGACGAGCCTCGCGGGTCGAGTGACCATTCGAGAAGAGAACGCGATCGCGGCTCTGGAGGCGATGTCGCGGTTTGCGGTCGATCCTCGCTGGCTGATTTATCTCCCGCCAACCATGTCGCCGTGCGAAACGGCGTCTGTGGAGGGCTATCTCGAATATCCAGATGAGGCGCTCAAGTTCTATAGAGACGCCGGAGTGAGCCAGGTTATCTGCGAGCAGAAGCACATGGGATCTCGGGCAGTTGCCGTGATTTGCAAAGATGCGGACGCAGCCAAGAATCGTTTCGGCATAGCGACCGGAGAGATTGGATCCATCTACACGCGTACGGGTCGACAGTTCTTTGCCGATGGAGACACTCAGAATCAGGTGCTGAACCGACTTTCAAAGGCGATCGAATCGGCGGGGGTTTTCAGCGAACTGGAATCTGATTGGGTGCTGCTGGACATGGAAGTCATGCCTTGGTCTGCCAAAGCGGTTGGACTCATTAGCAGTCAATACGGTCCGGTCGGCGCGGCTTCTGAGCACTATTCCAAGGTCCTGAAAGAAGCGCTGAGTGCGCCTCATCTGAACTCCGTGAGCGGCGTTCAGGCACTGGCCGAGCTAGCTGAGCGGAAGCTGGACTCGGCGCAAAAGTATCGAGCGGCCTATCGCAACTACTGCTGGACGGTGAACTCGATCGACGATTACAAGTTCGCCCCGTTCCATTTGCTCGCTTCGGAAGGGAAGGTTCATAGTGACCGGTCGCACTTGTGGCACTTAGAGATGCTCGGCAAGATTGCCGATGAAGACTCTCAAATTTTGATTCGGACCCCGTTCCGGGTGGTCGACTTAGAAGATGAGATCGCTTGCCAAGCCGCAACGGATTGGTGGCTCCAGCACACCGGATCGGGAGGGGAAGGCATGGTGGTAAAACCGCTGAACTTCACCGAGTTCAACAACGGTCGGGTGATTCAGCCCGCGGTGAAATGTCGGGGTCGCGAGTATCTGCGGATCATCTACGGGCCGGAGTATCTGGAAGACGCAAATCTGAGTCGCCTGCGCCGTCGCGGACTCTCGCGCAAGCGCTCGCTTGCTCACCGGGAATTTGCGCTGGGGATCGAGGCTCTGCATCGGTTTGTGGATCGCAAGGCGCTGCGGAGCGTTCACGAATGCGTGTTTGGTGTCCTTGCGCTTGAGAGTGAACCCGTCGATCCTCGATTGTAATCCGCTTGTTACTGACCCAGTCCGTTAACCCTGGGGCGTTGGAGCCGGCTCTTTCTGATACTCGTAGCGCCTCGGACTTCCGCCTTTTAGGTAGCCGACATAGGTTGAAAGCACCCCGTCTGGCGATAGTTCGTAAACGATCTTCTTCGGAAAGTCGTGGCGCGGATTCTCGAAAACCGCCCGAGTTCCCGAGAGCTCCGTAAGGATGAACTCGGTAGGGGACAGACCGTTGGGTTGAGCGATGTAAACCAGCGTGCCGTCTCGCTCGACGATTCGCAGGTACTCGAAGGCAGAGAGTCTTTCCCGAGAAACGGTGCGAGAAATCGCCAGCATCGATCCCCCCTTTGCCGGGCTCCAACGCTCTTCCATCGAGATCGCCCCATTGGCTCCTCGCGATCCCGACCAGTTCCCGCTCAACCAACCCATTTGGCTGATCGTCGCCTTGGCACCAACCGGCAGGGCAATATCCTGAGGGTGTTTGTACAGCGCAACCGACCAGACTCCTTCGTCCAGCATCAGATTAGATCGAACTTCTAGACCTTCACCCGTGAAGCGAAACTCTCGCTTGATCTGATTCTGCGGGGCTCCTCCCTCGGTCCGGACAAACTCGACTTCGTAAGCCAGCACGCCATCCAGTAAGGTCGCTCGGTATCGTGCGTAGGCACCGGGCGTGGCACCCGGTACATCGGTGTGCGATCCGTTGAGAGTGATCTTCGTGTCTCTCTGCCCCGATCCGTGCCCGCTCACGAGGGTCAGCACATTGTTCTCGATCTTCATCGCGAACTTGCTGCTCATCGGCGGGTTCACCCTTTCTAAAGCGCGGCCTGGAGTTCTATCTTCGACGAAAATCCATTCGCCCTCAAAAGGTGTTATGAAGGGCGTTTGATTTGCTTGTAATTCCCCTGCATTCCCGCCGGTGATGATCGCGAGCAGAACTACCTTGCTTGAAAGAGAAGAAACTTGCATTTAGGTATAGCTACCTTCGAAGAATCGGAAATGTGCCCGGTCATTCTAGCCGCAATTCATGATTCTGTTTTTGGGCGAGAAGGCAAAAGCAGATGAGCGCGACCCGGTGTGGAATCTGTCTGAAGGAAACAAAAAAACTGGTCGCTTGCGTGGGAGCAACAGCGTCACTTCACCCAAGACAACCGTCGAGGGAGAGAAGCTAACGAAGCCACTTTCCTAGCAAGCGCACCAGGCCAAAAGGAATTATGCAATGGAGATTTGGGAGAGGGGAAAGGAGGATATCTTGGCTTCAAAAGATCGGGATGCTTTCGCACCCCGACCTAGTGTATGTGGTGTTCTTTAGAACTGCTCGAACTCTACGATCTCAGTCTTGCTGCCCGCAAAACCGAATCGTACGAAGCGGTCCAGACCTGCTCCTCCGACTGCCTTTGCATCGAATCGGGCAGTCACACCTCTCGCAGTGAGGTTGTCGTTACCGGCGTCGAGATTGACTTCAAGATTAGACAGTGCGGAAACCGTCGTAAGGTTCACTACGTCGTTTCCGGCACCCGTGCCAACGATGACATCGAAAGTAGCCGCGAGGCTGCTGATCGTCACTCGGTCTGCACCTTCATCGGTTAGAACTGCAGCAGAACCGCGAACTGTGAGATTGGTCAGGTTCACCACGTTGTTGCCTTTGTCGCCTTGCAGGTTCAGGCTTCCACCAATCGTGCTCGAAGAAACGTCAAACCGATCGTTCAACTCACCGCCAATAACGTCCAGGTTGAATCCAGTGGTGAATTGCTGAGCGCTGAGAGTGTTCGCACCGACACCAAGGTCAAGTAGAACGTCTCCCGTTGCCGAGGATGAGCTGAAAACGGCCCGATCGTTACCCTCTTCACCCTTCATGCTCACATTTCCGAAGCTGGATGCCCGGGTGAGAGTAAGTGTGTCGTCACCCTGGCCACCCTCCATGTTGATGTCGCCAAGGTTACCGATGTTGATGAACGAAATCCGGTCGTTACCGCCGTCCATAAATGCCGATACGTTCACGAGGGAGGGGGTGAGGAAGGTCACGCTCGGGAGTCCGTTCACTAAGGTCCCATTGAGACCTAGGACCCGGACGCCACCAGTGATTTGGACGACTCGAATGTCGTTGCTGAAGGCGTCACCGTAGATGTTGAGGTCACCGCTCGAGAGCTCAGCAGAGACGTTGTTGCTCAAGGCAACAGAAGCGAGGAGGCAACCGGCAAGTGCAAAGAAGTGTTTCATTTTCGTTTCCGTATTCCCTTTGAGTGGGATCAATATCGAAGGGGCGACGTCTGACGGAACAGTGACAACATCTTTTCAAAAAATTGTCGAAAGGTAGAATTTCCACAATGTTCAAGCTGGGAAAGAGCTCCCCACACTGGAATGACAGCCCGCTTGTTCGCAGAGCTCTGGCAGATGACGGTCACGCCTGGGCTGAGATTGTAGAACGGTATTCAGCCTACGTTTACGGATTGCTTAGGTCTACGGGATTGCCAGAATCGGAACAACCCGATGCTTTCCAATACGTTTTCATAGAACTGTTCAAGGCCCTGCCAACCCTGAAGAACACCGATGTTTTGGCTCCATGGATTCGCCAGACAACGATCCGCAAGGCGATTCGTCTTCGAAACGAGACTGCAAAGCTCACCGAACTCGAAGACGCAGAAACGATTGCCGACGTTTCGCAATCCGAAGAGATAGAAGCAAGAGAGGTTCAGCTTCTGGTCCGCGACGCCGTGTTGTCCCTGAAGGAACATTGCCAAAGGCTTATACAGGCTCTGTTTTTTGAAGAGGAGCCCAGGTCCTACGCCGAGATTTCAGCAGAGCTAGGATTACGGGAGGGCAGTATGGGTAACACCAGACTCCGGTGTCTGGACGCTCTCTCGAAAGCTCTCAAAGCGCGCGGCGTAATATGAAAATCGAAGAATGGCTTAGCGGGCTTTCCGGCAGGCCAAAACTGCCGCCGAGGAACCTTCGAACGCCCGATACCGTCGGGCTCCTCATTGAACACGGGATGGGAGCGATCCGCGGCGACGTTATAAAAGCGGGTCTGATTGCGCGAAGCGCGGTTAAGCTCGCATCTACTCTGCGGATCCCTTCTCTTGAGGGACAGGCTGTGCGACTGCTCGGGCACACTTTTTTGTTGAGCGATCGCCCGAGGGATGCAATTAGGCGCTACGAGCGGGCAAGAGAACTGTTTGGGAAGGATCAAGTAGAGCGTGCAAACACTAGCGTAGCACTCATACAAGCGCTTGGATACGTAGGAAAGTATTCACAAGCTGAATCTACTGCATCAGAGGCGATTGCCACTTTCTCAGAGGTGGGCGATCGATTTAGGGAGGCCAGAGTCCGGGCGAACCTAGGCAACCTTCTCCATCGACAAGACCGACTCTTGGAGGCGACACAGCAGTTTGAGAAAGCCTATCCCGTTCTCGTAGAGTTCGGAGTTGAAGCTGATGCTGCAATCGTCGCGCACAATTTTGCGGTCTGTTTAATGTCGCAACTCGAATTTGATAGAGCCGAGGCACTCTTCAACCATGCGTTGGGGTTCTTTTTGAAGACTGAACAAGAACTCCTCGCTTACGAAGTTCAACTCAACCAGGCTTATCTCCTTGGAAGACGAGGTCAACTGCTCGAATCGTTAACACTTTATAGAAGTCTTTTGGACCGTCTTCCAAGTGCAGCGGGCCTGAAAATTGCCCACTGCCTACTGGACCAATCTGATTTCATGCTCAACGCTGGGCTCTTTACAGACGCCAGCCACGCGGCGCGTAATGCCCGAGCACTTTTTGAAAGTGCCAACGCTCGGCTGGAAACGGGAAAGTGCTACCTGATAGAGTCCGTCGCCGCATTTCGTCGCGGCCATGTCCAAAACTCGATGGAGTTGCTCGTCGAAGCACAATCTCGTTTGCGGTTCGAACGTAGCTTGACCTGGTTGGCGTTGACGGAACTCACCGCCGCAGAGTTGAACGACAGGTTGGGGAATTTGACCCAAGCGAGATCGCACATTGATCTTGCCCTCAAGCTTGAGCCTTCGGCTGAAAGAATCCCATTAGTACGCAGAGCCGCAGTCGAGCTTGCCATTCGAGATGAAGATTTTGATGCAGCTGAAGGACTCCTTCACATCGACCAATTCCCCGATCTTCACGCCTTGTTCCACCGAAAGTTAGGAAAGCCGCACTTTGCGAGAAAGTTTGCCGTAGATGCTTTGCGCGAGTACGACTTAACCCGCGATCGGTTGGGTTCTTTAGGTCTTCGAAGAGCGCACGCCGCCGCCCACGAACAAGCTCTCCGAGAATGCTTTCGATCTCTCGATACTTCTGCAGAACGGCTGAGTGTGGTCGCACGCCTCAAGGATCAAGGCTTGAGCGAACTCATTCGGGAAACCGGCGAAACACGACGGGAGGCGACATTTCTGCAAACTGAGCATGAACCCGAAGCGGTGCGGCTGTACCGTGAACAGTTGACCCTAACCTATCGCCCGCTGGGAGAAGACGGGGCCGGTTTTGAGGTGGAACCATGCTCTCAATTCGTTGAGCTCTTTGCGGACGAGGGGCGCCTGTTTGCATTTTTGATTTCGTCGAGAGGTGTGACGGAGGTAGACCTCGGGTCAATTGCGAACTTTCAGACGGCGATGCAATTCTTCCACCTTCATCGCGGTAGGCGGACTCCCGGAGGAGAAAGACTTACGGAGAAGGCCCTGACGCAAATCATGCACCTCTTTGAACCTGTGCTTGGGTTGGAGATAGAGGAATTGATCGTTGGGCGAGAAGGAGTGGTTGGCGCCATACCATTTCATGCCTTGCCCTTTAACGATGGCAGTCTCATAGAAAGTCGTCGCGTTAGGTTCGCCCCAAGTTTCTCCGCTTGGAGAGCCATCAACGGGCGCAGTCCCAGAACGGGGAACGGTAGTGCCATTCTTGGTTTCGCAGACCAAAACGCGCCGAAAATCGAGGAAGAAGTTGAGGTGGTCGCTCGTCTGATGGGAAGGAAGCCAACACGAAAGTTCGACCGGGTCTCCGATGTGCTAACTGGAGTGGATCATATTCATATCGCAGCCCACGGCATTGTTAGGGAAGACCTCCCGTTGTTCAGCGCTATGAGCCTTGGCGAGTCCCGATTTACCGTCCTGGAGGTACTACAGATGAACTTGGCAGCAAGATTGGTGGTACTCAGCGGTTGTTCGACGGGGGTTTCACTGACGGGCGAGGCATTTGAGGCGCAAGGCTTTATCGAATCCTTGCTTGCCTCTGGCTGTCAGTCTGTTGTCGCGTCTCTTTGGGAAGCTGCCGATCAACCTACTCTTGACTGGATGACTCACTTCTATACCGCTCTCCAGACCCAATTTCCCTACGATGCGTACCAAACTGCCTGTGTCAATACTCGCGACTCTTGGCCTCATCCAAGCGATTGGGCCGCGTTTGCCTTTGCAGGTCTCGATAAAAAAGTGTCCTGATCGCAATATGTTGCACCCCTTGTAGGAAGAACACCGATGAACAAGCCAACTCGTGAACAAATCATCGATTACGCACGCGGTCTCGCCGGACCTGAAGTGTCAAAAATGGTCGAATCAGACCCTGCTTCTGTCAGTGAGGCAGAGGCCTTTCGATTAGTGTTTCAAGCGGGGAGAGAGCCAGCTCCGGAAATGTGGATGCTCCGGGCAAAGGCACTTCTGCCAGCACAGGATCGCACGATCCCCTTGCTTTTTGGGCAACTGAGACCCGCGCTTCAAGGGGCAACGGGTGTTAGAGCGGGTGCGCCTGCGCCTGGAACATACTCCTTTGATTTTGACGATGCAACCGTTGACGTACGCCTTCAACTGGATGCCACGGAGGGCAAGTTGGTTGCCCATGGTGTTCTAGAGCGCCACGGAATTTCTGAAACGTCTCTGTCAGAGATTCGGGTTGGAAATGGCGAGGAATGGACCGGATCTTGCGATGAAGATGGCCAGTTTGTTCTTCATCTAGACAAGACTCATACAATCAGATTCCATGATTTAAATCAACAAAAGGTGCTTGCAATTGAGGTCCCTCATGAGAACTAAGTCACTTATCTTTTTTAGCGTGCTTGCATTGAGCGCCGTTTCGTTGGCGCAGCAGAGATATATACTGCGGTATACCGAAAGCGAACCTCTTTCGACATTTCTGAATAGGTATCACCTGAGCTTGGAACGAAAAGTTCTAAATCAAGATATTTATTCCGTCTTCGATATAAAGGGCAGGAACTCAGCAGCCCTTGTCCAAGAGATTTCGAATAATTCGGATGGTGACGTGTCCATTGAGGTCGATCAAACCGTTCGACTTCCCATCTTTGATTTTCAACGAAATGAGACTGCTGGAAGAACTTCTCTTCTCACGTCTTTCAGACAATCTAGGATAACCCGGTTTTTTGGCTCCGAAGTTCCCGAGGGCTTCGTCAGACAGCGGGCAGTATCTCAGACGTATGCGGCACCCTCTTGGACCATTCATAGGGGTGGATCGGGACTCGTTGCCATCGTTGATACGGGCGTCGATTTTTCTCACAATGCCTTACGAACGGCGCTGGTACCTGGGATTGATCTCGTTACCAGAGGTGCGAGCGGGTCGGAGTTAACGGGTCTTCCCGCGAACGTTCTTGCCAATATCAATCCAACGACAATTCCCCTACTTCTCCGTGATTTTGAGCATCTATCACGTGGTCATGCACCCGCATGGGAAAGGTCAGTCCGATTGAATTCTGCCTTTGGACAAATACCAAAGGGTCTTGGACACGGGACAATGGTGGCAGGAGCAGTGCGCCTTGTAGCCCCTGAAGCTCGAATATTGCCTATAAGAGCGTTTTCGCAGAACGGTCAGGGCCGGCTTTTTCACGTGATTGAGGCCATCCATCTTGCAGAGCAGCGCGGGGCTAAAGTGGTGAATCTCTCACTCAACACCTATGTATATTCTCCCGAGCTAGAACGTACCGTTGAAGAGGTTTCAGATCGAGGAGTTATCCTCGTAGCGTCTTCTGGAAATGATGGACTGACGAATCCAATGTCTTACCCAGCAAGATTCAAGAAGGTAACCAGCGTGGCGTCGGTTACTGCTCTGAACACGCGGAGTGCGTTTAGTAATGCGGGCGTAGATGTAAGTTGGGTGAGTGCTCCAGGTGAGGGTCTGTACTTACCCTTCCCTGGCCAGCGCTATGCGGGAGGATGGGGAACGTCCTTTGCTGCTCCGCTGGTTTCTGGGCTGGCGTCTCGACTCTTTAGTGTAAAGCCGGATGCAACCTACAGTGACCTCCAGAGTAGCCTTGGTAAATCAACTCCTACGAATGATCCTGATTTGGGTCAAGGTGTGCTCAATGTATTCGAATCGTTGAGTGGATGGTAGTACGAGGCAGTTCGAGAAGCTATCTCGCCAAAAAACAAGTCTATGTAGTATAGATTCTTGGGCTGTGTTTAGCGCATAAGCTAGCAGTCAATTCTTAGGCGAGAGGCTCACAATCTGCAAAAGAGCCGGTAAATGCGAAGTGTAGGCGTATCGCCCTCAAACGGTGTAACGAAGGGCGTTTGGGCGGCTGCCGAGACGGTGAGACCCAGCAGGTACCCCAAGGCAACGACGGCCTTTAGGTTCGTCGTCGGCGAGTAGTGTCTCTTCATTTGTTGTTTGTTACCCTTAAGGGCGAGTTTTTGTGCCCTTATTCTCTCTTGGCTGACAGCTCGGGTCGAGGATCCAGCAGGCCAACCTGTTGAACTAGGCACCCTTAACCAAGTCGAATCATTGTGCCGAATTCGGTTGGTTCTGTGACGCCCTCCTCGTTTTCGATCAAGGTGCGGCAGGAATGGACGCACTCAATTGTCAGTTCGTTTACCCACCGAATCGTTGGCGTAATGCCTTCGCAGTGGACCAACGTTACAACGGATGACTGACCGTAAAGAGGTTTGCCTGTCTGAACAACGTAAAGCTTGTAGTTGTCCCCAGAGACCTTAGCGAGAACAGCATCCTGATTGCGAGTTGGATGAGCGATTCTTGCGACTTCTTCAAACTTCACGAAATGGGGGGTATCCCCTGAAGATATCAAGGAGCGGAACAGTTCCAACACTTTGCCGACGAGTGCGACCACCGGTTTTTCTCAGTTAGTCCGGCAGAAGCACAACGCTCTCTTGCTCGTTGGGATCGGTTCGAGCAAGGATAGCGACGGCCCGAGAGTCGGTGGGATTGTAAGGACGATGCGGCACCCCAGCCGGAATGTAGACGTAGTCCCCTGCCGAAACACGATCGACATGTTCCATGTTGGGACCGTGCGTGAACTCGGCGGTGCCTTCGAGCATGTAGATCGCCGTCTCGTGCGATTCGTGATAGTGAGCTTTGGCGGAGGCTCCGGGTGGCATCACCAGCATGTGCATGCAGATGCCTTCTGATCCCGCCGATTCGGCGGAGATGCCGGAAAAGTAGTCCAGCCCTTGCTTCCCGTGGAACGGATCAGAGCTCCGGATGATTCGGCAAGCCTTCATGTCGGCAGATTACCGAAGCGATGAGTTGGAGGAATTCTATCAGCCTCGGCCAACCGTGTTAGACTGCCGCATGAATCGCATCGCAGCACTGATTGCTTCGCTCCCGATTGCTTGCGTTGCATTTGGGCAAGTCAATCCAAGCTTTGGTCACTCCCACTTGGGATCGGCGTTCGATACCGGGCTGCGATCGAAACCCTGGAAGTTCGAGGGCATCGGCAACTCGCCATTCCCCATTTCCACGAAGAACCCGGAAGTTCAAGCTTGGTACGACCAAGGCAACGCCCTTCTCCACAACTTTTGGTTTGAAGAGGCTGAACGCACTTTTCGGTGGTGCCTCAAGCTGGAACCAGAAAACGCAATGGTCTACTTTGGCCTTGCGCGATGCGGTCTCAACCTGTTCTCGTCGACCCCCTACCCCGGCCCCGAGCTAACTCGGTCCAAGCAATTTTTGAAAGAGGCCGTGAAGCGCAAAGGCTCGGTAACTGAGCGAGAACGCCTTTACATAGAAACTTGGGACGCCGCATGGGCCAAATCGGGCGAGGAAACGAGCAAGGAACTGGTGAAGCACTTAGAAGCGCTTTGCTTGAAGTATCCCGACGATATTGAAGCCAAGTGCCAACTCGCCTTCTTCAACATGGGCAAGGGGAGCGCGCTCGCCAATGAGTACATGATTCAGCAGGTGCTTAAGGTGAATCCGCTCCATCCGGGAGCGCATCACGCGCGCATCCACAACTGGGACGGCGAGAACGGGAGTCAGGCTCTGGTGAGCTGCGAGCAGTACGGTCGAATTGCGCCCACTTCAGGTCATGCCAATCACATGCCCGGACACATTTATTCCGGCATCGGCATGTGGCATGAAGCCGCGATCGCTATGGATAGCGCGACCCGTGTTGAACTGCGACACATGACGGAGCGCATGGCGTTCCCTTCCGAAAGTTGGAACTACCCCCACAATCGAGACTACTTAAGCTACATCCAGGAGCAACTCGGCAAGGCGGACGCCAGCCTCGCCGGAAGCCGAGACATTCTGAATGCTCCCAAAGATCCGACCGTCCCGACCTCCCAGTATCCAGCGATCTTCCCTTTCACTCGGGCGTTGCTGAAGTTCGGAATGTGGGAGCGCATTCTTGATGAGAAGACCTGGCCCGCGGGCTTGGAAGAGCAGTGGATGGTGTTCAAACTCGCCGCTCAGGCCATTGCCCATGCCGAATTGGGTAACAAAGAGGCCGCGCGAGAGACGTTTGAACAAATTGGGGCGGGTCTAAAGGCAATGATTGCCGCCGAGGTCGCAAAGTTGCCCGACCAAGCCGACAAGATTCGAAAAGACATCGAAGACAACATGCCTATCCTATTCAGAATCGCTGAGGCGAAGGTGTTGACTGCGGAAGGGAAGCGGCTGGACGGTCAGCGCATATTACTGGAATTAGCCGAAAAAGAACGCGTGGTTCGCGAGAAGGGATCGTTTGCCAACGACCCCCCTGTCGACCCCTGGCCGGCACTTCGGTTGGTGGGCGATATGTTGCTTTCCAACGGAGACCTAAAGGGCGCGGCGGATGCCTATGAGCAAACGCTTAAGAACGTCCCGAACGATGCCTGGAGTTTGGCGGGCTTAGCGAAAGCCCATCACCGATTAGGGAACCAGGAGCAAGCTTCCCGGTATGCGGCGAGGTTCTTATCGGTTTGGAGCGGGGCCGACCCTGATCTTCAGTTGAAAAAGGAGATATTGGCGCTCAACCTAAACGTAGAGCCGAAGAGCGAGACCCCTAAGCCAGAGCGTGCATACAGCCCTGCCTCTTTGGACGCTCTGGGTCCGAGCAACTGGCAACCATTCACTGCTCCTGATCTCGACTGTCTGGACGTCAACGGCAAGCGAGTCCGGCTAGCGGATTTCAAAGGGAAGAACGTCCTGATGGTGTTCTATCTCTCCGACCAGTGCGTGCACTGCGTCGATCAGTTGACCGCCATCAACAAGCGGATCACCGAGTTTTCAGACCTCAATACGGTGGTGCTGGGCGTCAGTTCTGCGAAGCCTGCGACCAACAAACAGTCTCTGAAACTTGCTCCGTTTTCCATCAAGTTGCTCTCGGATACGAATCATTCGAACGCGCGGAGATTTGCAAGCTACGACGACTTCGAGGAAATGGAACTGCACTCCACGATCTTGATCGACGGCTCGGGCCGGGTTCGGTGGAAGAAGACGGGCGGCGACCCCTTTACGGATATCGACTATCTCATCAAAGAGATCAATCGATGGCAAAAGTAAACGCTACGGTGTAGCCGCCCAATACCTGAGCTCAGGTCTTGTAAACGTACTCTGTCTTGACCTGAGCGCCCGTGTTGTCGATAGTGCCCCAGCCGTGGGCATCGATGAAAGCGCACCGAACTTTGCCGCCTTTCAACTTCGGTGAGAGGCTCACTTTCCGATTCGGGCTGTCGATATGCATGCCGGTAAGGGCTAGGTACGCCCCGAAAGATGCCATTGCTCGGCCGTAATGGTCGCTGCATTCGACTTCGTTGAACGGATTCCGCTTATCGCCGGAGTACCGATCATGAATGGCTTTCACAACAGAGAGTCCTTCTTTTACCAATCCTTCCGAGATCATGGTTGCGGCGGCTTGGTACTCGAATCCGCTCATGCACTCATTGAAGTAAGCGGCGGCCCAGGCATCTTGCCCTTTACCTGTGGCCCGCTCGGCACCGCCTCTTGGGAAGCTGCACATCACCAAGCCGGGTTCGCCGGGCATGGCGTACCACCTGCCACCAACGATGCCGCGCACCTTGCGACGATAATCCCAGATATCCAAATAGAAGTTGTGCTTGTACAAAGCAGCCATTGCCGACTTTGCCTGTGCTGCCGGCACAACCGGAGGAAGACCGAGTTGATGGCTCCAGAACTGCCCATACAACTGGTCGATGTGGCACCCGATATTGGTGTTGTTGGCTTCGGGATGGGCCGGATCGGGCTTGTTGATGAAGTATTCGCCGTTATAGAGATCCTTCACCAGATGTTGCGAGCCCGCCGTCGCTAGCTTGCGACACTTATCGGCGAAGGAGTCGTCTTTCATTAGCTTCGCCATGGCTTCACCCGCCCACAGGGCGGCAACGTAAAGCGACGAGATCCACGCAATCGGTCCGTACCAAGCCGCATCCAGGGTGTTGTATTGCCCTCCTTCCAGGATGCCATCGGCGTCCTTGTCCTCGGCAATAACGTATTCCAAAGACTTCTTGATGGCGGGCCACTTTTGGTTCAAAAAGGTCTGATCCTTCGACATCAAGTGCTCGCGATAGCTCCTGAGCACGCACGAGATTTGACCATCGTGAGCCACACTCCGGCCGAACTCGCCTCGGTAATCGATGGCGCCGGAAGGTTGAAAAGCGTAACCGTAATCGATCTTCTCCCTTAAGTATCGTTCGACCTGCGGAAACACCCTTGCGATGGCTTGCGCGTAGCCCCAAACGTGCGTGCAGGTTCCCGCACAACACCCAACACCTTCCCAAAAGTAGAACCGACCTTCGGCGTTCAATCGGTGACAAGTGGTGGTCGCCAGGGTGGACGTGTTCACGAAGGTTCGGTCTAAGAACCAGTAAGGGAGCGACGAGTCGTACCAGGTCTTGTTCCAAAGCCGGGTCGTCTCCGAGAGGCTTTTCCAGTTGGTTTTCAGATCGTCCAGAACGGCATCAACCGACTTCCACCGGTTGGCGTACCAATGCGTCCTACCGGGCAGTGAAACGGGAGTGTTCGGGAATCGCCAGGCAATCAGGAAGGTGACTTGCTTCGACTCGCCGGGATTCAGCGAGAAGTCGCTCCGGACGAGGAAATTGTTTCTATCGACCGTGATGGTGGCCTTTCCTTGCAGGATTTCGACTCCGAACTCGCCAAAGTCACCCGCCTTGTCAAGCTCGGTCGCTTGCTTAGAAACATCGGTCTGAATGATCTCACCAACGGAGACTTGGCCCCATCCCCCGGATACCGAATCGACGATTTGCAGGGTGACGGTTTGACCTTCGAACTCCTTGACGTTCATGGATTTCCACGTCATCCGATTGCTGAAGTCGCCTGTGAGGCTGCGAACAACATTGCCATTGATCAGCAAGTTGATGCAGGTTCCCCCAACGTGGCCCCCACCCCCTATCCGAACGCTGAGATACTCTCGGCTGATCACAAACGGCGGGGAAGTGAGCGTTCCCTTATGCACATCGCCATCGACAACGTTTTCGCCGTTACGCGTTTGGTGGGTGTTCACCACAAACTCGGTTCCTGCAGCAACGTCGCCCATGTACGCAGGCAGGTCTTTCACCCGTTGCGGACCCGTTCCGAAGGCCGTTCCGGTCGCCTTCCAATCACCGTAGGTTCCTGAAGCCCAAGACTCGAAAACAATATCCGACCTAACTCCGGTTAACGGCTTGCTCCGAGCGGAGACAACCACGCGATTGCCTTCTGCTTTGTGAAGGAACTCGAAATCCCCGCGAGACTTCTTGCTTTGACAAAGAACCGGGTTTTCGAACGCGTAGCTGAGGTGGCACTTTTCAACCTGAGTTCCAACGTTACGGACCGTGAATGTGAGCGTGGTCGCGGGGTACGAGGATCGATCGATGTCGAGCGGGATGAACGGCGAAAACGCTTCGAGGTCCATCTCCACTTCGGAATCTCCCTTTCGGTACTCCACCCGCCCGATCGGATACTCCCCGCGAAAAGTGATGTCGCCAAACTTGACGCTTAGGCCCGTGGGGATGGCAACGTTGGGAGTCTGGCCCCGCTCGACATATAGTTCAAACCGTTGCCGAAACGGGCTTACCTGACGCGATGGGCGAACGTAGTTTGCGCCGTCTTGCTCTCGAACGTTATCGCCTTGATAGATCACGTTTGGTTGCGAGATGGCTCCCACCTGGCCCACGTTAAAGATGTCCCAGTTCCAAAGTTGACCGTCTCCCCCTAAGTAAACGGTTCCTGCAAAGCATCCACCCACGGGCATGCCGATGAACTGCAAGTCCGCGTTTGAGTAACGATCTGGGACGCCTCGCTTGAGCAACCGGTCCTCGGTCATCGGCCTAGGTTGGGACCCCGCTGACCCCGGTGACCCTTGTGAACCGGCACCCATCGCTTTCGGCCGGAGGGTGAGAGTGGCGGCAAGCGCCAGCGCATCGCGACGAGTGATATCTGCCATAGATCGGTACTCCTCTTCGGTCTTTTCGGGAAACTTAGCCGCCCTTAGACATGGCCTGGCGCAGCTCTTTTTCCGCCGAGTCCGACCAATACCCACACTCTAGCTGGAAGAAAACGCTGGTGTAAGGCTGAATGTGAGGGGTTTTGATCACCAACACCTTAAAAGACTTCCCGGCATCTTCCAATTTCGCAATGATGTCGGCATGGAGAAGGGTGGAAACATCCTTGCCCTTCAGAACCTTGGTGAGTGAGTTTCGGAACTTCCCAATCCCAGGTGTTCGGCTTTCTGGAACGAACTTGAGTTCTTGGTCTAAGTACACCATTGGTCGAACGTGTTTGGCTTTGCCTATCGCGGTAACAACTCCTGCGACCGCGGTGAGGTGGGGGCAGTTCACCGTAACCATTTCGATACCCGGTGAGGTTTGAAGCGGATATGCGGCATCCACAACCACCACCCAATTCCGGTGTCCCAGCTTGGGGAGCTTCGAACTCACGTATCGTTCGATGGCTGCTTGGGTTGTGGCGAGGTTGGTCGATTGCTGTTGAGCGGCGGGTTTCGAACCGACCAAGGGGATCATGGCGAGCAGGGCAAGCGGTGCCAACGTCATAGTTGCGCGATGTTACCTGCGGGTTTATTGCAGAAAGGCTTCAGAGGCCGATCGTGGTATCCGACCTCTCAATGGGGAAGGTTGACTAAGGTTGTCGAAGGGTGAGTGCCCAATCAAGCTCGTGTCCGAAGAGAAGCTACCGACTAGCATCCCAGCTATAGGTGTGGCGGATGATCCACGGAGAGTTAGGGGCGAATCGAACCCTCTTTTGGATGGAGAAGTTGGACGGCGTGAGGGTGTAGGTGCGCTCGATCGTTGCCGGACGATCGTCGTCCTTGCCCTCGGCCTCCACGACAAACACGAGGGCATCCTTCGTGTGTCGGCGTTCGCGAATGGTTGCCCCATCAAACGTGCGACCGTCGTTGCTGAGCTTTACGATCGAGGAGGACTTTGCCTCGGGCTCTTTGGGGTAGCCGAACGCAAAGGTCCATTCACGGGGCTTTCCTTGAACCGGAGCAACGCTTAGCGTGGACTCGATGGAAGTTGGTTTGTTGGAGGTGTAGTCTAAGTACGTCAGGGTTCCTCGCCAATCCTTTGCTAGCAAGGGTTTGAGGTCGGCCGGGCTGAGGCTCGGATTCTTTTGTGCGGGCTCGCCCAACCCGAGCAAGGAAATCGCGGTGGCCAAAAAGACTGCACTAGACATTGGGTGAGCTTACAGCCGGATTCATCGATCTGGTCGTTTTTGCTAAGGACGCGTTTCAGAAGTCGCGATTTGCCCGGCGAGAGCCGCTTGTGTTTTTATCGCCCGTATCTCTTTCTCTGGGCCTTCGGTCTCGGTGCGGGGAGGTCGTTGGATCTCAGCGACTCCGAAATCATATAAGGCGTCGACAAGTGATCCCAAATTGATAAGTGGAAGTTCCTAGACCTATTTCGCAACTGACCAAAGTTCATGAGTCGAGTAGTGGTCGACAATAGGAGACGCCGTTCCAACCAATCGGGTAGTGCACTTTTGGATCAAATAAATTGGCGAGTTCAGGCTTCACTTGCCCGTCATCGAGCGCGGGAAATAGACACCTGTTCGAGCCGCCTGGGTTCTGACATACTTGGGGGACCATGCCGAAGGTGCTTTCGTCGGTTATTGCGCTATCTAGCTTTGCAACCTTCGGTATCGGAGTGTTTCAAAAGCCTTCGAACCCCGTCGCCCCGACATTCGCTGATGACGTCGCACCCATTTTGTACAAGCGATGCGCTTCGTGCCATAGCGATAGTCGTATCGCTCCGTTTTCTCTTGTGGGTTATGAAAACGCAAAGAAGCGAGCGCTCACGATTGTTGGCGTGACAGAGACCAACTTGATGCCGCCTTGGAAAGCCAAAGCCAACTACGGCGAATTCAGAGACGTGGCCGCCCTGACCGAAGCAGAGAAGAAGATTCTGAAAAGATGGGCCGAAACGGGCGCGAAAGAGGGCGACCCAGCCAAAACGCCAAAGCCACCGACAGTTGTTCCAGGTTGGCGACTGGGCAAGCCTGCCTACATCCTTGCACCAAGCAAAGAAACCCCCATTCCTGCCGAGGGGAGAGATTTCTTTCGTGACTATCTGATTGATCCGCAGGTAACGAAGCCAACTTGGATTCGAGCAATAGACTTCCTTCCGAAGGAGCAAGGCACGGTCCACCACATCATCCCGTCGCTCATCAAAAAGGAAGAGGCGGAGAAGTTGCGGAAAATCAAGTTCGATTTTGCGGATGAGAGTTGGAAGCCGGAGTCGATTCAGAGCGTCGAGACTTACAACGTTCTCGGATTTTGGTCGACGGGAGCCCCACCCTTTGAGTCTCCGGAAGGGACTGCTTTTCTAGTGAATCCCGGAGATTGCTTCCTCCTCGACGTTCACTACAAACCGAAAGGAAAACCCACAACGGAGCAACCGAAGGTTGCGCTGTACACCCAAGAGTCCGCTCCTAAAGACGAGATGTCGGTGAAGGTGGTCGCATCTGGGAATATCTACATTCAGCCGGGCGAGAAGAACGTTCGATTCTATGCCATCGGCCCGGAAACCGAACACGACACAACGATCTACGCCGTGTGGCCCCACATGCACTACCTTGGTAAGACCTTTAAGGCTTGGGTCAAGTTTCCCGGGGGTTTTTCCAAGCCACTCGTGGCGATTGACAGTTGGGACCCAGATTGGCAACTGCTCTACTACCTCCGCGACCCGATGCGCGTGCCGAAGGGTTCCAAGATTTACGTGACCGGCACTTACGACAACACCGAAGACAATCCACGCAACCCGAATTCGCCGCCGAGTGTGGTCGAAGCAGGTGAATCATCGCGAGATGAGATGCTGTTCTTTGAGCTGTTCCAGGTTGAGCACAAACCGAAGGCAAAACCGGTTGAGGAAAAGAAGTCGCCCAAGAATTAGCCTCAACCTCACCGGTTGAAAATCGACTATCGGAAAAGAACAGGGTCTGCCGGAAGGATCGCTGGGAAAAGCCGGTGACCCTTTTGGTGGAGATAATGAGATGTCGCCTCCGGCGTGCTTGCTCCCTTCCCCGAGGTCAGGGAGTCGCGCAACGAACTCACGTGAGTTCTTACTCGTTGATCTCTAAAACCAAAAGACCCCTACCGTCGGCAGAGGTCTTTTGGTTATTTGGTGGAGATAATGAGATTTGCGCTCCGCTTAACCATCCGAACCCTTCTGTCGCCCTTCGGTCTCGGTGCGGGTTCTCGGTTACGAACTCACGCGCGTCCTCACTCGTTGACCTACAACCAAAATGGCCACCGACAAATGCCAGTGACCCTTTTGGTGGAGATAATGAGATGTCGCCTCCGGCGTGCTTGCTCCCTTCCCCGAGGTCAGGGAGTCGCGCATCGAACTCACGTGAGTTCTCACTCGTTGATCTCTAAAACCAAAAGACCCCTACCGTCGGCAGAGGTCTTTTGATTTTTTGGTGGAGATAATGAGATTCGAACTCACGACCTCTGCAGTGCGATTGCAGCGCTCTCCCAGCTGAGCTATATCCCCACTAGGATTCAAAAGGATACCCAGATAAGAAAAGGGGAATCGAACTAACTCGACTCCCCTTTTTGTTTCAAGATTCAACTATTAGGAGTTGATCTTACTTGCGTCGTCGTCGTGCAAGGCCGATGAGACCAACGCCAACCATGATCATGGTTGCCGGCTCTGGAACGAGCTCAACTGCGGTGAATCGTTCGTTGCTGGTAGCGGTGGCAAGAGTTTCAATGGTACCAAAAGATGGGCCGGAGCCGTTGAAATCGACCGTGAACTTCTGAAGCTCGGTTCGCGCGTTGTTGATGCCGTAGAGCTCAAGAACTCCAGTATCGTTGCCGAAGGAATCTCGAAGAACTCGAATGGCGATGCTTCGACCGCGGAAGTTCGTGTTCAGTCCAACTTGGTTGAATGAGGCGTCGTAAACTCGAAGACCGCCCGCATTGCTGTCGTCCGCGATGAGCCAGAAGTTGCCGTACTTCTCAAAGTCGTAGAAGCTCGCACCGGTCGGCAGAGCGAGCGGGGTCGTACCTGCAGTAAGGTTGGAGAGTCCGCCGCCGTTAGCGGCCGAAGAACCTGACGTGCCCCAAATGTCATTACCGATTTTTCGAATGACGCGAGTGTTGGTCGCTGCGTTCGAGCCATTCAGTTGAGTATTGAAAGATCCGTCTGCGTTAAAGTTCTTGTAGCCACCGGAGCCGGATGCGCCTGCGCCCGCGGTGTAGACCTGGCCGCCTGCGGTGTCAACGTATGCAGATCGGAACGAGTCAGTGGTGTAGTGACCCGTTGCAAGCGTCACGGTGTTGAACGCAGTCGCAAAGGATGCCGCGTTGTTGTCGAAAGTGACAACCTTTCGGCTCACGCCGGCAGCCGATTGAACGTTCGTCGTTCCCGCCGCTGCGCCGTAACCTGCGATACCCAAAAGGGTGGTGCCACCGTTCATCAAGCCTTCAGCGGTTGAAGAAGGGGTTCCGGAGAAGCTGCCTACGATCGAGCTAACGTTTACGGACGTGGTGGCCGCACCGGTGAAGCTGAAACCCTGCAAAGAAATGTCGGAAGACACGTTGCTGGTGCCGCCTACGCTGCGCACCACGAGTGAGTTGAGCGGAAACAGCTGAGCGGAAGCCATTCCAGAGACGAGAGCCGCTAAGAGAGCGGAGTACCCAAATTTAGACATCATCAAAAGCACCGGGACAATTACTTGCCCGCCCTATTATGATTGCGAGGTCTTAACAGAAGCTTCACTTTGTTAAGAATCTCGGCGATGTCTAGCAAAAATGCGTGGTGGAAAAAAAGAGACCGCTCGGTTCTCACCGAGCGGCCCATTCCGTTTATTGCGGACTTTGCTTACTTGCGTCGTCGTCGAGCCAGACCAAGAAGACCTGCGCCGATGATCGCGATGGTTGCGGGTTCCGGAACAGCCTCAACACCCGTGAACAACGTGCCCGTAGGCGCGGTTGCGAGAGTCGAGATCGCACCGAAGGTCGGGGTGGAACCAGAGAAGTCGATTTGGAACTTCTGCAGTTCGGTTCGAGCACTGTTGACGGTGTAAACGTCAAGCTTATCGGAGATAAGTTGACCGTTCGCATCTCGGACCACGCTGGTCACGAAGGAGCGTCCTGCATAGTTCGCGCCTGCGTTTGCAACTTGGGTCGTACCGTTGAAGATTCGGAAGCCGGATGCACTGTCGTCTGCGATAAGCCAGTAGTTGCCGAACTTATCGAAGTCGTAGAAACTTCCGCTAGTGGGAAGAGCGATGAGCGTCGAGCCGTTCGTCAGGTCGGCAAGGCCGATGCCCGCCGAAGCTGCGGTTCCATAAAGAACTCCGCCAATGTTCTTGATAACTCGGCTGTTGGTGATTGGAGCACCACCATTCAGCTGAGCGGAGAAAGAACCGTCGTTATTGAATTCCTTCCAGCCACCGGTGCTCGACGAGCCCGCACCAGAACCGTAGATCTTTCCACCAAGAGTGTCTTGGTAGGCCTGTCGGAAGTTGTTGGTCGTGTAGTGACCGGTAGCCAGGTCCGTAACCGTGAAAGCGGTTGCGAAGGACGAAGCCATGTTGTTGAACGTCACTACTCGTCGTCCGATACCTGCGGTGCTCGAGACGCTTGCAGTTCCAACAGCCGAGTTGTATCCGGCAAGGGCCAGAACGTCGGTGCCGCTGTTGATGATGCCTTCACTGGTTGCAGAACCCGACATCGTGAAGTTGCCGAGACCACCCGCGAGCAGGGTGCTGGTCACGTTCACCGAACCCACTTGCGTTCCGCTGAAGTCAAAGTTGACCAGCGATATCTCTTGTGCGTTACCGGTGGTGCCACCAGACTGTCGAACGATAAGCGTGTTGTTGCCGAACAGTTGAGCCGAGGCGGATCCTACGAGGACACCCGCTAAAACAATGGAATACCCAATTCTCTTCATGGTCAAATTCACTCCGAAGCTCGTATATTGTGCCTCTTGGAGTGTTAAGAGACCTTTAACACCCTGTTAAGAATAGGTGCAACCTCGCGACCGGCAATATTGCCGGTGAACTACAGGACTGGGAATTCTGAAGCAGTCGCCTCTAAGAATCCGTTTCGGAAAGCGAGGTCCGCGTAAGCCTTCAAACCTGCCATCTCAGAGCTACCCAATTCATAGCTCATCACCCGCTCCAGGTATCGCTCGACCTTCGAAATCGGCCACGATGTCCGTCGAGAAGTCTCCTCAATCAACAAGGATCGGCGCAGCGAAGCGCCGCGCAATTCAACCACTCCACGACACCGTCCCTGACCGCCCGAGGCCGTGAGCGAACAAGCAGAGGCTCGCGGTCGTACGAACCCTGTCTCCACCGGGACTTGCTCCAGCAATCGAGCGAGAGGTGCCAGTTTTGGGTCGTTTCGGCTGAGCCACACCGCCCAAACGAAGGGGTGCCCGGTTAAATCGGTCCAATCCTGACCGAGGTCCATCACGTGGAGTCCTTGCGACGCCGCATCCATGCCAAGGTCACCAATCAGGATGCAAGCGTCGTGGTCCGCGAGCATCGCTCGCTGATCAGAATCGCAAATGGTTGTCTGAGGGACGACGTTGTACTTCTCTTTCAGAAGGATCTGCCCCAAAACGTTGCTCGTCATCGAAGCCCGGTCTAGGGCGAGAGTTTTGATCTTCGCAAACGGAACTTTCGAGAACAGGCGAACGCTGCAGACGCGGTATTTGGAGACGATGCCGACATGGCCGCAGATCGCCATGTTGGGTCTGCGTAGGAACTCAATACTGGAGACCAGAATCGCATCCGCCGCACCAGAATCCAAAAGGGCAGGCAAACGGCTCGGAACGGCATACTCCACGCTCACCCCGGAATCGGGTGATTCAAGAGTAGAAACGAGCGGTCGAGCGTTGACATACGGCACAGATCCGACCCGAAAAAGAGTCGGCTCAACTCCCTGAATCAGCGAGGACGGTTGTGCCACGGTTTCTTCTACGAAATTTTCCGTTGGTTTGCACATTCCTACAAACGCCTCCCCGTTGGTCTACTTTGGCTTTCGTGCCACGGCCGCAACGCTGCTCCCCCAAAGGAGTGGGACTCGGATGGAAAATTGCCCCTCTTTCTCTTGGAGTTTTGTTAGCAATCGGTTGACGGTCGGCGAAACGGCGGGCAACTTTGCGGAGGGTCCTCGACGCATCACACGATCCACCAACCGCGAGGCAACTACAAACGGGAAGAGCGTAAAAACTTGATAGCTGCACCAAGAAACTTCAAATCCGGCGGTTCTTAACTTCGCCATCAACTCGCCACGTGTGTATCGGCGTTGATGCATGAGAGCCTCGTCATGAGGACCCCAGAGCCACCGAAACGCGGGAACGTTCACCACGAATGTCCCGCCGGGTTTCATCAGACGATAGATCTCGGCAAAGGCAGCACGATCGTCGGGAATGTGTTCAATCGTGTCCAAGCTGATCACGCCATCGAACGCGCCCTCAGCGACGGGAAGTTTCTGACCATCCCCAAGGAAGAGGTTAGGGATGCCTCGACCGCTCGAAAACTCCAAGGCAAGTGGGCTCATGTCCACGCCGTAGGTGTCGTATCGGCGCGAAAATTCCTTAAGTCCCGCGCCCGTGCCACACCCTACATCCAACAACTTGGAACCTTCGGGGAGTCGTTGCTCCAAAAGAGTAATCGCCAGCGCCCGACGTCCGACGAACCACCAGTAGGTGTCCTCCGCTTCAAACATTCGGGCGTATTCCGGACTCTGCACGAGTGAACTAGTTTAACTGATCCGACTTCTCAGCTCTTGATGGATCAGCGGTTGGTCTCAAATGAGAACGGGGCCTTTCGGCCCCGGCTCTGTGGAGTGTTTTGTGTGGAGTTTTGTAAGGAATCAAGGATGCCAATTCCGACCCTCGCCAAGGATTGCTCCTCGTTTCGGGCTACGAAAAACATGGATGCAAGCGTTATGCCAAAGCAGTTGTTTTGCAACCAGAACCGAGAGAAATGCGGGGCTAGGCGACGGTTTCGCCGTTCGATTCCAATCGTTTGCGCTTGCCCATCAGCCGAAGCTTCACCAAATCTCGAAGCATTCTCGGTCCATCCCGAAGAATGGAAACCTTCGAGCCTTCCTGGTGAGACCATCGAATCGGGACTTCATCAATTCGAAGCCCGAGATCACGGGCAATAAGAAGGGCCTCAAAGTCGAAGCCAAATCCGTCGAACTTGCACCGCGAGAAAACTTGCTCCGCAGAATCGGCGGTGAACAACTTGAACCCGCACTGCGTGTCGTCGATGCCCCTCACCGCAAGAATCTGAACCGCCTTGTTAAAGGCTCGTCCCAAAAGTTCTCGGTACAGAGGCTGCCGAATTTCCAAGCGACTATCGCGCAGAGGGCGACTGCCAATAGACACGTCTGCCCCGGAATCCATGCTCTTCCAAAGCTTTTCGGTCTCTTCTTGGGGGGTGGCAAGGTCGGCGTCGCAGAACAAGATTCGTTTGGCATTGGCTCGCCGAATCCCGTAGCGAACCGCGTGTCCCTTGCCGCGATTCGGCTTGTAATCCAAAAGCCGAAACCGGTCGTCTTTGGCAGAAAACTCGTTGACAATCTCAGCCGTCCGGTCTTTACTCCCGTCGCTTACCACGGTGATGCGCCAGGAATAAGACTGCTCGGAGTAGTACTCACGAATCCGATCAAGCGTCCGCTTGATGCGCGCCTCTTCATCGTAGGCGGGGATGATTACCTCAAGATCGACTGGAACCACGGATCGGACTCACTGTACCTAGCCCGCGCCAGAACGTTGCATTCTCGGACGCCCGATCCCGGGCGAGAACTCAGTTTCTGGCTGAAGGTGAGGTCAAGCTCTAAAACAGGAGTTGAGGAGAGAAAGGTTCCGCAATGCCAAATCGAACCGGCAGGGAAATGGTGGGTCCTGTGGGATTCGAACCCACGACCAACGGCTTAAAAGGCCGCTGCTCTACCGCTGAGCTAAAGACCCAACCCGAAGATTCTACCCAGTCAACCCGTGAAAGGTTCCACGGTATGGGAACCCTCGCAAACCGTCAGCGGGTAACTTTTGGCAACGATGTCCGAAGAGTTGACATACAAGAGTTCCGGGGTCGATATCGATCAAGCCCAACGCGCCCTTAGATCGGTCATCCCGGCGATCCAAGCAACTCAAGGCGACTCGGTTGTGGGCGGAGTCGGAGGGTTTGGAGCCCTCTTCGATCCCAAGCTAGGCGATTATCAACGACCGCTCTTGGTCAGCTCGATCGATGGTGTTGGCACCAAAACCAAGGTGGCAGCGATGGTCGGAGACTATTCGCACCTGGGCGAAGACATCGTCAACCACTGCGTCAACGATATTCTTTGCCAAGGCGCTCGCCCGCTGTTCTTCCTCGACTACTACGGCTGTTCGGCCCTTTCACCGCTCTACTTTGAACAGGTAGTAGGCGGCATGGCGAGGGCTTGCGGTGCGGTCGGTTGCGCTCTCGTCGGTGGCGAGACGGCCGAGATGCCCGGTGTGTATGCAGACGATGAAATCGACGTTGTCGGCACCATTGTCGGAGTGGTCGAAGCGGATCGCAAACTTCCGCGCCAGAAGGCACAGGCGGGTGATCTCGTTATCGGAATCGGCTCCTCCGGATTGCACACCAACGGGTTCTCGTTGGCAAGAAAGGCCTTGTTCGATGTCGGAGGGCTCAGCGTTCGCGATGCCCTGAATGAAGGCGAAGAGACCACCATCGGCGATGCCCTTCTCGCTCCGCACAAGTGCTACTTCAACAGCGTTTGGCCACTGTTAGAGATGGATGCGCCCATCCGGTCGATTGCGCACCTCACTGGGGGTGGATTCTTCGACAACATCCCGCGTGTCCTTTCGGCGACCGTTCGAGTCCATATCGATAAGCGCAGTTGGGAAACCCCTCGCATCTTCCGACTGATCCAAGAGGCGGGTGGCATTCCAGACCCAGAAATGTATCGCACCTTCAACATGGGCATCGGCATGGTGCTCATCGTGGAGAGGTTCGAGGCACAAAAAATCCTCGCCGAACTCCACGCTGCGGGTGAGTTTGCAGCGTTGATCGGCGAGGTTGTGGACGGCGCTAACGACGTTCTTGTTCTTTAAGTCGGGTTAGCTCAGACGGAAGACGAATCGGGCGTTGCCGAGAGCAATCTCGGTACCGTCCGACAAAATGGCTTCCTCGACCCGCTCGAAATCATCGCGCAGAACGTAGGTTCCGTTAGATGAACCGAGGTCGGTGATCATCCAGACGTCGTCCTCAAAGGTCAATTTTGCGTGCTTTCGGCTCACGTAAACGCCCTCTGGCAACGAACCTAGGTCGATGTCGATCGGACCCACTGCCGGGTCGAATCGACCGATCGTTGCGGGCGAATGAACCGGAAATTCGATATCGGTCTCAGCACCGCTTCGCTTAACGATCAGCCTCGGCGGACCGACTTCAGCCTGGGCGACCGTCTCCCCGGTGATCTCAGACGCGCCATCAGCGGCGAATTCAGGGGCTACTTCTTGTTCAAGATCGTTCATCGCTTTCTCCCGATTCAAATCGGCTTTTACCTGCAAAACCCGAGGGTGGACACACTCTCGCTACAAGAATGGGCCATTCGTTCGTTCTGCGCTCAGGTTTTGCTCTGTGGTGGAAAGACGCCCGGTGAGCGCATATTGGTTCGGATGAATGGCAGCTGAGCCTCAAGGGCCTACTAACGGTCGCCGATGAACAAGAACGCCGAACCCGCCTCGATCCGCACGGTGAGAAGGTCGTCGCTCGCTTCGTTGGAGATGCTGGTGAATCCGGTCGGCGAGAGGGTTTCGTTGGTGACGGGCCATCGCGTTCCGGTCATGCTCGCCTGGACCTCGCCACTCAGCGGGAGCAGTGAAACTCGCGCCCCTGGCTGAGTCGAAAACGTTCGTTCGTTTGGAGACGCATTCAGAACGTAGCCAAACCCGCGCGAGAGACCAATCCGAATCTGACCTTCAAACAGGTCGCCCAAACGGGCGCAGGTGTGCAACGCATCCAGTGTATGGTCGAGCAAATCGCCTTCCAGGCAGGTAAGGGTGATCTGGCGCGCCCCGACGGAATGAGCCCAGCGAAGCAACTTTGCGCAGTCCGTGTCGTCCTGCCCAAAATCGGCGTGGACGCTTCGCACGCTGTCGAACAGTGAAGGGTGGTTTTGAATGGCGGCGTTGAGCGAATCGAAATCTCCCACCACGCAATCAGCAATCGCGCCGATAGTGACGAGTCTCAGCAGACCACTGTCGGCCGCGATCACGTATTCGGACCCCGCGACAAACTCCTCCAGCCTCGCTTGGGGAAGGCGGTCGCCACCAAGAACGCCGAGCACCTTCTTCCCGGCGAGTGAGAGGCTCGCAGAGGGGCGTAGATCGGCAATTGCTTGCTCGAGGACAGGGTCTAAATTTTCCCGCGACACTTTTTTCTGAGTCTATCCGTCTCTCATCGTTGAATCACCTAAGTTCTCCGCAGTTCCACCGGTGGTTCAGGGCAGCCGACTGTTTCCGGCAGGCCCCAGAAAACCGCTCGTTCGAGTCGGTTTTCGATAAACGAGTGAACGAAAAAATTTTGGTAGAAGTTTGTCAAATCGGAAGTTGAAAAGCCGAGTAATCAAGCTTCTTCGTGAGTTTATTCGCGCCTGTGAAAGGAAAAATCTCTTCCTTACCTCTCCTTGGCATTCCTTGCCTCTAAGCCCGGATTTCTCGCCTTTTCGAGATTTTGTGAATCAATAAAAGGTCTGTATACTCCCGCTCCCGGCATCAGAGAAGCGGAGCTTTGATGACGGTCCCGTTCGTACCAATGAAACAGTTCACTTTTGATGATTCGGAGTCTCGCATTATGTTGACCGGCACCTGGCAAAGAGTTCTCAAACGAATCCAGAGCGAATTGCCCGTGCCCGTGATGGCCCGTTTCATTAACCCGCTAGAGCCCGTTGGACTGGAGGGTTCGGTTGTCCGAATCAACTGCCCGGGCAAGTTTGTGATGGAGTGGGTGCGAGAACGACACCTCGGGATGATCCAAAGCTATCTTTCGGACGAACTCGGTCAATCCATCACGATTCAGTTGGAGTCCACCGGGCGAGAGAAGCCGACCCCGGCGCCTTCTGAGGGAGTCCATATGCCGCTCCCTGCCATCATCGAACTCCCCACGCGTTTCACGCCGAATCCAAAATTCCAGTTCGATACCTACGTGGTTGGTCAGAGTAACCGGCTGGCTGTAGCTGGGGCAAAGAACGTCGCCGAATCGCCCGGGCAAAAGTTCAATCCGCTCTTCATTTACGGTCCGAGTGGTCTGGGAAAAACCCACCTGCTCCACGCCATCGCCAGTGAGATTCTGAAGCGAGACCCCGATTTTCCGCTCGTCTACATGAGCGCCCAGCAATTCGCGGAAGATTTCATCAACGCCATTCAGAACAACCGAGTTGAGCAGTTCCGTCGACAAACGCGTCCGGTCGGTCTGTGGCTCTTAGATGACATTCAGTTCATCGCCGGAAAGGACCGCACGCAAGAAGAGTTCTTCCACACGTTCAACCATCTGCATTCGATGGGTAAGCAGATCGTGATCACATCGGACAAGCCGCCCCGCGAGCTCTTCATGATGGAAGAGCGACTGCGGTCGCGATTCGAGAGCGGTCTTGTGGCGGATATCCAAATGCCCGACACCGAGACACGTTGCGCGATCATTAAGAGCAAAGCGGTTGCCGAGCGGATCGAACTGGACCACGAGGTCGCCATGTATCTTGCCGAGCACGTGCCCGGGAACATCCGGGTCTTGGAAGGTGCGCTCACCAAGCTAACCGTTCAAGCCAGCTTAGATGGTCGACCGCTGTCCCTAGAACTCACCGAAGAGCTAATCGAGCGTCATTACGGGGCGGCGACGATGGCAAAACCCAGCGTCCCGCAAATCATCGACCGCGTTTCTCGTGAGATGAAGATTTCCAGCGAGGACATCGTGGGGCACTCTCGCAAGGCTCCCATCGTGCAAGCGCGTCACGTGGCGGTTTATCTTGCCCGTGAAGTTCTTGGCGACTCGTGGAAGCATCTTGCGTCTCACTTCGGAGACCGAGACCATACGTCCATCATGCACGGCTACCAGAAGGTCTCCGAGCACATGATCTATGACAAGGACCTTCGGGCGATTGTGAAGAAGATGATGCGCGATCTCGATGATCGGCTCCGCTAGGAGGATTCAGATTTTGCCGCCACGGTAAGGCGGCGTGGCACAATGAGGGCATGGTTCTCGCCCATCTCACTTGGGAAGAGGTCGATGCCCTCGATCGTGAAACGGTGGTGCTCATCCCAACGGGTTCGTTGGAGCAGCACGGTCCCCACTTGCCCATGTTCACAGACTCGCTGCTGGTGACGGCGGTGGCAGAGGAGATCGAGCGGCGACTCCCGTCGAAAGTGCTCCTAGTCCCAACGGTCTGGTTAGGTGCGAGTGCGCACCATATGGCGTTTGCGGGCAGCCTCACCGCCTCCATGACGGGCTACGGCGATGTGCTGAAGCAGATCGTGACCGGGCTGAGCAAGCACCGATTCCGAAAGTTCTTCGTGTTGAATGGTCACGGCGGAAACGACTCTCTCAACGACATCGCCCTTCGAGAACTGAAGGAGACCTTTGCCTCATCGGTCCTCGCACACAAGGGGTACCATGAATTTGCCGAAGCGACCATTGCTCAAGTTTTAGAGGGTCCTTCGAAGCGCATCCAACATTCTTGCGAGGCAGAAGTCTCGCTGATGATGCACCTGCATCCGGACAAAGTCCGCAAAGAAAAACTGATCGACGATGGTCTAATTCCTGAACCCGCAATCTCCTCGCTAGTGCTGACCTTTGATGAGGTCACCGATCGTGGCGCCCTCGGCTACGCGACACTGGCGACAGCGGAAAAAGGAAAAGCCATTTTTGAATCCGCCGTCTCCGGAGCAATCACCGAGTTGGAAGCCATCCATGCAGGCTTTGTGCTGCGTGGGCAATAAAGGGTTAAGGCCCTTGTGGCTATATGCGTAAAACCGAATCTAATATCCCAAAAACAGAAAAGGCCGTCCTCGTTGTTGTGAACGAGCACGATTCCGACGACCAAATGGTCGAAGAAGAACTCATCGGGCTCTGTGAAGCCGCGGGGGTTGAACCGCTGATCACCGTCAGACAAAGGCTGGACAGACCGTACAAAGGCACGTTTATCGGAACGGGCAAGGTCGAAGAAGTGGCGGTGGTGGCGAAGGACGTCGAAGCCGACTTCGTTCTCATCGATGGGGAAGTCTCCGGCATTCAGCAACGAAACCTGGAAGAGGCCTTTGGCAAGAAGGTCATCGACCGGACCCAGCTCATTCTCGACATCTTCGCTCGAAGGGCCAGGACGCGAGAGGGCATGCTCCAAGTGGAGCTCGCTCAGCTCTCGTACATGATGCCGAAGCTCATGTCCGTTTACACCAAGTTTGAACGGCAAAAGGGTGGTATCGGTATGAGAGGCCCCGGCGAAACGAAGCTGGAAAGCGACCGTCGTTTGGTGCGAGACCGGATCTCTCGGTTGAAGGGCGAGATCGATGAAGTCAAGCAGATTCGCGATCGCCAACGTGAAGGTCGCCGGAAGCATCCGTTCCCGTTCGCTTCGATCGTGGGTTACACCAGTGCCGGGAAGTCGACGTTGATGAACCGCATGGCGGGCACCGACCTTCTGGCGGACGCGATGCCGTTCGCCACACTCGACCCAACGACGCGCAAGATCGACCTCCCGGAGGGATACGCGATGTTCCTTACCGACACGGTCGGGTTCATCCGAAACCTTCCCACTCACCTGGTTGCCGCGTTCCGATCCACCCTGGAAGAGGTCACCTTTAGCGACTTCGTTCTTCACGTGGTCGATGTCAGCAATCCAAGTTGGGAAGTCCAGATGGATGCCGTCATGGACACTCTGAAGATATTGGGTGCGGAAGGGAAGCCGATGATCACCGTCTTCAACAAGATCGACACCATCACCGACCCAACCGTGCGCCGCGATCTCGTCGCCGAGTTCCAAAACTCGGTTGCGATCAGTGCCAAATCGGGCGAGGGTATGGACGATCTACTGCTGGCGATCAAGAGGCAGGTCCAAGACCTCCTTGGCTTTGTACAAGCTCTGGTGCCTTATTCAGAGAGCAGTCTGATCCAAGATTGCTACAACTTTGGTCGAGTGCACAAAGTGGACTATCGAGAAGAGGGCATCTACCTTGAAGCGGAGTTAGTCTCAGAGATGAGAGGCAAGCTTCGTCGGTATGCCATCGAACCCGCCTCGTCCTAGGGCCCGGTTAGAGTAGTCTCGCCGCAAATGCCTCCTGCCGGTGAAAACCTGACTCACGATGATGGTTCTCGAGCGCCGACCGTTGCCGAATGGCTGCGGTCGGCGGAGGCTCGGTTGCAATCGGCTGGAGTCGAAAGTCCGCGGATGGAAGCTCAAGTGCTTGCTGCGCACATTTTGCGCGTGGATCGATCTTGGCTTTTTGCCCACCCGGAGCATGAATTCAACGACCTCGCCGGGGAAAACCTGCTCTCCAGGCGCCTGAATCATGAGCCGTTGGCTTATCTAACGGGGAAGAGGGAGTTCTTTGGCAGGCGCTTTCGAGTTTCTCCATCGGTGCTCATTCCTCGCCACGAAACGGAAATCCTCGTTGAAGAAGTTCTTAAGGAGGCTTCGGATGCGAAAAGGGTCCTCGATATCGGCACCGGATCGGGATGCATCGCCATCACGTGCAAACTCGAGAATTCCTCGCTGGAGGTCTGGGCAACCGATGTTTCCGGGCCCGCCATCGAGATCGCCCGCGAGAACGCGGAGACACTCGGCGCGGAGATCATCTTTCGACTCGCCGACCTCTTCCCCGAGGCAGACAATAAGTTCGACCTCATTGTTTCCAACCCGCCTTACATCGGCCGAGAAGAACCGTTAGCTCCGGAAGTGGTCGATCATGAACCCCACCTAGCGCTATACGCGGAGGAAGAAGGACTTGCGATCTATCGCAGATTGGCACAAGAAGCCAAGGGGCACCTGGTGGTCGGGGGCAAGATTTTCCTTGAGGTTGGCTATACCCAGGCTGACAAAGTGGTGACATTGTTCGAAGAATCCGGTTGGAGTCATGTCCGTACCGTAATGGATCTTGCCGGCGTCCCCCGATGCGTTGTCTTGCAGCCTGTCACTGGTTGAACTCGACTGATGAACGGGGAAAGCCTAATCCACGGTGAAGCGGTCATAATTTGAGTTCATGGAGATCGTCGTTCCGGAAGAGTTTCGATACCTGTACGTTCAAAACGACGAGCGGCCGGTAGTCAAGATTCCCGATCCCGTTCTAAGAAAGGTCGCTGCCGAAGTCACAAAAGTTGGCAAGAAGACCGACTTTTTCATCGACGAGATGATGCGGGTCATGCGCAAGGCCAACGGAATCGGTCTTGCGGGTCCTCAGCTGGGCGTTTCGCAACGAATCATCGTCATTGCCCCCCACGATTTCAAACCTGCCGCCCTGATCAATCCTCGAATCATCAAGGCCGAGGGCGAGCAGATTGGGCAGGAAGGGTGCCTCAGCATTCCCGGATTGTACGGAGACGTGAAGCGCTTCGACTACATTGAAGTGGAAGCCTTTGACCGAAAAGGTCGCGAACTGGTTTATGAACTAGAAGGACTTCCGGCGCGTGTGGTCCAGCACGAGATCGACCACTTAGACGGCGTTCTGTTCATCGACAAGGTCGACGCGAAGACTCTCCACTGGCAAGATCCGGATCGTCATCTCGAAGACGAAGAAGAGATCTAATCGGAATGCGTCTCGTCTTTTTCGGCAGCGGGATCTTCGCCGTCCCGATCTTGCGGGCTCTTGCCCCTCACGTGATCGCGGTGGTGACGCAGCCCGACAAGCCCACCGGGCGGAAGATGGTTTTGACTCCCACGCCCGTCAAGATGGTTGCCGAAGAACTCGGTCTTGCCGTTCACACCCCCATCAAGGCGCGTGAACCCGAGTTTGTCGACTGGGTGAGATCGCTCGAAGCGGATGCGCTGGTGGTCGCAAGCTACGGCCAGATCCTTTCGCAGAAACTCCTTGATTCGGCAACGCGAGGGGGCATCAACCTCCACGGATCGATCCTGCCGGAGTATCGAGGCGCGGCGCCGATTCAGCGATGCCTGATGGACGGCAAGCCGGAAACAGGTGTGACGCTCATGCAGATGGATAAGGGGATGGATACGGGCGACATGATCGCCATTGAAACCATCCCGATCAACCTTAAGGACACGTACGCGACGCTTGAACCCGAACTGGGCGAGCTGGCGGCGAAGATGGCGGCGGAATGGATGCCGCGAATCGTCGCAGGCGACTACCCACGCGAGCAGCAGAATCACGATCTCGCGACCTACGCCCCCAAAATTTCTAAGGAAGACGGTTATCTCAACTGGACTGACGACGCGTTGACGATTTACCACCGATGGCAGGGCTTGTATCCGCGACCGGGGATCGTTCTCCCTACGCCCAACGGGGTGATCAAGCTTGCAAAGTTCAATGTTCTTTCAAGCACGGCAGATGAGCTCCCAGGAACGATTCTCTCCGTGAAGCCCCAAGTGGTGGTGGCCGCAGCGAACGGGGTTTTGGAACTTCTCGAGGTTCAACCGGAAGGGAAGCCCGTCATGGCAGCGACGGCTTGGGCGAACGGTGCTCGCCTTGCTGTGGGCGATAAACTGCAACCCATTTGAACCTGCAATCCAATTGAAATCGCATTGCGATACGAACTCGGAACCTTGCTTCCGAGTGTTGGGTTCATAATCCTTAGTTGTGACGAGTCAGAAGGTTCTTCGACGCATTCTCATTGGTGCGGTGATCTTGGTTGGTCTGGTTCTCGGCATCCAGTGGCTCACGAGCTTACAGGGCGACCTTGATCTTGGCACCGCTTCGACCGTGGGCATGATCGCGGCGGTTCAACTTGAAGATGACGGCCAATCGGCTGTGATCGTCAAAGAGGATGGCACCGTCGTGAAGAACAACGGCTGGCAGCCCGGCAACCAAGACCGGGATCTTGCCTGGGACCCAGATGGTCAGCGGCTGTTCTTTGTTTCGGATCGCCAGGAAGAGACGTTCCACGTCTATCGGTGGAACCCGGATAAGAACAATGTGCCGGAGAAGCGGTCGATCGACAAGGCGGGTCGGTCGAGCATGTTCTTCGATCTCGAAAAGCATAGTGAGACGGACCGAACTGCACTCATCACGACTCGCGGAACCGTCCAGCGCTTCAACCCGAAAGACGGTTCGTTCACACAGGTACTTCCCCCCAGCAACTCGGCTGGAGCTACCGAAGAGGGAGGCTCGACCACGGCGATGGAAGGCACCTACGGTCGCTTGGGTGGCACGAGCTTCCGAAATGCGGTTTGGTTGAAAGAGCGCACTTGGGCCGCCGCAGTTATGCGCACCGACGATGGCGAGATTCTCCTGGTCCAACCACTCTTCTCGGCAGACGGCAAGCCAACTCGCCCTCAGGTGATCATGGCGGCTAAGAAAATCGACATGGCGGTGAACCCCAAGACGGGCGCCCTTGTTTTCACCTTCATGGACTTTCAGTTCCCGCCGAATCAGCCCATTCCAGAGGAGAGCATCAAGAATGGAAAGGTGGTTCGACCGTTCGCTCACGGGATCGGTCTGTTCGACCCCTCCGCTGAGACCGCGTTTGGCCTGGTTGCGGGCGTTCCAGACGACAAGACTTGTTTCTCCAGTCCGGCCGTTTCTCCAGATGGGGCTTCGTTTGTGGTTGTCGTTGGCGAATACACGGGCGATGGTTCGATCGATGCGCGAGGACTCTTCAGCATTCCGTTTGAGGTTGGGGGCGCTTCGAAGGGAAGTCCGCTTCTGGAAGGCGAGGTGTACGAGCCATCTTGGAATCCGGCAGGCGACAAACTAGTCTATATCCGGAAAACAGGTTCCAATCGCGCGATCTACTCCTGCGATTCGTCCGGCGGTGGGGAGAGGAACCTGACCGGCGATAAAGGCGACTTTATGAAACCTATCTTCTCGCCGCAAGTCAAATAACCACACCCGTTCGAAAAGGATCTTATGAACTCACAACAACCCAACCGTAAGGTCCTCGGACTCATCGTCATCGTAATGGCCGCGCTCATCATTGGGTGCGGCGGTTTCGGAACATCGGTGGGATCCAAAACCACCGCATCTGGCAGTACGGCAGGCGGGGCCACGGGTGGGACGGCATCTTCCGGCGGGGAGACCGGTACAGCCGGATCCTCTTCGTCAACGGCCGGAACAGGCTCGACGGCAGGAACGGGTTCGACCGCAGGTACCTCATCCACCGCTTCGACAGGCGGTACCACCGATGGCACGACAGTCGGAGGCACCGATGGAGGCACAACTGTTGGTGGCAGCGACGGCGGCACAACCGTAGGATCGACTGACGGCGGCACCACCGTGGGTGGCAGTGACGGCGGTACGACGGTCGGATCAACCGACGGCGGTACGACCGTTGGCGGTGGCAGTGGCGGCACGACTGTCGGGGGAAGCGACGGCGGAACCACAGTTGGAACGACCGACGGTGGAACAACCGGGACTACCGGAACAAGTGGAACGAGCGGAACGACCGACGGTGGAACGACGGGAACCACGGGGACGACCGGGACCACGGGAACCACGGGAACCACGGGAACAACCGGAACTACTGGAACCGGCTCTTAGAGGGGCTCGTCCGATTAAATGGAGCCATAGTAAAAGGGGGGATTCCTTTAGATTTCCCCAAATGACCCATAATGTTAAGAAGGCCCTGCAATTCTCCTCTTTGGGGGCCGGATCAAGGAAGAAATGCGCATTCATTTTCAAGAACGACTCGCCGCAATCTCCACCGAAGTGGTGAAGATGAGCCAAGAAGCGGAAGCCATGGTACGGCTTGCCGTGGAGTCGATTCTGCAAAACGACCCGAATCTCGCGCTCCAAGTAATTGCTGCCGACGACGAGATCGACAACTGGGAGCGAAAGGCTCTCCACGGTGCCATCGCAACCGTGATGCAAGAATCGCCCGTGGCGAACGATCTTCGGTTCCTCATTTCCACCCTCGGGGTGGTGGGAGAAATCGAAAGCGTTGCGGATGACGCGGTGAAACTCGCTCGTCGAAGTCGCAAACTTGTGGGCGTGTTTCCCTCCTCGCTTAAGATTTCCTTCTCGGAAGTCTCCGGCATGTCTCGGTCCATGTTCAATCAAGCCATGAAGCTATACCTGGACTACTCCGACGAGTTGTCGCAGGAGATCATCGACCAAGACGTGGACGTCGACAAGGCATATTCCCGCGCTCGTGATCAGATTTACGAAATGATAAAGGCCGACCCGGTGAGCACCGAGCACCTGATTCGAGCGATCGAGTCGTTCCACGCCTTAGAACATGTCGCGGATCGAGCGGTGGCTATCGCCAAACGGATGCGCAACGTCCACATGAGAATCACGGCGACGGGCAGCCTAGAAGATATTCAGGCGATCGTCTAAGATTCCTCTTCGGAAGGAATCGTGACCTCAGGGGCGAGCTGAATGCCCACGCGCGTGATTCGGCGTCGAGCCATGTTCTCCACCCGAATCAGGCCGATTTCGGTCTGAACAGAGTCGCCTGGGCGAGGCACTCTCTCCAAAGATTCGACGATGACAGTGGCGATGGTCTCTCGAGACGGTTCGTTCTCGAGCTTCAAGTTCAACCTCTCGACCAACTCATCCATCCGTAAGTCTGCACGGGCAGAAATTCGCCCACCTGGGAACGTTTCCACAGTCGGACGCTCGCTTTCCAGCGTGTCCTCTAGTTCTCCAAAAATTTCTTCGACAACGTCTTCTAGCGTGATAATGCCGCTCGTCCCGCCGTATTCGTCCATCACCACGAGCATCTGGGTTTTGTTGTCCTGCATCGTCTGAACAATCCGGTCGAACGATAAGTTCTCAGGGATCGCGATCATCGGTCGAACGAGTTCGTCTAGCTTCGCGGTTGGGTTTTTGAGGTGCTTGAGGACGTCGTGGAGGTAAGCGATTCCAACGATGTCATCGATGTCGCCACGGCATATTGGAGACCTGCTGTGCTTGATGCGAACAAACCGTTGCACCGCTTCTTCTATGCTCAAATCAGCATCGATCCAGCGCACGTCGAGCCGGTGGACCATGATGTCCCGTGCCGCCAAGCCCTCCGTTCGGAAGGTTTTAGACAGCAGGTCGGCGTGGCCCTTTTCGAGGACTCCTCCCGATCGACCCGCTTGAATCATCATCAGCAGTTCGTCTCGTTCGAGGGTCTCTTTGCCGGTCTCTTTGATATCGATCCCAAGCGGCCTAAGAATGAACTGAGAAGTCACCTGGGCAAGCCAGATAATAGGCTTAAAGATGGTGACGAAGCCCTGCAAGGGGGCATAGCCCGTGAGCATGAACCGCTCCGGGTGTTTCAAAGCGAGATACTTGGGGACTAGCTCGCCAACCACAACCAGGAAGAACAAGACCAGGAAGAGGGATATCGCTTGGCCCAGGCGAGGATCTAGCCCAGTGAACGCCTTGATGAGGAGGGAGGTGATGAATGGTTCGGTGAACGCACCCATCGCGATGCCAACGATGGTGATTCCAATTTGAGTCCCGGCAATGAAGGGACTCAGGTTGTCAATGACTTGAATCAGCTTCTTGGCGCGAGACTTGCCCTGTTTCGCAAGACTCTCTAGCTTGCTTCGACGCATCGAAACAACGGCGTACTCACCACCCACGAAAAAGAAGCTCGCAAGTACCAGTAGAGCGCTGGCTCCCCAATTAACGACCGGATTACCGCCCGGAGCATGCTCTACCACAACCCTGCTATTTTAGCAGGGTTTGAGATTCCGATTATTTCGCCACGTACGGCTGCCACTTTCCTGCTTTAGCCTGGTTCAAGTAGTCATCGATCCCCATCTCTCGACCGTTGCCATGCACGCGCCAGATTCGGTACGGATCAAACCGCTTGTCGTTAGGTGAGAGGCTCGGCGCGGACCCCGCCAGGACAGACGACTCGAGTTTGTAAGTTTTCCCTTTAAACTCGAATTCCTTCACCAACTGCCGATTGGCAGGATAGGATCCATACGGCGGGGCAAAGTGAATCTTGGTGATGCCGTGCTTCTCCAGTAGGTCGCTCAGCCCGGCGATCTCTTCTTTCACCTGCTCTTCAGAAAGCTTTCGAAGGTCTTTGTGGTGGACGGTGTGGTTCCCAATCTCAGACCCCCACGAAACAAGAGCGTCGATCTTCTTCTTCGCGAGTTTGGGTTGATGCCAAAGGTCGGGCAGCACGTACCACATGCCTTTCACGGGAAAATCGGGGTGCTCTTTGGCGAACTTTAGCCAAATACCGACCGCGCAGTTTGGATCGATCGTCTTGCCATCGCGAAGGTATCGAAACTGGTTGATGTGCGCGTCGTCGAAGGTGATCACCACCGGGGAAGCCCCTTTGGGAAGCTTCATCGTGTTGGTCACGTACTCGGTCATCGAAACCGGGCGAAAGCCCATGTTGCGCAGGTTCTCGAGGTCGCGGCGAAACTTGCGAGCCGACCGAAACATCGTGTTGTCGCCTTCCAAAATGTGATGGTACATGAGCACCATCACCCTTCCGTTTGTGTTGGGTTTACGCGAGGTAACGGGCTTTTGCGGAGTTTCGGTCGTCTCGCCGTCCGATCCGGTTTGATCCGGGTCCGAGGTCTTCTGGACCTGACTTTGACCGTGATACAAAGCCCCGAAAGCCGGAAGTCGAGAGCCCGATGGAAGACTCGATACGAGGGTGAATCCGATAAGAAAACTAAGGGTCAACGCAATTCCTTCTGACGTGCCGGAGTGAATGTCGTAACCATCCTTAGCCCGACCAATGATCGCCGCCGGCAAGATAAGTATATTCGTCGGTTTGACCCATTTAAATGTGATCGGATCACATTCGGGACAAAGAAATCGGATGGCGAATACTCGCCTGATTTGAGCGCATCAAGAAAGAAGGTGGCCGTCCTGGCCTAAGGATGCGCCCGCCAGTCCATTGGCAGGGATACAGACGCCGAATGGAACCGATTCGATGCCCTTTTTTTGGATTGTTGGAATTTGTCGATCTAAGCGTGCTGTCGGTCCGAAGCGCGCAGGACCGAAGCGTTCGGACACTGAATTTCAATCGATAATCCGTCGAACCCGGGTCGCATGCCGTGAGGGGCAAGGGCCGCCTCTAGCTGGGCGTGAGTCGCACCGCCTTGCGCGGCGTGGTGAGTGGTCACCACCTGGGCAGAGGGTTTCAGTGCGTTGGTCGCACGAAGTCGCTCCACGAGTTTTGCGGCATCGGCGATATCGAGGTGCCCGGCGTAAGGGGTGTTGTGGAATCCATCGGTGGCCTCTAAGACCATTCCGTCCAATTCCCAACCTTCCAAGAATCCAAACGTTCGCTCCGGATACATGCCTGTGTCCGTGGCATAGAGGAACTTGGCGCCGCCCCGCTCGAAAATCAGATTCAGGCTGTCTTCATCTTCCTTATGATTCGCCTCGATGGGCGTGATCTTGTAAGGACCGGTTTCAAAGGATTGGAAGCTCCGAATGCGAACCAGTTCAATGGGCCAATCCGGATACCGAGAGGCGATGATGTCGCACACGGCGTCGTTGGCAAAAATCGGCCACGGCATGTGGTCCATTTCTACAAACGGGAAGAGGGCGTACTGCAGTTCGGAGACGCAAAGATGGTCTTCGTGGCTATGCGTGAAGATGAGGGCCGACCAGTCGCGTGGGTTGTGCCCGAAACGCTGAATCTGATGGAAAGTATCGGGGCCGAAGTCGATTTTGATGGTTCGGTCAACAATCGCCGCCGATCGTGTGCGGACATCCTTCCCTCCATGACGTCGGGCGTACTCGCTTACAGGATCGTTCCCAAAGAAGGCGGGAATCCCATCCGCGGCGCCGGTGCCAAGGAGTTGTACGTTCATGATGTCCCTCATTTGAATCCGTGACCTCAGCAAAAATCGGCAAAGTGCCAGGTGATCAATCCGGAGGCGGCAGGAGGATCGAGCGCAAGGGTGCCCGTTGGAAGAGTTCCCATCGGTTCCGTCTGCAACTTCATCAATTCTCCGTTACCACCTTCGATTTCGATCAAGAGTTGTCCTACTGGCAGATTCTCGGTCGATAGCTTCGGTGCGTCTGATAGAGATCGAGTGATTTCGACCTCTAATGGATTCAACGCTCTTTCTAACATGAAATGCCCGGCAAGGGAAACCGGTAGGGACTTTGTACTTACGCTGCGCTCGGGATGTTCGCCCGCCGAACGAGGGTCGGGTAATTGCGAGACTCCGCTTGCATCTTTCAAAGTAATTGGCGCGTGATCGCTCAACCTCAAGGTCTGGAGGGAGTTTTCGACCTCTTCGCGAAGTCCTGAACTCAATTTCCCCTTGGCAAGAAGAGTCGACTTTCGCAAGAAAACGGCTTCGTCTTCCAGGATCACTTCGAAAAGAGCGAACTCCTCGGCGATCTCATCCGGGCCCGCTTCCGGAGCGACCGGTTCTAGTCCGCGTCTCCTCCTACCGGAAAGCCGCTCGCGAGCATCTTCTTGAAAAGCTCGTGCTGCCACCAGGCGGTGAGAACCCTCTATGACCAGCAGCTTTTCGAACGCCACGGTTGGCACTGAGAGCAAAAAGATTTCGTGACGATCGCCGCTCGACTCTTCGGCGGTAAACACCGGCTCCCCGAGGTTCTCCAGCGCCGTGTCTAGGCTCTCGGTACGAGATCCGAGGGCGACGACCGGGTCGGCGTGGAACCGAGTTGCTTCGAGCATTCGCAAACGGTCCTCTCGCTCTTGAAAGGCAACTGCCTCCGTGAGCACGATCTCCGGGGAGTTGACCGGGATCAGGCCGATGATCGAGGTCCGACGAAGGAGTTGGTCGCCGCGCTGGAAGTGATGAACGTGGACATAGAGTGCGGGATCGGTTGCGGTGGATAGGGTTCCGTTTGCTCGCCACTGGGTCACCAAGGAAGCGGCGCGAACGTATCGGACGTGTTTGCTACGATCGTCTCTCGCCCCGGAAGGTTGGGTGATCTGAGCGATATTCTCACTCGTTGACGAGTCGGCGAGATCAGACCCGTGCACCGATAGGTAAGAGTCTCCCGGTGATAAAAAGGAGGCGATTCGGCTAGGCTCGAAAGGCTGTTCAACCGACCCAAAACGAGTTGCCCGGAGGGCCCGCATAGCCACCATTTGACGTAGATTACCTGCCGTGATTCGTACCTAACGGTATGCTGAACCTTGTGGAGCGAGCGGCTGGCGAAACGCTGACTTTTGAAGAGCGATTGGCAAAGGCGGCTCAAACCGTCGACCATCGCTTGGGCGAGCTTTTGCCTCCTGTGGACCTGCGCCCAAGCGAGCTTCATTCGGCCATGCGGTACAGCTGCTTGGCTCCCGGTAAGCGACTCCGGCCGGTTCTTTGTCTTCTCGCTGCGCAAGCCGTTGGCGCACTGCCAATTCGGGCACTCGACGCCGCCTGTGCGGTGGAGATGATCCACTGCTTTTCGCTCATCCACGACGATCTTCCCGCCATTGATAACGACGATCTGCGCCGAGGTCGACCCACCTGCCACGTTCAGTTCGGTGAAGCGGTGGCGATTCTCGCCGGGGACGCTTTGTTCGCGCTCGCGTTCGACACTCTGGCGCGAGTAGAGGGCGATCCGGCGGCGGTTCTGCGATCCATGCGCGTGCTGACCCACGCCGTGGGGTCAGACGGTCTCGTCGGCGGTGAAACCGTCGATATCCTCAGCGAAGGCAAGGCGGTTGATCGCGACACCCTGGATTACATCCACACACGCAAGACGGGCGCCCTCATTTCCGCCGCAGCCGAGATCGGGGCGATCCTAGGAGGAGGCACCGAGGTTCAGATTCGCAAACTTCGCGAGTACGGCGAAAAGATCGGCCTTGCCTTCCAGATCGCCGACGACGTGCTGAACGAAACCGGAACCTCCGAGCAACTGGGCAAAGCGGTGGGTTCGGACCGAGAGCGACAGAAAGCCACCTATCCCGCCCTGTACGGTCTGGAAGCTTCGCGAGTGCGCGCCTTGGAACTTGCCGACGAGTCGGCAAAATTGGTGGAGGGGATGCACCAAGAACAAATGCTTACCGCCATCGCCCGATACAGTGTCGAACGGCTCAATTAGGTTCGATTTTGGGGATAACTTGTGGATAACCCACTGGTTTTTTCCACTCCAGAAAAGTCTTTCCATTTAAGTGGTTCACACTTAATTTAGCTGGTGCTTTTCTAGCGATTCCTCCGTCCTCTTTAACACAAGGATCGTAGGGAACGCGCTACCGGAAATGGACGACGGTAGCGGGGGCAAAGGCATTGGAAGCCACTGCAGAGGATCCATGAGGCCAGAAAACTTGTTTGAAAATCAAGCCACGATTAAAGTCATCGGCGTAGGTGGCGCCGGTTGTAACGCCGTCAATCGCATGATCAGCGAGGGCGTCGTTGGCGTTCACTTCATCGGCATGAACACCGATGCCCAAGCTCTCAACCTAAGTCGAGCCGGCACCAAGGTTCAGCTGGGTGCCGACCTCACTCGGGGTCTTGGCGCAGGCGGTAACCCAACGGTTGGCGAGAAAGCCGCCCGAGAAAGCGAGAAGGAGATCGACGCGATTCTTGATGGCGTCGATATGGTGTTCATCACCGCAGGCATGGGTGGCGGAACCGGAACCGGAGCCGCTCCTGTCGTTGCCGAGATCGCTCGACGAAAGGGCATCCTCACCGTTGGTGTGGTCACCAAGCCGTTCCTGTTTGAGGGTCCTAAGCGCACGCGACTGGCTCGCGAAGGTGCGGAGCGACTCAAGGAGCACGTCGATACCCTCATCACCGTTCCCAACGATCGACTTCTGGACTTCGTCGAGCGCAAAACCACCATGCAGCAAGCATTTGCCGCGGCGGATGACGTTCTGCGACAAGGCGTTCAAGGCATCAGCGACATCATCCTCCTGCCCGGCATCATCAACGTCGACTTTGCCGACGTTCGATCGGTGATGAGCAACGCGGGTGTTGCCCTCATGGGTCTGGGTAGAGGCATGGGCGAGCAGCGAGCCAAAATGGCCGCTCAAAACGCCGCCAATTCGCCTCTGCTGGAGACGAACATTCAAGGCGCCAAGCGACTGTTGGTCAACATCACCGCCGGTCAAGACTTCTCCCTCGGAGAGGCTCATGAGGCGATGGAGTACATCCTTCAGTTCACCGATGCTTCGGATGCCGACATCATCATGGGTCACGTCATGCGAGACTCCGGGGACGGCGAGGTTCAGATCACGCTTCTTGCCGCCGGAATGGACACCACGTCGCAAACCGTTTCTCAGGCCGTGAATCACGAAGTCTTCGTGAACGAACCCCGCGTTTCCAACCCCACCCGAATCTCCGATCCGGGCGTGGTGAATCAAGCCGTGGTCGATTCGGCAACGGTGAATCCGGCTCAACCCGCGAACGCGGCGGCAGGCTTCCAACCCGCGCCGATCAGCATCGACGAGTTGAACCTGGACATCCCCACCTTCTTGCGACGCCAGAAGCTGGGTCAGTAAAGCCTTCAAGCAAAAAAGAACCAGACAATCAAGTTCTGGAGCCTCTGGAATTGCCGCTACCCGTGAGCCTTGGGTAGCGGCCTTTTTGTTTGTCTTGATGGTTCAGTTCGGGATGGCTCCGAAACTTATACTTCTCTTGCCTCGGTTTAGCTCTTCTGTTCTCTGATGGGAACCTGAACCCAGGGTTGAAACCCTGGGCTGCCGTGATGGTCGCGGCTCCGCCGCTTCTTGGCTTAACATGTACCGAGGTCGGGATCACATTCCCCTCTACGGAGGGGTGGTCCGAAGGACCGGGGTGGTCTCCGGGAATATCCACTTTAAGAGATCTTTTTGGTGCCGACCACCTTCATTCCCCTCTATGGAGGGGTGGTCCGAAGGACCGGGGTGGTCTCCGGTTAACTCGACTGTCCTCCCACATGCCCCTGGTCAAGGATCCACCCGAAATCAAATCTGGTCAAGGTTCAATTCTGCCGACCACCCCGCCCCTGCCGGAGCACCCCTCCATAGAGGGGAATGTCATGGGACGGCTCTCCTCCTTAATCTCCGTCACTTCCAAGTTGCTCGTCCGTTCACCCGGCCTTCCTCTACCGCTAGCCCCCTAATGGTCAAGGTTCCGTATTGAGATCTCAGTGACTTTCCGAAAAGGTCCGGAGGACCGACAAGACTGTTAGCCCAGACCGTTAGGTCTGGGTAGGTGTCATCCCACCATCCCAAAGGTCCGGCAGGACCGTCCAGACTCTCACCCGTAGGCAACGTAGGCGGGCGACCAGAGGAAAGCGGCGGAGCCGCGGCAATCATCGCAGCCTAGGGCAACGCCCTAGGTATCGAGGACCTCGAATAGATCCCCCTCTCCCTTCCGGTTTTGCAGGGGAGAGGGGCCCAGGGGGTGAGGGGAGGCTTCACATCGTTTTTCATCTATTGCCAGGGCTCCGCCCTTCTGGGTTAAGACTCTGACCCAGTTCCCAGGGTTGAAACCCTGGGCTGCGATGATGTTCGCGGCTCCGCCGCTTCATGTCTAAACCTATGTCGAGGTCGGGATCACATTCCCCTCTACGGAGGGGTGGTCCGAAGGACCGGGGTGGTCTCCGGGAACGACCACTTTCGCACCCCAAACCCCAACTCAGGGGGCCGCTCGAATCAAATCGGGTCAAGGTTCGATTCTGCCGACCACCCCGCCCCTGCCGGGGCACCCCTCCATAGAGGGGAATATCTTAGGATGCCTCTATGTCAAATCGCCGCTATAACAACATTCTTGAGAGGTCCGGAGGACCGGCAAGACTGTTAGCCCAGACCGTTAGGTCTGGGTAGGTGTCACCAGAAAATCAAAGGTCCGGAGGACCGACCAGAAACACACCTTGAGAGCCTTGCTTCAGCCATCGACTAACTTATGCAGCGTGAGAACGCCGCTAGTGCCGTGCAACCTAAAAGATTCTCTTCGCTTTCCTGAAAGTCTGGTGTATAAAGTACCAAGGACGAACCCAGGTCGGTGCTTCCTCTCTCCACTCTCGAGCGAGTAGATTGACCGAGCGGAAAAGTGATCGAATGCTGCTAACTCTAACTGCCGGATTGGTTGTTTTGCCCTTGGGTCAAACAGCTCCGCCCAAGGTCTCGATGATGATCTCCAGCTACTATTGGAAAGTGCCGGTCGGACAGCAGAGGCGATTCAAAGAAGAGAGAGGCGATTGGGTGATCTCGGTGCTGCTCTCTCGTGAGCCGGAGGACTACGCACCAAGGTATGGCTGGAAAACGGAAAAGCCCGGCTGGGGGCGATCGGCTTGTTTGCGATCTAAAACCAGCATTAGGCGAGTCGATCTCGTCTACAAGGGTCAACATACAATCGTTCGTACGGGGTTGAAGAACCTTTACAATATGGAATGGGTGCGCTTCGATCTTGTCCCAGGTGGTTTTGATATGACCATGGATATTGAGGCTTACGACGATGAGTCGCAGGCCTACGACGTACATTCTAGCTATCGAATGGGAGGGATTCGCAGAGTCGTGAGGGACATGATAGACGGGGAGGTTGTTGAAACACGCACCTTCCGTCCAAAAAGCTGGCCTAGAATCCTCTAGCAGACAGCTTCTTAACTAACACCCTGTATTAATAGAAGAGTTGATGAATCCTAGGAAGGAAGCATGAAGGTTGCCGTTGCATTATCTGTCGCCATTTGTTTACTTGGTCAAAACACCATTACCCTGCAGGATTACCTAAGTTCAAACGGCAAGAAAACTCTGTCAAAGGCAATGGTCGAGGAAAGATATCAGAAGCTCTCTCCAGATGGGCAGCTAAAGCAGTGCGTCTTGGAGCTATGTAGTGCAAAAAGAGGGACATCGGCCTATAAAAACGCACGACACCGTCTCGCGAAGTTGGATCGAGAAAAACTTTCTGTTGCGGTTAGCGCAGACGCCCGTGAAGCCCTTGCAATTAGGTATCTAAAAACTGCGGATACTGAGCTCGAGCTTGAATCCCTAAGCCTACCAATCGACGGCGCCTACGGAGACAGTTACGAGATTCTATTGATTAAGCGCCTTGTTCAAAGAGAAGTTCCTACTCGCTCTGCCTCTTTGCAAGTGAAGTCGATCGTGCGGAAGCTAAAGAGCAGGATGGGCAGTCTTCAGGAAGAAATTATCGATGAGATTTCTGCCTTCCTTCGAACGCAGAGACAGAGCCAGTTTGTGAAATCACTGTTGAGATTGTTTTCAAGCTAGATTTCAGAGGCAGGGACGTGGGAGTTCTTGAAGGGTTATCCTTCAGGTGTTTCGATGCGCCGGATTCAATGCCCACTTCCCCCAATATTCTGAGGGGTTTACCGGAACCATAGGTGAGGCTCGGCGAACTCTAGCACGTTCCCCGCCGGGTCGTTGAAGTAAATCGACCGCGATCCGTTGCCCCAGGTGCGTTCCTGGATGATTGGAACTCCGACCGCCTCAAGTTTGTCCTTCCACGACTCCAATTCGTCAGCATTGGCTCGAAAGGCGACGTGCCCGATTCCGGTCATGCCATGGGGAGGAACGCCCGCATCGTTGACGATGGTTTTGCTTGCCTTGAAGAGGATCAGGACAGAATCCTCCAGCCGCAAGAAGAGGTCGCGGTTTGGGTCGAAGGAGATCACTTCCAGACCTAGGACGTCCGTATAGAATCGTTGGGCGGCGACAAGGTCTTCGGCGTAAAGGATGGTTTCAAGTATTCGCATAGGCGGCTCCGTTGGTCCCCAAGCTCAGGGGCAACCGTTCCTACGACCATCCGCAAATCGGTGCTTCTCAAGCGGGACTTTGAGCCCGCCTGGATCAGAGCAAACCGCCGGGATCAGAGCAAACCATCTGGGATCGAGTAGCTCCCGCGATAAACCGTTTGAGCCTCGCCCGAGATCGTGAGCGGCAGATTCCAGCCGTCGGCCTTCACCCAAACCGTCCCGCCCGGATTGCGAACCTCGACCACGCCGAATTGCTTCGTCCGACGCAGATAGTCCGCCGCCGCCGCGCTAGAACCCGTTCCGCAGCCTTGCGTTTCACCGACTCCGCGCTCCCAAATCCGAATCGCGAGCACCTTCGGCTCGACCACCTTCGTCCAGATCACGCTCGTGCGCTCCGGAAACTTGGAATCGACCTCGATCTTCGCGCTCACCGAGGCAAAAGAGTCATCGTCCGGAAGCCGATCGGTTGGAATCACCACGTGGGTAGAGCCGGTGGTTAAAGCGCTGCCGAACAAGCTAAGCGGGATGCCAGAATCCATGCCCGACCAAATGGTGGTGTCCACCAGAGGTCCAAGCGCAGTGTGCGGCACCTTGTCTGGTTCGTACGAGGCGAGCCCAAGAGTGGAGTCGATGCGCGTCCCTTCGATATGGATCGGAACGGTTCGCTCGCGGTGAAAGATCGAAAAGTCGTTCCCGACCCAACCAAGATCGTTGGCCAGCTTCGCCGCCACTCGAATCCCGTTTCCGCAAAAGTCCTCGGTGCCGTCTGGGTTGAACATTCGCAGTCGAACCCCATCGCCCTCTTTGTGAATGGTCAGCAGGCCGTCTCCGCCCACGCCAAAGTGTCGGTCCGACATCATTGCCGCCAATCGCTGCAGAGCGCCGGAAACCTGAGCGCTGTCTAACGAAACGTTTGGGCCAAGCAATGCGGCAACGTCAGTGGTGAGCAGAACGGGAAAGTCATTCCCAATCGCTTCCATCTTCACAAAAGGAAGGGTTGGAACTGCGGCGCTCAACAGAGGTGCTCCAATCGACAAGTGGCGGTTCGATTGATCTCGTGGAACCATGCCCCATCGGGACTCACCATAGGAATCCACCAAGCACCGGGGCGACGGTTGGCGTTTTGCAGTCCCTTGGTGGCCTGAACGGCCTCGCGAATCATGCGCAGTCGCTTCATCTCCGCTTCCAGTTCCAACTGCCGACGACGGTCGTGAGCATCCACCGCTTCTCCGGTCTGAGCGGCGGCGGCCTGGGTGTGCAAAGCGCGGTGCAACTGAGACTTTACCGAACGCATTTCTGATTCGATCTCGGTCAGTCGTGCCTTGAACGCTTCTCGCCTAGCCAGGGCAGACTGGGTCGCCTGCTGCTCAAAAATTTCGGCTCGGAAGTGATCTCCCATCTGCTTCTGAACGTTCTGATGTTTGCCTTTCAGCTCATCCAAATGAGCGTACAGCGCCTTTCGTTCCGATCTCGCGGAATCGACTTCGTCTCGCACGTGCTCCAACCTGGAGTGGATAGATAGGTACTCGTTCGCCACTTCTCGCCAAGCTCCGCCGACCTTTTCATCCAGGTATCGAATCAGGTCGATGGGGCGTCTCAACGATCCCAATTTCGTCAGAACTTCTTGTTGCTCCTCAGCGACCGATTTCCAGCGGGCGGCAAAGCTGGGCGCGCAAAGATCATCGGTGCCGAAAGGTCGTTTCAGCTCGGGCGGAAGTTTCAGCCACGCCTTCACCTGCGCAAGCGAATCCCAGGTGGCGTACTGAATCCGGACGATGGGGTAGGTGTGGAAACACCCTCCGTTCAGCCCGCTCAGTTCCTCGTGGAGCTTGGCAGAGGAAGTCACGTATGAACTTGCGCCTTCGTGGAAGACAAACGCGAACTCTCGCGAGAGCATGCCGATGAGGGTCACCGCTTTGCCGACCAGCACGCACCGGTCGCCGAGTCGATCCTCGATCAGTGCGGCGAGTTCCTGAACGGATTCGAGCGGCTTGGAGAGGTGGAAGAAGATCGGCTTGGGAGTGTTGATCACCACGCCGCGCTTGCCAAGTCGAATGGTTCCTCGACCCTTGCCCGGCACCACTAGGTCGAACGGGATCGCGCCCGTTCCGAACTTGTCTAACTCGTAGATGCCCGATGCGGTGGCGATGGCTCGATCGTAGGCCGCCTTGGCTTCGGCGCGAGTCTCCTGGTTCACAAAGAATCGGAGCAATTCAAATCGAGGGAGGGAAGCGGTGGATCGGTTGAATCGGAGCAGTTCGGTGGTCTGCGCGGTTTCAATGGCGAGGTTCTCGCCCGCCACCAGCGAGTACATCGCAGGAAGCATCGCCCGGTAGACGCATGCCGCCGTTTTGCCCGGAAGGTCGAGCAGATCGCAAAGCTTGGTATGAATCTCGTCGGCAACCTTGCGAGCCGCTTCACGCGATTGCCCGGCGGTCAATTCTATCGACGTATCCAGCGCCCAGTTGAGCGTTTTGCAAAGCTCTTTGGCAAGGGCCTGAGCCGGAATCTCGGCGGTGACGGGCGGACGCTCGTCCAGCGAAACGATGCCTCGCCAACCCCACGCCTCGGTTGCCTCGTCCAGAAAATTGGGATCGGCCTGCTCTAGGCGGTCGATCTTCAGCCCGGCTTGCTTGAGGATTTCCCGGGTCACCACCGTTTCGGAGCCGAAGAGGGCTGAGAATTCGCCCGCTGCGCTCCACAGGCCGCGAGTGCTACCGTCGTTGTGAGGCAGGGCGGTGAACATGCCCTTCCGATGTTCTCCGCTGGGAATCTTGGCGAAGTAGTCGGTGTCGTGAATGCCCGCCACAAACCTTCGGCCGCGTTCCAAAGCGAACTTTGCCAAGCCCGCTTTCATGGGCTCGTCCCAAAATATGGTCTGACCAAGGGCTAAGAGCGGTACGCCGGGAGCAATTCTATCGAGTTCATCCAGAGCCCATTGAAGGCCGTGGTAGTCGGTTTTATGGGAGGCTGAACAACAATCGGGTTCGCCCGCAGTCGCAGGTGATTCTCCCGCAGTTGCAGGTGTTATCGTTGCGGCGATCGTACAGTTCGCGACGCTCTCCATGAACTCTTCTTGTGTGGGACCTGACCGGGTGGCTGAAAATCAGTGAATCAGGCTACGAACATTTTCATTGTGGCTAAAATGCTCGAAACTTCCAATGCATCCGGGTCCTGAAAGGTTCCTATGCCTCGATCACGCGATTCGTTTCATTCCGAGCTGCCAAAGCTTCACTCCACGGTTTCAAACTCAGCCGGGTCTCGTTCCAGCATCTCTCTAACCGGTGCGGGAATGGTGATCGCCTTGAACTCGGACCCCACCAAAACGTGCCAGGTGTACCCTTCGGTTACGGTCGCTCCGGAGGTGGTGTTCACCACCGAATAGTCGAAACGCATCGCCGCTCGTTTGATCTCGGTGAGCGAGATGTGGATTTCAAGCAGATCGTCGTACTTCGCTTCGCCCTTGTAGCGCAGGTGAGCCTCCACCACGGGGAGCTTGTATCCCGCTTCCTCCAGCGATTTGTAAGTGAAGCCTCGGTCTCGGCACCACGCCCCTCGGGCCTGCTCGAACCAGAAAAGGTAGTTCGCATAGTAGGCATGACCCATCATGTCCGTCTCGCCGTACCGAACGCGAATCCGCTCGATGGTGGTTCGGTGGGCGGGAATCTCGGTCGGGGCGTCGTGCTTGCTCACACGAAGATTATGGTGTTAGCGAGACATGGTCGAGTCCCCCTGGATCATTTAGCAAACTCTTAGTTAGACCAGACAAACCGGACCGGGCCATCCACGATGACCGGAAGCAGAACGGCACAAGCTAGGACTTGTGCTGAGAAGCTACCAAGCCCAATAAGGGTCCATTGAAGTGCGCGCCTCCGTCGTTTCTCTGGTGCCTTTGCGTAAGCTGAAGCGATCAAAAGCAAAAAAGACAAAACAATGGCCCCCGTGAAGGTCCAGCACCAAACAGTGTTGAACGTTTGAATGGCCAATTGGGAAACGTTCAAAGCCGTTGACAACAACATTACCGTCATCCCAAATGAGGTCCAAAAGCAGACCTTTCCCATGATTGTTGCTGAGCGAGCAAGAATGTTAGCTTTGTTTTGCATTGCAAAAGATTACAAAAGAAACTCAAGGTTTCTTCAGTCAGTTTACGTTGCTAGGGCCATGGACTCAGTGAATGTCCTGGAGCCCGATGGACGCGATTCGAACGACACCGTTTTGCAGAATCTTTGAATAGATTGCAGGATGCAGAAGATTTCCCGTTAATAAAGTCGTGTTATGGTCGAAAAGGGTCGGCTATAACGTCTTCAAACAGGGAGTGGCAAAGGAGCACACATGAAAGCGGTAGTGATGGCAGGAGGAGAGGGGTCTCGATTAAGGCCTCTAACGTCGAATCGACCCAAGCCCCTGGTCCCGGTCGCCACCGTGCCGATCATGGAGCACATCGTGCGGCACCTTGCCCACCAGGGTTTCACGGAGCAACTCTCGACGCTTTTCTATCTAGGCGACGAGATTCAGAGCTACTTCGGATCGGGAGCCGATTTCGGCGTTTCCATGGAGTACAGCGTCGAGCCTGTTCCTCTTGGAACGGCGGGCAGCATCAAAAAAGCCGAAGAGTCTCTAAAAGACGAAACGTTCCTGATCGTCTCCGGCGACGCCCTTACCGACTGCGATTTCAAGAAAGCTGTGGAGTTTCACAAAGAGAAAGGGGCGGTAGCCACGCTCATTCTTTACCGAGTTCCTAACCCGCTCGAGTTCGGTCTGGTCATCACCGACGAGTCCGGAAAGGTTGTTCGCTTCCTAGAAAAGCCAAGTTGGTCGGAAGTGTTCACCGACACCGTGAACACGGGAATGTACATCCTCGAACCCAGCGTGTTCGAGCTCATGGAGCCAAACCGTTCTTACGACTGGAGCCAAGACATCTTTCCGAAACTGCTCGAAATGGGAGCACCGATTTACGGCTACGTCATGGACGGTTTCTGGTCGGACGTAGGATCGCTTCAGCAGTATCGAGAGGCCCAGGAGCAGGTGCTTCGACACGAGGTTCAGTTGCCCATCCCGGGTTCGGCCACCGATAGCGGGGTGTTTCTCGGCAGCAATCTTTCGATCGATCAAGACGTGGTCCTTCGCCCCCCCGTGGTGATTGGGCGAAACGTCAAGATCAAATCGGGTGCGGTGATCGGACCGTACGCGTCCATCGGCGACAACTGCATCATCGAAGAGGGCGCCCAGATCGAGCGATCCGTTATCTGGGAGCGGTCTTATATCGGGCCCAATGTGAGCGTCAAATCCGCCATCGTCTGCAGCCGGGCGACCATTAAGCGCGAATGCCAACTGATGGAAGATTCGGTGGTGGGCGACCGCTGTTTGGTGGATGTCGGCACCCACATTCGACCCCGAGTGAAGTTGTGGCCGGACAAGATTGTCGAGCGCGGTTCGATTGTCAACATGTCCCTGGTTTGGGGCAACAAGTGGCGGGGCAATCTCTTTAGAGACCTGGGTGTTGCCGGGCTCAGCAACATCGAAATGACGCCCGACTTCGCCTGTCGGCTCGGGTCGGCGTTTGGATCGCTTTTCCCGACGGGCGGGACGGTCGTCACGGGTCGAGACAGTTCACGATCGTCGCGAATGCTCAAACGGGCGCTTATCTCGTCACTGCTGAGCGTGGGCTGTAATGTTCTTGACTTGCGGTCGGCTCCCGTCCCGATCGCTCGGCACTTCATTCGGAACAGCGGTGCAGAAGGCGCGCTCACCGTTCGTAAGTTGCCCGGAAACAGCCGCGTTTCGCTGATTGAGATGTTCGGTCCGGATGGCACTTACCTCTCCAAGAACCTTGAGCGGAAGGTAGAAACCCTCTTCTTCCGGGAGGATTACAAGCGCACCGACCCCGACGATGTGGGCGTCATCGAGTTCAGCAGTCGGGCGGTAGAGGAATACCAGTCGGACTTCTTCAAGCTCCTCGGCCCGCATGAAGACACCCGCACTCTGCGAGTGGTTTGCGACTATGGCTACTCCGCCCTTGCGTCCATCTACCCGGCGATGCTGGGCCAAATGGGCATCGAGTCGATCTCGCTCAATGCGTTCAACGACTCTCGACGAGCCCCGCGCACCCAAGACGAGATCGAAGCTCACCTCCGCGATCTTTCCAAGATCGTAGGGACGCTCAACTACGACCTCGGCGTGCTGTTCCTGGACGAAGGCGAACGGTTGGTGCTCGTGGACTCCTCGGGCCGGGAGATATCGGGCAACCGACTCTTTGCCGTTCTCTGTTCGCTGGTGATCCACACGCAACCGAAAGCTCGGATTGCGATGAGTGTCGCCGCACCGAGGCTTCTGGAAGAATCGCTCCGAAGATTGGGCGCCGAGGTGATTCGAACGAAGGCGGATGTCCGCTCTCTGGTTCAAAGCGCGCAGTCCGATCAGGTGGACTTCGCGGGCGACGATCGTGGGGGATTCATTTTCCCGACCTTGCACCCGGGCTTCGACGCACCGTTTTCCTTTGCTCAAGTGGCAGCGATGCTTCAACAAACCGCATCGACAATCGGTGAGTTGGCCGACGGGCTGCCCGATTTCCACAGCGCCAAGCAATCGGTACGAGTGCCTTGGGAAGCAAAAGGAACCGTCATGCGAATCCTGAACGATTCCAGCTTCCCAGATGCGACGATCTCGTCGCTGGATGGCATCAAGATTCAGTGGCGAGACGAGTCGGTACTTGTGTTGCCAGACTCTTTCGAACCTGTCTTCCACGTGGTGGCAGAGGGTGCAAACGATGCCGATGCGCGGCGACTTGCCGACGAATTCAGCCAGCGGATAGAGGCGTTGATTCCCGAAGCGGGATTAGAGGCGATATCCTAGACAGGAGTTAACGCCATGACCCTACGAGTCCCCTACACCGGTTTCGCCGAGGCGGTTCGCCGAACGCTTGGCACCACAGAGTGCTACCTCTTGCCTGTGGGAGGATCGCTAGTGCTCACCGCCGGTCACTCGGAGAATGCAACCGTTGTCGTGTGCAACGTCATGGGTAGGCAGGAGACGATCACAAAGGAACTCCATTCGGCGGGAATGCACGTTTACGAAGGCATCTGGTCGGTAGATGACGATCAGGAGATCCTCCAATTGCCGTACGTCGCTTCGGTTGCCTATAAGACGACGGCAGAGAAGCCCGGCGTTTGGATCGATGCCTTCCCGCACGCGCCTAGTGAAGTCCAGGTTTTGGAAGCTATGTATGAAGATCTCAAGTCCACCGGAGAATTAGAGAACGTCTCGGTAGAAGAGTTCATGAAGCACACGGTCGCAAATGTGGGCATTGTTTCACCGGAAGAACTCCGTGAATACATCATCTCGAAGTCGCCTTTGCTATGAGTTCTTTAGCGGTCCTAACCGTGCCCCAAAGGGCCTTTGGGGTGACCGCTCATCTGCCTGTAAAAGGGACTGAACTTGATTGGAAGAGAGCCAGGGCGACGCTGGCAAAGCTCCCAACGTGCACGATTCGAGAAGATTTGCTTTTTTGGGAGGTGTCTTGGGCGCCGGGTGTGCTGGACACAAGAATCCTAGAAAAGCGCCTTGGAATCATTGCCCGGTCCGGCCACAACCTTGTGCTCAATGTCGTTCCTCACCCCCATCCAAGTTCGCAGCACTGGCAGAACCGTCTTGCAAAGTATCCAAAGAGGGTTCCCTGGGTAACTTGGCACCGTCCGCCTTACCCGCTGTGGGAGCCTATCCAACACACGCTCCAAAAGCAAATAGACTGGGTGAGCGACTTTTGGGTGAAACAGGGTCGGGGGCACTACGACCTCACCTTTGAGTGGATCAATGAACCTGCTACGGGATATGTCTCTGGCGGACCCAAAAGCGAACCTGAGGGGCTCTGGAGCCAAGCCTTCCACGCATTCTGCAATCACATTCTCCTGGCCGATGGGGGAATCGACTGGCACGGGCACTTACTATTGGGACCTACCCTCTCTTTCTGGGATAAGCCGGGGCAAGAACAGGTCGGATTTGCCAGCGTAGAGGGCGGCTCTGGGGCGAGATGGTGGGAAAAGATCGACTGCCTGTCGCTCAATTCGGCGGTTTATCTGCCGGTCAGCGTGAAGAAAGACCCCGCACAGATTGCGGAACGCACGTTTGATGAGATCGATCGTCGCATCCGTCGAATGAAGAAGCTGGATCTCCCGGCTGCGTCCCGACCAATCGGTCTTCACGAATGGTACGTCACGAAAGAGACGGTTGGAGTTGGTGGACAGTTGGACCCACAGCTTCGAGCAGAGTGCATTGAAGCCATCGGTGAAAAGCTAAAGTCGCATCCCTATCTCTGGGGAATTTTTTTCTACTGCCTCTTCAACACGAACCCCGCACCAAAAACACTGGCTGAGTCAATCGGCTTCCGCAGGTACGAACACGCGTGCGAATCGGCACCCGCTTTCCGCGCCCTCACGAAGTTTCTTAGACCCTAGGGAGTTGGCGCAAAAGCAGATCGTGACCATACTAGAACCCAACCATGAACATCTCCGTTCCCGTTATCGTTGGCGAGGGTGGGCAACTGCCCGCGTACCAAACCGAAGGTTCGGCGGGGATGGATTTACGGAGCACTGAGTCTTTCGACCTAGCCCCCATGGAACGAAAACTCGTGCGCACCGGTCTCAGAATTGCGGTGCCGCAGGGTTTCGAGGCCCAAGTGCGTCCCCGATCTGGTTTGGCTTTGAAGCATGGAATTTCCATGGTGAACAGCCCTGGAACCATCGACTCGGACTACCGAGGTGAGGTTGGAGTGCTCTTGATCAACCTTGGCTCAGAAACGGTTCGATTCGAGGTCGGTGAGCGTATTGGTCAAATGGTTTTCTGCCCGGTTGCACACGCCACATGGTCTGTCGTAGGGGAACTCCCCACAACGGACCGAGGCGAGGGTGGCTTTGGTAGCACAGGTATTTAGCAAGGTGAAGCCGTACTGTTCCAACTGCAACGCTTCCTTTGATGAAGGAACGTTTCGGTGTCCCGATTGCGGGGCCGTTCTTATCGACGGCGTCCCGATGAAAGAGGACGAGTCCGTGCACCTAGACCTTGCCAAGGCAAATCTGGCGCGTATGCGCGGAAGTTTGGATGAAGCTCAGGACGTGCTCCTGGGCACCCTCAGAAGGTTTCCGTCCAACCTAGCCGCTCATCAAATGCTGGGCGAGATCTCGTACGAGGCGGGACGATTTTCACAAGCGGTCGAATGGTTTGAACTTGCCCTCGATCTTGATCCGCGCAACGAGTCGGTTCGACGTCGCCTGGACGATGCGAAAATACGCCTGTCGAGCGTTCAAGAAAAGGATGTCCCCAAGGCTCCGATCAACACTCAGAACGCCCGAAAGTGGCTCGGTACCGGAACCATCGTTCTGGTGTGCGTCGTTGCGGCGATAGCGTTTTTGGCGGGTCGCCAAACGGACGGTAAAGGCATCAAGAACCTCCAAAAGATGTTCATCGCCGACAAGTTAGAGGCACCAACCAAGCCTGCCGCGTCGGAAGTCGAACCTCTCCCAACCGAGACGGTAGAGCCGAAAACGACAACCGCCCAGCCAGACGTCGCCCCGCAAGAAGTTACGGTCCGAAGGGTTGGAGCGCAAGAAGATGAGACGCTGACCCAGATTGTTGGGCAAAGATCGTCGCGCGGAACGAACCTCGTTAGCTGTCTGTATGACCACCGAAGCCATTCGATCACATTGACTTTTGCGGTCAACGCCACCGAGCCCGGTCGTCGCATTGGTGCCGAGCTTGCCAGGGCCGCGTTGGACTATTCGCAGGAGTGCCAACTCGTTGTCCTTAGAGGCATTCGAAACGGCTCGCTCTCTTGGATCGCCGACGCGCCGCGCACGAACTTTGAAGCGTTGACTCGCGATGGTTGGCCCGGCGGCGACAGCGGTACCGAGTGGGTGAACACCCTGCTCACCAACGAGTGGTTCAAAAACAAGGCTGCCTCCAGCACCGAGCCCGCATTCGGCGGCTCGGCTCAATAAACAAATTTTAGGACAATTCGAGTCGCATCCCCGATTCATAATCGGGGGTGATGAAACTCACGGTGCAACTCTACACGGTGCGCGATGCGCTCGCGAAAGATATTCCTGGAACGCTGAAAGCGATCGCGGAGGCGGGTCTGAAAAACGTAGAGCCTGCAGGTGTGGGTTTGGATCAGGTGGAAACTTACGTCGCCGCTCTCGCTGAGAACGGATTGGCCGCAAGCGGTGCCCACTTTGGAATCGAGATGATCGAGACCGATTTCGACGGTTTCGTTGCCGCCGCGAAGGCTCTTGGTCTTTCGACGGTTATCTGCCCTTACATCAGCCCCGATAACTTCGAAACCGTTGAAGCCACCGAGGCATTTGCGGTTCGACTCACGGCGGCCGCCGAGAAGGTGAAGTCGGCAGGTTTCCAATATCTGTATCACAACCACGACTTCGAAATGAAGGTCATTGACGGCAAGACGGGTCTTGAGCGACTCCTCGAGCTGATCCCGGCGAGCCTCCTCAATCTTGAGGTTGATCTTGCATGGGTGCAAATCGGTGGTGGCGACCCCGTCGAGTTCCTTAAGAAGCATGCAGACCGAATCAAGATGGTCCACCTGAAGGACTTCGACCCGACCAAGACTCCTCGCTGGACAGTTGCGGGCGAAGGTGTCGTCGATTACCCAGCCGTCATCGCGGTTTGCAAAGAACTCGGGATTGCGTACGGCGCGGTTGAGCTGGACGAGTCGCCGATTGATGCGGTGGAAGCGGTCGTTGCGAGCGCGAAGTACTTCTTCGCGAACGGCGTCGAAGCCTAAGCACAACACTATAAGTGAACCGAGCCCTCGAGGATTCCTCGGGGGCTTTTCTATGCCCGAAGATAGATCCGGAATCGGGCAAAGAGCGCGCACAGGCAGGCGATGAAGAGGGTCTTCACCCCGCCCCAAGCTACGACCACCCAAGGGTTCCCGGCGAATTTCTCAAACCGCAAAGTCCCAACCCAACTTTCTAGCCCGCCCAAACCGGCAATCGCAGGGACAAGTGCCGTGATGCACGCATAAGCAAGGATAGGATTTTCGCCCGTTCGCCGAACCAGCGTAAGCAGGATATCGAAAGCCTTACTGGCGTGAGCCGCGGTCAAACCAACCACGAACCAAGTGCCTAGCCCAGCGGTGACAAAGTAGTAACTGAGCGTGGGGGAGTCTTTTCGAATCCCGCCGTCAACCGGCTCCACCATCAGACCAATAGCCAGCAGAGCGATCCCCCAGCCAACAAGGTCGCGGAGCATCTTTTCTTGCGCCGAAACGGGTTTGTACGTTGCCAAAAGCAAGGTCACAGCGACCGATCCGAGAATGCCGAGGGTCGCGGGGATATCTCTGCCGAGCAAGCCGACACACGCCCCCACCATCGCGATGATGCTCAGGAAGAGCAGTCCGGCAAACCAGTGGGCGGGCCATCGACCCGTTCCTTGTTCTTCGATCGACTCCTCTTGCTTGGCTCGAAGAATCCTGTCGCCGATGAACGTGCCTGGCAGAACGATCAGCAAATACTTGTGATAGCTCGGTTGCAGGAAGTAGCCGATAGGGTTCGGGTGCCAGTCCCAGATGGCCTTGGCGATGCCTCCCATCGGGGCACAAATCACAAATCCGGCGACCACTCCCAGTACCGCCATGCGCGCCATTGGGTTCAAACGAGTCAGCCACCAGACCAGACCCCCCGAAACTGAGACGTTGGCGAGGACGACCAAAATGATGTCGGATCGGTCCCACCGAAACGGGGTGCCGTCGGGGAACGTTCGATTCCAGAGCAACGCCGCAGCGGCGAGAAAGCCAATGGCGTTGAGCAGATAACCGGACCATGCGGGTTCTCGCTTTGGCGGCCTTAGCCAGGCGAAGAGCATCGCGAAGAAGCCTCCCAAGACCCAAAGGAAAGTGTCTTGATCTGGCTTCGTAGTGATCACATTCGGCCGGAAGTGCTGACAAAGAACCGCAAAGAGGAAGAGGAGGGTGCCTCTCTGAAGGAGCCTCCCGATCAATTTCCAGAGAGATAGGCCAGATTCGGCAGCCTTCGTCAGTGCGAACGGGATCGCCATTCCCATGCTCAGAAGAAAGAAGGGAAAGACCAGGTCCACCCAGGTGATGCCGTACACCTTCGGGTTGAAAACCCGGCTGGGTGGCGGCGATTGGGCGTGGTACATCCAAGCCGGAAGCTCGCTCCAAGCGACCATCCCGGAGAGGCTCATGCCCAAGATCGCGAACCCGCGGAGGGTGTCTACTGATCGAACCCGAACGGTTGGAGCAGACTCGATCTTAGGTTGCGGGGAGCTCACGGTTGATGGGTCGGTAAGGAATTGTTCGTTCATCGCGCAGCATCGAGCGAATAGGGATGGGACCTTTGGGCATCTTCGTTGAAACGGTGAAGTGCCAAGTTCTGTTAATCGTTCTACACTATGGGAAAGGGTGGAGCGAGGTGTGAGGGCACCTATTCCCCATCCTAGAGAGGAAAACCGGTATGAGGGGAGCATTGAATTTTTGGAGAGCCGGCGTCACCGCCGCATTTATTGGAGCGTTGGCTGGGCAATCACTGGCAACCGCTCAGGACGATGACAAAGTCCGTATTGCGGTTCCGACGTTCATCATTTCCGGGCAAGTTTCCGGCGCCCAGTCCGCGTCTGCAGACGAAGCCCGTATCCGCGACGCGATAACGAGCAAGTTCATCGAGCAGTTCGAGAACGCCATGGCAAACGTTACGATCGTTGAGCGGGGACAGTTGAAGTCCGTCTTGGACGAGCAGAAGTTGCAAGACGTCGGTCTTACCGATTCAGAACTCTCGACGGCAGGCAAAAAGGTGAGCGCTCGCTTCATTCTCGTTGGTCAGATCAGCGCGATGGACGTGGTGCCTCCCTCGGGCGTGCTCGACATTAACCCCAAAATCAAAGTTGCCATCGATGCGCGTATTCTCGATGTCAACACCGGTTTGGTCGTCACCAGTCGCAGTGCCGAATCGATGCGCGACCTCAGGCCGCAAGTGCTTACCGCTTATCAGCAAGGGAACTACCAGGCAGCGATGGCGGGCGTTCTCCAAGGCGGAATCGACGCCTCGACCGACATTGCGAAGAGATTCGCAAAGGCTTTCGCCTGGCTGGCCTCTTCAGAAGCACCGGCGAAGTGGGTGAATCCCAAAGAAACCACCGATCTCTGCATTTTCCGAGGCTCGCTTCAGGATGTGAACATCGGAGACGAATGGAAGATCGAAGCCGTCACCGGTAAAACAGGCACGTTCGTCTCCAAAGTTGAGCTCGGGATGGTCACAGTCACCGATGTTCAAGCCGACTCTGCTCGTGCCACTTTCCAAGGCGGGGCGAAGCCCGACGCGAAAAAGTATTCGAAGGGTCTGGTAGCAACGCTCGTCAAGCGCTCCGAAAATCCTTCTCGAAAGCCTGTGGTTCTTGCTATTCCCGTGGTTACTCTTCCGGGTCAGGTGAGTGGCGCGGCGAGCAACAGCTATGTAGCAGCGCAACTCCGAGAAACGGTCACCAACCGATTGATCACGAGCTTTGCCACGACCCTTGATAACGTTGACGTTGTTGAGCGAGGCCAGCTTAAGGCGATTCTCTCAGAGATGAAGCTCCAAGAAATTGGAATGACCGAAGAGAGTGCGGCGGCGCTTGGTGCAAAAGTGGGTGCTGAGTTCATGGTGCTCGGCGCAGTGACGTTCGCCGAAGTCGCTCCGACCAAAGATCTTGGAAAATTCTCGGCCTATTCGCTGTACCTAACTGTCGATGTGAAACTGGTCAGTGTGGCGAACGGAACGGTGCTCGACACAGTCTCCATCACCAAATCCCGAGAAGTGGGGGCGCAACCGCCCGTCTCGTTGAGCTCGCACATCGCCAGCGCAGCGAGAGATGCGGGCGTGGAAGCGGCTCGCAAACTTCGATGGGTCAGTGCTCTCGACCACACCGCTCAGGCCCTGAACGACAAAACCAGCACTGATCTGGTCGTTGCGTTCGGTTCCAAGCAAGGCGCTGTCAAGGGCATGAAGTTCGATGTGTACGGCATCAGCGACCGATTCGACATCGACGACAAGGACTTAGCGAAAGATCTGCAAGAGTTTGAGGCTCGGACCTACCTTGGAACGGTGACCATTCAAGAAGTGCAACCTACCGCCAGCCGAGCAACGTTCGATGCCGCCCCGGCTGCCGACCTGAAGAAGTTCGGCAAGTGGAAGTTCCGAGTGATTCGTAAACTGGAGAGCAACTAATGATTCTGTCGAGCGTTTTAGCCACCCTGGCGATGAGTCCTTTCGCGGCCGCGTCGCCAAGCTTTCCGCAAGGATCGCAAACCATCGAGAAGCTCGCGGAAGTCGTACGGCTCAGCAAGCGTTATGGCGTGGTCTGCGGCGTCATTCTCCCGCAACCCATCAACGACCCGCTCAAGTACACGCTGAGCGACGCTCAGGTGATGAAAGATGTGATCGGTGCCGAGGCCGGAGAGGTCTCGCTGCTCACCTCGGCATCGCCCGACGACAAGAAACCCACGAAGGCGAAGATTCTCGCCGAGGTCGATCGCCTTGCGGCGATGGCATCGCCTAGAGACACCTTCTGGTTCTACTTCTCCGGCCACGGAACGCAGTGGAACGACGACGGGAAGTCTTACGTGCTTCCTTACGATTTCAAGCCGGGTGTAAAGGAGTCGCTGATCTCGATCAGCGATATCCGGGCTCGTCTCAAGCAGAACTGCAAAGCCCGAGCCGTCGTGGTCGTTCTCGACTCTTGCCACTCGGGTAGCGATAAGTCTGTCCCGACGAGCGGCGGACTGGAGAATGCCTTCGGAGCGTTGAAGGGCGTGAATACCGTCGCATCTTCAAGGGTGGATCAAGTTTCCACCGAGCTTCCCCTGCTCAAACACGGCACGTTCACCTTCTTCTTTGTTCGAGGCATGGCGGGTGAGGCGAAGGGTCCCGGCAATGTCGTCACGCTGGCCTCGCTGAAGGATTACGTGATCAAGAACACCAAGGAAATGACCAAGGGGCACCCGAAAATGCCCGACGGTCAGGAGCCCGTGTTCATGATCGACGGCGACGGCGGCAACGTTGGAGTCTCGCTTCCCAACGAAGCGGTTCTGAACCAACTGCCCCAACCCCCCGCTCCAGGAGCGGCAAGCTCCATGCAAGCACTCGCCCCAGGAGTGATTGTTTTGGTCCGGCCCGAAAACTCCAAATACAAGGCGAACGCGGCCGGAGTGGAGAAGGTCATCAACGGCATTCTCGTGAAGAAGAACTATCCGGTGATCTCCTCGGAGCAATCGGGAACGTTCCTGAGCGTCCTCGCTTCCGGCTCACCCGCTCAAGCAGGAGCCCAAGCCGGAGAACTGAACTCTCGGTTTCTTGTTCGGGCAACCCTCAAGCTAGAGGAGTCTCAATACGACGTGGACGGTGCCGACTTCTTCCGATGTGAAGCAACCATCGAAGCCGAAGTGCTGACCAAGGATGGAAAGGTGTTGGCTTCCTTCAGCACGGACGGTGCCGATGGTCGACCGATTGCGGGAACGGGCACGATCAAGTCCGCCGCAATCCAGCGCGCGATCGGATCGGTGAATAAGAAGTTCGAGCAACTCCTCGTTCCCGAACTAGATCGAGCTGTCAAGCCGTTCCTGAACTAAGGCCTCAACTCCAAAAAAGCCCCTTCGCAGAGTCTGCGAGGGGGCTTTCTTTGTTTGTCACCAACCGTTAACTAGCTGAACCGAAGCTCTTGCTGAGCCAACGCGTAGGTGAGGTCGTTTAGGTAAGAGAATGAGAGATCAGAGGCGGGCAGTGCGGGCTTGAGTCCGCCATCCACGCTGCCGTAAACAAACCCGCTGTACCCTCCGAAAGAAGGGACCAGTGCGAAGTAGAACCCGGTGACGGGGAAGACTTTGCCCAGCAAATCCATCACGCTCTCCGCGCTGTACGGGCAGTAGACGTGGTTGTCGGCCTGGGTGACTACCAACCCGCCCGGGTTCAGGAGATTCTTGAGGTCACCGTAGAACTCCTCCGTCCAGAGCATCTCGCTGATCTCACCTTCTTCGTCCTCGTAGGTGTCGGTCGAATCCACGACGATAAGGTCGTACTTCTCGGTCGCATTCTTCACGAACGGGAAAGCATCTTGGATCAGCAAGTTCACTCGCGGATCCTGAAACGCGCCGTTGTTGAGGGATGGCATGTGCTCCGAACAAGCTTCGACCACACCCTTATCGATCTCGACCATATCCACCTGCTTCAGAGACTTGTGTCGGCAGAGTTCTCGAATAACGCCGCCATCTCCACCGCCAACGACTAGGGCTCGCTCCAGTTGGGGAACATTAAAAGCCGGAATTTGAACGAGCGCTTCGTGATACGCCTTCTCGTCAAACTCGGTGAGCTGAATGTGTCCATCCAGCAGAAGCGCCTTGCCATATACATCGGTGTCGACGATATCGATGCGCTGAAAATCGGTTTGTCGGGTGTGCACACGCTCCGTAACGGAGAAGGTCATTTGAAGCTTATCGCTCCGAATCGGGATCGTGTAGTTATCGCCTGCCACGAAGCTATTGTGGCACCCCTCCCATTTTCTTAGTTTTTGAGAACCCGTCCCGAAGCTGGGTCAAAAGGACCTTTAACACAGATTTATTCATTTTCTTCTTCCGCTGAATTAAAACCTGTGTTAGGCTTTATTCGACGTGTTGGGACAGGTAAGACCCGTGAGCGAGATTGAAGCGACTGAGTCGCTCCGATCTGTTGTGCTTCTTGGGCTTATTCTTCTTGGCGGTATTACCGACTTAACGTAACGCCCCAGGAAGAGACACGACATCTGACAAGCCTTCCTGGGGTGAACCCCGGGAAGGCTTTTTTTCTCACTGAAGAGAAGTTGGATTCGAACCTATCAATAACACATCACGCTAACAGAGTCGTTGGCAAAGGTCCGCTGTAGGACGCAGGAGTTTGCATGGAACGATCTGGAGCGCGAGTAGTGATGGAGGCCCTTGAACGACAAGGCGTCGACGTCTTTTTTGGTTACCCTGGCGGTGTTGTTTTGCCGCTTTACGATGAAATGTTGAATTGGCCGCAAATCAAGCACATCTTGGTTCGGCACGAACAAGCGGCGGCGCACATGGCCGACGGCTACGCCCGAGCGACGGGCAGAGTGGGTGTGTGTCTTGCCACCAGCGGACCCGGTGCCACCAACCTTGTCACCGGAATCGCGAACGCGATCATGGACTCGATTCCGATGGTTGCCATCACGGGCAATGTCAATAGCTGGGCAATCGGTAAGGATGCGTTTCAAGAGACCGACATCCAGGGAATCACCATTCCCATCACCAAGCACAACTACCTCGTGACCAATGTCGACGACCTTCCTTACGTTCTGGAAGAGGCGTTCTATCTGGCGAACACGGGTCGAAAGGGTCCAGTTTTGGTGGACATTCCGAAAGATGTGTTCATCAAGAAGACATCCGTAGCCTTCCCCGACAAGATCGAGCGGCGCGGTTACCGTCTACCGCCAACCCCCGATGCAGGTCAGATTGCCACCGCCGCCAAAATGATCGCCGAGGCCCAAAAGCCCGTCATCATCGCGGGTGCGGGTGTCATGCACTCTCATTCATGGGATGAGCTTCGAACCCTCGCCGAGACGTGCGACATTCCGGTCATCAACTCGCTTCTCGGACTCGGCTGCTTCCCACGCGACCACGAATTGTCGCTCGGAATGATGGGCATGCACGGAGAAGCAACGGGCACCCTCGCAGTGCAAGAAGCCGACCTCGTCATGGGCATCGGCATCCGGTTTGACGATCGTCTAACGGGTGACACCTCTAAGTTCGCTCCCAACGCTAAGATCCTTCACTTCGATCTCGATATCAGCGAGGTTGGAAAGACGGTGACCCCCATCGCGTTCGTCATTGGAGACCTCAAAGATTCGTTGCAAGCGGTCCTTAAGGAGGTCGCTCCAAAGACCCACCCGGCATGGCGAGCCCAGGTGAAATCTTGGCAAGAGACTTATCCGTTGGTGGTTCCGGAGGGCAAGTTCCTTTCTCGAACCGTTCTCCGCGCGCTTAACGAGCACACCGAGGGCGAGGCCATTGTCAGCACCGACGTGGGTCAGCACCAGATGTGGACCTCGCAGTTCATTAAGTTCAAGAAGCCTCACACCTGGCTGTCGAGCGGTGGACTTGGAACCATGGGCTTCGGATTCCCGGCCGCGATGGGCGCCAAGTTCGCTCAGCCCGACGCTGAAGTTTGGGCGGTGGTTGGCGACGGTGGATTCCAAATGACGCTCCAGGAACTCCAGACCGCCGTCGAATTCAACTGCAACGTCAAGATCGCGCTCCTCAACAATGGCTACCTGGGCATGGTTCGCCAATGGCAAGAACTGTTCTATGACCATCGCTACAGCCACGTCGCTATGGGCTCGCCCGACTTCGGCAAACTCGCCGAGGCTTACGGAGTTAAGTTCCTGCGATGTTCGCGAACGGAAGACCTCGACGCCACTCTCGAAGAGGCACGCGCTCACAACGGACCCGTTCTTTGTGAGTTTGTGGTGGAGATGGAAGAGAACGTCTTCCCGATGGTTCCGGCAGGCGGCAGCAACAGCCAGGTCATCATGGACCCGGCGCTGAAGACTCCGGTGGAGGCAGCGAAGTGAGCCAGCGACACACCATCACCGCTCTCGTGCAGAACGAGTCTGGAACCATCAACCGGGTGGTCTCGCTCTTCCGGCGACGCGGATTCAGCCTCGCCTCGTTCAACGCAGGCGACTGCGAGCAAGTCGGCTTCAGTCGCATGACGTTTGTGGTCGATGGCGACCACGGCGTGATGGTTCAGGTCTTGCGACAACTCGATAAGCTCATCGACGTCGTTGACTGCGAGTCTTTGGAGCCTGAAAAGTCGGTTAGCCGTGAAATGGTGCTTGTTCGGTGCCAACCTCGACCCGAGCAAAGGGAGAGCCTTTACAACCTTGTGCTCGAGTTCTTTGGCAAGACTCCCGCTGCTTCCGAGACGGCAGTGGTCGTGGAGTTCGCGGGAGACCTCGCCGAGGTGGAGCGACTCATTGAAGCGCTTCAGCCCTACACCATCCAGGAGATCGTTCGCACCGGACTGGTCGCGATCAAACTCGACTAATTTTCCAGACTCTCCGCACGCGATCTTGCTTGCGGAGGGTCTCACTACGCTTTCAGATACGAATCAATGGCTACTGTTTACTACACTCAAAACGTTAACCCAGACCTGATCAAAGGTCTCAAAGTCGGCATCATCGGTTACGGTTCGCAAGGCCACGCTCATGCGCAAAACCTCAAGGACAGCGGAGTCGATGTCCGCGTCGGGCTCCATGCCGAGTCCAAAACCCGAGCTAAGGCAGAGGCAGACGGCTTCCAAGTGCCCACCGTTGCCGAACTCACTCAGTGGGCGGATGTGCTGATGTTCTGCACCCCCGACGTTCCGATGGCGAGCATCTACGCCAAAGATGTCGCGCCTCACCTCACCGAAGGAAAGACCCTTCTCTTCGCTCACGGCTTCAACGTCCACTTCAACCGAATCACCCCTCCGGAGGGCGTGAACGTGGCTATGGTGGCACCGAAAGGTCCCGGTCACCGACTCCGCGCCGAGTTCGCGGGCGGAAACGGAATGCCCGCTCTGGTTGCCGTCTATCAAGATGCAACCGGTACGGCCAAAGAGATCGCGCTTAGCTACGCTTGGGGAATCGGATCCGCTAAGGCGGGAATCCTCGAAACCACTTTCAAGGAAGAGACCGAGACAGACCTGTTCGGCGAGCAAGCCGTTCTGTGCGGTGGTCTTTCCGAACTGATCAAGGCAGGCTTCGAGACTTTGGTCGAAGCGGGTTATCAACCTGAAGCGGCTTACTTCGAGTGCCTTCACGAGACCAAGCTCATCGTCGACCTTCTTTACGAAGGCGGTCTCAGCTACATGCGTTACTCCATCAGCGACACCGCGGAGTGGGGCGACTACGTTGCCGGTCCGAAGGTGATCAACAGCCAATCGCGAGCCGCCATGAAGGAGCTTCTTGCCGACATCCAATCGGGCAAGTTCGCCGACGAGTGGGTGAAAGAGAACGAAGCGGGTCGACCGAAGATGAACGAGATTCGACGCCGAGAGCGATCCCACCAATTGGAATCGGTGGGTCAAGAACTACGCGGCATGATGCCGTTCATCACGGCAAAGGTTGCCCCGGATCAAGTCTAAGGTCGACTGCGAATGAAGTTGACCCCAGAGGCCTACCTACGGCGAATGCGCGCGTCGGCGGTTTACAATGTCGCCGTCAAAACGCCGTTGGACCACTCCCCGTGGTTATCCAAGAGCGTCGGGAACACCGTTTGGCTTAAGCGAGAAGACCTGCAACCGGTCTTCAGCTTCAAGCTGCGCGGGGCCTATGCGGCGATGGCTCGCTTGGAACCAGAGGCTCTCGAAAAGGGCGTGATCACCGCTTCGGCGGGCAATCACGCCCAAGGGGTCGCCTTGGCTTCCAAGCAGCTCGGCTGCTCGGCGGAGATCGTGGTGCCGACCACGACGCCAGACGTCAAAAAGCGATCCATCGAGGCGCTAGGGGCGACTCTGGTTTGTCACGGAGACACGTACGACGACGCCTATACCTATGCTCGTAACCGGGCAACGGAAACGGGCAAGTCGTTCGTGCACCCGTACGACGATCCAGACGTGATCGCGGGTCAGGGAACCATCGGTCTGGAACTCGATGCTCAGATGCCCGCCGACGTGAAGGCGATTTTCATCGCCGTCGGCGGCGGTGGACTCTCGGCGGGGGTTGCGCTTGCCCTCAAGCAACTGCGACCCGGGATCGAGGTCTGGGGCGTTGAGCCGGAAGACTCGGACGCCATGTACCGCTCTCTGGAAGCAGGCGAGCGGGTGCGACTCGACCGAGTCGGACTCTTCGCAGACGGCGTTGCGGTTCGACAAGTGGGCGAAGAGCCGTTTGCGATCGCCCAAAAGTATCTCGACGGCGTTTTGCGAGTCTCCAATGACGAGATTTGCGCAGCGGTGAAAGATGTCTTCCAAGATCGTCGCGTGGTTCTGGAACCTGCAGGTGCTTTGGCTATCGCTGGACTCAGACGATACGTCGAAGTCCATCGGGTGTCGAATGAGAATCTCGTCGCCATTGCTTGTGGCGCGAACATCGCTTTCGACCGCATTGGACATATCGCCGAACGAGCCACTCTAGGAGAACGGTCGGAGGCGATCCTTGGCGTAAAGATCCCGGAAAGACCGGGCAGTTTCCGCGCGCTTTGTCAGGCGTTGAGGAGCCGAAGCGTCACCGAGTTCAACTATCGCATGTCCGATCCTCAAGAAGCGATCGTCTTTGTCGGCGTTCACCTTGGCTACGGTCACGAACGCGATGCGTCGAAGTTACTGGTCGCCGAACTGACCCATGAAGGGTTCGAGACCCACGATCTGAGCGACGACGAGCTCGCCAAAATGCACCTTCGCCACATGGTTGGCGGTCCCAGCGAATACGCAACCAACGAAAGGCTGTTTCACTTCGACTTTCCGGAGCGACCCGGCGCGCTTGCCACCTTCCTAGAGACCCTTGGGTCGGGTTGGAATATCTCCCTGTTCCACTATCGCAACCACGGATCGGATCGTGGGCGGGTCTTGGTCGGGATCCAGGTGCCCAGCGAGACGGTCGATTCCTTCCAGCGATTCCTAGCGGAACTTGGCTACGACTATTCAGAGGTCACGGATTCTGCCGCCGTTCGCCTCTTCTTATCCACAAAGACAAAGGCAGGCTCCCCAACATGAACGAAGAACAATTGAATGCAAGTAACACCCAGTGGGACCCTCGGCACAAAAGCCGAGTCATCACCGAGGGAGCCGACAAAACCGCCAACCGGGCGATGCTTCGGGCGATGGGACTCGGCGATAAGCACATGGTCCAGCCGTGGGTAGGCGTCGCGACGGTTTGGAGCGAAGCGACCCCCTGCAACGTGAACTTGGACCAGCAAGGTCTTGCGATTGCCAACGCGGTGAACGCGGCGGGTGGAACGGCTCGACGGTTCAACACCATCTCCGTCAGTGATGGAATCGCGATGGGTCATGAAGGCATGCGTGCTTCGCTGGTCAGCCGAGAAGTGATCGCCGACTCCGTGGAACTCATGATGCGGGCCCACTGCTACGACGGCCTGGTCGGAGTCGCCGGGTGCGACAAGTCTCTCCCCGGCATGCTTATGGCGATGGCGCGATTGAACGTCCCCTCGGTGTTCCTGTACGGCGGAACCATCATGCCGGGGCGACACAAAGACAAAGACGTCACCATCCAAGACGCCTTCGAAGCAGCGGGAGCCTATGCGGCTGGCACCATCGACGCCGAGGAACTTCACGCCGTTGAATGTGCGGTTTGTCCGGGAGCAGGAGCGTGCGGAGGTCAGTACACCGCTAACACCATGGCATGCGTCGCCGAAGCACTTGGCATGGCTTTCCCTGGCTCGTCCGGACCGCCTGCGGAAGATCCAGACGGCTCTCGCGCAGACTTCCATAAGGTGATCGGTCAGCAGATCGTCACCCTGCTTGAAAGCGGGCTTCTGCCGAGCGACATCATGACCAAGAAGGCGTTCGAGAACGCCATCGCCGTCGGAGCCGCAACGGGAGGAAGCACGAACATTGCGCTGCACCTTCCCGCGATCGCTTACGAATTGGGCATCGAGTTAACGCTCGATGAGATTCACGAGGTGGCGCAACGGACGCCCATCATCGCCGATCTTCGACCGGGCGGCAAGTACGTGATGCTCGACCTATTCAGAGTAGGTGGCGTTCCCGCCGTACTCAAGGCACTGCTGGAGGCGGGCTGCCTCCACGGAGACTGTCTCACCGTGACGGGCAAAACCATGGCGGAAAACCTGGAAGGGGTTGAGATTCCGGCGGGTCAAGACGTGGTTCGGCACCCTGAAAACGCACTTTCCCCCACCGGGGGCTTGGTGATCGTTAAGGGCAACCTTGCTCCAGAGGGCGGAGTGATCAAAACGGCAGGTGTAAAGAAACTGGTTCACACAGGTCCAGCACGAGTCTTTGACTGCGAAGACGATGCGATGGCGGCCGTCCAACGTCGCGAGATCAATCGAGGAGACGTGGTTGTGATCCGCTACGAAGGGCCCAAGGGCGGACCCGGAATGCGCGAAATGCTCGGCGTGACGGCCGCGTTGGTCGGTCAGGGAATGGGTTACGACGTTGCTCTCCTCACAGACGGTCGGTTCAGCGGTGCAACTCGCGGTTTGATGGTTGGTCACGTCTGCCCCGAGGCTTCGGAAGGTGGTCCGATCGCACTGGTGAAAGAGGGCGACACGATTACGGTCGACGCCGAGACCCACCGACTCATCATGGACGTCTCCGATGAAGAGTTGGCGGAGCGTAAGAAGAGCTGGTCGCCGCCCGCTCCCCGATACACGAAGGGTGCCCTCGCCAAGTACGCGCGAACGGTTGGGTCCGCCTCTCGTGGAGCGGTGACGCACTAGACGGCTCAACCGCCGAAGAAGAAAGCGGGTCGAATCCAAAGTCGCTCGACCCGCTTCCAAAACTCGAAGTAAAAAACTATTTGGCAATTCGAGAGATTCGCTGAATAATGGGTATCCCCGACCTGCGACGATGCCGGTCCAACTCGCACCAAAGACGGTGTTCACGGACACGCATCGATGTACGAAGTTCAGAAAGACGGAAAGACGATTTTAGAAGCCGACGCCTGTGGCATTGGTTTTCTCGCCTCTAGAAAGGGGGTTGCCCAACGCAAGGTCGTAGATATGGCGCTGGAACTCACCCAGCACTTCGACCACAGAGGCGCCCCGGGTCACGGCGCGGGTCTCCAACTTGATATCCCCTGGGCACTGCTTCTGGACCGATTCAGCGGGCACAGCAAGTTGATTGCGCAACGAGACGTTGCCCTCGGCATGTTCTTCTTGCCGTTTGAGGCCGCTCTGCGACAGCAGTGCGTCGAAGCAGTGGAGCACGTGGCTGAACTCGCGGGCACTCGATGCCTTGCTTGGGCGGACGTTCCCGTAAACGAATCGGCGTTGCCGGCTGGTAGCGCGGCTCTTCGAACGATGCCTCGCATTCGCCAAGCGATTTTTGCTCGGCCGGATCACATGAGCGAAGAGGCGTGGTTCGCTTGTCGCTATCTGCTTCGACTCGCTCTTGATGACAGCATCGGAGAGATCGCAGGCGACTCGTTCAGCGTTTCCTCTCTCTCTAACCGGACGGTCGTTTACAAGGGCCTCGCCGAGCTCTCTAAGATCGGCGACTTCTATCCCGACCTCCGAAGCCGCGATTTCCAAAGCCGGTTCGCGCTCTTCCACAGTCGCTACTGCACCAATACGACCACGGCTTGGCGCCGTGCCCAACCTTTCTGGAGCATCGCTCACAACGGCGAGATCGCGACCATCAAGGGCAACGTTGCGTGGATGCAGGCCATCGGACCAGATCTCATCAAGAACTTGGTTTCCCGATTCCCGTCGCTGACCGAAGTCGCCAAGCAAGTGAAGTCGATCGTGTGTTCGGGAGGTTCGGATACCGCGAACCTAGACGACATGATGATCGCGCTCATGGCGGGCGGAATGTCCTTCCCGCAAGCCATGCTCGCGCTCCTTCCGGCTGCCGAGTCTGTTCTTGACGAAAGCGACCCCCTGCATGAGTTCTATCGAGCGGCTCGGGTGTATCTCGGTGCTTGCGATGGTCCCGCCGCGGTTGTTGGCTGCGATGGTGACCGCGCTGTGGCTCACCTAGATCGAAATGGTCTGAGACCGCTCTGGACGGTTTGCTCCGCCGAGTACGTGGTAGCGACGAGCGAACTCACCGGCACCATCGATATCGGTCCGGTCGAAGATCAACGCGTGATGGGCCCCGGTGAGATCTCGATGATCGATCTCAACACGGGCAAAGTGTTCTTCGACGACGGTGTTCGTGAGGAAGTGGGGCGACAACCGTTCCCGTCTCCCGACTCCCGCCTTGTCGAAGGTGGCGAAAAGAAGTCCTCGCTGTTGCTCGATGAAGTGACGCTCGCAAAGGTCCAAAAGTCGTTCGGCATGACCAAGGAGGACATCGAAGTCCTAGTCGAGCCGATGGGAGAAACGGGCAAGCCCCCCGTTGGTGCCATGGGCGACGACACCAGCCCGGCCGCGATGCTCGACAAACTCCCGCGACGGATTGAAGACCACTTCAAACTCCGATTCGCTCAAGAGACCAGTCCTCCCATCGACCCGATTCGAGACGCTTGGGTTTTTGACTCCTCCGTCACCCTGGGCGACCGGATGGGACTGTGGTCCAAAGCTGAAGGGGTCCTAATTGAGTATCCCGAGCGCATCCTTTCAATGGGACAGATCGCTTGGTTGGTCGAGCGGTCCGAAGTCCGCACCATCTCGCTTCTGTTTGAATCGGGCAAGGATCTGGAATCAGAATTCGAGCGAAAGATTCAACAGGCGATCGCGGCTGCCGAATCGGCCGACGTCTTGCTTATCAGCGACCGAATGCCTACCGCGAAAGATGCCGCGCTCCCGGGCCTCCGGTTCATCAGCCGCCTTCACAGCGAACTAGTTTCCAAGGGTCGGCGAGGTCGCGTTGGCTTAGTGGCGGACATCGGCATTTGGGATGTTCATCACTGCGCGCTCACCATCACGCTGGGTGCGGATGCGGTCTGCCCTTGGATTGGCATCGCGTCGGCTCCCGATCATGAGGCTAAGTATCTCAAGGCATTGCGAAGTGGCACCACCGAAGCTATGTCGATGATGGGCGTTACCCCTTCGGCTGCATACTGCGGTGCGCGACTCATCGAAGCCATCGGACTGGATGCCTCGCTTCTCAAGCGAGACTTCCCCGGAGTTCCCGGGCACTTGGGCGGGATCGGCACCGAAGTTCTGAACCGAGAATGGCTCCAATTCCATTCCGATGCCTTTACGATGGAAGAGGCGAAGCTCACGGACGCTGGAGAATTTCGACACACGAAAGACGGTCGGAAACATGCCAACAACGCTGAGATCGTCCGATCTCTTCAACTGGCTTCTGGTTACTCCCGCAAGATTCACGAGTTCAAACCAGGTTCCAAAGAGGCCTATGAAGCCTATGCGAAACTGGTGAAGGATCGCGATCCAATCTCGATCTTGGACCTTTTGGAACCAAAGGAAGGCGACGCGATTCCGATCGCGGAAGTCGAGCCCGTCGAAGCGATTTTGTGGCGATTCATGGCTCCCGGAATGAGCGAAGGAGCCCTGAGCGAGCCCGCCCACAAGGCAGTTGCGAAGGCGTTCAACATCCTTTTCCGCTATGCCCGGCTGAAGATGGGAGGGACTCTCCCCGGCATCGGTCCGGTGGCGAACAGCGGCGAAGGCGGCTTCGATAAGAACCGAATCGGAAAAGCGGATGGCAACCGATCGGTGCAGTACGCGGGTGGTCGATTCACCGTTACCCCCATGACCGCCTCCTGTGCGGACGAGACCGAGGTCAAGTTTGCTCAAGGCGCGAAGCCCGGAAAAGGAGGACAACTCCCCGGCAAAAAGGTCGCCCCGAGAATTGCCCACCAACGAGGATGCGAACCCGGTTACGAGCTCGTTTCTCCGCCGATCAACCACAACCTTTACTCCATTGAGGATGTGAAGCTGATGGTGGAAAGCTGGCGACACCTGAACCCGAAAGTGAACTGCGCGCTCAAGTACGTGGCGACCTACGGCGTCGAAATGGTGGCAGTTGGCGGCGTGAACGCGGGTGCCAACCGAATTCACCTAAGCGATGGTTGTGGCGGAACCGGAGCGGCCAAACGGGTTGACCAAAAGCACGCGGGTGTACCCGTCGTGTGTCTCATGCCGACGGTCCAAGACATGCTGGTCGAGGAAGGCATTCGCAAGTACGTGGAGATCTCCGTTGACGGCGGTATCCAAACTGGCGAGCAAGCGCTGAAGATGTTCCTGATGGGAGCCGACCGAGTCGGTTTCGGAACCAGTCTCCTCATCGCGATTGGATGCTCGATGCTGCGGAAGTGTCACCTGAGCGGACCCGATCCGGCCGACCCCAACGGAAAGCGACGACTGGGATGCACTCCCGGTGTTGCCACCCAAGACCCTCAGTTCATTGCCAACTTCAAGGGCGAAGCGAAGCACATCGCGCAGATGCTGGTCTTCGTTGCCGAAGAGATTCGAGAGCGAATGGCAGAGCTTGGGATTCGAAGGCTTCAAGACGTCATTGGTCGCCGAGACCTGTTGCAGGTGAAGCCGAACCTGACGGGTAAAGCAGCGATGCTCGATCTCACCTCCATCGTCCGAGCCCCGAGTGCTCTCGCTCTTGAGCGGGACTATGCGGGACAAACGGCTCGATTCATGCCCGAGATTCGGCAATTCGAAGTACAGGCTGCAAAGCGAGCTCTGGCTGGAGAGCAAGTAGAAGTCGATGAATCGCTGACCAACGACGCAAGGTGTGTCGGCATGGCGGCGGCGGGGACCATCGCACGTGCGGTTGGCGACCTCGGTCTGGAAAAAGGCTCCTTGACCCTCGTCACAAAGGGCGCCGCAGGTCACTTTTACGGTGCGTACATGGTGAACGGAATGTCGTTCCGACACCTGGGCGTCATCGCCGACTCGTGCTTCACCGCCTCTTACGGTGGAAAGCTCGTGGTGGCTGCTCCCCGAGGACGTTCCGGACTGGCCCTTGCCGGAAACACGTTTGGCTACGGCGCTCGTGGCGGTGAGGCGTTCATTGCGGGCTCGGCGGGTAACCGGTTTGGAATCTGCTTCCGAAAGAACCACGAGGGCGGCGGTCCGGTGGTGGTTGTCGAAGGAGTAGGCGCGAACGCGTTCCAGTACATGACGGGCGGCGTTGCCGTAGTCCTTGGCTCGGTTGGACCGAACTTGGGTTCGGGCATGACGGGTGGGCGCGTGTATCTGCTGGACGTGGACGCACGGAATCTCAACCACGACTATGTGGATCACTTCCCGCTCGACGACGAGGACGTGAAGGTGCTGCGCGGTCTTCTGGAGCGTCACGCTCAAGAAACGGGGAGCGAACTCGCCCTTCGACTCCGGGCAGACGATGTTAAATCACGATTCAGAGTCGTGCGCACCATCGTGGTTCCGGAAACACTTCCCGAGTGGAACCTGGAATCCACGCCGGGTGCCGCGAACCTCGCTTAATAAATCGGACGAACAGATCGCCCCTAGAATTGAGTATCTAGGGGCGATTTAGTTTAACATTGCCTCGTAAATCGAGTCGAAATCGCAACCGCGCCCCGGCAATCCCTGTACGATGATTACGGATGCTTTCTGTTTACATTGGAACCGGATTGGTCGGAATTGTCCTGATCGTTCTGGCAGGGGTGTCGGGCTTCCTAGACGGAGATATCGATGCCGGCGGTGGGATCGACCATGATGTCCACTTGGAAGCGGACCACGGTCACGGGTTCGATTTCGGTTGGGTCCCGTTCCTCAGTCTCCGGTTTTGGACCTACGCAGCCGCTGGGTTCGGGTTAACCGGAACCATCTTCTCCCTCACGAAAATGCTCGACGCGAGGGCCACGTTCATCGTGTCTCTCGTTCTTGGGCTTTTAATGGGTTTTGGCGTTTTTGCGCTCATGCGATTCGCCAAGAAGAACCAAACCGAGCTTGTCCCATCTGCCTCCACGGTGGTGGGTCTGCACGGAAAGCTCCTGGTTGGGGTGGGTGCTACCGACCCCGGCAAAGTTCGAGTGCAAGTGAACGGCGAGTGGATCGACTATCTCGCTCGTTCTCAATCGGCGTTGCCTATTCCTGCCGGCCATGAAGTGGTTGTAGTTGGGGTGGACGATGCGGTCGCTTACGTAGAGAGCGTGCAAGAGCTCTACGAAGAAGAATCTGATCTGAAATGAACCTATTTGGGCAGTGGTTAGAGCAGCCGGCTGGGCTGTTTTGGGCGCAAGGTGGCACCACCACCGAAAATCTCGCAGGGTCGGCGATCGCAGGATTTACCGGGGCCGTTACGGTTCTGGTCATCCTCGGCATCCTGATTCTGATCATCAAGTCTTTTCTGTACATCGCTCCCCCGAGCGAAGTTCTGATCTTTAGCGGTCTGAAGCGCAAAGGCCCCGATGGAACCGTTCGAAGTTTTCGATTGGTGACTGGCGGACGCGGCTTCCGAATCCCTTTCTTTGAGAAGGTCGACCGCATGAACCTGGGTCTCATGGAGATTCCGATCTCCATTCGAGGCGCCTACTCCAAAGGCGGCATCGCGCTAAACGTCGATGCGATCGCCAACATCAAGATTTCCAGCAACCTCAGCGTATTGCCGAACGCGATCGAACGATTCCTCGGTCGAGACGTGAACGAGATTCGTAGGGTGGCCAAGGAGACCCTCGAAGGTCATGTTCGAGGCGTTCTGGCGAACCTAACGCCCGAGGAAGTGAACGAGGATCGACTCGCTTTTGGCGAAGCGCTCAGCAACGAGTGCGAAGAAGACCTTCGCAAACTCGGTCTTCACGTGGACACGGTCAAGATTCAGCACGTCACTGACGATGTTCACTACCTAGACAGCACGGGTCGATCCGCCATTGCGAGCGTGGTTCGCGAAGCGGAAATCGCGGAATCGAACTTCCGCCGAGCCGCCGAGCAAACCGAAGCCGAGCAAAACGGTCTTGCCGAAGTCGCCAAGGCGAACGCCGAAGCAACCATTTCGGAGATGAAGAACGAGATTCGGAAGCTGCTCGCCGATCTCGATTCCAACGTCAAATCGGAAGAAGAACGGACGATTGCCGCCGCTCGTGAAGCACGCGCGGTTGCCGAGCAAGAACTGCAAAAGATTCGAGCCGAACTGGCGGTTGTTCAGCAGATGGCAGACGTTATTCTCCCGGCCGAAGCTCAGCAGACCGCCGATTCTTACAAGGCAAAAGGCGACGCCGCATTCCTTCGAGAGCGCGGTAAAGCCGTGGGACAAGCGCTCGACATCCTTCAACAAGCGTGGCGAGAAAGCGGCGACACCGCCGTTCAGATTGCGATCATCGAGGAAATCGAGAAGATTCTTGGAGCCGCCATCAAGGGTGTGAACAAGATCAAGGTGAACAACATTCAGGTCATCGATAACGGCTCGGGCAAGGCACTGTCCGGCTACCTTTCGAACTACCCCGAGATGTTGCACACCGTCTTCGATTCGGTTCGATCCACCACGGGCATCGATATTTTGGGTTCGCTGGCGGGCAATCGGTCAAACGGTGCCGCCGTAAATCCAGCCGAAGCAACCTCCCCCACAACCACCTCCACGGAGGCCAAATAATATGGGTCCGATTCTAACCATCCTGGGAATTCTCTTTTTCCTGGGGCTTCTGTTCGTCGCCGGACTGAAGTCGATCTTCTACAACTGCGCCCCTAACGAGGTGCTCATCTTCAGCGGCGGTAATCGCCGCGTGGGCGACAGTCTGGTGCGCTATCGACTGGTGAAGGGCGGATTCGGAGTGCGAATCCCGCTCATCGAACGGGTGGATCGGTTGGACCTTACCAACATGATCATCGAACTCACCGCAACCAATGCGTATTCGAAGGGCGGTATCCCGCTCAACGTGAACGGAGTCGCCAACGTGAAGGTGGCGGGTCATGAACCCACCCTCAACCGGGCCATCGAGCGGTTCTTGGGCAAGGGTCGAAACGAGATCATGCAGATCGCGAAAGCGAACCTGGAAGGCTCGCTACGGGGTGTGCTAGCCACGCTGACTCCCGAACAGGTGAACCAGGATCGAGCCGCTTTTGCAGAGAGACTGGTCGCCGAAGTTGAGCAGGACTTGAGTCTGCTGGGCCTCGTCGTAGACACGCTCAAGATTCAGAACGTGAGTGACGATGTCGGATATCTGAACTCCATCGGTCGGATTCGAAGTGCCGAACTGAACGCGACCGCGCGTATCGCGGAAGCGAAAGCCCGATCGGAATCGGTGATCGCCTCGGCGAAGAACCGCGAAACCGAGGTTCGTGCCCAGATCACAGCGCAGATGAATATCGCTCGCGCGGATGCGGAGCGACAGCTAAAAGCCACGCTCTCCCAAAGAAGCGCCGTGGTTGCCGAAGAGCAGTCTTCGGTTGCGGCCCAGATAGCGAAGTCGATCGCTGAAGTCGAGGTCCAAAAGGCGCGGATCGAGCAGGTCCGTCGCAAACTGGAGGCGGAAGTAATCGAGCCGAGTAAGGCGAACTGCGAAGCCATGGAAGCCAACGCCAAGGCGTTGGTCGCCCCGATCATCGAAGAAGGAAAGGCAAAAGCCGACGCCTTCCGTGCACTTGCGGAAAGCTGGCAACGAGCGGGCGACAACGCTCGCGAAATCTTGATCCTTCAAAAGATCGAGCCGATCATTCGCCAACTCACCGATGCCATCGCGGATACCAAGATCGACAAGGTGACCATCATCGACAACGGCAACGGCTCCTCGGCGAACTCGTCTGGCGTGGATGTCGGGAAGCTGCTGGCGATCAACGAGCAGATCAAAACCACGTTCGGGATCGACCTTGCAGAAAAGATCAAGGAGTTCCCCGCGCCGAAGCAACCGATCGTGATCAAGACAGAAGTGCCGGGTCCGAACCCACCAAGCGAATAAACGGAGCGAGAGGGGACGCCGATCGGCGTCCCCTCTTTTGTTGACAGACCCCAGTCTTGAAGACTTGTCGCGCAGCTTTGTCCGGGAGGAACAAGTAACGTAGAAAGCAGAGTCATGACCAACCTTGAGATCGCCCAGAACGCCACCTTGCGCCCGATCAGCCAGATCGCTTCCGCCGCGCAACTCAGCGATGACGATTTCGAGCCGCTCGGCCGATACAAGGGCAAACTCACCTGGGAAGGCATTCAAAGGCTTCAAGCCCAGCCGCAAGGCAAGCTGATCCTGGTGACCGCAACCACGCCAACCCCCCACGGCGAAGGGAAGACCACCACCACCATCGGACTCTCCCAAGCGCTCACCCAACGAGGCGTCTCGGCGATTTCAGCCACCCGAGAACCTGCTCTAGGCCCGATTTTTGGGGTGAAAGGTGGCGCGTGCGGAGGCGGCTACAGTCAGGTGCTGCCGATGGAGGACATCAACCTGTTCTTCACCGGAGACTTCCCGGCGATCTCCTCCGCGCACAACCTCATCTCCGCGATGCTGGACGCTCACCTCTTCCATGGCAATGCGGCTGGCATCGATAGTCGCAAGAAGGTTTGGCCGCGAACGATCGACATGAACGATCGTGCCTTGCGAGAGGTTATTGTGGGTCTTGGTGGCTCGGGGAACGGCGTCCCTCGCGAAGAAGAGTTTGTGATCACTCCCGCCAGCGAGGTCATGGCGACCCTCTGCCTTGCTCAGTCCATGGCCGACCTTAAGGCGCGCATTGGTCGAATGGTGGTGGGGCTTGGGAAAAAGAACGTGCCGGTCACGGTGGACCAAATCGGGGCGACCGGAGCGGCTTGCACGCTCTTACGAGACGCCCTGAGACCGAATTTGGTGCAGACCATCGAAGGCGGCGCGGCGTTGGTTCACGGAGGACCCTTCGGCAACATCGCTCACGGCTGCTCGTCGGTGGTCGCCTCAAAAGTGGCGCTCGGAATGGCGGACTATACCGTCACCGAAGCCGGATTCGCGAGCGATCTGGGAGCCGAGAAGTTCTTGCACATCGTTGTCCCGCAACTCGGGAAATCGCCGGATGCAGCGGTTCTGGTCACCACGGTTCGGGCGCTCAAGTACCACGGAGAAGGGGAGCTTTCGAACGGGCTTGGCAACTTACAACGCCACTATGCCCACATGTCTCAGTACGGGTTCCCGGTCGTTGTTTTGCTCAATCGGTTCACGGATGACACTCCGGAGGAGATCGCGACCATTCGCGCTGCCGTCGAGTCTTGGGGCGGTTCGTTCGTGAACTCCAACCCGTGGGGCGAAGGCGGCAAGGGTTGTTTGGAACTGGCGGATTGGATCACCTCTGCACCCGCCGCGGGTCAGTTCACGCCTGTCTATACAGGAGAGGAGCCGATCCTTCAGAAGCTCCAAAAGCTGGTCCGAAACGTGTACGGCGGCAACGAGGTTCGGTTGACGGTGGATGCCGAAAAAGCGCTGAAAGACCTCACCGCCAACGGGTTTGGCAACCTTCCGGTCTGCGTGGCGAAAACTCAATCCAGCCTCAGCGACGATCCCAAGAAACTTGGCGCGCCGACCGGCTTCGACCTCACGGTGAGAGACTTCCGCGTCTCGGCCGGAGCGGGTTTTGTTGTGGCGATCGCCGGAGATATTCTGCGGATGCCCGGTCTTGGAAAAACCCCCGCCGCTCTGAGTATCGATATCGACTCCGACGGCAAGATCACGGGTCTGTTCTAAGCAAGCCTGCGCCCACCGAATCCCGGTGGGCGGTAACCTGAACGATAGCGATGTTCAAGAAGCTGATGGAGAATGTCGACCGTATGCTCGGTCGAGGAGTCATCGACGAGGACTTTTACGAGGAACTCGAAGAGGCGCTCTTGCAAGCGGATACGCACATCGAGGTCGCCACGCAGATTCTCGCTGAACTCCGCCAAGCCGTTCGAGACGAGAAGATCACCGAGCCTGGCGCGATGAAAGCGCGGCTTGAGAAAGCAATCGCAGATCGTTTCCGCGTTCAGGGCGATTCCGGTCTCATCGTGAGCGACGTCAACCCGACCGTCTATCTCTTCGTCGGCGTAAACGGGGTCGGAAAAACCACTTCGATCGCCAAGCTGGCTCACCTGTTGGTCAACAAGTATCAGGCGAAGGTGCTCATGGCGGCGGGCGATACCTTCCGCGCCGCCGCGATCGAGCAACTGGAAACGTGGGCAACCCGCATCGGCTGCGACATCGTGAAAGCCCAGCCAGGATCCGATTCGGCGACGGTTTTGTTCGATGCCATAAACGCGGCAAAAGCTCGCGGAGCCGAGTTCGTTCTTTGCGACACGGCGGGCAGACAGCATTCCAAAGCCAACCTCATGGCCGAGCTTGAGAAGGTCGCCCGTGTGACTCAAAAGGCGCTGGGTCGCAAGCCAGACGAGGTGCTTCTGGTGCTAGACGCCAACACGGGTCAAAACGCCATTCGACAAGCCGAAGAGTTCACCAAGGTTGCTGGGGTCACGGGCCTCATCCTTACCAAGCTGGATGGCACTGCCAAGGGCGGCGCGCTCATTGGCGTTTACGAGCGGCTCAAAGTGCCTGTGAAGCTCATCGGAGTCGGCGAGAAAGTTGGCGACCTGAAAGACTTTAAGCCCGCAGAATTCGCCGCTGGACTCTTCGAGAACTAAGAAGGACCCCAACGAAACCCACGACTTCGTTCACAAAAGTGAAAAAATGGATTTGTTCGGAGGGGGAATCGTCGTAACCTTTCTCGATGCCATTCTCGCCTCGTTTTTCACGACTTCTCGCGCTGGCTTTAGCCGGAATCATTGTCTCCGGTGCGTACGCAGATAACGGATCCAAGGAAGCCACCCCAGCCGCAGGGTTCTGGAAGACGTCGGCAACGGTTCGCAGCAGCCTCAAAAAGGGTTTCGACGCGATCAACATTCCCGACGCGAAGAAGTGGCTGGGCGACCTCGCGGGCCCAGGCATGGAAGGTCGAGGTACGGGCGAACCCGGTTACGAAGTTGCCATGGAGTACATGGCGGATCACTTCCGCAAAATGGGCCTCAAGCCCATCGGCGACAACGGAACATATTTCCAATACAACGACTTTTGGCGGTCCCGAGCCAACCCGGCGAGACTCGCCATCAAAACCAACAAGGGCCTCGTCTTGGGCGATGAGATCGGCGTGCAAGGTGCCGGGCAGGGCATGGCTCTTGGACCTGCCGTTTATTTGAAACTGGCCGACGATACGCAGTTGGATCAAGCCGCGGCGGCAAAGTTTGCGGGCAAGATCGTGATTCTTGAGGGTGGTGAAAACAATCGGCGCATCCGGTTCACTTTGAACCGAGCGGGTGCTGCGGGCGTCATCACCATCTCAGAAACGCTTGAGCCAATCACCTGGCGTGGTAGCCGCACCGAGCCCCAAGCTGGGAACAACGTCGGTCGATTCCAATTGAAGCGAGAAAAGGCACTTTCTTTGCTCAGCGAAGGCGATCGCTCCAAGGTGAACGCGGCAGCGGTTGGGGTGCCTCAAGAACTCGAAACCGAGGTCTTCATCCGGTCTGAACTGGAGATCGAAAAGGTGAAAGTGGCGAACGTGGTCGCCCTGTTGGAAGGGTCCGATCCTGTCCTCAAGAACGAGATCATCGGCGTTGGAGCGCACCTGGATCACCTGGGTCGATCCGGCAATCAGATTTACTACGGCGCGGATGACGACGGGTCGGGAAATGCGGCTCTGCTCGGCTTGGCAAAAGGACTGACCTCCAACCCGGTTAAGCCGAAGCGCAGCGTGTTACTCATGGCCTTCTACGGAGAGGAAATGGGTCTTCTAGGGTCTGCATTCTTGGCGCAAAACCCGCCGATTCCGTTGAAGCAGTGGGTCGCCGAGCTCCAAATGGACATGGTGGGTCGAAACTCGTCCGGTCAGCAAAGACCGGGTCAGGTGGACAAGGACGAAGAGAACGTCGACACCATGCGGCTCGTGGGCAGCAAGCGGATTTCGACTGAGCTCGACCAGATCATTCAGGAGCAGAACAAGTACGTCGGGTTCCGATTCTTGTACGACGCAGAAGACGTTTACACCCGGAGCGACCACTACAACTTTGCTAAGAACGGCATCCCGATCGCCTTCTTCTTCGACGGTTTCCATCCCGATTACCACCAAGTCACCGACACGGTGGAGAAGATCAACTTTACGAAGCTGACCAACACCGCCAAGTTGGTCTATCTCACCATTCACGAGATTGGTAACCGACCGAATCCGCCCGCAAAGGACGTTCCGCAGAAGTAGGGAAGCCGAAAAAGGCGCGAGGAATGGAGGGGCGGTACGCTAGGGATATGCGGATCGCCCCTTTTCCGTCGGCAGTGAATCGCATCGCAGAAGCGGTGCGGAGTACGCCGTTTTCGGGGAAGGTCTATGCCGTGGGCGGATCGGTTCGAGACGCACTTCTGTACCCCGAGGGACTCGATGGCGCCCCGGTCGGCGATGACATCGATCTGGTTGTCGAGGGCGATTCGGGTGCTCTGGTGGAGTTTCTGGTCGAAGCGGGGATCACCGATGGTCCCGCTGCCGTCTATGCGAATTTCGGAACAGCCCAGGTGCGAGTGGACGGGCAGAAAGTCGAGTTTGTCACTGCTCGTAAGGAGAGTTATCGGGGCGAGAGTCGAAAGCCCGAAGTTGAACCCGCGAGCCTGTTGGAAGATGCCAAGAGGCGCGATTTCACCGTCAATGCTCTCTTGCGCAATATCGAGACGGGGGAGATTGTCGATCCCCTGCAGTCGGGTCTTGAAGACTTAGAATCGAAGGTTCTAAGAACCCCGCTTGATCCGAGTGATACCTTCTCTGAAGATCCGTTGCGAATGCTTCGCGCGATCCGGTTTATCCACAAACTGGGCTTCAAACCCGCTCCGGGACTCTTCGAGGCGATCCAGGCGAACGCTCATCGGTTAGAGATTGTCTCGGCCGAGCGGATTCAAGAAGAGTTCGCTAAAACCATGCTGGGACCCAATCCGGCGCGGGCTCTACGCGACTACGAGTCAACCGGGCTGCTCGCTCAGATTTTCCCCGAATTCCTCCCGACGATTGGCTGCGATCACGGTCCTTTCCACCATTTGGATGTGTGGGATCACACCCTCGCGGTGGTGGAGAAAGTCACTCGACCCTCTCTGGCGTTGCGACTGGCGGCGCTTTTTCACGACGTGGCAAAGCCAGAAACCAAGACCATCGAGCCATCGGGAAGACCCCGATTCTTCGGTCACGAGACCCGAGGAGCCGAAGTGGCGAGAGAGGTGCTCAATCGGCTGAGATTCTCGAAAGATCTGATCGACCAGGTCGCTCACTTGGTCCGACATCACATGCGTCTTGGAAGCGCGGTTCCGTTCTCGTCCACAGCGGCTAGGCGGCTGATCCGCGACATGGGCGACCAGTTGGAAGAGTTTCTCGAGTTGGTCGATGCGGATTCACGTTCGCACCACCCGGAAGCGCCCCGGTTGAACCTGCAAGCGGTTCGAGACAAACTCGTTGAGGTCCAACAGACGGTGACTGTGAACGAACTCACCAGCCCGCTCACCGGCAGGGAGATCATGGACCTTTTGAAAATTGACGGTGGCCCAAAGGTTGGCGTCTGGAAAGAGGAACTGGAAGAGGCTGTCTTGGAAGGGGTTCTGGCGCCCGGCGACAAGGAAGGGGCAACCGCCTACCTCCTCGCGAAGGCGACTAACTCCGGCTAGGGTTCCGATTTTATGGGAACTGTGAGAGATATCACGTTGAATCTCAGCGAATAAACCTAAAATGAATGAAACGCCCCTTCTTGTTAAGGGTCGGATGACTGGGGAGTAGCAATGCCGCTAACGCTGAGAGAGAAAATAGCCCACCTATACCGCCGGCTCGGGTTCGGTCCGACCGTTGCCGAACTTGATCAGGGCGAAATTGCGGGTCTCGACGCGACGATCAAGCTGCTCATCGACTACGAAACCGCACCGAGCAACTTCCCGGTCCACCCCTACGAATTCATTTGGAACGAAAAGGCCGATCAAGATGCCGAACCCGGTTCTTGGCGATTCCGACCTTGGTGGGGCATGGCGATGGTTTGCACCAAGCGCCCTCTTCAAGAAAAGCTTGCCTTGTTCTGGCACTCGCACTTTGCAGTGAGCGATAGCAAGGTCGAAAACGGCCTGATGATGCTGGAGTACGTGCAGGGGCTTCGCAAGAACGCGAACGGCAAGTTTGTCGACCTGCTCAAGTTCGCCTCGACCACCCCGGCGATGATGCGCTACCTAGACACGGAGCGCATGCTGAAGGGTTACCCTAACGAGAACTTCGCTCGCGAGGTGATGGAGCTCTTCACGATGGGCATCGGGAGCTACACCGAGCAAGACATCAAAGAAGTCTCCCGGGCCCTCACGGGTTGGGGCATGATCGACGCTTTCTACGAGCTTGGAGAGACGAATACGATTCGGATGAAGAAGCTCATGGAGCAGGGAAGGCCCTCCGCCGCTTTCTGCTACATGGACTCCATGCGAGATGATTCGCCCAAAACGATCTTGGGCGTCACGAAAGACTTTCGTGGCGAGGAAGTGCTCGAGTTCCTTGCGAAGCGTCCCGAAACCGCCCAATTCATCTCCACCAAACTGTGGGAGTTCTTTGCGTATCCAAACCCAGAACCCGCCGTTGTCGAGCGAATCGCTAAGGTGTTCCAAAGCTCGAACGGTGACATTAAGCAGGTGATGTACGCCATTGTGAAAGCTCCCGAATTCTGGGGCGATAAGTGCTACCTCAAGCAGGTGAAGAGTCCTGCCGACTACGTGATCGCCATCACTCGTCAAATGGGAATCGGCGACTCCATGCTCGCTTTCCGAGGCAAAGACGCCAAGCCGGAGAAGATGATCCCACGCGTCAATGTTCTCGATCAGATGTGGTACGTCACTTGGCGAATGGAGCAGATGGGTCTCAACCTCCTCTATCCGCCAGACGTCTCCGGTTGGAAGTGGGGAGCGCCCTGGGCAACTCCGGCCGCCATGACCCAGCGAATGCAGTTCCACGGCCTCATGATTTGGAACGACAAAGGACCTTGGGTCGGGGCAGACAACGTGCTTCGACAGATGAAGGTCACCGCCTTGCCCGATGCTAAAGCGGTAACAAAGCGATTCTGCGAAGTGTTCGACCTCCATCTCAAGGCGGAGACTTACGCCAAGTTGGAAGCTCATTTCACTGCCGCAGGAGGACCGAACTGCACCGCAAACGCGGGTGCCTGGGCAGGAGCGATGTACCACGCCCTGCGAATGATGAGCGCGGCGCCAGAAATGCACCTCTGTTAAGTTGCTAAAGCCTCGGACCCCTTCCGTTCGAGGCAAAATCGCATCAAGTTTCGGTGAAACGATGTATCGTTACCGGCTGGGTTGAGGGAGTTTCGCGTGTAAACTCGCCCTTAGCATGGACCCGTTACGCATCGGCATCATCGGCACCGGAAACATCAGCGGAATTTATCTCGAAAACCTCCAGAAGTTCCCGTCCACTCAGGTGGTCGCAGTGGCCGACCTCCGACTTGAAACCGCTCAGGCGCAAGCCGACAAGTACGGAGTAGGATTGGTCCTCACCCCGGACGCGCTCATCGAGCATCCTGATGTGGATCTCGTGGTCAACCTCACCATCCCTAAGGTCCACGGCGAGGTCGCTCTTCAGGTTGTTAAAGCCGGTAAGCACGTCCACAACGAGAAGCCCCTCACCCCGAACAAAGCAGAAGCCCGAGAACTGCTCGCGATTGCGAAAGAGAAGGGTCTGCGAGTCGGCTGTGCACCGGATACGTTCTTGGGTGCAGGTCACCAGAAAGTTCGAGAACTGATCGAGTCTGGAGCCATCGGAACGCCCGTAGCGGTTCATGGTTACATGACCTCCAACGGTCCCGAGGGCTGGCACCCGTCTCCGGAGTTCTTCTACAAGCCGGGAGCAGGTCCGCTGCTGGACATGGGTCCCTACTACCTCACCGCCTTTGTGAACATGTTCGGTCCGATCGACTACGTGACGGGCGCTACCCGGATCACGTTCCCCGAGCGCACCATCGGCAGCGAGCCGCTGAAGGGACAGAAGATCACCGTCGAGACGCCAACCTCGATTGCCGCGACCATGCAGTTTGCGAACGGCGTTGTCGGACAACTCTTCACCACTTTCGACTCCTTCCCGTTCCCGGGTCAGCCGAACATCGTGGTGTACGGATCGGAAGGCACCCTCGTGGTTCCCGACCCCAACATGTTCAACGGTGAGATCAAACTCCGAAAGGGCTGGGGAGAGGCAGAAATTGTCGAATCCACCAAGCCGTTCAAGCAAAACTCTCGCGGATTGGCCGTTCTGGATATCGCCAAAGCGATCCAAGAGGGTCGAACCCACCGCGCTTCGGGCGACCTTGCGTTCCACGTTCTCGACGCGATGCTCTCGATTCTGGAAGCGGGCGATACCCACACCCAAATAAAGCTTGAATCCAAACCGGAACAACCCGCCCTCTTGAAGGATGGAGAGTTCCCGGACGAGAACACCCTTCTCGGCTAATCGTCTCCAAAGGGACTTAACGAACAACAATGGTTAGAGTTGACTGGACAGGCGGAATGGCTTTTGAATCCACTCCGCCAAGTGGAAACAAGTTCACGATGGACGCCTATACCGATGTAGGCGGCGAGAACAAGGGGCCAACCCCCGTGGAAGCCCTTTTAAGCTCTATTGCGGCCTGTAGCGCAATGGACGTGATCTCTATTCTTCGCAAGAAGCAGCAGAGCGTCACCGCTTATCGAATCGAGGTCCAAGGTGTACGCGGACCGGAAGGGACGTACCCGCGACCCTTTCAATCGATCACGCTGAAGCACATCGTCAGCGGCGAGAATTTGGATCCCGCGGCGGTGCAACGCGCCGTTCAACTGAGCGACGAAAAGTATTGCACGGTTATCACCACGCTTCGAGCGGCCCCACAGGTCGCTTCCGAGTGGTCGATTGAGTAACCGGTAGCTGGAATCAAACGAAAAAACGCCCTCGTCGATGACGAGGGCGTTTTGCTTTACTTGCCGAGCGGGTTCATCTCGCGAACATCCGGGTGATTCCAGTTCACGATCAGCACCGAGTAGTCGAATGGGTCTCCGCGACGCTTTTCGATCTTAACCGCGCCGTACTCGACCATGGTCGAGATCACCGCTTTTCGCTCGTACTCGGCAAGGTGTTGCATGGCTTGTCGGAGCTTGTTGAGATAAGGCGAGATGAAGACTTCTGGTTTCTCGCCGTAGTTGGTGAGCAGGATCTCCAACGCCTCCACCGCATCCTGGTTGAACAATCGCTGAGGCTTGGCAAAGGCAACTTCCGGCGGTCGATATTCCTCGGCGACCACGCGCTGCTTTTCAACCGCCACCGCCTCGGCTTGCTGATTCCGTTGATGGCGCTCTTCCCGACGTCGCTCTTCGCCCACTTCGAGTTCGGACTGGCTGACCTTTCCAAGGAGCGTGAATGCATCGACGTACCCTTTGCCAACGTTCATCAGAAGGTCGCCTGAAATGTTGTCCTTAAACGCGACCGCGAAAACCTCTTTGGCGTGCTTCTTAAGGTGTTGAATGACCGGGATGTAGTCCCGATCGCCCGCCATAAACAGGAATGTGCCGATCTCCTTACGCGTGTAAAGAGTCTCCATCACGTCGATGCACAAGCGCATGTCTGCGGCATTCTTGTGATCGGTACCGACGACGTTGTGGGTTTCCACACCGATGAGATACAGGTCGCCCATTGGGCTCACCTCAAGCTGCTCAAAGTCTGCGTAGGCGTGCTGAATGATGACCCGTCGGTTGCTGTCCTTTTCAATATGATCTCGGACGGTCCGGATCAGCTCCAGGGTCACTTCTTGGGTTCGATTTTCGTCGACGAGGCGATTGCTCAGATAGTGAAAAACATTCTCGTAGTCAATGAACAGAGCCACATAATTTGGGGAAAGTCCTAACATATCCTTCATATTGAACTATTTCAAGTCCGGTTTGGTGCCCCAATCCACCGAGCAATATGTGCGGATTTAGCGATATATCGCGCTTTAATCTGGGCGTTCTGAACCCGCAACAGGCGTCGAACTTTGTTGCGTCATGAACACAAAAAGAATGCTCCAGGCAGCTTCGGCAAGCAGCGAAAACGGAAACTGCAGCAGCGTGGGCAAGGTGTATAAGCAGCAAAGAACGGGAACCCAAAAAGCCCAGCACATGAGCACGCCCGGAACGATCTGCATGAGATAGAACCGATCTCGTAACTCGCGAGCGAATGTTTCTCGCTGGAAGTTGTGGTACCGCCAGCGAAACATAATCGTTGCCGTTGGGATGGAGAGGAGCGGCGAGAAAACCAACTGATCGATCAGGGTCTTGGTGATCACCACCGATGGCGTTGCCTGACCTCCGAGCGTCGCGGTGAGGACCTGATAGAAGAGATCCACCTGCACGCCAACGATTCCGTAAACCAAGCCGTTGAATGCCGACTCCTGCAGCCAACGTTTGCTGACCGATCTCAGCCGTCCGGTGAACAACTTCGCAAGCTCGGGAACCACCGCACCTGCCACCATGCCGCCGAAAAAGGCAAAGGCGAGGCCGCCACGAGCCTTGACGGTTTCAACCACCTTCAAAGACTCTTGCAGTGCCGGGGTTTGGTAGTAGGCGACAACCAAAATGAGCGCCACCAACTGGATGACCGCAATGGGAACCCAGTTGCCCCGAATGGCCTGAATGCCTGGTTCAACCGCCTGCCGTAAGGTCCATTTACTCCGCGCTTTTGGACTTGGCGAGGTTTGTAAATTTGGCATTGCGGGTCCAAGAAAGGGGGCGACGCGGGCGGAGTCGTTTTCTGCCCAGCCATAGCGGAGCGTACCAAACCTGCTTCAACGGTCGCCGGGAATGCCCTAGAAGAGAGATGCGAGGGTGCATCGAACCTGCAATCGCAAAAAAATCAACGAATTTTAAGAATTATTCACACAATTCACTAATTTTAACTTAGATTTACGTCGATCCCCGAGGGGGATCGATTTGAAGACATGATAGGGCTGGAAACTGTGGTTGCATCCGCACTTGCGACGATGCACCTAGGCTCGCCAACAAACGCAAACTCGATCGCCGAAGCTCGTAGCATTGCCCCGTCTCCGCGGATTGCATCGCGGACTTCTCCGAAGAAGGCGAAGAAAGCAGCAGACGCCGAAGCTCCGAAATGGAACATCAGCGGACATTTGGATTTTTACTACCAGTATGATTTTGGCAAGCCAGGTGTAGGAGCCGATCTCGTGGGTCGAGCGTTCGACGTTCGGAACGAGTCGTTCAGCCTCGCATCGGCACAGGTCAACATCGTTCGACCGCCGACCGAATCCGAACCGTTCGGACTGACTTTAAACCTTGTTGCCGGTCGAAATGCTGACCTGCTCGTAGCCGCTCGACAGCCAAACGAGACCGCATACAAGCTGCTGCAACAGGCCTACGGCACCTACGACGACCACAAAGGGCTCACCATCGACTTTGGTAAGTTCACCACTTGGGTCGGTTTTGAGGTTCTGGCAACGCCGGATAACCCCAACTACTCACTGTCTCACTTGTTCAACTTCGGTCAGCCGTTCTGGCACACCGGAATCCGAGCCTCGAAGAAGATCAGCGACAAACTCGCCTTCACGGGCGCGGTTGTGAACGGATGGAACGAGGTTGAGGACACGAACGGAGCAAAGTCTCTCGGTTTCGGATTGGTTTACACCTGCGACGCGAACGATACGTTCATCCTCAACTACCTCGGTGGAAATGAGGGTGCGGGTGTAGTCAACGGAGCCGGCTTTACCGCGTTGGGCGAATGGAACGTTCAGGTGGTCGACTTCGACTACATTCGAACCTTTGGCAAGAAGTTCAAGATGATCTTCGACGGCACGTACGCCAGCGCAACGGGTAACTCCGCAGGAACGACGAGTGGCAACTGGTACGGCTTTGAAGTTCACGCGATTGCTGAACTGAACGATCGGCAGAACCTCGCCATCCGATACGACACCTTCAAAGATCATGAAGGTCTCCGATTCTTCGGTGTCGGAAACTCGGGCTCGCTGTCTTCGCTCACGGCAACTTGGAACTACGCGGTCACGCCGTCGTCTCAGTTCCGCGTTGAACTGCGCCGAGACTTCTCGTCGGCGAACTCATTTGTGTCCGATTCTGGAAACAAATCGAACCGAACGACGCTCACCGTCGCCCAGGCCATCCGCTTCTAAGCGGGTAATCATAAAAAAGGGAGGGCTATATGCCCTCCTTTTTTGGTCTTCAAAGCTCCCGATTAACCGACGGTGACGATCTTTCGAACCGTGCCCGCGCGCTCATGTTTCGCGATGATTTCGTAGGTGCCGGGTTCGACAATCCACTCAAGCACCGCGACATCGGTCGTTTCATCCATCGACCAGCCCCATCCGCCAACCATGGTGTGACTGTAGCCCGTGAGCTGACCGTAGTCTTTCCTCAATTCGCCGGAGACCAGCCACGACGGCTCAGACTCTCCGGGCTTGGGCCAAGAGACACGGTCCCCATTCTCGTCGAGCTTGTAAATCTCACCGATCACTCCTCGACAGAGCTTCTTGGTAGCCGCTTGTTTGGTCACCGAAGTTGGAAGCCAACCTGTGTTTTGAACCGCAAAGCGCAGACGAGTATTCCCGCCAACTTCCGCTGATTCGAACGCCCGCTCCTTAAGGCAAGGACCCGTGCCCGCATGCCAGATCGCCCATTCGGCGAGCGGAGTGATCTCTTTGTCCAAGAGCTTGGGAGGAGGGTTTCGGAAGGCGTACAGGGCGTTCCATCCACCAATCTCCAGGTTCCCGAGTTGCGGATGCTCGAACTCATACCAATCGATGTAGCCCTCACCGTCGAGTTGCTCGTCTGCCCATTTGAGCATTTGAACGTCGTGCTCGAACGGGTGATCGCGGAACCAGTCGATGAACTTGTAATCGGTGATGCCGGCTTGCTTGGGCGGAGCCCAAATCTCCACCGTCCAAGCAAAGACGCCGCGATGGTCGAACATCCAATCGTCGAATGTGCCGGATATGACCTCTTTGGGGTGATAGCGGAAATCGTGATAGACCGCAATGTCGGGGTAACCCGTCATCTCTTTGCCCTTTGCCCCCAGCTTCTGATAAGCCCACAGATCTTCGGTGGGAATATCCGCATCCGGGAATCGGCTCGGTGGTCGAAGCAGAACACCACTGTAGGTGTGGAAAGTGATGGCGGAGCAGATGTTCGGTCGATCAAAGATGGCCTGAACCGCCGCCCGAATTTCAGGCTCGCTGGTGGGATAAGGACCCGCGCCGTACTGCTCGTTCTCTTGTCTCCACCCTCCGGGGAAGTTGCGGTTCATGTCGAGCCCCTGCTTCTGCTTGCGGGTTCGCATCGTCATGCCATCAAACGCTTGGAAGAGTCCCTCCGGAATGACGCGATAGTAGTCGCCACCCGTCTCGCCGGGCTCTCGAAGCTTCATGAGTCGGGGTTCCTCCTCGCTGATCTTCCAAGGACCGTTGGGGTCCTTGACTCGCATGGAGAGAATGCGACCATCGCCGTCGACGTCTTGTTTGTCGAGTCCTTCAATATCCTCCTCGTCGTACGGATACGGCCGAGTCGAGCTTCGAATGATGCGAGGTACCTCTTCTAGCGCCCACTCCGCACCGTCGGGACCGAGTCGCGGAACCAGGTAGAACACGCGATCCTTCAGAAGGGCAGGACGCTCGGTGACAAGCTTGTAAAGAATCTTGAGGACGGCGGTGGTGGCGCTCACTTCGCTGGCGTGAATGTTCCCATCGCACCAGAAGCCGGGCTTCTCCAGGGGATCGCCCTTGGCAAATTCGGTGACCGTTACCAGCCAAATGTTTCGACCCTCGTAGCTTTTCCCGATCGACTCAAGGCGAACGAGGTCGGGATACTCCGCTACAAAGGCCTGCAGAATCTCGGTGAGTTCCGCGTATCGGATGTACCGATCGAAGGGGACCTGTGGCATGAACCGAGGTTACCGTCTCCTCACTGCACCCATTGAATCTGTTCATGAAACGGACTCGCAGGAATGGCGTAACCTAGAAACGTGCAATCGCCTTCGGCTAACCCTTATCGCAAGCTCGACTGGGGAATCATCAAACGCCTGCTCCAACTGGCGATTCCACATAAGCGGTCTTTGGCCCTCGCTGGCGTGCTGGGAGTCCTCGCGACGGTCGTTCAACTGGCGCTGCCCTACGTTGCCAAGCAGGCGGTTGATGAAGTTGGCAAAACTCAATCGGTCGCTCAAATAGACCGTGCCGCCGCGCTGATCATCGGACTTTTTCTCATCTCCGCGACCTTTGGGTTCCTGCAGTTCGTGATCCTTTCCAAGACGGGCAACCGCATCGTCAACGACCTTCGAAAGAACCTGTTCGCCCACTTGCAGCGACTCCCGGTCTCGTACTTCGACAAGCACCGATCGGGCGATCTCACCAGCTTCCTCTCCAACGATGTTTCCCAGGTGCAAACCACGGTCACTTCAGACGTGGTCAACTTTGCCTCGAACATCCTGAAGCTCATCGGCGGGATCGTCATGGCGGTCGTCATCGACTGGAAGCTTTGCCTTTTCGTGGTCGCGCTTCTCTCGGCGGTGATGGCGATGTTCGTCATCCTTGGACGCCAACTCCGGGTTCTTAACCGGGAAGCGTTGGACCGTCTGAGTGAAGCTATTGGTCAAATGACCGAAGCGCTTGGGCAGATTCGTCTTGTGAAGGCGTTCGCGCGGGAGAAGTATGAGGACGATCGGACCGGTGGCAAGCTAGACGAGGTCTACCGCCTCAATGTGAAAAGCTCTCGATGGGAGGCAGGCATGGGCACCATGGGCTTCTTCGGGTTCATCATTTTGCTTCTTGGAGTGCTCTGGTACGGCGGTCGAGGCGTGATCGAAGGCAACCTCACTATCGGCGCGATTGTCGGCTTCTTCTTGGTGGTGACCATCATCTCTGGTCCCATGGGCGAACTTGCCTCGCTCACTTCTCGATTGCAACGAGCCACGGGTGCGGCTGAAAGACTGTTTGAGATTTTGGACGAGGCGGTTGAACCTGAACCCACCGTTCCCGCCGATGGAACTCATCTCTTCGAGGGTCCGTGCGCGGTTCGGTTTGAAGACATTCACTTTGCTTACGTGGAAGATCAACCGATTCTGAAGGGACTGACCCTAGCCCTAGAAGGCGGCAAAACCACCGCGCTGGTGGGGGCGAGCGGATCGGGCAAAACCACGGTTTCCGCGCTGCTTTACCGATTCTATGACCCGCAGTCGGGCGCGATCCTCATCGACGGCACCCCGATTGACTCCGTCTCCCGTCCCGATCTTCGCGCCGGAATCGGTGTGGTCCCGCAGGAAACTCAGCTTTTCGCCGCGACGATTAAAGAGAACATTCGCTACGGGAGGCTAGACGCTACCGACCGCGAGATTGAAGAAGCCGCCCGGGCCGCCAATGTGGAAGAGTTCGTTCTTAAGCTCCCGGACGGCTACGAGACGATGGTCGGCGAGCGGGGAATCACCCTTTCGGGTGGTCAACGCCAGCGCGTGGCTATCGCCCGAGCGATTCTGAAGGACCCCAAGATTCTGATTCTCGATGAAGCCACGAGTTCGCTGGATACGAAGTCGGAGAAGTTGGTGCAGGAAGCGATCGATCGGCTGGCGTCGGGTCGAACGACGCTTGTGATCGCCCACCGACTCTCGACGGTCGAAAACGCCAACCAGATCGTCGTGCTCGCCGATGGTCAGGTGGTGGAGCAGGGCACCCACCCCGAGCTTCTCGCCAAGGGTGGGGCATATGCCGACCTCCTTCAAAGAGTGGGTCCGGATGGGTTCGTCCCCAACCTTGCGTAACCCGGCGGACTCTCCATAGCGCACCTTAACCGTTCTGCCAGATGGAGTTGAGCGGCATGAGGTTGAACGGTGAGCGATAAATGCCTCCCGTAAGGGTGATGTCGTCTCTCACCGCCGTCGCTCGCACTCGAATCGTCTGCCCGGGTCGCACCCATCCTGTCCACAACACGGTGTTGTTGCGACCGTTGGACGCGGTGGACCAAACACCGCAGAACTGAGGCGAGTACGCGTTCGAGAACTGGACGATCACGGGTTGTCCCTTTCGAAAGCTCCCGATCGGCCGGTTGTTGGTGTCGAAGAATCGCACCGTCTGAGCCGAGGCGATCGGCACGGCGGCGGCGATAGCGGTGACGAGAATCGTTTTGATGAGCGTTGATCTCATGCAATCATCATCGACTGCAAGTGTTAAGTCGTCGATGACAGGGATCAATGCCTAGATGTGAGATCGCTCACAGGAGTTAGCCGCGGACTAAGAAAGGCGGCTTGGAGCGGGAAGTGGTCGGGATGAGAGGATTCGAACCTCCGACCTCTGCGTCCCGAACGCAGCGCTCTACCAAGCTGAGCCACATCCCGATGGAGCCCTTGACGAGAATCGAACCCGTGACCTCTTCTTTACCAAAGAAGTGCTCTGCCGCTGAGCTACAAGGGCGAAAACGCTTTGAATGATACCCAAAGCCTCGGCCTGATGCCCGCCCCGACCAAGAAAACCGATGATCCCTGGTGAGATTGGCCGGGTCAAACCCACCAGGACCCACTAAATCCGCCTACGGATAAACGACCGGATTGATGCGACTCGCCGCCGCGTCTCCACCTTTCAAGCCGGGGAACCAGGTCGCCAAATCGTTCTCGCGCTGAGGGCTGTCCGGCTGAGAAATCACCGCGTCGGCGTCATAAAAGATCACCGTCATCACCTCGCGAGTGGTCGTGGTCGACCCATTTCCGGGTGCGCCGTGGATGCACCAGCCATCGTGGAAAGTAGCATCGCCTGCCTGCATGCTGCCCACTTGAACGACCTCGAACCCATTCGAGTGGATCAGCGATTCCAACTGAGCCTCGCTATCGTCGGAGATGTTCAGCGGACCCTGATATCCAATGGTCTGCGATCCAACCGCAAACTTCAGCGTGCCCATATCCGGCGTGATGTCTACCAGGGGCATCCACATCGTCACGCATTTCACGCCGTCGAGTGGCCAATACTGTTGATCCTGGTGCCAAGGGGTCGGACCGCCGCCCGGCTCCTTGTAAAGCGCCTGATCGTGATAGATGCGCACCGAGGAGACGCCCATTAGGTCGGCGGCCACTTTGCCGAACCTCTTTGCCAGCGAGTACTCCGCCACCTCGGGATCATCGACCCATAGGTTCATGTTCTGGATGAACGCCTTGCCGTAGGTGTCGCGCTCTTCCAAGGGTTTGTAGTTCTTCGCTAAACGATCCGTCGATTGAGCAATCTTCATCCGGTAGTTGGCAATCTCATCTGAGGTCGCCAAGCCCGTCACCAGAGTCCAACCTTCGTTTTGGTACCTCTCGATGGTGGCTGGGTCTACGTCGATCAACCGGTCTAACGCCTTTGTCATCGCTTAACGATAATCCATTGCATCCCCCATGAGTTCAAAACCGGCATACTTTTGGGCATGGACTGGCTGTGGATCGGCTCGGCGTTTCTCCTTGGATGGGTGGGAACCGGGTTCGGCTTGCCACCCATGGTGGGTTACCTCTTTGCGGGAATCCTGCTCGCCGCCTTGGGACAGGAGGCCGGATCCACGGTTGAAGACCTGTCTTCAATCGGCGTTTTGCTCCTGCTCTTCGCCGTTGGTCTCAAACTCAAAGTTCGCTCCTTGCTTAAATGGGAGATTTTGGGGGTTGGGGGCGCGCACCTGTTAGGATTTGGAGCCGTTCTGGCCGCCGCTCTTGCCGCAACCGGAATCGTGGTCCCGGCTGCGATGTTCATCGGGTTTTCGCTTACGTTCTCCAGTACGGTGCTTGCGGTCAAGATGCTGGAAGACCGGAGCGAACTCAACGCTTTGCACGGTCGAATTGCGGTGGGCGTTCTGATTCTTCAAGATATCGTCGCCATCGGAATGCTCTCCAGTGTCGGAGCGAAACAACCGACCCTTTGGGCCCTTCTGCTTCCCTTGGTTTTCTTACTCAAGCCGCTTCTCGGTTGGATTTTGGACCGTAGTGGTCACAAAGAGCTGTTGCTCGTGTTCGGAATCGGGATCGCCTTGGGCGGTGGTCAGTTGGCAAAGTCGGTAGGGATCTCGCCCGAGGTAGGAGCGTTGCTCGCCGGAACTCTGGTGGGTTCTCATGAGAAGGCGGGCGAACTCTCGAAGATTGTCTGGAGCGTTAAAGAGCTGTTCCTGGTGACCTTCTTCCTGAAGATGGGCCTCACCGGTCTGCCCACGGCGGGACAATGGTGGACGGTCGCCGCGATCCTCGCCGCGGTCCCGCTGAAAGCGCTCCTGTTCTTCACGTTGCTCATTCTGTTCGGACTGCGGGCAAGAACCGCTTTCGTTGTGACGGCGAGCCTGTCCACCTACAGCGAGTTCGCGCTCATCACTCTTGCCGCAGGCATTTCGGGCGGACTCATTTCTGCAAGTTGGGCGCCGATCTTGGGCACGGTCGTCATCATCAGCCTCGTGATTGGCGCTCCCATCAATCATCGAGTTCACGACATTTTCGACCGTCTTGAAGATTTCCTCATTCGGTTCGAACGCACCAAGCCCCACCCAGACCGCGAGCCGACCAAACTCGGCGCCGCCGGGTGGCTGGTCGTTGGCATGGGTCGAACCGGAGGCGGAGTTTACAAGGCGCTTGAAGCTCAAGGTGCCAAGGTGGTCGGGTTCGATTCCGACCCTGAAAAGGCCTCGGCTCATGTCAAGAAGGGTCGAAGAGTAGTTTATGCGGATGCCGAAGACCCGGGCTTGTGGTCGCACCTAGACCTAACGCGACTCCAGGGCATCGTCCTCACTTTGCCGGATTTTGAAGCCAAGCTCATTGCCGTCAAGGCCATTCGGGCAAGGGGCTTCGAAGGGGTTGTCGCCGTGACAACCTATCACAAAGAGGAGGACGAGATTCTTCAAAAAGCGGGGGCGTCTATGATCTTCCACCTTTTCGCCGCTGCCGGAGAACGACTGGCGGATACGGCCTTGGCTGCTTCCAGGCGGACCCCACCGACTCCCGTTCTTTGATAAAGAAGTTTCCCGTCACACCACCGAAATTCAACTCCTGGTACAGAACGGTGCCACTGAAGGCTCACCATTGGGCGTAACGAAAACTAGACTCTTAGCGCGTCTCAAGCACGCGCGTCTGAAGAGAAGGAATCTCAAGTGGAACTCGCCTACCGCCCCCAAAAGGACTGGAGTCAAGTTGTCCCCGAGTCGGTCCATGTTCTCCAAGAGAGTCCGTGGATGCTGGATGGAACCTTCCAGTTCATCCACATGGGGCACCGATTATCCGCCTTCGACATGGTTTCGAACATGCACGCGGTGCTGGTCTCTCGAACTCCTTACACCACTTACGAACTCAAAAAAGGATCCAAAGTTCGGAGAGTGCCCATTCCGGCGGGCTCCATCAGCGTGGTGGCCGCCCACTCGGAGTACCAAGCGTTCACAGATGGATCGCTCACCGAGGATCTGGGGTTGCTGGTCAATCCCGCGAGGGTTCTCGATCTCCTCTCGCAGGATGAAACCGTCAAGGGAGGTGTGCAGCCTCGGGATGGCTTCGGTCTCAACGATTCCCGCACTTCGCAAATTCTCACGATGTTCGCCGAGGATTTGAGTTCGCCCGCTCCGTTTGGAGCGGCTTATCGAGAAGGGCTGTTGGGAGCGTTCGCCAGGCATTTTGCAACCACCTATGCTTACTCGCCCATCGCTCCCAGCGGTGAGAACACACTCTCGCTTCGACAGCTTCGGGTGGTGGAAGAGTTTATCGAGACCCATCTGGCAGAAGACTTATCTCTGGCATCTGTTGCCGAGGTCTCTGGGTACAGCCGATTCCATTTTCATCGGCTCTTCAAAGCAACCACAGGCTTGCCGCTGTATCGATTCATTCTCTTGCGCCGGGTGGAGCGGGCGAAGGAACTACTCCTGCTCACCAACGATTCTCTTTCGGAGATTGCGATGGAAGTTGGATTTTGCGATCATGGGCATCTGGCAAGGCATTTCAAGGCCGTGACGGGTCTCTCTCCGTCCCAGTTTCGATCCCAGTCGAACCGATAGCGACCGAATAGCAAGATCGTCCTCATCACGAGCAAGACGCTTGCTAAGTCGCTCAACGGGCGCTCAGTAGATTGATATCAGGTGAAAGCCATGAAATCTATTACTGCCTCCGCTCTAATCGCTTTGGGTGCTGTCGCAAGCGCACAAACCTCGTTCTCCATTAACATTGCTCCTACGGTCACCGCTGTAGACAATGTCAATATCTCATTCGGCGTCGACGTCGAAGGTGACATCACATCCTTCCCGGTCTCGGTTCTGAGCACTGCGCCCGTGGGCAGCGTTACCACCGTGGAGTTCTCCACGAACGTAGACCCCAGCCTGTTCAGTTACGCAATTGTTGGAACTTACGGCGAGACGGGAATGACGATCGGTGTGAACAAGGCCGTCGCATCCTCGGTCTTGGGACTTACTTGGGAGCAAGTGTTCACGGACACCGCTTTCTCGAAGTCTTCGGTGCGAGATAGCTTTGCCACAGATAACTTCTTCGGCAAGCTCTCGTTCTCGCAGTACCTCACCGGAGTTGAGATTCAAACCGGCTCGGGTCTTCAAAGCCTCTTGGCTCCGATCGGAGAAGACGTCGAGTTGATCAATTTCAGCACCGCTTCCGCTAACGGATCGGCTCGGTTGCAAGCCGTTCCGGAGCCTGCATCTATCGCAGCGGTCGGAATGGGCCTGCTCGCGTTGGTACGACGAAAGAAGCGCTGATCTTCAGCATCCCCGGTAGGTTCCTTTCCCTACCGGGGTTCCGGCCATCGCTGGGATGTTTTCCTGCAAAACCCATTCAATAATTCCGGAATCTAGCGGGTTTTCGGTGATATCGCGGACCGAACCGATTTATAACGGTATCGTCAAATCAAGCAGGCCTGCTTTTGATTGGCAGCGAGGCACAGTAGGAAACATCATGTCGGGCAATACTTCACGAAGACAAATTCTTCAGGCAACAACGACGGTTGCCGCCGCATCCGCATTGCCGAACCTTGGGTTCGGTTCGGTTCACATCCAAGGATCCGATGAGATTCGCGTCGCCGTTGTCGGCTGCGGTGGACGAGGTGGTGGAGCCGTTGAGAACGCACTTCTGACCAAGAGCGGACCCGTCAAGTTGGTCGCCATGGCAGACGTTTTTGAAGATCGTCTGAACGGTTGCTACAACAGCCTTGTCGGTCGATACAAAGACAAGATGGACGTGCCGCAAGATCGCAAGTTCTTAGGTTTCGACTCCTACAAGCAAGCCATGGACTGCCTTCGACCTGGCGACGTGGTCATTCTCACGACCCCGCCCGCTTTCCGATGGGTGCACTTCCAGTACGCCATCGAGAAGAAGCTGAACGTCTTCATGGAGAAGCCGGTCACGACAGACGGCCCTACCAGCCGAAAGATGCTCGAACTCGGTGCTCTTTCCGAGCAGAAGGGACTCAAGGTCGGTGTCGGACTCATGTCTCGACACACCGTCGGTCTCCAAGAGCTTCACAAGCGCGTGCAAGATGGCGAACTCGGCGAGATTCTTCTTCTTCGCGGATACCGCATGCACGGTCCGGCGGCATCGTTCGAATCCACTCCTAAGCCCGACAACATGAGTCACCTGGAGTATCAGATTCGCCGATTCCACAGCTTCCTTTGGGCAAGCGGTGGTTGCTTCAACGACTTCTACATTCACCACGTCGACCACCTTTCTTGGATGAAGAACGGCTGGCCCGTGAAGGCGCAAGCATCGGGCGGTCGACACTATCGCACCAACCGAGAAGGCCAACCGCTCATCGACCAAAACTTCGACAACTACTCGGTGGAGTACACGTTTGCAGACGGCACGAAGTTCTTCTTCGAGGGTCGATGCGTCAACGGAGCCCACGGTCAGTTCTCCAGCTACGTCCACGGAACCAAGGGCGCGGCGATCGCGGCTCGAAGCGGCGACTGTGGCGGACCTGCCGCCATCTATGGCAACCAATCCCTTGAGGGATCACCAAAGTGGATCACCAAGGATCGGTCCAACCCGTACCAGAACGAGTGGGAAGTTCTCATGCTCGCCATCCGAAACAACACCCCGCACAACGAGGTGAAGCGCGGCGTGGAGGCAAGCGTTACGTCGAGCATGGGTCGCATGGCGGCTCACACGGGTCAGATCGTGACCTTCGATCAGATGCTCAACAGCACCCACGAGTTCGCTCCGGGTGTGGACAAACTCACCATGACCTCGGATTCACCGCTCATGCCCGATGCAAGCGGCAAGTATCCGATCCCGATGCCGGGCATCAAGACCGAACGCGAGTTCTAAGTCCGGCCCCACTAAGTTAGGGAGCGACCTTCACAAACGCTTTTATCCCCGGATAAAAGCGGAGAAGGCGCTCCCTTCCTGCTTCATCAAGCACCGTAAGCGCGGTGGAGATGGGATCGGTGATGAAACCGTTTCGACCGATCACCGAAGCCTGAACTCGACTGCTGAGCCCGTATCCGGTCTTAGGATCGACCACGTGCGAGTACCGAGTCCCGTTGATCTCGACAAACTGTTCGGTGTCTCCGGAAGATGCCAAGGAGCAATTCTTTAGGACCATCTCTGCCGAGACTCCCGGCCCAGCCGCGTTCGGAACCGTGATCTTCCAGCCATCGGATTCCGGGGGAGCTTCACCCAGTCGGAGGTCGCCACCCATTTCAATGAGCGCACTGGAAAGCCCATAGGACTGAATGGTTCTTAGCGCGGCATCGGCGGCATGACCCTTGGCGATTCCTCCCAGGTCGAGTCTCATCCCCGGCACTTTGAGTTCCACGGTGCGATCCTTGGCGTTGAGAACCATGTTCTGGTAGCCCACCGCGGCCCGAGCCTTTTTGATCTCGTCCAAACTCGGGAGCACCTTGTCTTTGCGCGCTTTTCGCCAGATTTGAACGAGTGGTCCAACCGTCACATCAAAGGCTCCATTGGTGCGGATGGAAAGCACCTTGGCAAAGTTAAGAACTTCGTAGAGTTCGGGAGACACTTTCACCGGTCCCGATCCCGATTGTCGGCAGAGGCGCATGAGCTCGCTCTCGGCCCGATAGTCGCTCATGATTTGCTCAAGTGCAGCTATTTTCTTATAAGCCGCCTCGACCGCCTTATCTGCATCCTCTTTGCGCGTAGCGTAGACCACAATTCGCGCGTCAATCCCCATGTGGTACTCGGTGAAGGTAAAACGCAGTTGAGCGTTTTCCGCACTTGATCCCTGCGCGTTTGATAACGGCGCCGCAGGTTGCGATTGATCGGGAACCGCCACAGCGTGAGAGCAGACAACGATGAAAGAACCAAAGATGGATAAAGCCACTCGAGCCCTTACTCCGAACCGAATGTTCGGTACCGCGCTCCTTCTTACGGTGGGTGCATCGCTTGCCTTTGCCATGGATTCTTCGCGCAACATGGATTCCTCTCGTCAGGGCGGCGCGCAGAAGAGTGCGCTCAAAGCCCCTCTCAAGACTGTACGACCAACGGGCGCGAATGCTACGCTCGCAGGTTCGCAAGCGCTGAAATCGTACGAAGTGCAATTTCCTAACAGCGTAGTGAAGATGAAGATGATCGAGATTCCCGGCGGGAAGATCACGATCGGTGGAAAGAGCGTAACCGTCAAGCCGTTCTACATCGCCGAATCGGAGACGCCCTGGGAGATGTTCGACCTCTTCCTCAACAGCGGCGATCCTTCTAAGCCTTACGACCAAACCAATTTCGCGCCGGACGCCATTGCTCGCCCGAGCAAGAGCTACATCCTGCCCGACCTCGGATGGGGTCACCGTGGCTGGGCAACCATCAACGTGAGCTTCACGACGGTGGACATGTTCTGCCGATGGATGTCCTCGGTCACGGGTAAGAAGTATCGACTCCCAACCGAAGCCGAGTGGGAATTGGCTGCACGAGGCGGTGCAACGGGAGCCTTCAAGATGAGCAAAGACGAAGTGGACGCGGTGAGCTGGTTTGAAGACAACGCGGACGGTACTGCTCAGCCCATCAAGAAGAAGCAGCCGAACGCCTACGGTCTCTACGATATCCTCGGCAACGTGGGTGAGTGGGCAACCGACATCGAAGGCAAGCCCGTTCTTTGCGGACCCTGCTTCGAGGACCCGCTTAAGGACGTGAACTGGTCGCTGCGGAAGCGCTTCGACCCGTCTTGGCAAGAGAGCGACCCCCAAAGCCCCAAGAGCCGCTGGTGGCTTGCTGACGGCGCTTTCTGTGGCTTCCGCGTGGTCTGCGAGGACTAAATGAATCCTGCCCTGCTCACCACGATCATTCTGTCTGCAGGTCTTGGTGAGCAGGCAGCCCCGCTTATTCTAGAAGGGCAGGACGGCCCCGGTAAAGGCAAGCACGTTGTGCTGCTTGCAGGGGACGAAGAATATCGCTCTGAGGAGATGCTCCCGCAACTAGCTCGAATCCTCGCTGAGCGGCACGGGTTCAAGGTCACCGTTTCGTTTCCGGTGAACGAAAAGGGTCAGATCGAGCCGAACTCTCAGAAGAAGCAGATCGGTCTCGAGGCGCTCGAAACGGCCGACTTGGTGGTGATGATGCTCCGCTTCCGGCAATGGCCCGCGGCAGATATGAAGCGATTCGTCGATCGCTACCTCGCCGGTGTGCCCATCGTCGCGATTCGCACGAGCACGCATGCTTTCAATTATCCCAACGACTCCACCGATCCCTATCGCCGATACGGTTGGACCTCGCGAGAGTGGAAAGGAGGATTTGGCGAGCAAGTTCTTGGAGAAACTTGGATCAGCCACTGGGGCAACCATGGTTCCCAGGGCACACGAGGCATGGCCGTAGCCGAGCACCCGATCTTATCCGGTGTGAACGATGTCTTCGGAACAACCGACGTGTACGAAGCTGCCCCACCCGAGGACGCCAAAATTCTGATGCGTGGGGAAGTGGTTGACGGCATGAAGCCTGGCGATCCCCCAGCCAAGGGCAAGAAGATCACCAATCAGGGCGTGCAACAGGAGCTCAATCAGCCTATGATGCCGATTCTCTGGTTGCTTGAGCGGACAAACGAAGCAGGGAAGTCGAATCGAATCGTAACGACGACGATGGGCGCCGCCACCGATTTTCTAAACGAAGGCTTCCGCCGAGTCGTGGTCAATTCCGTCTTCTGGGGTCTTAAACTTCCAATCTCAACAAAAACCAACGTGGATTTGGTAGGCGACTATAAGCCATCGAAGTTTGGGTTCCGCCCAGATCGTTCCAAATAGGGGAACTAACTCGCCATTCCCTGCGCATCTATAATCTCGCTATGAGGATTGTGGGGAGATGAGGATTCTAGTTTTAGGCGGCACCCAGTTTGTGGGTCGACACTTCGTGGAAGCGGCGCTTGCCGCCGGACATGATCTGACCCTTGTTCATCGGGGCAAAACAGGGGCCGACCTTTTCCCGCAGGTGAACCACGTCCTTACTGACCGTTTGGAATCTCTCGACGCACTCACAAACGATTCTTGGGACGCTTTGGTCGACGTCAGCGCCTACGTTCCGAGAGCGGTCAAGATTGCAGGCGAGGCCCTCGCCACGCGGGTCGACTACCTTCTCCAGGTCTCCACCATCTCCGTTTACGCCGGGGAAGGGACCACGATCGACGAAGACTCCGCTAAGGCAACCCTCAAGGATCCGACTACGGAAGAGATCAACTGGGAGACATACGGTGGACTCAAGTATCTCTGCGAACTGGAAGCGGAGAAGTTCTTCCCGAACGTCGGCTTTGTTCGACCTACCTACGTGGTGGGTCCTTACGATCACACCAAGCGGTTCACCCACTGGGTCGATCGCCTTGCTCGAAACAAGACCGTGGAAGTCCCGGTACGAGAGAGCGGTCACGCGGGTCCCATTCAACGGATCGACGGTCGAGACCTCGCTGATTTCATGCTCAAAATGGTCGAGCAGAAGCTGACCGGACCGTTCAACGCCTGCGCTAACTCTCAGGAGTTCTTGGAGATTCTGGAAGAGTGTCGAACGACGCTTGGTTCCAAGTCCGAAGTGGTGAAGGTCACCGAGCGAGTGGAGGGCAAGGCGTATCCGTTGCTTCCTCCGCTGGACGGGGCCGCCGATGCAATGATGAACACATCCAACGCCAAGGCGGTTGCAGCGGGTCTATCATTCCGACCTCTTTCCGAGACGGTCAACGATCTCTGGGCTTGGTGGCAAACCCAAGGCGAAGAACTGGGAGATTAGGATCGCCTCGCGCTCGAACCGAGTTGTTTTCTTAAACGGCGTGCCAAGGTCGGGAAAATCGACTTTGGCGCGATTATTCGTCGAATCAGGAGTGCCGAACGGCTCGGAAGCCTGGGTGCACTTTGGAATCGATGAGTGGTTGGATGACTACTCAGACCTTCCTCGACCCGGCATTGGTCTTCGACCTGGTGGCGAACGACCCGACTTAGAAGCGGAATTGCCGCGCTCGTTCGAGGCCTTCTTCCGCAAGATTCGCGACCTAGCTGGTTCAGCCTCGGTCGTGGTGGATTCCAGTATCCATCGGCGATATGTGAACCCAATGAACCCGTGGGAGATCGCTACGCGCGTGCTCATTGAACAAACGCTCACTCGCGTCCATGTCGATTGCGCAGTGGACGAAATCAGACGCCGTTACGAGCTAACCGGGCACTTGGTGGCGGCGAACGGGCCAGGATGCACCGATGATCCGTTGGAACGATGGCGCGCAGCAATCCTTGACTCCTGCGATTACGACTTGACCCTAGATTCCGGCTTGATGAGTCCGCGCGAACTCTGCGACCATCTGTCCAAGTTCCTTCAATCTCTCGAATAACCGAGCTAACCGCAGTTTGTTGGGACACTTATAGCAGGATCGGTGGTAAAAACCGTCTAATCATGACAGGTATCCGGTCTTCGGTCCTTATCGCGCCTTTGGCGCTCGCTTTGGCGTTTGCCACTCCATTGGCGATCGCCCAGAGCCTTGTGGATCCGGAGATCTACGCCGGGATGTCTTGGCGAAACATCGGTCCCGCTCGGGGAGGTCGTTCCATTGCCGTTGCCGGAAGCGTTCAGAGACCCAAGGAGTATTTCTTCGGTGCAACAGGTGGCGGAGTTTGGAAGACTGTCGATAGTGGGGTGTCCTGGCAGCCCGTTAGCACCAACGTCTTCAAGACCTCGTCTATCGGAGCCCTCGCCGTGGCACCGAGCAATCCCGACGTGATCTATGCGGGCACGGGCGAACGAGACATTCGCGGCAATATCTCTCACGGAGACGGCGTTTACAAGTCGCTCGACGGTGGCAAGACCTGGGAGCATGCGGGCCTGAAAGAATGCCAAACGATCTCCCGAATCGTCGTTCACCCCACCGATCCCAAAACCGTTTATGTGGCGGCATTTGGTCATGTTTACGGCAAGAACTCTGAGCGAGGCGTTTACAAGACCACCGACGGCGGAAAGACCTGGGGCCATATTCTCTTCGAGTCCCCTCTGGCTGGAGCCGTCCACATCACTATGGATCCCAAGGACCCGAACACGCTTTTGGTCGCGACCTGGGAGGCGTGGCGAACCGCGTACACCATGAACTCTGGTGGACCGGGATCGAAGATTTACAAGACCACCGACGGTGGCGCGAATTGGACCGATATCAGCCGAAACTCGGGGCTTCCGCAAGGAACGCTCGGCAAGATCGGGCTCACCATCTCCCCCGTCGATCCCAAGCGGTACTGGGCGCTTGTCGAAGCCGAGGACGGTGGTCTTTACCGAAGCGATGACGCGGGCAAAACTTGGTCGCTCGTGAACTCCGACCGCAACTGGCGACAGCGCGCCTGGTACTACACCCACGTCTACGCCGACCCCGCCGAGAAGGACACGGTTTACGTGCTCAACGTGGGCATGGGTAAGTCTACGGATGGCGGCAAGACGTTCTCCGGCATGCGAACTCCGCACTCGGATAACCACGACCTTTGGATCGCACCGGATAATCCCAAGCGAATGGTGCAAGCCAACGACGGCGGAGCGAACGTATCGCTAGACGGTGGTCAAACCTGGACGGAGCAGACCTTCCCGACGTCCCAGTTCTATCACGTCACCACGGACAACTCATTCCCGTATCGAATCCTCGGTGCGCAGCAGGACAACAGCACGGTTCGCATTCCTAGCCGTGTCGCAGGTGGTTTGATCACCGATAAGGACTGGACCTCTACTGCAGGTGGAGAGAGCGGATACATCGCCGTGAAGCCAGACAACCCCAACATCGTGTTTGGAGGCAGTTATGGTGGGTACCTCACCATGTTCAACCATGGGAATAACGAGTCTCGAAACGTCGACCCTTGGCCGGACAACCCTATGGGTCACGGTGCCGCCGATCTTGTCCAACGGTTCCAGTGGACCTACCCGATCCTGTTCTCTAGCCACAACCCGAACGTTCTCTATACGTGTTCGCAGTACGTGCTACGAAGCACCAACCTGGGCCAAAGCTGGGAGAAGATCAGCCCCGATCTTACTCGGAACGATAAGTCCAAGATGGGACCGTCGGGTGGACCCCTCACGAAAGACAATACTAGTGTTGAATACTATGGAACGGTTTTCACACTAGCCGAGTCGCCAAGGGATCGCAACATTCTTTGGGCGGGGTCAGATGACGGTCGAATTCACATCACCCGGGACGGTGGCAAGAACTGGAAGGAGATCACCCCTTCCGATATGCCGCAATGGGGATTGGCGAGCATGATCGAGGCCTCGCCGTTCGAACCAGGAACGGCGTACCTGGCGGTGGACAATCATGAGAATAACGACTATCGCCCCTTTGCTTACAAGACCACCGACTTCGGCACGACTTGGACGAAGATCACCAATGGCTTCGAATCGGACGACTTCCTGCGGGTGATTCGAGAAGACAAGAAGCAGAAGGGTTTGCTTTATGCCGGAACCGAACGCGGCGTCATGGTGAGTTTCAACGGTGGGACCAATTGGCAGCCCCTTAAAATGAACCTGCCCGTCACACCTGTACACGATCTGGCATGGAAGGAAGACGACTTGATCGCCGCCACGCATGGTCGAGCGTTTTGGGTCCTCGACGACGTGACGCCTCTGCAGCAACTCGCAAAAGATGGCAGCAAGAAGGCGCGAGTATTTGCCCCCAAAGATGCTTACCGTGTTCGATGGGGCGGTGGAGGCGGTCGTCGCCGAGGTGCCGGTGGAGCCGCACCGGTAGCAACTGTCGGCGCGAATCCTTCTTCGGGTCTTGTCCTCTCGTACTACTTACCGGCAAGTGCTAAGAATGTTTTGATCCAAGTGCTCGACTCAAAGGGGCGAGTGGTGACCAAGCAAAACGGACCGACAGAGCCAGGATTCCAACGCGTCTCTGCTTGGCTGCAGTACCCGAGCTTCAAAACGCTACCAGGAATGATTCTCTGGTCGGGCTCCTCGTTCCCGATCACGGCCCCTCCCGGTAAATACACTGCCGAGGTCACCATCGACGGAACGACATCTCGTCACGATTTCAACTGGCGCCGCGATCCAACCATCATGGCGAACGATCGAGATCTGGTCGAGCAGTTCGAGTTCCAAATGGAGATCGTTGCACGCATCACCCAGGCCAACGAAGCGGTGCAGAAGTGTCGCGATCTGCGGGAGAAAGTGAAAGCGAAGGACGCGAACTCGCCCCTTATTGCGGAACTCACCTCGATTGAGGAGGCGATCTACCAAACCAAGAATCGGAGCGGACAGGACCCTCTGAACTATCCGATTCGGCTGAATGACAAACTCTCGGGCGTGCTCAGCAACGTCTCAAGCGGAGATGCCAAGCCGACCGCGCAGTCGCGAGAGGTCTATAAGATGCTCAGCGGCCAGCTTCAAATCCAGCTAGACAAGCTGGCGAAGATCGAAAAGCAGGTGCCTTAGCCGCAATAATGGGCTCTCTCTCTTGCTGAGAGAGCCCATTCACCGAACTTACTTCGTGACGACCGAATCGATTGGGATAACAATTACCCGACCCGTGAAGTTCTCTTTCAGCTTCAATCGGTTTGGTAAAACGCCCTTCGGTGCGGCAAAAACCAGCAGGCCGCGAATCGATTCTCCCGGTGCAACTTCCTGACTGATCGTCTTTCCGGAGCCCATCGAGATAAAGTCCGATCGCCAGTCAAGCTGCTCACCATCTTCGGTGGTCAGACTCGGCTGGAAAGAACTCCAGCTCACGCTTATTGGTTTTGCGAACAGGTTTGTGACTTTCATCTGGACCGTAATCACTTGATTGTCTTCTGATGGCTCGTAATCGCCGACTTTGCTCGTGCGAGTCGCGACCTCTTGGACTTCGATTTCTCGTCCTCCGACTTCAAACTTTGTCCCAATCTTTCCTGGTCCTTCGTTTGCGAGATCGATCCCGTCGTTGGTAAAGATCGACTCGACTTTACCAAGAGCATCGCTGAGGTCGTAGCGCAGAACGGCGCCAGACCCTCGGCGAACCATCAGTTTCTTCACAGGCCCAGTGTTGTAGATCGGCACTACTTTAACTACTTGCACCTTCTGAGCGGGCTTTAGATTAGCGTTGTAATGAGTCAGCGTATCCGCTTGATAGATATAGTCGCTGGAGGTGAAGTTCTGATCGTTCGGCGAGATGGCCGTGAACTCAAAAGAGCTCCAACTCAAGCTCATATCCGTGCCCTTTTGGGGGTTTTGGGCCGTAAAGGTGAGAATGAGCAAGCGCTCACCCTCCTTAGCAAAAATGTTGTCCTGTGGATTCTTGAAGTAGGAAGCGATCCTGGCCGAGTTGAGAGTGAAGTGGAGTTCGCCGCCCTTCTCTCCGAGTTGGTAGGTCGTTCCGACTTTTCCGTTGTCACCGGGCAGTTGCACGGTCCCAAGGGTGGGTTTGTTCGGTGCAGGCTTCTGCGGAGCTTTCTGGGGTGCGGGCTTTTTCGGCGGAGCCTTCGGCGGTTTCTTTGTTTGCACTCCGGCGGGGACTCCGATAAGGAGAGCCAGGGCGATTGCTTCGCGAATAAACATAACTTCAGAATGTTAATCCAAAACCGTCAGCGAATCGTCAAGAATTCGCTGACGGTTTTAGTCGTGGCTACTTCTTGACGAGATCGCTCAGCGACAGCGTGGCGGTTCGGGAAGTCCAGTTGTGCTGCAACTTCAGTTTGGTTGGAACTATTGCTTTCGGCCCTGTGAAGACCAACCAGCCTCGCACCGACTCGCCAGGGTCGACCTCGGTCGCAAGAGATGACTGAGAGGTAACGGAGACGAAATCTTTGAAGTAGTTTAACGCTTCACCGTTCTCGTCCGTCAGACTCGGCGTAAAGGTGTTCCAGTCATACTTTTGCTTCTTCTTATGAAGGTTCGTAAGCTTTAGTTGAACGGTGAAGAATGCATTAGTCGTGCTTGCCGAGTATCGCCCAAGGGCCCCCGGATGAACGGCAATTTCTTGCACTTCGACTTCAGTTCCACCAACATCGAACTTCTGGTTAATTGGAGTCTTGATCTCATCCACGAAATCGAGCCCATTGGGTGCGAAACTGCTCGTGGTTTTAGTGAGCTTGCCATCAAGGTCGTAGCGGAGGACGGCACCCGACCCTCGTTGGACCATCAGCTTCTTCAGGGGACCGTCCGGGTAGATCGTGAGCACGGCTGTGACTTTTACTTTCTGAGCCGGCTTAAGGTCGGAACTGTATCGAGTCCCGGTGTCCGTTTGGTAGATATAGTTGCTACCCGTAAAGTTTCCGTCGTTCGGAGAAATTGCCGTGAATTTAAAGGAGTTCCAGTCTAGGCGCATGTCCTTTGACTTCTGCGGATTCTGGACTGTGTAATTGATCAAGAGAATGCGCTCCCCCTTTTTCGCGAGAATCAGGTCGTCTCCTGCAGAAAAGTACGGTGCGACTGCGACCGAATCGAGAGTTAAATGCAGTTCATCCCCTTTGTCGCCAAGTTGATACGTGGTCCCCAATTTGCCGTTATCGCCGGGTAACTGAACTGTGCCTAGGGTCGGCGAGGCTTGCCCAGCCGGCTTAGCGGGTTGCTTTTGAGGGGCGGTTGGCTTGGGCTTCGTTGGTGGTTTGGGCTTAGTTTGTGCCCCTGCTCCAAGAACAACTGTGGCTAGTGCTAAGTAAAAAACCGGACTGGTATGCATCATGGCTAGTATAAGACGGGTGGTGTCCTTTTTTGGCAATCACGCGAGATGTTTAACGGTCCATTGGACCTACGGACAAGTCCACCCGAGAGCGTTGTTCCTTCGAAAAGAAGCCACGCTCCCGGTGCTTGCGCGAGATTAAAGAAAGACTGCTAAACCTACTTTGAATCCGTGACTCGAACTCCCGGTAGTTCCGACCGAGTTGGAGTTTGGCGCACAAAGTCGGACTGCTCGCCAATGACGTACCGGATGGTCGAAGGACCCGACCGGGAGACTCTTCGTGGCGAGATTTCTGAGTACAGGACTCTCTGGACATTCTTGGAGTCGGTGTAGAGAAGTCTGAAGCCCAGATAATCCCAGTCGTCTGCTCCCAGGGTGTTCAGAAAACCCGTCCCCGCCTGACCGAGATCGGGAACGAGCACCGCGCCAAAAACCTGAGCGCCCGTCATGGAACGAGGGAGTTCGACGGGACCTCGACAAAGACCGTTGGCACCAAAGTTGGTCGTATTTCTTATCTGAGCCGTGGTGGGGAGATCGGCTTTCGCAAAGGGTGTGTTACCCAGGCCGATATTCAGAGTCAGTCGGCTGCGAACCCGTTCACTCTCACCGTCCACCCGAAGATCATCGGCCCCGGTAAGGATTTCGTAAGTCAGAGCGTTCATCGAATCACCCTCTGGCAGACTTCTCTTTCCGGAAACGGGCGATTGCCACCAAGATTGCCCTTTCAGACCCAGCCGAATGTTGCCCTCTTTAAGGATCCGATCGTATCCCCGATCCAATCCCGCCGACTCCAGCAAGAAACTATCGATGCTGAGGTCGTCTGTGGAGATCCCCGTTGTGCCACCCCAAAGGCGAACTCTTGCAACGTGAAACGTCTGGGGATCCAAGAGAAACGGAACTTCAACCGTTTTCGTCGACGTGGAGTTGTTCGCCAAGAATGAGTTATCGACCTGGTTGTCCAGGCGAATATCGTAGGTCTGGCCCGACTTTGTCTCAATCTGCACGTAACAAACGCTGCCCCGGTTCATTCCGTCGCTGACGTTGAATGTGAGGCGAACGTTGGAGGTGGGGATGACGGCCTCATCTCCCCAAACATCGGGAAGCGTTTTGTAGTCCGCGCTTCCGCGAAGGGAAACCGGATGAAATCGCGCGCTTCGGTGGATGATCCTCTGGGTACCACCCTTCAAAAAGGCGTTGACCTGAAAACCGTTCGCAGAGAAAATGGCTGGAGTTTGCCCGGGCGATGAAGAGAACCCAAGCGTTTTGATCTCTCGAAGATCAATCGCGTCTTCCATGATGACCGTTCCATTTCGCCAGTTGTTCAAAGCTCCGCCGGGGACGACGGTGCCGCTCACCTTCTTGCCATTTTTTAGTTCAACTACAAACCTAACCGAATTGCGTTCGATGGTAGGAAGTGCGTATTGCAGGCGTCCTCGATCAAGCGATTGGAATCCAACGGTGAAAATCTTTGTTGCGGTTTCTGTTGCAACGATATTCCCCTGCGGGAGAGGACCTTTCCCGGCCACGATGGCGCAAATTGCAAGACTGCTCAAACCAACCATGGCAGAAGCATATCACTGGACTCGCATACGCGCGAACGGCACAGGTCAGGAGCCGGGGGCATCCCAGCCCAAAGTTCGTTGAACCGCTTCTCGCCATTTTTCGAGATGCCCCTGCCGGACGTTCTCGGTCATCCTAGGTTCAAATCGCCGTTCCGGGGCAAGGTCGACGCTGGCTTCCGATTTCCATGCGCCCACTTGAAAGGCGGCGAGTTTGGCCGCACCAAAAGCGGTTGTCTCCTTGAGCTTGGGCCGAACCACCGGAACGCCGAGAATGTCGGCTTGAAACTGCATGAGCAGGTCGTTCGAGGTGGCTCCGCCATCGACGCGAACTTCGGAGATGGTTCGCCCCGTATCCGCTTCCATGGCAAATAGAACCTCCGCACTTTGAAAAGCGATCGACTCCAAAGCGGCTCGCGCAATGTGGGCCTTCGTTGTGCCGCGACTCATGCCGTGAATAGACCCTCTTGCGTAAGAGTCCCAGTACGGCGCCCCCATGCCCACAAAGGCGGGCACCAAATACACCCCGCCGTTATCCTCAACCGAGTTTGCTAGGGGTTCGACTTCAGCCGAGTCCTGCAGGATTCCCAGACCATCTCGAAGCCATTGAATAGTAGCACCTGCCATGAATACGCTTCCTTCCAGCGCATAAGTGGTCTTTTCTTCCTCTTGCAAGGCGATCGTCGAAAGCATTCGGTTGGTGCTGGATGGGCAAGTTTCTCCCGTGTTCATCAACATGAAGCAGCCTGTGCCGTAGGTGTTTTTCACCATGCCGGGACGTATGCAGCTCTGACCGAAGGTCGCCGCTTGCTGGTCGCCGATAAGTGCACAGATCGGGATTTGGGCCCCTAAGAGTCCCTTTGCGGTTTCGCCAAACCGGTTGCCGCTCGGCGTAACGTTCGGGAGAAGTTCCACCGGGATTCGAAACGTATCCAGAAGGAACGGATCCCAGGCTCTGGTTCTAATGTTGAAGAGCAAAGTTCGCGAGGCATTGGTCGCGTCGGTCAGATGCTTTTCCCCGCCCGTGAGACAGAAGAGGAGCCACGAATCGACGGTGCCAAAAGCGAGTTCGCCCCGCTCGGCGCGTTGTCGAAGTTCAGGATCGGCGTCTAGGATCCAGGCGATCTTTGTCGCGCTAAAGTAAGGATCCAGAAGGAGCCCCGTTCGATCTTGAATCTCAGGTTCGATGCCCAACGAGCGCAATCGATCACATTCCGCCGCGGTACGGCGATCTTGCCAAACGATAGCTCGATGAACAGGGCGCCCGGACGAACGTTCCCATATAACGACCGTTTCTCGCTGGTTGGCAATTCCAACCGCGGAGATATCGGACGCGGAAAGCCCGGCTAGGGCAATGGCCTCCTGAGCCACCCCAATTTGAGTCCCCCAAATCTCAAGTGGATCATGCTCGACCCAGCCCGCAGCGGGGAAGTGCTGCGTAAATTCCTTCTGAGCAGTTGCTACTAAGGATCCTTCGGGACTGAACACAAGAGCTCGGCTACTGGTGGTGCCTTGGTCCAGTGCAAGGATGTAACTCATACAGGTCCCTTAACTGAAGAAGCCTTGACCGATTGCGTAAACCGGACCAACAATGGAAACGCGGGTTCAGGCATTTCGCCATGGTTGAATCCGTCTAGCTCTCGCAGTGCCACGTCTTTATGCCCAACCAGTTTGAGCATCCGCCAGAGATAGGCGTTCTCCTCGTATCGACCCAAGAGTTCCTGTTCTCGATCTCCCGTGATTAGCAGAATCGGGGGAAGGTCCTTGCGAACGTGATACAGCGGCGCGTACTCATCGACAACGGGCAAAGTATCGGCCTGACCCCGCTCTTTCCGGATGGTGAAGTGGGTGATGCACTGACCGCTAAACGGAGCCAACCCGGCGATCTCGGAAGCGTCTTCGCCGAGTGCCTTCAGCCACTTCGGATCCATTGCCACCATCATGGAAAGGTAACCACCCGCGCTGTGACCGCTCAGCACCAGCTTTCGACGATCGCCGCCGTACTGACCAATATTCTTTAAGGTCCATGCGATCGCCGTCGCCGCGTCTTCAATATAAGCGGGCGACTTCACAGCGGGGCTCAGCCGATAGCTTGGCGCGACCACCGCAAACCCCTTGCCTTTCAGAGCGTTCGGAATGTCTCTGCTTCCGCCCGTGAGACCACCTCCGTGGAACCAAACCACCGTTGCGAAATCCTTCGTGCCCGCGGGGATGTAGATGTCCAGATACTGTTTTTCGTCTGGCTTGGCTCTTTCCACGTAGGGAATGTTGGAAATTGTCGTCCCTTTACTTTCTTGCGGCAAGGCAGGCTGCCACAGAGCCGCCGCCACAAGAATTGGGCACAAAGAAACCGTCATGCCGTAAAGCATAGGCTCTACCAGACATGACGGTTGGTTATCTGTGTCTACTTTTTAAGAACAATGACGCCGCAAGAGAGTCGAGGAACGGTGGTTCCGTTGATCTCTGCGATATCAACTTGTCGAGGCTTGCCCGGCGCATTCTTCGAAGTCTCTTCAGCTCCACTCACCACGTAAGCCTTTGCCTTGGAAAGATCGAATCCCGGCAGATTCGGTTTAAGAGCCACCGGTGAATTGTTCGGGTTCACCCATCCGATCGTGAGCGTTTTTCCATCGTCTGAGATGGCGGCGGAGATGTCGAGATCGCCGAAGTCACCTTCCACCTCGATCGGGTTCTTCTCGAACTTGTGTCGATAGACCTGAAGCACCAAGCCCGTGCTCTCCAGTTCGGCGGCGGTTCGAGTGGTCTTGATCGCACCGATGACGTTCACCGTTTGCGCATAGGTCGCAATGGTGATGACATCCGTGTTTCGGTAGAACTCGTGCAGTCCTGCGGCGATACCCAGCGCGTCGGCGAGGTCGTACTCGCAGCCAAGCTCACCGTAGGTGTACTCCCGGTGCCAGTAGTTCCACTCGTCCATAGCGATGGGAACGAGCTTGCCGTTGAATCCGCGAAGGGTCGGCTGGAGTTTGCGGTGACCTTCGGCTTTGTTCCGAATGGGGTTCGCCATCTGCTTGACAGCCTCTTTCAGCGGGAATCGCGGATCACGGGTCCACGGGGCTCGACCGCCGTAGAAGTGCTCCGAGATGTGAGTCATGTAGTCCTTGGATCGTTCTAAAAGCCCCTTGGTGAAGCTCTTGTTGAGATCGGGACGACCGCGAGAATCCTTGGCGTCGGGGTTGCCGAAATCGCCGCTGCCCACTAGTTGCAGGCTCGGATCGACCTTCCACATCGCCTCGGAAACCCAGTTGTGCTTGATGGCGTAGTGCTCCAGCTTCATGTAGCCAAGCTGATAGTCGCCCCACATTTCGTTTCCGACGCACCAAGTTTTGACGTTGTAAGGTGCCTTGCGACCGTTCTTGGCGCGCCACGATCCACCGATGGTTTTGGTGGATCCGTTGCAGTACTCCACCCACTGAGCGGCGGTGTAAGCATCGCCAAGACCCGTGTTGACCGTGATCAGCGGGTCGGCGTTGATCTCTTTGCAGAAGTCGAGGAATTCGTCCGTGCCGAAGTCGTTGTATTCCAAGCCGCCCCAAGCTGGGTTTCCGCGAGTGGGTCGACGGTCGCGATCGCCAATGCCGTCACGCCAGTCGTAACCGCTTACGAAGTTGCCGCCCGGCCAGCGATAGATGGTGCCGCCCAGGTCTTTCAGCTTGTCTAGCGTGTCTTTTCTCATGCCCCGAACGTTGTCGCCCGGCATGATGGAGACGGTGCCGACCAAGACATCCGCGCCTTGCACCGCAAGACCCAGAACGTTGTCGTCGGTGGTTTTGGTGGCCTTGAACTTGAACGTCGCCTTCTTATAGCTGCCCACCGCAGGAGTAAGAGTCGTCTCGCTACCGTCAAACTTTACGGTGACCTTGGCATTGGGTGCCGCCGCGTTCAGCCAAACATAGCCCACGTACTCTTTGCCCGCGATGGTCCCTAAGCGAGCCTGCCGGATAGCGGCGCCATCCATGAGTTTGGGAGTTTGCTTGCCAACAAACGGGTCCTTCTTCACCATCTCAACATCGCCCTTGAGCAACTGCCAGGGGGAGCCTTTGAGATCGGGATAGGGCGTATCCAGCATCGATCGGTACGGATCGAACTTCTTGGTGATGGGATGGAAGAACTTACGATCTTCGAGCATTTCTGCCCAGATACCGCCGTAAATGCAGCGTCCGAGGTGCTCGATGAACTGACCGTAGATGTAAGGGTGGATCGGGTCTCGCTTTACAGCGGGATTGACCGTAAACTCGACGTTGAGAGGGGTGGCACTCAGCGATAACGCTATCGCGGCCGCAACCTGGACCATGAGCAGAGTATAGGACGGTTTAGCCGCATTTCAAGGGCGATAATGAACGAAAACTGCACGAATCACCAAAGATACATCGTTAAAATACAGCGAAAGGCCAAAGGAGGCTTTTGATGCTCACTGCGCTTGCTTTTTCTCTCGCTCTACAGACCCCGACACCGACCGTCACCACCGAACAAGATCACCGCGAAACCCTGGCGATGCTCGGCATCCAGACGCTTCGACCTTACGCCGACGGCATGGTTCCGACCGCCCCAAACGCGGCGAACACCACCGAGAGCAAGGCGTGGATCTGGGGGGACGTCCCGCCGCTCATGAAATTTAGCGACGGGTCAGAGATCAAATCTCGAGAAGATTGGCAACGACGTCGAGGGGAACTTCTGGAGGCTTTTGACCGAGAGGTTTATGGTCGCACCCCTAAGCGCTTGCCCAAGGTCACTTGGACGTTGGTGGAGGAAAAGCAGGAGAAGATCGGCGACTTTGACGTGATTAGGAAATCGCTAAAAGGCGTGGTTGATAACCGCTCCTACCCGGCGATTAGCGTCGAGATTCCGCTGACCCTTGTGACCCCCGCCGGCGCAAAGGGCAAAGTGCCCGTGATTCTAGAGTTCGGGTTTGGAATGAGGCCGGGTGGAGCCGCCGGACCGAATCGGCAGAACCAAGCCCCCGCATGGACTCAGCAGATTCTGAAGCGCGGATGGGGCTATGCTGTGATCGTTCCCAACGCCTATCAGGCCGATTCTGGCGCCGGGCTTCGGTCGGGGATCATCGGTTTGGTCAACAAAGGCAAATTGCGCAAGCCAGATGATTGGGGCGCGTTGAAAGCATGGGCGTGGGGAGCGTCTCGCGCGTTGGATTATCTGCAATCGGACAAAGCCGTGGACGGCAAAAAGGTGGCCATTGAAGGTCTTTCTCGATACGGAAAAGCCACTCTGGTGACGATGGTCTACGAACCTCGATTCGCTGCCGGCTTTGTCGGTTCGAGCGGAGCGGGCGGGGTGAAACTTTGGCGGCGCGATTTCGGCGAGAGAGAAACCAACCTCGCCAGTTCGGGAGAGTATCACTGGATGACCCCGAACTTCATCAAGTACGCCGGACCGCTCACTCCGGCCGATCTTCCCGTGGATCAGCATCAGTTTCTGGCGTTGTGCGCTCCTCGGCCGGTTTTTGTCGGCACCGGGTCGCCGAACGTGGAGGGTCATTGGGTGGATAGCCGGGGCATGTTCATCTCCACTGCACTCGCCTCGCCCGCTTGGGAACTTCTGGGTTCTTCTGGCCTGCCGACCTCGGTGATGCCGAAAGAAGATTCGGGTCTTACCGATTCGGTGTTGGCGTTCCGTCAACATTCTGGGGGCCATACCAACGGGCCGAACTGGGCGTCTTTCTTGGATTGGTTCGGTCGAGTGCTCAACATCTCCACCTCCCCTAGGCAGAACTAAAAACTTCTGCGGTATAATTTTGTTTCCTTCGGGGGCATAGCTCAATGGGAGAGCACCTGCTTTGCAAGCAGGGGGTTAGGGGTTCGAGTCCCCTTGCCTCCACCAAACTATAAAGGGTCATCCATCGGATGGCCCTTTATAGTTTGGCCAGGTCGAGTTGGCGAGATAACCCTTGGGTTCGCAGGAAGCGTGAGCGGCGTCAGCAAGCGAACCTTCCGAAGCGTAGCGCCGTCCCCTTGCCCTTGGATGTCGATCGTTGTGGAGCAATCAGTTCGTCGGAAGGGTGAGCGGCGTCAGCAAGCGAACCTTCCGAAGCGTAGCGCCGTCCCCTTGCCCTTGGATGTCGATCGTTGTGGAGCAATCAGTTCGTC